>NZ_JAVCWB010000002.1:0-1130037 GCF_032656385.1 Nocardia canadensis
ACAGTGGACGCGAGCATCTTTGTTAGTAAGTGTTTAAGAGCGTACGGTGGATGCCTTGGCACCAGGAGCCGATGAAGGACGTAGGAGGCTGCGATAAGCCTCGGGGAGCTGTCAACCGAGCTGAGATCCGAGGATTTCCGAATGGGGAAACCCAGCACGAGTGATGTCGTGTTACCCGCATCTGAATATATAGGGTGTGTGGAGGGAACGTGGGGAAGTGAAACATCTCAGTACCCACAGGAAGAGAAAACAACAGTGATTCCGTGAGTAGTGGCGAGCGAAAGCGGATGAGGCTAAACCTCAAGCGTGTGATACCCGGCAGGGGTTGCGTTTGGGGTGTTGTGGGGTCATTCTTCTTGATTCTGCCGGATCAAGCGAGAGTAAGAAACCAATGTGTTAGTCGAAGTGGTCTGGAACGGCCTGCCATAGACGGTGATAGTCCGGTAGACGAAAACATGTTGGCTCTCGTGAGTGATACCCGAGTAGCAGCGGGCCCGTGAAATCTGCTGTGAATCTGCCGGGACCACCCGGTAAGCCTGAATACTCCCTGGTGACCGATAGCGGACTAGTACCGTGAGGGAAAGGTGAAAAGTACCCCGGGAGGGGAGTGAAATAGTACCTGAAACCGTGCGCTTACAATCCGTCAGAGCCTTCGTACTTGTGCGTGGGGTGATGGCGTGCCTTTTGAAGAATGAGCCTGCGAGTCATCGGTGTGTGGCGAGGTTAACCCGTGTGGGGTAGCCGTAGCGAAAGCGAGTCCGAATAGGGCGCCCTTTAGTCGCACATTATGGACCCGAAGCGGAGTGATCTACCCATGGCCAGGGTGAAGCGACGGTAAGACGTCGTGGAGGCCCGAACCCACTTAGGTTGAAAACTGAGGGGATGAGCTGTGGGTAGGGGTGAAAGGCCAATCAAACTCCGTGATAGCTGGTTCTCCCCGAAATGCATTTAGGTGCAGCGTCACGTGTTTCACGCCGGAGGTAGAGCTACTGGATGGCCTAGGGGGCCCACAAGCTTACCGAAGTCAGCCAAACTCCGAATGCCGGTGTGTGAGAGCGTGGCAGTGAGACTGCGGGGGATAAGCTTCGTAGTCGAGAGGGAAACAGCCCAGATCGCCGGCTAAGGCCCCTAAGCGTGTACTAAGTGGAAAAGGATGTGGGGTCGCTTAGACAACCAGGAGGTTGGCTTAGAAGCAGCCACCCTTGAAAGAGTGCGTAATAGCTCACTGGTCAAGTGATCCTGCGCCGACAATGTAGCGGGGCTCAAGTACACCGCCGAAGCCGCGGCATTTCAGCATTATCCTGCTTTCGAGCCAGGAGCTGGGATGGGTAGGGGAGCGTCCTGTGGCCGTGGAAGCAGCGGAGTGATCCAGCTGTGGAGGCCACGGGAGTGAGAATGCAGGCATGAGTAGCGAAAGACGAGTGAGAAACTCGTCCGCCGAATGACCAAGGGTTCCTGGGCCAGGTTAATCCGCCCAGGGTGAGTCGGGACCTAAGGCGAGGCCGACAGGCGTAGTCGATGGACAACGGGTTGATATTCCCGTACCCGTGTATCCGCGCCAAATATCGAATCAGTTGTGCTAAGTATCCAAAAGCGGATGGACCTCCTTCGGGAGGCCGGATGTGGCTGCATACGACCCTGGCTGTAGTAGGTAAGCGATGGGGTGACGCAGGAAGGTAGCTGGGCCAGGTGATGGAATACCTGGTGTAAGCCTGTAGGGCGTTGTGTAGGCAAATCCGCACAACATATAGCCTGAGAGGTGATGCGTAGCCGTTGTGGTGAATTCAGTGATCCTATGCTGCCGAGAAAAGCCTCTAGTGAGTTGGTACACGGCCCGTACCCCAAACCGACACAGGTGGTCAGGTAGAGAATACTAAGGCGATCGAGAGAACTGTGGTTAAGGAACTCGGCAAAATGCCCCCGTAACTTCGGGAGAAGGGGGACCTGCCCTGGTGACGAGTCTTGCACTCAGAGCTGGGGAAGGTCGCAGAGACCAGAGAGAAGCGACTGTTTACTAAAAACACAGGTCCGTGCGAAGTCGTAAGACGATGTATACGGACTGACGCCTGCCCGGTGCCGGAAGGTTAAGAGGACCGGTTAGCGCTTCGGCGCGAAGCTGAGAATTTAAGCCCCGGTAAACGGCGGTGGTAACTATAACCATCCTAAGGTAGCGAAATTCCTTGTCGGGTAAGTTCCGACCTGCACGAATGGCGTAACGACTTCTCTGCTGTCTCAACCACAGACTCGGCGAAATTGCATTACGAGTAAAGATGCTCGTTACGCGCGGCAGGACGAAAAGACCCCGGGACCTTCACTATAGCTTGGTATTGGTGTTCGGTACGGTTTGTGTAGGATAGGTGGGAGACTGTGAAGCTTGGACGCCAGTTCAGGTGGAGTCGTCGTTGAAATACCACTCTGATCGTATTGGACTTCTAACCTCGGACCATGATCTGGTTCAGGGACAGTGCCTGGTGGGTAGTTTAACTGGGGCGGTTGCCTCCCAAAATGTAACGGAGGCGCCCAAAGGTTCCCTCAGCCTGGTTGGCAATCAGGTGTCGAGTGCAAGTGCACAAGGGAGCTTGACTGTGAGAGTGACAGCTCGAGCAGGGACGAAAGTCGGGACTAGTGATCCGGCACCGGCAAGTGGAAGCGGTGTCGCTCAACGGATAAAAGGTACCCCGGGGATAACAGGCTGATCTTCCCCAAGAGTCCATATCGACGGGATGGTTTGGCACCTCGATGTCGGCTCGTCGCATCCTGGGGCTGGAGTAGGTCCCAAGGGTTGGGCTGTTCGCCCATTAAAGCGGCACGCGAGCTGGGTTTAGAACGTCGTGAGACAGTTCGGTCTCTATCCGCCGCGCGCGTTAGAAACTTGAGGAAGGCTGTCCCTAGTACGAGAGGACCGGGACGGACGAACCTCTGGTGTGCCAGTTGTTCCGCCAGGAGCACTGCTGGTTGGCTACGTTCGGAAGGGATAACCGCTGAAAGCATCTAAGCGGGAAGCCTGTTCCAAGATGAGGTTTCTCTCCCACTTGATGGGTTAAGGCCCCCTACAGACCATGGGGTTGATAGGCCGGAACTGGAAGCCAGGTAACTGGTGTAGGTGACTGGTACTAATAGGCCGAGGGCTTACTATCGAAGGTGTTACGCGTCCACTGTGCGGTATCTGAAACAACACACAGATCACCGAGACAACAATTATCTGCCCTTGGGGGTGGTTGGTTGTGGCTCTCTGTGTGACAGTTTCATAGAGTTACGGCGGTTATAGCGGTGGGGAAACGCCCGGTCCCATTCCGAACCCGGAAGCTAAGGCCACCTGCGCCGATGGTACTGCACTCGACAGGGTGTGGGAGAGTAGGACACCGCCGGAACATCATTGCGAAAGGCCCTCCAACTTCGGTTGGAGGGCCTTTTTGCGTTCCCGGACTGGTGCCGTAACCTGTGCTGCCGGTTGACAACTCGCATGTCGGATCTCCACACTAGCGGGAGGGCGTGGGCCTCAGGCGGACGTCGCTGTGAGCTGACCGAGCTGTGTTCACACCACGCACCAGGGGAAGGTCAATGGCTGTCTTCATCAGCTACCACAGCAGCAAGCGCTCCGTCGTCGAACACATCGCCGGCTACTTTCAGCGTCGGGGGATCACCACATGGTGGGCGCCACGGGACATCCCACCGGGCTCGAAGTGGGATGAGGCGATCTCGGTCGCCATCAGAGACGCCTCGGCGCTGGTTCTCCTGTTCTGTGCCGGCGCTGATTCGAGCGTCCACGTCAAGCGCGAGGTCCTGCTCGCCGATCGTGCCAAGATCCCGATCTACTGGGTGCGCCTGGAACAGGTGGAGCCGGACAAACTCGGCTACTTCCTCTCGCCGACCCAGTGGGTGGATTGGCTGGACAGACGCGATGGCACGCTGGAGGGTCTGGTCGCGGACCTACTGAATCCCGCGGTCGGCGGCCGCGGTCTCGAGCGGGGACAAGAGGGCCGGCAGGTCGAACCCGCGAAGGTGACGGGATGGCCGGCGGGCGTCGTGGCTTTCGACAACGAGGCACAGGCCGCTGAAGCTGCCGCGCACACCTATTTTCGGGCAGCCAACGAGATGCCGCACCGCAGCGTCGTGCTACCGACGGGACGTGCTGGGACCCAGCTGTTCAATGCCATGCTGCGCATCGCCGACGACTATCACCCGCTGCCGTTCGGCTCCGCGCCGATCCTTTCCGACACCGAGACCTTCGGTGTCTTCGACCGGCACGATTCCTCACGCACCCGACACGTCCTCGAAACCCTGGTCGAGCCCTTGGCAGACCGTGGCCTAGGACCCACGGCGAAGCAGCTACAGCTGCTGTCGGGACAGATCAACCAGAACTCCGACCCGCTGCAATCCACCCGGCGAATGCTGCGCATGTATCCGCCTGCAGTGCATGGTATTTCGATCTCTCCAGATGGCGAGGTGCTCGGCTACGAGGTCGGCGCATACACCGACCCGGACGACATCGCGGGTGACGGCTGCCGAATCGTCGAGTTGAGCGAACACGGGCGCCGCTACATCGACCCGAACCAGCCCTCGCGGTCCGTGATAACGATCGGCCTGGCGGCTGCTATCGAATGCTCGGCCCTGATGATCCTCGCGTTCGACCGAAGCAAGTCACGCATCATCCACCAGATGTCCCACTTTCCGGCGACCGCGGGAGTGCCCGCGACGCTGCTGCGGCGCAATGCCGGCGCGGTGATCGTCACGACCAGGCGCATCGCCCAGGAAGCCGAACTCGATCACGTCCACTATCCGATCTCGGCCAAGGCAGGTAGCGAATGGATCTTCAACAAGTCTTTGTGAGACCGACTCCCACCGTGGCGGTGGTCGGGATGGCCACCATCGACTACCTCTATGTCCTGGACAGCCACCCTGCCGAGGACAGCGAGAACCCGGTGCGCCAGCACGAAGTGGTGATCGGAGGCCCGGCTGGGCGCGGTGCGATCGCGGCCGCACGATTGGGCGGTGAGGGAGTCACCCTGTCGGCGATGTGCGGGACCGGTGTCCACGCCGATGTGCTGCGACGCGAACTGAAAGCTGAACCCCTGACGACGAATCTGGCTGTGCGGCACCAGGAGAGCCAGCATTCGGCCGTGATTGTCACGGCCGATCGCGGCACCCGCACGACGATCTGGACCCCGCAGCCGCGCGCGGACGAGCAGTTCATCGACGCCCTACCCACGGTGTTCGATGGGGCTGACGCGGCTTTGCTCGACTGCACCGACCCGGCGTTGAGCAAGGCGGCGATCGCGCGGTGCCGCGAGTTGGGCGTCCCGGTCGTGATCGATACCGGCGGCTACAAGCAGTCCAGTGAAGACCTGTTGGCCGGCGTCGAGTTCATCGTCTCGCCAGAGAAGTTCTTCACCGGAAGGCACCCCGGCGAACCGCTGGAACGTAGCATGGCGAAGGTGCACGAGGACTTCCAGCCGAAGGTTCTCGTCGCCACCCAAGCCGCGCGTGGCGGCGTCTATCTCGACGAGACCGGCACACATCGCTACCGCGGATTTCCTGTGGACACCAAGGACTCCTGTGGCGCCGGGGACACCTTCCACGGTGCGCTCGCATGGGCGGTGGCGGCGGGCGCCGACACCGCAACCGCCCTGGACATCGCGTCGTGGGCAGCGGCGCAGAAGTGCGCGGTATTCGGGAACGGCGGTATTCCGAATCGCGCTCAGCTGGAACGATTCCTGGAGGAGTCGATCGGGGATAGCACCAGGTAGCTACTGGGTGTGCGAGGCCCGCCACAAGGTGTGCTCGCGACTGATCGCTTCCTCGGCATCGGCGACCGCCGACGACCATTCCTGCTCCGTGTGATCGCGCTCGAGCATGTCCCGGATCGTGCTCAGCTCGTGCGCGGCCACCGAGTACGCGACCGCGGTGGTCGTGTGCTGGCGCGCGGACGACCAGGCGGCGAGGCCGGCGATCGTCGCGGCGACGATGCCCGCGAGGTCGAAGTCGACAGCACCCAGCGCCTTCGCTAGAGCCGCCGAGATCCCTACGATCTCGAAGCTGAGCGAGACGAAGCCGAACTGATTCGCCCGCCGGTAGTGGTACTCCGCTTTGGTCGCGTACCAGTGCTGCTGCTCGAGCACCCGCCCCTCGTTGTAGACAGCGCGGCGCTGCCCCAAGGGGAGCTGTCGTACCTCGCGCATCCGGTCGCTGATGGTCCGCCCGGTCGGCGGCGGAAAGTTCAGCGAGCGCAGCGGACGCTGTAAGCGGCGCACCCGGTCGACGAGCAGCTGATCGGCCGCCGCCGCTGGCATACCACTCGGGAACGGCGAACCGCCGACCATGTACTTCCAGGTCAGCGTCTTCACCGACTCTGCTAGTGCGCGTCCCTCGTACCAGTCCTGATCGGGACGGTCGCGAAGCTGCCAGACGTTGAGCGCGAGCATCGTCACGAACGCCACGGTCGTGACGATCGCAGCGGCATCGATGCCGTGCGAGCCAACGCGAATGGTGAACGCGGCGAACACAGCCGCGACGACGGCCAGGACCAGCCGCGCACCATGAGCGCGCAGGAACTGGAACTGCCCCCGCAGCGAGGCGGAATCGGCAGATTGGTATAGAGCGGGATAGTCCTCGATGGAGAACACGAACCCGTCCGCATGGCCCCCAGACACCAAACGAGACTAGCAGCGATCGCCGAGATGTTCCGAGATACGTTTGACCACATTGTGTTTCAACGAGCACCGGTCGGATTGGGTATCCGAAATGCGATCTGGCGTAGATGGCCTCGTCATCCATCGTGATCACATAGCAGGTCCTGAGAAGGACGGTCGGCATCCCGCGGTGCCGAGGTCCACAGCGACGGTGCACCGGGCTGTCGAATCTGTCACAAATCGTCGACATCCTCCGATACGCAGTCTGGCCGCGATGATCTCGGAGGGTGCGATGGTAGAACAGCTCAACGTAGGCAATGCCAAAGATGGCATCGGCAGGACAGTCGACGGCATCGGCAAGGCCGCGCGAACCGCGTCAACGCAGTTCGTCGGGCAAGTCGGCAACGTCAAGGACGCTGCCAGAGGCCGGGTCGAGAAGCTGACTGTGAAGAAGCCGGATCCCTACGAATCGGCTGTGGCGGAATACAACGGCGTCTTCACCGCGATGGCTGACCGGGGCTTGTCTCTGTTGCGGCAGCGCGAACGTTCGACGGACCTGATCGAGCTGGTCGAGCAGTTGGTGAACAGCATCGCCAACACCCCGAAGTCGTTCGAAACCGACTTCGACGAGATCGAGGTGCATAAGAAGCACTTCCTGCAAGCGGAGGACTTCGCTCAGAAGGAGCTGGAAGCGGCACGGCTGTCGGCGGCCGGTGCCGGTGCCGGGTTCGCGGCGGGCACCGCGGTGGCGGGCTTGGCACCGTCGGCGGCGATCTGGGTCGCCACCACCTTCGGGACGGCCTCGACCGGCACCGCTATCTCGACCCTGTCCGGGGCCGCGGCCAGTCAGGCAGCGCTGGCGTGGCTCGGTGGAGGCGCGCTGGCCGCTGGTGGCGGCGGCACGGCGGCAGGCACCACACTGCTCGCGCTGGCCGGCCCGATCGGCTGGACTATCGCGGGCGCAACTCTGCTCGCGTCTATCGCTCTGTTCGCGAAGAAAAAGTTCGAGAATCGAGAGGCGAAGCACGAAGCGCTGACCGCGATCAAGCGGAACACTGCCCTTGTCAAAGGCATGGATGCGCAAATCGAGGACCTCCTCCAGCGGACGACCTCGCTTCGCGAAGGTCTGGTCAAGGGCTACGGCGAAGCATTGGTGCACTTCCGCGCTGATTTCCAAGCGCTCGCCCCAGGCGAGCGGACGGAACTCGCTGCGTTGGTGAACAACACGAAGGCGTGTGCGGCCATGCTGAGCCTGCGCATCGAGCAGGACGCCGCCGGTGAGTGATGCTGCCGAGTTCCTTGCGAACACACAGGAGCAGGCAGTCGCGTCCTGGGTGAGCTATCTCAATCAGCTCCGCATAGACAACCTCCTGAGCGCGCTCAGCCAGCAGGACGAGCATCTCCAGGACGCGCTCACCAGCGTCGGTGAAGCCATCAGGAAGATAGACCTCGAGGTGGTCGCCGCCAACCGTGGCGGACAGCGTGGCATGCACGGGTTCATCGCCGAGGTCGCTGAAGTCGGGATCGGCAACGCCCGCAAACAGATCCTCGGCCACGCGCCCGATTACCAGTGGGTGAACGACAACGGACCCGTTGACTTGATGCGCGGAAGTGTCGAGATCCAGCAGAAGTTCGTCGCCGCAGGCGGCCGCTTCTCACTGGGCGCGATCGCCGAGCACCTCCAGAAATATCCCCAGTACGTGAACAACGGTGGAAAATACCAGATCCCGCGCGATCACTTCGAGGTGATCCGGCGGTTGCACGGCTTGTCGCGCGATGAGGCCGGCAAGCTCCTGTCACGCAGTTCCGACGGACCTTCCCTCAGAGACTGGCAGCGGGTCCAGACGTTCTTCCACACCAGATCCGTCGGCATCGAATCGCTCGAACCCTCGACGCTCAGGTACGACGAAGTCCAGCGCGAGGTCTACGCCTCGACCCTGGCGGCGGAAAAGGACTCGCTCCGTGCCACGGACCGATCCCTGCGTGCCGACGCCCACCAACAGAGCCGACCGACGCTGAGTCAAGGAGGTACGGTCGCGCTCACCGCCGCCGCGACCGCGGCCGGAACGGCATTCGTACTGGCCGTGTTCACCAGGCGTCGGGAAGGCAAGAGGCTCAAAGAGTTCAGCGGGCAGGACTGGTTCGAGATCGCGGGCGAAACCGGTGTGGGTTTCGGCAAGGGCGGTGTCCGAGGACTGAGCATCTACGGGCTCACGAACTTCACCGCCACCTCGGCAGCCGTTGCCAGCTCGATCGTCACCGCCTCCTTCAGCATCGCCGAGCAGGCGAACAAGCTACGCCGCAACGAGATCGATGAGCTGGAGTTCATCGAGAACTCCGAGATGATCGCCTTGGAAGCCGCGGTACGAGCGCTGTCCTCTTTCGTCGGCCAGGCGGCTATCCCTATTCCCATCCTCGGTGCCGTCATCGGCAACACGGTCGGCACCGTGATGTACAAGGCCGTCGCATCGTCGTTGACAAAGCGAGAGGCAGCGTTGATCGAGCGCTACCTCGACGAGCAGCGTGTGCTCGACGAGCACCTCGCCGCTGAGTATCAGGTGATGGTGGAGAAGCTGACCCAGAGCATGTCCGACTATCTCGGACTGCTCGAATTGGTCTTCTCGCCTGACGTGCAGGTCGCACTCGTCGGATCGGTTGAGCTGGCGGCGGCACTCGGTGTGGCTTCGGACGAGATCCTGGACTCCGAGGAGAAGATCGACGCCTACTTCCTCGACTAGCTAGGTGCGACAGGAGTTTCGAGGTAGACCTCGACGGTGCCGGTAGCCCTGCGGACGCTCGTCCAGCTACCCTCGCCGTCTCGTCACGTCCGCGCCGCCGAGTCTTGGCAGAGTGTCGACGGAGGGCCGAACTGCCTTATACACCAATGTATTCCGCGTATCGTCATCATTGCCCGGTCGCCGGAATCCGCAGGATCCGGCGGTTCCGCGATTCCCTCGATGACGACCTGTGCTCGCGCCGCGCCAGGATCGAACATCTCCCGGCCCGACGAACGAGCCCCGAGTCCGCGGTGCTTCGCCCGCATTGCCGCCCAGGCGAAGAGCGCCAGCGGGCCGATGATCACGATCAGCACCAACAAGTCCAGGCCTGGCTCTACCGCTACCCGCAGTTGTAGATCGAAACGATTATGAGGACCGAGTCCCCCTTGCGCACGGAATCCAACTGATCCGGTGACAGCACCTCCCGGGGACGCTTCTGTCTTCCCCACGGCTCGGCGATGTTACGAGGATTACGGTCTAGGACGACCGATACCCCACAGCGGCCCTCTTGTTCGCCTCTCACGACGATCGTGTAATCATTCGGAAGCTGCTTCGGTGTCGAAACGAAGGGCGGATCGAGTTTGTGCAACGGATAGCCGGGAACGCTGATAGTCGCTGCAACATCCGATGGAACCGGTGGCGGGCCAAGAAAATATGCTTTTGCGCCAGGCGGACTGTCTCCGCTCGACACGTCGGTGACATCTACCCGGACAAATCCGGTCGCGGTCGTGTTTTCCGCGATACGTCGTGCCTCGCTCGGGCTGTAGCGCCACTCATCCCACCAGTAATACCCGTAGATTCCCAGTCCGACCACTACCCCCAGCACAACAACTCGAACGGCCCAGCGATGCCAAACGTCACGCTCTAGCGACCGGATTCTCAATAGTATGCCCCAGATCCTCGCAGTATGTTGTCTGCCGCCTTGAACACTTCAAGTGTGCTCTGGCCATGCTCTACTTCGTTGGCGCTGAACGTCCCGCCGCCCGCAGCGACATCTGTAGTGCGTTGCACCATACCGCCAGCGTTGTATCCTGAACCTAGAAACTGATTCAGTGGCGTACTCGCACGTACCTCGGGGGTAGCGTTTTCCATCGCCACGTCCTGCAACATTCGGAGATTGTATGCTGCAGCCTTGATTCCTAGTTCGTCACTTGTTGTCAAGTCCGCCCATTCCTGCCCTTCGAACTGTGCTGGATACTTATCCTTCACTTCGTTGAACGGGCCTGGCTTTTGGTTTGTCAAGCCGATCGAGTTGCCGGCGTCGTTCTTGTCGATTCCGAATGGTGTTGCCCACCTTCGTGCTTTGTCCCAGGCGTATCCGGCGAGAATACCTTTGTCCGAGTCCGGGTGATAGTTCTCGGGGTTTCCGTGGGTCGCGGCGTGGAAGTCGTTCCCATTGGCGTAGCCGGATCGCAGCGGTGCCCCTTCTTGCAGGGCCATGGCCAGGACCATGCGCGGATCGACGCCCGCTTCGTGCCCGTACTGGACCGACCAGATGGCCCAGGCTTTCATCTGCGGCCCCCAGGCATCCAGTGCGCTGGAGTCGCCGAGAGTCAGCGTCGGGGCCGGGGTAGTCCACGTGGACAGGTTCGTGAGGTCATCGACGATGGCCGCGTTGTCGTGCTCGTTTCCGGACTCGACGATCATCGCCAGTGCTTGGATCGCCTGGAGATCGCGCAGACCAGTAAGAGCGTCACATCCAGGTAGTCCGCGGTTGGATCCGACTACCGACAGTTGGTTGTAGAGGTCAGTGCTGCTCAACGCGGTGGACAGTGCGCTGCGAGCGATTCCGATGTCAGGCTCGATCAGGTCGGCATCGACCGTGATCGTCATCGAGGTGGTGCCGATCGCTGTGGCCACAGTGGCGTCGGGATGAGCCGGGAATGCTGTGGTAGCAGCAACTGTCGAGAGCTTCTGGCGGGCGGCGAGGAGATTGGTGTGGTGTGTGCGGGTTGCATCAGCCAGCGCCATTGCGACGGTGGAAATCTGCTGTGCAGCACCACGCAAGGCAACCAAGCCCATTTGCAGATCACGGACTTCATCGGCCTGGACGACGGCAAACGAGTCGTGCACGGTCTGCAGGGTTGCCGCCGCTCCGCTCAGCTCCTGGCTGTTCGAGAAGGTCTCCCACCCCGAGGCTGCGGTGTCGAGAGCATCAGCGCGCGCATTTGGTGCCCCGGTCCACCCAGAGGAACTGATCCCGGTGGAGTTGATCACGACGCCAGGGCCGTTGTCGCCTGTTGCGCAGGGAATATCAGGGAACCCCGTGCCTGCGATGGATGACAGCGGTGCCCGGGCCGGATGGCTCGGCGAAGCGCCCTTGCTCGGGTTCGAATCCGCGTTGTACTCCGCCGTATCCCAGTTGAAGCCTGCGGCGTTGATGATGTCGCTGTAGTGACGCAGTGCGTCGGCGTATGTCTGAACGAAGGTCCGAATCTCGCTGGCGTGCAGGAGATACGCGGTCGCCCACGGCACAGCGGCCAGGTAGTTCCCCGCCATGCCGGTCGTAGTGGTCAGAGCCGGAGCGAGATCGCGGGTGACCGCAGTGCCGATTTCGGTCGACAGCGTACTGAGTTTCTGCGCGGCGTCGTAGTAGATGTCGGATCTGATCGCGAGCCCGGGCGCCATCAGCCTTGCCCGGGCGATCGCCGTGCCGCGGAGGACAGTGCTGCGTCAGGAACCACGGAACATCCTCGAGTTGGCCGACTGAGCGGTCCCGTAGTGCCCGTGTGCAGCTTTGGCCGCGTCACTCATCGTTCGGATGCCGTCTGCGAAGTCGCAGATCGATCGGTCGGCTGTCCGGCACTGACCGAACTCATCCTTGTGCGCGACAACCCATCTCGCCTATTCGGGCCGAGGCCGATCACGATTACCGGAGGTCTGTTGTCTCGGCCGACCGTCACTTGGTCGCACCCAGAACCCAGCTCGTCGAGGTCGGCTGCGGTTCTCTCGACCTTGTCGGCCATCGCCGCAGCCGGCAGCCTCATGACTCGTTGATTCCGTGCAGTACCGGGCTGTTGGTGATCTCGGCGGCTGATGACGGGGGCGCGTGGCGGCGACCGCCGACATGCGCACAGGTGAGTGTCGCCGCGACGGCCTCACTGACGGGACGGACCACCGGGTCGGCCGAGTCGGCAGGCGTCGGCGTACCTGTCCGATGTGGATGCCCTTCGAGATCGAAGAAGAACTGGATGCCCTCGGCGCTGCTCGGAGTATTGGCCGATCATTACGTGCCTGAGTCGGCCCGGCTCGAGCTCAACGGTTGTCTGGCCGCGCATGACAACGACATCGAACCGCTGCTCCTCGTGGTGGCCGACTGTCCCTTCCGGTGGAGTGCCGCCGCGATGACCTGCCCCAGGAACTTCGGGCGTGGTGTTGACGACATCCTCGCCAGCCTAGCGGCATGGGCCGCCAGGTATGACTCGGGCATGAGGGTGGAACGAAAAGGACAAGTTGACGGCCGACATGATGAACCGTCCCGATCGGTGGGCTGACGTAACGATGGATCAGGTGCGAGCCGAGTGCAAAGACGTGGAATGCGGCCGAATGACGTGGATGCCGCGTCGAAGCAACATCGGCCAATACGGGCATCGCTTGACGCGGTGCTAGCAGAGGGCGTGGATGAAGACGATCTCGGATGTGTCCTTGCTCGTATAGGCGACCCACCTGGTCAGGGCGGTTTGCCCTTCGTCGGCGCGAAAGGTATGTTCCGATTCCAACAGCGGGAGGTTCTTCGTATCCCGCCAGTGGTACTTCCAATCTTTCGGCACCCCGGAAATGAATTTGGTAAGGCCTGACTTGGTCTTGAACTCATCCATTTCGTTGGCGGGGATTTCTACCACAGCGGTAACTACTTCATCTCCGAAACCTGTCTGCTGCTCGAATTCGACAAGTTTGACGCTGTTTGGGAACACGAGTGAGCCGCAGGTCTCGAGGGATAGGAGGTCTTTGCGCTCGCTCGAGCAGGCTGTCAGTGTAAATATTTGCGCGCCTATCGCGGCGATGAGGAGTGCATAGGTCAGTCTTCGTTTCATAGCCTCTGTGTCCAGGTCTGTATGGTGTCGGATTGTCCGCGTGCTATGAAACTTCGTGCCCACCCGAATTCTTCGAGTTCGCGCATGTGATTGCCAACCGAGTTGGCTTGGTTTCGTTTGACGTTGCCAAATGGAATCCAATTCTTTGTTTCAAAGTTGTAGTAATCCCAGATGTACACCTTATAGCTCAACTCGGCGTATAGACCGTCGTCTCTGGAACGAACGATTGTGTCGCTTCCGACTGACACATCGAAGTGCCCGATCCCGAACTCGACGTCTGGATCCTCGGTGGGTCCGCAGCCCTTCCAGTCAGAGGTGAGCTCTCGAAGGATACCGACCTGTGGGTCCAGTCTCGCCTGTTCGACGATCCCGTCGAGACACAACGCGACGGTGTCCCGGACGTTCGTTGTGTTCACCGCTTTTTGGAAATGTTCGGATTTTATGGTGAAGTCGGAGTTCGGTCCAGGGTTCGACAGGTAGAATTTGAAGAGGTCCGCTGAGAAGGTGTAGCCAGCGCCCTGAAAATATTGTAGAGCGAAGAAAGCGTCGACGGTCTTGTAAGTCCTGGCTTCGATCTTGTCGGCGATTCCAGTGCGTGATCCATACGCGGCCGGATTCTTCTTCGGCGGATCAGGCGGTGGATGCAAGGCTGTTCTCCCACCAAACGTTGTCGCTGTAACCGTATCGCCTAGTTCCCATGTCAGCGATGGCCCAGCCCGGAGCAGTGAAATCGTCGGGCGCAAAGGCCGGAGGGACCCGGCCTGACGTGTACTCCAATGCTTGGGACACTTTTCCGATCGCGTCTCGTATCTGGTCCTGACGAGCACGAGCGGCCGCGATGAGGACGTCCAACTCGGAGGAGATCGTCGAGCGATACGATTCCTGGATCGGCTCCGCCAATGCTTGAGCCCAAACTCCCAACGGGAATGTGAAGTCGAGCAGCGTGATCGACTTGGCGAGGCCGCCACTGAGTTCCGTCGCTTGGTTGTGGACGAGTCGTTCTAGAAGGGTGGCGGCGGCCTCGACTATCTGACAGACAGCCTCCATGTCGTCGCTGCGGTTGGTCAGCGTCATCGCAGTCGTGCTCGAGCTCGCCTCGAAGGCCTGCGCGGCGTTGCCGGACCAACTGCTCCGCAGCCAGGTCGCACCGCCGGAAAGGTTCTGGGAAGCGACGTAGTCGTTGATCCCGATCAGCCGGACCAGCTTGCCGGCGGTCTTCAGTGACTCCCAGTCGGCCTCCAATGGCTTCAGGAGATCGGCTGCCGGCTGGACGCCGACAGCGGCCATGATCGCGGCGTCGTAGCACGAGATCGACTCGATGGCGGAGGTCACGGTCTGGCGGACCGAGTACGTGACAGAGTCGGTGTTGGTGAGTGCTGGAAGTTGCAGCGACGGGTATCGCACGCTGTCGCCAGTGCCCAGCTGATCGCCGGAGCGGCTATCTCCTCCGACGCTCGCCAAGGCGTACGCATTGTTCTGGTCTGTTGCTTGATAGGAGGTTGCCGCAGTCGAGAGATTGTCGGCGAGGTCCTGGATAGCGGTTTGATCCGTGCGTTGCGCGGCCTCGACCGCGACGTGGAACCGCTCGAGTGGCGGCGATACCTCGGCGAGAAGACCGGCGACGCCCTCGGGTAGCCGGATCTCGGGCATCAGGCGCGAGGCGTTGGCGGAGAAGTTCGAACCGATATCCTGCAAGTCCAGCCTGAAGCCGTTGAGCTGAGTCGACTCTACCGATAGTTCAGCCATGGTCCAGGCCTGGACGAGATAGCCGGCGGTGTATATGCGCTATCGCAAATCGCATGTGATGCCCACTCCCCCTTAGTAGTTCAGCGATCTGGGCTGGAGAGTACAGTAGGTTCCACCCGTGCGCCATCGCGGATGTCGGTGCTGTGAGCGCATCCGAAGTGGTGCTGGCTCAAACCGTATCGAGTGCACGATCGACGAGCGCCGGGCACCGAATCGGAGACTGAAGCCGAAGAAGCTCATCGACTGCATGATTCCGCCGGCCAAGGCTATCGCCTGGTTGTAGACCAGGCGCTCGAGACATGCGCCGCCGTTCTCGACGATCTTCGAGACGGCGTTCAGGTCGTCACTTCGCCCCGTGACCGTCTGCGACAGGGTGGACGTGCTCGATCCGAAGGCGGTAGAGGCGTCGCCCTGCCAACTGTTCTGCAGCCATCGCGTGCCTTCGGTGAGGTTCTGTGACGCCACATAGTCGTTGATGCTGAGGCTGCCGATGCGTCGGCCGATAGCCTGCAGCGTCTCCCAGTCGGCTTCCAGCGGTGTCAGATAGTCTGCGGCGGGCTTCATGCCGATCGCCGCACTCAATGCTTCGTCGTATCCGGCTATCTGCTCGATCGCGCTGACCACAACCGCGCGCAATGTGTAGGCATCCTCCGGGGTGTCCGGGAGAGTGGGCAACTGCAGTCCGCCGAAGCGTTTCACGGTAGCGCTGGATCCGGTTGCTGTATCGGAGCCACCATGGGCGTTCGTGGAGGTCGTTGACAGCGCGGTTGCCGTCGCATCGTCGGTGGACTCGTACTCGTTCGCCGCTGTGGTCAAGGTCGTGCGGAGTGTGTCGATGGCCGCCAGATCCGATTGTTGCGCTAACGATATCGCGACGCGGAACTTCTCGAACGCGGGTGTCAGGGTGGCGATTACCCCGGATGCTCCGGGCGGGAGCGTCACTGCTGGAAGCAGTCGTGTGGTGTTCGACGCGAGGTTGGTTCGGGCGTCCTCGAGGTCCAGGTGGAATCCGGTCAGGCTGCCGACGTCGACGATGAGATCGGTCATGTCGTCACCGCATTCGGACGGGCGGTGTGGTCGGTCGTGATGACCGAGCTGTGTTGTACGGCAACGCGATACGGACGGAACACGATATCCCCCAATTGAATCCGGTGGCAGCTATCTCACCGCGCACGCACGACGATGCCGTGGGGGAGCGGGGCGCCCGGGCGAATCACGGCAGTAGGAGAGGGGTACTGCAGGCGATCGTCTCCTGCCCGCCGGGCAAGCCGGTGTACAGGGATTCGCCGTCGACGTCGCGAGGGGCAGGGCCGGCTGTCGACGAGAAGCCGAGGCAGAACGAGATCGAATACGGAGGGCCCGTCAGAGGCGGCAGGTTTTCCGTCGCCGAAGGTCCTTCCGGGTGGACTACACGCAATGGCAGCGGCACGTGGATCCTGTCGGTCAGAGTGGATCCGGGTTCGATTCGGGTTGCCAGTGGGGGCGGGAGCGGGATCGATCTCGGCACTAGGCAATTCGGTGATCGGTACAGGAATTGTCGCTGGCTGATCTCGACGACACCATCGGTGCGGGGTACGACGAAATGCCTCTCGCGAGGGGCGGCCGAGCCGGTGTCCTGCTGGATTCGGTTGATCGCGTAGACGGGGCTGGTTCGGTTGTTGGTCGCGGTGTAGCGGATGATCAGTTCCGTTGGGGTTTTCGTGATGTCCACAGTCAGCCCCAGTTTTTCGTCCCAGTGCGCCGGGGCGGGTTCGCACCACTGGTTTCGGTTCTCGTCGATCGGAGTGGTCGATGGTTGTGGCGAGGTGGTTGGAATCGCCGAGTATCGCGTAGCCGAGTCGATGTGCTCTTGGGTGCACCCGGTGAGGACGAGGATCGACGATGCGAAGAGGACCCGTCGTATGTTCATGGGAGTACTGATCACTTCCCGGGTGCGTAGTGTTCTCGGCGGGGGATTCCCAGTTCGTCTCGTAGTGCGTTCTCGGTCAGCACCGAGGGATGCTCGCTCTCGTCGGCGAACTGTTCCGGTGTGCTGGGGTCGTTGTCGTGGTCGATGGTCAGGCCGACGGCGACCCGTTCGCGTTCGAACATGCCTTCGCCGGTGGGCGAGTACTTGTTCGGGTACTGGCGGTCGACCGCGTCGGTGCCGGTGTAGACATCGGACGTCGGCCGCATTGTGCCATGCGTTTCGTCGTAGGCGTGCGCGGCTTCGTGGTAGAGGGTCGTGATCGGTGGGTGGTTGTCGTACGGCGTTCCAGCGTACGCGGAGCTGACCTCGGAGAACGATGTGCCGCGTGGGTTGTAAGTGATCGTCGACGAGGTACCGGCGCCTGGTTTGCCGTCGGCGCCGAGATCCGCTGCGGCGGGATCTGTCGCTCTGGCGGAGTCCGATCCGGCCGCTCCTTCGATGATCGTGACGCTGTGCGGGGTTTCGCCCAGGCTCGCGAGCATCTGTTGCCCGATCGGCGATGACCGCATGAACTCCAAGTCAGCTCGTACGCGATCCTGGAATTCCGGGGATCCGGTGACGGTGACTTTGTCGGGTATGTCGCTGAGCACCACGTTCACGACGTTGTTGCTGCCGTTCTGGCCGGCGGCGCCGACGGAATCCTCGCCGTCCTGGGCGTAGATGGTGTCGTTGCCTCCGTCGTTGCCGACCGCGTCGGTACCGGCGCCGGTGTAGACCTTGTCGTCGCCGCCGCCCGACTGGAGGCGATCGTTGCCGGCGCCGCCCGAGACGGTGTCGTTGCCGAAACCGCCGAAGACGGTGTCGTCACCGGCCGAGCCTTCGACGTAGTCGTTGCCGTCGCCGCCGAAGAGGGTGTCGTTGCCCTCGCCGCCGTAGATGACGTCGTCACCGGTGCCGCCGCCGAGGATGTCGTCGCCGGAGGCTCCGTTGATGTAGTCCTTACCGCCGCCGCCTTGGACCTTGTCGTTTCCCGCGCCGCCTTCGAGCTTCAATCCGACCTGGGTGCCCGCGTCGACGGAGATCTTGTCGTTGCCGCCTTCGGTGAAGAGTGTGATGTTCTGGGCTTGCCGGCCTTCGAACTTGTACTCCTTGCCGTTCACGGTGACGGTCACGATGTGGGTGTTCGGGTCTTCGTGGACGTCGACATCGTCGTCGCCGTCGCCTGTCTTGATCACGACGGTCTTGTCGGTGGTGACGACCACGGGTTGCCCCGCCGGGTCGAGGCCGCCGCCCAATTCGGTGGCGGCGGTTCGGAGTGCCGCGGCGGTGGTCTGGTCGTCGGTGTTCGCGTCGGCGATGATGGCCGTGACCGAGGCGACGATGTCCGATTGCACCGTTGTGCGTCGGGTGCGTTCGGAGTCGGTCAGGTCGGTGTCTCGTCCGTCGCGTTTCCAGCTGTCCGTCACCGACCCGTCCGCGGCGATTTCTATCCCTCTGTCGTTGCCCAGGTTTCGAGATCGGTCGCTCGTGTTCGGAGTCGATCCATGGTGTCGGCACGGTTGATCGCGACCTGTTTGAGTGGTTCGACGATTCCGGCGATTCGGCTGAGTTCGTTCTTCGACGTCAGCAGATTCTGTTGCGCGGCATCCTTGGTCGCGCCGGTCCAGTCGGGGAACGCGGAGGCGCGATCGATGTAGCCCTCGAAATCGCGCACCGATTGGCTGCGGCGGGACAATGCGCGGACCGCGGTCATCAGTGTGTCGGAGTTCCAGGAGATCACGTCGGACCAGGTCGCGGCCATCAGGCGCCCGTCTGAGCGGTCAGGGCCGCCGCCGTCGAGCCGTCGACCGCGGCGAGCGAGTCGATGCTGGATATGACGGCCTCGGTGAACCCGGTCAGGACCGTCAGCAGCGCGGATCCGACAGTGTCGAAGGCGGCGTCGAGGGTCGCGGCGGCGGTTGTCGATTCACCGCCCCAACCCGGCTCGGCGCCGTGCATCTCGGTAGACAGCGAGTTCCAGTCGTATCGAACTGTCTCGGTCTCGGTCACGAGCCGCTGGATAGTCGAAACCAATTCCGCGACAGGCAGGTCCAGATTTCCGGTACCACTCATGTGCCCCCCTTGCTGGAAGGCTAGTGAGGGAGCGGTGCGGGGTCAACAGCTGGCGTCTAGGACTCGTTCGACAATGCCGCGGCGACTTCGTCGAGGCCGCAGGTACGGGCCTGCACAACCAGGAGTTTGCGGACGCGGTCGGGGAGTTCGGCGTTGACGGCGACGATGGTTTCCCAGGCGGTGGCGTCGCCGGTGCCGAGGAGTTCGACGAGGGAGTCGAGCTCGGGGAGGCCGTCGAGGAGGGTGAGGACGCGGGTTCGGGGTTCGCCGTCGATGATCAGGGCCAGGGGGAGCATGGTGGGGGCTGCGGGGCTGGCGAGGAGGATCAGGTCGCGGAGGGCGGTGTCGTCTTCGGCGAGGACTCGTCGGGCGATGCAGCGTTGCTGGTTGTGATCGAGGTGGGGGACCAGGGGGAGGAGATCGAGCCAGAGGCCCTGGGCCAGGGAGATGTCGGAGACTCGTTCCAGGGTGGCGGGGTCGTGCATGACCGGGCGCTGGGCCAGGCGTTGCAAGCCGGTGATGGCCATGCCGGCGGCGACGGGGAGGAGGGCGTCCCAGGCGTCGAGTTCGGTGACGGCGGTGAGGAGGCCGTCGAGGATCTCGTCGTCTTGTTCGGCGACGATGTCGGCCATGCGGGCGCGTTCCTCGGGGCCGATGATGTCGAGGAGGGAGATGGCGTCGGCCCATTTCTCCTCGGCGTACATGGTGGTGACCATGCCGGGGACGCGGTCGGTGACCATGTTCAGGAGGCGTTCGGCCTGGGAGCTGTCTTCCAGGTGGAGGCCGACCTGGAGGATGTCGCTGTCGGTGGCTTGGGGGAGGGCGGCGAACAGGATGGAGTCGGGCATGGCGCCGGCCAGGCGGCCCATGGTGAGGTAGTCGCCGCGGGCGATGAGTTCCTTGGCTACCTCGGCGGCCATGGTGTCGGGGACGCGGGCGATGACTTCGGCGGCGCGTTTCGGGTCGAGCAGGACGGTGGCGTCGGCGAGGAACTTGGGGGACAGGGATTCGGCGATCCCGACCGCGCGGGCCGGTTCGACCGCGCCGGCGACGGCGGCGGCCAGGGCGGGGCCGAGTGCCTTTTCGGCGACGAGCGCGGCGATCGGCTTGGGGACCAGTTTCACCGCGGCGGCGACGCGTTGCATGCGCAGGACGTCGCGGCCGGACATCTCGTCGCTGACCTGGTCGCGGAAAGCCTTGATCGCCGAAGGGGATCGGGTGGTCAGGAAGTTCAGTTCGGCGGGGTCGACGTCGAGGACGCGGGCCAGTTTCGCGATCTCGGCCAGGGTGTGCCGCATGCTGCTCATAGTCCTAGGACCTTTCGGACGGCGGGGCGGGCCAGCCGGGGGATCAGGTGCATTCCCGCGCCGAGGGCGTCGTCCATCGCGGCCTTGCGGGCGGCCAGTGCCGATTCGGTGAGACCGTGGAGGCGGGTGAGGTCGTCGGCATCGAGGGTCGCGAACTCCGCCGGGGGAGGGGCTCCGAGGGTCGCGGTCAGCTGGTCGAGGCGGTCCGGCACCGTCGGGCTCCTTCGATGGTGTTGTGGCAGTGGCGATTACACGATAGCTGTGGGTGATCGCCGCCGCTTCTTCGGCGGCGAGGATCACTGTCGGATATGGGAGGTGCGTCGGCGTCGGGGCTGGACTGTTATCGGAAGCCGATGATGTCGAGGGTGGCGTTGCCGATCGCCTCGTTGTTCTGGCACACGACCAGGACGGTTGACGAGGCGCGCATCAGCGTGGGCTGGGCGAGACCGGGGCGGCAGGGGTTGGTGATGGGAATCGTGCTGGTGGGAAGCAGGGTTCGGCGGTCCCGGATCGATAGTTCGTGGGTGGAGCCACCGAAGTTCAGATCGACGAATTCGTCGGCGAGAAAGTAGAAGTAGTCGCCGTCGATGCCTTCGTATCCCGGTGTCATACCGGGTATCCGTCGGAGGTCGATGCTGTCGGTTGTCGTCATCCCGGCGTATTTGCTGTGCTGTGGGCCTTCGGGCTCCGGCATCGCGACCAGCACCTCCGGACCGTTGGGGTCGGCGGCGAAGGGGCTGCCTGCGGTACGGATCGGGGCAGTCGATATTCGGTCGGCGCGGTCGACGAGTAGGTAGTAGTTGCCCTGGTCCTCGTGCTGGTACCAGCTGATTCGCAACGTGTTCTCGAGCAGCGAGGCCGAGGGACTGTTGCGGGTGGAGATATCGCGGGATCCGACCAGCGTGCCTGTGGTGGTGTCGATCGCGAAGAGACGACGGGTCGATTCACCGCAGCGGTACAGCCGGTACACGGCTCGGTCCGACGCCAGCGTCTTCCCCTGGTCCGGGGTGCAGCCGGCGGTGGGGAGAGCGACCGTCCAGCGCCGGGCGGCGGTGCGGGCGTCGTATCCCGTGACTGCGTCGTCGGTTTCGACCAGGAGGTCGGTGGCGGTGGTTGCACTGATCACCCTGCGGGCAACGTCGGGATAGTCGGCCGTGTAGTCGTTGTGGTCTGCGGAGGTCCAGAGGAGCCGGCCGGTCACGGCGTCGAAAGCGATACGTGTCGTGGTGTCTTCGGCGAACCAGCGGGTGATCAGGACCGAGCGGTCGGCCGTCGTGAACGCGGCGCCCGAATCGGGCCACATGACGCGATGGCCGGACTGCGGTCGGCGCAGATAGTGCCAGCGTGGTTCGCCGGTGGCGCCGTCGTAGGCGCGCACGCCGTCGATGCTCACGACGACGAATCCCGTTCCCGCCGCGAGTACTTGGCGGCCAGTGGACTCCCGTCGTTCGTTGGTCGGGGGCAGTTGGAGGCGATACGCCTCGGCCGTGATCCGGCCGGGAACCGGGGCGATCGGAGCCTCGGCGACCGTCAGGTGGTCGATGTTGGCGCTGTCGTCGCCCGCGCGTACGGCGGTGACTGCGACGGCGGTCGATACCGCCAACCCGGCGGTGACGGCGATCGAGAGAATGCGGCGGCTGACGGTTCTGGCCAGGCCCATGTGAATCGTGAGCAGCAGGGCGAGAATCGCGCCTACGCCCACGAGCGCGATCGCGCCGACTGCCGTGGGGAGTTGGTCGAAGTAGGGATAGTCCGCGCGGATCTCCGAGAAGCTGCTGGGCAGATGCCGACTCCAGGACATGCCGACGAGGATCAAGAGCACCAGCACGACCGCACCGCCGGCGCGGAGTTCCCAGGCGTGCTGGCTGTTCCACAGATCGATCCTGCGTCGCCGTCCGGTGAACCATGCGGCGACGACGATCGCGAGCACGACGGTGCCGAGCACGCCGGCGACGGCGGCGAACTGCGCGGGCTGGGCCAGCGTCGTGCTCACGGGGCGTGTGGTGGCGCCGAACCAGCTGTAGAGGGCGAGGAGGACACCGCCGATCAGCAGGCCGGTGCCGGTCGCGGCGGCTGTCGCGCGGGTGCGGGGCAGGCGGCCGAGTGGACGCTCCAGGGTGGGGAGCGTCGCGGTTGGGCGGTCGTCCGGCGTGGTGCTGTGTAGATCCCCCATGGAACTGAACTCCCCTTGTCAGTGACCGATGTGTCTCCGGCAGGGAAGTAGCGTAGTCGCGGGCTACCAAGCCCGCGCGTCTCGACGGCCCACGGCGGTAACCACTTCCGTCTACTCTGGAGGGGGACGAGGGGAGCTGAGATGTCCGAGCAGCATGATCCGCGGGCGAGGTGGCGGGAACTTCCGCCGGAGCCTTCGGAGCTCATCGAAGAGACGACGATCGAGACGCGGGGCGTGGATCAGGGGGTTCCCTCGGTGGATCTCACCGAGGAGTTCGTGCGCAAGTATGGGTTGTGAGGGTCAGCCGCCGGCGACGGCGGGGATGATCATCAGTTCGGTGGTGGTGGTCAGTGGGGTGTCCACGCCGTGCAAGGTGCGGCATTCGTCGCCGTCGATGTAGAAGTTGACGTAGCGGCGGAGGGTGCCGCGTTCGTCGCGGAGGCGGCGTTCCAGGGCGGGGGACCGGTCGCGGAGGGTGTCGAGGACGTGGCCGAGGGTGGGGCCGTCGATGTCGAGTTCTCGCGCGCCGTTCGCGTAGGGGCGCAGGGCGGAGGGGAGCAGGACGCGGGCCATGGGTCAGCCGATGACGGCGGCGCGGACGCAGAGGACGTCGGGGAGTTTGTCGGCGACGAGGTGCCAGTGGTCGCCTTCGTCGGGGCTGCAGTAGACCTCGCCGTTGCGGGTGCCGAAGTAGATGCCGGTGGGGTCGGCGTCGTCGGTGGTCATGGCGTCGCGCAGGACGGAGGCCCAGAAGGGCACCGTCGGTAGGCCGTTCGTTGTCGCGGTCCAGGTGCGGCCCGCGTCGTCGCTGCGGTAGACCGCGCAGGTGGCGTCGGGTGGGAAGCGGAAGCGGTCCATGTCGGCGACGAGGGGGAAGGTGTAGATGACGCCGGGGCGGCGGGGGTGGGCGACGATGGGGAAGCCGAAGTTCGACGGGGGGAGGTCGGCGTCGATGGACTGCCAGGTGGTGCCGTCGTCGGTGCTGCGGAAGACGCCGCCGTGGTTCTGGAGGTAGAGGGTGCTGGGGGTTTCGGCGTCGCGGGCGACCTTGTGCACGCACTGGCCCCATTCGGGCAGCTCGCCGGGCATGAAGTCGGCGGTGACGCCCTTGTTGGTCGGTGTCCAGGAGGCGCCGCCGTCGGCGGTCTGGTAGACGCCGCCGGTCGACATGGCCACGGCCAGGCGCTGGGTATCGGTGGGGTGGGGAAGGACGGTGTGCAGTGCGAGACCGCCGCCGCCCGGCGCCCACTGCGGCCGGTGGGGATGGTCCCACAGGCCTCTGACCAGCGTGAAAGTCCTTCCGCCGTCGGTGGAACGGAACAGCGCCGACGGTTCGACGCCCGCGTAGACCACCTCGGGTTCGGCGGCGGTGGCGGGGGCGATCTGCCAGACACCCTCGAGTGCGGCGTCGGTGTCGGCGGGGAAGGCCAGTGGGGCGTCGTCGGGTTCGGTCCAGGTCGCGCCGAGGTCGTCGCTGGAGACCAGCGTCGGGCCGAAGTGGCTGTTGAGGACACCCGCGAGCAGACGTGGTGGCGTGCGGCGGGTGTCGATGGCCAGGGCTTTCACATCGGCGACCGGGAATTGGGGCGGGCTCACCGTCCAGCTCGCCCGGTCGTCCGAGCTGCGGGCCAGGAACAATCCCTTGCGCGTGCCGATTCCGAGAAGTACGTCCATCGCCGACCTCCAGGTCGTCTCACCGACGCGGATGAAAATGAGCGTACTCCGCGGGGACGTAAGGGCCGCATGATCGCGATCGGTGAGGGATACTGGTCCGATCGTGCGCAACCCGTCGCACGAGCGTGACTTTTTCGCGACCATTTCGTAATCTGGCAGTGACCTTGTTCTCGACAGTAGCTGGTGATTGATAAAGTGCCTGGTCAACATCGCACCCCCGCTCCTCCGACGGGGCGCATGTCGTTGGCTGTGTGCAGCCTCGCAGCAACGGTTCCCGGCATGCTCTGGATGGCGTTCCGGCCGGGCGGAACCGAAGTACAGCAGGTCGCGGCCGTCGTGCCGCACACGCCGTCCGCGGTCGAGGTCGACGTCCTGCCCGCGCTGACCCACGACGAACCGACCATCGCGCCGGCGCCGGTCGCGGCGGACGACGAGTCGGCGACGCTGTCGGCCTCGAAGCTGAAGTACCTGTGCTCGACGGAGTGGAAGGGCACCCAGCCCCACGTCGCGCAGGTCAGCCACATGGTGCAGAAGATGTTCGGGCTCGACGACATCGGCGGCGCCAACGGGCGATTCGACGGTGACCACGGCGCGGGTCTCGCGCTCGACATCATGACCTCCAACCCCGCCCAGGGTGACGCGATCGCCGCGTTCGTGCTGGCCAACAAGGCGCGCTTCGGCGTCACCTATGTGATCTGGCAGCAGCGTTACAACGACGGCGGCGGCTGGTCCTACATGGAGGACCGGGGCAGCCCGACCCAGAACCACTACGACCACGTGCACGTGTCGTTCTCCTCGTACGGCGCGGCCAACCTCACCTGCTGATCACGGCGAATCATCCGGCCGCAGGGGCGTAGTGGCGCATCGGCCAGGGCTGAAACCCGGTGCGGCGAGCGGGCCGTGTCGGTATTTCGTCGGATCGACTCACCTTTCATTTAGGCATATCCCCACGCGGAACGGGTCCACGCTCCTACGGTGAGAGTGGCTCAGTTCTGGTGAGAGGAATGTGGACATGGGACGGTTGGCCGGCAAAGTCGCGGTGATCAGCGGCGGAGCGCGGGGGATGGGCGCGGCGCACGCGCGCCGGTTCGTCGCCGAGGGCGCGTCGGTGGTGCTCGGTGACGTGCTCGACGACGAAGGCGCCGTCGTCGCCAAGGAGCTCGGCGATGCCGCGATCTACCGGCACCTGGATGTGCGCGAACCCGAGCAGTGGGCCGCGGTCGTGGCGGCGGCGGTCGAGACCTTCGGCGGACTGCACGTGCTGGTGAACAACGCGGGGATCGTCAACGGGAATCTGCTGGTCGACTTCGCGCTGGAGGAGTGGCAGCGGATCATCGACATCAACCTGACCGGGACGTTCCTCGGGATGCAGGCCGCGGTGCCCGCGATGACGAGCGGCGGGTCGATCGTGAACATCTCCTCGGTCGAGGGGATGCGCGGCAGCCCGGGTCTGCACGGGTACACGGCGACGAAGTTCGCGGTGCGCGGACTCACCAAGTCGGCGGCTCTGGAGCTGGCGGCGCAGGGAATCCGGGTGAACTCGGTGCATCCCGGGCTGATCAGCACGCCGATGACCGAGGGGATTCCGGCGGACTTCCTGCAGATTCCGGTGAAGCGGGCGGCCGAGCCGGACGAGGTGTCGGCGTTGGTCGCGTATCTCGCGTCGGACGAGTCTTCGTATTCGACCGGTGCGGAATTCGTGGTCGACGGTGGGCTCACGGTCGGGGTGCCGCACAAGAGTTTCTGAACGAGGACGAGGTCCGTACCGGGTGATTCGGACTCAGCCCCACGGGCCGATCCGTGGGGCACGAACCGACCATGACGGGTAGTCGGGGCCGGCGACGGGCTGTGTCGCCGACCCCGACACCAGGTCACTGATCGGTGATGTAGGCCAGCCACGCGTAGTCGCGTGCTCGGGTGACGGCCACGAGCTTCTGCCGTGCGGCGAGTTCCGCCCGATCACGGGTGGCGCCCCGGACGGTCGCGAAGGTCGCCGGTTCGGTGGTGATGTGGAAGACGGCGGCGAAGTCCATGCCCTTGGCGCGGTGCACGGTGCCGATCTTGATCTCGGCGAGCTGAGTGCCGTTGTAGTCGTCGAGCGCCATCGTCGGCAGGCCGGCCGCGTGGAGAAGGTCGCGACAGTGCTTGGCATCCCGGTGCGTATCCACGATCACGGCGATCTCGCCCGTGGGGACACCACAGTCTCGGACGGCGTGCAGGAAGGCGGCATCGAGTTCGTCGCGGCGTAGACGGACTTTCACGGCCGCGCCGTCGGGCAGCGTCCCGTCGCTGTCGCGCAGGACGAATCCGCGCCCGCCGTCCAGGTCGTCGACCGTATTGCCCGCCTCGAGCTGCTTGGCCAGATCCAGCACGGCGGCACGATTCCGGTAGTTCGTGCGCAGCACCCGGCCGCGGCCACCCGCCAGCGGGATCCCGGCATCGGAGAGCCGCCAACCACCTGGATAGACCTGCTGCTGTCCGTCGCCGACCAGGAGGAGCTGGTCGGTGTCGGTGCCTCCGGCGATGCGGTGGACCAACCGGAGCTCCATCAGCGTGCAGTCCTGCACCTCGTCGACGACCACCATCGAGTAGCGCTCGTCGTCGTCGAACGGGCTCTGCCGGAGTTCATCGGTGGCCAGCGCGATGACGTCGTTGAAGTCGTGGGTCTGTTTGTCCGCCAGTCTTTGCTGATAGGGCAGAAACAGGTTGTCCCAGACGTATTCCCGTTGGCGGCCGGTGAGGCGCAACCCGTCGCGACCGGATCGTTCGATGGCGCGGTATTCGTCGAGCGTGGTCAGGCCGCGACCCTTGATGACCCGTTTGATCTCCTCTTCCCAGTAGGTGAAATCGGTCCCCCCGTAGCCGTCGAGCCGGTGACGGACACCCATCCACGTTCGGGCCATGGCGTCGTCGGCCGCGTCGACGTCGAGGTGGAAGGTGACCTTGCGGGATTTGAGGAATCCGGTCGCCCACGCGTGCAGGCCGATGAACTCGGTGCGGTCGACCACGGTCGGTGCGATCCGCGCGAACCCGGACCGGTGATAGGTGGGCAGCGTGCGGACGAAGCTCGTGAACAGCAGCCGACCTGGGTTCCGCTTGGCGAAATGGGCCATGCGGTGCAGCGCCACCACGGATTTACCCGTGCCCGCCGGGCCGCTGAACCGCGCGGGCCCGGTGAAATTGGCGTGGACGAGGGCGAGCTGTTCGGGGTCGAGGAAGGTGATCCACTCGCGAAACGGCCGGGTCAGAGAGGCGGACCGGGTGTCGTTGTCCAGATCGGCGCTGTCGAACAAGCCATCCGTGGCGACGGTTTCCGGTGTCGGTGCGTCGTCGGTGCTGATCGAGGTGAAGCTCGCGCCCACCCGGGTGGCGACCGTGGCCGCGATGGTCGCGGCCCGACTCGGCGACAGCAATCGTTCACGCGTCAGCAGGGTGTCACGGATCGTGGCTTCATCGGCGGTGAGGAAAGGATCGTGTGCCTCCGTGGGCACCCGCCGTTGCATGAGCAGCACCAGTTCGAGGGTGTGCGGGACGAACTGCGCACGGTCGAACAGCAAGTTCGCGAACATCTCCTCGGCGGTGCGGCGGATTCCGCGAACGACCTGGTCGGCTGGCACCGTATCGGTGAAGATTAGCGCGAACACTCCGGACCGGCCGATCGCGAATGCCGCCGCCCGGTCCGGCGTGGGCGGTGTCGTGTCGAGCAAGAGATGCCATCGCGGTTCGATCAGGATGGCGGAGAGGAAGCGACGTTGCGATGCGGTGAGCTGCGGATGCGCGGCGATCTGCTGCTCCGCCCAGTGGGCGCGGCGATGCCTGCTGATGTCGGACATGATCCCCCCGATGCGGTCCGTGGCATTAGGTCGTAATGCCTTGTCTGACAAGATACTTCATGTCAGACGAGGAATCCGGTCATCGAGGGAGCGGCGTTCGGCCGGACTGCCGGTCAACTCAGGCGGCGGATGTCGCCGCGGACGCGGTAGAAGCCGCCGCGGGCGGATTCGGTGACGGCGTCGACGACGTAGCGGGTGCCCGCCTGGCGGATGTCGCGGGGGAACTGGACGTTCCAGCCGCGTTCGTAGCCGGGGCTGACGACGTGGACGCGCAGGGAGCCGCCGTGTTCGACGCATTCGACGACGATGCCGGTGCCGGCGTCGGTGGTGACCTCGAGGGTGCTGGAGGCGGGGACGGCGGAGATCTCGGGGGCCTTGACCGAGACGGTGCTGGGGAGCACCCCCTGGTCGGCGTCGCGGACGGCGGACTCGCTCACGTCGAGGCAGGCCAGCGCCCCGGACGTGGTGACCAGGTACAGCTTGTCGTCGTGGTACTGCATGGAGTAGGCCGAGCCGCAGCCGGTCGCCAGCTTCCACCGGCGGGTGCCGGTGGCGTCGAAGCAGTAGACCGAGGAGTGCGAGTCGCCGGCGAAGACGTAGCGGCCGTCGGGGGAGGCGGCGCAGGAGAAGACGGCGGCGTCGCACTGGTAGGCGCGGGTGGTGACGCCCTGCTTGGTGATCTCCTCGACGCGGTTGGCCGAGGTGCCCGCGTAGACGTCGGAGGTCTCCTGCCAGCCGAACAGGACCGAGCCCCGGGTAGGCGAATGCCATTGGGTGGCACCGGTTTCCAAGGTGTACTTGGTGACGCCCGCGCTGTGGCCGTGGTAGACGCCGGTGGGGTCGAGGCGGACCATCCAGCCGGAGTTGCCGATACTGCGCGCCGACCAGAGGGATTCCTCTTCGTGGTCGATCACGGTCAGGCCGCCCGCGGCGTCGGAGGCGGCGAGGATGCCGTCGTGGATGTCGAGCCAGTAGACGTCGGTGGCCGAGACGTCGTAGGCGGCGCGCGGGACCTTGCCCGACAGGTCGTAGACGCGGCCGTCGTCGCAGCCCGCGTAGATCCAGAAGTCATCGGCCACCAGGCATTTCACGCCGTCGGGGAGCTGGTAGCGGTTGGTCACGACGCCGTCGGGGGTGAGGGTGTAGACCTCGCCGTTCTCGTTGCCGACCCAGCAGCGCTGCTCGTCGACGAAGATGCCGAACGCGGCGGCGCCGGAGTCGAAGCGCCACAGGACCGGAGCGCTCTTGGCGGTGGAACGCTGGCTGGTGATCACGCGGCGGGTCACCGAGCGACGCTCGCGCGCGCCCATGACGGCGGGCGCGTAGCCCTTGCGAACCTTCTCGCCGATCTTCTTCTGCGCGGCCGAATTCGCCTTCTCCGCGGTGGCGAACGAGCTCGCCTTGGACTGACCCTGTTCGCCGATCCGGCCGAAGCGAATGTTCACCTGGGTGCCGGTGACGATCACCTCGTAGAACTTGTGCGAGGAACCGGTGTCGTCGGACAGTTCCAGGTAGGTGGTTTCGGCGGTCGTCATGGATCCTCGCTGAGCTCGTGCGGTGGGTCGAACGAGCGAAAACTAGCAAGGCACACCGACATCGGCGGGGCGGGTGGAGTCCGCGCAGGTCACATGCCCGCGACGTCGAGTAGCGGTGGGGGATAGACGGAGTGGGGGATCTCGGCGCGCCAGGGGCGGTGGATGGTGGGGCCGTCGAGGTGGGCCAGTTCGGGGAGCCAGGTGCGGACGTAGGTGCCGTCGGGGTCGTAGCGGTCGGCTTGGCGCAGGGGGTTGAGGACGCGGTTGGGGCGGGTGTCGGTGCCGGTGCCCGCGGCCCACTGCCAGTTGAGCTGGTTGTTGGCGAGGTCGGCGTCGACGAGCCAGTGCAGGAAGTGGGCCGCGCCGATGCGCCAGTCCAGGCGCAGGGATTTGGCGAAGAAGGAGGCGGTGATCAGGCGGGCGCGGCCGGGGAGCCAGCCGTCGGTGACGAGCTGGCGCATGGCGGCGTCGATGATCGGGTAGCCGGTGCGGCCGTCCTTCCAGGCGGCGACGGCGTCGGCGTCGGTGCGCACGGCGAACGGGCCGGGACGGTAGCTGGTCCAGGCGGTGTCGGGGCGCGCCGCCAGGAGCTGGTGGTGGAAGTCGCGCCAGGCGAGCTGGCGGGCGAAGGCGTGACCGCCGGGGTCGGACAGGTCGGTGCGGTGGACGATCTCGACCGGCGACAGGCAGCCGAAATGCAGGTGCGGGGAGAGGTGGGAGGTGGCGTCGGCGGCGAGGTCGTCGTTGCGGTCGGCGTAGTCCTGGATCGGGCCCGCGAGCCATTTGCGCAGCAGCACCCGGCCGCTGATCTCGCCACCACGCGGGCAGTTCGGGGACGGCTCGCCGGCCGACAGGTCGCCGGGCGCAGGCAGAGCGTCGCCGGCCACGTCGGGAACGGACAGCGCGCGCGGGGTGCCCAGCGGGTGGCGCTGGTGAGCGTCGACCCAGCGCCGGAAGTAGGGGGTGAACACCGCGTAGTGGTCACGGCCGGTCGCGGGGGTGAGGACGGCGGGATCGGCCGCGGTGACGACCGCGCTGTGGGTGCGCACGGCGCAGTCCGTGCCGGCGAGGCGGTCCCGCAGGGCCTGTTCGCGGCGGGKGGCGTAGGCACTGACGTCCTCGGCCAGATGCACCGCGCTCGCGCCGGTCTCGGCGGCGATCCGGGCCACGACGTCGGTCACCTCGCCCCGCCGGACCACCAGGCGCCCGCCGATCCCGCGCAGGCGCTCGTCGAGTTCGGCCAGCGCGGTGGCGAGGAAGACGGCGCGATTGGGCGGGCAGCGGTCCGGGACGATGCCGTCGTCGACGACGAACAGCGGGACGACGGCATCGCTGTCGCGGTGCGCGGCGGTGAGGACCGGGTTGTCGGCGGTGCGCAGGTCCCGGGTGAACAGCGCGATCGAGACGGTCATCGGGCGCACAGCGGGGTGATGTCGGAGCGGCCGCCCGCGGTCGGCGTGGTCAGGTAGACACAGGTGTTCTGGCCGGCGGCCACGATCGCGGCGTCGATGTCGTTCCAGGTGGCGGCGTCGACGGCGGGGGTGCGTGACAGGACGAAGCCGGACAGGCGGCTGGGATCGGTGACGACCGCCCAGGAGTAGTCCGGGCCGAGGGCCGTGACGATGTAGTTGGGGGCGCCGGTGCGCTGATCCTGGCCGGGCACGCCGGGGAAGGAGACATGCAGCTGGGCGTTGGTGACGGGATCGGTCACCGTCGCGGTGCCCCGGATCTCGTTGGTGCCGCCAGACCAGGTACGGCAGCGGTTGTAGACGCCGACGTCACCGGCGTCGTCGAGGGTGTAGGTGGCGGTGGTGTCGCCGGCGCAATCGAGGCTGAACGGGGCCGGGATCGCGGCCAGCTGGTGCCAGACGCCCAGATAGCGCTCGACATCGAGCGACGGCACCGGCGCCGGGGGCGCGGCGGACGCGGTGGCCGGTGCCAGCGCCACGGCGGCCATCGCCGCGCAGGCGAGCAGCGGGAGGCGGAGCGGAACGGAGGAATGGGCGATGCGCACGAGAACTCCTCGGATTGTTGGTACTGACAGACTATCAAGAAACGATGCATAATTGATTCACCCGGCGAGAGGAGTTGTCGATGACACGGGAGTGGCCGTTCCGTCTGCTCGGCCTGGCGACCGCCGCCTACGGCGCGAGTGTGGCCGTTCGCCCCGAGGTGCTGCTGCGGCCGTGTGGATTCGAGACCGACCGGCCGGGCAGCCGGGCGCTGGCGCGCATGGTCGGCTGCCGGGACGCGATCTCCGGCGCGGCCATGGTGCTCGCGCCAGACGCCCGCGTCGCGCGGGCCGCCGGGGGCGTGCGGATCGCGGCCGACCTCGCCGACGCGCTGGTCCTCGGCACGGCGGTCGATCCTCGCCTGCGCCGCACCGCGATCGCGGTGCCGCTGGTCTGGGGCCTGCTCGGTGCCGGAACCACGGCACTGGCGTGGCCGCGGCGACCCGCCGCCGCACGGCCGTGACACGCGGGCGGAGCGGCATCGGTCAGAATGGAACGATGTCCGCCGGTTCCGCCCCTGTCTCCGACGCGGCCGGGTACACCGTGCGCGCGGTCGCGGATCGTCTCGGCATCCCGACGGCCACCCTGCGTAGCTGGAATCGCCGCTACGCCATCGGGCCCGCGCAGGACCGTCCCGGTCGGCATCGGCTCTACACCGAAGCCGACATCGGCCTGCTCGAACGCATGCTGACGCTGATCCGCGACGGTGCCAGTCCGGCGGGCGCGGCGGCGGCCGCCCGCGGGCCCGCGGTGCGGGCGGGCAACCGCGTCGACCTGCTCGACGCCGCGTTCGCGCTCGACTCCGCGACCTCGGTCGACCTCGTCGAGGCGCACGTGCGCGCCTACGGCGTCGTCCGCACCTGGGACGAGCTGTGCAGGCCCGCCTTCGCCGACATCGTGGCACGTCAGGGTGTCGGGGAGAACTGCATCGATGTCGAGCATCTGCTGTCGTGGTCGATCGCGGCGGTGATGCAGCGGGTGCAGACCGCGCCCGCGGTCGCCGATCGGACCGTCGTGCTCGCCTGTACCGGCGGTGAGACCCATTCGCTCCCACTGGAAGTGCTGCGCGCGGCACTGGCCGAGCAGGGAGTGGGCGCCCGGATGCTCGGCGCGGACGTGCCGACCGTCGCGCTGGTCGGCGCGCTGGCCCGGCCCTCGGGGCCGACCTCGCTGCTGCTGTGGTCGCAGCGGGAATCGAGCGCGCTGACCTCGGCTGTGCTGGCCGGCCTCGACGCGGGCGCACGGGTCTTCGTCGGCGGGCCCGGCTGGGACGCGGCGCTGCTGCCGCCCGCGGTCGCGCGGATCGCCTCCCTCTCGAGTGCGGTCGAGGCGTTGCGCTGACGACTGGCCGTCGGTCACCAAACGATGCATAATTGATTCACTTCGGGTGGATCGTCCATCCGCTGGCCGGGGGACGACCGGAGGAATCGCAATGAACGCATCGAACGGGCAGCGCCGAGTCGCGGTGATCGGCGGTGGTGTCGCCGGGCTGACCGCGGCCTGGGTGCTCGCGCGCTCGGCCGAGGTCACGCTCTACGAGGCACAGGACCGTCTCGGCGGGCACGCCGACACCCACCGTGTGGTCGCGGGCAATGGGCAGACCATCGGCGTGGACACCGGGTTCATCGTGCACAACGACCGCACCTACCCGACACTGCAGCGGCTGTTCGGCGAGCTCGATATCGCCACCGGGGAGACCGACATGAGCATGTCGGTGCGCTGCGACGGCTGCGGGCTCGAATACGCGGGCGCGCGCGGGCTGCCCGGCCTGTTCCCGCGCCCCGGGCACCTGATGCGGGGGCGGTATCTGCGACTGCTCGCCGAAGTGCCGCGGTTCCACCGCCTGGCCCGCGCCGAACTCGCCGCGGACCCGACGACGGAACGCACCGTGGCCGAATTCCTGGCCGACGCCGGATTCTCCGCCTACTTCCGCACCCACTTCCTGGCACCGCTCATCTCGGCGGTCTGGTCCTGCGATCCCCGCACCGCGCTGCGTTATCCGGCCCGCTACCTGTTCACCTTCCTCGAACACCACGGCATGCTGACGGTGTTCGGCTCACCCACCTGGCGCACGGTCACCGGGGGATCGGCGACCTACGTCGCGGCGGTCGCCGAACGCCTGCACCGAGTACAGGTCGCGACCCCGGTCCGGGCGCTGCACCGGCATCCCGACGGAGTCACCGTCCGCACCGCCGACGACGGCGTCGACGACTTCGACGCCGCGGTGATCGCGACCCATCCGCACGAGGCGCTGGCCCTGCTCGCCGAGCCGAGCGCCGCCGAACGCGACCTCCTCTCGGCGATGCCCTACTCAGTGAATCACACTGTCCTGCATACCGATTCCCGTCTGCTGCCGCGCGCCACCGGTGCTCGCGCGTCCTGGAACTACCGCCTGCCCGCCTGCGCCGCCGAACCCGACCGCGTCCTGGTCACCTACGACCTGACCCGGCTCCAGCGTCTCGACGACACCGGCGACCGACGATTCCTGGTCACCCTGGGCGACGGCGACCGGATCGATCCCGGCGCGGTGCTGGACACGATGACCTACGAACACCCGCTCTACACCCCGGAATCGGTGGCCGCCCGCGCCCGCGCCGGGGAACTCGGGTGCGCGCGCACGGCGTTCGCGGGCGCCTACCACGGGTGGGGCTTCCACGAGGACGGCGCGCTGTCGGGACTGCGCGCCGCCGAGCGGCTGGGCGGACGCTGGACGGGACCGCTGCCCGGCCTGGTGGCGGTGTCGTGACCGCTCGGCTGATCCGCACCGACATCCGGCACACCCGGTTGGCGCCGATCCGGCACGCCTTCCGCTATCGCGGGCACAGCTGGCTGGTCGATCTGGACCGGCTGCCCCGGTTCCCCTGGTGGCTGCGGCCGTTCGTCGGCTTCGACGCGGGCGACCACCTGGGCGAACGCGGCGGCTCGCTGCGGGCCGCCATCGACGGGTACCTGGCGACCCAGGGCATCGACCTGCGGGGAGGACGGGTGCTGATGCTGGCCGGCGCGCGTGCCTTCGGCTACGTCTTCGATCCGCTGACGCTGTACTGGTGCCGTGACCGTGACGGCACGCCGGTGTGTGTGATCGCCGAGGTCCGCAACACCTACGGTGGCGCGCATCGCTACCTGCTGCGGCCCGACGGCGACGGTCGCGCGCGGGTCGGCAAGGAGTTCTACGTCTCGCCGTTCAACCCGGTGGCGGGCGAGTATCGGCTGCGGGTGCCCGAGCCGGATACCACGCTGCGGGTGTCGATCACGCTGGCGACCGACCGGCCGATCTTCGTCGCCACCATGGCGGGCCGATGCGTGCCCGCCACCACCGGCGCGATCGTGCGCGCCGTGCTGACCGACCCGATTCCGCCACTGCTGGTGGCCGCGCGTATCCGGTGGCAGGGCGTGGTGCTCTGGGCCAGGGGACTGCCGGTCGTACCGCGTCCGGTGGCCGTGCCCGAGGAGGCGCTCCGATGACAACCGTGGACACCACCGCGAATCCCGCTGTGCCGGAGCGGGATCGGTGGCCGGACCTGGCCGTGCCGAACGGCCTGCGCGCGGGCGTGTCGGCGATGGCCGTCGACGTGCTGGTCCGCCGCCTGACCCGCCGCTTGCCGCTGGCGGTGCGCTACCCCGACGGCACCGTCGCCGGTTCGGCCACCGGAGTGCCGTGCCTGATCCTGCACCGGCCCGGCGACTTCGCCGCCCGGGTCGGCGCCGCCGGGCTCATCGGCTTCGGTGAGTCGTACATGGCCGGTGACTGGGACGCGCCCGATCTCGTCGGCGTGCTGACCGTGCTCGCCGCCCACGTCGCCGAGGTGGTGCCGCGCCCGCTGGCCCGGTTGCGCCGTCTCTACGTCGCCGGACATCCCGCCGCCGAACGCAATTCCGAGGACAACACGCGCGGCAACATCGCCCGGCACTACGACCTGTCCAACGACTTCTTCGGGCTGTTCCTCGACGAGACCATGACCTATTCGGCCGCGCTGTTCGCCGATCCGGCCGATGATCTCGCCACCGCCCAGCGCGCCAAGATCGACCGGCTGCTCGACCGCGCGGGCGTGCGATCCGGCACCCGGCTGCTCGAAATCGGCACCGGCTGGGGCGAACTCGCCGTCCGGGCGGCCGCGCGTGGCGCGCGGGTGCACACCGTGACACTGTCGTCCGAGCAGCAGGCCGCGGCCAGGGCGCGGGTGGCGGCGGCGGGACTGGCCGAGCAGGTGCGGGTGGACCTGCTCGACTACCGCCGGGTGCGCGGCACCTACGACGCCGTCGTCTCGGTGGAGATGATCGAGGCGGTCGGTTACGAATACCTGGACACCTATTTCGCGACCATCGGCCGGGTGCTCGCACCGGGTGGGCGGGCCGCGATCCAAGCCATCACCATGCCGCACGAGCGCATGCTGGCCACCCGGCACACCTATACCTGGATCCAGAAGTACATCTTCCCCGGCGGGTTCCTGCCCTCGGTGCGGGCGATCGAAGAATCCGTCGCGCGTGGCTCGGACCTGCGCGTGCGCGAGGAGTTCTCGATGGGTCCGCAGTACGCGCGCACCCTGCGTGCCTGGCGGGAACGGTTCGAGGACGCGCGGGCGCAGATCGGCGCGCTCGGGTTCGACGAGACGTTCGTGCGGATGTGGCGGCTGTATCTGGCGTACTCGGAGGCGGGTTTCCGGTCCGGGTACCTCGACGTGGGGCAGTTCGTTCTCGCGCGGGAATGATCCCGGCTCAGCGGCCGAGCAGGTGACGCAGGGTCTGTTCGAGGTCGGGAGCGCGGAAGGTGTGGCCCGCCTCGGACAACCGCGCCGGGGACACCCGCTGGCTCGCCTCGGCCAGTTCCCGCGCGCCCTGCTCGCCCAGCAGCAGCGCCGGGCCGAACGAGGGCACCGGCAGCAGGGCGGGCCGGTGCAGGACGTGGGCCAATACCTCGGTGTACTCGCTGTTGCAGACCGGATTCGGGGCGACCGCGTTGACCGGGCCGGTGAGGGAATCGTCCCAGAGCGCACGATGATAGACATCGAGCAGGTCGTCCAGGCCGATCCAGGACAGCCACTGGGTGCCGTCGCCGATCCGGCCGCCGAGGCCCGCCGCGAACAGCGGTCGCAGCAAGCGCAGGGTGCCGCCGGTGGGTGACTGGACGATGCCGGTGCGGACCTGGACCACCCGGCCGCCGCCGGCCTCGGCCGGTGCGGTCGCCGCCTCCCAGCCGGTCACCACCTCGGCGAGGAAGCCGTCGCCGGGATCGGCGGTCTCGGTGAGGACCTCCTCGCCCCGGTCGTAGCCGTAGTAGCCGATGGCGGAGGCGCAGACGAACGTGCCGACGCCGCTGCGGGCCGCGGCCTCGGCCAGCGCCCTGGTCGGGCCGATCCGGCTGTCGGCGATGGCGCGGCGGTGTTCGTCGGTGAATCGGCCCGCGATGGGCGCGCCCGCCAGATGAACCACCGCGTCGACGCCGTCGAGCAGGTCGGGCGCGGGATCGGCGGGGTCCCACCGGCGTTCGGTGCGATCGGACGGGGCGTGGCGCACCAGCCGGACGACATCGTGACCGCCGGTGGTCAGGAACGCGCACAGCGCGGTGCCGACCATGCCGGAGGCGCCGCTGACCGCGATGGTGCGGGCGGTGAAGCCGCGCTCGGCGGCGCGCCGGTGGGCGGCGAGGTCGTCGGTGAGCTGGCGGTAGCGGTAGTCGAACATCGGGCGCAGCAGGCGGGTGGGCAGTGGGGTGTCGACGTGGTCGGCGACGCGGGTGTGCTCGTCGTCGACGGCGGTGAAGTCGTGGGTGTGCCGCCACGGCAGCAGGCGGCCGACCGGGGCGGAGGCGAGCCCCTCGGTCGCGACGGCGTCGGCGAAACGGCGGGGCGGGTCGTAGGCGGCCGGATCGTGCCGCGCGACCCAGCGCAGGCCGCCCGGCAGGCCGAGGACGGCGGCGCCGCGGGCCAGATCGTCGGCTTCGCTGAGCAGCCGGACCGGTTGCCAGGGCGGCGCCAGGCGCGTGAACGCACCGGGCCTGGCGAACCAGGCGAAGACCTCGTCGCGAGGTGCGGAGACAACTGTCGAACAGTCGATGCCCATAGTTCGACTGTAACCCGTCTGCCCGGCGGTGTGAATCGTTTGTGCATCGTTTATCGCGGTACTCTGGAGGGGTGACCGCTAATGACGTGAGTAACGATGCGAACTTCGAGCCATCGCGCGTCGATGCGCTCCTCGACCGAACTGTGTTGCCCGGATACAGCCGCCTGGGCATCGCCCTGCGCCGGCGTTGCTGGCCGGATGACGATCCCCCCGCCGACGCGATGCGGGGGCGTCGGGTGGTGATCACCGGCGCCAACAGTGGGATCGGATTGGCCGTCGCCGACGGCCTGGCCGAGCTGGGCGCCGCGATCGTGCTCGCGGTCCGGAATCCGCAGCGGGGCGCGGACGCGGCGGACGGCCTGCGCGAACGGCATCCCGACGCCACGGTGACGGTGGTCGAATGCGATGTCGCCGAACCCGATTCGGTCCGGCGCTGTGCCGCCGCGCTCGGCGACACGCCGATCGATGCCCTCGTGCACAACGCGGGGGTGCTGTCACCGGAACGCCGTGAGACCAGCACCGGCCACGAGCTCACCTTCGCCACCCATGTGCTGGGTCCGTTGCTGCTGACCGAGCTGGTGCGCCCGTTGCTGGCCGCGGCACGCGGGGCCAGAGTCGTGCTCATGTCCTCGGGCGGGATGTATGCCCAGCCCCTGACGGTCGAGGATCCGGAATACCGGCACGGCGACTACCGCGGCGCCGCCGCGTACGCGCGCACGAAACGGATGCAGGTCGCGCTGACGCCGCTGCTGGCCGTCGAGCTGGCCGAGGAGCGGATCGGCGTGCACGCGGTGCACCCCGGGTGGGTCGACACCCCCGGTATCGCCGACGCGCTGCCCCGGTTCCGCCGGATGACCCGGCCCTTGCTGCGGACCCCGGCCGAAGGCGCCGACACCGCGGTCTGGCTCGCCGCCACCCGGAACACGCTGCCGTCCGGCCAGTTCTGGCACGATCGCCGGATCCGCCCGCTGCACCTGCGGCCGGGCACCCGCTACTCCGATGCCGACGCCGTCGCGCTCTGGCGGGAGTGCCGCGCGCTGATCGGGGCTCCCGGCGCGAGCTGATCGCACCGACGGCGAAGGGCGGCGGCTCCGCCGGCGCCACCGCCCTTCGGGGTGACGACGATCAGCCGAAATGGCAGACGTAGTGCAGGGTTTCGACGACCTCGATGTCGAAGGCGCTGTTGCCGGGGACCGAGAACGATTCGCCGCCGCGGAAGACCTTCGGCTCGGTCTCGCCGGGGAGGGTCACCTTCGCCTCGCCCTCGATGAGCTCCATGATCTCCGGGGCGCCGGTGGTGAAGGTCAGGGTGGCGGGCAGGATCACGCCCACGGACTTCGAGGTGCCGTCGGGCAGCTCGATGTTGTGGCTGACGCACTTGCCGTCGAAATAGACGTTGGCCTTCTTCACGACGGAGACGTTCTCGAACTTCGACATGGGTCCTTCCGGGGGTGAGGGGACCCTTAGTCTACTGAGGGGCCAGAGCTCACCGAGCTCTGGCCCGACGTGGTCAGCTGCCGTAGCGAGCCAGCACCGAGCTGGCTTCCTGGGAGGCGGTGCCTTCCTGGGCCAGGTGGGTCATCGCCTCGGGGATCTCGCGACCGTGATGGGCCATGGCCTGGGCGTAGAGGCGCCCGGCGCGGTAGGAGGACCGGACCAGCGGACCCGCCATGACACCGGCGAAGCCGAGTTCCTCGGCGACCTTGGAGTGCTCGACGAACTCCTCCGGCTTGACCCAGCGGTCGACCGGGTGGTGGCGCGGGGAGGGGCGCAGGTACTGGGTGATGGTCAGGATGTCGCAGCCCGCCTCGTGCAGGTCACGCATCGCGGCGGTGACCTCCTCGGGAGTCTCGCCCATGCCGAGGATGAGGTTGGACTTGGTGACCAGGCCGGCCTCGCGGGCAGCGGTGATGACGGCCAGCGAGCGCTCGTAGCGGAAGGCGGGGCGGATGCGCTTGAAGATGCGCGGCACCGTCTCCAGATTGTGCGCGAGCACCTCGGGGCGGGTCGAGAAGACCTCGGCGAGCTGGTCGGGGTCGGCGTTGAAGTCGGGGATGAGCAGCTCGACGCCGGTGCCGGGGTTGAGCGCCTTGATGGCGCGCACGGTCTCGGCGTAGAGCCAGGCGCCGCCGTCGTCGAGGTCGTCGCGCGCGACGCCGGTGATGGTGGAGTAGCGCAGGCCCATGGCCTGGACGCTCTCGGCCACGCGACGGGGCTCGTCGCGGTCGAGGGCGGCGGGCTTGCCGGTGTCGATCTGGCAGAAGTCGCAGCGGCGGGTGCACTGCTCACCACCGATGAGGAAGGTGGCCTCGCGGTCCTCCCAGCATTCGAAGATGTTGGGGCAGCCCGCTTCCTCACAGACCGTGTGCAGGCCCTCGCGTTTCACCAGGCCCTTGAGCTCGGTGTACTCCGGGCCCATGGTGGCGCGGGTGCGAATCCACTTGGGTTTGCGCTCGATCGGGGTCTCCGCGTTGCGCGCTTCGATGCGCAGCAGCTTGCGTCCGGCGGGGGCAGAGGCGTCTACGGAGGTCACTGGACCGACTCTACGCTCGGGGCGACGACGTTCGCGGCGGTGGTGGTGCGATCAATGTCATGCGGCCGAACGGGAATGTCGCCGTCGAGCGCGGCAACGATCGCGGCCGCGACGAGCGGCTTGATCTCGGCGACGGTGACCTCGCGGCCGAGTTCGCGGGTCAGCGTGGTGACGCCGGCGTCCTTGATGCCGCAGGGCACGATCGCCTGGAAGCCGTCGAGGGCGGAGTTGCAGTTCAGGGAGATGCCGTGCAGGGCGACGCCGCGCTGCACACGCACCCCGATCGCGGCGATCTTGCGTTCGGCGAGCCACTCGGTGGCGGGCAGCCACACGCCCGAACGACCCTCGACGCGGCCGCACTCGATCCCGAGGCCGGAGACCACCTGGATCAGGGCCTCCTCCAGGCGGCGCACGTACTGCACGACGTCGACGGGCTCGGCCAGGCGGATGATCGGGTAGCCCACGAGCTGGCCCGGACCGTGCCAGGTGATCTTGCCGCCGCGGTCGACCTGCACCACCGGGCTGCCGTCGATCGGCAGGTCCTCGGTCTCGGTGCGGCGGCCCGCGGTGTAGACCGACGGATGCTCGAGCAGTAGGAGCTTGTCGGCACCTTCGCCTGCGGCGCGCTCGTCGGCGATCTGCCGTTGCAACTCCCAGGCGGCGTTGTATTCGATGAGTCCGAGATCCTCGACCACGATCGGGGTCGTATCGAATCGAGCGGACGCGGTGGGGCGCGTGTCGTTCACCGTCCTGACGTTACGCCCACCGGCCACCGGAGGTGAAGACCGGTCGGGACGTGCGGGTCGGCCGGTCAGACGTCGAGCGCGAAGGTGCGCTGCATCAGCGTCAGATCCATCCAGCGGCCGAACTTGTGGCCGACTTCGGGCAGCTCACCGACGGTGCGGAAGCCGAAGCGCTCGTGCAGGGCGATGGAACCGATGTTGCTCGATTCGATGGCGGCGATCATGGCGTGCACGCGGCCGGAATCGGTGGCGCGGGCGATGAGTTCGGTGAGCAGCGCGGTGGCGACGCCGCGACGCTGGAAGCGCTCGTCGACGTAGACGGAGTTCTCGACGGAGAAGCGGTAGCCGGTCTTCGGCCGCCACTGGCCGTAGGAGGCGTAACCGGCGACCTCGCCGTCGATCTCGGCGATCAGGATCGGCATGCCCGCGGCGGTGCGATCGGCGAACCAGGACAGGCGATTGTCGAGGTCGACCTCGTCGGTGTCCCAGATCGCGGTCGAGGACGCGATATTGGTGTTGTGGATCGCCAGGACGGCGGGGAGGTCGGCCTTGTCGGCGTCGCGGATGAACATCAGTGATCTCCGGGGCGACCGACGGCCGCGGCCAGCGCGGCGCCGATCGTGGGGTGCTGGAAGGTATAGCCCGCCTGCTCCAGCGCGGCGGGGATGGCGCGTGGACCGCGCAGGATGGCCTCGTCGGCCAGCTCGCCGACCAGCGCGCGCAGGGCGAGACCGGGCACGAGGAACGGGGTCGGCCGGTGCAGGGCCCGGCCGAGGGCGCGGTTGAACTCCGCGTTGGTGACCGGCGCCGGGCCCGCGGCGTTGATCGGGCCCGCGACCTCGGGATGGGTGAGCGCGAAGGCGATCGCGCCGACCTCGTCGTCGAGGGAGACCCACGGGGTGTACTGGCGACCGCTGCCCAGGCGCCCGCCCAGGCCCAGCCAGTACAGCGGTTGCAGCATGCTGAGCATGCCGCCGTTGCGGGCCAGGACCACGGCGCTGCGGACCAGGACGGTGCGCACGCCCGCCGAGCTCGCGGGCTCGGTCGCGGCTTCCCAGTCGCGGCACAGGGTCGCGAGGAAACCGGTTCCGGCGGGGGAGGTCTCGTCGACCACCGCGTCGCCGGTGTCGCCGCCGTAGTAGTGCACGCCGCTGGCGTTGACCAGCGTCGGCACTCCGGCGGCGGCGACCGCGGTGGCCAGGACGTCGGTGGGGGTGATCCGGCTGTCACGCAGCGTCTGCTTGTAACCACCGTTCCAGCGGCGCGCGCCGATGCTCGCGCCGCACAGATTCACCACCGCGTCGGCCCCGCGCAACGCCCGCTCGTCGAGCTGGGCGCGCGCGGGATCCCACGCGAATTCGTCCGGTGCCGCGGGAGCGCGGCGCACCAATCGCGACACCTCGTGCCCGTCGCGGCGCAGAGCCGCGACGAGCGCTGTCCCGATCAGCCCGGACGAACCGGCGATCACCACCTTCATACGTCGGCCGAATTCCTCGACTACAGACCGAGATCGGCCTCGAACGCCGCCTCTTCCAACCGATGCTTGATGGTGGTGAGGAAGCGGCCCGCGTCGGCGCCGTCGATGAGCCGGTGATCGTAGGTCAGCGGCAGGTACACCATCGAGCGCACGCCGATGGACTCGCTACCGGCCTCGTCGGTCACCACCACCGGGCGCTTGACGATCGCGCCGGTGCCGAGCATGGCCGCCTGCGGCGGGACCAGGATCGGGGTGTCGAACAGCGCGCCCTCGGAGCCGATGTTGGTGATGGTGAAGGTGCCGCCGGACAGCTCGTCCGGCTTCAGGCCCCCGGTGCGGGCGCGGTTGGCGATGTCGGCGATCGCGCGGGCCAGCCCGGCCAGCGACAGGTCGCTGGCGTTGTGGATGACCGGCGAGAGCAGACCCTGCTCGGTGTCGACCGCGATACCCAGGTGCACCGACGCGTGGTAGGTGATCTCCTTGGTGTCCTCGTTGTAGGAGGCGTTCACGTTCGGGTGCACACCGAGCGCCTCGACCACGGCCTTCGCGAAGAACGGCAGGTACGTCAGGTTGACACCCTCGCGCGACTTGAACGAGGCCTTGGCGAGCTGACGCAGATGCGCGATCTTGGTGACGTCGGCCTCGTGGACCTGGGTCAGCTGCGCGGTGGTCTGCAGCGATTCGCGCGTCTTGGTGGCGGTGATCTGCCGGATGCGGCTGGCCTTCTGCGTGGTGCCGACCAGACCGGCCAGCTTCGGCGCGGCGGCCTGCTTGGCCGGGGCGGCGGGCGCGGCGGCGGCGGCCGGAGCCGCGGCGGGCGCGGGCGCCTTCTTGGCCTCGGCCGCGGCGAGCACATCCTGCTTGCGGATGCGGCCGCCGACACCGGAACCGGTGAGGGTCGCCAGGTCGACGTTGTTCTCCTCGGCCAGCTTGCGCACCAGCGGGGTCACGTACGGGGAGCTGCCGTTGGCGGTGGCTGCCGGGGCAGGAGCCGACGCGGCCGGAGCCGGGGCAGGCGCGGGAGCCGGTGCAGGCGCGGGAGCCGGGGCGGGGGCGGGTGCAGGCGCGGGGGCAGGTGCCGGAGCCGGAGCCGCCGCGGCGGGCGCGGGAGCGGGAGCCGGCGCGGGCGCCGGAGCGGCCGCGGGAGCACCGCTACCGATCACACCCAGCTGACCACCGACGGCGATGACGTCGTCTTCCTGCGCCGAGATCTCGAGCAGGGTGCCCGCGACGGGCGAGGGGATCTCGGTGTCGACCTTGTCGGTGGACACCTCGAGCAGCGGCTCGTCGACGGCGACGGTGTCACCCACGGCCTTGAGCCAACGGGTCACGGTGCCTTCGGTGACCGACTCGCCCAGTTCGGGCATCTTCACCGGGGTGCCGGAAGCTGCGGCGGGGGCGGCGGCGGGCGCGGGCTCCGGAGCCGGGGCGGGCGCCTCGGCGGCGGGCGCCGGCGCGGGCTCGGGGGCCGGAGCCGGAGCGGGTTCGGCAGGCGCGGCAGCAGGTGCGGGAGCGGCAGCGGCGGCTTCGCCGGCCTCGCTGATCACACCGAGTTCACCGCCGACCTCGACGATGTCGTCTTCCTGGGCGACGATCTTCGACAGCACACCGGCAGTGGGCGACGGGATCTCGGTATCGACTTTGTCGGTGGAGACTTCGAGCAGCGGTTCGTCGACCTCGACCGTGTCTCCTTCCTGCTTCAGCCACCTGGTCACCGTTCCCTCGGTGACGCTCTCACCAAGAGCCGGCATCTGGACGGAGAAGGCCATGTCCTCTGTCTCCTCTGACTGTTAGACGGGTAATACAACAGTGCTTCGACCCCGGCAGACACCCGTCGCGGGTCGCGGCGTACGTCCACCCCGCCGCTGGAGCGAGGCGTCCGGGAATCGTCGGTTTCTTGTTCCGGCAACCATCCTTGCACTCGCTCGCCGCCGACGTAGCGCAGGGCGGCATTCCGGGCAGAGCTGGCACCATGGAATGTACGGCGGTGAGCAGAATTCCGTCGGAGCGCAGGAGGTTGTTACCGGTGGGTTTGCTGGATCGTTTCCGCGGCGCGCGCGGCCGGAGCAGGACAGTCGCTCGCGACAGCGCGTCGGAGATCGCCGCGCTCGCCGACTGGGCGCGCGCCCGCCGCGGCGTCGAGGCGTTCATCGAACCGAAAACCGCTGTGACCGATGTCACAGCGGTGCTGGTCGCCGCGGACGGTGAATGGACTCGGCGCATCGTCGGCGAACGCGGCGCCCGGCGATTGGCCGGGGCGCTGAAGATTCCGGTCTACGACGTCAACCGGACGGGCTATCCCCAGCGCATGCGCGACTACGATGCCCGCCGCCGGATCGAGCGGCGGCGGGCCCGCGAGCGCGAGCAGTGACTACTCCGCGCCGATCTCCTCGATCACCGTGATCAGCGTGCGCACCGGGACACCGGTGCCGCCCTTGCCGATGTAGCCGAACGGCCCGCCGGTGTTGTACGCCGGACCTGCGACATCCAGGTGCGCCCACTGCACGCCCTCGGGCACGAACTCCTTGAGGAACAGTGCGGCCGAGAGCATTCCGCCCCACCGGTGCGGTGCGACATTGGCCAGGTCGGCGACCTTGGAGTTGAGGTCGGCGCGCAGCTCGGCGGGCAGCGGCATCGCCCAGCCGTGCTCGCCGACCGAACGCGAGACGGCGGCGACACGGTCGCGGAACTCCTCGGTGCCCATCACGCCGGGCGTGCGGGTGCCCAGGGCGACCATCTGCGCGCCGGTCAGGGTGGCGACGTCGATCAGGTAGTCGGGCTCGTCCTCGGCGGCGCGCACGATCGCGTCGGCCAGGATGAGCCTGCCCTCGGCGTCGGTATTGAGCACCTCGACGGTGGTGCCGCCGTACTGGGTGAGTACATCGCCGGGGCGCTGCGCGGTAGCCGAGGGCATGTTCTCGGCCATCGGCACGGTCGCGGTGACGGTGACCGGCAGGCCGAGCCGGGCGGCGAGCAGGGTGGTCGCGATGACCGCCGCGGCGCCGGCCATGTCGGAGGTCATGTTCTCCATGTTGGCCGCGGGCTTGATGGAGATGCCGCCGGTGTCGAAGGTGATGCCCTTGCCGACGAGCGCGACCTTCTTGGGGCCGCCCGCGTAGGTGATGCGCACCAGGCGCGGCGGGCGCGCGGAACCCTGACCGACGCCGACGATGCCGCCGTAGCCGCCCGCGGCCAGCGCGTCCTCGTCGAGCACCTCGACCTCGAGCCCGGCCGCCTCGGCGAGCAGGCGGGCCCGCTCGGCGAACTCGGCCGGGTACAGCGCGCTCGGCGGAGTGTTGACGAAATCGCGCGCGGTCGCGACGGCCTCGGCGACGAGCTGGGCGCGCAGCAGTTCCAGCACGCCGAATTCGGGTTCGGGAACCAGCAATTCGACGCGCAGCACCGGCTGCTCGTCGGGCTTGGGCGCGCTCTTGGCCGACTTGAAGGTGGTGAAGGTGTACGCGCCGAGGTAGAAGCCCTCCGCCGCGGCGGCCAGGTCGACGCCCGAGAGGGTGGTCGCGACGAGTTCGGTGCCGCTGAGCGCGCGCCCGGCGACACCGGCGCTACGGCGCACCTGCTCGGCATCGACCTTGTCCGCCGCGCCGAGGCCGACCGCGAGCACACTGGTCACATCGGCCAGCGCCGCGGGCGCGGGCACCCGGGTGAGTTCCTCGGGCTTGCCCTTCGCGCCGACCGCGCCGAGAGCGTCGAGCAGCTCCGCGCGAACCTCGGCGGTGAGCACGTCGCCGAACAGGTCGGCGGGGACGATGGCCGGTCCGTTCTCCGAGGACGTCAAGCCGATCACCAGGACATCGGTGTCCGGGCTGATGGTTTCGGTACGTGCCAATTCCGGTCCGAGTGAACGATCTGCAACAGCGGTCATCGCCCCAGATTATGCGGTCGGCCTCGGCTGCCGCATCGCGACGCCGTCGAGCAGTAGTGCGACACCGGCGGTGAGCAGTTCGTCGAAGGAGAGGTCGGGTCCGTGCGGCTCGGCGGCGAACATCCGGTGCAGCACCGGGCGGGCGCACGGGTCGAGGAGTTCGGCGAGTTCGGCGCGCACCGGGTCGGCGGTCGCGATCGCGGCGGCACCGATGCGGTCGCCGCGATCGGTGCTCCACATCAGCGCCAGGCCCTGGACCATGCCGGAGTAGGCGAGGTAGATCGTGAGCATCTCGCCGCTGGTCAGGTCGAGTTCGTCGAGCGCGGCGAAGGAGCGCTCCAGTGAGTCGAGCAGGGCCGGGCCCAGTGGCGGCCGGGTGCGGGCGAGCACGGTGAGGATCCACGGGTGCCGCCGATAGAGTCGCCATTCCCCGTCGGCCTCGGTCGCCAGGGCGGCGCGCCAGTCCGGGGCCGGCGCGGGTGCGGGGGTGCGCGCGAGCGCCAGTTCCGTCATCGCCGCCAGCAGGGCCTCCCGGTCGGGGAAGTGCCGGTAGAGCGCGGCGGTCGCGACGCCGAGTTCGCCGGCGAGGCGACGCATGGTGAGGCCGTCGAGCCCGTCCCGGTCGGCGACCTCGATCGCCGTGGCGGCGATGTGCACCGGGGTCAGCCTGGTCGGCCGGGCACGGCGTACCGGCGGGCGCCGGTCCCGGCGGGCCCGGTAGGCCCGCCCCTGACAGGACCGGGAGCAATAGCGGCGCACCCGGCCTCGGTCGGCCTGCTCCACCTCGCGTCCACAGTGCACGCACAGCGTCGATTTCCGCACACCAACCAGTGTGACGAAATACTCGTAACCCTGCTGGCGCACTCCTAGATTGGCGACTACGCACACTGTTCACCCAGGAGGAGAGACCGATGAACGTCCACGTCAGGCAGGCCCGTCCCGACGAACTCGCCGCGGTCGCCGACGCTTTCGTCGCGGCGAGTCTGGACGAGGTCGTCTCGGCGTGGATCCGCGCCGGCGACCCGGAGATCGAGCAGGCCTATCGCACCACGTTCGGACCGCAGTTCGTGGCCAAGGCCTTGGCCGAGGACGAGGTGTGGGTCGCGGGCGACGGCGAGGACATCTGGGCGGTGTCGCTGTGGCAGACGGTCACCTCCGCCGACCGGCTCGCCGCCGAAGCCGACGAAGCGCGCGCGCTGCTGAAGGCGGCGCCCGATGTCGTGTCGTTCCAGCGGATGGCGGCGGTCTCGAGCCTGGTCGCCGCCGCGCATCCGCGCGAATTCCCGCACCGCTACCTGCATGTCATCGTCACCGTGCCCGAGCATCGCGGCAAAGGCGCGGGCGGCGCGATCCTGACCGATCGGCTCGCGGCCTTCGCCGACGCGGGCGAAACGGCGTATCTGGAAGCCAGTACGACCAGATCGTCGCGGCTCTACGCCCGTCACGGCTTCGCGCACGAGGGCGAGCCGATCGAGTTGCCCGACGACGGACCGACCCTGCTGCCCATGTGGCATCGAGGCTGAGCGGCCCGTTCCGCAGGGCGACGCCGTCCGGCACGCACGGCTGCCGGAGGGAGAACGCCAGGCCGGGCCCGCGCGGCAGCGCGGCGCTCGACGACGGCGGTGGCAAATTCTGGCAACCGCGGCCTACGGGGACGGATCCTCGATGTGGTCCACGCGGCAATCCGGTGGTGAATACTGGCAAACACTGGACAACACTGGAACTGCTGAATACGCTCACGCTCGTGACGGACACGGCCGAGGAGCTGGAGGCGCGCATCGCCGACCTCCGCGTCGAGGTGCGCCGGGCCGCCGCGTCCGGCGATCGTGCCACCGCCCGGCAGCTGCGCGCGGAACTGCGCAAGACCGAATCCGCCTGGGACGCTGTCGTCCTGGGGTCGATCCCGGAGCCCGCCGCCGCGCCGGAACGGGCCGACGCGCCCGCCGTGCCGGTCCGCGAGCACGTGCACCGCGCGCTGACGCTGCTGTCGGTGCCGTCCTCGCCCAAACTCGTCCTGGCCGTGCACGAGGCGTTCTTCTCCGGCGAACTCCTGCCCGCCCGGTTGACCAGCCTGCGCCGCGACGAGGAACGCTCGTTCCGTTCGGCGCCGTATGCCCGGCCGTACTACCTGTGCGCGGCGCTCACGACGGATCTGCTGTCGCAGGCGCGCGGATTGCTCGCGGTGAGCTCCTGGCCACTCGAGCGCCGGATGGTGGGTCCGCTGAGTCCGCGTGTCGGCCTGCTGATCTCGGCGATCCGACTGGCCGACCACCTCGCGGCGCAGCCTGCCGCGACGCGGGCGGGACAGCGCGTACTGTGGCGGCTCGCCGTCTCGATTCCCGGAGTGTCGGGCGCGCCCGACACACTGGACCCGGCGGCGGTGATCGAGGCCGCCCGGCGGGAGCTGGCCGTCCACGAGGACGAGGACGCACGGCAGCGCATCGCGGCCGCGCGCCGGGCGTCCGACCAGCTGGCCGATCCGGCCGCCCAACTATTCGGGGTTCGGCTCGGGGTGGCCGACCGGCGACGAATCGAGGTGAAATGAGCACTCTCGCAGCACAGCTGGACCAGTTGCGCGGCGCGGCGCCCGCGACCAGGCACAACGCCCGCACCATCGCCGCGCTCACGGCCAATCCCGGGTGCGCCCGGCGCGCCCTGCTCGACGCGGCCGCGGTCGACAAGACCGTGATCGCCCAATCGCTCGGTTTCCCACCACAGTTCGGTCAGTCCCAGTTCGCCATCACCCGTGGCAACGCCTTCGAATCGATGGTGAAGGCCAACGGCTGCGCCGAACTGCTGGCGCTGCTGCGCGACAAGCTCGGCCTCACCATCCCCGAAGTCGCCTACCACGACCTGAACTCGGTCGGCGAGAACACCGGCAACGCCGTGCGGTATCAGCGCACCCGGCAGTTGCTGAAGTCGACGATCGCCGCGGGCGACGGCACTCTGTTCGACCATCCGATGCTGCGTCTGGACATCGCCGGTGCCGCCGCCTACCTGGAGCCCGACGTGGTCGCCGTGCAGCTCGACGGCAAGTTCCACGTCGTCGAGATCAAGGCGTTCCCGGTGATCGACGGGCAGGCCGACCCGGCCCAGGTCGCGGCGGCCGCCCGCCAGTCCGCGGTGTATGTGATCGCGTTGCGCGAGTTGATGACCGAGATCGGCGAGTCTCCGGAGCTGGTCTCGCACAACACGATCCTGGTGTGCGCGAAGGACTTCACCAACCGGCCGACCGCCGCCCTGGTCGACCTGCGCAAGCAGCTCGCGGTCGTGTCCCGGCAGCTGACCCGGCTCACCGCCATTCCCGAACTGCTCGAACTGCTGCCGCCCGAGGCCACCTTCGCGCCGGGGGAGGACCTGGAGAAGACGATCGCGGCCATTCCCGCCCGCTACGCCCCGGAGTGCATGTCGAGCTGCGAGCTCGCTTTCGCCTGCCGCGACGAGGCCAGGACCTGCGGTTCGGTCGACGCGCTCGGCCGCGGCGTGTGCGACGAGGTCGGCGGCATCGAGAATCTGCACACCGTCCTGGGTCTGGCCGACGGGACGCTGCAACCGGGACCCGAGCACGCCGACATCACCGCCATGCTGCGCACCGCGCACCGGTTGCGGCTGGAGATCGCCGGATGAGCGTGCGGCAGATGCGCGCGGCCGTGTGCACGGTCAGGGGGCAGGGATGAGCGTGCTGTCGGCCCTCGCCAAGGCCGAGGCGGTCCGCGCGGGCCGAGCCCAGCCGACCGCGGCGGTGCGGCACCTGCACCTGGGCGAGCGGCCGCTGGTCGCGGTGCCGCTGCGGCTGGCCGGTGAGGCGGCGGCGCCGCTGGCGATCATGATCGGCACCGCGCGCGGCGACCAGAACGTGCTGATCGTGCCGCAGCCACGCGACCGGGTCCTGCGGCTGCGGTTCATCGAGCAGCTGGCCGACATCGTGCTGCCCTATCTCGCGTCGTTCCTGGCCGAGAGCGAGGAACTCACCAGCAAGGCGGGCGAGAGCTACACCCGCTGCCTGGACGCACCGCAGATCTGGACGCCGAACGAGGGCGGGGTGAACTTCCTCAAGCTGCTGGGCCGCTCGGTCCGATTCCACCGCACCGACGGCGACAACCCGGTGCCCGTCTCGATTCCCCTGCTGGGCCGTTGGCTGACCTGGTTCGGCGACCGCGCCGAACACCCCGGGTCGGCGGTGCTGCCCGCGATGACCTCGGCGCTGTCGGCGCACTGGGCCACCGGCCAATCCGCGCTCGAGGACGGCAATCTCGCCGCGCTGCTGGGCTGGATCGACCCGCCACCGGGCCGCACCGGCGCCCAAGCCGCGGCCATCGCCGAGGACCCGTTGCAGTCCCCGCCCGCGGGTCCGGCCACCGATCCCGGTTTCGACAACGAGGAACTCGCGCCGCTGATCGCCGCCTACAGCGCCGCCGTGGACGAGAACGCCAGGGCCGTCGCCGCCGAACGGCTCGAGCGGTCGCTGCGCGGTCAGCTCGAACCCACCTGGCAGCTGATGTGGCGCGCGCTGGACCTGCTGCGCGCGCTGCCGCCGGGCGCCAGCGTGGAGAACCGGTGGACCGACGATCGCGGCGCGTTCTCCTATTTCGCGGCCGAGGTCGCCGAGGGCACGCCGCAGGCCCGGCGCGATCCCGCCGTGCGCGCGGTGCGCAGGTTGCTCGAACGCGAGCGCGCCCTGGAAGCGCTGCAGGCCCAGTGCGCCTTCGACGATCCGCTGCGCATGCTCGAGCACCGGGTCACCGGGGCGGCGTTTCGCGGCACCGTCGTGCACAGCGAACCGGACCGTGTCGACCGTTCGGGCGCGCGCCCGAAACTGCGCCCGCACATCCACATTCGCACCACCGATCCGTTCCTGGCGGTCGTCGGCGAGGAGCTGACCTGTGTGGAGCGGCCCAAGCAGAGTGGGGTCGTCGTCGAGATCGACGGCGACCGCATGGTGCTGGAACTCTCGGGTGGGATGGGCCGCAAGCTCGTCGCCGAACCGGGCTCGGTGCCGACCGACGGTGAGGCGCTCGGGTTCGCCCGGTTCTCGCCGTCGCCGTTCAACGGTCTGCTGAATCTGCCCGCACGCGAGGACACCCCGTGGACGCACGGCGGCCCGCCGCCGGAATGGGTGCCGCCCACCGACGACGAAGGGGAGGAGCTGCAGTGACCACGCCGGACGAGGCCGTCGCGAACATTCTCACCGACCTGCGCGACGCGAGTCATCGCGCCATCGTCGTCGACTCGCCGCCCGGGGCGGGCAAATCCACGCTGGTCGTGCGCGCCGCCCGCCAGCTCGCCGAGGACGACGACCAGCGGATGATCGTCGCCCAGACCAACGAACAGGTCGACGACCTCATCGACCGCCTCGCCGGCGCCGACCCGGGAATGCGCATCGGGCGCCTGTCCAGCACCGCCTACGTCACCAGCGAGCGGGTCGACCAGCACGCCAACGTCCGCGTCGCGACCAAACCCGGCGATCTGGCCGATCGCACCATCGTCATCGGGACGGCCGCCAAATGGGCCACCATCACCGAGGGCAGCTGGTCGCACGCGATCATCGACGAGGCGTATCAGATGCGCTCGGACATGTTGTTGCGCATCGCGAACCGGTTCGATCGCGGGCTGTTCGTCGGCGATCCGGGGCAGCTCGATCCGTTCGCGACCGTCGAGACCGCGCGCTGGGCCGGGCTCACCTGGGATCCGACGATGAGTGCGGTGAGCGTGATGCTCGCCAACAACGACAACATCCCGATCCACCGGCTGCCGGTGTCGTGGCGATTGCCCGCCACCGCGGCGCCGGTCGTCTCGCAGGCCTTCTACCCGTTCACCGGTTTCGAGTCCGGCACCGGATTCGGTGACCGCAGGATGGCTTTCACCACCCGTGGCCTCGGCGGATCGATCGACGCGGTGCTCGAGGAAGCGGCCGCGACGGGCTGGGGCTGGTACGAACTGCCCGCCCGGCACACCCTGCGCACCGACCGCGAGGCGGTGCACGCGCTCGCCGCGATCGCCGCCCGGCTGATCGAGCGCGGCGCCACCGCGCACTCCGAATCGGGCAGTCACCCGGTCACCACCGACCGTGTCGCCATCGGTACCGCCCACCGCGACCAGGCCGACGCCGTGCGGACCGCCCTGCGCGGCACCGCCGCCGAGCCGGTCACCGTCGATACCGCCAACCGGCTTCAGGGCCGCGAGTACGACGTCACCCTGGTGCTGCACCCGCTCTCGGGCCGCCGCGACGCCAGCGCCTTCCACCTCGAAGCGGGCCGATTGTGCGTGCTCGCCTCCCGGCACCGGCACGCCTGCATCCTGGTCGGCCGCGCCGGCATCCCGGAACTCCTCGACGCGCACCCCTCGGCCGAACCGGTCCATCTCGGGGTGCCGGTGAAGTTCCCCGACGGGTGGGAGGCGAATCAGTCCGTGCTGAGCCATCTGACGCGACACCGGGTGCGCGCGACCGCGCTCTGAGATCACGTGACGGTTCACCGTCGCGGTGCTGTGAGTTTGCTTGACACGAGGGCTTTTTCGCGTCCCACGCAAACCGCGCGCGGGTGCGGCCGGTCGGTTAGTCTCTGGCGCGAAGACAAGCGTGCCGGATCGTCTGTGTCGCGGGCGCAGCACGCAGCGGAGCGCCGGGGCGGCTCCGGGAGCGGAAAGTTTCGGTGTGAAGAACTGGCGTAACTCGTTGCTCGGGACATCGTGGTGGGGCGGGCGCGGTGTTCGCGGCCGGGTGAGCGTGCGGATCCGGCTCCTGTCGATCGTGCTGATCTCCAGTGTGATCCTGCTGGTCACCGGTGGTGGCGCGGCGGTGTATCTGGTGGACTCGGCGCGCGAATCCACCGAATGGGCCGAGCTGGCGAGCAGCACCACCGCGCCGGCGATCCTGATGGTCTCGGCGTTCCAGGAGGAGCGCAGGCTGTCGCTGCTGCGGTTGGCCGGTGACCCACCGTCCACGCCCGCCCTGGTCACCGCCCGCCAGCGCTCCGACGAGGCGCTCGCCGCGGTGATGGCCAAGGGCGACGCCGCGCGCAAGCTCAATCCGGACGGTTCGGCCGAGGACATCGAGGGCTACAACAAGCTCTTCGCCATCGTGCCGACGGTGCGCGGCGGCGTGGACGCGCTCCAGATCCCGCCGGATCAGGTGTTCACGTTCTTCTCCCAGGTGATCGGCACGATCGTCGCCGCGTCGATGCTGGCCGCCCGGGTGGCGCCGCAGGCGAAGATCGGCATCGAACTGAGCTACGGCGTGGAACAGTTGCGCGCCGCCGAGGCGCTGTCGCAGGCCGACACGCTCGGCTCGGTGGCCTTGACCAACGGCCGGATGTCGGCCGCCGAGCTGGCCGACTTCGGGCACCGGGTCGGCGAATTCCGTGGCGAGGTGGCCTATTCGGCCACGGTGCTGAAGGGCGACCGGCTCGCCCAGCTCGGTGCGATCACCGCGAGCGCGGACTGGCAGCAGGTGACCTCGATGCAGGACGCGCTGGTGACGCGCGGTCCGGTCGGCAACGATCGCGGGGACGCGGCGCTGCCACTGAGCCTGGCGGGCTGGCAGGACGCCTCCCGGCACGTGAATCTCGCGTTGCAGAAGCTGTGGGCGGACCAGAGCGGCGACGCCCACGTCATCGCCCGGCAGCAGGGGGAGACCGACACCCGCAACGCCCTGCTCGGCGGCGCGCTCGTCGCGGCGCTGGCGGTGGGCGCCTTCCTGGTGGCGCTGGTACTGGCCAACCGGTTCATCGCCCGCATGCGGCGGTTGCGCCACGACACCCTGGAACTGGCCGACGAGCGGATGCCCGACCTCATGCGCAGACTCGCCGCGGGCGAGCAGGTCGAGGCCCGCGCGGAGACCTCCCGGCTGGACTTCGGCTCCGACGAGCTCGGCCAGGTCGCGGCCGCGTTCAACCGCGCGCATCTGGCCGCGGTGTCGGCGGCGATCGCCGAGGCCCAGACCAGGGCGGGCATCAATACCGTGTTCCTCAATATCGCCCACCGCAGCCAGGTCGTCGTGCACCGCCAGCTCGCCCTGCTCGACCGCGCCGAACGCGACGAGAGCAACGCCGATCAGCTCGAATTGCTGTTCCAGCTCGACCATCTCGCGACCCGCACCCGCCGCAACGCCGAGAACCTCATCATCCTCGGCGGCGAGCAGCCGGGCAGGCGCTGGCGCAATCCCGTCGCGCTGCTGGAACTGGTCCGCGGCGCCATCGCCGAGAGCATGGACTACACCCGGATCCAGACCAAGCAGATGCCCGAGGTGCGCATCGCCGGCCACGCGGTCGCCGACGTGATCCACCTGCTCGCCGAACTGATGGACAACGCGACGGCGTTCTCGCCGCCGGAGGCGCACGTGGTGGTGTCCGGGGTGGTGGTCGGGCGCGGTGTGGCGGTGGAGATCACCGACCAGGGTCTCGGCATGCCGGAGGCCGATCTCGCCGCACGCAACGCGATGCTGGCCGACCCACCCGAGTTCAGCGTGGCGACGCTGTCCGGTAGCTCCCGGCTCGGCCTGTTCGTCGTCGCGAAACTGGCAGGCAGGCACAACATCTCGGTGCGGCTGTCGGAATCGGTCTACGGCGGGGTGCGCGCGGTCGTGCTGATTCCCTCGGCGCTGGCCGAGGCGAGCGATCCGTCCGCGCCGATCTCCGGCCAGTTCCCCGCCGTCTCCCCGCGCGCATGAGCGACGAACGCGAACACTGGTACGAGGAGGACGCCGGGCCGATCGTGCGTCTCTACGCGGTCACCCGCGGGCGCGGCCGGACCGAGCGCGACGAACTCGACCTCACGACCCTGCTGGTCGACGCCGGCGCGGGCACCCGATTGCGTCGGCCCGAACCCGAGTACGCCGCGATCGTCGACCTGTGCCGCACCCCGATGGCGGTGGCCGAGGTGTCGGCGCACCTGGGACTGCCACTGAATCTGGCCAAGGTGCTCATCGCCGACCTGATCGACGAGGGCAGGCTGATCGCCCGCGCCCCGCAGCACCGCGCGGTCGGCAGTGCCGACCTCGGGGTGCTGCGGGCCGTCCTCGCCGGCATCCGCCGGGTCGACGGCTAGGTGAGCCCGGCCGCCAGACGCTTGGCGTTCATGTAGCCGATCGCCTCGATGGTGACCATCGGGTTCACCCCCGGTGCGGTGGGGAAGGTGGAGCCGTCGGCCACGACGATGTTGTCGACATCCCAGGTGACGCCGTCCGGGTTGGTCGCCGACAGTTCCGCGCTGCCGCCCATCCGGGCCGAGCCCATGATGTGCAGCGCGCCCAGCGAGCAGCGGCCCGGACCGTAGCCCGCCTTCTTGCAGGCCGCGTCGAATTCCGCGAGCGAACCGCGCACGCCGGGCTCGAATGAGATGCCCGCCTGGTGGCCCGAGTAGATGCGCTGCGCGCCCGCGGCTTCGAGCACCGAGGCCGCGCCGACGATGCCGGTGTGCAGGTGGTTCGCGTCGTAGTCGGAGAGCCGGTACTTCACCACGGCCTCGCCGCTGCCGTCGATCGAGACGGTGCCCGGATCGCGGTCGCGGGTGATCACGCCGATCGAGTTGGTGCGGGCGAAGTCGAGCATGGTGTCCCGGTGCGCGGCCGCGCCGCGCCAGCTCATGAAACCGGTCGCCAGACCCGGATGGATCGGCCCGGTCTCGTAGATGACGCCGTAGCCGTTGCCGTCGAGATCGGCGTGGTGCCTGCTGATGCGCGCCTGCAACGCGCCCTCCCAGGGCCGGATCTCCTCCTCGAACACCCCGAACACCGCGGCGGCGGGATGCAGGCGCAGGTGCTTGCCGATGTTCTTGTTGCGCAGGCCCGAACGCTGCAGCAGCGCCGGTGTCTGGATGGCGCCCGCGGCGACGACCACCGCGCGCGCCCGCACCGTGATCTCGACACCGTCGGACGTGCGGGCCGAGACCGACTCCGCCCGACCGGCTTTCACCGTGATCGTGCGGACGTCGGCGTCGACGACCAGGCGCGCCCCGTGCCCGGCGGCGTCCTGGAGCCAGGTCTTGGTGACCGACTGCTTCGCGCCGAGCCTGCACCCGTAACCACACCGACCGCATTCCACCGCGGCGTCGCAGGCGTCGCCGACATTGCGCGGCAGGGTGTCGACATCCCAGCCGAGCGCTTTGGCGCCACGCTCGAGGATGCCGTCACGGGCCGAGAGCGGCGACCGGCCGCCGGTCACCCCGATCCGGCGCTGCACCGTGTCGAGCGCGGCACCGAATTCGTCGTCGGCGAACTGCGGGACCCCCGATTCGGCCCATTCCTTGCGGACGTTGTCGGGGGTGGGCAGCGAGGTACTCCAGTTGACGACGGTGCCGCCGCCGAGGCAGGACCCCGCCACCAGCGTGATCTGCCCCTCCGCCGACGCGGGCGGACCCGAGGCGTACAGGCTGGTCAGCGCGTCGAGCTCGCCGTGGCCGAAATCCTTGTCGTCGTAGTAGTTTCCGCGTTCGAGGACCACCACGTCCAGGCCCGCCTCGGCCAGTACCGCGGCCGCCGCGCCCCCACCGGCGCCGGAGCCGACCACGACGACATCGCAGTCGAGGGTGGTCGCTTCGGTGTATCGCTGCGGGGTGAGCGCGGGCGCGGGGGCATCCGCCAGCGGCCCGGTCGGGGCGGGATAGCCGATCTTCTCCCACAGCGGGTTGGTCCCGGTCGGGCCGGGTGTCACGTTGTAGGCCAGCAGCGAGGCCTGCTTGAGCGCTTGGAACACCGCGCGCGCCGGCGCCAGCCCGGAATCGGCCAGCCGCAGCAGCGCGGCCTCGCGACGCTGCTGCGACAGCGACGAGAACCGGCGCGGGCCACTGCCGGTCAGCAGCCCGAAGACGCGGGAATCCCACAGCCCCAACAACATCGCCAGCTGCTTCTGATCTGCTTCCCGCGGATTGCGACCCAGGATCCGGAAGATCGTGTCGACCGTCCCGAGCTCGGTCGCCGGCGGTAGTTCGAACTCGTCGCCCGGCAGGAATGTGTCACAGATCAAGCCCAGCGCTGCCCGCTGCGCGGCTGTTGGTTCCATACGGAAACCACCCCTTCTCACTCTGGGGTGATTTGTATCACGGGTCGTGCGGGCGTGCTCGGTGTCGCCGGGTTTCGGGCCGGGCAGCGCGCACCCGGCCCGATCGGCGGCTAACGGCGGCCGGTGGCGACTGTGAACTGCAGTGTCTTCAGCGTCGGTGTCGACAGTTCGACATCGGCGGTGGCGGCCGTTTTCGCCGTGGCCTCGCCGGGGTAGGCCCTCACCTGGTAGCGGCCCGGTTGCAGGCCGCGGAAGCTCACCTGTCCGTCGGCGCCGGTGGACAGGTGCCGGTGGATGGTGTCGCCACAGGCGTCGAAACCGGTCAGGACCACCTCGCCGCCGGTGATCGGCTTTCGGGTGGACTCGTCGAGCAGGACCGCGTCGATCTGCCCGGTGGCCGCCGGGTCGGGCGTGCGTAGCGCTAGGTCGTTTTGTCGCGATTGTCTGGCTTCGCAGGTCGAGGTCTGCTCGACGGTGTCGGCGCTGCCGGGATGGGCTCCCGCGGTGGTCACCGCACCCGCTGTGAGAGCGACTGCGGCCAGTCCGATCATCGAATACCGGGCAACGACGCTACGTGGCATTTCGCCGACTTCCTCCTGTTTCCTGGGTGACGCTGGGGCACACATGGACGTTCCTGAGGTATCGCTCGCGCGGCGAGCCTACTGGCGGGAATTCCGGGGCCGACAGGGGAGTTCCATAGAGGCGGTTGTGGCCGTTCTGTGCGACCGTGGAGCTCAATGAAGGAGGACGCGTGACCGAAACCCGTAAGGCGATTCTGGCCGGTGGATGCTTCTGGGGCATGCAGGATCTGATCCGCCGTCAACCGGGCGTGCTGTCGACGAGGGTCGGCTACACCGGTGGCAGCAACGATCACCCCACCTATCGCAACCACCCCGGCCACGCCGAGGCCGTCGAGATCGAATACGACCCGGCGCAGACCGACTACCGGGCCCTGCTCGAGTTCCTGTTCCAGATCCACGACCCCACCACCAAGGATCGTCAGGGCAACGACATCGGCTCGAGCTACCGCTCGGCGATCTTCTACCTCGACGAGGACCAGCGCCGCACGGCGATCGACACCATCGCCGACGTCGACGCCTCGGGCCTGTGGCCGGGCAAGGTCGTCACCGAGGTGACCCCGGCGAGCACCTTCTGGGATGCCGAGTCGGAGCATCAGGACTACCTGATCCGCTACCCCGACGGCTACACCTGCCACTTCCCGCGCCCGGGCTGGAAGCTGCCCAAGCGGGCCGAGGCCGAGAAGTAGCCCTTCGCGACCCGTTCGCCCCGGTCTCGCGCCGGGGTGTTCGGTGCGGCGGTTCTTCCCGCCGAGTTTCCCGCATTCCGCACCGACGATCCGGCCGGTAATCGTGTCGAATTCGTTGCACCGCTGATTCCGTCGAAACACGGTGCCGTTTTCCCGTGGGCCTGGGCGGCCGAATTCCCCGCTGTGCCGGGCTCGGCGCAGGAAAACCGCACGTGGGGCGGGTGGTGTGAAATGATCGGACCCATCGGCGTGACCGTGGCGCCGGATCGGAAGACTCATATCGGCGGCTTCGGTCGTCGCACAAGGTGAGGGGATGCGATTCGGATGACGTATGGACAGCAGCAACCCGGGTATCCACCGGCGGGGCCGAAACTCGGTGTCGGCGACGCCATCGGTTACGGCTGGGACAAATTCAAGAACAACGCGGTGGTGTGGATCGCGATCGTGCTGATCGCGTTCGTCATCCAGGTGGCGATCAACTTCCTGTTCGGCCTGGGGAACACGACCGATACCGACTATGACGGTGGCATCAGCATCGGCTTCGGTATCTGGCAGTTCATCGGCACCGTCGTCAGCGCCGTCATCGGCTATTTGATCTCCGCCGCGTTCGTGCGCGGCGCGCTGCACGAAACCGACGGGCGCAAACCGGGATTCGGTGATTTCTTCCAGTTCACCAATGTCGGCGCGGTGATTCTGGCCGGCATTCTGGTCGGTCTGGCCACCGGCATCGGCTTCGTGCTGTGCATCCTGCCGGGTCTGGTGATCGCCTTCTTCACCTGGTGGACGATGCAATTCGTGATCGACCGGAACCAGGATGCGGTGACGGCGATCAAATCGAGTTTCTCGGCGATCTCGAGCAATGCCGGACCCCTGCTGCTGCTGACGCTGGCGCTGTTCGGCATCAATATCGTCGGCGCGCTGCTGTGCGGTCTCGGCCTGCTGGTGACGGTCCCGCTGACGATCATCGCCTCGACCTACGCGTACCGGGTGGTGACCGGCGGACCGGTCGTCGGCGCCGCGACCGCCGTCGCCGATCCCGGCTACCCGCAGCAGTACGGCGGGCCCGCAGGCGGATTCGGTCAGCCGGGTCAGCCCGGGTACGGGCAGCCGGGGTACCCCGGTCAGCCCGGTTACGGTGGCCCGGCTCAGGGGGGTCAGCCCGGTTATGGCGGCCCCGCTCAGGGCGGTCAGCCCGGCTATGGTGGTCCGGCTCAGGGCGGTCAGCCCGGCTATGGTGGCCCGGCTCAGGGCGGTCAGCCCGGTTACGGTGGCCCGGCCGAAGGTGGTCAGCCTGGCTACGGTGGCCCTGCGCAGGGTGGGCAGCCCGGGTACGGCGGTCCGGCCGAAGGTGGTCAGCCGGGTTATGGCACCCCCGGCACGAGCCCGGGCTACGGCACGCCGGGCGGACCCGAAGGCAGGCCCGACCTGGGCAAGCCGGGCGAGGGCCCCGGCAGTCCCGATATCGACCGCTGACCCCGCACAGGAAAGGGGGCGTGCGATGCACCGCATCGCACGCCCCCTTTTTTCGTGCTACTCGCAGCCGATGCCGTCACCATCACGGTCGAGGCCGTACTCGTCGGGCCCGATCACCTGGACGCGTCCGGTGTAGACCGGTCCGTTCCCGCTGCCGCCCTCGCAGTCGACATCGCTGACGATCGGTAGGCAGGGGGAGTAGGACTTGTGGCAGTTGCCCGACGGCTGGGCGGTGGCCACGGCCGGTGTCACGATCGCGAAAGCGAAGGCCGCGAGGGCGGCCGATCCCAGGGTGACGGCGAATTTCATGGTGCTCCGTTCAGTTGTACAGCGGCGCACAGCTTTTCACGGGCTGTCGGTTTGCCGGAAATCTGCGGATCGGTACCTGCGGGTAATCTGGGGTCTCGGGCGAGAGGGAGGCCGCGATGCGGGGGATGTGGCGGAAGTGGTCGTGGTGGACGCGGAGCGCGGTGCTCGTGCTCGTGGTGCTCGCCGTGGTGTCGCTGCCGGTCGCGGGGGTGGTGACGGCGTTGCTGGCGCACAACATCGGCGAGCAGTCCGAGCACGCGCGCACCCGGGGCAAGGACGCCTTCTGGCTCGGGCACGCGTGGGTGGACGGCCGCAAGACCGACGCCGATGTCGACCGGCTGGCGACGTTGCTGGCGGGCACCGGTATCCGCGATCTCTACGTGCACACCGGCCCGCTCGAACACGACGGGAGCCTGCGCGACGAGCTGGCGCCACGGGCGCGCTGGTTCGTCGACGCGGTGCACGCGAAGGTGCCGGGCGTGCGGGTGCAGTCGTGGCTCGGTGACATCGTGCGGCCCGAATTCGATGGTCTGGACGTGGAATCGGCGCCGTCGCGCGACCGCGTGGTCGCCTCCGCGCGCCGGGTCCTGGAATACGGCTTCGACGGAATCCACTACGACCTGGAGCCGATCCGGTCCGGCTCCCCGGGCTTCCTCGCGCTGCTCGACGCGACCAGGGCGGTGACCTCGGCGGCGGGGGTCCCGCTGTCGGTCTCGGCCCCGGTCATCGATCCGCTGCCCGGCCTGCACTCGGTGGGCATCGCGCTCGTCGATCACGGGAAATGGTGGAGCCAAGCCTATTTCGCCGAGGTCGCGCGCCGCGTCGAGCAGGTGGCGGTGATGTCCTACGACACCGCGATGCCGACCCAGGCCCTCTACAGCGGATACCTGGCCCAGCAAACCGAACTGGCCGCCGAGGTGACCCCACACGAGGTCGACCTGCTCATGGGCGCACCCGCGTTCTGGGCCGACGACCCCGGCCACGACGGGTCCTCGGAAACGGTGGCCGCCGCCGTCCGCGGCATCCGGCTCGGCCTGACCCGAGCCGACGCGGACCGGGCGAATTTCGGGGTGGCGTTGTACGTGGATTTCGCGGCCAGACCCCAGGACTGGACGGACTACCGGCAGGGTTGGTGCCGCCTGCCCGGCTGAATCGGACCCGGCCGAGGGTCAGGCCGCGGTCCTGCTCAGCCACGGGTGGTCGGGGTGGACCAGTTCCAGCCACGAGGTCAGGCGGGCGCGGCGCTGCTCGGACAGCAGCGGCAGTGCTCGGCGGAGATCGGCGTCGTCCTTGGGGCGGTGGGCTTTTGCCTTGAACAGCAGGACGACCTCCGGGATCAGGTAGGGGATGCCGGAGGGGGTGGTGCGGATCAGATCGGAGTAGGGGAGGGTGATCGTCGGGTCGCGGCGGCAGATCCAGGTGTCGCCGTCGTGGGGTTCGCGGAAGACGTCGAGGTGGAACGCGCCGGTGTAGGGATCGCGGAGCCAGGTCTGGTGCAGGTCGTCGCGGTCGGCGGCGCGGGAGTAGGGCCACAGGTGGCCGTCGCCGACGATGTCCCACTCGTATTCGGGGAAGGCGTCGGCGATCTCGGGGAAAGCCGTTCGGGGGACGGCGATCTCGATGTCGCCGTGCGCGCGGGAGATCCCGCCCGCGAACAGATCGATCGCCCAGCCGCCCGCGACCGCCCACGGCGCGAAGCAGGAGTCGAGACGGGCGGCGACGACGCTCGGGGTCCACGGGTCCCAGCGGCGGGTGGCTTCGGTGTCGGTGATCGGACGGGCGCCGTCCGGTGAGCTCATGAATCCATCATGTCCACAGGTGCGGGGGCCCGCGCAAGGTTGTTGTGGCCGATGGTGATCGAGGTGAGACGGGTTCGTGAGGAAATCAGCGACGGCGGTCGGTGAGCCAGGCCAGCGGACGGCGATGGTGCGGCCGCGCCCGGTTCTCCCAGCGCGGGTTGTCCTCGTTGCGCCGGTAGACCGGGATGCGGCCCGCGATGGTGAAGCGCAGATCGCGTGCGGTACCGACGACTTCGCCGTCGGCGGCCACCGACACGGGGACGTGCACGGCCACCGACAGCTCGTGCATCTGGCGCTCGCCGTAGACCCGGCTGTGCCCGATGGCGGCCAGCATCAGCGCGATGACGGCACGGGTGCGGGAGAACCGGACGTCGGCGCGCAGCCAGCGGACATCGAGCAGGCCTTCGTCCAGCCGGGACCGGAACGCCGGGACCGCGCCGTGCGGATGGTACGGACCGTTGCCGATGAACAGGAACCACAGATCGTGCCAGCGGTCGTCGATCCGGACGCGGGTCGGTTCGGCCCGGCGCAGCATGACGATCAGCGCCGCCGCGAACGCGGGCCACTTACCCCAGCGGTCCTCCCACTTCTCGCGCAGCCGGACCAGTTCGGGGTAGGCGCCGATGCTGGCGGTATTGATCAGGTAGTGGGTGCGCGGCCCCTCGGGGGTGTCGAACTCGACGGCGGCGATGTCGACTTCGACGGCCTCGCCCGCGCCGGTCGCGTCCACGACCTCGCGCAGGTCGTAGACGCCGAGGTCGCGCGCGAAGTGATTGAGGGTGCCCGCCGGGACGACGACCAGCGGCAGATCATTGCGCACCGCGACGGCCGCCGCGGCGGCGATGGTGCCGTCACCCCCGGCCGCGCCGACCGCGACGATCGAGGAGTCGACGGCCTCCTGCAACAGTTCGACGGCGTCGCGTCCGGGCTCGGTGTGCAGCAGGGTGGCCGCGGGCAGCGCCTCGGCGATGTCGGCGGTGGGGTCGTAGGCGGAGTCGCCGGAGCGCGGATTGATCAGCAGCAGTAGACCTTTGCCGTCGACCAGGGCGGGCGCGTCGCGCACCACGTGCGCGTCCGCCTCGTCGGATTCGCGGATCGGCCACCAGCGGCGGGTGGCCAGCGCGACACCGGTGCCGACGGCGGCACCGACGAGAACGTCGGACGGCCAGTGCGCGCCGGTGTGGATGCGCGAATAGGCGACAGCGGCGGCCACCGGGGCGACGGCGAGTGCGGTCCGCGGGCTCTCCAGGGCGACGGCGGTGGCGAAGGCCGCGGCGTTGGCGCTGTGCCCCGACGGGAACGACGACGACACCGGCGCGTCGATCAGGCGCCTGCCGTGCGGCATGAGTTCGGCCGGGGGACGTCGGCGCGGGATCAGTGACTTGAGCACCAGATTCACCGTGAAGCTCGACCCCGCCAGCGCGATCACCCCGCGCAGGGCGGCCCGGCGCGGTTGGCCGGGCTTGACCGCCAGCACCGCCGCCGCGGCCAGCCACAGACCACCGGTGTTGGCGGACTTGGTCAGGCGCAGCATGCCCCGGTCCACCGACGACTCCGGGATCCTGGACACGGTCTGGCTCAGCACCCGGTCCATCCGGGAGACGGTGCGGAACCTGCGGCCGGACATCTCACTCACGGCCACGACCTTACCGCCGTTGCCCGGCATCGGCTTTCGCGCGCGGGCGACCCGGACCCCGATGACGGCGGCCGGCACCGACGCCGACGTCGGGGCTCGGACCCCCCTGCTCGGAGGTTCGCGTGGTGCCGGGAGGGACCGATAAGCTCTCGGCCATGACCGACAACGCGCTGCTCGAGGGCCCCATCCACGCTGTTCACGTCGAACTCGGAGCAACCTTCGCGCCGTTCGGCGGGTGGGAGATGCCCGTGCAGTACGGCGGCACCGTCGGCGAGCACACCGCCGTGCGCACCACCGTGGGACTCTTCGACGTGAGTCACCTGGGCAAGGCCACGGTCGCCGGCCCCGGCGCGGCGGCGTTCGTGAACTCGGCGCTGACCAACGATCTGGCCCGGATCCGTCCCGGCAAGGCCCAGTACACGCTGTGCTGTGCCGCCGACGGCGGCGTGATCGACGATCTGATCGCCTACTACGTCAGCGACGACGAGGTGTTCCTGGTGCCCAACGCCGCCAACACCGCGGCCGTCGTCGCCGAGCTGCGCACCGTGGCGCCCGAGGGCGTCACCGTGACCGACGAGCACCGCGACTACGCGGTCTTCGCGGTGCAGGGCCCCCGGTCGACCGAGGTGCTGGCCGCGCTCGGCCTGCCCACCGACATGGAATACATGGCCTACGCCGACGCCGAATGGGACGGCCGCCCGGTGCGGGTGTGCCGGACCGGCTACACCGGCGAACACGGCTACGAGCTGCTGCCCCGCTGGGCCGACGCCGAGGCGGTCTTCCGCGCGCTCACCGCGCAGGTCCTCGCCGCGGGCGGCCAGCCGGCCGGGCTGGGCGCGCGCGACACCCTGCGCACCGAGATGGGCTACCCGCTGCACGGCCACGAGCTGTCCCTCGACATCACCCCGAACCAGGCCCGCACCGGCTGGGCCGTCGGCTGGAAGAAGCCGGAGTTCTGGGGCAAGGCGGCACTCGAGCAGGAGAAGGCCGACGGCCCGCGCCGCACCCTGATGGGTTTGAAGGCGCTCGATCGCGGCGTGCTGCGGCAGGGGCAGACCGTGCTGCGCGACGGCGAACCGGTCGGCGAGACCACCTCGGGGACGTTCTCGCCGTCGTTGAAGATCGGCATCGCGCTGGCCCTGCTCGACACCACCGCGAAGCTGGAACCGGGCGATGAGGTGGAGGTCGACGTGCGTGGGCGCAGGCTGCGCTGCGAGGTGGTCAAGCCGCCGTTCGTCGACACCAAAACGAAGTAATTCCGCGCAATGGATAGGATCGCATCATGACAGTCGCTGCACAGTTCACTCGTATTCCGCATCCGGCGCCCGTTTCGGCGCAGCAGCGGGAAGAGGTACTGGCGGCCCCCGGTTTCGGGCGGTTCTTCACCGATCACATGGTGTCGATCGACTACGCCGACGGCGCGTGGGGCAACGCGCGGGTCGAGCCGTACGGCCCGCTGTCGATGGACCCGGCGACCATGGTGTTCCACTACGGGCAGGCGATCTTCGAAGGGCTCAAGGCCTACCGGCAGCCCGACGGCAGCATCGCCACCTTCCGGATCGACGCCAACGCCGCGCGCTTCCGCCGCTCGGCCGCCCGGATGGCGATGGCCGAGCTGCCGGAGGAGCTGTTCGTCGAATCCGTGCGTCAGCTGCTCGACGTGGACGCCGACTGGGTGCCCGCCGCAGGCGGCGAGGACTCGCTGTACCTGCGTCCGTTCATGTTCTCCACCGAGGCGGGCCTGGGCGTCAAGCCCGCGGCGGCCTACAAGTACCTGCTGCTGGCCTCGCCGGCCGGCGCGTACTTCCCGCGCGGGGTGAAGCCGGTGCGGGTGTGGCTGTCCACCGAGTATGTGCGCGCGGCCCCCGGCGGCACCGGCGAGGCGAAGGTGGCAGGCAACTACGCCGCCTCGCTGCTGGCCCAGGCTCAAGCCACCGAAAAGGGCTGTGACCAGGTCGTGTGGCTGGATGCCTGCGAGCGCCGCTACGTCGAGGAGATGGGCACCAACAACCTGTTCTTCGTCTACGGCACCGGTTCCGAGGCCCGGCTGGTGACCCCGGAGCTGTCCGGCTCGCTGCTGCCCGGCATCACCCGCGACTCGCTGCTCACCCTGGCCGCCGATTCCGGCTACCCGGTCGAGGAGCGCAAGGTCTCGGTCGAGGAATGGCGCACGGGTGCCGAATCCGGCGAGATCAGCGAGGTTTTCGCGTGCGGCACCGCCGCGGTGATCACCCCGGTCGGCTGGGTGCGCTCGGCCGACGGCGAGTTCAGCATCGGCGGCGGTGAGCCCGGCGAGGTGACGATGGCGCTGCGCGACACGCTGACCGGCATCCAGCGCGGCACCTTCGCCGACACCCACGGGTGGATGCGCACGGTGTAATCGGAGCGCCGGCGCGCTCGAGTCGCGGCCACTTCTGTCCCGTCGGTCAGGCACCGTTGCTCGCTCCTGTGTCGCCTACGCAACGGCAACCCGACCGACGGGACGGCCGCGACGGCCGACTGCGTCGGCCTGCCCCTCCTCGAGGTCGGGGCGTGATGGCCGAGTTCGTCTGCCTAGCCCGGCATCAGGGCCTGCCACTGCTGCAAGGTCTGCGGGCGAAGGACGTAGTTGTTGTCGCGGATGGCCGACAGTTCGGCGCTGGGCTGTTCGGAGTACCAGTGGCCGGGGTAGACGACCGGGTTGCCGTCGAGGGCGGCCAGGTGGCGCAGGCTGCGGAACATCTCGTCGGAGTCGCCGCCGGGGAAGTCGGTGCGGCCGCAGCCGTCGACGAACAGGGTGTCGCCGGAGATCAGGCGGCCGTCGAACAGGAAACACTGGCTGCCCGGGGTGTGGCCGGGGGTGTGCAGTAACTCGATCTCGAGCGCGCCGACCTTCACCTTGTCGCCGTTGTCGTGGCCGGTCAGTTCGCTCGGCGCGATTCCGGTGGTCTGGGCGACCCAGTCCAGTTCCTGCTTGTTCACGTGCACCGCGACGCTGGTCTTCTCCAGCAGCTCACGCACGCCGCCGAGGGTGAAGCCGAGCATGGTGCCGCCGACGTGGTCGGGATGGTGGTGGGTGGCGAGCACGCCGGTGACGGTCATCCCGTCGGCGGTCGCGACGTCGACCAGGTCCGATGCCTTGTAGGCGGGATCGACGACGACGGTTTCGCCGGTCTCCCGGTCGCCGATCAGATACGCGAAATTGCGCATCTGCGTGGCGATCGGATCGCCGACGGCGTAATCCCGGCCGGACAGTAGCTGGCGGAAGTAGAGGCGCTCGGAAGACATGTCAACACTGTATTGCCACCGGTGTGCTGGGGGAGCACCCGAGTACCGATGAGCGGACTGTCTGTGCGACCACACAACCGCCGCCGTCCCGAGCTTGTGACCAATGCAGGTTTCACATCGCTGGGCGGTGGACTAACCCGCGAGCGAGAACCCAACGGCCGCAAGTGAAACAGTGATCTCGACGACGGCGCCGAGCACGTCGCCGGAGAGCCCGTCGAAGCGGCGGACGCAATGCCGGGTCAGCGTGATCGTCAGCGCGAGCACCGCGACGGTCACCACGGGGCCGAGCCAGAGGTTGGCTGGCACCGCGAATACCGCCGCCACCACGGCCGCCATCGGCCAGATCAGGACGGGGCCGAGCGGCTGGGTGCCCGCCACCAGCGTGCCGAACCCGGAGTCGGGGGCCGCGCGGATGCCGCGACGGCAGGCGAGCACCACGGCGACCCGGCCCAGGGCCACGGCCAGCACGATCGCGACCCACCGCTGCTCGCCGGCCAGCGCGGCGAAGGCGACGGCCTGGATCGCGATGGCGAAGATCAGCGCCGCCACCCCGAACGGTCCCGCGCCGCCGGACTTCATGATCTGCCTGGCCCGCTCGGGCGGACCGTAGCTGCCCAGGCCGTCGACGGTGTCGGCCAGACCGTCCAGGTGCATGCCCCGGGTGAGCAGCGCGAGCAGCCCGACGGTGAGCAGTCCGGCCAGCAGTGTGGTGAGCCCTGCGGCCACCGACAGCCGCATCGCCGCGGCGGCCGCCCCGCCGAGCAGCAGCCCGACCAGCGGCGCGAGCGCGATGGCCTGGCCCGCTGCCCGCCGGTCGACGGTATCGGGGCCGCGCACCGGCAGGACGGTGAGCCAGGAAACGGCCAGCCGCACGCTGTTCACGAGGCGCTCCGCGACCGCGGCGAACGGGTTATCGTCATGGGTCCGCGGTGGTGGCGGGCCCGGCCACCTCGCGCGACGCCACGAATCGCGGATCGGCACCGGGCGCGCTGGCACGACCTGGCGTGCACAGGGAACGACCTGCGGCTGACGGTGCCCGTCGCGACCGTGCTCACTTGCTCAGGTCGACGGCGTCCAGCTCGTCGGCGGTGCTGACGCCCGCGTCGGCGAAGGTCGACATCTCCGCGAGGGTGGCGACGGCGGCGCGCAGGATCGGCAGCGCGGTGAGCGCGCCCGAGCCCTCGCCCAGTCGCATGCCCAGGTCGACCAGTGGTTCCCGGCGCAGATGCTTGAGGGCCAGGTCGTGCGCCGGTTCGGTGGAGCGGTGGCCCGGCAGCCACCATTCCTTGGCGCCCGCGGCGAGGTCCTCGGCGACCAGGGCGGCGGCGGTGACGACGACACCGTCGAGCACGACCGGGGTCCGGCGGTTCGCGGCCTGGGCCAGGAATCCGGCCATGGCGGCGAAGTCGGCGCCCGCGGCGACCCGCAGCAGGTCGACCGGATCGGTGGCGACGGGCCGGGCCCGTCGCATGGCGTCGCGGATCGCGGCGACCTTGCGGATCCAGCCCGCGTCGTCGACGCCGGTGCCGCGGCCGACGGCGGCGACCGGCTCGGTGCCGGTCAGCGTCGCGATGAGAACGGTGGCGGGGGTGGTGTTGCCGATGCCCATGTCTCCGGCGATCAACAGGTCGGCGCCCGCGTCGATCTCCTCGTCGGCGATCGCGCGGCCCGCGGCCAGTGCGGCGGCGACCTCGTCGGCGGTGAGCGCGTCCTCCCGGTCGATCGCGCCGCTGCCGCGGCGCACCTTGTGCTGGGCGACCGCGGGATCGGTGTCACCGTCGACGGCGATATCGGCCACCCGAACCGTCGCCCCCGCGACCGCGGCGAGCGCGTTGACGGCCGCCCCGCCCGCCAGGAAGTTCGCCACCATCTGCCCGGTGACCTCGCTCGGGTAGGCCGAGACGCCGTGCCGGGCGACCCCGTGATCGCCGGCGAACACCACGACCCTGGCGCGCTCGAACTGCCGGGGCGGGCACACGCCCTGGCAGGCCGCGATCCAGTTGCCGAGGGTCTCGAGCCGTCCCAGCGATCCGGCCGGTTTCGTGAGCTGCGTCTGGCGCTGCTCGGCCGCCGCGCGGACCTGCGCGTCCGGGGCCGCGACCGGTCCGAATCCGTGTGTCACTTGCAAGCCTTTCGACAGGGGTGCCGGGTGTTCGACGCTCATCTTGCCCGGATCACGGTGCGTCGCGCCGACCGACCCGGCTCATTTCAGCCGGACCGGCAGCCCGGCCACTATCAGGAACGCCTCGTCGCACACCCGGGCCAGGTGCTGGTTGAGCGCGCCGATCTCGTCGCGGAACAACCGCCCGGAGCGGGTCGCCGGGATGACACCCAGCCCGACCTCGGGCGAGACGATCACCAGCCGCTGCCGGTAGGACTCGACGGCCGCGACGAGCGCGTCGCAGTCGGGGGCGACGGTGCCGCGCGGGGCGTCCCAGGCGGCGCGGGCGTCGAGGCGGGCGGTGAGCCAGGTGCCGATGTCGTCGAGCAGGGTCGCGGGCGCCGCGGTGGTGAGAACCGTTGCGGGCTCGGTGTTCTCGACGGTCGTCCAGTGCGCGGGCCGCCGGTCGCGGTGTCCGGCGATCCGGGCGGCGAAATCCTCGTCGGCCGGATCCAGCACGGCCGTGGCGAGATAGCGCACGGTGGTCGCCTCGGCCAGCAGGTTCTCGGCGAACGCGGACTTGCCGGAGCGGGCGCCGCCGAGGACGAGGGTGCGGGTCGGGGCGCTGGCTGGCATGCCAGCACGGTAGCAATCAGCCGACGCCGAGTGCGTCGAGGATCATCGGCCGGGCGGTGGTGATCGACTGCTGCCAGTACGGCCAGGTGTGGGTGCCGGTGCCGAAATCGACCCGTGCGGGAATGCCGAGGGCCGCGGTCCGGTCGCGGAAGATACTGGCCGCGATCACCGCGAACGCCTCGATGCCCGCCGCGTTGACGGTGTCGCCGACGCCGTTGGGCAGATCCAGCGGGCCGGGGACGCCGTTGCCGGTGGTGACGTAGATCGGCAGCCCGCGCAGCCGTTCGGCCTGGACGGTGGCGTCGTTGCGGCTCCAGGCGGGATCGCCCGCGGCGCCCCACATGTCGTCGATATTGAACCCGCCCTCGTCGAGCATGGCCGCGCGCATGGCCTGATTCCACAGCGGGTAGGCCGGGTTGAGGAAGCCGGAGAACGATCCGGCGAACCGGAACTGGTCACGATGATGGGCGGCCAGGGTCAGCGCGGCATTGCCACCCATGGAGACGCCGACGATCGCGTTGTCGGTGCGCGAGACGCCGTATCCGGCCAAGAAGTCCGGCAGTTCGCGGGTGAGGAAGGTCTCCCACCGGTAGGTCGTGGCCTGCCGATTGGTGCTGCTCGGGCGGTACCAGTCGGTGTAGAAGCTCGAGTGCCCGCCGACCGGGAACACCAAGGTGACGTCGTCACCGGCGAATCGGCGCAGCACGTCGGTGTCGGTGGTCCACTGGCTGTGATCGGACGGCGCGCGCAGCCCGTCGAGCAGATACAGCGCCGAGCTGCCACCGCGCGCGGCCCACTGCACCTGCACCCGCACCGGCCCCATGCTCGACGGGACCAGCAGCTCCTCGAAACCGCCTGCGGGAGTGCGCGTTACCGGTGCGGCGAGCGGTCCGGCGGTGGCCGTCGACAAGCCGATCGACGACAGGACCACGGCCGTCGTGACGACCGAGAGCGCTCTTGTCAGCGTCCGAAGATTTCCCCACCCAGCATGAAGCACCAGACCAGCCTGTCGATGAGCGCGCGGGACAGTCAAGGCGATGCTGAGGGTCTACAGGCCGACCGGGTGGAGAACTGTGCTGTTCGCCAAGGGATCGGCGGCGCGAGACCGGATCGCGCCACACGGCGCGCGCTCGCCCCCCCTACGAGGAGGCGGGCTCGCGGGTAGGGCCGCCGAAGCGGCGGCGGTATTCGGTGGGGGCGATGCCGACCTGGCGCTGGAAGTGGTGGCGCAGCAGTGCGCCGGAGCCGAAGCCGGACTGGTCGGCGATGCGTTCGAGCGGCATGTCGGTGGCCTCGAGCAGGTGCTTGGCGAACAGGACGCGCTGGGTGGTGAGCCACTTGACCGGGGTGGTGCCGGTCTCGGCGGCGAAGCGGCGGGCGAAGGTGCGGGTGGACATGCTGGATCGGGCGGCCAGCTCGTCGACGGTATGCGGGTGCGCCAGGTTCTCGGTGAGCCAGGTCAGCGTGGTCGACAGGCCCTCGGAGCGGCATTCGGGCACCGGCTGCTCGATGAATTGGCGCTGGCCGCCGTCGCGCTGGGGCGGCACGACCATCCGGCGGGCGATGCCGTTGGCCGCGGCGGTGCCGATCTCGCGGCGCACCAGGTGCAGGCAGGCGTCGATGCCCGCCGCGGTGCCCGCGCTGGTGATCAGGTTGCCCTCGTCGACGAACAGCACGTCCGGGTCGACGGTCGCGTCGGGGAACTGGGCGGCCAGGATGTCGACGTAGCGCCAGTGCGTGGTGCATTTGCGCCCGTCCAGCAGCCCGGCCGCGCCGGCCAGGAAGGCGCCGGAGCACACGGTCAGCACGATCGCGCCCGCGTCCGAGGCCGCCCGGACCGCCTCGACGACCCGCTCGTCGTAGCTGTGGCCGACGGTGAAGGGAAAGGCCGGGATGGCGACGAGGTCGGCGTGCACCAGCTCGTCGAGGCCGTACTCGGGCGTCACCGAGACGCCCGGCGTGGTGGAGCGCAGCGGCTTGCCGGGGGTGGCCCCGCAGACCTTGAAGTCGAAGCCGGGCAGACCGTCGGCGGTGCGGTCGAGCCCGAAAACCTCACAGACGACGCCGAATTCGAACATGGCGAGTTTGTCGTTGAGGACGACCGAGACCTTGGACAGCATCACCCCATGCTATCTGGCCGGATTTTTACGCACAATGACAGTACCGCCACTTTCGGCTGAAAACTGACGAGCGCAAAATTTCTGCCATGGTTACTTTTTCGATCGTCCTCGCCACCATCATCGGACTCGCCGTCCTCATCGGGCGCGGGACCGCCGGCTCGACCGGCGTCGTCGACCGCGACGCCCAGCGCATCGACGCCGAACTGGCCGCCATCGCCGGCTATGCCACCGACATCCGCCCCGGGCATCACTGAACGCGCGAATGCCGCCCCACCCGCGGGTGGAACGGCATTCGTGAGGGCGAACTCAGACGGCGTCGCCGGGGCCGACCCGCGGCTTGGGGGCGCGCATCTTGCGGATCTGCGAGGCGCGCACGAAGGCGTACCAGCCCAGCTTGAAGCCGGTGTCGGTGGTGTCGGGGTAGCGCTCGATCACCCGGTTGTTCACGATCTTGCCGAGCACGAAGCCCTCGATGATCATGAACACCATCATCACCAGCATCGCCAGCGTCACGATGGTCTGCAGCCCGGGGGCGACGAACATCGACAGGATCAGCACCAGCGCCATCGGCATGAACAGGCCGACCAGGTTGCGGCGGGCGTCGACCAGATCGCGCACATAGGCGCGTACCGGGCCCTGATCGCGGGGCAGCAGGTACTTGTCCTCGCCGGCCAGCATCCGGGCGCGGCGGTCCTGCACGGCGGCGCGGCGGTCGGCTGCGGCGGCCTTGCGGTCTTCCTTGGAGCCCTTCGCGGCCTTGCGGCGGGCGCGGGCTTCCTTGGCGGTCATCGGGGCGGGCGCCACCGGGCCGCGCCGTTTGCCTTCGGCCTCACGCCTTTTCGGGGTCGGGCGACCCTTGCCCGGGGTGGTGGAGGCGGGTGCGGTGGCGGTCTGTTCGACATCCGGCACCGAGGGGTCGACGGACTCGTCGATGGTGCTGGACTCGTCGCGACGGAACAATTTCACGTTCACCAGGCTATTCGATAGTGCCGAGCATCGGGAAATGCGGTCCGCCGAGCGGTGCGCCCGGTCTCATCGGCGCCCGGAGTGCGAGCTGGGTCACGCCGACGCGACGCGTACTGTGGGGTGAACCACCCAGGTCGAATCCACGCTGCGTGGCGGGGGTGGCAAAATAGGAATAGCAGCCGCCGCGATGGTGTTGAAATCAGTCGTGCGCTGTGCACCTGAGGTCCGTTACGCGGGCCGGCCGACTTAGGAGTGTCCATGACTGTGCAGAACGAGACCGCCACCGAGACCCACGGTGCGACGCTGACCGACGCTGCCGCCGCCAAGGCGAAGGCGCTGCTCGACCAGGAAGGTCGCGACGACCTCGCCCTGCGCATCGCCGTCCAGCCGGGTGGCTGTGCCGGCCTGCGCTACCAGCTCTTCTTCGACGACCGCGTCCTCGACGGTGACATCGTCGTCGAGTTCTCCGGCGTGAAGCTCGCCGTCGACCGCATGAGCGCCCCCTACATCCAGGGCGCCTCGATCGACTTCGTCGACACCATCGAGAAGCAGGGCTTCACGATCGACAACCCGAACGCCACCGGCTCCTGCGCCTGCGGCGACAGTTTCAACTAGCGGCTGGCGCCGCGGGTTTTCGGCAGTGTCGATTGGCGGCTGGCGCCGCGGGTTTTCGGCAGTGTCGATTGGCGGCTGGCGCCGCGGGTTTTCGGCAGTGTCGATTGGCGGCTGGCGCCGCGGGTTTTCGGCCTCGTAACCCCGCGACCGAGGGGCGATACTCCGGCTTCGCCGTGACGTATCGCCCCTCGGTCGCGGGGCGGCCGAAAACCGTAGCGCGGAGGTGAACCCCAGGGGGTGTGGCGCTTGCTACCGTTGAAGTCCGGGATCTGGTGATCTCGGGCTTTTCTGTTCCCGCGCCTAATGTCGAAGGGGCCTCGCCTCGTGTCTGTTGCTGTGTCCGCATCCATCGCCACCGACCACCTCATGCGTTTTCCCGGCAAGTTCGCCGACGTGCTGCTCGCCGATCAGCTCGACCATGTGTCCCTGAGTTTCCTCGTCGACGACCTGCAGATCCGCCGGGGCGGCGTGGCGGGCAACATCGCCTACGCGATGGGTCTGCTCAAGCAGCGGCCCGTGCTGGTCGGCGCGGTGGGCGCCGACTTCGCCGAGTACCGGCAGTGGCTCGAGTCCAACGGTGTCGACTGCTCGGCGGTGCACGTGTCGAGCACGGCGCACACCGCGCGGTTCGTCTGTACGACCGACGAGGCGATGGCGCAGATCGCCTCGTTCTACCCGGGCGCGATGAGCGAGGCGCGCGATATCGATGTCGCCGCCATCGCCGACGCGCACGATGTCGACCTGGTGCTGGTCGGCGCGAACGACCCCGAGGCGATGGTCGCGCACACCCGCCAGGCCAAGGCCCAGCGCATCGCCTTCGCCGCCGACCCGTCCCAGCAGCTGGCCCGCCTCGACGGTGAGCAGGCCGCCGAGCTGGTCGACGGCGCGGCCTACCTGTTCACCAACAAGTACGAGTGGGGCCTGCTGCTGCAGAAGACCGGCCTGACCGAGGAGCAGATCGCCGCCAAGGTCGGCATCCGGGTGACCACCCTGGGTTCGGAGGGCGTGCTCGTCGTCGACGCCGACGGCACCGAGGTGCGTGTCGGCGTGGTGCCCGAGGTGTCCAAGGTCGACCCGACCGGTGTCGGCGACGGCTTCCGCGCCGGCTTCCTCACCGCTCACCGCGCCGGCCTGAGCCTGGAGCGCGCCGCCCAGCTCGGCTCCCTGATCGCCGTGCTGGTCCTGGAGACCACCGGCACCCAGGAATGGACCCTCAACCGGGACGAGGCCGTCGAACGCCTCACCAAGGCCTACGGCGCCGACGCCGCCGACGAGCTGTCGGTCCTGCTGTAACCGAAAACCGAACGCCCCCTCGATCTGTCGATCGAGGGGGCGTTCGCGCGTCGCGGGGGACTACAGCGAGACCGGGTAGACCGGTTCCTGGATCTCCGGCTTGATCCGGTCCTCGACGAAGATGCCGTGCCAGACCATGAACACGAGCAGGGTCCACAGGCGGCGGCTGTGGTCGGACACCCCGGCCTTGTGGTCGCGCAGCATCTGCAGCACCGCGGCCTTGTCGATCAGGTGGTCGGTCTGGGACTCGGCGATCTGGGTCTGGGCCCAGTCGTAGAGCTCGGTGCCGCGCAGCCAGTGCCGCAGCGGGACCGGGAAGCCGAGCTTGGCGCGGTGCAGGACGTGGTCGGGCACGATCCCGTCCAAGGCCTGACGCAGCGCGTACTTCGAGGTCTCCTTGGTGATCTTCTGGTCGTAGGGCAGCCCCTGGGCGACGCGCATCACCTCGTTGTCCAGGAACGGCACCCGCAGCTCCAGCGAGTTGGCCATGGTCATCTTGTCGGCCTTGACCAGGATGTCGCCGCGCAGCCAGGTGAACAGGTCCAGGTGCTGCATCCGGGCCACCGGGTCCCAGCCCGCGGACTGGGCGTAGATCGGCGCGGTGACGTCCTGGTGGGTCCACTCGGGCCGGAACTCACGCAGCACCGAGCGCAGCTGCGCGTCGTTGAAGCTGCGGGCGTTGCCGTAGTAGCGGTCCTCGAGGGTGAGCGACCCGCGCTGCAGCAGCGACTTGCCGCGCCTGCCGTCGGGCATCTTGTCGCCGAGCTTGCCGACGAGCTTGCGCAGCCCGGCGGGCAGGTACTCGAACGGCTTGAGCGACAACGGCTCCCGGTAGATGGTGTAGCCGCCGAACAGCTCGTCGGCGCCCTCGCCGGAGAGCACCACCTTGACGTGCTTGCGGGCCTCCTTGGCCACGAAGTACAGCGGCACCAGGGCCGGGTCGGCGACCGGGTCGTCGAGGTACCAGACGATCTCGGGGATCGCGGCGGCGAACTCGGCGGGGGAGACCACCTTGACGATGTGGCGCGCGCCGATCAGCTCGGCGCTCTCGGCGGCCACGTCGACCTCGGAGTAGCCCTCGCGCTCGAAGCCGGTGGTGAAGGTGATGAGCTTCGGGTTGTGCCGCATGGCCAGCGCCGCGATGGCGGTGGAGTCGATGCCGCCGGACAGGAACGACCCGACGGTGACATCGGCGCGCATGTGCTTGGCGACGGAGTCCTCGAGCGCCGCGGCGATCTCGGCGTAGCGGGCCCGCTCGGCGCCCTCGGCGAACGGGCGGACCCGGAAGTCGGGGCGGAAGTAGCGGGTGGTCGTCGGCGCCTGCCCGACCTTCACGGTGGCGTAGGTGCCGGATTCGAGGCGGCGGATGTTGCGGTGCAGCGACTCGGGCTCGGGCACGTACTGCAGCACCGTGTAGTGCTCGAGCGCGCGCGGATCCAGTTCGTCGGAGAGCCCGAGCGGGCCGAGCAGTTCCAGGACGCTCTTCTTCTCGCTGGCGAAGGCGGTGCCGCCGGGGCCGGTCGCGTAGAACAGCGGCTTGATGCCGAACGGGTCGCGCGCCAGGAACAACTCCTGGGTCTCGGTGTCCCAGATCGCGAAGGCGAACATGCCGCGCAGCTTGCGCACGGCCTCGGGGCCCCAGAAGTGGAAGGCGGCCACGATGGACTCGCCGTCACCGTCGGTGGCGAAGATCTTGCCGTCGGGGAACTCGGCGCCGTGCTCGGCGGCCAGCTGCTCGCGCAGTTCCAGGTAGTTGTAGATCTCGCCGTTGAACGTCATCGCGTAGCGCTGCGGGTTGTCCGCGGGGCCCCAGCGCAGCGGCTGGTGCGAGTGCTCGATATCGATGATGGAGAGCCGGTTGAAGCCGAAGATCATGTGATCGTCGAGGGGCCCCCGCTCCGAGGCGACGCCGTGCCAGGTTCCCTTTTCATCGGGGCCGCGGTGCCGCTGGCAGTGCAGCGCGTCGTACACCTGATCGACCACCTCGGTCGTCGCCGGATCAGCTGTCAGGAATCCGAGCAGTCCGCACACGGTGTCGGCAACCTTCTCTCGTTCGATGATGGGGTGGCCGCTCCTCGGGCCGAAACGCTGTGTCCGAGTATGCCGCACACCCGGGCGACGCGCCGCGCCCAACCCGTCGCCGCGGTGCCCGCGACCCGCCGCGGACGGCAAACCGCAGGTCGCCGCCTCCGGTGCGGTCACAGCGGAGTGTCGAACACGACCCCGCGACAAGACAGCGCCCGCTTTGGTCTACGCTGCGTAGTACTCAGGTCCTTCTCAGGTGTGCAGGCGTCACAGCGGCAATACTCGAGGGCGGCCTGAAACGTGCTTGAAAGCGGTGTCGGAACGGGCGGATCGCGGCCCGGACGACGCAATGTGTCGGAATGTGTAGCGACCAGGAAGGCGTGAGCGTGGCGCACAAGGCGAGCGAAGAGATCGGGGCACGACCCGTTCGGGGTCGGCAGGGCCGCATCCTTCGACGGGCCGGGCTGGCGGTGTCCTTGGGGATCACTGCCGTCCTCGTCTCGGGCTGCTCGATCGACAATGTATGGCTGCGGTTCGGCTGGCCCTCGGGCATCACGCCGCAGGCCACCCGGATGCGGGAGCTGTGGACCTGGTCCGTGCTGGCCGCGCTCGCCATGGGCGTGCTGGTCTGGGGTCTGACCTTCTGGACCGTCATCATGCACCGCAAGCGCAAGGACTCCCCGGAGTTCCCGCGCCAGACGGGCTACAACGTGTCGCTGGAGCTGACCTACACGGCGATCCCGTTCGTGATCATCGCGGTGCTGTTCTACTTCACCGTGGTCGTGCAGAACTACGTGCACGAGAAGACGGACAACCCGGATGTCACCGTCGACGTGACCGCCTTCCAGTGGAACTGGAAGTTCGGCTACCGCAACGTCAACAACGTCGGTGGGCTGACCTGGAACGGCATCGACTCCGAGCGTGAGCTGGCGAACGAAGAGCAGCTGGCACAGTACGAGGAGCGCAAGAACGAAGAGGGTCACCCGCAGCCGGGTCCGTTGCACGGCAAGCCGGCCAACGACATCCTCTCGTACCTGCACTACGACAAGGTCGAGACCATCGGCTCCAGCACCGAGATCCCGGTCCTGGTGCTGCCGACCGGCAAGCGCATCGAGTTCCAGCTCGCCGCCGCCGACGTGATCCACGCCTTCTGGGTGCCGGAGTTCATGTTCAAGCGCGACGTGATGCCGAACCCGAAGGAAAACCAGTCCGACAACGTCTTCCAGATCTCCGAGATCGAGAAGGAAGGCGCGTTCGTCGGCCGCTGCGCCGAGATGTGCGGCACCTACCACTCGATGATGAACTTCGAGGTCCGCGCGGTCTCGCCGGAGAAGTACGCCAAGTACATGCAGGCGCGCATCGACGGCAAGACCAACGGTGAGGCGCTCGAGTCGATCGGCGAGTCGCCGGTGGCCACCTCCACGTACCCCTTCAACACCAAGCGTGACATCAAGAGCGCTTCGGTGAACGAGAGCAAGTGAGGATTCTGATATGAGGATCGAAGCACGGATCTTCGAACTGCTCACGGCGTTCTTCATCCTGGTGGGCATCGTCTACGGCTTCTTCACCGCTCAGTCGCGCACCGGCATCGAATGGGCCGGTACCACCGCGATCGTGCTGACCGCGGGCCTGTCGCTGATCATCGGCACCTACTTCCGGTTCGTCGCGCGCCGCATCGACCTGCGGCCCGAGGACTACGAGGAGGCCGAGATCGTCGACGGCGCCGGTGACCTGGGCTTCTTCTCGCCCGGCAGCTTCTGGCCCATCACCCTGGCCGCCGCCGGTTCGGTGACCGCGCTGGGTCTGGCGTTCTTCCAGATGTGGCTGATCGCCCTGGGCGTGGTGTGCGTGCTGGGTGCCGCCGCCGGCCTGGTGTTCGAGTACTACCTCGGCGCCGAGAAGCACTGAGCGACAGCTACACAGACACAAGGGAAGGGCCCCACCGGATTCCGGTGGGGCCCTTCCCTTGTCTGGGCGGATGGGGCTAGACGCTGTAGCGCAGCGCCTGCTCCGAGCGGCAGATGTCGTCGATGCCGGAGACGATCTCGCGCAGCTGCTCCGACGGCAGCGCGGAGGGGCGCAGGCGGCAGGTGAAGGTGATCAGGCCGTAGTCGGCAGGGGACAGGCCGCGGGCGGCCGCCTCGGCGCGCAGGTACGCCGAGCGCACGCCGTAGGTCATCGCGGAGATGACGGTGAAGCAGCCGGTGCGTTCCCGGTGGTTGGAGAACAGGTCGTGCAGGCCGTAGAACACCGAGCCGTAGTTGGCCAGCGGGGCGAACACGCCGACCCGGTAGGCCGGGCCGCGCTCGGAGGAGCTGATCACGGTATCGGCCAGGTACTCCGCGTCGCGCATGGTGAGCACCTTCGGCGCGAACATCAGCGCGCCCGCCGCCGCGTTGCGGACCGGCATGCCCGCGCGCCCGCCCGCCGCGGAGGCGATGGCGCCCAGTGACTTGCGGGTGCGGGTGCCGACCTCGCGCCGCGCCCGCAGGCCGCGGGTGGGGGCGGTGGGGTACAGGCTCGACCACTGGCCGAAGCGGACGGCGCCGAGGGTCACCTGGCCGGTGCCGACCGGGCGGGCCACCTTCAGCGGGGCGGTGTCGACCCAACGGCCGACCTGCAGCGCCGCGCTGCCCGGATTGGTGATCTCGGTGGTGGCGTGCTCGACGAAGGAATCGAAGTCGAGGAACCGGTCGGCGTCGGTGGTGAGCCAGGTGTGGTCCTTGTCCACCTCGACGACGTCGAGGGTCAGCGCGGTGATGATGCCCGCCCGGCCGCCCGCGCCGAGGATGCGATGGAACCGCTCGGTGTGGTGGCCGCGCCCGCAGGTGCCGATCCGGCCGTCGGGGTCGACGTACTCCAGGTCGACGATCTGATCGATGAACATGCCGTAGCGGTGCGAGGCGGTACTGACGCCACCGACGGAGGCGAAGCCGCCCGCGGTGATGTCGCGATGGTCGCCGACCACCGGCAGCCCGAGACCGTGCGCGCCGAGGCGGCGGTCGATCTCGGAGAGCTTGGCGCCCGCCTGCACCCGGACCGTCCGCCTGCCCAGGTTGATGTCGAGCACCGAGTTCATCTTGCGCAGCGAGAGCACCGCGCGCTGATCGGCCAGCCCATAGGACTCTTCGGTCTGCTCGCCGCCGCGAACCGTCAACCGTTCCGAACGATCGCGCGAATCACGTACAGTGCGAACGACATCCGCGGTGTCCCGGGGGAGATATTCTTCGGAGATGACGGAGTGCGGCGTGCCCATGACCGCATAGCTAACCACAGCTCGGCGATTCTTGCGCACGGTACCTCGGACCTACTTCCGCGTAGGCGCGAGTTGCTTCGTGAACAGGACTTTCCCGGTCGCGTCGCACAGGTTCACGGTCAGCTCGCCGGAGCGTCCGTCGATGCGGACCTCGCCGAAATGCTGGTACTGCGCGTCCAGCGGCGAGGTGTTCGGCGCGGGCGGCGCGTGCACGAACACCGCCTCCGGTCCGAAGGTGGGATCGAGCTCGTTCGGCCCGAACGCCCCGGCGTTGAGGGGACCGGAGACGAACTCCCAGAACTCGTCGAAATCGGGGAAGGCGGCGCGGGCGGGCGAATAGTGGTGCGCCGCCGTGTAGTGCACGTCGGCGGTGAGCCAGACGACGTCGGCGACCTTGTTCGCCTTGATCGCCGTGAGCACCTGGGCGATCTCGGTCTCGCGGCCGCTCGGCGCGCCGCCGGCGGCGTTGGCCGGGCCCTCGAAGGCGGTCTTGCCGTCGGGGACGATCAGGCCCAGCGGCAGATCGGCGGCGACGATCTTCCAGGTGGCCTTCGAATCGCGCAGGCCGGCGATGAGCCATTCGGTCTGGGCGGCGCCCAAGACGGTGCCGCGCGGTGCGGTGTTGGCGCCGTTGGCGTCCTTGTAGGCGCGCATGTCCAGCACGAAGACCTCCAGCAGCGGACCGTAGGAGATCTTGCGGTACAGGCGGCCGTCGACGGCTTCCGCGGGCTCCAACGGCATCCACTCGTGGAAGGCCTGCCAGGAGCGCGCGGCCAGGGTGTCCATGCTGCGCTCGGTGTAGCCCTTGTCGGCGGCCACGGTGCCGCCGGGGTACCAGTTGTTGGTGGTCTCGTGGTCGTCCCACTGCACCACCTGCGCGACGGCGGCGTTGAAGCGGCGGTAGTTGTCGTCGGTGAGGTTGTAGGCGTAGTTGCCACGGAACTGGTCGAGGGTCTCGGCGGGCGCGTTCTTGGCCTCGGCGGTGATGTTCTTCCAGACCCGGCCGTCGGGCAGCGTCACCGATTCCTTCAGCGCGTTGTCGGCGTAGATGCAGTCGCCGGAATGCAGGAACAGATGCGGGTCGCGGGCGGCCATGGCGGAGAAGACCTGCATGCCGCCCAGGTCGGGATTGATGCCGAAGCCCTGGCCCGCCACGTCACCGGACCACAGCAGGCTGATGTCGGCGGGTGCGGTCGGAGCCGTGCGGAAGACGCCCGTGAGGGTTTCCGAGCTCGCGCCGTCCTCGCCCTCCAGACGCACCCGGTAGTGCACGAGCTGACCGGCGGGCAGGCCGTTGACGCGCACCCGGCCGGTGCCGTCGGTGGCCGGGGTGAGCAGCGGACCGGTGAAACGCTTGACGTCGCCGAACTTCTCGGTCGCCGCGGTCTCCACGACCAGGGTCGCGGGCCGGTCCGAGCGCGCCCAGATGAGCGCGCCGTCGCTGCGCGGGTCGCCGACGGCGATGCCGTGGGTCAGTGTGGGCCTGGCCCGCACCAGGCCGGGGCCGTCACCGTCAGCGCACGCGGCCAGCGCGGGCGTGGTCACCAGACCGAGGGCGGTGGCGCGCAACAGGGTGCGCCGGGACATCGCGAAATCCGATCGAGCCATGGGCCTCACGGTGCATCGCCGGACGGAACACCGGGACGCGCGCGCGGCAACGCCACATGAACGGTGTCGTACGGATGGCTAACGGTCTCCGCCGCGCTAAGCCGCCCGCTGACCTACAAGCCCGCGGCGGCGGCGGTCTCCGGGTACCAGCGGGTGCACTCGGCGCGCAGCGGGACCTCGGTCTGGAGCTGGCACAGGACGGCGACACCGCCGAGGAAGGATCGCAGGATGGGGGTGTGGCCGGGCGGCATCGTCAACTGGCGCAACACGTTCGACAGGCGCAGGTCGGTGGCGAGGCGGACCTGGGTGCGCAACCAGTCGGCGGAGAGCGGGTAGGTGGGGGCCAGCAAGGCCTCGCGCACAGGGCGCAGGCGGGCGGCCACGGTGGCGATGTCGAGGTCACGGCCCGGGGCGACGAAACCGTGGCGGCGGATGGCGGCCTCGAGATCGGCGGGGGAGTCGGCGATCACCGCGGCGCCGACGTCGCCGGCGACATCGAGGAAGGCGGCGGGCCACGGCGTGCACGCGCCGAAGTCGACCACGCCCAAGCGGCCGTCGGGCATCCGCAGGAAGTTGCCGGGATGTGGGTCGCCGTAGACCAGACCGGCGCGGGCGGGCGCGGAGAACAGGAATCGCAGGATCAGCACGCCGAGCCGGTCGAGCTCGGCCGCCTCGCCCCGGACGATCAACCGTGACAGCGGGACACCGTCGAGCCATTCGGTGACCAGGACGTCGCCGCGCTGGGCGATCACCCGGCTCACCACCACATCGGGATCGTCGGCGAAGGCGGCCGCGAACACCCGCTGGTTGGCCGCCTCGCGGGCGTAGTCGAGTTCGGCGTTGATCTCCTCGCACAGCGCCTCGATCACCGGGCGGGTGTCCGCGCCGGGCAGCAGCGCCGTGAACAGCGGTGTGGCGCCGCGCAGGGCCTGCAGATCGGCCAGGACCGCCCGACGCGCACCGGGGTACATGACCTTGACCGCGACCGGGGTGCCGTCGTGCCAGCGGGCGCGATGGACCTGGCCGACCGAGGCCGCCGCGGCGGCGCGGTCGTCGAATTCCAGGAACAGCGAACGCCAGTCGGGGCCGAGCTGCGTCGCGAGTTCGCTGTGCACGGCGGCGGGCAGCATGGCGGGCGCCGAGTCGTGCAGCCGCGCCAGCGCCTGCCGGAACGGCTCGGCCAGATCGGGAGCCAGGCCCAGTTCGAGCAGGCCGAGCAGCTGACCCAGCTTGGCCACGCAGCCCTTGAGCTCGCCGAGCACCTGGAACAGATGCTCGGCGGTGCGGGCTCGGATGTCGCGGTCGACGTCCGCGGGCACCCGCCCGATCGCCTTCTTGCCGAACCCGGCGATGCGGCGGCCGGCGTAGGCGACCGGGACCGCCGCCAGCCGGGCGCCGCGCACGACCTTGCCGGTGGGGGGATGGCCGATCCGCGAATCCGTAGCGGAGCGGGCGAACGGCATCACCCTGCCCTCGGGATCGCGCCCGACCATGTCCACCTCACTGCCCCGCCGGAATGAGTCGACGCCTGCCCGGCGTCGTGTTCTGTGCAGGTTATCAACCGGGGTGGGCGGCGCGTAGCGGGTCGGCGCGGGTAGCTCAGCCGAGCGCGCCGAGCCCGTGCAGGACGCGGTGGATCTCGGCGGTCCAGTCCCGGTGGGCCAGGTGCGCGTAGTCGACCCAGAAGGTGCCGATGCCGTCGCGGTCCTCGCGGAACCAGCCGCCCTCGATGTCGGCTTCCAGGACGACGCTCATGCCGTGCTCGGCGGCGACGAAGGTGAGTTCGAGCTGGTTCACCCGCGGGAAGTGCGGCGAGCGACCGAATTCGATCTCCTGATAGAACGGCAGCAGCTGCGGCGTGCCCGCGATGGCGCCCGCCTCCACATCGGTGCGGCGCAACCCGAAACCCATGCGCCGCACGGCATCCAGCACGACGTGCTGGGCGGGCAGCGCCCCGATGCCGAGCGGGTCGGTATCGGTGGCGTCCACGGCGCCGTGGATGTCGACCACGGTGCGCAGTGCGACGCCGGCGCCCGGCAGGTGGTGACCGTCGAAGAAGGTGATCGGTGTCTCGAAGGGAACCGGTGCGGCGAACCGTAATTCGGCGACCGTGCCCGCGATCAGGGTGAACGGACCGGCCACCCCGGCCCGGCCGAAGCCGTGATCGGTGACATGCTCCTCGCCGTCGGCGTACTCACGCTCGACGCGGGTGACGAACTCGACGGCCACGTGCCCGATCGACTGGTCGACGCGGCCGCCGCGCAGCCGGATCACACCCTCGACGAGCCCGCCGGGTTGTGCACCCGGGGTGAACAATTCGGTTTCCACCTCGGCGCCGCCGACACCGGCCGCGGCCAGCAATTGCTTGAACATGCGAGCAGTCTGGCCGACGGCGCTTACGATCCGCTTACCGTCGGCCGGTGCTGTGGATCAGCTCATCGTGCCGCGGGCACTCAGCCGGCGGCGGTGTCCGGGATGCGGGTGGCCTCGAGCTGACGGTCGGTGGGGGCGACACCCTTCTTGAGGCTGTGCGCGTAGACGTCGACGTATTCCTGGCCGGTCAGGCGCATCAGCTCGTACATCACCTCGTCGGTGACGGCGCGCTCGACGAAGCGGTTGCCGCTCATCCCTTCGTAGCGCGAGAAGTCCAGCGGGGCACCGAACTTGAGGGTGACCCGGTGCCTGCGCCACTTGAACGGTCCGGGCGGGCTCACCTTGTCGGTGCCGATGACGGCGACCGGGATGACCGGGACGCCGGTCTCCAGCGCCAGCCGCGCCATGCCGGTCTTGCCCTTGTACAGGCGACCGTCCGGGGAGCGGGTGCCCTCCGGGTACAGGCCGACGAGCATGCCCTTGTCGAGCAGCTTGCGGGCCGCGTTGAGGGCGTCCTCGGCGGCGGAGGCGCCGCTGCGGTCGATCGGGTACTGGCCGGTGCCGCTGAAGAAGAACTTCTGCAGCCGACCCTTGAGACCGGGGGTGGTGAAGTACTCGGCCTTGGCGAGGTAGCTGATCCGGCGCGGGCTCAGCAGCGGGGCGAACAGCCAGTCCGCGAACGAGAGGTGGTTGCCCGCCATGATCGCCGGTCCGTCGGTGGGCACGTTCTCGACACCCTCGACCACGGGCCGGTTGTATAGATGCATGAACGGTCCCGGGAAGACGAACTTGAGCAGCCAGTAGAACATGGCGTCCTTTCTTCGGACCGGGATCGTGGTGTGCGGCCTCGTCGGAAAACGACTTTACCGCTGGTCGCAGGTCACAACCAACCCAGGACGGTAGCCGCAGTGCATGGTTGTGACCCTCATCTCCCGGTGCGACCCGCCAGCGGCGTGTCGACCGCCGCCCTGGCCAATTCGGCCGCGCCGATCATGCCCGCCGCCTCCCCGAGCTGGGTGGTGCGCAGCCGGGCCAGCGGGCGGTGCCCGGCGCCGGTGACCGCGCTCGCGTAGTGCTCGCGCGCCTCGTCGAGGAACAGCGGCGCCGAACTGCTCACGCCGCCGGCGATCACGACCAGATCGGGATCGAAGAGGTCGCTGACGAAGGCCAGGCCGAGGCCGAGCCAGCGCGCGAAGTCGGCCATCACCCGGACCGCGAGCGGGTCGCCGTCCTGGGCGGCGCCCGCCACCCGGCGGCCGGTCAGCGAGCCGGGATCGCGGATGACATCCTTGGCGAGCACCGAGCGCACCGGATCGGTGGCCAGCAGTTCGATCGCGGTGTCGGCCAGCGCGGTGCCACTGCAGTAGCGCTCCCAGCAGCCGCGTTTGCCGCAGGCGCAGGCGCGCCCCTCCGGCACCACCTGCAGGTGCCCGAGTTCGGGGGCGATGCCGTGGCTGCCGCGATAGAGCTTCCCGTCGATGAGCAGGGCGGCGCCGATGCCGGTGCCGATCGCGACCAGGACCACGGTGTGCCCGCCCGCGGCCGCCCCGAAGCGGTACTCGGCCCAGCCCGCGGCGTTCGCGTCGTGCTCCAGGATCACCGGCAGCCCGAGTCGCGTGGTCAGCCGCTGCGCGACCGGGGCGTCCTGCCAGGGCAGGTGCGGCGCGAACCGGACGGTCGAGCGGTCCTCGGAGATGAAGCCGGCCACGGCCAGGCCGACCGCGGCGATCGGATGCCTGCGCCCCAGCTCGCGGACCGAGCGGTCGATGGCGTCCTCGAGCGCGCGCGCCGCGTGCGGTGTCGGGGACTGCACGGAATCGAGCAGCTCGCCCTCGGCGTCGACGACCGAGGCGCGGATGTTCGTGCCACCGACGTCGACGCCGACGGTGAGCAGGTGCTGACGGTCGATCCCCTGGGTCATCCCCGGATCGTCACCGGAATGTCGACATAACGCGAGCGCGGCGCGCGGGCGGTCCGCGATCGATCGTCGCGGGGACGCTCGGCGGTGTCGGCCCGGGGCGGCGCCGGGGTCGCGAAAACGCCGGTGCCGGAGTCGCTCGGGACCTGCGGTCCTGCGGCGGTGCGAGTCGATGCGCCCTGCTGTCGGGGCGCGGCGTACTCGTCGACCCGGCGCGGCCGGGGAGTGCCCTCGGGGCGGGCCGAACCCCAGCGCAGGCGGGACCGGGCCGCGGTGTCGGAGGGGGCGGTGGCGTGCTGGTCGTCCCGGGACGGGTCCGCGGGCGCGGGGGGCCCCGCGTCGCTGTCCTGCGCCGCGCCGGGGGTCGCGCGGCCGTGGTGCTGAGCTCCGGCGGCGGGCCGGGTTCCGTCGCCGTCGGCGCCGTCGTGCTGTCCGTCGGCGTCGGGGGCCGGCCGGGCGTCGGTGGCGCCGTGCTGGTGCGGCCACGCGGGGTCGTGCGAATCATGGTGTCCGGCAGCGTGTTCGGCCCACTCCGGCGGCAGGACCGGCTCCACGGGGACACCGGCGAGCGCCTCGCGCAGCACCGTCACCATCGAGGTGCCGTGCTCGGCGAGGGCGGCGACCACGTCGTGGTGTTCGCCGCGCACCAGCGCCGCGGCCGCGCAGACCGGGCACCAGGCGCAGCCGCCGAGATCGGCCTGCCCGTCGGCAGCGGTGCGGCGCAGCACCGGTTCGACTCTGGCCAGCAGCACTTCGGCCAGCAGCCGCAGCTCCTCGGTGAACTCGGCGAAGCCGTCGGGGTGGTGGCCGCGGCGGTCGGACTGGGCGTCACTACTCATCTGCGGTGGCCTTCGTGTAGTTCGGATCGGCGGGCCAGACCTGCGGATCGGGCCGGAAGCGGACCACCAGATGACCGTCGTCGAGCTCGGCGCCCGCCACCGTGCAGCGTTGCAGCACCGGCGCGAGCCGTACGCGCGTGCGCACCCCGTCGGCTCCCACGATCAGATCGTCCTCCACTCGGCCCAGCCGCAAGGTGCCGGGATCGACTACCGGCAGCCGCATCCGCATCGCGTACACGGAGTCGACACCGGAGCCCGACTCCCATCGAACCATCGGTTCGCCCGATCGCGCGCTTTGAGCGTGCGGGCCGGGCAGCGTGTCGACCGCGTAGGAGAACGCCGAGAGCGAACTCAGCCCCGCCGGCTCGGCGCCCGCGTGCTGGGCGATCAGGATCGGGACATCGGTGATCTGCTCGTGCAGCCGCGCCACCACCTCGAGCTGCTCGGCGCGACGGTTGAGATACCAGTGCACGGCCGGATGGGCGTTCTCGCCGGGCGGCGGCACCTGCGGCAGCACCTTGTTCACCACGACGGCGTCCAGCCGCAGACCGAGCAGCGCGGCCGCCGAACGCACGCGCCGGGACTCGGCGACGGCCACCTGCTCGGGACCGGTGATCAGCCGGGCGCTGGTGCGGTTGCGGTCGGCGAGCAGGTCGCGAACCCCGGTGACCGCGGCGACGATCCGTTCGACCGTGGCCGCCAGCACCGCTTTGCGCAGATCGGGGCCGATCGCGCTCATCGTGCGTTCGTGGCGCGGCCAGAGCCGTTCCAGATAGGTGAGCAGGGTGTCCGGCGCGGTGACCAGGCGCAGCATGTCGGCCGAGGGCGGGCAGTCGACGACGATGACGTCCCAGTCGTCCTCCTCGGTGTACTGGGCGATCTCCACCAGCATCAGCAGTTCCTGCACGCCGGGCAGACCGGTCAGCTCGGCCGGGTCGATCGCGGTCAAGTCCACGCCGTGATCGTGGCCGCCGCCCTTGGCCAGCATCCGCACCACATCGCGGAACCGGTCCTCGAGCAGGGCGAGGGAATCGATCTCGATCACCTCGAGCCCGGGCGCCACCCTGGCCACCCCGGCGACGGTGCCCGGATCGTGCGGGAAACGGAAGCCGAGCGCGTCGCCGAGCGAATGCGCCTGGTCGAGCGAGGCGATCAGCACCCGCTGTCCGGCGCGGGCGTGGGCCATGGCCGTCGCGCAGGCCAGCGTCGTCTTGCCGACACCGCCCTTGCCGACGAACAGTTCGACGCGGGTACCGCCCGGGGCGCTCAGCCCTCGACCCGCTTCTTCAGTTCCTTCAAGGCCGTATCGGTGATCACCTTCTCGGCCTTCCGCTTGAACATGCCGATCATCGGGATGTTCAAGTCGACGGTCAGCTCGTAGACCACCTCGGTGCTGCCGTCGGGCCGTTCGCGCAGTTCGTAGCTGCCGTCCTGGGCCTTCTGCAGGTCACCGCTGAGCAGCCGCCAGCTCACCGCGTGGCCGTCGGCGCGCCAGGTGTAGGCCAGCACGTAGGTGTCCTTGACGACGCCGGCGTCGAGCACGAACCTGGCGGTCGCCGCCCGCCCGGCGGCGTCGGTGTCGAGCACCTCGACCGACTGCGCGGCCGCGACCCATTCCGGATAGGACTCCAGGTCCGCGATGACGGCCATCACCTGCTGCGACGGCGCCTCGATGACGATCGATCTCTGGGTCCGGTCGGCCATGGCGGACAACGGTTCCTTTCGTGCGGGACGAGCAGTCGGTGCCGGTGGCGTCAGGACGCCGCGGCGACCGCGGGCGCGACGCCGGCGGGTCGGCCTGCCTCGAGTCGAGCCTTCAATTCGAACGACATGTGCTTGCCCGCCACCCGGCGGGCCCGATTCGCCGCGGCCAGCGCGCGCGGGGTCAGCGGCTTGGCGGCGGTGGGCTCGGCGTGGAGGAAGTAGTGCAGGATGGCGCCCTCGGGGACGGCCTCCAGCCACACTTCCATGGTCCCGTCCAGCGGGCCCGCCACCGTCCAGCGGATGCCCTTGTCGCCGCGATCCTCCCGCACGTCGAGACGGAGATCGGGCCACCAGCGACGCCAGTTGTTCGTGGCGCTCAGCACGTCGGCGATCGCGGCGGGCGGCGCCGCGAGAAAGGTCTGATCTGCGACCTGGATACTGCTCACCTCGCTGAGCGTAGTGGACGCCACACCGGACGCGGCCGGGGTGTCACCGCAGCAGCTCCCGCAGCCGGGCGCCCTGACGGTCCCAATGCCAGTTCTGTTCCACCCACGCGCGCCCGGCGGCGCCCATGGCGGCCGCCTTGTCGCGGTCGGTGAGCAGTTCGACGAGGGCGTCGCTGATCTGCTCGGCGGAGCGGCCGTGTACGACCAGCCCGGTCTCGCCCTCCCGCACGGTCTCGGGCGCGCCGCCGGAACTGCCCGCCACCACCGGCACCCCGGTGGCCGAGGCCTCCAGGTAGACGATGCCGAGGCCTTCGACATCCAGGCCCGCGCCGCGGGTGCGGCACGGCATCGCGAACACGTCGGCGATGGTGTGGTGGGCGGCGAGCTCGCCCGAGGGCACCCGACCGGTGAACACCACGGAGTCGGAGACCCCGAGCGCCTCGGCCAGCCCCCGCAGCCGGATCTCGTAGGGGCCACCGCCCGCGATCACCAGGACCGCCCCGTCGACGCGTTCACGGATCTCGCTCATCGCCACGATCAGCATGTCCTGGCCCTTGCGCGGGACCAGGCGCGACAGACACAGCACCGTCGGCCGGTCACCGAGGCCGTAGCGAGCGCGCAGTTCGGCGCGCGCGCCCGGGTCGGGCCGGAACTCGGCCGGATCGACGCCCGGCGGCAGGTACTCGAGCGCGGCGCGCGGACCGAACGCCGAGGCGAACCGGCCCCGGGTGTACTTGCTGACATAGGTGACGACGTCGGTGTTCTCGCCGATCGAGCGCAGCACCTGCCGCGCGCCCGGCAGCATCGACCAGCCCACCTCGTGGCCGTGGGTGCTGGCCAGGATGCGCTCGGCACCCGCGCGGCGCAGCATCGGCGCCATCGCCGCCAGCGGCGCGGCCGCGCCGAACCACACGGTGTCGCAGTCGTGTTCGCGCAGCAGCTTGCCCGCGCGCTTGATCACCCCCGGCGTCGGCAGCATGAGGGTCGTCGGATGGCGAACGACGCGGAACTTCTGCGCGGCGTCGAACTTCTCGTGGCTGTCACCACGCCAGCGCGGCGCGTAGACGACCAGGTCGTCGGGCGGCAGCTGCTCGGCCAGCGCGTGCAGATAGGACTGGATGCCGCCCGGCCGAGGCGGGAAATCGTTGGTAACCAGCAGAGTTCGGGCCATAAGTGAACAACCTAATAGGTGAGTGTCACGGAGTGACTCGATGAGGGGTGGTGGTCGGGCGACGGGTGGGCGAGTGTCACGGAGTGACTCGATGAGGGGTGGTCAGACGGCGCGGCCCCGTAACCAGGCGCGCCAGCCGTCGAGCAGGTCGGTGCGCGAGGTGCCGAGTACGGCGGCGAAGGCGGCGTCCTGGGTCGCGGCGGACTGCGGGCCGGTCGCGAGCCGCTTGTACAGCGCGGTGAGGGCGGCCGGGCCGTAGCGGTCGGCGAGGAAGGCGCAGGCACTCCAGGCCGATTCGTAGGCGTAGGGGGCGTCGGTGCCGGTGAAGTCGGCGTCACCGATCAGATCGGTGGGCAGGGCGCCCGCGCGCAGCCGGGTGGTCAGCGTGGGGGCGATCTGGGAGAAGGTGCTGGCACCCGTGCGCTGGGCGACGTACTCGGCGTAGCCCTCGACCAGCCACAGCGGCGCACCGTCGGCGGTGGCCGCCCTGGTCGCGACGTGGGTCAGTTCGTGGCGCAGCAGCGTCGCCATGCCCTCGTCGCCGACGCGGCGGCGGGCGTCGGGATTGAACACGATCCGCTGATCGGTCGGCCGGGTGCCGGGCGCGTAGGAGCCGGTGAGCGACACCGCGGCCACATCGGCACCGGTCGAGGCGCCCGCCGCCCTGGTGAGCGCGGTGAACTCGGTGGGCGTGCCCGCGACGACGATCACCGGTGCGCGATTCCAGTCGGTGCCCCAGGCGGTGCTCACGTCGGCGATCGCCGGGGCGAGTTCCTGCTCGAGGACGTCGATGTCGGTGCGGTGGCCGGAGTGGGCGACCACGAGCGCGTCGGCCTCGTCGCCCGCGGCGACCCGGCGCACCAGGATCGGCCCGAACGGCTGCAGCTCGCGGCGGACCGGGGTCAGCCGGGGGTCGTCGATGCCCTCGGTGGTGTCGAGTACCTCGGCCTCGTCGGTGGCCAGCTGTAGCGGACCGGCGTTGCGCGGCACCAGGATCAGTGCGACGCACGCCCCGGTCAACAGCGTGACCGAGGCGAGCGTGAGCGCGAATTCGAGGCGGCCGTTGGCCGAGAACCAGGATCGTAGGCCGGAGGTACGGCGGGACGGATCGGTCACCGCCGGCTCAGTATCGCCGGGCCGAGTGGAAGGGGGTGGTGTTGATCGGCGCGACGGCCACCGGGACACCGAAGGTGGAGGCGTGCACCATCATGCCGTTGCCCGCGTAGATCCCGACGTGGGAGATCTCGGGATAGAACAGCACGACGTCGCCGGGCTGCAGGTCGTCCTTGGCCACCGGGGTGCCGAAGTTCGCCTGCTGGGAGCTGGTGCGCGGGACGTTCTTGCCCACCTGCTTGAAAGCCCACTGCACGAGCCCGGAGCAGTCGAACTGGTCGGGGCCGGTGGCGCCCCAGACATACGGGTCGCCGATGCGGGTCAGGGCGGCGGCCAGCGCGCTGGTGCCGCTGCCGGGGACCAGGCCCTGCAGCAGGGAGTCGCGGTCGAAGCCGGGCGGGAAGGGGGAACCGGCCAGGGTCGACTTGTCCTTGGCCGAGAGCGCGCCCCAGGCCTCGACGACCTGGGTGGTGGCCAGGCTGAGATCGTGGCGCTTGCGGTCGACGTCGGCGCGCACGGCCTCGGCGGCCGCGGTCGCGGCGCGGGCGGTGTCGGCGGCCGCGCGGGTCACCGATTCGGCGGCGGTGGCCGCGTCGGCGGCCTTCTTGAACTGGCGCACGCTGTCGGCGGTCTGCTGTGCGAGCACGTCCAGCGTGGACATCTTGTCCAGCAGCTGCTGCGGTGAATTGCTCGACAGCACCGCGAACATGCGATCGGTGCGGGCGCCGGTGTAGGTGGCGATCGCGGTGCGATCGATCATCGGCTGGAACTTGCGGACCTCGGCGCGGGCGGCGTCGGCGACGGCGGTGCTGGCGGCCAGCTTGTCGTCGGCCTCGCGCTGCACGGCCCATTTGGCGTCGAGATCGGACTGCGCGTCGAGCGAGGCCTGGTTGAGCACCTCGGCCTGCCGGGAGAGGTCGATCATCCGGGCGATGGCGTCACCGGCGGTGGTCGGCAGGGCGATCGGGTCGGCGAGGGCGGGGCCCGCGGCGTAGGTGGCGCACACCAGGATCGCGGCGGACATGGCTCCGGCGATGCCCCGCGCAACGCGTGGGTTCCGGTGGTGGTCAGTCACAGTGCGCCGTGCCCCGTTCTCTCGATGTCCGCCGATGCAGCGCCTTACCCGAACCGGATCCTCTCGTCCGGCGAGAAGGTCTCGATCAGGTTACGGAACCGCGTATGCCCGTGTCCAGTAGGCCACGGAGGGGTCACGGTGCGCCCTTCCCCGCGAACGACGCACCGTACCCGTCGATCAGAAGCGGCGAGCGCCCGCGAACGGCATCGAGGAGATCGGCGCCAGTTGGACCGGGGTGCCCGAGGTCGAGGCGTGCACGACGTTGCCGTCGCCCGCGTACAGACCCGAGTGGCCGCCGCCGTAGAACGACACGAGGTCGCCGGGCTGCAGGCTGTCGAGGGAGACCGGGGTGCCTGCGCCGAGCTGGGCGCCGCTGGTGCGCGGCAGCTCCATGCCGGCCTGCCGGTAGGCCCACTGGACCAGGCCCGAGCAGTCGAAGGCGTCCGGGCCTGCGGCGCCGTAGACGTAGGGGGAGCCGACCTTGCTCAGCGCGGCATCGAGAGCGATGTCGGCGGCGGTGGCGCGCGGCGCGGTGAAGGCCTGCGGGACCGAGGGGGTCTCGATGCCGGGGATGCCCTGCGGCAGCGGGATCTCGTTGGGCACCTCGAAGGTGCCGATACCGGGGACAGTGACCGGCGTCGCCGACGCGGGAGCGGCCGGCAGGAGGAACGCGCCGATGGTGGCAGCGCCGACGGCTCCGGCGGCAACGGCTCGCTGCGCCTGACGCTTGACGGTGTTGGTCGCCATGATGCGGGTACTTCCAATCTGCCCCACGACGCCGGGTCCGTATGACGCGGCGGGCTTCATCCCGTTGAACCGTTCGTGGCCGTGGGGACTCCGTGAGGTCTCGAAAAGGTTACGAAGACATCACGGTGGTTTGTAAAGTCGGACATCGGTCCGAGAGGCAATTCGGAAGATCTGCCCGAACTTTGTGTGCGAGCTGCGTCACACCAATCACGAAACGATAACGCCAGGTCGACTTCGGGCGGCTTCCGGACTGCCGCCCGGCGCGTCGTGGACGGCTTGTTCGCGGCCTATTGGTCTACCCCTAGGGGTGAACCCCCAGGTCGCCTCCGCGCGTCGACCCTCGAACCGGTCGGTCGACCAAGCGTGCCCGCGGGCGGCGCGCCGCCCGCTCCGGCGGCCGCCGATCGGTAATCGGTCTTACCCGATGAAATTCGGCCCGGTCATGTGATGTTCGGCAAACTGTGAGCCCGGTCTCATTCGAGTCTGATCAAGGTCATTTTGTTCGCATCGGAACGAAAGTCTCGCGGCGAATGGCCGGGCGCGGGCTTCTCGGCGGCGCCCGGCGAACCGGTTCCCGTGCGGCGCGCGAGGCCCGGCGCGGAACCGGGTTCGGCGACGGCGAGCGTGTCGTACCCCCGTCCTACGCTGCTCGCCGTGCCCGATCCCGTTCCGCTCCCGGCCGCCGCGCGTCAGCTGGCGTTCGACGAACTCGACACACCGCTCTACGACACCACCTTCGTCGTCGTCGACCTGGAAACGACCGGGACCAGCCCGGACGGGGACTCCATCACCGAGATCGGGGCGGTGAAGGTGCGCGGGGGAGAAGTGCTGGGGGAGTTCGCGACTCTGGTGAATCCGGGATTCGCGATCCCGCCCGCGATCGTGCAGATCACCGGGATCACCACGGCGATGGTGTACGAGGCGCCGCGGATCGAGGCGGTGCTGCCGGGTTTCCTCGAGTTCGCCGCCGGCGCGGTCCTGGTGGCGCACAACGCCCGTTTCGACACCGCCTTCCTCAAGGCCGCCGCCGCCCGGCAGGACATCGCCTGGCCGAATCCGCAGGTGCTGTGCACGGTCAAGCTCGCCCGGCGGGTGCTGACCCGCGACGAGGCGCCCTCGGCCCGGCTCGGCGTGCTCGCCCAGATCCTGGGCGCCTCGACCACCCCGACGCATCGCGCCCTCGACGACGCCCGCGCTACCGTCGACGTGCTGCACGCCCTGATCGGCCGGGTCGGCAACCAGGGCGTGCACAGCCTGACCGAGCTGCTCGACTATCTGCCCGGGGTGACCGGAACCCAGCGCGCCAAGCGCGCTTTCGCCGGTGATCTGCCGACCGCGCCCGGTGTCTACCTGTTCCGTGGGCCGTCCGACGAAGTCCTCTATATAGGGACGGCTGTCAACCTGCGCCGCCGTGTCCGCACCTACTTCACCGGTTCGGAGACCCGCGGCCGGATGAAAGAGATGGTGGCCCTGGCGATCCGGGTCGACCATGTGGTGTGCGCGCACGGTCTGGAAGCGGGGGTGCGGGAGTTGCGCCTGCTGGCCGCGCACGCGCCGCCCTACAACCGCCGCTCGAAATTCCCCCGGCGCGGCTGGTGGCTCACCCTCAGCGACGAAGCCTTCCCCCGGCTCACCGCGGTGCGCACACCGACGCGAACGGCATTGGGGCCGTTCGGTTCCCGCGCCGATGCCGTCGATGTGGCGGCGACGATCGCCGAGTTCGCCGGCCTGCGGACCTGCGCCACCCGGCTCACCCGCGCGGCGCGACACACCTGCCCGCCCGCCGTCGTCGGCGGTTGCCCGGCCGCACGCCCCGAGGTCGACCTGGACGCCACCGGCTACGCCCCGGCCGTGGACGCGGTGCGCGACCTGCTCGCCGGTCGCTCGGACGCGCTGCTGCGCGCCATGCTCGACCGCATCGAAACCCACTCCACCGCTGAGCATTTCGAGGCCGCCGCCCGCCTGCGCGACCGCGCCGCCGCCGTCGTCACCATGCTGCACCGCACCCAGCGTCTCGCCGCGCTGGCCCGGCTCGCGGAACTGATCGTCGCCCTGCCCGACGGCGCGGGCGGCTGGGAGTTCTCGGTGATCCGCTACGGCCGCCTCGCCGCCGCGGGCACCGCCCGGCGCGGCACCCCGCCCATGGCGGTCGTCGACCAGATCGTCGCGGCCGCCGAGACCGTCCTTCCGGACCTGGGCGACGCGGCGACCACCGGCCGCATCCGTCCGGCCGCCGCCGCGCCCGGCATGGACGCCCCGCCCGCCCACGATGCCCTGTTCGCCTGCGCGACCCCGCCCGACGACGACATTCCCCCGTTGCGCGGCGCCCCTCCCGAGGAGGTCGGCGTCATCGCCCGCTGGCTGGCCAAGCCCGGCGCCCGCATCGTCCGCACCAGCGAGGGCTATCGCGAACCCCTGCACGGCGCGGCCCGCTGGAAAGGCTGGGCCCAGCTGGCCCGCACCGCCGCCACCACGGTCGGCCCGGGGGAGCAGTACCTGGCCGAACGGTGACCGCGGGTCCGGAGGATCATGGAAGCGCCTGTCACGCCCCGGTGACGGCGGGAGAGAGGGCGAAGGCGCGAATGTTCGTGAAGGTGTGCGGTCTGACCACCGAGGAACAGATCGACTGGGCCGTCGAGCTCGGCTACTCCGCGATCGGCGTCATGGCCACGCCCAAGAGCAAGCGGTACCGCACGCCCGCGCAGGCCCGTGCCCTCGCCGACTACGCGCGCGGCCGGATCACCACCTTCGTCGTGGCTCTGGCGGCCGCCGAGGTCACCGAGGTGGCCGACGCCTTCGACGTCGTCCAGCTCTATCAGTGGGCCGACCTGCCCAACCTCGCGTTCTGCTCGTCCACGCCGCCCGCGCCCGAGCAGACCAGCGAGTACTTCTTCTACGACGCCAGCGCGGGCTCCGGGATCTTCGAGGAGTTCCCGGACTGGGTGCGCGCGCTGCCCGGCAAGGTGGTGCTGGCCGGCGGGCTCGATGCCGGCAATGTCGCCGAGACCATCGCCCGGCACCGCCCGTACGGCGTCGACGTGTCCAGTTCGGTGGAATCGGCGCCCGGGGTGAAGAGCCTGGAGCTGATGCGCCGGTTCAAAGCGGCCACCGAGCGGCCCGAAGTTCTAGGCTGATCCCATGATTACCGCGATCGTGCTGATCCAGGCCGAGAACTCTCGTATCCCCGAGACCGCGCAGGCTCTCGCCGACACCGCCGGAGTCGCCGAGGTGTACTCCTGCGCCGGTGACGTCGATCTGATCGCGATCGTGCGGGTGCGCGATCACGAGCGCATCGCCGAGGTCGTCACCAGCGGCATCGACAAGGTCCCCGGCGTAGTGCGCACCACCACCCACATCGCCTTCAAGTCGTACTCGAGCGCCGACGTGGAAGCCGGATTCTCGCTGGGGGAGTGAGGCTTTCGCGCGTTCAGGACTCGTCGAGGACCTGGGTGAGCTCGGCCCAGCTCTGCAACAGCTTCGCCGCCGCGCCGCTGTCCACCGCGGCGGCGGCGCGCTCGAGCCCGCCGGTCAGGGCGGCGTCCAGATCCAGGTCGACGTCGCCCGCGCCGCGCGAGAGATCGTAGGCGACGATCGCGGCCGCCGAGTTGAGCAGCACCGCGTCGCGCACCGCGCCCGGCGCGCCGGCGAACATCTCGCGCGCGATCCCCGCGTTGGCCACGGCGTCACCGCCGCGCAGCGCGTCCAGGTCCACCCGAGGGATGCCGAGGCGGGTCGGATCGAGCACGGTCTGCCGGATCCGCCCGCCGCTGACCACCCACACGTCGGTGACGTCGGAGGTCGTGATCTCGTCGAGTCCGTCGCGTCCGCGCACCACCAGCGCACTCGCGCCACGCTCGGCGAACACCCCGGCGATGACCGGCGCCAGGTCGGCGAAGGCGCAGCCGATCAGGCCTGCGCGCGGCTGCGCGGGGTTGGTGAGCGGGCCGAGCACGTTGAACACGGTCGGGATGCCGATCTCCTTGCGCGCCGGACCGGCGAAACGCAGCCCCGAGTGGAACAGCGGCGCGAAACAGAAGCCGATCCCGGCCTCGCGCACCGACCGCGCCACCGACTCCGGGCCCAGCGCCAGCTTCACGCCCAGCGCCTCGAGCACGTCGGCGCCGCCCGCCTTGGACGACGCGGCCCGGTTGCCGTGCTTGACCACCGGCACCCCGGCGGCCGCCACGACCACCGAGGACATGGTGGAGATGTTGACCGACCCGGAGCGGTCACCGCCGGTGCCGACGATGTCGACCGCGTCGCCGTCGACGTGCACCAGGCGGGCGTGCCCGAGCATGCCCGCGACCATCCCCGCCAGCTCGGTGGGGGTGGGGCCCTTGATCTTCATGGCGACGCCGAAAGCCGCGATCTGGGCGGCGGTGGCATTGTCGGTGAAGATCTCGTCGATCACCCAGGTCGTGTCGTCCGCGGCCAGGTCGCCGCCGTCGGCGAGGGTTCCGAGCACCTGGGGCCAGCTGCGCACGCTCATCTGCTCCGCATCTCCGTTCGACATCGCCATCGCGCAACTCTGATCGGGCGCGGCGGGGTAGCGCAAGCCTATTGCGCCGTTGGCTGAGTTTACGGCGCGGGACGCGGCGGTTGCAGCGCGTCCCAGCCGTCGGCGACGCCGTCGTGGCGTTGCGCGAGCCCGGCCATCCGCGATCGCTCCTGCGAACAGGTCAGCGGATCGAGGCGCTGCACCCGCTGCAACACGACCGGCACCAGCTCGCCCGCGGTGGTGTCCACGGCCTCGGCCCGCGCGTAGCCGTCGTAACCGGCGATCTCGGCGGCCTCGTCGATCCGGTCCGCGGGCAGGCGCAGGTGGTGGCGCAGGACCGCGTCGGCGTCCCGGTCGAGCTCGGAGGCCCGGTCCAGCGCCGCCGAGCAGGCTTCGGCGTCGTCGAAACTCGCCGCGACCACGACGAGATCGGTCCGCGCGGGGTCGAGCGACTCGCCCTGCCCGCCGAACAACCGCCGCCACATCCGCACCACGACCATCGCCGCCTCCTCGTCTCAGGTTATCCACATCCAACGCTGTCACAATGGGTCGTCACGTGATCGTCGCCAACACGCCGACGGAGGTCGTAGACCCCCTCTGTGCGTGGGTTTTCCGACTCCCGCGACAAACTTTCGTACCCGGGTACAGCTGTCGTACTACGAAGAGTCATACTTACCCCGTGACGACCGCAGTAGGCACCCCAGGATCGGCCATTACTCAGCGTGTGCATTCGCTGAACCGGCCCAACATGGTCAGCGTCGGAACCATCATCTGGCTGTCGAGCGAGCTGATGTTCTTCGCCGGCCTCTTCGCCATGTACTTCGTTGCGCGCGCGCAGGCGCACGGCAACTGGCCCCCGGAGCCGACCGAGCTGAACATGAAGCTCGCCGTTCCGGTGACGGCCGTGCTGGTCGCATCGTCGTTCACATGCCAGATGGGTGTGTTCGCCGCGGAGAAGGGCGACGTGTTCGGCCTCCGTCGCTGGTACATGATCACCCTGCTGATGGGCGCGTTCTTCGTCGCCGGCCAGGGCTACGAGTACTACCACCTGGTGGAGGAGGGGACCTCGATCTCCGGCAGCTCGTACGGCTCGGTCTTCTACATCACCACCGGCTTCCACGGTCTGCACGTGATCGGCGGTCTGATCGCGTTCGTGTTCCTGCTGATCCGCACCACGCTGAGCAAGTTCACGCCCGCCCAGGCCACCGCCGCCATCGTGGTGTCCTACTACTGGCACTTCGTCGACATCGTCTGGATCGGGCTGTTCGCCACGATCTACTTCGTCCGCTAGCGCGCGGGCGCACAGCATTTGCACAAGTCGGTTCCGTCTACTCCAAAGGGACACAGATGAGTTCATCTCCCCCGTCGGCCCCCGAGCCCGCCGGCCCTGACCACGGTCAGGCCACCAAGGCGCGTAAGCAGCGTCGCGTTCGCCGTCGTATCGCGGGTGGCCTCGCGTTGCTGGTTGGTCTGGTCGGAGCCGGCTTCCTCGCCGCGGCACTCACCCCCGCGCCTCAGGTCGCCACCGCGCACGAGGACCAGTCCGCGCTGATCCGCGAGGGCAAGCAGCTCTACGAGACCTCGTGCATCACCTGCCACGGCGCGAACCTGCAGGGTGTCGAGGATCGTGGCCCCAGCCTGATCGGCGTCGGCGAAGCCGCCGTCTACTTCCAGGTGTCCTCCGGCCGCATGCCGATGGTGCGCAACGAGGCCCAGGCCATGCGCAAGCCCGAGAAGTTCGACGCGCATCAGACCGACGCGCTCGGCGCGTTCGTCGCCGCCAACGGCGGTGGCCCCTCGGTGATCCGCGACGCCAACGGTGAGATCGCGCAGGAATCGCTGCGTGGCGACGACATCGCCCGCGGCTCGGAGCTGTTCCGCATGAACTGCGCCTCCTGCCACAACTTCACCGCCCGTGGTGGCGCGCTGTCCGGCGGCAAGTTCGCCCCGCCGCTGGCCGAGGCCAACGAGCAGCAGATCTACGACGCCATGCTCACCGGCCCGCAGAACATGCCGAAGTTCTCCGACCGGCAGCTGACGCCGGAGGAGAAGCGCGACATCGTCGCCTACGTCAAGAACGCCGCGGAAGAGAAGTCGCCCGGCGGCTGGGACCTCGGCGGTTTCGGCCCGGCGACCGAGGGTCTGGCGATCTGGGTTATCGGCATCACCGCCGTGGTGGGTGCCGCGATGTGGATCGGATCTCGCACATGAGTGGACAGGAGCACAACGACATGGGTCGGGAACCGACCGAAGCCGAACTGGACGCGATGACGCGTGACGAGCTGGTCGAGCTCGGTACCGCGCGCGACGGCGTCGACGTCGCGTACCGCGGCGAGCGCTGGCCGGTCCCCGGCACGCGCGCGGAGAAGCGCGCCGAGCGCGCGGTCACGTTCTGGTTCGCCATCTCCGGCCTGGCCGCCGCCGCGCTGATCGGTGTCTTCCTGTTCTGGCCGTGGGAGTGGAAGGGCAACGGCGACGAAGGCCATGCCGCCTACTCGCTGTTCACCCCGCTGGTCGGTCTGACCTTCGGCATCTCGGTGCTGGTCATCGGCATCGCGGTGGTGCTGATCCGCAAGCGGTTCATCCCCGCCGAGATCTCGATCCAGCAGCGCCACGACGGCCCGTCCGACGAGGTCGAGCGCCGCACCCTGGCGGCCGAGCTGCAGGACGCGCTCGACACCTCCACCCTGGGTCGCCGCAAGATGATGCTCGGTACCGCGGGCGCCGGCGTCGGCGTGCTGGGTATCGGCGCGCTGCTGGTGTTCGTCGGCGGCATGGTGAAGAACCCGTGGGCCAAGCGCGACAAGTCGCCGCTGTGGGTCTCGGGCTGGACCCCGGACTTCCCGGGCGAGACCGTCTACATCCGCCGCGACACCGGTCGCCCGCAGGATGTCGTGCTGGTGCGTCCGGAGGACCTGGACGCGGGCGCCATGGAGACCGTCTTCCCGTGGAAGGAGAAGTGGCGCGGCAACGAGCACGAGACGCTGCAGTCGCTGCGCGGCATCCGCAACGCGGTCATGCTGATCCGTCTGCGCACCGCGGACGCGGAGAAGGCCATCAAGCGCAAGGGCCAGGAGAGCTTCAACTACGGCGACTACTTCGCCTACTCGAAGATCTGCACCCACCTCGGCTGCCCCACCTCGCTGTTCGAGCAGCAGACCAACCGCATCCTGTGCCCCTGCCACCAGTCGCAGTTCTCGGCGACCGAGTGGGGTAAGCCGGTCTTCGGTCCGGCCGCCCGCGCGCTCCCGCAGCTGCCGATCACCGTCAACTCCGAGGGCTTCCTGGTCGCCAACGGCGACTTCATCGAGCCGCTCGGCCCGGCCTTCTGGGAGCGTCGTTCATGAGCACTCTGGTGGCGAACCAAGCCAACGAGATGGACGAGCGGTATCGCGCCGCCGCGTTCATGAAGCGGTCGATCAACAAGGTCTTCCCGACCCACTGGTCGTTCCTGCTCGGTGAGATCGCGCTGTACGCGTTCATCATCCTGCTGCTGTCGGGTATCTACCTGACGCTGTACTTCGACCCGTCGATGGCGCACGTGACCTACGACGGCGCCTACCAGCCGCTGCGCGGCGTCGGCATGTCGCGGGCGTACGAGACCGCGCTGAACATCTCCTTCGAGGTGCGCGGCGGTCTGTTCGTCCGGCAGATCCACCACTGGGCGGCCCTGCTGTTCGCGGCGTCGATCATCATCCACCTGTTCCGCATCTTCTTCACCGGCGCGTTCCGCAAGCCGCGTGAGGCGAACTGGGTGATCGGCTCGCTGCTGCTGATCCTGGCGATGTTCGAGGGCTTCTTCGGCTACTCGCTGCCCGACGACCTGCTCTCGGGTACCGGTCTGCGCGCCGCGTTCTCGGGTATCACCATCGGTGTCCCGGTCGTCGGTACCTGGCTGCACTGGCTGATGTTCGGCGGCGACTTCCCCGGCGACATCATCATCCCGCGCCTCTACATCGCGCACGTGCTGCTGCTGCCCGGCATCATCCTGGCGCTGATCGGCGCGCACGTCGCGCTGGTCTGGTACCAGAAGCACACCCAGTTCCCCGGCCCCGGCCGGACCGAGAACAACGTGGTCGGCGCGCGCATCGTGCCGGTGTTCGCCGCGGACCAGGGCGCGTTCTTCGCGTTCACCCTCGGCATCGTCGGCATCATGGGCGGCATCCTGCAGATCAACCCGATCTGGAACCTGGGTCCGTACAACCCGTCCCAGGTCTCGGCGGGCTCACAGCCCGACTTCTACATGATGTGGACCGACGGCATGGCGCGTCTGATGCCGCCGTGGGAGCTGTACCTGGGTCGCTACACGATCCCGGCGGTGTTCTGGGTCGCCCTCGTCATGGGCCTGGTGTTCACGCTGCTGATCGCCTACCCGTGGATCGAGAAGCGCCTCACCGGCGACACCACCGCGCACCACAACCTGCTGCAGCGTCCGCGCGACGTGCCGGTGCGTACCGCTATCGGTGCCATGGCCATCGCGTTCTACGTGGTGCTCACGCTGTCGTGCGTCAACGACATCATCGCGCTGAAGTTCGACATCTCGCTGAACGCGACCACCTGGATCGGTCGTATCGGCGTGCTGCTGCTGCCGCCGCTGGCCTACTTCGTGGCCTACCGGTTCTGCATCGGCCTGCAGCGCAGTGACCGCGCGGTGCTCGAGCACGGCATCGAGACCGGTGTCATCAAGCGCCTGCCGCACGGTGAGTACATCGAGGTGCACCAGCCGCTGGGCCCGGTCGACGACCACGGCCACGCGATCCCGCTGGAGTACCAGGGCGCTCCGGTGCCCAAGAAGATGAACAAGCTGGGTTCGGCGGGCAAGCCGGGCACGGGTAGCTTCCTGCGCCCCGACCCGAAGGCGGAGTCCGACGCCTACTTCGAGAACGAGCACGTCGAGGAGCACAAGATGCTCACGGCCCTCGCCGAGGAGCAGGCCCGCGCCAACGGTGACGAGCCGCACGGTCACTGACCGCGCACCGACGCACACGAGGAAGGCCCCGAGTCGCTACGACTCGGGGCCTTCCTCGTCATCTCGGTCGCTACAGCCGTGGGGTGCGCCGGTAGGCCTCGATCGCCTCGAACTTGGCCAGGTTGTGGCGGGCATCGGCCAGCGCGTCGTGGGCGTCGTCGGGGATCGGCGGCAGTTCGGGGCTGCCGTGCGCGGCCCAGTGCTGGCGCAGCTCGTTGGTGTAGCGCGGCATGCCCTTGGGCAGCGCGGTCATATCGCCCCAGAGCTGGCACAGCGCGACGTGGTCGTAGGCCGAGACCCAGGCCCACAGCTCCGGCTGCACGCTCGGGCGGGGCAGGAAGAACTTGAACAGGTCGTCGCGGATCTGCGCCCTGGTGCGATACAGCGGCGATCCCGCCGGCGGCAACTTCGGCAGCACATGTTTGCGCACCCACGGACCGGCCCGTCCCGCGTCGAATTCGGTGGAGACCGCGTAGTACTCGCGACCGTCCTCGCAGACGACGCCGATCGAGATCAAATCGATCGTGGTGCCGTCCTCGATGAATTCGGAGTCGTAGAAATATCGCAGGGAGATCGCCTCTTCGTGCCGGTGGGCGGCCGTGACCGTCCGAGGAGGACGACGCGGTCCGTGACCCACGATGGGTCGGGAGAAACCCTATGTCGATGGTTCGGCGACGCGACGAACGGGTAGCCGGTACGCCGGATATTCGCCGGGCGGCGAAAGCCGTATTCTGATCTGGTGACCTGGACCGTCGACGTACCCATTGACCGCCTGCCGGAACTGCCGCCGCTGCCCGCCGAGCTGCGCCACCGGCTCGACGCCGCCCTGGCCCGGCCCGCGCTGCAGCAGCCGTCCTGGGACGCCGACGAGGCCGCGACGATGCGTACCGTGCTCGAGAGCGTGCCGCCGATCTGCCTGCCCGCCGAGGTGGAGGAGCTCAAGACCCAGCTCGCCGCCGTCGCGCGCGGCGAGGCGTTCCTCATGCAGGGCGGTGACTGCGCGGAGACCTTCGCCGACAACACCGAGCCGCACATCCGCGGCAATATCCGCACCCTGCTGCAGATGGCCGTCGTGCTCACCTACGGCGCGAGCCTGCCGGTGGTGAAGGTCGCGCGCATCGCCGGGCAGTACGCCAAGCCGCGCTCCTCGGACACCGACGCGCTCGGGCTCACCTCCTACCGCGGTGACATGGTCAACTCCCTGGTCGCCGACCAGCAACTGCGCCGCCACGACCCCTCGCGCCTGGTCCGCGCCTACGCCAACGCCAGCGCCGCGATGAACCTGGTCCGCGCGCTGACCACCGCGGGCATGGCCGACCTGCACCAGGTGCACGACTGGAACCGCGACTTCGTCGCCCAGTCGCCCGCCGGCGCCCGCTACGAGGCGCTGGCCGAGGAGATCGACCGCGGCCTGCGCTTCATGACCGCCTGTCAGGTCAACGACCCGAGCCTGAAGTCGGCCCGCATCTACGCCTCGCACGAGGCGCTGGTGCTCGACTACGAGCGCGCGATGCTGCGGCTGAGCGAGTCCGAGACCGGCGAGCCGCTGCTCTACGACCTCTCGGCGCACTTCCTGTGGATCGGCGAGCGCACCCGTCAGCTCGACGGCGCGCACATCGCGCTGGCCGAGTTGCTGGCCAACCCGATCGGCCTGAAGATCGGGCCGACCACCACGCCCGATCAGGCCGTGGAGTACGTCGAGCGGCTCGACCCGCACAACGAGCCCGGTCGGCTCACCCTGGTCGCCCGCATGGGCAACGGCAAGGTGCGCGACGTGCTGCCGCCCATCATCGAGAAGGTGCAGGCCACCGGCCACCAGGTCATCTGGCAGTGCGACCCGATGCACGGCAACACCCACGAGTCCTCCACCGGCTTCAAGACCCGCCACTTCGACCGCATCGTCGACGAGGTGCAGGGCTTCTTCGAGGTGCACCACGCGCTGGGCACCCACCCCGGCGGCCTGCACATCGAGCTGACCGGCGAGAACGTCACCGAGTGCCTGGGCGGCGCGCAGGACATCTCCGACCTCGACCTCGAGGACCGCTACGAGACCGCGTGCGACCCGCGCCTGAACACCCAGCAGTCGCTGGAGCTGTCGTTCCTGGTCGCCGAGATGCTGCGCTAGTTCGGAGCGCTGGCGCGCTCGAACCGCCGCTGCGCGGCGATCCCTCCTCGAGGCCGGGATGTGCGGGGCCGGGAGTGCGGTGTGTGCCTGGGCGCGGTCAGCGGTGACCGCGCCCGGGCTTGTCCTTGTCCTTGTCGTCTTTGTCCGGGGCCGGATCTCTTCAAGGCAGGGCGGTGAGCGTCACGACGCTGCCCGCTTCCACGTTCGAGTTGAAGCCAGGGACCTGGCCGATCACCAGGGAACTGTCGGAGTCGGTGATGGACTTGACCTCGACTCGCAGGCCCAGCTGCTGGAGTTTGCTGCGGGCGTTGCCGACGGTCTGACCCATCACATTGGGCACCTTCACCGCGTTCGACACGATCAGCGTCACGCTGTCGCCGGACTGCAGGGTGGTGCCGACGGCGGGGTCGGTGCCGATCGCCTTGTCGCCCTCGATGCTCTTGTCGTATTGCACGCGGGTCTCGCGCACGGTCAGCCCGGCGGTGGTCAGGGCTCTGGCCGCCTCCTCGGCGGTCTTGCCGCGCACGTCCGGCACGTTGACCGGCTGCGAACCCTTGCTGCGGTACACCTTGACCTGGGCGCCCATCGGCAGGATGGTGCCCGGCGCCGGTTCCACTTTGGCCAGCGAGCCCTTCGGAGCGGTGCTCGGGGCCTCGCCGCTGTCGATCGGCTGCAGGCCCGCGTCGCGGATGGCCTGGTTGGTGGCGCTGATCTGGTCGCCCGGCGTGATGTCGGGCACGCGGGGCTTGCCGTTGGAGATCAGCACCGCGATGGTCGAGCTCTTGGTGACCCGCGACCCGGCCGACGGATCGGTGCCGACCACGCCGCCCACCGGGATGGTGTCGGAGGCCTTGTTGCGCAGGACCGTCTCGAAACCGGCCTCCTGCAGCACCGCCACGGCGCGTTCGGAGTCCATGCCCGCGATCGGCGGCACGGCCGTGTAGCGGCCCACGCCCAGCCACCAGCCGCCGATGCCGACCAGCAGGGTCAGCGCGGTGACGATCGCGGCCCAGACCACGCCGGTGCGGCGCGAGGGATTCTCGTTGGACGCGAACGGGTTGTGCTGTGGTGCGGGGGAGTGCGCGTGCTGGTAGTCGTCGGGGCGCGGGCGAGGCGCGGTGACCACCCTGGTGTGCTGTGGCTGGGCGTTCGGCATCGCGTGCGCGACAACGGGATTCGGGGTGACCGGGCGGTCTCCGGGGTGGTGTGCGTCGCCGGTGCGGTAGCTCTCGCTGAGGTGCTCGGCCGAATCGCGGGGCGCCGGAACCCGGTACGGCGGCAGATTCAGCTCCATGGCGATCATCTGCAGCTGCGCGGCCATCTCGTTGGCGTCGGCGTAGCGGCGCTCGGGATCGCGGGAGGTGGCCTTGGCGACCAGAGCGTCGAGTTCCGGCGGCACGCCGCCGATGAACTGGCTCGGCGGCGGCACGTCGTTCTCGACCCGCTGATACGCCACCGACAGCGAGTTGTCGCCGGTGAACGGCACCCGGCCGGTGAGCAGTTCGAAGATCAGGATGCCGAAGGAGTACACATCGCTGCGGGCGTCGGCGGTGCCGGTGGTGACCTGCTCGGGCGCCAGGTAGGCGGCGGTACCGAGGATGACGCTGGCCGAGGTGGTGTTGGCGGCGGCGACGGCGCGGACCAGGCCGAAGTCGGCGATCTTCACCTCGCCGGCGTCGGAGATCAGGACGTTCTCCGGCTTGATGTCGCGGTGCACGAGTCCGGCGTCGTGGGCGGTGCCGATGGCGCGCAGGACCGGCTCGGCGACGGCGCGCACCGCGTGCGGCGGCATCGGGCCGCGCTCGCGCAGCAGTTCGCGCAGCGTGCCGCCCTCGACCAGTTCCATGATCAGGAAGGGGTACTCGCCGTCGACGCCTTGGTCGTAGACGGCCACCAGCGAGGGGTGCTTCAGCTTGGCCACCGCGCGCGCCTCGAACTCGAAGCGGGTCAGGAACTGGGGGTCGCCGGCGAACTTCGGATCCATCACCTTGACCGCCACCGGGCGATCCAGCCGGGTGTCGGTGCCCCGGAACACCATCGACATCCCGCCGCGAGCGATCGGCGCATCGATGCGATAGCGCCCTTCCAGCATCTGGCCGATCAAGTGATGTCCTCCGGCTTTCACAAACTTCTCACCCCTCGCGACACTGCGACAAGCGACCAGGCCACCGTGTGCGGCCCCCACGATCGTAACCGGGTCATGATGGCATGCCAGCCGATGCACGCGAGGTCGCACGTACTACGGTTGTGCGAGTGAGTGCCTTCCCTTGCAGCGACGATGTGCTGCCCGACACCGAAACCGTCGTCTCGCTCCCCGAGGCCGCCGACATACTCGGTATCCCGGTCACCGCGGTGCACCAGTTGCTGCGTGACCACCAGCTCCTCGCGATCCGCCGCAACGGCGTCGCCGGCATTCCGTCCCGCTTCTTCGACGACAACGACGAGATCGTCCGGATGCTGCCCGGCCTCATCACCGTGATGCGCGACGGCAAGTACTCCGACGAGGACATCCTGCGCTGGATCTACACCGAGGACGACTCGCTGCCCGGCCGCCCCGTCGACGCCCTGCACGGCCCGCTGGCGCGCGAGGTCGTCCGCCGCGCCGCCGCCGAACCCTTCTGATCCCGCGCGTTCCTGCCGCCGCCCGCCGGCCCGGCCCATGGCGTGTCCGGTCGGCGGCCCGGTAGCCCGCATCCGTCGCTCCAGCCCTGATCCTCGTCAGCGGGCCTCGGTCCGCTTCTGTCGACCTGCGCCTGAGCTCGGTCGGCGGCGCGCCGGGTACGTGGCTCAGACCTGCGGCCCCGGGCAGACGCCAGCGCTCAGGATGCGCCGTGTCCGGCCGCCTGATCGTGTGCCCGCCGCCAGGCGGACGAGCGCAGCAGTCGCAGGCCGTTGAGGCCGACGAGGACCGTCGAACCCTCGTGCCCGAGCACGCCGAGCGGCAAGGGGAGATGACCGAGCAGGTCCCAGACGACCAGGACGCCGAGGAAGCTCGCCGCGATGGCGAGGTTGGCCAGCACCACCCGGCGCGCGCGCCGTGACAGCGCGATGACGGCCGGAATGGTGGTCAGGTCGTCCCGGACGACGATGGCGTCCGCGGTCCGCACCGTCAGATCCGAGCCCGCGCCTCCCATCGCGATCCCCACGTGTGCGGCGGCCAGGGCGGGCGCGTCGTTGATCCCGTCACCGACCATGGTCACCCGGTGGCCGCCCGCGGCCAGCTCCCGCACGGCCGTGACCTTGTCGTGCGGCAGCAGCCCGGCGCGCATCTCGCCGATCCCGAGCTGCCGGGCGAGCCGGTCCGCGGTGGTGGGGTTGTCGCCGGTCAGCAGAACCGGTGTGCTGCCGTTGGATTCGGCGAGCGCGGCCACCGCGCCCGCCGCCTCGGGGCGGACCTGATCGGTGAAGCCGAGCACCGCCACCGGTTCGTCGTCGCGCAGCATCACGACCGCCGTGCGGCCACGGGACTGCACCGACACGACGATGTCCGCGGCGGCGATCGAGCGCGTCGGCCTGGCGCTGGACCCGTGCCGCACTCGCGCGGCGTCCGCGACCGAGCTGAGATCGCCGGCGAGCACGGTGGGCGAGCCGATGCGCAGGTGGTGGCCGTCGACCCGCCCCGACACGCCACGACCGGGTTGTGCGGCGAAGTCGTGGACGACAGGGAAATCCAGATCCCGCTGCCGGGCAGCGCGGACGGTCGCCGCGGCCAGCGGATGTTCGCTCGGGTGCTCGACCGCGGCGGCCAGGCGCAGGATCTGATCCTCGGAGACCGCACTGCCCGGCAGCGGGTGGATCTCCACGAGGTCCGGGATGCCGCGGGTGAGCGTGCCGGTCTTGTCGAAGGCGACCCGGGTGGTCGCGCCCAGCTGTTCCATCACCACCGCCGACTTCACCAGCACGCCGTGGCGGCCCGCGGTGGCGATCGCGGCCAGCAGCGGCGGCATCGTGGCCAGGACCACCGCGCAGGGGGAGGCGACGATCATGAACGTCATCGCGCGCAACAGGGAATCCCGCAGCGGCGCACCGTAGATCAGCGGAACGATGAAGACGGCCAGCGTCGCGACGACCATGCCGATCGAATAGCGCTGCTCGATCTTCTCGATGAACAGCTGGGTCCTGGCCTTGGTGCGACCCGCCTCCTCGACCAGCGCCGCGATCCGCGCGACCACCGAATCCTCGGCCCGGCGCTCGACCCGGACCCGCAGCGCGCCGGTGCCGTTGAGCGTCCCGGCGAACACCTCGTCGCCGGTGGCCTTGTCCACCGGCAGGGGTTCACCGGTGATGGTGGCCTGGTCGACCTCGCTCGCCCCGTCGACGACCCGCCCGTCGGCGGCGATCCGGTCGCCGGGACGGATCAGGATCACCTCGCCGATCGCGAGATCGACGGCGGCGACGGTCTGTTCACCGTCGTCGGTGAGCCGGGTCGCGGTGTCGGGGGCGAGGGTGAGCAGGCCGCGCACCGAGTCCTCGGTGCGCGTGGTCGCCAGCGCCTCGAGCGCACCCGAGGTCGCGAAGATGACGATGAGCAGCGCCCCGTCCACGACCTGGCCGATCGCCGCCGCCCCGAGTGCGGCCGCCACCATCAGCAGATCCACGTCGAGGGTCTTGTCCCGCAACGCTTTCAGACCCGCCAGGCCCGGTTCCCAGCCGCCGGCGAGGTAGCAGGCCAGCAGCAGCGACCACCACAGCCAGGACGGTCCGCCGGTCAGCTTCGCGAGCAGACCGAGCGCGAACAGCGCGGTCGCCGTGGCGGCCCAGCGCATCTCGGGAATCGCGAACAGTCCGGTCCGCGTGGTCGAAGCGCGGGACGCGGTGACGGCGCGGGTCGGCGTGGCGGTGGACGAGACCACAGGGCACCTCCGAGGCGGGGAACGAGGACCCGAGAATAACAGATCATATGAAGAGATATTCATGTGTGCTGGTCCGCTACACTCCACGCCATGGGACACGGTGTGGAAGGCGGCCGTCCGGCGACGCGGCTGGACGCCGCGGCCGCCGCGCACGTGGCGACCACCCTGCAAGCGTTGGCCACCCCGAGCCGACTGCTGATCCTGTCCGAACTGCGCCAGGGGCCCCGACCGGTCACCGAACTCGCCGAGGCGGTGGGGATGGAGCAGTCCGCGGTGTCGCATCAGCTGCGGCTGCTGCGCAATCTGGGCCTGGTCACCGGCACCCGCGCCGGCCGCAGCATCGTCTACAGCCTCTACGACCAGCACGTCGCCCAGTTGCTCGACGAGGCTGTCTACCACAGCGAGCACCTGCGCCTGGGCCTGGCCGAACGCCCTGAGATCGCGGGCTGAACCGACGGCATCGGTCGGTGCCGGGGCTTGGCACGTCGGCGGACGGCCCGAGATCGCGGCAGTCCGATGATGTGACGCCGCGGGCCGCCCGGCCGCGTCAGCGCCGTACGGTGGCGAACCCCTTGGCGGCGACCAGGATTCGCCGACGGTTGGGCACCGTCGCCCTTCGCTGGAACACCTGGAAGTCGGCCCCCTCGATACGGTCGAGGATCTCGGCGTAGAGCGCCGCCGCCGTGCGGATCGCCGGCCGGACCCGGGGCTCGAGCAGCGCGATACCGGGCTCCGCGCGGCGGTAGACATCGCGATTGACGGCGATCAGATGCGCCAGCGCGCGGCGCAGCGGCTGATCGGTGCGCCCGGTGGCACGGCACGCGCGCAGGTGGGCTTCGTCGACGCCGAAGGCGGCCAGCTCCTCGGTGGGCAGGTAGATCCGGTCGCGGTCGAGGTCCTCACCGACATCGCGCAGGAAGTTGGTGAGCTGGAAGGCCTCGCCCAGCGCGGCGGCGGCCGGTTCGGCGTCGGCGACCGGGACGACCGTGCCGAGCACCGGCAGCAATTGCAGGCCGATGGCGGCGGCGGAACCACGCATGTACTCGCGCAACTCGGTCATGGTGGCGTAGCGGGTGCGGTGGCCGTCGGTGCCGGGCACGTCCATGCGCATGGCGTCGAGGAACGTCCAGAAGTGGGTGTGCGCGATGTCGTAGCGGGCGATGGTGTCGGCGGCGGCGGTCAGGATCTGCCGACGACGCGGGTCGCCGGTATCGATCACGCCCTGTTCGAGGGCGAGCCGGAATTGCCGTTCGACCAGATCGAGGTGCTGGGCCGGGCTCAGCTCCGAACCGGCGAGGTACGCGCCGTCGCGGGGGTCGAGGACCCGGGCCGGGTTGTCGGCGTGGTCGACGATGTCGTCCACCATGCGCGCGAAGGCGTAGAGCGCGTGCACGGCTCGGCGCCGCGGTGGTGTGAGCAGGGTGGTCGCCAGGTAGTACGTGCGACCGTGCTCGGCGGCGATGCGCCGACAACTCGCGTACGCGGCATCGAGCGGGATCACGGCGGCGTCGGCCGCCGGCCCGGTCAGGTCTTCCGGCGCGACCGCGCCCGGACCCCGATCGCTCATGCCCGGACGGTGGGCGCCGGTTCCCTGGTGACGGGCCGGGAACTGGCCGATCGCAGGTGCAGGGGATCGACGGTCCGCAGCGACACCGCGGCCACGACGGCGGCGAAGGTGGCCAGCGCGACGTGCCAGAAGTTGTACAGCCCGATCGACCCGTCCGGCTGGAACACCAGCATCAACCAGGTGCACAGCCCGACCAGCCACTGCAGGGTCACTGTCGACAGCGCGAAACCGGCGGCCAGCGCCAGCGGCCACGAGTAGTACCAGGGCAGCGCGGCGGGGGAGAGCAGCACGATCGCGACGAACGCGATCACGATGCCGAGGACGGCCTCCCGCTCGGAATGCCGGAACCGCCACCAGATGGCGACCAGCAACACCACCAGGGCGATCTTGCACAGTTCGCGGGTCACGCTGAGCACGGAGTCCAGGCGCAGCGGGGTCACCCAGGTGACCATGTGCGCCAGGATCGTCGGCAGCGAGAGCCAGTTGATGATCTTGTTGGAGCCCTGCAGCGCGGTGACCCAGCCGAACCCGACCCCCGCGATCACCGAGGCGGCGCCGAACACCAGCGCGAACACCCCGACACCGATACCGGCGATCTTGGCGAAGACGAACAGCGGATGCGGCATGTCCGCCGACGGGCGGGCCGCGTCGGGATGCTTCTGGTCTTCCGACACCTCGGGATCGGAGGCGCCCCGTTCGGCGGCCCGACGCTCCTTCTCGTGCAGGATCCAGATCCACACCAGGAACGGCAGCGCGACGCCCGCGGTGGCCTTGATGGCGACGCCGATCGCGACGACCACGATGCCGGCCACATGGTGGCGTTCGAGCACCAGCGCGATGCCCGCGCACATCAGCCCGACCATCAGCATCTCGTTGTGCACGCCGCCGATCAGGTGCACCAGCACCAGCGGATTGAGCACCGCCAGCCACAGCGCCACGGTCGGCTTCCCGCCCAGGTGCTTGGTCAGGTACGGCACCGCCCACATCATCAGCGCCAGGCCGGGCAGCATGACGACGCGCAGCGCGATGGTGCCCGCGATGACGTTGTCGCCGGTGAGCATGGTGAGCACCCGGCCGATGAGCAGGAACATCGGGCCGTAGGGCGCGGTGGTGGTGGTCCAGACCGGGCTCACGTTGTCCAGCAGCACACCGGGATTGGCGACGGGACCCACCTGATAGGGGTCGTAGCCGTCGCGCAGCAGCGCGCCCTGGGCGAGGTAGGAGTAGGCGTCGCGACTGAACATCGGCGCCGCGAACAGCAGCGGCGTGATCCAGATGCCGACGATGGCCCGCAGCTCGTTCAGCGTGACGTGCCCGCCGTCCTTGCCGAGGGTGTTGCGGCCCAGCCGAACCCACGCCGTGATCATCAGCAGGACGCCGATCCAGATGACGATCGTCGAGAGCGCGTAGCCGTGGCCGAACCGCAGCCAGGACAGGTGCAGTGCCTCGAGCAGCGGGTCGCGCTTGCGCACGGCGCCCGCGCCGAAACCGCCGAAGGTGATCATGACCGCGCCGAAGAACCCCATGACGGCCGCGTGGCCTTCGGGACTGCGGATGAAGTCACCCGCGGTCCGTAGCCGGGACCGGACGCCGGGATCGGTCCCGGTGGGCATGTGGCGCTGCGGCTCGAGGGTGCGCGTGGTGTCCATGGGGCCTACGGTCGTCTCAGGGGGCGGCATGTTCGGTCGGTCCCCCCGGATGGTCGGCGGTCGCAACCGCGAGCTGATAAGTCGGCCGTCAGTTTACGGCTTCACGTTGGAACACTAGCCCGGTGGTCGGTGGCGTTGCGCGTCCGGCTGCCGGTGATTCGTGCCGCGGCCAGCTTGCCCGACAGCAACGTGGTGGGCACGCCCACCCCCGGAGTGGTGCCGCAACCTGCGAGAACGACGTTGTCCACGCCCCTTGGCAGATTGCGTGGCCGGAACGGACCTGTTTGGCGGAACAGGTGTGCCACCGAGAACGGTGTGCCGGCGATCATGCCCTGCGCCGCCCAGGTGACCGGAGTGTCGACGTGGTCGATCCGGAAGTGCTCGGCGATCCCGGTGTAGCCGCGCCGCTCCAGCTCCGCGAGCAGTTCGCGCAGATAGGCCGGGGCGAGGCGGTCCCAGTCCAGCGGCGCGGCGTCCAGGTTGGGACACGGCGCGAGCAGCGAGAACGGTTCGTGGCGGCCGTCGGCGCGCTCGACGTACAGACCGGTGTCGGTCAGCGCGGGCCGGGTCAGCAGCAGGGACGGATCGCTCATGACCCGTCCGCGGCCGCGGCGCGCGGCGATCTCGGTGAAGGTCGTGGCCCAGGCGGCCCCGAAATCGATGGTGTGATGGGCCTGCACCGGCCACCGCGCGGCGACCTCGGCGGGCACCGTGCCGTGGGCCACCACCGCCGACGGTGAGGCCCGCAGACCGCGCCGGTAGCGCAGGCCGAATCGGGGCAGTGCGCCGAGATCGGCGGTGAGGACGACGGCATCGCAGGCGACCCGGCGGCCGTCGGCGGTGCGAACCGCCTCGGCGCGGCGGCCTTTGCGCGTGCCGGCCGCATAGTCGATCCCGACGACCTCGGCCCCGAGGAGCAGGTTGCCGCCCGCCGCCGTGAACGCCTCGGCGAGCGCGGCGGTGATCGCGCGCATGCCGCCCTCGGGGAAGTAGACGCCCAGGCAGGTGTCCATGTTCGGGATCGCGCCGTAGAGCGCCAGCGCCTTGTCCGGCACCGTGCCCGCGTAGAGCGCCTGGAAGGTGAACAGCCGGGCCAGCCGCTCGTCGCGCAGGTAGGACCGCACCCGCGGTCCCAGCTTGCCGAAGCCGCCGAGGCGGGCGAGCGCCGTCAGCCCGGCCCGTGCTTCGCCGCTGCGTACCAGGTCCAGCGGCGAATCGAAGTTCGCGTCCATGAACTCGTCGTACTCGGCGTCGTAGATCCGCCCCAGCCAGGCGCGCAGCCGCCGGTAGTTGCGGGCCTCGGTCGGTCCGCAAGCTCGCTCGACCTCGGTGGCCATCGTCTCGGCGTCGTCGTAGACGCGGATGTCGGTGCCGTCGGCGTAGCGGGCGTGATAGGCGGGCGCGAGGCGGTGCACGCGCAGGCCGACGTCCGCGCGCGTCTGCCCGACCGCGGCCAGCGCCTCGTCGATCAGCTCCGGCAGCGTGAGCACGGTGGCCCCGTTGTCGATCTCGTAGTCGTCGAACCGGTAGCGCCCGACCCGGCCGCCCGGATGATCGGCCCGTTCGAGCACGGTCACCTCGCGGCCCGCGCCGCGCAGATGCAGCGCCGCGGCCAGCCCGGCCAAGCCCGCGCCGACCACGACGACATGGTTCGTCTGTCCCACCACGCTTCTCATGGCGGGCTCAGGCGGTTCGGCGGGTGGCGGCCAGCGCCATGTCGTGCAGTAATTGCTTGGCCTGCGCGGTCGCGCTGCTCGTCGCCACGGCGCGCAGGCCGGTGTCGGTGAGCTCGGTGATCCGGCGTTCCACCTCGTCGACCGCGCCGAGCTCGGTGAGCAGCGCGCGCAGCCGGTCCACGGCCGCGTCGTCGAGATCGGTGCCGAGCCCGGTGCGGATCAGGGCCGCCGGTGCCGGCTCGGCGCGCTGCAGCGCCTCCGCGATGAGCACCGTGCGCTTGCCTTCGCGCAGGTCGTCGCCGGACGGCTTGCCGGTGACGGCGGGGTCGCCGAACACCCCGAGCAGGTCGTCGCGCAGCTGGAAGGCGATGCCGACATCGGTGCCGTAGGTCCGCAGCGCCGCCACCAGGGCGTCGTCGGCTCCGGCCAGCGCGGCGCCCAGGTGCAAGGGGCGTTCGATCGTGTACGCGGCGGTCTTGTACCGGTTGATCCGCAGCGCGGCCTCCACCGATTCGTCGCCACCGGCCTCGCCGTTGATGTCGAGCAACTGCCCGCCCAGCACCTCGGTGCGCATCCGCGCCCAGACCGGCGCGAACCGGGCCAGCGCGGCGGGGGCGAGCCCGGCCTCGTGGACCAGGTCGTCGGCCCAAGCCAGGGCGAGATCGCCGATCAGGATGGCGACGGCGCGGCCGTACTCGGCACCGTCACCGGGCCAGCCCGCCGCGCGGTGCCGGTCCTCGAACTCGATGTGCACGGTCGGGTAGCCGCGCCGGGTCTGCGAGGAGTCGATGATGTCGTCGTGTACCAGCGCGCACGCCTGCACCAGTTCCAGCGCCGAGCAGGCGGTGAGCACCGCGGCCGCGTCGGGTCCGGCCGGATCGCCGCCCGCGCCGAGCCAGCCGGTCCAGGCGAAGCCGGGCCGGGTGCGCTTGCCGCCCCGGATGACGAACTGTTCCAGCGCCTCGGCGGCGTCGACGAAGACCGGGCCGAGCGGCTCGACGATCTCGCGCCGGGACGCGAAGAAATCGGCCAGCACCTGCTCGACCGCGGCGACGAACGCGGGCGTGCCCGGCGTGAGCGTGACGAGATCGACCGAAGCCGGGGTGTCGGCGACGGACCGGGAAAGCGGGGTACCGATTCCGGCGGACAGGGTGGCCTCCAGGTGCGGAAGTGGGCGAGCGGATGGACGTCGATCGCACGCGGCGGCGCGATCACCGGCGTTCCGTCGCAGAATACGCGGGTGGCGCGGGGGTGTCGTCGGCGCACGCGGCCGCTGCGACCGACCCCACACCCGGCGATTCGGCGGTGTCTGCCCCTCGCGCGGATCGCGTTCAGCGGACTTGACGAACGAGCGGCAGGTCCGTGCCCGATTTCGGCCGGTCGCGGTCGTCGATTCCCGGTCGGCGCCGCGGTGCCGGGGCGCACCACTACACTGAACCGGTGACATTCGACGATGGACGGGGACGTTCGACCCCTGATCGACCCGCCCGGAAGCAGTCGATCGTCTCGAACACCCCCTCGGTGGTGCAGAGCCTGCGTGCCCACTCGGGCAGCGGCGTGCCCTTCTCGGTGGAGTTCAATCCGCCCCGCGACGCGGCGGGCGAGGCCCGGCTGTGGCGCGCGGTCCGCGAGTTCGAGTGCATGCACCCGGCCTATGTGTCGATGACCTACGGCGCCGGCGGCTCCACCAAGGACCGCACCGTGCGGATCACCGGTGAGCTGGCCACCGAGACCACGCTGCTCCCGGTCGCCCACCTCACCGCCGTCGGTCACAGCATCGACGAGTTGCGCGCGCTGGTCGGCTCCTACGCCGATTCCGGCATCCGCAACCTGCTCGTCCTGCGCGGTGACCCGCCGGGCGATCCGCTCGGGGAGTGGCGCAAGCATCCCGAGGGCGTCGAGTACGCCGAGGAACTGGTGCGCATCGTGCGCGATCTGGGCGACTTCCACGTCGGTGTCGCCTCGTTCCCGCAGGGGCACCACCGCTCGCCCGACCTCGACCACGACACCCGCCAGCTCGCCGCGAAACTGCGTGCGGGCGCGGAGTATTCGATCACCCAGATGTTCTTCGACGTCGAGCACTACTTGCGGCTGCGGGACCGGGTGGTGGCCATGGACCCGATCGAGGGCGCCAAGCCGATCATTCCCGAGCTGATGCCGATCACCTCGCTGCGTACCGTGCAGCGCGCCGAGGAACTCTGCGGCCGTCCGCTGGAGCCGTCGGTGCTGGCCCGGCTGACCCGCGCCGCGGGCACCGGCCCCGAAGAGGACAAGGCGGCCGTGCGCGCCGAGGGCATCCAGATCGCCACCGAGATGGCTCAGCGCCTGATCGACGAGGGCGCCCCCTGCCTGCATTTCATCACCCTCAACTTCGCGAAGGCGACCAGCGAGGTGCTCACCAATCTCGGTTACGGCGTGACGGCGGCCCCGCTCAGCGCGTGAGCGCGAGCTCGGTCCACACGCGTTCCCAGTTCCTGGTCATCGCCGGATAGACGATCAGGTAGCGGAACGGCTTGATGAAGGCCATATAGGCGCGCCCGAACACCCCGTTCGGCTTCACCAGCACCGCCATCTGCAGGTGGTAGCCGGGCCCGTCGTCGTCGGGCACCCACCCCAGGTGCATCACCCCGTGCACGGTGCCGTTGGCGATCTCGGCCGCGTACTCGTCGTCGAGCGCGTACAGGCTGGTGAACGGGCTCCCCGCGTCGTCGGGTCGCGGCAGTTCCCGCAGGTCGGCGGGCAGCCGATCCCGCAACGACGCCACCCGCCGCCCGGCCCCCGCCGCCTCCCGATCCCACCCCAGCACCGCCCCCAGCTTCCACCGGATCTCGAACAACACCCCGCTCACCCCGGAAGACTCCGACGCCCGCGCCGCCCGCAACGCCGCGAGCAGCGTCGGAAAGTCCCCCGCCGCCCCACCCGGCGTCCGAAACCGCCACACGTCCTCGACCTCGAAATCCGGCGTGATCTCGTGGATACGCCACCCCCGCCCGGTATGCGCCACTGCCGGAACTCGCATGAGAAACCCCTCTCCGTACGGATGCGTATGGAGGGAGCGTACCCCTGATATACGCCTACGTATAGATCAGATCCGCGCGGCAGCGGCAATCGATCGATCTCCGCTGCGCCTGCGGGCTGCGGACACGCCTGCGTCCAAGCCGACCCGACTCCGGATATTCCGGACAGCAAACGGCGCGGCGCACCAGACTCGCCGAACGCTGTTGGCGCATCACGAAATTCGCGACCTAGGGTCCCTGGCATGCCCAGCTACCTGCACGAAGGTGTCCTGGAGTTGTTCCGCGCGGACCTCACATTGGCCGCCACTCTGGTCGCCGAAGTCTGCGATGTTCCCGTGCCCGGCTACACCGGAGCGACCGCCGAACCTTGCGACTTCTCCGATATCGGACCCAAGGAGTTCCGCGGCGACCTGGCGCTCAGTCTCCACGACGCAGACGGTGCTGCTGTCCTCGGCATCTGTGTCGAGGTCCAGCTCTCGGAGAAGCCGCACAAGCGATGGAGCTGGCCGGTCTACCTGGCCACATTGCGCGCCCGGTTGCGCTGTCCCGTAGTACTCCTGGTCGTTGTCTCCAGTACTCGCGTAGCGGCCTGGGCGGCCGAACCGATCGACCTCGGCCACCCGGGCTTCGCCCTTCGGCCGCTGGTCGTCGGCCCCGAGCGCGTGCCACTGGTGACCGATCCCATGGAGGCCGCGTCCTCCCCGGAACGGGCGGTCCTCTCAGCCATGGCGCACGGCAACGGCCCCCACTCCGACGAGGTCTTCACCGCTCTCCTCGTCGGCCTGACGAAGACCGATGACGAGCGTGCGCGGATGTACCATGACCTGGTCGATGAGGTGTTGTCCGAGGCGGCCAGCCGACGGTTGGAGGAATTGATGACGATGACCTACGAATACCAGGGCCGGATCGCCCGTAAGTATGTCGAGCAGGGCCGACAAGAAGGCCGCGAAGAGGGCCGTGAAGAGGGCCGTGAAGAAGCCACCGCGGCCAGCATCCTGACGGTCCTCGGTACCCGTCGACTCGCTGTCTCCGACGATCAGCGGGAACGTATCCAGGGTTGCCGAGACCTGAACCAGCTCGATGCTTGGCTGAGACGCGCGATCGACGCGGCGGAGACCGCGGACCTCTTCGACTGATCCCCGTAGACCTTTCCGAGCTCGGGTCGGCGGGTACGGGAAGCCGCGTGCGGCGGCCCGTTCCCGTGTTGTGGTGCAACGTATTTCGTGAATGGACGAGGGGCGGCGCCGCGGTGGTCGCGGCGCCGCCCCTCGCAGTTCAGGCGGCGCGGGCGGTGCGTAACCCCCAGGCGTCGGCCAGGAGGCGGTGGGATTCCAAGCGGTCGGTGTGGTGGTGGGTGATGGTGGTGATCAGGAGTTCGCTGGCGTCGGTGAGCTCGGCCAGGGCCCGGAGACGCTCGGCGACGGTGTCGGGGGTGCCGACGATCTGGGCGGCCAGGCGGTCCTCGACGAGGCGGAGCTGGTCGGGGGTGAGGGGGGCGGCGGTGTCGGGGTCGAGGTATTCGCAGGCGCCGGAACCGCTGCGGATGCTGTGCACCCAGTGGCCGTAGGTGCTCGCGTGGTGGCGGGCGGTGTCCTCGTCGGCGGCCACGACCACGTCGGCGGAGACGATCACGTGGGGTTCGGCGAGGGTGGCCGAGGGCCGGAACGCCGCCCGGTACGCCTCGACCGCGTCCAGCGCGGTGCCGGGGGCGACGTGGTAGGCGGCGGCGAACGGCAGGCCGAGGCGACCCGCCAGTTCCGCGCTCTCCCCGGCGGTGCTGCCGAACAGCCACAGCTCCACCTCGGCTCCCTCGCCGGGAACAGCGTGCAGCGCTACGTCATTGGAGCCGATATAGCTTCCCTCGAGCAGGGCCCGCACGTCGGCGACCTGCTCGGGGAAGTCCTGCGCCTGCGCGCCGGGCTGCTGCAAGGCCTCGAGCGAGGCGGCGAACTTGGACCGGTCGGTGATCCCGCGCGGATCGAACGGCGGTGGCACCACCACGCCGTCGCGGATCTCGGTGCGCCCGACGAGGGCGTCGAGCACCGGCCGCCCGCCCTTGGTGGTCGAGGTCTCGGCCCCGAACTGGCTGCGCCGATGTCCCGACCGGCCCAACCCCACATCCAGCCGGCCCGGCGCCACCGCGTCGACGGTGCCGAACGCCTCGACGATCGAAGCCGAGGTGTGGTGGCCCACCTGCACCGCGCCGGTGCCGACCCGGATCCGGGAGGTCGCGGCCGCGACGAGCCCGAGCAGCGTCAGCGACGACGAACTGGCCACCGACACGAAGTGGTGCTCGGCCAGCCAATACCGGTGGTAACCCCACTGTTCGGCCCGGCGGGCCAGCTCGATGGTGTTGCGCACGGCCTGCGCGGCGGAGGACCCGGCGCTGATCGGCGAGAGGTCGAGGATCGACAGCGGAACGGTCACAGCGTCGGATCCTGTTCTCCCGCTTCGATCGCCACCCGCAGCCGGTTCTCGGCCGGCGCGACCGGGCACGTCGCGAAGTCGGTGAAGGCGCACGGCAGGTTGACCGCCCGGTTGAAGTCCAGCGTCACGGTCCCGTCGGCCTCGACCGCCCCGATCGTCAGCGACCGTGCCGCGGGGTAGGTGGTGACACCGCTGGTGGCGTCGGTGAACAGCACCTTCAGATCGGCGGGGGTGCCGAAGGCGACCAGCGTCTCGGTCGTGTCACCGATCCGGAATTCGATGGTGCCCGCGGCACTGTGGTGGTGTTCGAGTCCGTCGACGACCGCGCCGGTGGTGACGGTGCGCGCGCTGTCGAACGGGGTGAACCGCCCGGTGACGACCCAGCGCGGATCGGCCGGGTAGGCGGGCACGCCGGTGAACGCGGCCAGCGTCGGCGCGGCCGGGTCGTGCACCCGCACCGCGAACTGCCCGGAGCGCCGGATCACCTCGAAGACCCGCTCCTCGTTGAACACGCTCAGCCCGGGCGCGCCCTCGGCCGGGACCAGGATCTGCACGCCGCCGATCCGCTCGCCGTCGACGTCGAGCCGGTCGGCGGGCTGGGCGGTGATGAACACCTTCCCGTCGGTCACCCACCAGGTGCCCGGCAGGCCGTTGATGCGCTCGGGGCTGTCGGTGAGCCAGTGCAGTCCGGCGAGGCTGAGCCAGCCCAGCGGGTCGCGCAGGCCGTCCTCGCGGGCGTTGTGCCAGCGGTGCCAGTCGTCGGTGAACGTGGTTGCGGTGCTGGTGGTATCGACGGTGATCGTCATGACGCGCGTGCTCCTTCGGCGACGGTGGGGTGGTGGGGATGACGCAGACCGAGGTGGTCGCGCAGCGTGGTGCCGGTGTAGGCGGTGCGGAAACTGCCGCGTTCCTGCAATTCCGGCACCACCCGGTCGACGAACTCGTCGAGCCCGGCGGGGGTGAGGTGCGGGACGAGGATGAATCCGTCGGCGGCGTCGGACTGCACGTAGTGGTCGATCTGCTCGGCGACCTGGACCGGGGTGCCGATGAACTGCTGGCGCGTGGTGACCTCGATGATGAGCTCGCGGATGCTCAGGTTCGCGGCCTCGGCCTGCGCGCGCCACGCCTTCGCCACGGCCAGTGGATCTTTCGCGTGCCGCACCCGGCCGCGGGTGATCTCGGTCGTGGTGTCGGGCTCGATGTCGGGCAGCGGACCGTCGGGGTCGTAGCCGGACAGGTCGCGGCCCCAGACCTGTTCGAGGAAGGCGATGGCGGTCTGCGGGCTCACCTGCTGGTAGCGGATGTGCCTGGCCCGCTCGTGCGCCTCGGCCTCGGTGTCGCCGAGCACGAACGTCGCCGCCGGGAACACCAGCAGTTCGTCGTGGGAGCGGCCGTATTTCGCCAGCCTGCCCTTGATGTCGGCGTAGAACGCCTGCCCCGCCTCGAGGGTGCCGTGCACGGTGAAGATGGCATCGGCGGCCTTGGCGCCGAATTCGCGGCCCTCGTCGGAATCGCCCGCCTGCAACAGCACCGGATGACCCTGCGGGCTCGGTGGCAGCACGAACGGCGCCTCGATGTCGAACTGGCTGCTGCGGACGGCCGTGGTGGGGACCTCGTGGGCGAAGACGCCGCGCTCCCGGTCGATCACGAGGGCGTCGGCGGGCCAGCTGTCCCACAGTGTCTTCGTCGCCTCGACCACCTCGGCGGCGCGGCGGTAGCGGTCGCTGTGGTCCAGATAGCCACCGCGGCGGAAGTTCTCGCCGGTGAACGCGTCGGAGGAGGTGACGACGTTCCAGGCGGCGCGGCCGCCGGAGAGGTGATCCAGCGAGGCGAACTGCTTGGCCAGCTCGAACGGCTCGTTGTAGGTGCTGTTGATGGTCCCGGCGAGGCCGAGCCTATCGGTGACCGCCGCGACGGCGTTGAGCACGGTCAAGGTGTCCGGCCTGCCCACCACGTCCAGATCGTGGATGCGCCCGCGGTGTTCGCGCAGCCGCAGCCCCTCGGCGAGGAAGAAGAAGTCGAACAGACCGCGTTCGGCGGTGCGCGCCAGGTGCTCGAACGAGGCGAAATCGACCTGCGACTTCGACGCCGGATCGGCCCACACGGTGGTGTTGTTGACGCCGGGGAAGTGCGCGGCGAGATGGACTTGCTTGCGTGGCTTCGCGTTCACAGTGCTGCTCCTTGCGTGGTCGCGGCGGCATAACGGCTGGCCGGGCGGGGGAGGCCGAGCTGTTCGCGCAGGGTGCCCGTCGCCCGTTCGGGGCGCGAGGTGAGCGCGGCGAGGGTGGCGGGCAGCGCCAGCGGTCGCAGCACCACACCGTCGGCGACGGCCGAACCGCCGATCTCGTCGAGCAGGTCGTCGAGTTCGCCCGCGGTGCCGACCTGGGTGAGCCCGGGATCGTCGATCGGCTGCCCCAGCCACTGATCCAGCTCGCGGACCTCAGCCCTGGCCCGCTCGGCCGAATCGGCCAGGTGCACGGTGAGATCGAGCAGCACCCGGACCGTGTCCGGATCGCGGCCCGCCGCGGCGAGGGCGGCGCGCAGCGAAACGCGGTGCGCGGCGGCGGTGGCCAGATCGGGGGCGCTGATCCGCACGAGATCGGCGCGGCGCACGGCGACGTCGACGGCCACGGCGTCGTCGGCGCGCACCGTCACGATCGGCTGACCCTGCGGCGAGCGCGGCGTGATGGACGGGCCCTTCACCGAGAAGTGGTCCCCGGCGAAATCGATGTAGTGCAGGCGATCCCGGTCGATGAACCGGCCGGTGGGCACGTCGCGGATCTCGGCGCCGTCCTCCCAGCTGTCCCACAGCCGGGTCACCACCTCGATCGCCTCGTCGGCCTCGTGCCACAGGTCGGTGCGATCTTGAACCGCCTTGCGGCCGAAAGCCTTCGCCTCCTGGGCCGTGGCGGACACGCCCACTTCCCAGCCGGCCCGGCCCAGGCTCGCGAAATCGAGCGCGGCGATCGCCTTGGACACGTGGAACGGCTCGGTGTGGGTGAGCGGCGCCTGCGGGATCAGCCCGATCCGTCGGGTCAGCGGGGCGACGCGGGCGGCGATCGCGACGGCGTCGAGCCTGCCGCGGGTCACCGCGGTGCCGCCGTCCTGCAGGCCGAACGCGTCGGGCAGGAATATCGCGTCGGCGCCGAGCTGTTCGGCGCGCGCCACCACCTCGGTCCAGTAGCCGGCGGTGAACAGATCCTCGGCACGCGAGTCCGCGCGTCGCCAGGACGCGGGATGCGTTCCGGTGCCCGCGGTCTCGATGCCAAGGAACAGCGTGCCTTCGCTCATCGGGTGGGGTCCTTTCCGTCGAGGGGGTCGATCCGGACGCTCGGTGTGGGGATCGCGGCGAGCAACTCGCGCGTGTAGTCGTGCTGCGGATCGGTGAACAGGGTGGCGGTGGGCCCGGTTTCGACGATGCGACCGTGGCGCAGCACCGCCACCCGGTCGCTGATCTGCCGGACCACGGCCAGATCGTGGGAGATGAACAGGTAGCCGAGCGCGAGCTCGGCTTGCAGCCCGTCGAGCAGGTCGAGGATTTGCGCCTGCACCGAGGCGTCCAGTGCCGAGACCGGCTCGTCGAGCACGAGCAGGTCGGGCCGCAGGGCGAGCGCGCGGGCGATGGCGACGCGCTGGCGCTGGCCGCCGGAGAGCTCGGCGGGCCTGCGCGCGGTGAACTCGGCGGGCAGCGCGACCTGGTCGAGCAGTTCGGTCACCCGGCGGGTTCGCGCGGCGCGGTCGCCGACGCCGTAGGCGTGCAGGGGTTCGGCGATGATGTCGCCGACCTGCCAGCGCGGATCCAGTGACGAGTACGGGTTCTGGTAGACCACCTGGAAGCGCCTGCGCAGCTCGCGCAGCCTGCGCCTGCGCGCCCTGGTGAGGTCGTGCCCGTCGAAGGTCACCGTGCCGCTGTCGGGTTCGGTCAATCGCAGCGCGATGCGCGCGGTGGTGGACTTGCCCGACCCGGATTCGCCCACCAGCGCGAGGGTCTCGCCCCGGTCGAGGGTGAACTCGACATCGTCGACCGCGGTCACCTCGGCCGCGTGGAACCGTTTGTGCAGGGCGCGCACCGACAGCAGCGGCGACTCGGCCCTGGCCCGCGGCGGGCGGAAGCCGGCGGGCGCGAGCGCGGGGGAGGCGGCGAGCAGCCGACGTGTGTACGGATGCCGCGGATGGGTGAGCACCTGTGCCGCAGGACCGGATTCGACCACCTCGCCGCGTTCGAGCACGACCAGCCGATCGGCCCGCTCGGCGGCGACGGCCAGATCGTGGGTGATCAGCAGGACGGCCGTGCCGCGGGCCGCGATCCGTTCCGCCAGCCGATCCAGCACCTGGCGGGCCACCGTCGCGTCCAGGGCGCTGGTGGGCTCGTCGGCGATGATCAGCTCCGGTCCGCAGGCCAGCGCGATGGCGATCAGCACCCGCTGCCGCTGTCCACCGGACAATTCGTGGGGGAACTGCCGTGCCCGCAGCTCGGGTCGGTCCAGCCCGACTTCCGCGAGCAGGTCCAGCGCCTGCCACCGGGCGCCGCGCCGATCGGCGAGCCGGTGCACCAGCAGCGCCTCGGCCACCTGATCACCCACGCGCAGAACCGGATTCAGCGACAGTCCCGGATCCTGCGGCACCAGTCCGACCCGGGCGCCGCGCAGGCGCCGCAGCGCCTTCTCGTCGGTCGGGTCGACCTTCTCGCCGGCGAAGTCGATGCCGCCGGAGACGAAGCGCGCGGTATCGCCGAGCAGGCCGATCACCGCGTGCGCCAGCGTGGACTTGCCCGAGCCGGATTCCCCGACCAGCGCCACCACCTCCCCGCGCCCGACCTCGATCGAGGCGCCGCGCAGGGCGTCGACCCGGCCGGAGCTGGAGTGGTAGGCGATGCGCAGCTCGTCGACGCGCAGCAGCGGACCGGCCTGGCGCGCTGGAACTTCCGCGTGTGCGGCGGACGCTTCCGCCGCCGACGTCGGGTGTGTGGCCGCCGACTCGCTCATCGGGTCTCCGCCTTTCCCACGAACCGGCCGAGGCGCTGGGCCGACAGCACGACGGTGACGATGACCAGACCCGGCAGCGTCGTCAGCCACCACGCCGACGCGAGGAAGTTGCGGCCCTCCGAGATCAGCGAACCCCATTCGGGGGTGGGCGGTTTGGTGCCGTAGCCGAGGAAACTCAGCGACGACACCGCCAGTACCGCCATCCCGAATTCCACGGCGGCCAGCGCCAGCACGGGCTGGAACGAATTGGGCAGCACGTGCCGGGCGAGCACCGCGTACCAGCGCACGCCGGACGCGTGCGCCGCCTCGACATACGGCGCGTGCTGCACCCGCAGCACCTCCGAGCGCATCACCCTGGCGAAGTTGGCGATCAGCGAGATGCCGACGGCGAGCGCGACATTGCGGGTACCGAAGCCCAGCGCGGTCACCAGGGCCAGCGACAGCAGCAGCGCGGGGATCGAGAGCAGCACGTCGACGACCCGCATGATCGCGGTGTCGACGATCCCGCCCGCCGCGCCGGACAGCAGCCCGAGCAGCGAGCCGATCACCAGGGCGATCCCGACGGCGGTCAGGGTCGCGGTGAGCGAGAGCCCGGCGCCGTGCACCATCCGGGTGTAGAGGTCACGGCCGAGATTGTCGGTGCCGAACCAGTGCGCCGCGCTGGGCGCCTGGAACTTCTCGGCGGGCACGCCGGTCAGCGGGTCGCCGGAGGCGAACACCGACGGCGCCACCGCCCAGCCGACCGCGACGACGAGCACGACGCCCGAGAGCATCAGGCCCAGATGCCCGCGGACCCAGCGCGCCGCCGCGGCGGCACGGTGCGTCCGTACGTGGCTGTCGTCGGCCGCGTCGGGCCGCTCGGCGACCGTGCCACGGCGCACGAGGATGTCAACCATGGACGTTCCCTTCGGTCTCGATGGGCGGGGTGGGATCAGGCACTGTGCACCGCCTTCGCGGCAACATCGGCCTTGGTGTCCGGGAGCGCGGCGCGCGCGGTGGCCCGCCGCCTGCTCGCACCGGTGATGCGTGGATCGAGCAGCGGATAGAGCAGGTCGACGGTCAGATTCACCGCGACGAAGATCAGCGCGGACAGCAACACCACGCCCTGCACGACCGGGATGTCCTGGTTGAGCACGGCGGTCTGGGTCAGCCTGCCCACGCCCGCGCGGGCGAACACCGACTCCACCACCACCGAACCGGCGAGCATGGTGCCGACCAGCACACCCGCGATGGTGAACGCGGGCACGCTCGCCAGCCGCGCGACGTGGCGCCGCTGCACCCACCAGCGCGACGCGCCCTTGGCCAGCGCCACCTCGGCGAACGGCTGCCGCCAGGTCTGCTGCAATCCGGCCGCGAGCACCTGGGCGATCACCGCGCCGATCGGCAGGGCCAGGGTCAGCGCGGGCAGCAGGGTGCCGCGCAGCCCGGTCCCGCCGAACGCCGGGAACCAGTGCAGCCGGAAGGAGAACAGCTGCAACAGGATCAGGCCGGTCCAGAACGTCGGCACCGACACCCCCAGCGGCGGCAGCGCGTTGAGGGTGTTGCGCAGCCACGGGCGGCGGGTGTAGGTGGCGGCGAAGGCCAGCACCACCCCGCTGAGCGTGGCGAACAGCAGCGCCAGCGCGGCCAGCCCGAGCGTGGTGGGCAGCACGTCGCGCAGGGCCTCGGTGACCGGTTGGCCGGTGGTGATGGACCGGCCGAGATCGCCGGTCACCGCGTTGCCCAGCGCGGTCACGTACTGCTCCCACAGGGGCTTGTCCAGCCCGTAGCGCGCCTGCAGTTCCGCGATCGCCGCCTTGTCGACGGCGCTGCCGGGGCCGCCGCCGTCGGCGGCCATCGACACCGGGTCGGCGGGCAGCAGGTACAGCACGGCGAAGGAAATGGTGAACGCGGCCCACATCACCCAGATCGCCTGCAGCAGGCGCGAACCCACATAGCGGACCATGACTAGCGCCCGCTCAGCCAGGTATCGAAGAACTGCAGCCGGGCCGAGGCCTCGAACTTCAGATCCTGGGTGTTGGCGGCCGCGCCGATCGCCTGGGACAACTCGACGGTGGGCAGGTAGAGGCCGTTGTCGAGGATCAGCTGCTGCGCGGTCCCGAGCAGCGCGGCGCGGGCCGCGGGATCGTTGGTGGCCAGCTGCTTGTCGAGGGTCTCGTCCAGCGCCGGGATCGGGCCGCGCGCGTTGAGGTTGCGGCCGGTGAGCGAGAACGACGTGCGCAGGATGTCACCGTCGGCGCGGGTGGAGTTGCTGTAGAAGGAGTCGTAGTCCTTGGAGTTCATCTTGGCGGTGCTCTCCGGGCCCGAGACCAGATCGAGCGTCAGCTCGACGCCGACCTGCCGCAGCTGCTGCTGCACCAGCTCCAGGATCGCCTGGTTGCCCGCGAAGACCTGGCTGAAGGTCACCGAGAAGCTCAGGCGCTCACCGTTCTTCGCGCGGATACCGTCGGCACCGGGCACCCAGCCCGCCTGGTCGAGGATCGACTTCGCCTTGGCCGGGTCGTTGGGCAGCTTCGCCGACAGGTCCGTGTAGGCCGGGGTCGCCGAGGCCAGCGACGAGGTCGCGAACTTGAACTGCGGGCCGAGCACGGTGTCGACGAGCTGCTTGCGATCGAGCGCGGGCAGCAGCGCCTGGCGCACGGCCGGATCGCGCAGCGGGCCGCGATTGACGTTGAGCTGCAAGCCGAACGGCGTGCCGGGGTTGGAGGTGGACAGGATCCGGCCGTCGACGGCCTCGATCTGCGGCGCGTCCTGGGGCAGCGCGTCGCTGATCGCGTCGAGCTGGCCGGAGACGAGACTGCCGGTGCGCACGCCGGACTCGGGAACGACGGTGAATTCGATCCGGTCCAGGTAGGCCTCGCCCTGATGGCCGAACACCGCCGAGCCCCAGTGGTATCCGGCCCGCTTGGCCAGGGTCACCGAGACGTCCTGCCTGTAGGCGGCGTAGGTGAACGGGCCGCTGCCGATGTTGTCGCCCGCGCAGCGGGCCTCGGCCGGCTTGGCATTGGTCGCCCGGCCCAGGATGCCGAGCTGCGGCGTCGAGGAGGCCTGCAGGAACTGGGCGTTGGGCTGGCTGAACTCGACCCGGGCGGTGAGCTTGTCGACCGCCGTCGTGCCGACGTAGTTGGTCAGGTAGCTCGCGCCCAGCGGCGCCTTCGCACCGCCCAGCTCGACGATCGCGTCGAAGGTGTCGCGCACCGAATCCGCGGTCAGCGCGGTGCCGTCGCTGAAGGTGACGCCGTCGGCGAGGGTGAAGGTGAACACCTTGGCGTCGGGGCTGACCTCCCAGCTCTTGGCCAGCCAGGGGGTGATCGCGCCGGTCTTGGGGTCCTGGTCGGTGAGCGAGTCGACGATCTGGCGGGTGACGTAGATGGTCTGGTTCGACCCGGCCTGGGCCGGATCCGAGCACGACGGGGCCTGGGACAACCCGTAGCGCAGGGTGCCGCCGGGCTGCGGCGGACCGGCCTGCCCACCCGCGCCGCCGGTGTCGCTGCCGCACGCGACCACGGAGGTGGCGACAGCCAGGACGCCGACGGCGGCGGCGAAACGATGACGAGGACCGATCACGGGGTGACTCCAGAGAATTCGCGGCCTGCGGCCAGGGGACGGCTGGGAATGCGGCGGCGCAGTTCGGGCGCCACCTCGGCCTGGAACAGCTCGAGGCTGCCCAGGTAGTCGGTGTCGGCGCGACCGTCGCGTTCGGCGGAGAGATGGATCACCTCGTGGCCGAGCTGCTCGTGGTACCGGCCGACCTTGTCGATGACTTCCGGCGGGCTGCCGACCAGAGCGGAGCTGCGCGCGAGGAAGTCGTCGATGGTGTCGAACACCAGGGGCAGGCCCAGCTTTCGCGCCAGCGCGCGACGCGCCTCGAACAGCGGCGTGGAGACCGCTCTGGCCTGCTGGGAGGTGGCGGCGACGTGGAAGCCCACGGTGCCCGCGCCGACGAGCGCGTCGGCGGGGTCGCGGCCGTAGTGGGCCCAGCGCTGCCGATAGTGGCGAACCAGTTCGGCAGACGGCTCGATGGGGTTGGTGACGTCGGCCGAGAGCAGCGGATCACCGTGGCGCGCGGCCAGTTCCACCGACTCGCGGCTGGTCGCGCTGCCGTGCCGGATCCGGGCCTGCGCGGGGCCGTTGCCCTTGCCGATGATCAGCTCCAGCCGGCCATCCGCCAGGTTGTCCAGCGTCGCGTAGTCCTCGGACGCGCGCACCGGGTCGAACAGGCTGAGCGTGGTCACCGCCCGGGTCACCAGCGTGAACAACAGAAACTTCATGCGACAGCAGACCTCGCCACTCTTGCTCCTCCATCGAACCCGGCGGAAGCACCCACACCCGGGAACGGGCGGGTTGCTGCGACGTCATGGAGCCAGGTCTCTCGGTCGCTCTGGATGGTTGTGACCGACCACAGGGCCGGTACCGAATCAGCATGTGGCACTGCGGCGATACTTCACAACGGTAAGGATCAGCGTGAGCGCAGAGCTTGGAACCGGGGCGGCGCTGGTGCACACTGTCCGCGACGCGCCGACGAAACGACGCGCCTCACCTGCGCGGATTCCGCCGGATACGGGCGTAGCGTCGGATGTCTCCGCGTCGATGAGGAGTGCGTTGTGACCGTGCCGCGTCGTTTCACCGCCCTGACCACGCTGGCGGCCTGCGCCGCCGCGCTGCTGCTGGCCGCGCCCACCGCGGCGGCCGTGCCCGCGACGGTAACCAGGGATGCGCCCGCCGCCACCCCGACCGCCGGTCCCGGTGACCTGCTCGGCGCGTATCAGAGCGTCGTCGACACCCTGAAAGCGCTGGGCATCCAACCGTTCCTGTACCCGACGGTCGCCGCGAACTGCGCGGGCGACGGCCTCGGGCTCGTGCCCGCCGTCGCGGGCGCGGTGCCCGGCCCGTGGCCCGCCAACGCCGTGCAGATCCCCGGTCTCGACCTCACCGCCGTGAAATCGGGCCAGACGATGTTCACCTTCCTGCCCTACGGCCTGGCACCGGACACCGCGGCCACCGAGACCTCCGGCATGCAGGTGGCCTGGCTCAATATCAGCACCGGGCGCGGCGGGCTGGCCTCGATGGGCTCCATTGCCGACGTGGTGCGCGCGCTGGTCCCGCCCGAGGTCCCCGTCGAACTGCGCCCCATCGCCGAGACCGCGATCCGCGACTTCCTCTTCGCCGCCATCCCGGTCGGCGGTGTGCGGGCCGTCCCGGTCGACACCGGCCACGGCACCGTCCTGGCCGCCGTCTTCGGCACCACCGACAACGCGGGCCGCTCCTGCTTCTTCTTCCCGACCGTGGGGATCACCGAGGTTCCCTGAGGGCTCAGCGGGGACTCGACGGACTCGCACGCGCCGCCGCGCTCGGCGGCAAGCGGGTGGTCGACGCCACCAACGGCTTCGACGGTGTTCCTGGCCGCCATGCTGGTGCTGGTCCTGGCCGATGGATCAGCGCATGCGGCAGCCGCCTTCGCCGGGCACGCGCCGACGGCCCGATACGCACGCGCCTTCCACCGCCTGCGCGCGAAGGCCTTCGCCGACCCGATGTTCGAGGGTGGTCCCGCGGATCTGCTCTCTTCCTGCGTGGCGCCGGATCGCGTGGCGCCGGATCGCTTGGGGTTCGAGGATCTCGTGGCTGTGGCCGGATCTTCGTCGGGGCGGCAATCGCGATCTCGTCGACGGTATGTCGCGGCTGCGGCTGACCCTGACGACGAGCCGGGGGATGGGCGGCGAATTCTCGTTGCGGATCACCGATCGCTGAGCGCGGCCGGGCGCGTCAGGCGTGCTGGGCGCTCGCGGTCTCCGGCGCGACCAGTGGGCGCTGCTTCCAGCGCAGCGTGCCGGTGCGATGGCGGTAGTGCGACCGGGTCCACAGCGCCAAGTAGTGCGCCACGCCCAGCGGGTGGGCGAGCGCGGAGGTGAGGTCGGCGCGGGTCGGCCGCTGCCGGGTCTCGGTGGCGCGGGCGGCGAGGCGGCCCGCCACGGCGGCGAGGTAGCCGAGCAGTCCGGCGCGGCGGACCCGGCCGCGAGCGCAGAGCGCGGCCAGCGGCGGGATCCAGTAGGCCAGGGCCGCGAGCGCGCCCACCGCGGCGCCGGCGTCGACCCGGCCGCCGTAGGCCGACCACAGCCAGCGGGTGTAGCCCTCGGTGAGTTCGGCCGCGCCGTCGTACATCCGGGTGCCCGCGCTGGGGCCCGCGGCCACCAAAGCGGTGCGATGACCCGTCCGGCGCAGCGCTCGGGCCAGGTCGAGGTCCTCGGTGGCGCTGGCGGCGACGGCCGCGTGGCCGCCAGCGGCGCGATAGGCCGCGGCGTCGACGGCCAGGAACTGTCCGCACGCCACCGCGGTCGACGGGCGCAGACTGTGATTGGCCGGGCCGACCGGCAGCGTCGAGGCCCACGACCAGGCCAGCAGCGGCTGGACCAGGCGTTCGGTGGCCGAGCCGGACTCCTGCACCGGCCAGGCCGACACCAGACCGGCTCCACGCCTGCGCAATTCGGTGACCGCCGCCGCGATCGCGTGCGGGGCGAGCCGGACGTCGGCGTCGACGAAGACCAGGGCCGCGGCGTCGGTGCGGGCGGCCAGCCGCGCGCAGGCGGCGGCCTTGCCGGTCCAGCCGGGCGCCGGGTGGGCGGCCGAGCGCAGCACGGTGAACCGATCGTCACCGCCGATCGCGGCCGAGGCGGCTTCGTAGGTGTGGTCGGTGGAGGCGTCGTCGAGGATCAGTACGCGCAGCCGGGGGACGCCGGTCTGGGCGCGCAGGTCGCCGATCAGCTCGGGCAGGCGCTCGGCTTCGTCGCGGGCGGGCACGCAGACGGTCACCGGTTCGATCACCCCCGCGACCCGGCGCGGCAGGCTGCGCAGCGTGACCAGGTTGTAGGCGGCGGTGGTCGCGCCCAGCGCGGCGAGACCGGTGCCCGCCCAGGTCAGGTAGCGGCCCGCCGCGCCCATGTCAGCGGCCCAGCCTGCGGCTGGCGATCTCGCGCCACATCTCCTGCGGCGAGAAGCCGCCGCGCGGCGCGTTCGGCGGGCCGGGGTTGCGGTCGCGGAAGGCCAGACCGGCGATCAGCGCGGCGACGGCGAGGGTGATGCCGCCGACGATGCCCGCCCAGCCGGCGAAGGAGCGGGTGTTCGGGTCGGCGTACTTCACCTCGGCGCGCAGGGTCGAGGTCTCGCCCGCGGGCAGCTTCCAGGACACGGTGTTGTCGCCCTCGCGGGTGCCGTTGGTCTTGGCGACGCGGGCCGGGAACGCGATGGAGAACTGCACGTCCGAGCCGTGCGGCGGCACCGACTCCAGGTCGACGCGGCCCTTGAGGCTCACCAGATCGCCGGTGCGCTGGAACTCGAGGGTGAACATGCCCTGGGTCTGATCCGACAGGCCGCCGAGCTGGCCGACCTCGCCGAAGGACAGGTCGTCGAAGAACACCTGGGTGCCGACGAAACCGTCCTGGTTGTAGTTCTCGACGCGCACTTTCGCCGCCAGCTGGTCCGGCGCCTCGAGCTGCGGGCCCTTGTCGGTGGGGCCGGTCGGCACCACCGCGGCGACGATCCGTCCCGACACCCGGTCGTTGGACGACACGCCCATCGACACCTGCACGCGCAGGCACCCGGCCAGGGCGGGCACCAGCATCGCCAGCAGGACGGCGACGGCCGTGACGCGCCGGGTACGCGCGGAGCGACGCGGTGAAGGAGCGGGCATGTCGGCGACGAGACTCGGCTGCACGGATGTCATCGTGCCAGGCCCGGGCCCGAGAACCCACACGACGGGCCCACCGGGGGTGCCGAACAGGCGATTCGTCGTCGAATCGCGCGTGCGGCGGGGCGGACTCGGCGCCGGTCAGCCCGCTGTCGGGTACGTCAGGCCGTGCGGTCGCCGTGTCGCGCGAACCCGCGTAGCAGCAGCGGGATGCCGAGGGAGGCCAGGCCGAGGAACCCCCAGATCGCCGAGGCGGGTAGCCCGAGAAACACCGCGTGGGCCAGGGCCGAGCCGAGCCAGGTCCAGCCGAACACCGCCACCGGAACCGCCACCGACGGATCGTGGGCGGGCGGCACCCGCCGGTCGAGCACGGTCAGCAGCACCGCCATCAGCGTGGCGACCAGCGCCCAGCCGAGGTAGTTGGTGTACGGGATCTGGGGGAGTGCGGGCAGCCCCGCATCGGTGACGGCCCAGGTCCACTGGCCGTCGGCCACCATCTGCGGATCGAGGAACAGATCCCAGCCGACCGCGCCGACGACGAACAGTCCGCCGCGACCCCACGCCCGCGACGCGATCAGTCCCGCCACGATCCAGATCGGATACAGCCCGCCGGTCCACGCCAGCGGGACCACCAGTGGCACCTCGGCGAGCGCGGGCCCGATCCGGTCGACGGCATAGGCGTAATCGCCGAACGGAAACCCGGTCGCCGTGCCGACGATCTCGGCGGCGAGCCCGAGCCCGGACACGATGACGAAGAACCCGATGGCCCAGCGCGCGCCGCGGGTCGTCGCCGCGTGCAGGAGGGCGGTCGCCGCCGACAGTGCGACGACGACGATCGTGATCCGGTCACGCATGGTGCCCGCACTCAACGGATAGGCGATCTGCGCCAGGACCAGCAGGATCGCCGTGGCCGTCGGCAACGCGCGCGACGGCTCGGTGCGTAACCATCGACCGAACGCCGCCGCGCCCCGGCCCGGCTGGTCCGCGAGCCACCGAGGGTGCCGGGTATCGATCACCGGTTCCGCCTGCCGATCGACGACCTCGAACCACGCGCCGCCGTCGCCGAAGTCTCGTCGCCGCGCTCCAGCGCGCACCGCACCGCTGGCAGCCGATACCGCCGTCGTCGCGACGGGATCCGCCGCGACGATGCCGGGCCGCACGAGAACGACACGGCGAGTCCAGGTCTCATCGCCCGCGCGCGAACGGGAACCGGCGGATCCGGCGATCGCCGAGGACGAGCCGGGCGGCGCTGCGGCCGCTGGCCCCGGACACACCGCCGCCGGGATGGGTCGACGCGCCCGTCAGGTACAGGCCGGGCGCGCCCGGCACCCGCTGTCCCGACAACTCCGGCAGCGGCCGCCACAGCATCATCTGATCCAGCGACATCTCGACGTGCATGACATTGCCGCCGCGCAACCCCATCTCGCGCTCCAGATCGACCGGTGTCTGCACGAATCGTTGCCGCACCGACGAGGCGAAGCCGGGGGCGTACCGCTCGACCTCGGCGACGATCCGGTCCGCCTCGCGCTCGCCGTGTTCGGCCCAGTCGCTGCCGTCGGCCAGCGCGTAGGGATGCCACTGCGCCCACAGCGACAGCTGGTGCTCGCCGGGCGGCGCGATGGTGGGATCGAGCGCGCTGAAGCTCATCGCCAGCACCACCGGCCGGGGCGGCAGCGCACCACCGAGGGCCGCGCCGTGCGCGCGCCGCAGCTGGTTGCGGTCCGCGACGAGGAACTGCAGTCCGCGCGCGGATTCGGCGGGGCAGGCGCCGGGGTAGTCCGGGAGCCGGTCGGTGGCCAGGCGCACCACCATGCCGATGCCGGGGCCGACCCGGATCCGGCGCTGCCAGTCGTCCAGGGTGGCCGCGTCGAAATCGCCGGCCCGCAGCAGCTCCAGGGTCGCCAGGATGTGCGAGCCGGCGATCACGGTGTCGGCGTGCAGGTCCCGGCCCGCGGCGGTGCGCACCCGCCAGCCGTCGCCGATCCGGCGCAGGGCGGTGACGGCGTCGCCGGTGTGCAGCTCGCCGCCGTCGGCGCGCAGCCGGGCGATCAGGGCCGCGCTGAGCGCCCCACTTCCCCCCACGGCCCGGCCGGGCGGCAGCGTGTGCATGAGCGCGGCGAAACCGGCCATCGGCGCCGTCCCGGGTTCCGACATCGGCGGGCCCGACTGCGCGCCGAACCAGGCCAGCGACGCCTTGAGGCGTTCGTCGTCGAACCAGTAGTCCAGCAGCGCGTCCCCGGTCTGCAGGAACTCCCGCGACAGGGCGCTGCCGCCGTCGCGCGCGTCCAGGCCCCAGAACGAGCGGACGAGCCTGCCCGGCGTCGGGGGCCCGCCGAACGCGCGCATCACCCGCGCGCTGCGCTCGCCCCACACGCCGACGAAGCGGCGGTAGGCCTCGGCGTCGCGCTCACCGCAGGCCGCGGCGATCGAGGCGCAGGTCAGGTCGAGATCGCGATGGAAGACGAGCGGCGCGCGCACGCCGTCGGACGGCGTGAAACCCCAGGGATCGCAGTCGACGTAGCGCAGCCCGAAGCGGCCGAGCTCGAGCTCCTCGATGATCCCGGTGTGCCGGATCATGATGTGCGCCGAGGACCCGCGATCGACCAGATGACCAGGGAATCGCTCGACCGTCGAGACCGCGCCGCCGGGCACCGCGTCGCGCTCGAGCACCTGCACCCGCTGTCCGGCCTTCGCCAGATAGCAGGCCGCGACCAGCGCGTTGTGCCCCGACCCGACGACGACGGTCGTGCCCGCCGTCCTCACGCGCCGGACGGGGGCAGCGGCAGCCGCCTGCCCAGGATCGCGAACGGCCGGGTGTCACCCGCGAAGACGAAATTGCGGATCACATCGGTGAATCCGGCTCGCCGGTACAGCCGCCAGGCCCGGTTGTCCTCCTCGGGCACCTCCGGCGTCGACAGCAGCACGGCGGCCTCGGCGCGGTCGGCCAGCAGCCGCTCGAGCAGCGTCGAGCCGATCCCGCGCCCCTGCGCCGCCGGATGCACGTGCAGCTCGGTGAGCTCGAAGTAGTCGGCGAGCAGCTCGCGGGTCGCGGCCTCGGGCCAGCCACACCGGCGCATGCCGGTGTGCACCTGCTGATGCCACCACTGCCGCGGCGCGCCGCTGTAGCCGTAGGCGATCGCCAGGATCGGAGCGGTGCGCAGGTCGACCCCGCCCGAGTCGTCGGGCAGCACCGCGGCCACGGCACGCCAGCCGGCCCTGGTGGTGTGCTCGGTCCACATCGGGGCGCGGTGATGCTCGGTGCCGCGCGGATAGTCCATGGCGGCGACATACACCGACAGGGCGTCGTGCAGGCGCGCGCGCAAGGCGGCGACGCTGAGGTCGACGACGACGGGTGCTGGGGTGTGATTCGGCTTGACGGCTGTCATGGCTCTCGTCGATGGCGCGCTGGCGCGGAAGTTGTCGGTGGGTGTCCCTATATTCAATCTCAATTCAAACGTTCGAATGCTTGTTCGATCTGTGCGAGGGGCGAAAGGGGCAGCAGATGGCTGGTCGCAACGATGGTCGGGAGCACGCGGGGCACGACGGTCGCGCGGGCGGGCTGCTACGTCAGGCCGACGCCCTGCTCACCGATTCGGCCTGGGAACACGATCCGGGTGAGCGGTTCCGCACCGCCTATCTGGCCGCGCTGCGCGGCGCGGGCGCGATGATCGCGCTCACCGGCGCCGATCGGGCGCCGCGGGCGCGCTCGCGCAGCGCCTGGGTCCTGCTGCGGCGTGCGAGCCCCGAATTCGCGATGTGGGCGGACTACTTCGAGGCGCACTCGCAACTGCGGGCCGATCTGGAGGCCGGGCTGGACCGCGCGGTCACCGACACCCGGGCCGACGAGTTCTGCTCACGGGTGGGCGCATTCCTCTACGACGTCGACGATGCGCTGGTCGCCGCCGTCAAGACACGCCCGCAGCCGAGTCGCGACCGGGACATGACTGCTTAGTTATCACCGAGTAGGTGGTACGGCTTCGATCGAACTCGTATCATGGGGAGCAGATAGCCGCCAAGGTCGGCTACCCGTCGCCTACCCGGAGGCGACCAGCCACGCCTAGTGCCGGGGGAGGTACCGTGCCACTCTCCGAGCACGAGCAGCGCATGCTCGAACAGATCGAGAGCGCTCTCTATGCTGAGGATCCGAAGTTCGCCTCGTCCGTCCGCGGCGGACGTCTTCGCTCCACGTCGAGTCGACGCAGACTGCAGGCCGCGGCGTTGTTCGCCATCGGCCTGTTCCTGCTCGTCGCCGGCATCGCCGCCCCGTTCAAGCCGGGCGGTTTCCCGATCATCAGCCTCGTCGGCTTCATCGCCATGTTCGGCGCCGGCGTCCTGCTCATGATCGGCAACTCCCGCAGGTCCGCTCGGCCGGACTCGTCCGAGACCCCCGCCGCGGGCTCCGGCCCCACGGGCGGCTCGACCGGACGCGGTGGTCGTCCGCGCAAGTCCGGCGGCTTCTCCGAGCGGATGGAAGACCGGTTCCGCCGAAGGTTCGAGCAGGAGTAGCTCGGCGGTAGCCGAGGCGCAACAGCATCGAAGGCGGCGCCGCACCCGATCGGGTGCGGCGCCGCCTTCGCCTGTTTCGGCGGTGGGGGTCCGCCGGATCGATGGTCAGGGCGGTTCCCCCACTTTCCCCACCATTCCCCACCGCGCCCCCACGGCGCGCATCGCCGCCGGTAGCACCTGGGATGTTTGCTGAACGTTGTCGGAACCAGGGGTTGCCGACCCGCGCGGGTTGCCCGAACACGCGATAACCCCGAATCTCGGTGATAGCTGGCATGACCTGCGGAATTGTGTTGGCGGGGAGCGAGATCACCCGGGGTTTCGATTGAAAGTGGGGGAAAGTGGGGTAATGTGGGTCGCGCACTACAGGAGAGGCCGTACGGCGAGGTGATCCAGTAGGGAGGTGGCCGAGATGTTCCTCGGTACCTACACCCCCCGACTGGACGACAAAGGGCGACTGACGTTGCCTGCGAAGTTTCGAGACGAACTGGCGGGAGGGTTGATGGTCACCAAAGGTCAAGACCACAGCCTGGCCGTGTACCCGAAAGACGAGTTCACCGCGCTCGCGCGGCGGGCCGCAGCGGCGTCTCGAAGCAACCCGCAGGCAAGGGCTTTCGTCCGAGCGCTGGCGGCGGGCACCGACGAGCAACGTCCGGATGCACAGGGCCGGATCACGCTGTCGCCGGACCATCGACGCTATGCCGATCTCACGCGAGATTGCGTGGTGATCGGTTCGGTCGACTTCCTCGAGATATGGGACAAGCAGGCGTGGGAGTCCTACCTCGCCGAGCACGAGGAGGACTACGCGCAAGCCAGAGACGAGTCGCTGGGCGGGATCTTCTAGCTCGGAGCACGCGAGTGCTGCGAGGCCTCTGCCCGGGCGTGGACCCTGACGTACTTCCCCGACGCCAGGTGCCGCGCCTCGGTCAGAGACCTCGACGCATTCGCCGGTTCCACCGCAAGGGCGGTGGAGCGGCTTCATTCAGACCGCAATCTCATTCGAAAAGCACTGTGTGGCAAGGCGACCCGTCTGCGACGCGAGGCAGTATCCCGGGAGGTCGAGGTGAACCATGACACCGAGAACCCCCGTCATGTGCCGGTCCTGCTCACCCGCGCCGACGAGCTGCTCGGCCCCGCGCTGAGCGAGCCGGGCGCGGTCTACCTCGACGCGACCCTCGGCCTGGGCGGCCATGCCGAACACTTCCTGCGCACCTATCCCCATGCGCGCCTGGTCGGGCTCGACCGCGACACCACCGCGCTGACACTGGCCGGCGAGCGGCTCGCGCCCTACGCCGACCGGATCACCCTGGTGCACACCCGCTACGACGGCATCGCCGACGCGCTCAGTCAGGCGGGCCTGCCCGAGTTCGGCTCCGTGTCAGCGATTCTGATGGACCTCGGGGTGTCGTCGATGCAGCTCGACGAGGCCGATCGCGGCTTCGCCTACTCCGTCGACGCGCCGCTGGACATGCGGATGGACCCGACCACCGGCCCGACCGCCGCCGACGTGCTCAACACCTACAGCCACGGCGACCTGGCCCGGGTGCTGAAAACCTATGGCGACGAACGGTTCGCGGGCAAGATCGCCTCGGAGGTGCTGCGCAGGCGCGCGGTCACGCCGTTCAGCACCAGCGCCCAGCTGGTCGAACTGCTCTACGACACCATTCCGGCCGCGGCGCGGCGCACCGGCGGTCATCCGGCCAAGCGCACGTTCCAAGCCCTGCGGGTGGAGGTCAACGGCGAGCTCGACTCGCTGCGGGCCGCGCTGCCCGCGGCCCTGGATTCGCTGCGCGTCGGCGGGCGGATCTGCGTCATGTCGTACCAGTCGCTGGAGGACCGGCTGGTCAAACAGGAGTTCGCGCCCCGGATCGTGTCCAGGTCACCGATGGACCTGCCGGTCGAATTGCCCGGTATGGGACCGGAGTTCCGGATGCTGACCCGAGGTGCGGAGAAGGCGACCGAGTCCGAGATCGAGGTCAATCCGCGATCCGCGCCGGTGCGGATGCGCGCGGCCGAACGGATCGCGGAGAGGTCAGGGAGGACACAGGAGGGGACACGATGAGCGTGCGGACGAGCACCGTCGCCGTGCCGGGGCGTACGGCCCGTCGCGTCGAGGCGGCCGAACGGGTGAAATCCGGTGCCGCGCAGCGGGCCTACGCGCGCAAGCGCACCAGGGAGCAGCTGCTCGACGGGATCGAGCTGCCCGAACGGGGCTCGACGATGGCCGGGCGGATTCCCTTCGTCACCGCGATCATCGGGTTGCTCGGCTGCGGTCTGGCCCTGACGCTGCTGCTGACCACCCGCGCCGCCGAGGACAGCTACCAGCTCGGCGACGCCAGGGCGGTCAACCGCAAGCTCGCCGACGAGCGGGCCGCGTTGCAGCGCGAGGTCGCCGCCGCCGACTCCGCTCCCGAATTGGCCGCGCGCGCCAGGGAACTGGGCATGATCCCCGCCAAGGACCCGGCCCGGCTGGTGCTCGGTCCCGGTGGGGAGGTGACTGTCATCGGCACGCCGACGCCCGCGCAGGGCGCGCCGGTGCCGCCGCTGAACGGCCCGCCGACCACCACTCCCAACCCCGCGCCGGGTCACGCGCAGGCGCAGGGCGAGCGGGTGGTTCCGGTGCAGCCGGGCGCCTCGACCGCAGGCCCGGCCGCCCCGAGTGGAACCCCGGCGAACGTGCTGGCCGCGCCCGCCACCCAGGGTGGCGCACCCGCCGCTCCGGCGCCCGCCGCGCCGCAGGGCCCGGCCGTCGCGCCGCAGCCCGCCGTCGCTGCGGCGCCCGCGCCGCTGGCCCCGGTCGACGCCGCCCCGCCCGCCGACGGACAAGCACCCGCGCCCGCCGAGGGACAGGTACCCGCGCCCGCGGAGGGTCCGGCGCCCGCGCCCGCGGAGGGTCCGGCGCCCGCGCCGTTGGCCCCGGTGACCGTGCCCGACCGGGTCGACGTCGCCGCGCCCGTCGAGCAGGGCGCCCCCGTCGTCGAGCAGAGCATCCCCGGAGAGCAGGGCGAGCCGCCCGCACCGGCCGACACGCCGCCACCCGCCCCGGGTGTCGCGGCGGGCCTACCAGGCCGGGTCGCGGGGCCGCCGAGCGAGTCACCGCGGATCGTCGCTCCGGAGGGCGGTCGATGAGGCAGAGCGGGCCCGCGTCGCAACAGCGACGCGGGCCGGTCTCGTCGAGGGCCCGCCGTTCGGGGTCGCTCTCGCCGGACCGGCCGATCCGGTTGCGCCTCGGCGTCGGCCGGGTCACCCTGCTGGCGACGCTGGCGGTGGTGGCGCTGCAGTTGCTCTACATCCAGAGCCTGGCCGCGCCCGCGCTCTCGGCGCAGGCCGCCTCCCAGCGCACCACCAAGGAGACCGAGGCCGCCGTGCGCGGCCCGATCACCGACCGGCACGGCAACCAGCTCGCCTTCACCATCACCGCGAAAGCGCTGACCTTCCAGCCGGTCCGGGTGCGCCAGCAGCTGGCCGACGCCAAGAAGGCCAAGTCGAGCGCGCCCGATCCCGAACAGCGTCTGAAGGACATCGCCGAGTTCGTCCACGACAAGCTCGGCGCCGCGGCACCCAAGGAAGAAGAGCTGCTGGACAAGCTGCGCAGCGACAAGACCTTCACCTATCTGGCCCGCAATGTCGATCCGCGGGTGGCCTCGGAGATCCAGGCCAAGTTCCCCGAGGTCGGCGCCGAACGCCAGGACTTGCGCGAATACCCCGGTGGCGCACTGGCGGCCAATGTGGTCGGCGCGACCGGCTGGGACGGGCACGGTCAGATCGGCCTGGAGTCCGCGCTGGACTCGGTGCTCGCGGGCACCGACGGCTCGCGCACCTACGACCGCGGCTCCGACGGCGCGGTGATCCCCGGCAGCTACCGCGATCAGCAGCCCGCGGTGAACGGCTACGGCGTGGAACTGACCCTCGACGAGGACATGCAGTACTACGTCCAGCAGCAGGTGCAGCAGGCCAAGCAGCTCTCCGGCGCGTCCTCGGCCTCGGCGGTGGTGCTCGACGCCAAGACCGGCCAGGTGCTGGCGATGGCCAACGACAACACCTTCAATCCCGCACTGGGACCCCAGCATTGGGCCTCGGCCGATATGAGCAACCCCTCGGTCGCCGAACCGTTCGAGCCCGGCTCGGTGAACAAGATCGTCACCGCGGCCGCCGCGATCGAGTACGGGCTCACCACGCCCGACGAGGTGCTGCAGGTGCCCGGCTCGATCCGGATGTCGGGGGTCACCGTCAACGACGCGTGGCAGCACGGCACCGCGCCGTACACGACCACCGGCGTCTTCGGAAAGTCCTCCAACGTGGGCACTCTCATGCTCGCGCAGCGGGTGGGCGAGGACCGCTTCGCCGACATGGTCGACCGCTTCGGCCTCGGCAAGCGCACCGGGATCGGCCTGCCCGGCGAGAGCCCGGGCCAGGTGCCCGCGCGCGACCAGTGGTCCGGCGGCACCTTCGCGAACCTGCCCATCGGTCAGGGTCTTTCGATGACGACGCTGCAGATGACCGGCATGTACCAGGCCATCGCCAACGACGGCCTGCGCATCCCACCGCGCATCGTCAAGGCCAGGATCGCCCCCGACGGCACCCGCACCGAGGAACTGCAGCCCGACGGCGTGCGCGTGGTGAGCCCGCAGACCGCAAGCACCCTGCGCACCGTCTTCCAGGCGACCGTGCAGAAGGACCCGATGGGTTACCAGATGGGCACCGGCTCCCCGGCCGCCATCGAGGGCTACCAGGTGGCGGGCAAGACCGGCACCGCGCAGAAGGTCGACCCGGCCTGCCGGTGCTATTCGTCGTCGTCGTTCTACATCACCTTCGCCGGGATGGCGCCCGCCGACAACCCCCGCTACGTGATCGGCATGATGCTCGACGCGCCGATCCGCAGCTCCGACGGCAGCGGTGGCGGGTCGGCCGCGCCGCTGTTCCACAGCATCGCCTCCTGGGCGTTGCAGCGCGACCGCGTGCCGCCGTCACCGGAGCCCAAACGGCTGGTGCTGGAGGCCGGGCTCTAACTCCTCCGCCTAGGCACAACCCGCGTTGTCCATCCGACACCGCGCGTCGGTAACCTGACTGCTCGTCTCGCCCACGCGCTCGATCACTCTCAGAGAGGAGCCTTGTGCCCGCGCAGTCCAGCCCGCACGCGCTCCGGCCCACCACGCCGCCGTCGACGTCGCTGCGGGCCCTGCTGGACCTCACCGGCGCCACGGTGGCGACCCCGGTGACCACCGAAGTAACCGTCACCGGCATCGAGCAGCGGTCCAACGCCGTGCGCCCCGGTGACCTGTTCGCCGCGCTGCCCGGCGCGAACGCGCACGGCGCGCGCTTCGCCGCCGACGCCATCGATCGCGGCGCGGTGGCCGTGTACACCGACGCCGCAGGCGCCGCCCTGATCGGCGAGGTCGCCGTCCCGGTCCTGGTGCGCGAGCGGCCGCGCGCCGCGCTCGGCGAGCTCTCGGCCGAGATCTACGGCCACCCGAGCGACCGGTTGCGCATCATCGGCATCACCGGGACCTCCGGCAAGACCACCACGTCGTACCTGGTGGAGGCCGGGCTCGCCGCGGCGGGCCTGTCCACCGGGCTGATCGGCACCATCGAGACCCGCATCGGCGGCAGGCGGGTGCCCAGCGCGCTCACCACGCCCGAGGCACCCCAGCTGCACGCGATGTTCGCGGCGATGGTCGAGCAGGGCGTGCAGGCGGTCGTGATGGAGGTCTCCAGCCACGCGCTGGCGCTGGGCCGGGTCGACGGCGTGCGCTTCGCCGTCGGCGCCTTCACCAACCTGTCCCAGGACCACCTCGACTTCCACGCCGACTTCGAGGACTACTTCGCCGCCAAACGCAAGCTCTTCGACGCGGATTCGCCGGTCGCCGCGCGCATCGCGGTGATCTGCGTCGACGACGAGTGGGGCACCCGCCTCGCGGGCGACCTCACCGCGCCGGTCACGGTGTCGACCACCGGCGCGATATCGGAGGGCGCCACCTGGCACGTGACCGGTGACGTCCGCGCCACCGGCGGTGAGCAGGAGTTCACCGCGGCCGGGCCGGACGGCGAGCTGTCCGTGCGGCTGCGGCTGCCCGGCCGCTACAACGTCGCCAACGCACTACTGGCCGTCGCGACCTGCGCCGCCGCCGGGGTCGATCCGGCCGTCGCCGCGCCCGCGCTGGCCACGGTCGACGTCCCCGGCCGCATGCAGCGGGTCGAGCGTGGCCAGGACTTCCTCGCCGTCGTCGACTACGCGCACAAGCCCGCCGCGGTCGAATCGGTGGTGGCCACCCTGCGCGGCCACCTCACCGAGGCCGGGCAGGGCAGGCTGGCCGTCGTCGTCGGCGCCGGCGGCGACCGTGACGCGGCCAAGCGCCCGTTGATGGGCGCGGCCGCCGCACGCGGCGCCGACCTGCTGATCGTCACCGACGACAATCCCCGCACCGAGGACCCGGCGGCCATCAGGGCCGCCGTGGTGGCCGGTGCGCACGAACTCCCGGCCACCGACCGCGGCGAGATCCGCGAGATCGGTGACCGCGCGGCGGCCATCGCCGCCGCCATCGCCTGGGCGCGTTCCGGCGACGTGGTGCTCATCGCGGGCAAGGGCCACGAGGCGGGGCAGGAGATCCAGGGCGTCAAGCATCCCTTCGACGACCGCGAGGTGGTCGCGGCGGCGCTGGAAACCCTGCAGACACGACACAGTCCGCAGACGGACTCGGAGGACTTGACGGTTTCATGATCGAGATGACACTGCGGGAGATCGCGGACGTCGTCGGCGGCGAGCTGCACGACGTACCCGACCCTCAGGCACTGGTGACCGGTTCGGTCGAATTCGATTCGCGCCGAATCGGTTCCGGCGATCTGTTCCTCGCGCTGCCGGGCGCCAACTCCGACGGACACGACTACGCCGCCGCCGCGGTGGCCGCGGGCGCGGTGGCCGTGCTGGCGGCCCGGCCGGTCGGGGTGCCCGCGATCGTCGTCGCGCCGGACCTCGGCTCGGTCCCGGCGTCCTCGGTGGCGCTGAGCCACGACGGCGACGGCTCCGGCGCCGCCGTGCTGGCCGCGTTGGCCGCGCTGGCGCGGGCCAGCACCGAGCGGCTGGCCGAGCGCACCGGGCTGACCGTCGTCGGCGTCACCGGGTCCTCCGGCAAGACCTCGACCAAGGACCTGCTGGCCGCCGTGCTGGCACCACTGGGTCCGGTCGTCGCCCCGCCCGGGTCGTTCAACAACGAACTCGGGCACCCCTGGACCGCGCTGCGCGCCGGCCTGGACACCAAGTTCCTCGCGCTCGAGTTGTCGGCCCGCGGACCCGGCCACATCGCCGCGCTGGCGCGCATCGCGCCGCCGCGCATCGGCGTGGTGCTCAATGTCGGCACCGCCCATCTGGGCGAGTTCGGCAGCCGGGAGGCCATCGCCCAGACCAAGGGCGAGCTGGTCGAGGCGCTGCCCGCCGACGGGCTGGCCGTGCTCAACGCCGACGATCCGAACGTCGCCGCCATGGCGTCGCGGACCCGGGCCCGGGTCGTGCGGGTCGGTATGGCCGGTGACGCCGACATCCGCGCCACCGACGTGGTCACCGACGAGCAGGCTCGTGCCCGGTTCACCCTGCACGCGGGCGGGGAGTCCGTCCCGGTGCGGCTGGCCGTGCACGGCGAGCACCAGGTCGGCAACGCGCTGGCCGCGGCCGCCGTCGCGCTGGAATGCGGCGCCGACCTGGCCACCGTCGCCCAGGCGCTGTCCGGCGCCACCGCGGCCTCGGCGCGCCGGATGGACGTGCGCACCACCGCCGAGGGCGTCACCGTCATCAACGATTCCTACAACGCCAACCCCGACTCGGTGAAGGCCGCGCTCAAGGCGCTGGTCACCCTGGCCAAGGCGGGCGACGAGCCGCGCCGCAGCTGGGCCGTGCTCGGCGAGATGGGCGAGCTCGGCGACACCTCGGTGATCGAACACGACGCGATCGGCCGCCTCGCGGTGCGCCTCGACGTCGACCGGTTGATCGTGGTCGGCACCGGACGGCCATCCCGGGGAATGCACCAGGGCGCGGTGATGGAAGGCTCATGGGGCGAGGAGTCGATCCTCGTGCCCGATATCGACGCGGCGATCGCGCTGCTCGACGACGAGATCGCCGCGGGCGATGTGGTACTGGTCAAGGCGTCGAAGGCGGTCGGTCTGTGGGCCGTCGCCGAGCACCTGACCAGGGCAGGGGAAGGTAGCACGGAGGCGGCTCGATGAGGCAGATTCTATTCGCGGCGGGGATCGCACTGGCGGTGTCGATCCTGTTGACGCCGTTGCTGATCCGGGTCTTCGCCAGGCAGGGCTTCGGCCAGGAGATCCGGGTCGACGGCCCGGCCAGTCACCAGGCCAAGCGCGGTACCCCGACCATGGGCGGCGTCGCCATCCTGATCGGCATGTGGGCGGGGTACCTCGGCTCGCACCTGATCGGCATCGGCTACGACGCGGAGGGCCCGACGGCCTCGGGTCTGCTCGTGCTCGGGCTGACCACCGCGCTCGGCGTCGTCGGTTTCCTCGACGACTTCATCAAGCTGCGCAAGCAGCGCAACCTCGGTCTGTCGGCCGCGGGCAAGTACATCGGCCAGATCGGCGCCGCGGTCCTGTTCGCGGTGCTGGTGCTGCAGTTCCGCGGCCAGAACGGCCTCACCCCGGGCAGCAAGCACATCTCCTATGTGCGCGACATCTCCACGGTGTCGATGGGCGCGATCGTGTTCGTCGTCTTCGTCTGCCTGCTGGTGGTGGCCTGGTCCAACGCGGTCAACCTGACCGACGGCCTGGACGGTCTGGCGGCGGGCTCGATGAGCCTGGTGCTCGGCGCGTACGTGATCATCACCTTCTGGCAGTACCGCAACGCGTGCTCGACCAGCCCCGAGGCCGGCTGCTACGACGTGCGCGACCCGCTGGACCTGGCGCTGGTGTGTGCCGCCGCGGCCGCCGCGTGCATCGGCTTCCTGTGGTGGAACGCCGCGCCCGCCAAGATCTTCATGGGCGACACCGGCTCGCTGGCGCTGGGCGGCATGCTGGCCGGGTTGTCGGTCACCACCCGCACCGAGCTGCTGATGGTCGTCATCGGCGCGCTGTTCGTCGCCGAGGCGGCGTCGGTGGTGCTGCAGGTGGCGGTCTACCGCACCACCCGCAACCGGTTGTTCAAGATGGCGCCGTTCCATCACCACTTCGAATTGAGCAAGTGGGCCGAAACCACGGTGATCATCAGGTTCTGGATCCTGGCCGGCATCGCCGCCGCCGTGGGTCTCGGACTGTTCTACAGCGAATATCTCTCGCAGGTCGGGTGAGGACGAACATGGTCGAACACTCTCCCCGTGCCCTCCGCTCCCCGGGCCCCATGCTCGAATTCCTGCGTGGCCGTGACGTGCTCGTCGCGGGCTGGGGCGTCTCCGGGCGCTCACTGATCGAACCGCTGCGCGATATCGGCGCGCATCCGGTGGTCACCGACAGCGGCGCCAAGGCGCTGGCCGATGCCGCCGAGCTGGGTCTCGAGGTCGCCACCAGCGTCGAGCTGGAGACCGCCGATCTGAGCAGGTTCGCGCTGGTCATCACCAGCCCGGGCTGGCGACCGGATTCACCGGTGCTGGTCTCCGCCGTCACCGAGGGCATCCCGGTCTGGGGTGACGTCGAGTTCGCCTGGTGGGTCGACCAGGCCCGGATCTACGGCCCGGTCCGCAAGTGGCTGGTCATCACCGGCACCAACGGCAAGACCACCACCACCAATATGACGCACTCGATCCTGCGTGCCGCCGGCATCTCCAGCGTGGCCTGCGGCAACATCGGTCTGCCGATCCTGGACGCGCTGCGCCGCAATCCCGGCCCGCAGGTCCTCGCGGTCGAGCTGTCCTCGTTCCAGCTGCACTGGGCGCCGTCGGTGCGCCCGGAGGCCGGTGTCGTGCTCAATGTCGCCGAGGATCACCTCGATTGGCACGGCGGCCTGGACGCCTACGCCGCCGCCAAGGCGCGCGCGCTGACCGGCCGGGTCGGCGTCGTCGGCCTCGACGATCCGGTGGCGGGCTCGCTGGCGCGCAAGGCCAAGGCCCGTCGCACCGTCGGCTTCCGCATCGGCGTGCCCGCCGACGGCGAGCTCGGCGTGGTCGACGGCAAGCTGCTGGACCGCGCGTTCACCAAGGCCGCGATCCTGGCCGAGACCTCCGACATCAGCCCGCAGGGCCCGGCAGGCATCGCCGATGCCCTCGCCGCCTCCGCGCTGACCAGGGCGATCGACGTGGCCCCGCAGTTCGTCAAGGAAGGCCTCGCCGAGCACAAGGTGGGCCCGCACCGCACCGCGTTCGTCCGCGAACTCGGCGGGGTCGACTTCATCGACGACTCCAAGGCCACCAACCCGCACGCCGCGCGCGCGGCGATCATGGCGCACCCGCACGTGGTCTGGGTGGCGGGCGGTCTGCTCAAGGGCGCCAGTGTCGACGACCTCATCGACGAAGTGGGCGACCGGCTGGTCGGCGCGGTCCTGTTCGGGGCCGACGCGCCGGTGATCGCCGCCGCATTGGCGCGACACGCACCCGAGGTCCCGGTCATCGAGCTGGACGCGCGAGACGATGCAGGCATGGAGTCGTCGAGATCCCAGCGTGCCGAAGCGGTCATGGGCCGCGCGGTGCGCGCCGCGGCGGGTCTGGCCCGTGCCGGAGACACCGTGTTGCTCGCGCCCGCGGCCGCCTCCCTGGACATGTACGACGACTACACCCACCGCGGACGCTGCTTCGTGGACGCGGTGACGGCACTGGAAGACGGTGACATCGGGCGGGCACTATGACACAGACGCGCCCGGCTGAACCGTCAGCGCCCGGAGGAGGCAGCTTGCGTAACCGCGTAGGACGCCGGGGCGGACGGAACGCGGCACAGCCGGGTTGGGCGGGGGAGCGCTTCGGCGCGTGGTTGGCCCGCCCGCTCGCGTCCTTCCATCTGATCGTCACCATCGCGACTCTGCTGACCGTGCTCGGCCTGGTCATGGTGCTCTCGGCGTCGAGCGTCGAGGCCTACGCCGGCGGCGGATCGGCGTACGCGCTGTTCATCCAGCAGGCGATGTTCGCCGGCCTCGGCGCCATCGCCTTCTATATCGCGCTACGGCTGCCGTTGCGGCTGCTGCGGCAGTGGTCGTTCCCGATCTTCAGCATCTCGGTGCTCGCGCTGGTGCTGGTGCTGATCCCCGGCATCGGCGCCATCCACGGCGGCGCGCGGCGCTGGTTCGACATCGGCCCGCTGTCGATCCAGCCGTCCGAGGTCGTCAAGGTGACGCTGGTGGTGTGGGGCGCGCATCTGCTGGCCTCACGTCGTGGCGCCCAGCTCAAGGACATCCTGGTGCCGCTGGTGCCCGCCGGCCTGCTGGTGTGTCTGCTGGTGGTGCTGGAACCGAACCTGTCGACCACGATCGCGCTCGGCATCGTGTTGATGGCGCTGCTATGGTTCGGCGGGCTGCCGGTGCGGCTGTTCGTCGGGATCATGGTCACCGGTGTGGTCGCGGCGTCGGTGCTGGCGCTGTCGGCCGGCTATCGCTCCGACCGGGTGCGCGCGTTCTTCAACCCCGGTGACGACCCGCAGGGCGTCAACTACCAGGCGCGCCAGGCCAAGTACTCCCTCGCCGACGGCGGCATCTGGGGCCGCGGCCTCGGCCAGAGCCGCGCGAAGTGGAGCTACCTGCCGAACTCGCACAACGACTTCATCTTCGCCATCATCGGCGAGGAACTCGGCTTCCTGGGCTGCATGCTGGTGCTGGCGCTGTTCGCGCTGTTCGTCTACGCCGGTATCCGGATCGCGCTGCGGTCGGTCGACCCGTTCCTGCGGCTGCTCACCGCCACCGCCACCACCTGGATCACCGCGCAGGCGCTGATCAACATCGGCTACGTCGTCGGCCTGCTGCCGGTGACCGGTCTGCAGCTGCCGCTGGTGTCGGCCGGTGGTTCCTCGCTGGCCATCACGCTGTTCATGTTCGGCATCATCGCCAGTGCCGCCCGGCACGAACCGGAGGCGGTCTCGGCGTTGCAGGCAGGACAGGACGGCCGCGTGAGCCGGATGCTGCGCCTGCCGGTGCCCGAGGTGTACACACCGTTCAAGGCAGACGCCCCGCGCCGGTCCGCCTCGAAAGCCAGGGCCGAGCGGCCTCGTCCGGCCGCGCGCCGCGAGAGCCCGGCCCCCCGGCGCCGACGCGCCCCCCAGAGCCGCGGCACCAGTTCGCTACGGTCGACCCGAGCATGGGAACCGACCTATCCGATGCCGCACCGCCCGGTGAAGAGGCGGGCCGGAGGTGGCGATGCGTGACCACGCAGGCCCTCGTGAACCGGGCAAGTCGAACACAGAGAGAACGAGGTAGATCCACGTGAGTCACCCGCGTCCCGGGTTGTCGGTGATCGTCGCAGGCGGAGGCACCGCAGGCCATATCGAACCCGCGCTCGCCGTCGCCGACGCCCTGCGCGCGCTCGACGCTTCGATCCGGGTGACCGCGCTGGGCACCGAACGCGGACTGGAGACCGAGCTCGTTCCCGAACGCGGGTACCCGCTCGAGCTGATCCCGCCGGTCCCGTTGCCACGCAAGCCCTCCGCCGACCTGCTGCGTCTGCCCGGGCGGGTGCGCGCCTCGGTGAAGGCGACCAGGGCCGTCATCGATGCGGTGCAGGCCGACGTGATCATCGGCTTCGGCGGCTATGTCGCGCTGCCCGCCTACCTCGCCGCGCGCGGTGGCCTGTTCGGCCGCAAGCGGGCCGTGCCGGTGGTGGTGCACGAGGCCAACGCCAAAGCGGGCATCGCCAACAAGGTCGGCGCCAAGCTCGCCGCGAAGGTGCTGGCCGCCGTGCCCGATTCGGGCCTGGCCAACGCCCAGGTCGTCGGCATCCCGGTGCGCGCCTCCATCACCGGCCTCGACCGCGCGGCCCTGCGCGCCGAGGCCCGCGCCCACTTCGGCCTGCCGGCCGAGGGGCCGGTGCTGCTGGTGTTCGGCGGGTCGCAGGGCGCGCGCAGCCTCAACGAGGCCGTCTCCGGCGCCGCGCCGCAGCTGGCGGCCGCGGGCATCTCGGTGCTGCACGCGCACGGCCCGAAGAACAGTGTCGAGGTGAGCACCGCCGACGCGGCCGCGCCGTATGTCGCCGTGCCGTACCTGTCCCGGATGGACCTGGCCTACGCCGCCGCCGACGCGGTGGTGTGCCGCTCCGGCGCGATGACCGTGGCCGAGGTGTCGGCGGTCGGACTGCCCGCCTTCTACGTTCCGCTGCCGCACGGCAACGGCGAGCAGGAGTTCAACGCCAGGCCCGTGGTCGCGCAGGGAGGTGGCAGAATTGTCGCCGATGCCGACCTGACCCCGAAATACGTGATCGATGAGGTGATTCCGCTGCTGCTCGACCCCGCTCGACTCGCCGAGATGAGCCGCGCCGCCGCCGGCGCCGGCCATCGCGACGCTGCCGACACGGTGGCCAGGATCGTCACCGAGGTCGCCCGATGAGCGGTCAGCGGCCGGAGGCGGCAGCGGAGCACGCGGGCCGCCCGATCATCGGCGGTGGACGCAGCTCGAGCGGCGAGGATCTCGCGACGGCGCTGCCGCCCGAACTCGAACGGGTGCACATGGTCGGCATCGGCGGCGCGGGCATGTCCGGCATCGCCCGGATCCTGCTGGCCCGTGGTGGCGCGGTCTCCGGTTCGGATGCCCGTGAGAGCCGCGGTGTGCTGTCGCTGCGGGCGCGCGGCGCGCAGGTCCGTATCGGCCACGACGCCGACGCGCTCGACCTGCTGCCCGGCGGCCCGACGGTGGTCGTCACCACCTATGCCGCGATCCCGAAGACCAATCCCGAACTGGTCGAGGCGAATCGGCGCCAGATCCCGGTGCTGCTGCGCCCGACCGTGCTCGCCGCGCTGATGCGCGGGCACAGGACGCTGCTGGTCTCGGGCACGCACGGCAAGACCTCGACCACTTCGATGCTGATCGTGTCGCTACAGCACTGCGGCGCCGACCCGTCGTTCGCGGTCGGCGGCGAGCTCAACGAGGCGGGCACCAACGCCCATCACGGCAGCGGGGACATCTTCGTCGCCGAGGCCGACGAGTCCGACGGCTCACTGCTGCAGTACGACCCGGACGTCGCCGTGGTCACCAACATCGAATCCGATCACCTCGACTTCTTCGGCACCGACGAGGCCTACATCCAGGTCTTCGACGACTTCGCCGACCGGCTCGCCCCCGGCGGTCTGCTGGTGGTGTGCCTGGACGACCCCGGCTCGCTGGCGCTGGCGCATCGGGTCGCCCCGCGCCTGGCCGAGCGCGGCGTGGCGGTCCTGGGCTACGGCTCCGGCGACCTGTCGGCGTCCCCGGTGCCGGTCGGCGCGCGCCTGATTGATTGGCAGCCGCGCGATGTCGGCGGCATCGTCGAATTCGAGCTGGCGGGGGAGAGCACACCGCGCACGGTGCGGCTGTCGGTGCCGGGCAGGCACATGGCGCTCAACGCGCTCGCCGCGCTGCTCGCCGCCCGGGCCACCGGCGCCGATATCGACGAGATCGTGCAGGGGCTGGAGGGGTTCGGCGGCGTACACCGCCGGTTCCAGTTCACCGGCCGGGAGAACGGCGTTCGCGTCTTCGACGACTACGCCCACCATCCCACCGAGGTGCGCGCCGTGCTCGAGGCCGCGGCCCAGCTGGTCGCCCAGGAGGCGCGCGACGGCGCGCGGACCCGGCGCGGCCGGGTGATCGTGGTGTTCCAGCCGCATCTGTACAGCCGCACCGCCACCTTCGCCACCGAGTTCGGCACCGCGCTGAGCCTGGCCGACGAGGTCGTCGTGCTCGATGTCTACGGCGCGCGCGAGGAGCCGCTGCCCGGTGTCAACGGCGCGCTGGTGGCGCAGGCGGTGACGAGCCCCGTGCACTACCAGCCGGATATGTCGAAGGTGGGCAAGCAGGTCGCCGGGCTCGCGCAGCCCGGTGACGTGGTGATCACCATGGGCGCCGGCGATGTCACCATGCTCGGCAGCCAGATCCTCGACGGCTTGCGCGCCCGGCCGCAACAGGGCGGCCGGTGAGATTGCCGATGCCCGCCGCGCGCGGGTGGCGCGGCTACCGGCTCTGGACGGCGGTCGGCGTCCTCGTGGTCACGGTCCTCGTCGTTCTCGCGTGGTTCACCCCGGTGTTGTCGGTGCGGACCGTGCGCGTCGACGGCTTGGCCGCGGTCTCCGAGGAGGAGGTCCGCACGCGGCTCGAAATCCCGGACGGCCGTTCGATGTTGCGCATCGATACCACCGCGATCGCCCAGCGTGTGGCCGCGATTCCGAAGGTGCGTTCGGTGCGGGTGCAGCGCAAATTCCCCTCCACCGTGCTGGTGAGCGTGGTGGAACGAACACCGGTGGTGTACCTCGAATCACCGGACGGCGCGCACCTGATCGATGCCGAGAGCGTCGAATTCGCGATCGAGCCCGCGCCGCCGATCGGGGTGCCGAAGCTGCTCACCGAGGGATCCTTCACCGGGCCCGCGGCGGCCAGGGCGGCGGTGGACGTGCTGGTCACGCTGCCACCCGCCCTGTCGGTGCAGGTGGGTGAGGTTGTCGCACGGTCGAATTCGGACGTCTCATTGAACCTACGTGACGGTAGGAAGGTAGTGTGGGGCGGCACGGGCGACGGCGAGCGCAAAGCTGCCGTCGTGTTGCCGCTGCTGACCCGTGAGGGGACCGTGTTCGACGTGTCGAGTCCGAATCTGGTCACGGTAAAGTGAGCGACACTCTTTGTGGCACAAGATTCTGGCTCTCGTCTCGGCGCGCCTGCGCCGGGATCGCAGTGGCTGCGAATAGCGTTCCGCAGCAGTCGGATACTTGACATAACGCCAACCCTATGGTTGAGGTTGAGGGTTTAAGATCGAAGGAAGGCGAGAGCCCATGACGCCCCCGCACAACTACCTTGCAGTGATCAAGGTCGTCGGTATCGGCGGCGGCGGCGTGAACGCCGTCAACCGAATGATCGAACAGGGACTCAAGGGAGTCGAGTTCATCGCGGTCAATACCGACGCCCAAGCCCTGCTGATGAGCGATGCCGACGTCAAACTCGATGTCGGCCGCGAGCTGACTCGCGGCCTCGGTGCCGGTGCCGATCCGGAAGTCGGCCGCAAGGCCGCCGAAGACCACAAGGACGAGATCGAAGAGGTGCTCAAGGGCGCCGACATGGTCTTCGTCACCGCGGGCGAGGGCGGTGGCACCGGTACCGGTGGCGCGCCCGTCGTCGCCAGCATCGCCCGTAAGCTGGGCGCGCTGACCATAGGTGTCGTGACCCGGCCGTTCTCTTTCGAGGGCAAGCGGCGTGGGAACCAGGCCGAGGTGGGGATCAACCTGCTTCGCGAGTCGTGCGACACCCTCATCGTCATTCCGAACGACCGGCTGCTGCAGCTGGGCGACGCGGCGGTGAGCCTGATGGACGCGTTCCGCTCCGCCGACGAGGTGCTCCTCAACGGTGTCCAGGGCATCACCGACCTGATCACCACCCCGGGTCTGATCAACGTCGACTTCGCCGACGTCAAGTCCGTCATGTCCGGCGCCGGTTCGGCGCTGATGGGCATCGGCTCGGCGCGCGGTGAGGGCCGGTCGGTGAAGGCCGCGGAGACGGCGATCAACTCGCCGCTGCTCGAGGCGTCGATGGACGGCGCGCACGGCGTGCTGCTCTCGATCGCCGGCGGCTCCGATCTCGGTCTGTTCGAGATCAACGAGGCGGCCTCGCTGGTGCAGGAGGCGGCCCACATCGAGGCCAACATCATCTTCGGTACGGTTATCGACGATTCGCTGGGCGACGAGGTGCGCGTCACCGTCATCGCGGCCGGTTTCGACGGTGGCGGCCCCTCCCGGCGGGCGGTGCCCGAATCGCACAGCACCCGGGTCGGGTCCAACCCGATCGGCGCCGGGCGCGCGGGCGAGGTCGGCCAGGCGCGCAGCGAGGCTCCGGTCCGCGCGACCGAACCCGCCACCAGCGGGGTGTCGAGCGGGCGGACCAGCGCCCCGAGCTACCGCGACACCGAGCGGTATCGGGAGTCGGAGCGTCAGCGGGTCACCGAGCAGGCCATGAACCGCGTCAACAACCCCGACCAGGGCGATGACGGCGACGATGACGACGACATCGAAGTGCCGATCTTCATGCGCCGATAGCCAGGACAAACGAGAAGCGCCCGGACTCCGCGGAGTCCGGGCGCTTCTCGTCGTGCGGGCCTCAGCCCTTGGCGCTGCCCAGGCAGAACGTGGTCTTCGGGTCGTTGACCACCAGGACCGAGTCGGCGTCCTCGCCGCACAGCTGCTCGTCGACCTGACCGTCGATGCGCGAGACGACCTTGAAGTCGGCCTCGGTGGCGGTGCACGGCACGAACTTGTAGCCGGTCATCATGCCCTCGTTGTAGCAGCTGCCCTCCTTGAAGTTCGGGGCGAGACACAGGAACGCGAGGGTGCCGCCGCTGCCGAAGGTCTCCTCGTAGGAGGTGTAGTCCTCGTGGCACTCGACCTTCTGGTCGTGCACCTGCACGACCTTGTAGACGGCGGTCTCGGCCGAGCAGGGGACAGGCTCGGTCTTGGAGTCGATCATCGACGCCGAGATCACGTTGATGCAGTCACCGACCTTCGAGCGGGCGGTGTCGGACTTGCCCGCGTCCTTGGCCACCTCGGTGACCTTGTCCACGGCCGAGCAGCCCGCGGCACCGAGTGCCGTGACCGCCAGCAGTGCGAGCGCGAACCGCGAAACCATTCCCTTGCCGGTGAACGTCATGCGAACCTACTTTCTGAAGAACCTCACCGCGGACCCTTCGGCGGTGATCGGCCTCGCCCACCCAACCCCACGTCCGCCCGCGGAGCATCCGGGAAACCACGGCATTTGCTCGTCGGTGACCCGGGTTAGGCTCACCCCGGACAAACCGGGCAGGAAAGGGTGATGACGGTGATCGAACGCGCCTTCGTCGGCCGAGCCCCCGAACTGGCCACCCTGACCACGACCTTCACCGGCCCCGACGCCCCCTGGCTGCTGCTGGTGGAGGGCCCCGCCGGAATCGGCAAGTCCCGCTTGATCGCCCATTTCGCCCAGGCCGCGCCGTGCCGGGTGTTCTCGGTCACCGGTGCCGAGGACGCCCGCACCCAACCGCGCTACCTCGCCGACGATCTCGCCGAACAGCTCGATGACGTCGATCCGGCCGAGGAAGAACGCGCACGCGGCGCGGCGGTCGTTCCACCGGCGGCGTGGTCCTCGGCCGACGCCGAGGTGTCCGCGGCGGACGTGGTCGCCGACACGGCGCTCGCCCGGCGGATGCGGCGCGCGCTCGGCACGGTCGAGACCTTGCTGGTCGTCGACGACGCGCAGTGGGCCGACGCGGAATCGGTTCGGCTGCTGGCCTTCCTGATCCGCAATCGCCCGGTCGGCGGATTCCGGCTGCTTCTCGCGTTTCGCGACGGCGGCTGCCCGCCGTCGCTCACCCGTTTGCTGCGGGTGCCGCTGGTCCGCTCGGTCCATGTCCGGGTGCCGCCGTTCACCGGCATCGACGTCGACGGGCTGCTCCCGGGGGAGGATCCCCGTCGCCGCGCCCGGCTACTCGACGCGTCCCAGGGCAATCCGCTGTACCTGTCGCTCCTGGCCGACCTGCCCGACCGGGAACTGGAGCGGGCGCTGCGCGGGGAGAACCCGGATCCGACCTCGACCGATTACGCGGCGCTGGATCGCACGATCCGGGCCGAACTGGCCCAGCTGCCCGAGCTCGACCGGTCGGTCGCGCAGGCCGCCGCCGTGTGTGGCGCGCCGCCCGACCTCGAACTGCTGTCGGCGACCGCGGATCTCCCGGCGGTGACGGTGGCCGACGCGCTCGATGGGCTGGTCGGTCGCGGCGTCGTCCGGGTGATCGATGGCGCGGTGACCTTCGTCCACCCGCTGATCCGCACCGCCGCCTATCGGCTGGCGGGACAGGGCTGGCTGGCCCTGGCCCACCGCCGCGCGGCACTGGCGTTGCGCGCCCGGGACGCGCCGATGGCCGCGCGGGCCGCGCAGCTCGAGCATGCTCTGCTCGGCCGCGACGAGCTCGCGGGCGCCGAACTGCGGCTGGCGGCCGACCGGGTGCTCGCCGACGCGCCGGCCTCGGCCGCGCGCTGGCTCGCGCTCGCCCACCGGATCGCCCCCTCGGCCACCGATCCACTCGCCGACGCGGTGGCACTGGGCCGGGCACTGCTGCTCGCGGGCGCGGGCGAGCGCGCGGCGGCGGCACTCGCCCCGGCGGCCGCCGCACCGGGCCCGCATCAGCTGGAAGCGCTGCTGCTGGCGGCCCGGTGCGCCCGCATGTGCGGCCGGGTCGAGGAGGCCAGGACTCTGCTCGCCACCGCCGCGACCCTGCCTCGGCGCCGCGGTGACGGTCCGGTCCAGCTGGAGCTGGCCATCCTGGAATTGCAGGATCACCAGGACGCCGAAGGCCACGCCCGGCTCAACGCCCTGTTCGAGTCCGCCGAGATCGCGGACCCGGCGGTGCGGGCCGCCGCGACGGCGCTGCGTTGCCTCGGGTTCGTCGCCGACGGTCAGATCCGGACCGCCGCCGAGCTCTACCCCGACTGTCACCATGCCTTCGACGAGCTCACCGACGCCGGCTTCCGCGAGGTCGTCCACGCGGTTCCCGCCCTGGGCTGGTGCGCCTACTTCCTCGACCACGACCGCGACGGCCTCGCCCACCTCGACCGTGCCATCCGCGTCAGCCACCGTTTCGGCCGCAGCTACGCCCTGGCCGAACTCCAGACCGTCCGCGCCTACTCGCTGGCCAAACTCGGCCGACTCGACGCCGCGATCGCCGCCGCCGACGACGCGACCGATGCCGCCACCACCTTCCACCACCCCGACCTGCTCTCCTTCGCCGGCGCGGTCAAGCTCCGCACCCTGCTGCTCACCGCCCCCACCGACGCGGTCACCACCCAGTGGCACACGGTCGCGGCCCTGCCACGTCCCGCCATGCGCTGGTGGCGCCAGGTAGTCGAGACCACCCTCGTCGAAACCGCCCGCCCGCTCGGCCTTCCGACACCGGACCTCCAGGTGCCCGGTGCCCCGACCCGTCGAGTCTCAGCGCCCGGTCCGCCGGTCCCGGGTGCTCCGGCCGCCGGTTCGCTGGTCCAGGATGCGCCGGAGCCCGACGCCCCGGTGGTCCCTGACGCTTCGACCCCGACCGCCCTGGCCCCCGACACCCGCCCCGGCCCCCTGCATCCGACGCACCTGGCCCGGGCGGCCCATGCCGCGATCGCCGACGGCGACCTGACCACAGCCGCCGACCTGGTCGCCCGGGCGACCGCAGCGGCCGGCTACCGAACCTCGGCCTCCGCCACCGGCGAAACCGTTGCGGGCGATGCCGTTTCCACCGCGCCGGAGCTACCGCCCGAACCCGGCGACACGGAGTCGACGAGGACGCCCCTCGACGCCGGCATTGGCTCCGGCAGCCGGCAGTCGTCATCGCGAGGCGCGCACCACACCGACGAGAGCCCGGGTAGCACGGCTCAGGTGCTGCGCTGCGAGGGCCCGGATCACCTGGTCGCCGCGTCGCACCCCGTCGCCGCGTCGCACTCGGTCGCCGCGTCGCACCCGACCGACGAGGGTCTCGGTAGCCAGGTGGGCGCGGCCGCGCTCGCCGGTGCCGACTACGCCGTCGCCGTCGGTGATCTCGCCACCGCGGCAACATCGGCCGAGCGGGCGATCGCCGCGTTCACCCGCGCCGGAATGGTGGTCAACCGCGCGCAGGCCGAACTGCTCGCGGGTATCGTCGCGGGCCGCCGCGGCGACTTCGGCCAGGCGACCAGCCGGTTCGCCTCGGCACGCGCGGTATTCGCCGCCGCGGGCGCCCAGCGACTGCTGGCCGAGACCACCACGGCCCAGCGCAGCCTGGCCGGATCCCGCTCGCCCAGCCCCACCTCCCTCACCAGGCGCGAGCGGGAAGTCGCCGAACTGGCGGCCCACGGCCACACGAACAAGGACATCGCCGCCCATCTCTATCTGAGCCCCCGCACCGTCGAGGACCATCTCGGCCGCGTCCTGCGCAAGCTCGGCCTCACCAGCCGCGCGGGCATCGCCCGCAAGCTCGACGAACTGGGGTAGCGCGCTCCGCGCCGAGGCCGAACGATGTCACCGCGCCGAGGTTGACCGACGTCACCGCCCACGGGCGACCCACCCCGCCCGGACGGCACTACGCTCGAAGTCATGACTTCCGCACCCACCACCGTGACCGTCCGCCGGGTGACCACCACCCGCGCCGGTGGCTTCTCCGCCGCTCCGTACGACTCGTTCAACCTGGGCGATCACGTCGGCGACGATCCGGAAGCCGTGCGCCGCAACCGGGTTCGGCTGGCCGAGGGCATCGGGCTCACCCCGGACCGGCTGGTGTGGATGGAGCAGGTACACGGACGCAACGTCGAGATCGTCGACGGACCCCGCGCCGAACCGGTTCCGGTGACCGACGCGCTGGTCACCACCGTGCCGAACCTGGCCCTGGTGGTGCTCACCGCCGACTGCGTGCCGATCCTGCTCTCCGACGACGAGGCCGGTGTCATCGCCGCGGTGCACGCGGGCCGCATCGGCGCCCGGATCGGGATCGTGCCGCGGGTGCTCGAGGCGATGGTGTCGGTGGGCGCGAGGGTCGAACGGATCGGCGCCTTCCTCGGCCCCGCCGCCTCCGGCCGCCAGTACGAGGTCCCGGCCGCGATGCGGGCCGACGTCGAGGCCCACCTGCCCGGCAGCGCCACCACCACGGTCCGCAAAACCCCTGGTCTGGACCTGCGCGCGGGCATCAGCAGGCAGCTCACCGAGGCCGGCGTCGGCGGGATCGCCCTCGACCCGCGCTGCACCATCGAGGACAGGACCCTGTTCAGCCACCGCCGCGGCGCGCCGACCGGCCGCATCGCCGGCGTGATCTGGATGGACCCCACCGCATGAGCGCAGCGCGCGAGACCACCCAGGAGACCGCCCGCGCCCAGGAACTCTCGGCCCGGCTCGACGGTCTGCTGGCCCGCATCGACGCCGCCGTGGCCGCCGCGGGCCGACCGGCCGGTTCGGTCCGGCTGCTGCCGGTGACGAAGTTCTTCCCCTCCGCCGATGTCGACATCCTCTACCGCCTCGGCAGGCGCGAGTTCGGCGAGTCGCGCGAGCAGGAGGCCTCGGCCAAGGTCGCCGAGCTCGGTTACGACGACGTCGAATGGCACATGATCGGCCGTTTACAACGGAACAAGGCGCGCGCGGTGGCGCGCTGGGCGCACACCGTGCACTCGGTCGACAGCGAACGCCTGGCAACCGCGCTGGACCGGGCCGCGCGCGACGCCATGGCAGCCGGCGAGCGTACCGCGCCCCTGCGTGTCCTGCTCCAGGTGAGCCTGGACGACGACCCCGGGCGCGGGGGTGTCGCACCGGCCGATCTGCCCGCCCTGGCCGATCTCGTGGCGAAGGCTCCCGGCCTGCATCTGGCCGGTCTGATGGCGATTCCGCCCCTTGACGCCGCCAGTGATGCGTCCTTTGCGAATCTTGCGACTTTGCACACTTCGCTGCTGACTCGACACGCCGACGCCACCGAACTTTCTGCAGGTATGTCGGGTGATTTGGAATCTGCGGTCGAACACGGTTCGACGTGTGTGCGTGTCGGTACCGCCTTGATGGGCGCGCGACCGATAACCTCGGCGTAGCAAAGAAACCTCATCAGTCACATTCGACACATACGATTGGGCCGACGAGGCGCTGAGCAAGAACTTCAACACCCGGCCGCCACCGGGGCCGAAGGAAGGTCGACCAGATGAGCACGCTGCACAAGTTCAAGGCGTACTTCGGCATGGTTCCGCTCGACGAGTACGAAGACGATTACGTCGACGATCACGCCCCTCGCGGCGCCGACGAGCGCGCCGGTCGCCCTCGCCCGCGCAGCTACGACCGCTACGCCGAAGACCGATACGGCGCCGACCGTTTCGAGGACGAGGCCGACGACTACCCGCAGCCGGCCTACAAGTCGGCCTACCAGGCGCGTCGTGACGATTACGTCGCCGACACCTACGCCGACGATCGTTACGAGACGCCACGTCGCCCGACCAGGATCGAGACCGCGCCGTCGTCTGGTCGCTCGTTCCGGGCCGGCGGTGTCGCACCCGGCATGCGCGGCTCCACCCGTGGAGCGCTCGCGGTCGATCCCGACGCCGAGGAGCGCAGGCTGGAGGAGCGCATGCGCCCCGAGCCTGCCGCCGCGCGGCGGCCTGGGATCTTCGAGGACGGAGGTCCCTTGTCCAAGATCACCACGCTGCGTCCCCGGGACTACAGCGAGGCCAGGATCATCGGTGAGCGTTTCCGCGAGGGCAACCCGGTCATCATGGACCTGGTGGACCTGAGCAATGCCGATGCGAAACGGCTGGTCGATTTCGCGGCCGGGCTCGCTTTCGCGCTGCGCGGTTCGTTCGACAAGGTGGCGACGAAGGTGTTCCTGCTCTCACCCGCCGATGTCGACGTATCAGCGGAAGAGCGCCGCCGGATCGCCGAAAACGGCTTCTACAACCAGAAATAGACACCACATCCGCAACACCGTGATGGCCGCCCGCGCACTGCGCGGCGCGGCCATTTTGCACGCCGCCGATTTTGCGGCAGAGTGAAGACGTGGCCCTGTTCGCGGTTCTGTACCTGGTGCTTTTCATCTTCTGGCTGTTGCTGATCAGCCGGGTGATCGTCGAGTTCATTCGCAGTTTCGCGCGCGATTGGCGCCCGACCGGTGTGGTGGTGATCATCCTCGAAGTCATCTTCACGGTGACCGACCCGCCGGTGAAACTCCTGAGGCGGTTGATACCTCCTGTGAATCTCGGGGGTATTCGGCTCGATCTGTCGATAATGGTCCTGCTCTTCGTGGTGTTCATCCTGATGTCCATCGTGGGTAGGCTCGGGCAGCCCGTGACCTCCGTGTGACATACTGAATCGAGAAGACCGCTTGCTAGTTCTCCAAAAGACGCGTGAAGGGATCCTTCGATGCCGCTGACTCCCGCCGATGTGCATAACGTCGCGTTCAGCAAACCGCCGATCGGTAAGCGCGGCTACAACGAGGACGAGGTAGATGCCTTCCTGGATCTCGTCGAGCAGGAGCTGTCGCGCCTGATCGAGGAGAACGCCGACCTGCGTCAGCGGGTCGCCGAGCTCGACACCGAGCTGGCCGACGCCAAGAAGAACCGCGCGTCCGCGCCGGTCAGCGCCGTGAAGGCGCCTGTCCAACAGGCCCCGCCGCCGGCGCCGGAACCGATCGCGCCGCCGGTGCCACCCGCACCGCCCGCGCCGATGCCGGTCGCCGCCCCCGTGCGTGACAACTCCGGTCCGGACGCGAACATGCAGGCCGCGAAGGTCCTCACCCTGGCGCAGGAGATGGCCGACCGCCTCACCACCGACGCCAAGACCGAGGCCGAGGGACTGCTCTCGAACGCGCGGGCAAACTCCGAGCGACTGGTCGGCGACGCCCGTACCCGCTCCGAGGCGATGATCGCCGACGCGCGCCAGAAGTCCGACGCGATGCTGGCCGACGCGCAGAACCGCTCCGACACCCAGATCCGTCAGGCCAAGGACAAGGCCGAGGCCCTGACCGCCGATGCCGAGCGTCAGCACGCCGAGATCATGGCCACCATCACCCAGCAGCGCACGGTGCTGGAGAGCCGCATCGAGCAGCTGAAGACCTTCGAGCGCGAGTACCGCGTGCGACTGAAGTCGTACCTGGAGTCGCAGCTGGAGGAGCTGGAGAACCGCGGCTCGGCCGTCCCGGTCGACGGCGGCGAGTTCGCCGGCGAAACCAACGGTTCGGCCAACAGTCTGGCTCCCGCCTCCTTCGCCAAGGGCGGCAAGTAAACTGGACCCGGGTCACACGGCGCGCCGTGTGACCCGGGAAACGCCCAGCTTTCGTCGGGCTGCTCGGGTTCTTGGGAGTCAGCATGCTCGTCTTGACGCTCGTCCTCGCGGCTATCGGTTTCGGTTTGCTCGTCGCGGCGCTCGCCACCGGTTCGGTGCTGTGGGCCTGGGGGTGCATCCTGATCTGTATCGTCGGTGCCGCCACTCTGCTGGTGAGTGCGCTGGCCACCCGAAAACCCGAGAACGACCCGGTCCCACCTGGCCGACACGCCCGGCGGGACTGACGGCGCGAAATATCCGCTGGACGGTCCCGGTTAGAATCGAACAACACACGGCACTGATCCGGCCATCACCGGGGAGCCTTCGGAAGAACGGCGCTCGCGCTCAGTAGAACCGAACGGGTGAGCCCGTCACAGCTCACACAACGAGAGGCTCGCGCCGCTCCCTCGGGACGGCACGGGCAAGCGGGGTGGTACCGCGGTACGGCGCACCGGCGCCGACATCGTCCCCGTGCCCAGGATTCGCGCCGACGGCGCGGCGGCACGAGGAGCAGATCCGCGATGGCGGACGAGACAACCACCGGTGCGTACCCCCGGGTCGACTTCGGCGCCGGTTCCGGCGCGTCGTTCCCGGAACTCGAACAGCAGGTACTCGACTATTGGGCGCGCGACGACACCTTCCGCGCCAGCCTGGCCAACCGCGACGGGGCGGCCGAGTTCGTCTTCTACGACGGCCCGCCCTTCGCCAACGGCCTGCCGCACTACGGCCACCTGCTCACCGGCTATGTCAAGGACCTGATCCCGCGCTTCCAGACCATGCGCGGCAAGAAGGTCGACCGCCGCTTCGGCTGGGACACCCACGGCCTGCCCGCCGAGATCGAAGCCGAGAAGCAGCTCGGCATCACCGACAAGTCCCAGATCGACGAGATGGGGCTGGCCGAGTTCAACGCCGCCTGTAAGTCCTCGGTGCTGCGCTACACCGGCGAGTGGCGCGACTACGTGACCCGCCAGGCGCGCTGGGTCGACTTCGACAACGACTACAAGACCCTCGATCTCGACTTCATGGAGTCGGTGATGTGGGCGTTCAAGTCGCTCTACGACAAGGGCCTGATCTACCAGGGCTTCCGCGTGCTGCCCTACAGCTGGTACGAGCAGACGCCGCTGTCGAACCAGGAGACCCGCCTCGACGACGCGTACAAGATGCGGCAGGACCCCGCGGTCACCGTCGACATGCAGCTCGTCGTCCCGGCCGAGCATCCCTTCGCGGCCCTCGACGGCGCCAACGCGCTGATCTGGACCACCACGCCGTGGACGCTGCCGTCCAACCTGGCGATCGCGGTGCACCCCGACGTGCGCTACGTGCACGTGCGCGGCGCCGACGGCAAGCGCTATGTGCTTGCCGCCGAACGGGTCTCGCACTACGCCCGCGAGCTCGGTGACGAGCCGGAGGTGCTCGGCGAGTACGACGGCGCCGCGCTGGCCGGGCTGTCCTACCGACCGCCGTTCGACTTCTTCCTCGGCCACCCGAACGCGCACCGCGTGCTCGAGGCCGACTACGTCACCACCGACTCCGGTACCGGCGTAGTCCACCTCGCGCCGGCCTTCGGTGAGGAGGACATGGACGTCGCCTCGGCGAACGGGATCGAGATCGTCCAGCCGCTGGACCCGGCAGGCAAGTTCACCTCGATGGTGCCGCCGTACGAGGGCCTGATGGTCTTCGACGCCAACCCGGTGATCATCAAGGATCTCAAGGCCGCCGGAAAGCTGTTACGGCACGAGACGATCGAGCACTCCTACCCGCACAGCTGGCGGTCCGGCCAGCCGCTGATCTATATGGCCGTGCCGTCCTGGTTCGTCGCGGTCACCAAGTTCCGCGACCGGATGGTCGAGCTGAACCAGCAGATCAGCTGGGTGCCCGAGCACATCCGCGACGGCCAGTTCGGCAAGTGGCTCGAGGGCGCGCGCGACTGGAACATCAGCCGTAACCGCTACTGGGGCAGCCCGATCCCGGTGTGGGTCTCCGACGACCCGGCCTACCCGCGCCTGGACGTCTACGGCTCGCTCGACGAGCTCGCCGCCGACTTCGGCGTGCGCCCGACCGACCTGCACCGGCCCTACATCGACGAACTGACCCGGCCGAATCCCGATGATCCGACCGGCAAGTCGACCATGCGCCGGGTGACGGAGGTGCTCGACTGCTGGTTCGAGTCGGGCTCGATGCCGTTCGCGCAGGTGCACTACCCGTTCGAGAACAAGGACTGGTTCGACAGCCACTTCCCGGGCGACTTCATCGTCGAGTACAACGGGCAGACCCGCGGCTGGTTCTACACACTGCACGTGCTCTCGACCGCGCTGTTCGACTCGCCGTCGTTCAAAACTGTTGCCGCGCACGGCATCGTGCTGGGCGACGACGGGCTGAAGATGTCGAAGTCGAAGGGCAACTACCCCGACGTCAACGAGGTCTTCGACCGCGACGGCTCCGACGCGATGCGCTGGTTCTTGATGAGCTCGCCGATCCTGCGGGGCGGCAACCTCATCGTCACCGAGCGCGGCATCCGCGAAGGCGTCAGCCACGCGTTGCGCCCGCTGTGGAACGCGTGGACCTTCCTGCAGCTCTACGCCTCGAAGCCCGGGGTGTGGCGCACGGATTCGCCGCACGTGCTCGACCGCTACATCCTGGCCAAGCTCGCGGTCACCCGGGACGTGATCACCGAGGCGCTCGAGACCTACGACATCGCCGGTGCCACCGACGAATTGCGCTCGTTCGCCGACGCGCTCACCAATTGGTATGTGCGCCGGTCGCGTTCGCGGTTCTGGTCCGAGGACCGTGACGCGGTGGACACGCTGCACACGGTGCTCGAGGTGGTCACCCGCCTGGCCGCGCCGCTGCTGCCGCTGATCAGCGAGGTGATCTGGCGTGGGCTCACCGGCGAGCGCTCGGTGCACCTGGCCGACTGGCCGACCGAGACCGAGCTGCCGCACGATCCCGAGCTCGTGGCCGCGATGGACGAGGTCCGGGTGGTCTGCTCCACCGTGCTGAGCCTGCGCAAGGCGCAGAACCTGCGGGTGCGGCTGCCACTGGCCGAGGTCACCATCGCCGCGGCCGACGCGGAGCGGCTCACGCCGTTCACCGAGTTGATCGCCGACGAGGTCAACGTCAAGAAGGTCGACCTGACCACCGACGTCGACGCGCACGGCCGCTTCGAGCTGGTCGTCAACGCGCGCGCCGCCGGGCCGCGGCTGGGCAAAGAGGTCCAGACGGTGATCAAGGCGGTCAAGGCGGGGCAGTGGAGCGAATCCGCCGAGGGTGTCGTCACCGCCGCCGGGATCACCCTGCTGCCCGAGGAGTACACCCAGCGTCTGGTGGCCGCCGAACCCGAGTCCACCGCCGCCCTGCCCGGCAATGCCGGTCTGGTGGTGCTGAACTCGGTGGTCACCGAGGAACTGGAGGCCGAGGGCTGGGCCCGCGACCTCATCCGCGACCTGCAGGAGACCCGCAAGGCGCAGGGTCTCGAGGTGTCGGACCGGATCACCCTCACCCTGGAGGTCCCGGCCGAGCGGCTGGCGTGGGCGCGGACCCACCGCGATCTGATCGCCGGTGAAGTCCTCGCCACCACGCTCGATTTCGGCGCGACCGATGCCGAGGCCGCCGAACTCACCGGTGGGGTGAAGGCTCGGGTGCGCAAGGCCTGACCGGCGACAACGGCGGGGCGGGACCGGCTTTCGGTCCCGCCCCGTTCGTGTCCGCGCACCCGGCCGATGATAACGATGCTGAAAATTTGCTGAATGTGTGTGACAGTCCGTCGATCGTCGAGCACAATCGAGGTGTTACTGCTGATGCGCATGGAACCGCTGAGGCGGCAGTAGCTGTATGTTACGTCTGATCTCGTCCGAACACGGGTAGCTCGCCGGGTTCGCCCGATTCCGGGACGCCTGGCCCGGCGAGTTTCTCGCCACGCTCCGACGTCCGTAGGAACAGCGGGGAGGCGGAACAGCAAATGCGGCGAAAAGTCTTGCGACGGTTGGCCTTCGGGTTCGTCGCCACCACCATCACCACCCTCGTCCTCGCCGGGCCAGCCTGGTCGCAGACCGGCAGCGCGTCGGGCTCGGGCGGCTCCTCGTCCGGCAGCTCCAGTGGCTCCGGCGCGATCCCGTTACCCAGCGCGACCGGCATCGGCGCGCTCACCGCCGCTGCCACCCAGATCGGCAAGCCCTACGAGTGGGGCGCCATGGGGCCGCACGCGTGGGACTGCTCGGCCCTGGTGCAGTGGGCCTTCCGGCAGGTCGGGGTCAACCTGCCGCGCACCACCTGGGAGCAGGCGAAGGTCGGCATGCCGGTGACCTTCCGCGGGCTCGCGCCCGGCGATGTCGTCATCCTCAACGGCGACGGCTCGCACGTCGGCATCTACGCGGGGATGGGCCAGATCCTCGACGCCCACGACTGGGGCGTTCCGGTGGGGCTGCATCCCCTGCGCGAATTCGACATCTTCACGATCCGGCGCTTCTGAGCCTCAGTCGACCAGCTGACGCAGCAGCGGCCCGTACTCCGGGTGGGCGAGCGCGGAGGCGAACTGGGCGACCAGGTAGTCGGCCGGATTGCCGGTGTCGTACCAGCGACCCTGGATGACCTGGCCGTACACCGCGTGGTTGGCGGCGTAGTTGTTGATCGCGTCGGTGAGGTACACCTCGCCGGTCTGGTGGGTGTACCAGTTCTCGGTCTGGGTCTGCAGCTCCTCGATGATGCCCGGGGTCACCACGTACCCGCCGATGGCCGCGTACGCCGAGGGGGCGTCCTCGGGCTTGGGCTTCTCCATCAGGCCGGAGATGCGCAGCAGCCCGTCGTCGAGGTCCTCGCGGACCACCGGGACGCCGTAGCGCTGCGACTCGCCCGGCGCCATCGGCAGCAGCGCCAGCACCGGGCAGCCGGTGGACTCGTAGGCGGTGATGAGCTGCTGGGCGCGCGGCACCTCGGCGACGAACACGTCGTCGGGCCACAGCACCAGCATCGGCTCGTCACCGAGATTGCGGGCGGCGTTGAGGACCGGTGTGCCGTTGCCGTACGGACCGTGCTGGTCGAGGTAGGTGATGTGGCCTGCGCGCGAGAGCTCACCGACTTCCTCGACCGCGTCGGCGTAGGCGGACTTGCCGTCGGCGCGCAACTGCGCGACCAGCGCCGGGTTGGGGCGGAAGTGGTCCTGGATCAGCGACTTGCCGCTGCTCACGACGATGGTGATGTCGGTGATCCCGGAGGAGACCAGTTCACGGACGGTGTGCTCGATGACCGGCTTGTCGCCGACCGGCAGCATCTCCTTCGGCGTCGCCTTGGTCAGCGGAAGCAGCCGGGAGCCGATTCCCGCAGCCGGAATGACAGCCTTGCGGATCTTCATCCACCGATCATCACATATCCGACTGGGTGATCGCTGTGCCACAGCTGTCAACCGGCGGGGGAAAATGTGTCGGCCGCGCCGCGTAGATTGCGGGCGTGAGCACCGACGCCAACACCGCAGGCGCCCCGGCCAGGGCAGATGCGGCGGTCACCGCCCGCCGCTGGGTGCTGCACATCGATATGGACGCGTTCTTCGCCTCGGTCGAACAACTCACCCGCCCGACTCTGCGCGGCAGGCCGGTGCTCGTCGGCGGCGCGGGTCAGCGCGGGGTGGTCGCCGGAGCCAGCTACGAGGCACGGGTCTACGGCGCGCGCTCGGCCATGCCGATGCATCAGGCCCGGCGGTTGATCGGAGTGTCGGCGGTGGTGGTGCCGCCGCGCGGCGCGGTGTACTCGGTGCTCAGCGCCGCGGTGTTCGACACGCTGCGCGGCCGGATCCCGGTGCTGGAGACGCTGTCGTTCGACGAGGCGTTCGCCGAACCCGCCGAGCTGGCGGGCGCGAGTGTGGCCGAGGTCGAGCAGTACTGCGCCATGCTGCGCGCGCTGGTCACCGCGCGGACCGGGCTCACCGCCTCGATCGGCGCGGGAACCGGCAAGCAGCTCGCCAAGATCGGCTCCGGCCTGGCCAAACCCGACGGCATGCGGGTGATCTCGCCCGCCGAACAGGGCGGGCTGCTGGCCGGGCTGCCGGTGCGCAAACTGTGGGGGATCGGCCCGGTCGCCGAGGGCCGGCTGCGCAGTCTCGGCATCGAGACGGTCGGTGCGTTCGCGGCGCTGCCGGAATCGGAGGCCGCCTCGATCCTGGGCGGCAGCATCGGCACGGCGCTGCACCGGCTCGCGCGCGGCATCGACGACCGCCCGGTCACCGAACGCGCCGAGGCCAAACAGATCAGCGCCGAGAACACCTACGAGCGCGACATCGTCACGCTGCCCGAGCTGCGCGCGGCCATCACCGCCATGGCGGCGGCCGCGCACCGCAGACTCGACCGCGACGGCCGCGCCGCCCGCACCGTGGTGCTCAAACTCAAGAAGTCCGACATGAGCATCGTGACCAGGTCGTTCACCCTGCCCTATGCCACCGCCGACCTGACCACGCTGGCCGCGGCCGCGCAACGCTCGGCGATCGACCCGGCCGAACTCGGCCCGATCCGGCTCGTCGGCGTCGGCTACGGCGGGCTGTCGATGGTCCGCCAGGAATCACTGTTCCCCGAACTGGATCAGGCCGTTCCCGAGGACTTCGGCGTCGACCAGGTCGAGGCGGCCGCACCGGCGGGCGAGCCCGTCGACGCCCCCGATCCGCTTGCGGGACAATGGTTCCCCGGCATGGACGTGCGTCACCCCGACTTCGGCCACGGTTGGGTCCAGGGCGCGGGCTACGGCGTGGTGACGGTCCGATTCGAGACCAGCTCGACAGGTCCCGGCCCGGCGCGTACGTTTCCAGCCGACGATCAGGATCTGACGCGGGCAGATCCCCTCGACAGTCTCGCGTGAAGTAGCCTCGGCTACCGCGATGGAACCACTCCCACCTCGAACGCAAAGGACGAGCAGTTGAAGCTTCGTACGACCGGACGTGTCGCGATCGCCGGACTGGCCGTGGTCGCGGCCCTTGGCCTGAGCGCGTGCAGCGACGACAAGGGTGACAAGCCCGCCGCGAAGACCACCACCAGCGCCAAGGCTTCCGCCTCGGCTGCCGCGAACCTGCCCGCGGTGCCGACGGTCGAGCAGCTCAACGAGCAGCTGACCACGGCGTTGGATCCGTCGATCCCGAACGAGCAGAAGCTGGATTTCGTGCAGGGTGGTTCGGCGGATCCGGAGTTGCCGAACCGGTTGGCGCAGGCGGCCAAGGATGCCAATGTGCAGGTGCAGGTCACGGAGGTGACCTCGTTCGGTGACAGTGTGAACGCGAAGGCGAATTTCACGCTCAACGGTCAGACCAATGTGGTGGATGTGCCGTTCGTGGCCGAGGACGGTAAGTGGAAGGTCCAGAAGACCTGGGCGTGCGGGATGCTGACCAATCTGGGGCAGCAGTCGGTCGCCTGCGCCTGATTCTCCTGCCGCGAACCCCGGCCCCGCTGTCGTCGCGGCCGGGGTTCGCGCGTTCGGTGACCCTGATGGATCGCGTGTGACCAGCACGTGTTTCGCGAGCCGTCGACGGCGCCGCTACTATCGGGCCCCGTGGTAGAGACGATCGTGCGGCCGGGGCATCCGCCCGAGGATGTTTCGGACTCCGCGCGACGGGCCCGGCCCGACCGCTGGGTCCGCGTCGTCGCGATCGTCGCCGCGCTGGTCGGCGTGCTGAGCGCGATCGCCATCCCGTTCCTGCCGGTCCGGGTCGACACCGCGACGGTCGCCTGGCCGCAGCGCGGCGCGACCACCTCGATCGAATCCCCGCTGGTCGCCTACGCGCCCGCCGAGCTGACCGCCACCGTGCCGTGCGCGGCGCTGAGCGCGCTCGCCGAGACCGGCGGCGTCGCGGTGTCGACGATCCCGCACCAGTCCGCCGACAGGGAGAAGTACGGCTTCGTCGTCAAAGTCGTCGCCGACACACCCGAACGCGCGGGTCGCGTCGACGTGGTCTCCCGGTCCACGCTGCTGTGGACGGTGCCGCTGGCCGAGGTCCTGGGCAGCGGCTGCGCGATCTCGGTCGCCCTCACCCCGCAGCAAGCCGCGGTCACCGCGACCGGTCTCGGCGCGTCCGGGGTGGTGCTGCCCACCGACCTGCGTCCCCAGGTGGTCGGCGTCTTCAGCGAGCTGACCGGCGCGCCGCCCGCGGGCCTGGACGTGCGGGTGGTGGCCGATGCGCGCTACATCACCTCGCCGACCTGGATCAAGCTCGGCGTGATCGTGCTGTGCCTGCTCGCGACCGCGCTCTCGCTGTTCGCCCTGCACCGCCTCGACGCGCTCGACGGCCGCGCGGCCCGCCGGTTCCTGCCGCAGCGCTGGTGGCGCCTGCGGCCGGTCGACTGGCTGGTGTTCGCGGTCCTGGTCGTCTGGCACTTCATCGGCGCCAACACCTCCGACGACGGCTACATCCTCGGCATGGCCAGGGGCGCGCGCTCCTCGGGCACCATGTCGAACTACTACCGCTGGTTCAGCGTCGACGAGGGGCCGTTCTACACGCCCTACACCGACATCATCGGCTGGATCACCCATATTTCCGCGGTCAGCCCGCTGGTGCGGCTGCCCGCGCTCGGCGCCGGCCTGCTGACCTGGTGGCTGATCAGCCGCGAGGTGCTGCCCCGGCTCGGGACGGCCGTGCGCCGTCAGCGGGCCGCGACCTGGACCGCGGCGCTGGTGTTCCTGGCGTTCTGGCTGCCCTACAACAACGGCCTGCGCGCGGAGTTCGTCGTCGCGCTGGGTGTGCTGGTCACCTGGGTCTCGGTCGAGCGGGCCATCGCGACCCGGCGGCTGCTGCCGTTCGCGGTCGCGGTGATCGTCGCGGCGTTCACGCTGACCGGCGCGCCGTCGGGGCTGATCTGCCTGGGCGCGCTGGTGGCCGGTGCCCGCGTCGTCACCGCGGTGATCGTGCGGCGGGCCAAGACGGTGGGCTATCTCGCGCAGCTGCTGCCGATCCTGGCGGCGGGCACGCTGGTGCTGACCGTCGTGTTCGCCGACCGGACCCTGGCCGGCGTGCGGGAGATGTTCGAGGTGCACGGCAAGATCGGGCCGGGGGAGTCCTGGTTCTTCGAGTTCCTGCGCTACCAGTACCTGTTGCAGCTCAACGCCGACGGCTGGCTGACCCGCCGTTTCGGAGTCTTCGCGATGCTGCTCGGGCTGATCGTCTGCGCGGCCACCATGTTGCGCCGGGGTGGGCACATTCCCGGCACGGCGGTCGGCCCGACCCGCAGGCTGCTCGGCATCACCCTCGCCGCCATGGTGCTGATGATGTTCTCGCCGACCAAGTGGACCCATCAGTTCGGCGTTTTCGCCGGCCTGGCGACCTGTGTCGCCGCGGTGACCGCGGTGGCGGTGAGCCCGGCCGTGCTGCGGCCGCTGCGCAACCGCGCGCTGTTCGCCGCGGCCGTCTTCTTCGCGCTGTCGATGACCTTCGTCGGCGCCAACGGCTACTGGTACGTCTCGTCGTGGGGCATCCCGTGGTGGGACAAGCCGCCGAGCATCGCCGGCTACGGCATCTCGACCGCGTTCGTCGGGCTGACCGTGCTGTGCCTGGCCGCCGCAGCCTGGTTCCACATCCATCCGAGCCCGTCCACCCGGTCGTGGCCGCTGGCACGGGTCCCGGTGCTGGCCGTGGTCGCCGCGATGATGGTGCTGTTCGAGGTGGCCTCCTTCGCGAAGGCGACCCTGGCGCAGTACCCGGCTTACTCGCTGGCCGGGTCGAACCTCGAGGCCGCCTTCGGTGGCGGCTGCGGCATGGCCGACGAGGTACTCGTCGAGACCGACCCGAACGCGTCGATGCTCGCGCCGCTGACCGGCGACGTGGCGACCGCCCTGGCCGGTGACTCGACCGGGTTCCGGCCCGACGGCGTGGCCCCGGTCCTCACCTCCGACGAGGTGGAATCGACCACGGGCCAGGCGAATTCGGTCTCCGACGACCCCGACAAGCTGCGCGACGCCTCGACCTCGGCGGGCTCGGAGTCCCGGCAGGGCTCGCTGGCCCTGCCGTTCGGCCTCGACCCGGCGACCACGCCCGTGCTCGGCAGCTACCGCGCCGGTGCCCAGGAGCCCGCCGCGCTGACCACCGGCTGGTTCCGCCTGCCGGAGGGTCCGCGTGGGCCGTTGCTCGCGGTGTCGGTGGCGGGCCGGATCCGCTCGGTCGACGCCGACGGCATCGTGCATCCCGGCCAGGAATTGGCCGTCGAATACGGCACCGCGGCCGCCGACGGCACCGTCGCGGTGACCGGTCGGGTCGCGCCGATCGACATCGGTCCCGCGCCCATGTGGCGCAACCTGCGCGTCCCGCTCGACCAGCTGCCCGCCGACACGAGCGTGGTCCGCTTGGTCGCGCAGGACAAGGATCTGGGCCCCGATCAGTGGCTGGCGGTGACCCCGCCGCGGATGCCGCAGACCACCACGCTCAACGCCCTGGTCGGCAGCCGGACCCCGGTGCTGCTGGATTGGGCTGTGGGCCTGCACTTCCCGTGCCAGAACCACCTGCCGACCTACAACGGCATCGCGGAGCTGCCCACCTATCGCATCCTGCCTGACCGCAACGGCGCCACGATCACCAACCTGTGGCAGGGCCACGACGGCGGCGGGCCGCTCGGCTGGACCCAGCTGCTGTTCACCGGCCGCACCCTGCCGACCTATCTGAACAACGACTGGGACCGGGACTGGGGTTCGATCGAGCAGTACCTGCCGCTGGACACCACCGCGGTCCCCGCGCGACCGCAGGTCGACTCCGAGAACCGCTGGGGGACCTGGACTCCCGGCCCGATCATCACCGCCTGGTAGCCGGTACTCCGGCGCGGAAATCCGTCCGCGCCGGGTGCGGTGGTCGGGATGCCGTCGGCGGCACTCGGTGGGCGGCGCCTGCGTGGGAGCGTTGGCGCCGCGTCTTCCTCAACGGGAGTGGGCAGCGATGCGCTGGGCCAGATCCGGCAGATCGGCGCCGGTCAGGCCGGGATAACCGTGCAGGAGCGCCCGCCAGCGCGCCGGGACCGCGGACGCGCCCCAGCGAGCGCCGAGCAGACCACCGGCGATGGCGGCGGTGGTGTCGGTGTCGTTGCCGGCGCGCACACAGGCTTCCAGCGCGCGCGGCAGATGCTCGGGGGTCGACTGGTCGGTGGTGGTGATGGCCCACCACGCCGTCTGCAGGGCGTGCACCACCCAGCCGTTGTTCGGGAAGTCGGCCGGGGTGCCCTTCTCCGCTTCGTCGAGGCGGTCGTGCCAGTACTCGGATTGCCGTGAACCGCCGACGTATTCGCGCACGCCCTCGAAATCGGCGTGCAGCACCGCGTGCCGCACGGCGTAGGTCCAGATCTTGCACGCCTCGACGGCGTGCTCGTCGTAGTGCGTCAGCATGCCGATCCGGCCCGCCGCCGCGACGCAGGCCGCGGCATCGTCGAGATAGGCCAGCGCGACCGGCGCGGTCCGCATGAGCGAGCCGTTGCCGCCGGTGCGGCCCGACAGCGACATCGCCACCGCCTGCATGCTCAGCGCCGAGGACGGCCGGGCCGACAGCACGGTGCGGGTCTGGTTCCCGATATCGGGCGGCACGGAGTCGTACCAGGCGAGGAAACCCGCCGCGACCGCGTCCAGATCGATCCCCGGACCGTTCACCGCCGCCAGCACGATCGCCAGCGCCATCGAGGTGTCGTCGGTCCACTCGCCCGGCGCCCAGTGGAACGGCCCGCCCCCGATCATGTCGATCACCGCCCCCGGCCCCGGCACCGTGAACTCGTAGCCGGCCCCCAGCGCGTCCCCCGCGGCCCCGCCGACGAGCACCCCCGCCACCCGATCAGAGAACCCCGCATCATGCACAGAAACCCACCCCTCTCGGGCGCCCGCTCTCCGTGTGTCCAGCTGTCGAGCCTACCGGTCGGGTTGTGCGACACACCCAGCTTTCGCCCTCCGGCGCGCCCGTGTCGGGCGGCGGATTCGGCCCGGTCAGGGCGTGGTGACCTGGTCGACGGGAGCCGGGGCCGGGGTCGCGCGCCGGGCGCGTCGGTTGCGGCGCAGCGCGTCGGTGGTGAACACGGCCAGGGCGGCCCAGATGAGCGCGAACCCGGCCCAGCGGGAGGCGGGCATCGGCTCGTGCATGACCGCGACGCCCCAGGCCATCTGGAGGGCGGGGGTGAGGTACTGGAGGATGCCCATCGTCGAGAGCGGGACGCGCTGGGCGGCGACCGCGAACAACAGCAGCGGGATCAGCGTGACCGGGCCGGTGGCCAGCATCAGGCCGAAATGGGCCGGGGTGGAGGTGAATTCGCTGCGGCCGGTGGCCATCAGCGCGATCAGGAAGGCCAGGGCGAACGGCACGGCGACGATGCCCTCGGCGGCGATACCGCGCAGCGCGTCGAGCGTGATCACCTTCTTGACCAGACCGTAGGTGGCGAACGAACAGGCCAGGACCAGGGCGATCACCGGCGGCCTGCCGTAGTCGACGGTGAGCACCACCACGGCCAGCGCGCCGAGGCCCAGCGCCAGCCACTGCGCGCGGGTGAGGCGTTCCCGGAACAGCACCACGCCGAAGGCGACGGTGACGAGCGGATTGATGAAGTACCCCAGCGCGCACTCCACGACATGCCCGGAATTCACGCCGTACACATAGGTGCCCCAGTTGATCGCGATGGCCGCCGAGGCCGCCGCCGCCAGCCGCCAGGTCCGCGCGTCGATCCCGCGCATCTGCCGCAGCCGTCCGGTCAGCGCGAGCACGATCAACACCACGACCAGCGTCCAGATGATGCGCTGGGCCACCACCTCGGCCGCCGAGGCGAACGCCAGCAACCCGAAGAACGCGGGGAACATGCCCCAGATCAGATAGGCGCCGGCGCCGAAGACGACACCGGGCGGAGAGGGGCTGCGCTGCATTCATCCCATGTTACGACTGACGTAGCCTGACGAGCATGTCCATTTCCGTGCAGGAGCCCGCGGCGACGGGGCTCACCGCAGCACAGGTCGAGGAACGACGCCGCGACGGGCGAACCAACGATGTCCCGGCCAGAGCGAGCCGGTCCGTGCGCGAGATCGTGCGGGCGAACGTCTTCACCCGCATCAATGCCATTCTGGGCGTGCTGTTCCTGCTGGTGCTGTCCACCGGCTCGATCATCGACGGCATGTTCGGCCTGCTCATCGTGGCCAACAGCGCGGTCGGCATCATCCAGGAGATCCGGGCCAAACGGACTCTGGATCAGCTCGCGATCGTCAGCCAGGCCAAGCCGACGGTGCGCCGCGACGGCGTCGCCCACGAGGTAGCCCCCGGCGAGGTGGTCCTCGACGACCTGATCGAGCTGGGTCCGGGTGACCAGATCGTCGTCGACGGCGAGATCGAGGAAGCCGCCGCCCTCGAGGTGGACGAATCGCTGCTCACCGGTGAGGCCGACCCGATCGACAAGGGCGTGGGCGCCCCGGTGATGTCGGGCAGCTTCGTGGTGTCGGGCTCGGGCGCCTACCGCGCGACCAAGGTCGGCAGGGACGCCTACGCGGCCAAGCTGGCCGAGGAGGCCAGCAAGTTCACCCTGGTGCACTCGGAACTGCGCTCCGGCATCGACAAGATCCTCAAGTTCATCACCTACCTGCTGATCCCGGCGGGCGCGCTGAGCATCTACAACCAGCTGGTCTCCAGCAAGGAGTCCTGGCGACCCGCCGTGACCGGCATGGTCGCCGCGCTGGTGCCGATGGTCCCCGAGGGGCTGGTCCTGATGACCTCCATCGCGTTCGCGGTGGGCGTGGTGCGTCTGGGCAAGCGCAACTGCCTGGTGCAGGAGCTGCCCGCGATCGAGGGCCTGGCCCGCGTCGACGTGGTGTGCGCGGACAAGACCGGCACCCTGACCGAGAACGGCATGCGCCTGTCGCAGATCGCACCGCTCGGCGCCTTCGACGAGGACCAGGTCCGGCAGGTGCTGGCCGCCCTGGCCGGCGACGATCCGCGCCCGAACGCGAGCGTGCAGGCGATCGCCGAGGCCTTCCCCGACTCGCCGGACTGGTCGCAGACCGCCGTCGCCCCGTTCTCCTCGGCCAAGAAGTGGAGCGGCATCTCCTATGGCGCCCACGGTGATTGGCTGCTCGGCGCACCCGACGTGCTGCTCGATCCCGCCTCTGCCGACGCCGAGCGGGCCGAAGACCTCGGCTCCTCGGGCCTGCGGGTGCTACTGCTGGCCCGCTCCGACCGCCCGGTCGACGCCGACGACGCCCCCGGCCGGGTCGAACCCGCCGCGCTCGTCGTGCTCGAACAGCGGGTCCGCCCCGACGCCAAGGGCACGCTCGAATACTTCGCGAGCCAGCATGTCTCGATCAAGGTGATCTCCGGCGACAACGCCGTCTCGGTCGGCGCGGTCGCCTCCTCGCTGGACCTGCCCGGCGGCGACCACGCGGTCGACGCGCGCTCGCTGCCCGAGGACCGCGACGAGCTCGCCGACGTCCTCGAGCGCGACACCACCTTCGGCCGTGTCCGCCCGGATCAGAAGCGCGCCATGGTCGGTGCGCTGCAGTCGCGCGGGCACACCGTCGCCATGACCGGTGACGGCGTCAACGACGTGCTCGCCCTCAAGGACGCCGATATCGGCGTCGCGATGGGCGCGGGCAGCCCGGCCACGCGCGCGGTGGCCCAGATCGTGTTGCTGGACAACAAGTTCGCGACCCTGCCCTACGTGGTGGGCGAGGGCCGCCGGGTGATCGGCAATATCGAACGGGTCTCGAACCTGTTCCTTACCAAGACCGTGTACTCGGTGTTGCTGGCGTTCCTGGTGGGCCTGGCCGGTGTCGGTTCGCAGATCTTCGGCTACGACCCGATCGGCTATCCGTTCCTGCCGCGCCACGTCACCATCGCGGCCTGGTTCACCATCGGCATCCCGGCGTTCATCCTGTCGCTGGCGCCCAACAACGAGCGCGCCCGCACCGGGTTCGTCGGCCGGGTCATGCGCCTGGCGGTGCCCTCGGGCGTGGTGATCGGCGTCGCGACGTTCGTGTCCTACCTCATCGCCTACGCCGGGCCGGAAGCCTCGGAGACACAGAAGATCCAGGCGGGCACCACCGCGCTGATCACCTTGATCATGATCGCGGTGTGGGTGCTGGCGCTGGTCGCGCGGCCGTACGTGTGGTGGAAGGTGGTGCTGATCGCCGCATCGGTGCTGGCCTACATCGCGCTGTTCACCATCCCGTTCACCCGCGAGTTCTTCAAGCTCGACCCGTCGAACCCGCGACTGACGCTGGCCGCGTTCGTCTGTGGCGCGGTGGGCATCGTGCTGGTGGAGCTGGCGTGGTGGGTGCAGGCGCGGCTGTCCGGCAACACCGGCAAGTTCGTTCCCGCGGTGGGCGCCCAGGGCGCCTGAGGCCGCGCTGACCAGGCCGGGTTTGCCTCGAGAACCCTTGCGCCGGACGCACATTCGGTGTTGGAGTACCTTTGCGCACTATGGAGGTATTGCTGCACCAGATCGACGCGTTCACCGACGCACCGTTCTCGGGCAACCCGGCCGCGGTCATGCCGCTGCCCCGCTGGCTGCCGGACACGCTGCTGCAACAGCTGGCCGAGGAGAACAACCTCGCCGAGACCGCGTTCTACACCTCCGAGTTACCCCCGGACGCCGGCGGCCCGCCCGGCGAATGGCCCGCCTTCCACCTGCGCTGGTTCACCCCGGCGGTCGAGGTGGACATGTGCGGGCACGCCACCCTCGCCTCGGCCACCCAGATCATCGAGGACCTGCATCCCGAGCACGATCGGGTCAGCTTCTACACCCGCTCGGGCTGGCTGCACGTCGACCGCACCGACGACGACGAGTACGTGCTGGATCTGCCCGCGCTCGCCTCGGTGCGCGTCGACCCCGACCCGGCTCTGATCGCGGCCCTCGGCGTCACCCCGCTGCACGCCTACACCGGCCAGGACGAGGTGATCGTCCTCGGCTCCGAGGACGAAGTCCGCTCCGCCACACCGAATCTCGGTGCGTTCCCGGCGCTGGCCCGCGGCGCGATCATCACCGCGCCCGGCACCGCCACCGACTTCGTCTCGCGGCTGTTCGCCCCCGGTGTCGGGGTCCCGGAGGATCCTGTCACCGGTTCGGCGCACGCCCAGCTGGTTCCGCTGTGGAGCCGCGAGCTGGGCCGCACGACGCTGACCGCGCGTCAGCTCTCCCGGCGCGGCGGGACACTGCGCGCCGAACTCGCCGACGACCGGGTGCTGCTGCTCGGGCGCTGCCGCCGCTACCTCGACGGTGTGGTCACCTTGCCCGAGTGAGTCGGGCCTCGCGGAGACGGCAGGTACCTTCGTGCCGCGAGATCCCGTCGAGGTTCGATCCAGGACAGCGCGGCGTCTCTCCCGTCGGGACGGCGCCGCCGGATCGGCCGGAGGGCCGCCGGATGACTCGGGACACGTGGTCCGCCACGGACTCCTCGCGCGGGCCGGGGACTACTCGGTGGGGACGGGGGCGTCGTCCGGAGTCGGTGTGATCACCCCGGTCGACTCCGGTAGCAGCGGCGCCACCGCGAAGCGGCCCGCGATCGCGTCGGCGGGCAGCGCCTGCACCGCGCGGACGCCGGGTCGTGTTGCCAGCACCCGTAATTCGGGCAGCGTGCCGCGCACGACCAGGCCTGCGGTGCACGCGCAGCCCGCGCGCAGCCTGGCCTCGGTGACCCGGGCGATATCGGCGCTGCGCTGATCACGGAACCGCTGGGCGGCCACCAGTCCCGCCGCCGCGTCGGCGGACCGCACCGCGGGTTCGGCACCGGCCGGTGTCGCGACGGTGATCACCGGTGTCTGCACCCGATCGATCGGGACGTGCTGGATCACACCCGCGACGCGCAGGCCGTCGGCCGCGGCCGGGATCTGGGGCGCGGTCAGATAGTCGGTGAACGACACCAGCGCCCAGTGCGGGTCGGTGTCGGCGCCGTCGAGGGAGGCGCGGGCCTCGCGCAGATAGTCGTCGACCTGTTCGCCCTGCGCGGGACCGAGCCGATCGGTCGTCACGCCCGTCGACGGGCGTGGATTGAGGATGCCGAGCACGACGACGACCACGGCCAGCACCACGGCCGCGGCGATGGACACCGCCGTGCGCCCCGACAGTCGGCGATCCTCGGCGCTCCCGCGGTCGTCCGGCGCCGTGTCCGGCGCCGGTACGGACGACCGCGGGTCGTCAGGCATTGCGTAGTACGTCCAGTGCGCCGGCCAGGTCGGCCGGGTACTCGCTGGTGATCTCGAGCCAGCGACCGTCGGCGGGATGGTGGAAGCCCAGCTGACGCGCGTGCAGCCACTGCCGCTCCAGCCCGAGGCGCTTGGCCAGGGTCGGGTCGGCGCCGTAGGTCAGGTCACCGGCGCAGGGGTGGCGCACCGCGGAGAAGTGCACCCGGATCTGGTGGGTGCGACCGGTCTCCAGATGGACGTCGAGCAGGCTGGCCGACTGGAACGCCTCGATCGTGTCGTAGTGGGTGACACTCGGCCTGCCGTCGCCGGTGACCGCGAACTTCCAGTCGTTGCCGCGCGCCCGCCCGATCGGCGCGTCGATCGTGCCGCTGCTCGGATCGGGATGTCCCTGCACCAGGGCATGGTATTGCTTGTCGACCGTGCGCTGCTTGAAGGCGCGCTTGAGCATCGTGTAGGCGTGCTCGGACTGGGCGACCACCATCACGCCGGAGGTGCCCACGTCCAGGCGGTGCACGATGCCCTGCCGTTCGTGCGCGCCCGAAGTGGAGATGCGGTAGCCCATCGCGGCCAGGCCGCCGACCACGGTCGGGCCGGTCCAGCCGACGCCGGTGTGCGCGGCCACGCCGATCGGCTTGTCCACCGCGACGATGTCGTCGTCGGCGTAGAGGATCTTCATCCCCTCCACGGGGGTGGCCTCCACCGTCAGCTCGCGCTTGGGTTCGGGGAACACCACTTCCAGCCACGCGCCCGCGGTCAGCCGGTCGGATTTGCCCGCGGCGACACCGTCGAGCTGCACCGAGCCCTCCTCGGCCAGCGCGGCGACCGCGGTGCGCGACAACCCGAGCAGCCGGGACAGTCCCGCGTCGACCCGCATCCCGTCCAGCCCGTCGGGCACGGGCATAGTCCTGGTTTCCCTCATGCGGTCTCCTCTTTGTGGTTGCGACCGCTGCGGGTGCCGTCCGGCTCGAACCCGAACACGGTGAGCGCGACGAGCAGGATGGCGCCGCACACGATGGCCGAGTCGGCCACGTTGAACACCGGCCACCAGCCGACGGCGACGAAATCGACGACGTGGCCCTGCAGCGGGCCGGGGTAACGGAAGATCCGGTCGACCAGGTTGCCCAGCGCGCCGCCGAGCACCATGCCCAGGCCGATCGCCCACCACAGCGACCGCAGCGTGCGCCCGATCCGGATGACGCCGACCACCACGGCCGCGGCGATCAGGGTCAGCAGCCAGGTCATGCCGGTCGCCATCGAGAACGCCGCACCCGGGTTGCGGACCAGGGTGAAGCGCGCGAAATCGCCGATGATCGGCACCGATTCGCCCGGATCGATGAAGGCGACGGCGAGGCACTTGGTCAGCAGGTCGAGGCCGAACAGCACGACGGCGATGATCAGCAGCGTCGTCAACCGGCGGCGACCAGCGGGTTCGTCCGTTCCGGTGGCCTCGGGCACGGTGTCGGGGGCCGGTGCCGCCGAGTCGTCGCCCGTCTCGGGAACGGCAGCGTTGTCGGATGGCCGGTCTTCACTCACGCGACCATCATTCCCTAATGGCGATCGGTGCTGCGCCGCGGTGCCCGGGAGTCCCAGCTGTTACTCAGGAAGCGGTCGTACGCTGATGGCTGTGACGGTGTTGTCTAGTTCTCGCTTACCCCGCGTCGCGCGTCCCGGGGTGTTACTCGTGGCGCTCGTGCTCGGGTTCGCGACCTTCGGCGCGGGGTGCGCCGACCGCTCGGCATCGCCCGCCGATGTCGAGGGCCTCGAGCCGCTGGGCATCGGTAAGGAAGTGACGGTGCCGATCACGGCGGCGGTCACCACCCTGGTGTCGGCCGGCGACGAGCCGCGCGATCTGCTGCGACCGCGCTACCCGGCGGGCACCACGCAGGAGGTGACACTGCGCACCGACTACCGGATTCAGCAGCAGGTCAACGATCAGCCCGCGCGCGATTTCTCGCCCGCCGCGCTGACCATCCCGATGACCGCCCGCGCGGGCACCGATGGGGTCGACCTCACCGTCGGCACCGTCACCACGCCCGACCCGGCCTTGAACAAGGCGTTCACCACGGCCGACGGCTCGCACGCCGGTCTGGAGATGAGCGACCTCGGCGCGATCACCGAACTGCGGCTCGCGCCGTCACCGGATACTCCCAACACCGCGCGCGCGGCCCTGGAGCAGGCCTTCTATCAGGCCGTGTACCGCTCGATCGCGTTCCCGGACGCGCCGGTCGGCGTCGGCGCGGTGTGGACGGTGCACCAGGAGATCACCGGCGGCGTCACCCTCGATCAGATCACCACCGCCACCCTGACCAGCCGCGACGGCGACCGGCTCACCATCGACCTGCAGGTGACCCAGACCCCGACCGACAAGGTCTGGATGCTGCCCAACAACGCGGGCTCGCTCGACATCGAGGGCTATGTCATGGAGGGCACCGGCACGATCACCGTCGATCTCGGTCTCCCGCTGCCGGTCTCGGGCGCCATCGACGTCGGCGGTCAGCAGACCTACCGCGACGCGCGCAGCGTGAGCACCCTCGTGCAGACCCAGTCCACGCGCGTCTCCTGGACCGAATGATGCGCTCGACCCTGCTGCGCGTGAGCGCGGCCGCCTCGGCCTGCGCCGCGCTCGCCGGGGTCGTCGGGTGCGCTTCCGACGACGAGCAGGCCGGGTCCTTCCCGTCCGCGGTCAGCGCGGCGCCGGGCAACGGCACGGTCGTGCGTGATCCCGCCCAGCTCGCCGCCGGCCTGCTGGCGGCCGAGGATCTGCCCGGCGACTTCAGCGTCGTCCCGCCGCGCACGCCCGCCGGGGACACCGCGGCCGTCCCGCCCGCGGCGCCCACCGATCCGCCGGACTGCGGCAGGCTGCTCACCCCGATCGCCGAGCAGCGGCCCGGGTCGGCGGCCGCCGCCTCGGTCCAGTTCGCCGGGCCCAGCTATGCCACGATCGATATCGACGCCGCGAGCTATCCCGACGCGGCGCTGGCAGCCGCCTTCGACGCGCTCCAGGCGCAGCCGCGTCGCTGTGCCGCCTACACCGGCGACGACGCGGGCGTGCACATCGACTACCGCGCCGCCGGTCTCGACCAGCCGCCCGCGGGCGACGCGAGTTCGGCCTTCACCCTGACCGCCGCCAGCGAAGGGCTGACGCTCACCTCGGCGACGGCCCTGGTGCAGGTCGGCAACACCCTGGTCCAGGTGGTGGTCACCGCACCGGAGACCGTCGACCCGGGAGTGCTCGCCGACCTCACCGCCGCGCAGGTCCGCAAACTGCGCGGCTGACTCGTCAGCTGGTGGCGGGCACCGGCGGTGCGATCTTGCCGCCGAGATGGGCGATGTAGCCACGCACCTCGTCGGCCGAGCGGTCCGGCATGCCGAAGACCACCTCGGTGACGCCGAGTTCTTCCCACTGCGCGAGCTGGGCGGCGTCGTAGCGCCCGGCGAGTGCGATCACGCGCGGGGTGCCCTCGCGACCGGCTTCCCGCCAGACCCGGTGCAGCAGTTCGATCTTCTCGCCGAGATCGCCCTCGGTCGGGGTGGTGATCCAGCCGTCGGCGTGCCGGGCCAGCCAGCCGAAGGACTTCTCGGTGCCGCCCGCGCCGAGCAGGACCGGGATCGTCGGGCTGGTCGGCTTCGGCCACGACCAGCTCGGCCCGAACCGCACGAACTCGCCGTCGAATTCGGCTTCCTCCTGCGACCAGATCGCGCGCATCGCGTCGAGGTGCTCGCGCAGCACGGTGCGCCGCTTCTGCGGCGGAACGCCATGGTGGGCGAGTTCGTCGGTGTTCCAGCCGAATCCGACGCCGAGCTCGACCCGGCCGCCGGAGAGGTGGTCGAGCGAGGCGATGGTCTTGGCGAGGGTGATCGGATGATGCTCGGCGGGCAGCGCGACCGCCGTCGACAGCGTGATCCGCTCGGTCACCGCGGCCGCGGTCGCCAGCGCGACCCACGGATCGAGGGTGCGCAGGTAGCGGTCGTCGGGCAGCGAGGAGTCGCCGGTCTGCGGATGCGCCGCGGCCCGCACCACCGGGATGTGGGTGTGCTCGGGGACGTAGAACGCGTCGAAGCCGGCGTTCTCCGCCGCCAGCGCGGCATCGGCGGGCGTGATGCCCCGGTCACTGGTGAACAACACGAGCCCGTAGCGCATGTTCCGGCCCTCCGGATCAGACAACAAAACTGAAACAAGTTCTACCAGTCTTTCGGGCCGCTCGGAAGACCGCGCGCCCGACGGTCTTTCCCCGGCGGGACGAGGAGAATAGGCTCGAACGGTCCGAGCATCAACCGCGACACGGAGGTATCCGATGTCTGATGTTTCCCCCTTTCCCGCTGGTTATCCGCGTATCTGTCCCGGAATCTCGTGTGCGGGCGCCGCGGCCGCGATCGACTTCTACACCGCGGTCTTCGGCGCGACCGAGCGCATGCGGATGCCAGGTCCGGACGGCACCGTGGCGCACTGTGAACTCCTGATCGGCGACTCGGTGCTGATGGTCGGCGACCCGGCGCCGGAAATGGGTTTCCTCGACCCGACGGCGGTCGGCGGTTCGCCGGTCAACCTGATGGTCTATGTCCCCGACGCCGACGCCGCGTTCGCCGCCGCCCTCGGCGCGGGCGCCACCGAGATCAATCCGATGACCGACCAGTTCTACGGCGACCGCACCGGCGCCTTCGAAGACCCGTGGGGCCACCGCTGGACGGTGGCGACCCACATCGAAGACGTCACGCCCGAGGAGATGCAGCGCCGCATGGACGAGATGATGAACGCGGCGGGCTGACCCCGCCGTCAGGCCGGCACGATCGAATCACCCGACACCCGGACGGGTTTCGCCGGCAGCGGCGCCGTGGCAGGCCCCGCGGTGACGCTGCCGTCGAGCCCGAACCGGCTCCCGTGACACGGGCAGGCGATCGAGCCGTCGGCGACCGAGCCGACCCGGCAGCCCGCATGCGTGCACGTCGAGGACAACCCGACGAAGGTCCCCGCCGTCGGCTGTGTGATCACGGTGTCGCCCACGATCACCCCGCCGCCCACCGGCACATCGGCGGTCTTCGCCAACGCGCCCGTCGGCCCGCCCGCCGGGGCCTGTGCCCCCGCGGGCGCGCTCTCGTCCGTGCCCGCGCAGGCGGTCAGCGTGGCGGCCGCGGCGACGACCCCCGCGCCGACGACGACGGTCCTGCGGTCGAGCTGGATCTCACTACTGGTCATCGTGGAACTCCGATCGGAACTGGCGAGGGGAGCCGGTGGCCGGGCGTTCCGACCGCTCCCTATCGGTTCAACGGGACCGGCGGGTCCCGGGTTCGACCTCGGGACCGGATCGGGGCCCCTTCTCCGGGAGTTCCCCGATGCGGCCGGGACGGGTGCGGGCCTACTGTCACGCTCGTGAAGGCGATCGTGCAGCAGGTATACGGATCTTCGGCGATGCTGGAGGTGGCCCGGGTCGAGCGGCCCGTAGCGGGGAACGGGCAGGTGCTGGTCCGGGTGCGCGCGGCGTCGCTGAACGCGCGGGACTGGCACATCATGCGAGGCGATCCGCGGATCGCGCGGTGGATGGACCGGTCGGTGTTCGGGCGGCGTGGGCCCGCGCAGCCGATTCCCGGCGGGGACTTCGCGGGGGTCGTCGAGGCGGTCGGGGCCGGGGTGACAGATCTGCGCCCGGGCGAGGAGGTGTACGGCGAGTCGATCAGCGGCGCGTTCGCCGAGTATCTGGCGGTCGACCGGTCGGTGGTCGCCGCCAAGCCCGCGGGACTGAGCTTCGCCGAGGCGGCGGCGGTGCCGTTGGCGGCCAATACCGCGCTCACCTGTCTGCGCCACGTCGCGGCCGGGGACCGCGTGCTGATCATCGGGGCCTCCGGTGGGGTCGGCACCTTCGCGGTGCAGCTCGCGCTCGCCGCGGGCGCCGAGGTCACCGGGGTGTGCAGCACCCGCAATGTCGAACTGATTCGCGGGCTCGGTGCCGCGCGGGTCGTCGACTACACCCGCGACCCGGTGCCCGGCCGCTACGACACCGTCCTCGACCTGGCCGGCAGCCGGCGCCTGCGCGAGCTGCTGCGCCTGGTCGAGCCGACCGGCACCCTGGTCCTGTCCGGCGGCGGAAACTACACCGGCGGTAGCCTTTTCGGCCCGATCGGGCTCATGGCCCGCGCCCAGCTGAGCCGACTGTTCGTGCGCCCCACGATCCGGGTGCCGATGGCGAACCAGAGCAGCGCGGCGCTCGACGAACTCCGTGACCTGATCGACACGGGCCGAATCCGTCCGATCATCGACCGGACCTACCCGCTCGACGAGGTCCCCGCCGCGATCCACTACCTGGAAACCGAGCACGCCAGGGCGAAGATCGCGATCACCGTCGGCTGACCGCCGTCACTGCAGCCGGAACTCCATCATCGCGATCGCGTCGTCGACAGCGACGATGAGATTCTCCAGCCGGGTGTACGGGTCGGGCGCCGACAGGGCCGCCTGCCGGTCGGTCGGGCCGATCGGCAGGCGCGCGGCCAGCTCGTAGGAGCGCACCGTCGGGTCGTCGGACAGCCCGTCGAGCGAGGCCGACGGCGGTGGCCGCCGGATCCCGGAGCGGCGCGCGAGCTGCGCGGTGAGCGTGTGCAGCCGGTCGGCGCGTTTGCGCAGGTCGGCCAGCAGTTCGCTGTCGTCGGCGCCGACGCCGTCGGGCCACACCGACACCTCGGCTCGCGGATACGGCGCGTCGGTGAGCCACTCGTCGACCCGGATCCGCTCGGTGCCCGCGCAGCGCAACCGGAACCGCGAGCCCGACAGCTCGACGACATCGGTGATCCGGGCGAGGACGCCGAGGTCGGTCCGGACCTCGCCGCCGCCGACCTCGTGGCCCCGCGCGATGAGGACCACGCCGAACTCGGGCTCCCGCCGCCCGTCGAGGCAGTCCTCGACCAACGCGACATAGCGCGGCTCGAAGATCTGCAACGACAGCGGCTCGCCGGGCAGTAGGACCGCGCCCAACGGGAACATAGGGATCTCCACCCTCACAGCATGCCCGCTGTCGCGCAGACCGTGCCCATCCGACATGCGCGAGCGTCAGATCCCCGGGTCATCCCTTCGCGATCGCCTCGAACACGGTCGGGTCGACCAGCGTGGAGGTGTCGCCCAGCTCCCGGCCCTCGGCCACATCGCGCAGCAGTCGGCGCATGATCTTGCCGCTGCGGGTCTTGGGCAGCTCGGGCACCAGGTGGATCTCGCGCGGCCGGGCGATCGGGCTGATCTCCAGGGAGACAGCGGCCTTGAGCTCGGTGACCAGCGTGTCGTCCGGCGCGGCCGAGCCGGTGAGGATGACGAAGGCGACGATGCCCTGCCCGGTGGTCGCGTCGGTGGCGCCGACGACGGCGGCCTCGGCCACGGCCGGGTGTCCGACGAGGGCCGATTCGACTTCGGCGGTCGAGATGCGATGGCCGGACACGTTCATCACGTCGTCGACCCGGCCCAGGATCCACAGGTCGCCGTCGGCGTCGAGCTTGGCGCCGTCCCCGGCGAAGTACCACCCCTCGGAAGCGAAACGCTGCCAATAGGTTTCACGGAAGCGGTCCATGTCGTTCCAGATTCCGCGCAGCATCGACGGCCACGGCTGATCCAGGACCAGCAGACCCGAGGCGTCGTTGTCCAGCGGGGTGCCGTCGTCGTCGACCACCGTCGCCGAGATCCCCGGCAGCGGCGCGGTCGCGGCGCCCGGCTTGGTGGCGGTGACGCCGGGCAGTGGCGAGATCATGATGGCGCCGGTTTCGGTTTGCCACCAGGTGTCGACGATCGGGGTCTTGTTGGCGCCGAGGACGTCTCGGTACCAGCGCCAGGCTTCGGGGTTGATGGGTTCGCCGACGGAGCCGAGCAGGCGCAGGGTGGTGAGGTTGTGGGCGTCGGGGATCTCGCGTCCCCATTTCATGAAGGTGCGGATCAGGGTGGGGGCGGTGTAGTAGATGGTGACGCCGTATTTTTCGATGATCTCGAAGTGGCGGTGTTCGTTGGGGGAGTTGGGGGTGCCTTCGTAGACGACTTGGGTGGCGCGGTTGGCGAGGGGKCCGTAGACGATGTAGCTGTGGCCGGTGACCCAGCCGATGTCGGCGGTGCACCAGTAGATGTCGGTGCCGGGTTTGTGGTCGAAGACGTTGTGGTGGGTGTAGGCGGCTTGGGTGAGGTAGCCGCCGGTGGTGTGCAGGATGCCTTTGGGTTTTCCGGTGGTGCCGGAGGTGTAGAGGATGAACAGGGGGTGTTCGGCGGGGAAGGGCTGGGCTTCGTGGGACGGCGAAGCGGTCCCGACGGTTTCGTGCCACCACAGGTCGCGTTCATCGGTCCACGGCACCTCGGTACCGACCCGCCGCACGACGAGCACGTGCTCGACCGAGGACGGCACATCGCCCTTGGCGGCGAGCGCCTCGTCGACGGCCCCCTTGAGCGGCGCGGGCTTGCCGCGTCGCCACTGACCGTCGGTGGTGATGATCAGCCGGGCCTCGGCGTCGTCGACGCGCTGGCGCAGCGCCGTCGGCGAGAAGCCGGCGAACACCACCGAGTGGGTGAGACCCAGCCGCGCGCAGGCCAGCATCGACACGATCGCCTCGGGCACCATCGGCATGTAGATCGCGACGCGATCGCCCGCCTCGAGGCCGAGTTCGGTGAGGTAATTGGCGGCGCGGGAGACTTCCTCGAGCAGTTCGCGGTAGGTGATGTCGCGGGAGTCGCCCGGTTCGCCTTCCCAGTGGATGGCGACCTGGTCGCCGTGTCCGTCGATGACGTGGCGGTCGACGCAGTTGTAGGCGACGTTGAGCTCGCCGTCGGCGAACCAGCGCGCGACCGGGGCGTCGCTCCAGTCGAGCACCTGGGTGAACGGCGTGTGCCAGTGCAGCCGGTTGGCCTGCTCGGCCCAGAAGCCGTCACGGTCGGTCTCGCCGCGCTCGTAGAGGTCGGCGCCCGCGTTGGCGGAGGCGGCGAACTCCGCGCTCGGCGGATACGAGTCCTGGTGTCCTGCAGCGGTTTCGGTCATGTCGAATCAGCCTCACATGCCTGGTGCGGTCGGGTCGGTCGGGCGGGGCTCACCCCTGCTCCCTCGAGCGTAGTCAACCCGGTCGCGCTCTCGTCGGCGTTGTGTCGGCAAGGTTTCGGCACGGTCAATCGGCGCCGGTTCATCCGATGACTTCGCGGACAGACCGGCCGGTCGCGGGCTATCGTTTTAAATCAACCGTTCAGCTGATGGTTCCGAGAATTGTTCATATTTTTCTGCCGAACAGGAGGGGTTCGGCATTTTTTCCTGCGTTTCCGTCGAGTAACCGTACTGATACATGTGAAGCGAAAAAGGCTCGGTTCACTGAAAAACCGGGCCGAAGTGGCTAACCTCCGAGCGTTATGCCACGGGAATCGAACCGGGAGAGAGCGTTGAGATTCATCAGAGCGACCGCGCTGATCGCAGCGGGCCTGGCGGCCACAAGCCTCGGCCTGACCGCGTGCTCGTCCGACGACAGTGCTGACGCGAGCATTGTCACCACCAACGCGGGGGAACCGCAGAATCCGTTGGTGCCGACCAACACCAACGAGAACATGGGTGGTCGCGTCGTCGACCGTTTGTTCGCCGGGCTGAAGTACTACGACGCCACCGGTGAGGCGCACGACGAGATGGCGGAGAAGATCGAGACCGCCGATCGCAAGTCGTACCGGATCACCATCAAGCCGAACTGGAAGTTCACCGATGGCACGACGGTGACCGCCAAGTCCTTCGTGGACGCGTGGAACTACGGCGCGCTCGCCTCCAACGCTCAGCTGCAGAGTTACGTGTTCACCCCCATTGTCGGATTCGACGAGGTGAATGCCGAACAGCCCAAGGCGCAGACGATGTCGGGTCTGAAGGTGGTCGACGACCGCACCTTCACCGTGGAGCTGAAATCCCCCTCGATCGATTTCGAGAGCGCTCTCGGCTACGCCCCGTTCTATCCGCTGCCCGATGCCGCCTTCAAGGACATGAAGGCCTTCGGCGAGAACCCGATCGGCAACGGCCCCTACGCCTTCGGCTCCTGGGAACACAACGTCAAGATCGACCTGAAGCCCAACCCGGATTACCCCGGCGGCCGCCCGGCCAAGAACAAGGGCCTGCGGTTCGTCATGTACCAGTCCTTCGACACCGCCTACGCCGATCTGCAGGCGGGCAATCTCGACACTCTCGACACCATTCCCGACAGTGCGCTGACCTCGTACAAGAGCGATCTCGGCGACCGCGCGATCACCAAGCCGACCGCGCAGAACCAGCACATCGGCATCCAGACCACCGTGCCGCATTTCGGTGGTGAGGAAGGCGTGCTGCGCCGCAAGGCGATCTCGATGGCGATCAACCGCCCGCAGATCATCGACAAGATCTTCAACGGATTGCGCATTCCCGCCCGCGATTTCACCGCCTCGACGCTGCCCGGCTTCGACGGCAACCTGCCCGGCTCGGAGGTGTTCGACTACAACCCCGATCAGGCCAAGAAGCTGTGGGCGCAGGCCGACGCGATCTCGCCGTGGTCGGGCAAGTACACGATCACCTACAACTCCGACGGCGGCCACCAGGCCTGGATCGAGGCCGTGGCCAACAGCGTGAAGAACACCCTCGGGATCGACGCGGTCGCCAACCCGGTGCCCACGTTCAAGAACGTGCGTGACGCGGTGAACGCCAAGACCATCGGCACTGCCTTCCGCTACGGCTGGCAGGGCGACTACCCGACCATGATGCAGTTCCTGTCCTCGCAGTACTACAGCTACTCCGACACCAATAACGTCGACTACAACAACCCGGAGGTCGACCGCCTCTTCGACGCCGCCATGGCCGCGCCGACCCAGCAGGAGTCCTACAAGCTGATCGCCCAGGCGCAGACGATCATGATCAAGGACATGGCCGACATCCCGGTGTTCGACTATGTCGCCGCCGCGGGCCGATCCGACCGGGTCACCAAGGCCGAACTGGCCTGGAACGGTCTGTTCGACTTCGAGAACATCGAGAAGTAACCACTCGGTACTGGGCCGGGCCACCTCCGTGGCTCGGCCCCAGTCGTTTTCGGAGGAATGATGGCTTGGTACATAGTTCGGCGCCTGCTCCAGATGATCCCGGTCTTCCTCGGCGCGACGCTGCTGATCTACGCGATGGTGTTCCTGATCCCCGGCGACCCGATCAAGGCGCTGGCCGGGGAGAAACCGCTGACCCCGGCGGCCGAGGCGGCATTGCGCGCCCGGTATCACCTCGATCAGCCGTTCATCGTGCAGTATCTGCACTATCTGAAGGGGATTCTCACCCTCGATTTCGGCACCTCGTTCTCGGGGAGGCCGGTGCGCGAGGAACTCGAGCGCGCCTTCCCGATCACGATCCGGCTCGCGTTTCTCGCGGTGCTCATCGAGGGTTTCTTCGGCATCGTGTTCGGCCTGATCGCGGGCCTGCGCAAGGGCAAGCTCTTCGATTCGGCGATGCTGATCGCCAGCCTGGTGATCATCGCCCTGCCGGTGTTCGTCGTCGGTTATCTGGCGCAGTTCTTCCTCGGCGTCAAATGGGGGATCGCGCCGGTCACCGTCACCGGGAACGCGAGCCTGGGGGAATTGCTCGTTCCGGCGTTCGTGCTCGGGTCGCTGTCGTTCGCCTACGTGCTGCGGCTGACGCGTAACTCGGTGGCGGAGAACAAATCCGCCGACTACGTGCGCACCGCGACGGCGAAGGGGCTCGGCCGCAGGCGCGTGGTGACCGTGCACATCCTGCGGAATTCGATGATCCCGGTGGTGACCTTTCTCGGCGCCGATTTCGGTGCGCTGATGGCGGGCGCCATCGTCACCGAGGGCATCTTCAACATTCCCGGCGTCGGCGGCACCATCTACCAGGCGATCACCCGCGGCGAGCCGCCCACGGTGGTGTCGTTCGTGACGGTGCTCGTCGTGGTGTTCCTGGTGACCAACCTGATCATCGACCTGCTCTACGCCGCGCTCGACCCGAGGATCCGTTATGCATGAGAGCCAACAGCATTTCGTGGCCCCCGCCGACGAGGTGGAGGTGCTGGCCACCGACCGGGTGGTCGAGGCGGGCACGCCGACCAGCATCTGGGGCGACGCGTGGCGGCGGTTGCGCCGCAATCCGGTGTTCCTGGTCGCGGTCGTGCTGATCGTGCTGGTGCTGCTGGTCGTGGTGTGGCCGTCGCTGTTCACCAGCCAGGATCCGAAGCTGTGCCTGGGCGAGTTCGGCATGGACGGCCCCCGCCCCGGCCACCCGTTCGGTTTCGACAAGCAGGGCTGCGATGTCTACGCGCGCACCATCTACGGCGCGCGGGCCTCGGTCAGCGTCGGTGTCGGAGCGGCCATGCTGTTCCTGCTGGTCGGCGGGGTCCTCGGCGCGCTGTCGGGGTTCTACGGTGGCTTCCTCGACACCGTGGTCTCGCGGATCGCCGAGATCTTCTACGCCATCCCGATGGTGCTGGCGGCGATCGTGCTGTTGCAGCTGCTGCGGCCGACGACGGTGCTGACGGTGATCCTGATCCTCGTCGCCTTCACCTGGCCGCAGGCGGCGCGCATCGCCCGCGGCGCGGTGATCGAGGCCAAGAACAGCGAATACGTCACCGCGGCCAAGGCACTGGGAGTGTCGCGGCTGGGGACGCTGGTGCGGCATGTGCTGCCCAACGCGGCCGGTCCGCTGATCGTGGTCGCCACGCTGTGGCTCGGCGTCTTCATCGTCACCGAGGCGACCCTGTCGTTCCTCGGCGTCGGCCTGCCGCCCGACATCGTGGCCTGGGGCGCCGACATCGCCCGCGCGAAGTACGAGATCCGTACCTCGCCGATCCTGTTCTACCCGGCGGCCGCGCTGGCCATCACGGTGCTGAGCTTCATCCTGCTCGGCGACGCGGTGCGCGACGCGCTCGATCCGAAGGAGCGCACCCGATGAGTGACGCCACCCCGCTGCTCGAGATCCGCGACCTCGACGTGTGTTTCACCACCGACGGCACGCCGGTGCCCGCCGTGCGCGGGGTGAATCTCACTGTCTTCCCCGGTCAGACCGTCGCCATCGTCGGTGAGTCGGGGTCGGGCAAGTCGACGACCGCGCACGCGATCATCGACCTGCTGCCCGGCACCGGCAAGGTCACCGGCGGGCAGATCCTGTTCGACGGCACCGACCTGACCACGGCGTCGGAGAAGGAGATCGTCGCGATCCGCGGCAACGGCATCGGCCTGGTCCCGCAGGACCCGATGTCGAACCTGAACCCGGTGTGGAAGATCGGCTTCCAGATCCGGGAGACCCTGGCGGCCAATGGCATCGCCACCGGCGACGCGGCCCGCCGACGCGCGGTCGAGCTGCTCGCCGAGGCGGGCATGTCGGATGCCGAGCGGCGGGTGAACCAGTATCCGCACGAGTTCTCCGGCGGTATGCGCCAGCGCGCGCTCATCGCGATCGGGCTGTCCTGCCGGCCGAAGCTGCTCATCGCCGACGAGCCGACCTCGGCGCTGGACGTCACCGTGCAGCGGCAGATCCTCGGCCATCTCGAACAGCTCACCACCGAGCTGGGGACCGCGGTGCTGCTGATCACCCACGACCTCGGCCTGGCCGCCGAACGGGCCGAACACCTGGTGGTGATGTATCGCGGCCGGGTCGTGGAATCCGGACCGGCGCTGCAGATCCTGCGCGATCCACAGCACGCCTACACCAAGAAGCTGGTCAGTTCGGCGCCGTCGCTGGCGGCGCAGCGGATGTCGTCCTCGCGGCAGCGGGCCGCCGTGCGCGCGCAGGCCGTGGAGGTGGCCGAGGCGGGCGACAACGTCGGCGACACCGTGCTCGAGGTGCGGAACCTGACCAAGGCGTTCAAGATTCGCGGCAAGCGGCCGTGGCAGTCCACGGACTTCGTGGCCGTCGACGACGTGAGCTTCTCCGTCGACCGGGGGACGACCACCGCGATCGTCGGCGAGTCCGGCTCCGGCAAGTCGACCATCGCCCAGCTGGTGCTCGGCCTGCTCGAACCGACCGCGGGCAGCGTGGTCTTCGACGGCAAGGACGTGGCCGCGCTGGACACCAAGGGCGCGTTCGCCTTCCGCCGCCGCGTGCAGCCGATCTTCCAGAACCCCTACGGCTCGCTCGACCCGATGTACTCGATCTTCCGCACCATCGAGGAGCCGCTGCGGGTGCACAAGATCGGTACCCCGGCCGAACGGGAGAAGGCGGTGCGGGACCTGCTCGACAAGGTGTCGCTGCCGTCGTCGGTGCTGCGCCGCTATCCGAACGAGCTCTCGGGCGGGCAGCGTCAGCGGGTCGCGATCGCGCGGGCGCTGGCGCTCTCGCCCGAGCTGGTGGTCTGCGACGAGGCGGTCTCGGCGCTCGATGTCCTGGTGCAGGCACAGATCCTCACCCTGCTCAACGATCTGCAGGCCGAGCTGGGCCTGACGTATCTGTTCATCACCCACGACCTGGCGGTGGTCCGGCAGATCGCCGACAACGTGCTCGTCATGCGGGCGGGCAAGGTCGTCGAGACCGCGACCACCGACGAGGTGTTCGCGGCGCCCGCGCAGGACTACACGCGGGCGCTGCTGGAGGCGATTCCGGGACGGGAGCTGCTCACGGGGTGAGGTTCGGCGGGCGTTCCCGGTCCGGCTCCAGCCGGGCGAAACGCCGCGTCCGCGCAGTTCACCGGCGTACCGTGAGCGGGGTCCGAGGTGGTGCGGTGTGGATCGCAGGGGTAGGAGACGCCGATGGATCGCATTCAGGCCGAACGGCAGGCCGAGCTGGAATCGCGCAGGCGCCGGGCGCTGACCCCGGCTGCCAAGCGGTTGGCCGAGGAACTGTGGCCGGACCGCACCTGGCCCGGGGTGCGCGGACTGCACGTGGTCGTCGGCGGCGCGGTGGTCGGCCGGTAGCCTCGTATGCCGTGACTGATCCGCTGCAGCCCCTGGTCGACCTGCCCGGCGTGCGTGAGGCCGCCGACAAGGCCCGCGACGCGCTCGCCGCGGTGCATCGGCACAAGTCGAACCGCCGTGGCTGGGCGACGACCGCCGCCGAGGCGGCCGTGCGCGCCGCGCGGTCCTCGGCCGCCATCGAGGGCGCGAGCACCGACCTGCCCGCCGACGGGAAGGTCGGTGATCCGGTGCTGGCCGGCGCGCTGCGCGTCGGCCAGGCACTCGACGGTGACGCGCTGACGAACCTGGTCGGCACCTGGCAGCGCGCGCCGCTGCAGGCGCTGGCCCGGCTGCATCTGCTCGCCGCCGCCGACCTGGTCGCCGACGAGCAGGAGCTCGGCAGGCCGCGCGCGACGCCCGGCGTCGCCGAGCGGCTGGACATGCTGGTGCAGACCGTCCAGGCGAGCAAGGCGCCCGCGCCGGTGATCGCGGCGGTCGTGCACGGTGAGCTGCTGTCGCTGCGGCCCTTCGGCACCGCCGACGGTGTCGTCGCGCGGGCGGCGTCGCGCCTGGTGACGGTGTCGAGCGGGCTCGACCCGCGTAGCCTCGGCGTACCGGAGGTGTTCTGGCTGCGACGTCGCCAGGCCTACCTGGACGCGGCGGCCGGGTTCGGCATGGGCACGCCGGAGGGGGTCGGCGGCTGGGTGCTGTTCTGCGCGGGCGCGCTCGAAGACGGTGCCAGGGAGGCGAACTCGATCGCCGACGCGGCCGCGGGCTGAGGCTTCCCCACACATCGAAACGGGCGGCGTGCCGATTACTCGGCCTCACCGCCCGCTAGCACGGAACACCCGGTTACCAAGCGTGCTCGGTGGGTTGTGTTCGGTGGCCTCGGCGATCATCCGAACCCCGCCGGTTCATCCCCGCAACCTGTGCGAGGCGTTCGCCGACGACTGCCCGAATTTCGCAGGCCCACAACTCTTCTGCCCTTGTCGCGGCGCGCTCCGCGTGGGTGCCTGGCGTCCGTGCTGGGAAGGGTGGGATGGGAGGCGAAACCTTCTCTTCCGGCTCCGTCTTGGCCTTCCGTCCTTCCGTGACTCCATTCTTACACTGTGATGGCACTCACAGCAAGCGTATCGATGGCATCACCGGATAAGACTATTTTCGGGCGTGTCGGCGGGCGATTCATGCTGGGGATTCGCAGGTCAGCGACGTTTCCGCAGCAGTCGATAGCTGATCGCGCCGGCGACGATCGCGCTCAATCCGACGGCCGCGGTGGCGGCCACGGTGGTGGTCGACGGCGCCTGGAAGCGCGACCACAGCGACACCGGATTGGAGAAGGTGAGCACCGGCCAGCCCCGGGCGACGGCCTCCTTGCGCAGCGCGCGGTCGGGGTTGACCGCCGTCGGATGACCGACCGCGCTCAGCATCGGCAGATCGGTCACCGAATCGGAGTAGGCGTAGCAGCGGGACAGGTCGTAACCCTCTGTGGCCGCCAGCTTCTCGATCGCGGCGACCTTGCCCTCGCCGTAGCAGTAGAACTCGATGTCGCCGGTGTACTTGCCGTCCTCGACGACCATCCTGGTCGCCTCGGTATGCGAGGCGCCGAGCACCTCGGCTATCGGCGTGACGATCTCCTCGCCGGAGGCCGAGACGATCACGACGTCGTGGCCGCGGATCTTGTGGTCGGCGATCAGATCGGCGGCCTCGGCGTAGATCAGCGGGTCGACGAGATCGTGAAGCGTCTCGGCGACAATGGATTTCACCTGCTCGACATCCCAGCCCGCGCACATGTTGGCGAGGTTTGCCCGCATTCGTTCCATCTGGTCGTGATCGGCCCCGGAAAGCAGGAACAAAAAGTGCGCGTAGCTGCTCTCCAGCACGGCTCGGCGGTTGAGCAGACCCTGGGCGTAGAACGGTTTGCTGAACACGAACGCGCTCGACTTCGCGATCACCGTTTTGTCGAGATCGAAGAAGGCCGCGACGCGTCCGCCCGGCACCGCCGCTCGGCCCGACGCGGCGAGTCTTGTGTCCGGAAGCGGAGTCTGGTCACGTTCGGCCGTCACGACAACAGAATAGGCACGCCGCCCGCGGCGCGCAGGAACCGCCCGTCCGGGGCGGCTCGAGAGTTTGCCCCGGGGACGCCGGAGGCCGCGAATCGCCGAAAGATGGTGGCGAACGCTACTTGCGCCTGCGCCGGGGGATGGGTGTAGTATTGCTGGCACCTGGACATGGTCCAGGCGCGTTCAGCCCGACCCCCCGGGGCTGAACCCGACGGCCCCAGCCTCCTCCCCCCCGGCTGGGGCCGTCCTCTATTTCCGGGTAGATCGCCCGAGTTCTCCACACCCCCGAGTTATCCACAATCGCCGTGTGGCCGCTGTTGAGAAGTGTCGGGCTCGGCCACGCTGAGCTGCATGAACCTCCTCGCGGCCCCCTCAACCGCCGGACTCGCTCCCGCTCTGGTGCTCGTGCGTGACCCAAGGCTGCGTGCCGAAGTGCGCCGGGTCGCCGCGGCCGCCGAGCGGGTCACCGACGAGCGCAGCATGCCTGTCGGGCGGCACGCGTGGTCAGGAGCGGGCCTGGTGATCCTCGACACCGCCGCCGCCACCGTCGCCGCCGCGGCGGGCTGCCCGCGACGGCCGGGGATCGTGCTCGTCACCGAGGGCGAACCCGCGGTACCGGACTGGCAGGCGGCCACGGCGGTGGGTGCGGAGAGAGTCGTCGCGCTGCCAGCCTGCGCGGTCGCGCTGGTCGAGCAGTTCGCCGAGCACGCCGAGTCCAGAACCGGGGAAGGCGTGGTAGTCGCGGTCGCCGGGGCAGGCGGCGGCGCCGGAGCCTCGACTCTCGCTGCGGCCATCGCCCTGCGCGCGGCCGCTCGCGGATTGCGGCCGGACACGGTGCTGATCGACGGCGCGCCGCTCGACGGCGGCATCGACCTGGTGCTCGGGATGGAGAACGTCGCCGGATTGCGCTGGCCGGATCTGGTCATCGAGGACGGTCGGGTCTCCGCGGCGGCGCTGCACAACGCGCTGCCCGCCGCCACGGCCGGGCTGGCGGTGCTGTCGTGCGGACGGCACGGCGCGGGCCTGCCACCGACCGAGCTCACTCCCGGCGCGGTGCGTGCGGTCATCGAATCCGGCAGAGCCGCAGGGGATCTGGTCGTCTGTGATGTCTCCAGTGAACGTGGCCCCGCGGCCGACGCGATGGTCGATGCCGCCGATCTGGTGGTCCTCGTCGTCCCCGCACGGCTGCGCGCCGTCGCCGCGGCCGAGGTCGTCGCGGCCTACCTCGGGGAGCGAAATCCCAATCGCGGCTTGGTGGTTCGCGGACCGGCGCCGGGCGGACTGCGCGGCGCCGAAGTCGCCGAGGTGCTCGGACTGCCGCTGCTGGCCGCGGTGCGGGGGCAGGCCGGACTGGCCGCGCGGCTCGAACGTGGTGGGCTCAGCGTGCGCAGGCGCGGTCCGCTGCGCGACGCCGCCGACGCCGTGTTGTCGATGGTGGGGGCGCCGCGATGACCACCTTCGTCACCGTCGACCTGCTCGAGCGGGTGCGGGAACGGCTCGCTGAGCACGCGGGCGCCCCCGACGCGGCGCAGCTGGCCGCCGCGATCCGCGCCGAAGCGGGCGGCGTGCTCGCCGACACCGACCTGCTGCGCGCATTGCGTCTGCTGCAGACGGAGATGACCGGAGCGGGTCTGCTCGAGCCGCTGCTGCACGATCCCCGGGTCGCCGATGTGCTCGTCACCGGACCCGACTCGGTGTGGATCGACCGTGGTCACGGACTCGAGCGGACCGAGGTGCAGTTCGCCGACGAGGCCGCGGTGCGCAGGCTCGCCCAGCGGCTCGCCCTCGCCGCGGGCCGCAGGCTCGACGATGCCCAGCCCTGGGTCGACGGCAAGCTCGCCGGTACCGAGGCGACGCTCGGCGACGCTTTCGGTGTCCGCCTGCACGCGGTCCTCGCGCCCGTCGCCCACGACGGCACCTGCCTGTCCCTGCGCGTCCTGCGCCCCGCCACCCAGGGCCTGACCGCCCTGTCGGCCGCCGGATCGGTCCCGCCGTCCGCGCTCCGGCTGCTCACCGACATCGTGCGCGCCCGGCTGGCCTTCCTCGTCGTCGGCGGCACCGGCGCGGGCAAGACCACGCTGCTCTCGGCGCTGCTGGCCGCGGTGGATCCGGCCGAGCGGATCATCTGCGTCGAGGACGCCGCCGAACTCGCCCCCGTCCACCCCCACGTGGTGCGGCTGGTCGCCCGCACCGCCAATGTCGAGGGCGTCGGCGCGGTGACGGTGCGCGACCTGGTCCGCCAGTCGCTGCGCATGCGCCCCGACCGCATTGTCGTCGGCGAGGTGCGCGGCGCCGAAGTCGTCGACCTGCTCACCGCCCTCAACACCGGCCACGACGGCGGCGCGGGCACCGTGCACGCGAACTCCCCGCAGGAGGTGCCCGCCCGGCTGGAAGCCCTCGCCGCCCTCGGCGGCATGGACCGCGCCGCCCTGCACAGCCAGCTCGCCGCCGCGGTCCAGGTCGTCCTCCATGTCCACCGCCGCGCCGACGGCACCCGCGGCCTCCGTGAAATCGGTGTCCTCGAACGAGCCACCACCGGCATCCGCATCACCCCCGCCTGGCGCTCCGACGACGCCCCCACTCCCGCCGCCGCCGAACTCGCCCGCCTGATCGAGGTGCGACTCGGATGAGAACCACAGGCGCGGGAGCATGGCCGGTCCGCATCGACGGCGGTTCCCCGCAGGTCGACGACTCGAGCCCGGCCCGACGCGACGACCTAGCCCACGCACTGTGCTGCGGCAGCACCGTCAGCGAGCCCGCCGACCGCAGCGGCGATGAACCCGCTGGCGCGCATGCCGAGACGTGGCCGGTTCGCGAGACCGATGTGTTCTCGAAGGTCGACGATCGCTCGGCCCGGGACCTTGGCTCAACAAGCGATCGGCGGGTGGCTGGGATGCCGTGCACGAGCGTCGGCGTGTGGCCGGTGCATTGGGGCGGCACGTCGCCGGCGGGCAGTGGTCTCCGCGGGGCGACGGGTCGAGGACAAGCGGTCGACCTACCCGACGCGGGTGCCGCTGTTCCGCCGACCGGCGGAAGTGGCACGTCTTCGCAGGCCCGGAATCATTCGGTCCGCGCTCGCGGCCCGGCGCGGGTCAGCACGTCGGCTGGGTCTCGTTGTGTGCCCGGGTCATCGGCCACAGGTGCCGGTATGTGGCCGGTTCGCGCCGACCCCGGATTCGCACGGGCTGGAGACCATGGGTCGGTGCGAGCCGACGGGGTGCGAGGTCGTCGTGCGGGTGGAACCAGGAAATCGGTTCGGCTGCGTGGAGTGGTGTCGCGGGCCGTTCGCGTGTTAGCCGAAGTGACACGGTCTAAAAGGCTTTGGGGACGCGGTCGGCGAGGTGGCAGCGAACCTGCTGTGGTGCTGCCCGCCGATCAGGTGAGTTCTCCATCGACGGGATCGAGCGTGTGTCTGTGTACGGCTTCGCCTGGCGAGGAGGCCGGTGGGCCAGATCGCTCGGACGTGCAGGTCGGCGGGCCGGGTCGTTCGGGCGTGGGGGCCGGTGCTCCGGATTGCTCGGACGGGGAGGTCGGAGGGCCCAATCGCTCGGGTATGGAGCTCTGCGGCTCGGTTCGCTCGGGTGAGGAGATCGACGGTCCGGATCGCCCGGGTGCGGGGATCGTCGGCCCAGATCACCAGGTCGAGTTCGCCATCGATGTGGCGTTCGCGGAGGCGGAAGCGGTGCCGGCCGGTGGGTTGGCGCAGGGGACTGCACCGGACCTGACCATGGTGCAGGGGAGTGCTCCGCCCTCGTCGGCGGGCGAAGTGGCGCTGGTGTCCGAGGCGGGATCGACGCGAAACAGTCAGCGGTGCCATGCGACAGGACGGTACGGAGGTAGCGATGGTGGTCGGACTGCTCTGTTGCGCGGCGGCGGTGCTGATGCTTCCCGCGGCGGGCGATCGGCGGCGCTTTCGGCGGTTGTTCGATGTGGGCGGTGCGCGCGCGGTGCGACGGATACCGGTGACCTGGTGTGTGGGAATCGGGTTGGGGTGCATGGCCTTCGCGTGGGGAGTCGGGACGGGGCTGGCGGTGCTGATGGTGGGCGTCACCGTCGCGGTACGGAATCGGCGCGGTCGTGGTGAGCGCGTTCGGCGGGCGGAGTGCGGCCATCTGCTGGCCGGTCTCGAGGCGGTCGTCGGTGAGCTGCGAGTCGGTGCGCATCCGAGTGCTGCCGCCGAAGCCGCGGCCGCGGAGTCCCGTGGGGAAGCGGCTCGGGTGCTGGCGATCAGCGCGGGCCGCAGCCGGCTCGGCGGCTCGGGAGCCGATGGCTGGTTGCACCCGGAATCACCGGTCGCTGAGGAATTGTCGCGCGTCGCCACCGCCTGGCGGGTGGCCGAGGAGCACGGTCTCGCCTTGGCAGAGCTGCTGTCCGCGGCTAGGACCGATCTCCTCGGCCGCATCCGATTCCGCGACCGCACCGAGGCAGCCCTCGCCGGAGCTCGGGCGTCGGCCTCTGTCCTCGCCGGTCTACCCCTGGTCGGCATCGGCCTCGGCCAGCTGATGGGTGCCGCACCGCTCTCGGTCCTGTTCGGCTCCACCGTCGGCGAACTGCTCCTACCACTAGGCGCCGGCCTGGCCTGCTGTGGATTGCTATGGACAGATGTCATCACCCGACGGGGAACGGCATGACCGCCCCCGTCGCCACACTCGGCCGCACATATCGACGCCGACGCCCTCCTCGGGAACCGATCGCCACGGCGGTGGAACGCGGGATGCGGCCTGCGATCACGGTGATCAGGATCGGAGGCCCGTGGGACGCGGCTCTTATGCGCACGAGCCTCGAGAGAAACGACAGCATCGCGGTCCGCATAGGCAACGGAGCGTCTTGTGGCGAAATGCGTTCGGGCAGAGCCGTCGAGGGGCGCGGCGTGACCGGAGCTGAACAGCTCGACCTGGGAGATCGCACCCGACACCAGCGCAATTCGGGGCTCCTGTGGTCCAGCGACATCGCTGAGCGCCACGCCGACCGGCTCAGGTGGCGTCGCGGGACCAGCGCGTAATGCCTTGCTGGCGTGTGTGTTCAGCGCACGTGCCAGCAGTACGAAACGAATGCATCGTGGGGAGGGACTGCTGTGTACTACTCGGAAGGACCGCCATCGCCTGCCGCGCTCCTGGTCGCCGCGATGGCGGTGGCATTGCTGCCCGGTCGAGTGGCGGTGAGCCGACGGGTGCGGGCACTCGGGCGGGCACCGACCGCGGCGCGCGAGGTGGGGCGGGGAAAGGCGAAGCCCGACCCGCTGGGGTCTGCTTCGGCCTTCGATCTGCTGGCGGCGTGCCTCCGGGCGGGGCTGCCCTTGGCCGCGGCCGCGCGGGCTGGTGCGGGGACGGCGCCGCCGGTGTTGCGGGCCGCACTGCTCCGGGCGGCTGATCTGCTGGCCCTCGGTGCGGATGCGGCGACGGCTTGGGAACGGGCCGCGGCGGATGCGGTGGGGTCGGCTGGTGCGGACGAGGTCGAATCGCTGGCACGGATGGCGCGGCGCTCCGCACGCTCCGGTTCCTCACTCGCGGCTGCCGTCGGGGAGCTGGCGGATCAGCGGCGTGAGGCGGTGGCGGACGCCGCGGTCGCGCGGGCCGAACGTGCGGGTGTGCTGATCGGCGGGCCACTCGGGCTGTGCTTCCTGCCCGCCTTCGTCTGCCTCGGCATCGTCCCAGTCGTGATCGGCTTGGCGGATCGGGTCCTCGGCGACGGCGGCCTGCTGTGACCGGCCTCGACAGGGCCGACGAATCGTCACCACACGGATCGGCCGGGTGGTGTGGAAGGAGAGGGGATCACGATGACGTTCGTACGCGCCGTATATATAGGAGCGCGGACGCGGATCACGCGCCTGCTGATCGACGACGACGGTATGTCCACCGCGGAGTATGCGATCGGCACGATCGCGGCCGCGGCGTTCGGTGCGGTGCTCTACGGGGTGGTGACGGGGGACAGCATCGTCAACGCGCTGACCCAGATCATCGACAAGGCGCTCAACACGAATGTGTAAAACGGTGCGGCACAAGTATTCTCGGTGACGAAGCGGGTGCGGTGACGGTCGAGGCCGCCATCGCGCTCGCCGCGCTGGTGTGCGCGGTGGTGCTGTGCGTCGGAGCCTTGCTGGCCGCATCGACCCAGGTGCGTTGTGTCGACGCGGCACGCGAGGCGGCGAGGTTGGCCGCCCGTGGCGACGCGGTGCACGCCCTCGCGGCGGCTCGGAGCGTCGCGCCGCCCGGTGCGACAGTCGAGGTCCGGGGTGACGGAGACCGCATGGTGGCGGTGGTCACCGCGCGAACCGCGTTGTTGCCCGGTCTGCGGCTGCGCGCCGAGGCGGTCGCGACCACCGAGCCGGGAGTCGGTCGATGACCGGCGCGCGAGTGCGGGTCCCGGCCGGTGATGCCGGCGGGGCGACGGTGTTCGCGTGCACGGCGCTCGCGGCCTTGATCGCGCTGACCTTGGTGATCGGTCAGGTGGGCGCGGTGGTGGTCGGTCGGCACCGGGCGCAGGCGGCGGCCGATCTCGGCGCGTTGGGTGCGGCGAGTGTGCTGGCCGAGGGGGCCGAGGCGGCGTGCGCCGAGGCCGTGGAGGTCGGGCGGAGGATGGGTGTGCGGGTGGCGCGGTGTGTTGCCGAGCAGTGGGATGTCGTGGTCGCGGTGGAGGCGAATGCGTCATTCGGAGTGTTCGGCGCGCGCACCATCGCGGCCGCGGCACGCGCTGGACCGGTGGACGAGAGTGGGTGACGCGGAAGTGTTATCACTGGTCGGTGGTTGTTCCGCACCGAACTAATCCACAATTCCGCCGAGCTCTATTCCCTGAATTTCATGCACATTCTTTTATGAGGAGAGAACTAAACGAAAATAATGATGTGGCCTACTCCGGGGCGTCCGTCGGCAATGCACCAGTTAACAGAAGAGTTATCCTTTTTAATCGGGATACCACGGGCGGCGTCGGCGTCCTCGCTGGTCAACGCAAAAATGGTCGGGCGACCAGCATTCTTGAAGCGAGGTGTAGCGCCGGTCACGTCACCGGCGCGGCGGTATCACGACTTCGCCGCTGTGCCGGAGTGGGCTCGCAACTCGCCGAGGACGGCGACCAGGAGCCGGGCCGCCGCGTCCTTGTCCAGCGGATTGTTCCCGTTGCCGCACTTGGGTGACTGCACGCACGAGGGGCACCCGTCCTGGCACCCGCAACTGCGGATGACGCCGAGTGTGGCGGCCAACCAGTCGTCCAGCCGGGCGAATCCTCGCTCGGCGAAGCCCGCGCCGCCGGGTTGCCCGTCGTAGACGAACACGGTCGGCGCGCCGGTGTCGGGGTGCTCGGCGATCGAGACGCCGCCGATGTCCCAGCGGTCGCAGCCGGCGACCAGCGGCAGCATGCCGATCGCGGCGTGTTCGGCGGCATGCAGAGCGCCGGGGAGCTCGTCGTCGGAGATCCCGGCGGCGGCCAGGAGTCGGGGCGTGACGGTATAGAGGACGGCCTTGGTGTGCAGCGTCTGGGCGGGCAGATCGAGTTCGACCTGGTCGAGCACCTCGCCGGTGACCAGCGTGCGGAGGTAGCCGACGACCTGATTGGTGACCGCGACCTGCGCGGATGCGGTGGTGACGGCGCCGAAGACGCGCTCCTCGGTCACCGCGTCGATGGTGATCGAGGTGACCTGACGAGCACTGGTGGTGAAGCCGGGGTCCACCTCGTTGACGAAGGCGACGCCACCGTCGAGGTCGAGTTCGTCGACCAGGTAGGTCTCGCCCTGGTGCAGGTGCACGGCGCCGTTGTGCAGGGTCGCGGGTGCCCGGCCCGCGTCGGCCGTGCCGAGCAGGCGCCCGGATTCGGCGTCGACGATGGCCACCGGCGTGCCGAGTCCGCCGCGCACGTCCACGGCGTCGTGGGGATGGGTGTGCGCGGTGACGTGCCACCGTCCCGGCCCGCCGCCAGGGCCGGGGCGGTGCCGGATCAATCCCTCTTCGGCCAGGTCGGCGAGCACAGCACCGGCGCCGAGCTCGGTCACCTCGTCGTCGGTGAGCGGCAACTCCATGGCCGCGCAGAGCAGCTGCGGCCCCAGGACATAGGGGTTGTAGGGGTCGGTGATGGTGGCCTCGATCGGCCGGTCCAGCAGCGCTTCCGGGTGATGGACGAGATAGGTGTCGAGCGGATCGTCGGTGGCGACCAGCACCACGAGCGAACCCTGCAGCCGCCTGCCCGCACGCCCGGCCTGCTGCCAGAACGAGGCGACGGTGCCGGGAAAACCCGCGATGACCACGGCGTCGAGGCCCGCGATATCGACACCGAGTTCGAGCGCGTTGGTGCTGGCGGCGCCGAGCAGGGTGCCCTCCGAGAGCGATCGCTCCAGCTCCCGGCGGTCCTCGGCCAGGTAGCCGGCGCGATAGGCCGCGACCCGTTCCTGCAGCTCAGGGGCTCGTTCGGCGAGGACGCGGCGGGCGTCGAGCGCGATCAGTTCGGCACCCCTGCGCGAGCGGACGAAGGTGAGTGTCCTGGCGCCCTCGGTCACCAGGCTCGCCATGATCTTGGCGGCCTCACCGGTCGCGGTGCGGCGCACGGGCGCGCCGTTCTCGCCGGTCACCGCGGTGCTCAACGGCGGTTCCCACAGGGCGACGGTCCTGGCGCCGTGCGGCGAGGCGTCCGCGGTGACGGCGGTGACCGGTGCGCCGATCAGCCTCGTCGCCGAAGCCCCGGGGTCGGCACTGGTGGCCGAGCACAGGACGAACACCGGGTCGGCGCCGTAGAACGCGGCGAGCCTGCGCAGCCTGCGCAGCACCAGGGCGACATGCGAACCGAACACGCCCCGGTAGGAGTGGCATTCGTCGACCACCACGTAGCGAAGATTGCGCAGCACGCGCGCCCAGCGCTGATGCGAACGCAGCATCCCGACGTGCAGCATGTCGGGATTGGTGAAGATCCACCGGGCGTTGGCCCGTACCCACTGCCTGATCTCGGCGGGGGTGTCACCGTCGTAGCTCGCCGGATGGGCCTCCCGCAGGGGATTGTCGTGGATCAGCCCGCCGACCGCGCGCAGCTGATCGGCGCCGAGCGCCTTGGTGGGGGACAGGTACAGCGCGGTTGCTCGCGGGTCGTCGTGCAGGGCGGTGAGGACCGGCAGAAGGTAGCCGAGAGATTTCCCGGACGCGGTCCCGGTGCTGACGACGACGTGTTTTCCGGCCGCCGCCAGCTCGGCTGTGCGGGTCTGGTGCTCCCACGGCCGGTCGATCCCGGCCGCGTCCAGCGCTGTGACCAGTGCGGATGGCACCCATTCCGGCCAGTCGGTGGTCCGTGCGGGCCGGGCGGGCAGCTCGGCGACATGGGTCAGGGGGTTGCCGCCGGCGGCAGCCTCGACCAGGACACGATTCAGCAACGATCGCCCGTAGCTCTCGCCCGAAGTCGTCGGCTGGACCTCGGTCCGCTCTGCCGGATTCATCCCATCGCCCTCTCGCGCCACGCCGGAAGTGTGAAACGTGTGTGTGCGGCGAGCGCTACCTGCGATTTCGTAACCCAATAGCGACCTGGGTCACAGCAGGTTTGCTGGAAGCTCACCCGGTTATCGTGAAGCAAACAGACTGGAAGTACGGATTCACCCAATCTCTCCCTCACCTGCGCATTCGCAAGATCAAGAATTTTGCAAATTGTCGGTAACTCGACTGTTGAATTGCTCGTGGACATGGTTCACTGGGTCTCGGTCGCAAGCTTCTGTGTTCGAGGGACGGATCGAAAGTCCAAACCATCAGCAGGATCGATGTTGCGAACGCCGTGCTCAGGCTTTCCTTGCAGGGGGACCAACAGTACAGCGGTCGGAACGGACCCGGTGGACGAACCCAGTTGTCCGCCGTTCCGGTAAGAAAGAGAAGGAACAGAATGGCACAGGGAACTGTGAAGTGGTTCAACGCGGAGAAGGGGTTCGGCTTCATCGCGCCCGAGGACGGCTCCGCTGACGTCTTCGTCCACTACTCGGAGATCCAGGGCACGGGCTTCCGTACCCTCGAGGAGAACCAGAAGGTCGAGTTCGAGGTCGGCCAGGGCACCAAGGGCCCGCAGGCCACCGGCGTTCGCGCGCTCTCCTGAGCTGCGAATCGAAACAACGCCCGTCCCCCACCTCCTACGCGGAGGTGGGGGACGAGCCATTTCAGGGGTAAGGTCGCCCAGAAGTTCTCCGGGCCGAGCAGGCCGGAAACCCGCGGCGCCAGCCGCCGTGGACGCAGCTACCCAAGTGCGCAAGGTATAAACGTCACTGGTGGCGATGTCCGAACGTCGCGCCGTCTGCCCCAGCCGCGCACCGAGCGGACCTCCCGACGCGCGGATATAGAAGGAAGGTGTTCGCCGGTGGCAACACGAGACCGCAGTTCAGCCGACCAGGGGCGTCCCCTGCGTCGTCTCGTGATCGTCGAGTCCCCGACGAAGGCCCGCAAGATCGCGCCTTACCTGGGCCGCAACTACACCGTCGAAGCCTCGGTGGGTCATATCCGTGACTTGCCGCGCGGCGCCGCCGACGTGCCCGCCAAATACAAGGGGCAGTCCTGGGCCCGCCTCGGCGTCGACGTCGATCACGACTTCGAGCCGATCTATGTCGTCAGCCCGGATAAGAAGGCCAAGGTCTCCGAGCTCAAGAGCCTGTTGGCCGACGCCGACGAGCTCTATCTCGCCACCGACCCCGACCGCGAGGGCGAGGCGATCGCCTGGCACCTGCTCGAGACGCTCAAGCCGAAGGTCCCGGTCCGCCGAATGGTCTTCCACGAGATCACCGAGCCGGCCATCCTCGCGGCCGCCGCCGACACTCGCGAACTCGACAACGATCTGGTCGACGCGCAGGAGACCCGCCGCATCCTGGACCGCCTCTACGGCTACGAAGTCAGTCCGGTGCTGTGGAAGAAGGTCATGCCGCGCCTGTCGGCGGGCCGCGTGCAGTCCGTGGCCACCCGCGTCATCGTGCGGCGTGAGCGTGAGCGCATGGCGTTCCGCTCCGCCGAATACTGGGACATCGCCGCCAAGCTCGACGCCGGCGTCGACGAGAACTCCGATTCGACCAACCCGCGCACGTTCGGCGCGCGCCTGGTCCAGGTCGAGGGCGACCGGGTCGCCTCCGGTCGTGACTTCGGTTCCGACGGTCAGCTCAAGTCGGCCACCGGTGTCGTCGTGCTGGACGAGGCCTACGCGAACCGGCTGGCCGAGGCGCTCGACGGCGCCGACCTGGTCGTCTCCTCCGCCGAGGCCAAGCCGTACTCGCGCAAGCCGTATCCGCCGTTCATGACCTCGACGTTGCAGCAGGAAGCGGGGCGCAAGCTGCGCTTCACCTCCGAGCGCACGATGCGGGTGGCGCAGCGGCTGTACGAAAACGGTTACATCACCTACATGCGTACCGACTCGACCACGCTGTCGGAGTCGGCCATCGCGGCCGCGCGTTCGCAGGCCACGCAGCTCTACGGCGCGGAGTACGTCTCGCCGACGCCGCGCCAGTACACCCGCAAGGTCAAGAACGCGCAGGAAGCGCACGAGGCGATCCGCCCGTCCGGTGACACGTTCATGACCCCTGGCCAGCTGGCGTCCAAGGTCGACCAGGACGAGTTCCGGCTCTACGAGCTGATCTGGCAGCGCACCGTCGCCTCGCAGATGGCCGACGCGCGCGGCACCACGCTGACCTTGCGGATCACCGGCACCGCCCGGACCGGTGAGGAGTGCGTGTTCTCCTCCTCGGGCCGCACGATCACCTTCCCCGGCTTCCTCAAGGCCTATGTCGAGAGCGTCGACGAGGAAGCGGGCGGTCAGTCCGACGACGCCGAATCCCGGTTGCCCGCACTGGAAGAGGGCCAGGGCGTCACCGCCGTCGAGCTCACCCCGGACGGGCACAGCACCAATCCGCCCGCGCGCTACACCGAAGCGTCGCTGATCAAGACGCTCGAGGAGCTCGGCATCGGCCGCCCGTCGACGTACTCCTCGATCATCAAGACGATTCTCGATCGCGGTTACGTCTACAAACGCGGCAGCGCGCTGGTGCCCTCGTGGGTGGCGTTCGCGGTGGTCGGCCTGCTCGAGGCCTATTTCGGGCGACTGGTCGACTTCGACTTCACCGCCGCGATGGAGGACGACCTCGACGCGATCGCCGGTGGCCGTGAGCAGCGCGGAAACTGGTTGTCCAGCTTCTACTTCGGCGGTGATCACGGCGCCGAGGGTTCGGTGGCGCGCTCGGGTGGCCTGAAGAAGATGGTCGGCGAGCAGCTCGACGACATCGATGCCCGCGAAGTGAACTCGATCAAGATGTTCGTCGACGAGGAGGGCCGCGATGTCGTGGTCCGCGTCGGCCGCTTCGGTCCGTACCTGGAGCGGATGGTCGTCAATCCCGATGACCCGGACGGTGATCCGGTGTCGCAGCGGGCGAACCTGCCCGACGATCTGCCGCCGGACGAGCTGACCCGAGAGGTCGCCGAGAAGCTGTTCTCGACGCCTCAGGAGGGCCGCTCACTCGGCGTCGACCCGGTGTCCGGACACGAAATCGTCGCCAAGGAAGGCCGTTTCGGCCCGTACGTCACCGAGGTGCTGCCCGAGCCGCCCGCGCCGGATCCGGCCGCGACGCCGGCGAAGAAGACCGCCAAGAAAGCGGCCGAGGTCAAGCCGCGCACCGGCTCGCTGTTCAAGTCGATGGATCTGGCGACGATCACCCTCGACGACGCGCTCAAGCTGCTCTCGCTGCCGCGTGTGGTCGGCAACGACCCGACCTCGGGCGAGGAGATCACCGCGCAGAACGGCCGATACGGGCCCTACCTGAAGAAGGGCACCGATTCGCGCTCGCTGGCGACCGAGGAACAGCTGTTCTCCGTCACCCTCGACGAGGCGCTCAAGCTCTACGCCGAGCCGAAGCGGCGCGGTCGGCAGGCGGCGAGCGCGGCCCCGCTGCGGGAGCTGGGCAACGACTCGGCGACGAACAAGCCGATGGTGATCAAGGACGGCCGGTTCGGCCCGTACGTCACCGACGGTGAGACCAACGCCAGCCTGCGCAAGGGCGACGAGGTCGAGTCGATCACCGACGAGCGCGCGTCCGAGCTGCTCGCCGATCGCCGGGCCCGTGGTCCGGTGAAGAAGGCGGCCAAGAAGACGACCGCGAAGAAGGCCGCCAAGAAGGCGCCGGCGAAGAAGGCGGCGGCGACGTCGACCGCGACGAAGACCGCCACCAAGACCGCGGCCAAGAAGACCGCGGCGAAGAAGACCGCGGCCAAGAAGGCGCCCGCGAAGAAGGCGGCGTCGAAAACTGCTGGTACCGACGCGGACTGACACCGCGCGCGGACAGGGGGCGGGTTCCCGGCGGCTGGTCGGATCAGTCCAGGCGAGCGTCTCGGCCGCGCGGTCGGTCTCTCGGCGCCGCTGTGATGGCACGCGGGTGTTCGTCGCAGCGGCCATGATGGGCGAACAAGCGCTGCCGTGGCGGCCGGTCCGGGCCGCGGCGGTCCGGCCGTCCGGATCGATGTCGGACCACGCGGCTAGGGTGTAGCGCGTGGCAGGTGTCTTCGATCGACTGGTCGGCCAGGACGTGGTCGAGGCCGAACTGACGGCTGCCGCGACGGCGGCCCGCGCGGGCGTCGTGACCGGGGCGATGACGCATTCGTGGCTGTTCACGGGTCCGCCCGGATCCGGTCGGTCGGTCGCCGCGCTGTGCTTCGCCGCCGCCCTGCAATGCACCGACCCCGACGCCGTCGGATGCGGTCGCTGCCATGCGTGCACCACCACGATGGCAGGCACGCACGGTGACGTGCGCCGGATCATTCCCGAGGGCTTGAGCATCAGCACCAAGGAGATGCGCGCGATCGTGCAGATCGCGTCCCGGCGACCGAGCACCGGCCGCTGGCAGATCGTCGTGGTCGAGGACGCCGACCGGCTCACCGAAGGCGCGGCCAACGCCCTGCTGAAGGTCGTCGAGGAGCCGCCGGACCGCACCGTGTTCCTGCTGTGCGCGCCGACCGTCGACCCGGAGGACATCTCCGTCACCCTGCGATCCCGATGCAGGCACGTGCATTTGGTGACCCCGACCGTCCCCGCCATCGCGCAGGTCCTGCGCGAGCGGGATCAGCTCGACGCCGAGACCGCCGAGTGGGCGGCCTCGGTGAGCGGTGGTCATGTCGGCCGGGCACGTCGCCTCGCCACCGACGAGGACGCGCGCAAGCGACGTCAGCGGGCGCTGGCCCTGGTCAGCGCCACCGAACGGCCGGGCGCGGCCTACGCCGCCGCCGACGAGCTGGTGAAGTCGGCCGACGACGAAGCCAAGCAGATGAGCGCCGAACGCGACGACCGCGAACGCGACGAACTCGCCACCGCCATGGGCGCGGGCGGCACCGGCAAGGGCGCCGCCTCGGCCACCCGTGGTTCGGCGGGCGTGCTCAAGGAACTCGAGCGCCGCCAGAAGTCCCGCGCCACCCGCACCGGCCGCGATGCCCTCGACCGCGCCCTCATCGACGTGGCCGGGATGTACCGCGACGCTCTCGCCATGCGCTTCGCCGGCCGCGGGGTCGCCATCACCCTCACCCACCCGGACATGGCGGCGGAGATCACCGACCTCGCCACCAACGTCCGCCCCGAGGGCCTGCTCCGCAGCATCGACGCCGTGCTGGAGTGCCGGGAAGCCCTGGACCTCAACGTGAAACCCCGCTTCGCCGTCGCCGCCATGGTCGCCACCCTCATCGCCGCCCGCTCCACCTGACCACCCGTTTTCGCGTTCCGGCCGTTCCCGCGATAGACTCGCGTCGCCTAACGGCACGCCGCCTTAGCTCAGTCGGTAGAGCGCTTCACTCGTAATGAAAAGGTCGGGGGTTCGATTCCCCCAGGCGGCTCCGAGGTCACAGGCCCTTTCCGGGAATCCGGGAAGGGCCTGTGTGGTTTCTGGCGACGCGGTAGTCGCTCGCCGGTCGGCCACTTTCCGGTGGTGATGTACGTCTTCGCGACCCACGCGGCGTCCGGGAAGCTGGCGGTCTACGCCGTGTGTATCGAGGACGGGCGGGTCCTGCTCGCGCGGGGCGTGACCGCCGAGGGTATCGGTCTCGCCCTGGCGCGGACGCTGCCGGAGATCGGCCATGTCGCTCCGGTGGCGGTCGGCGGCCTGATTCAGCACTGATCCGGGTCACCCGCCGAGGAGGGTCCAGACCGTGTCGCGTTCCGTGGTGAGGTCGATGGGTGCGCCGGCGAGGGTGGTCAGCAGGGTGGGGAGGGGCCAGGTGGTGAGGTGGCCGTAGCGGGCGGAGTAGATGCCGACATCGGTGAGGCGGTAGGTGTCGGTGTGGTCGAAGAGGGCGTAGCTGATGACCTGGTAGAGGTCGGTGGCGCTGAGGGCGTCGGCGCGGTGGCCGGTGCGCTGGTTCTTCGGGCCGAGGTGGGTTTTGAGGTCGAGGAGCAGGCCGTCGCTGATGATGTCGGCGTCGGCGTTGCACAGCACCGAGGCGTCGAAGGTGGGGCCGGGAACGGTGGGTGGGCGCAGGTGGGGGAGCAGGTGCTGGTCGGCGATGCCGCGCAGTTCCCAGAGTTGGCGGATCGCGTCGGCGGGGGCGAGGGCGAGCAGGTGGTCGACGGTGAAGCGGTCGGTGGTGAGCAGATTCGCCAGCGCGGTATCGCGGAGTAGGCCGCGGCGGTAGACGTCGGTGCACAGGGCCAGGGCCCAGCAGGCGCGGCTGAGCAGGTCGACGTCGACCGCGGACGGGGCGACGGCCGCGCCGGCGGTATCGATCACCGACGCCACGACGGCCGATTCCCGGGGATGGCCGAAGAACCCGAGCAGCGGCAGTACCGGCTCGTGGTCGGGGACCAGCAGGAAGCGCACGGCGAAGTCGAAGGCGGCGCCGAGGGTGGCGGGGTTGGCGCCGCCGGTGTCGACCAGCAGTGGTCCGGCTCCGCGCCGATACTCGGCCTGCACCCCGCGGGTGTGCGGAAACCGCTGGTGCAGGTACTCGCGCAGCGGCGACGACGTGTCGCGCAGCGCGGCGGATAGGTTCGTGTAGACGTACACCGGCCTCCGTCCGACGGCAGAGTCGAGCGCTGCCTCGATGGTGCCACGCCGATGAATTCGCGCTGCTCATGCCGTCTGCATCACCAGGAGTCGTCGAGATCAGGAGGTCGGCATGCGCACACTCGCGATCACCCAGAACAGCACCGCCGACGGTGCGATCGAAATGCTCGGAGACTGGTTCGACCCGCAGGCCGACAACGCCGAACAACTCGCCGAACTGCACCGGCAGACCGCCGCGTCGGACGCGCTGGTGCTCGGCAGGCGCACCTTCGAGGACTTCCGCGCCTTCTGGCCGGCGCAGACCGATGACCGGACCGGCATCACCGCGTCGCTCAACCGACAGCGCAAATACGTCGTGTCGGCGACCATGACCGAGCCGGGCTGGGAGAACTCCACGGTGCTGGCCGGGGATCCGGTCGCGCGGGTCGCGGCGCTGAAAGGGCAGCCGGGCCGCGACATCGTCGTCACCGGGAGCATTCGGCTCTGTCACGCCCTGATCGGGGCGGGCCTGGTGGACGAGTACCGGTTGTTCGTTTACCCGACGGTGCAGGGCGGCGGTCGTCGGCTGTTCCCCGAGGGGTACGTGGCGGCCCGGTTGCGGCTGGTGGAATCCCGCGTGCTGGACGGCTCGGTCGTCTACTCGCGATACGCCGCCTAGTTGCACCATTCTCTTTGCACAAGAAATTATGCAAAGAGTACTGTGCATGTATGGCCGACGAGGTACCGCCCAGGGAGATTGCCGATCCCGCCGCGCTGCGCGCGCTGGCGCATCCGCTCCGGCAGCGCATCCTGCGCGCGCTGGCCGAGAAGGGGCCGGCCACCGCGACGGCGCTCGGTGCGCAGTTGGGTCAGAACACCGGGGCGACCAGCTATCACCTGCGTCAGCTGGCCGAGCACGGATTCATCGAGGAGGCGCCCGAGCTGGCGAAGGGGAAGGAGCGGTGGTGGCGCTCACCGCCGAAGGACCTGCGCTACCGGCTCGACAAGGACCAGCCGCCGGAGCTGCGCGAGCTGCTGGAAGGGCTGGTCGCCCAGCACATCGCCGAGGATGTCGAGCTGTTCGGGCGGTTCCGGGCCGAACGCGCCGAGCTCGGCGACTGGGCCGACACGATGCCGTTCTCGCGCGGCGCGATCTACGCCACTCGCGAGGAACTCGACGCCTTTTGCGAGGAGTACCTCGCGCTGCTCAAACGCTTTCAGGCCACCCATGCCGCGGGCAGGCCCGGCGCGCGCCGGGTGCTGACCCGGTTCATCGCGTTCCCGGCACCGGGGATGACCGACAGCGAGTAGGGATTCACCGTGTTGCTTCGTATCGCACTGCTCGCCACCCTGATCGCGGCCCTCGTCGCAACCGCTCCCACGGCCGCCGCGCAGGACCCCGCCACCACCGATATCACCATCACCCGCTCGGATGGCACCACCACGCCCGGCACCGTCCACGCGCCCGCGGGCGCCACGGGACGGCCGGGCGTCGTGCTGGTGCACGGCTCCGGCACCGCGCCCAGTCCCCAATACGCCCTGGTCGCCGATGCTTTCGCGCGTGCGGGCATCGTCGCGTTGCGCTATACCAAGCGAGCTGAGGACTACACGCCCGCCCACCGCGACTTCTCCCTGCTCGCCGACGACGCGCTGTCGGGCATCGCCGCGCTGCGGGGCCGGCCCGAGGTCGACCCCGCCCGGGTCGGGCTCTGGGGACTCTCCGAAGGCGGCTGGGTCGCGCCGCTGGCGGCCGCGCGCTCGGCCGACGTCGCGTTCCTGATCACCATCGGCGCCAATTCCGGCGCGCCCGCCGCCCAGCAGACCTGGGCCAACGAGACCAGATTCGCGGCGGCGGGCGTGCGCGGATCGATGATCGAGGTGCTGGCGCGCAACGGAATCCGCCAGCTCGCCGGGGCGGGTCAGTTCGCCCAGGCCGACTACGACCCGGTGCCGGTGCTGGAACGGATCCCGCAGCCGGTACTCGCGATCTGGGGTGACAGGGACCGGCTGACCCCGCCCGGCGACAGCCTGCGCGACTTCCAGGCGGTCTTCGATCGGGTCGGCAAGGTGAACTACACGCTGCGCACACTGCCGAATGCCCAGCACGCCGCCTTCACGACGACCGATGGCTTCGACAAGGGCGCCGGCCTCGCGCCCGGCTACGCCGAGCTCATGGGTGACTGGGTGAACGGGTTGCCGGGATCGGCGCACGCGCAGGCGGATCGACCTGCGGCGCAAGGGCATTCGGTGACGCCGTTGCCGCCCCTGGCGTGGTGGGAGTCCACCGGGGTCCAGTTGGCACTGCTGCTCGGGACCGTTCTCGCGCTCGGCGGGTACGCGGTGACCGGCTTCGCCCGGAGCTGGCGACTGTCCCATGGCCTGCCAGGGCGAATCCTGGTGACGGCGGCGGGGATCGGGATACTCGGCACGATCGCCCTGTTCGTGTTCGTTGCCTCGACCAAGGCGACGTCGTTCGGCCCGTTGCTGTTCGGGCGCACCCTGCCCTGGGTGGCGTTGCAGCTGGTCTCGGTGTGCGCGGTGGTGGCGCTCGGCGTCGTCGTGGCGCGGCGGCAACGCCTGCTCGACGGCGTCGGCACGGGCGGCCGGGTCCGCTGGGCGCTGCTGGTCTGCGGCGGTGCCGGATTCACGCTGTGGGCGGTGTACTGGGGACTGCTGCTGCCCTGAGAAACGCGAAAGGTCCCGACCTGCTGGTCGGGACCTTCCGGATCGGGGTTCAGGGGTTGAGATTCACGGTGTGCGTGTTGTGCAGATTCGAGCCGACGAACACCCGTCTCATGTTCACGATGTCCCACGTGGAGGTTCCGATCAGGAGGCAGGAGTCGAACCGGTCGAAGGGATTGACGTAGACCCGAGGGCCGTTCACGTCACCCCACCACGCGCCGTTGCCCGCTCTGGCGTAGTAGTACGCGGCGTCGTATTTCGTCCAGATCGCGGTCTTCGACTCGCCGGGATTCAGATTCCACCAGCCGTGCGTCGCCCAGCCGCCGTACTGGCCGGGGCAGGAATCCGGGTCCACCTGCATGACCGCGACGGAAACCACCAGGTGGTAGTTGTTGCGAAAAGCCAACCAAGGCATCGGACTACCCCTTCTGCTCGAGTGGTGGGGCCGGCAGACTCGCGGCCTCGTGGAACGGCGCGGCCACACTCGCACCCGCGCTCGCGGGCGTTTCCGGGCGCTCGGCCCGATGATCTTCCGAGGTGTACGCACCCACTTCGCGCACGGCCGGGGCCTGCGCCGCAGCGAGCTGCCCCGTTTGTGGTTCGGCGGTCATGAACTTCACCTTTCTTCTGATTCGGCTACGGCGAGACCGCTTTTCAGCCTCGCTGGACGGTCACCGACAACTCCCGTGGCGTCGCGCCGTGGAAGGGATCGCCGGTCATCAGCAGTACTGTCGAGTCGCCGGGCGTCAGCGCGGCGAGCACCACCACATCCGGCGGACCTTCGGGCGCGAGCACCCGTCCGTCCGGGAGCGGGGTCGCGTCCCGGTAGACGCCGAGCACCTCGACCGTCGCGCCCGAGATCACCCGGGCTCCCGCGGCGGGCAACAGCGCGATGTCGCCGGGCGCGAGCTCCAACCGTTTCCCGATCGGACCAGCGCGCAGATCAACCAGCCGTGGCATGCGCCTGTGCGAGCGCGGATTCCACGCTGACGTCCTCGCCCTCGTCCCAGTCCGCGGTCTCGGTGAAGAACGGCCACAGCGTCGGGTAGATGGAACGGGCGAACACGCGATCGGCGGCATTGATGTCCAGGCCACCGCGAATCGGCTGCCCGTCGGTGGTGATCGTGCCGGGCAGCTGGTAGCACATGATCGAGTCCTGGTCGGCGTTCGGCGTGGCCATGATCGAGCGTTCGTCCAGCGGGGTCAGGACATTCGAGCGCGTCTGCTGCTCGCTCCACCCGTAGGTGTCACGGAAGTGCGCGATCGTCTTGGCGACGTCGAGCCTGCCGATCAGCGCGCGGCGCAGATGCTCGTGCGGGAAGCCGAGGGTGTGGCCGGTCTCGTGGCGCACGACCCGCTTGTACTCGCTCTCCGGCGTGGCCATCGTGAAGCCCTGCAGGTTCATCGTGGGGCGGTGCTGCGGGATCAGCAGGACGTCGGTGCCGAGATAGGACCAATAGCCCTGGCCGGAGCGGGAAATGCGCACCTGACCGGTGCCGTTCGTCAGCACGAAGGTGACGCCGATGCCCCAGGCGTTCATATGGGTGAGAATGCGCTGTTTCAGGTCGCTGGCCGTCGCCTCCATGAAGCTGACCGACAGGGTGCGGCGCTGCATGCCCCAGTACTTCGAGGTCAGCACCGCCAGTTCGGCGACCTGCGGCAGGCCGCCCTCGGTGGCCGCGCTCTGAGTGAGCGGCGCGTTCACCGGATTGAGCAGCGTGGCGACTTCGGCCGCCCGCTCCAGCAGCCGGGTCGGCAGCGCGGGGATCACGCAGCCGGGCTCCTCGACCGGGGCGGGTTCTTCGTGGTGACCGTTGCCGTGCGGCTCCTGGTCGGGGGGTGTACGCATCGGATCCTCCTCATCGAAACAACCGTGGGGTTGTGACTGTGGCACGGAGAATCGGTGCGGGTCCCGCGTAGTCGACTACTCGATCCGGGCTCGAAAAAGGCCCCCGACCTGGTGGTCGGGGGCCATTCTTCGAGTTTCTCCCGAGTCGAGCGCCGTTGACCGGCTCAGGAGAACCGACTCGGGTCAGCGGGCGGCGACGTTGCGGCGGGTGGCCCGAGAGTTGGTGGCCGACAGCATGATCTGACGCAGGATCGCGTCGAAGGCGGCGGTGTCCTCGATATTGCTGAGGTGCCCGTGCGGCAGCACGTGGAAATCGGCCAGGTGGCCGGTGCGGCGCAGGATGTCGACGATCGAGCGGGACATGCGCTGCGGGAGCAGCCGGTCCTGCGCGCCGGCCAGGACCGTGGTCGGCACGGTCAGGTTGGCGGTGCCTGCCGACAGGTCCATGTCGGCCATCGCGGCGGCGTGACGGCCACGCGCGAGCGGACGGCAGGAGCGGATGATGCCGACCGCGAAGTCGATCTCCTCGGCGGTGGCCTCGGGGGTGAGGATGCGGTAGCGGAACAGCTGCTCGGTGAACCAGCCGCCGGGGATCGGCAGCGGCGCGAACAGCAGCGACTCGCTGACCGGCTGCGGCATGCGCACCGGCGCGCCCAGGACGGTGACCGGGTACTCGGCGACGGTGAGCTGCTTGTTGAGCACCGGCAGCAGATCGGTTTCCCAGCGGATGTCGCCGTTGGCGGTATTGGCCAGCAGCACGGCGGCGGCGCGCTCGGACACCTGCTCGGGGTGATGCTTGGCCCAGGCCTGGATGGTGAGACCACCCATGCTGTGCCCGGCCAGAACCGCCTGCTCGCCCGGGCGCAGCGTCGCGTCCAGGACGGCGGCGAGGTCGCCGGCCAGGGTGTGCTCGCTGGGGGCGACGGTGCCGAGGGTGGACTCGCCGTGCCCGCGCTGGTCGTAGCTGACCACGCGGTACTCACCGGCGAAGGCGGTGATCTGCGGGTTCCAGTATTCGATGCTGCAGGCCCAGCCGTGGATGAGGACCAGGGTGGGCGCGGTCTCGGGGCCGTAGACGTGGACCCGGAGGTCGGCGCCGTCCGCGGTGGTCACCGGGACGACCTGGTGGGCCACGGTGGGGGCGTTGAGTTTCGCTGTCGCGAAGCTCCGGGTACGCAGCCCGGCACGGAACTGTGCGGTGAGTACGCCTACCGTCATCATCGACTTTGCAAGCATGTCGGCACTCCTTTGTGTCGTAGGCCACCGTACAGTGCGAGCTGGGGTGCTAGCTAGTGTTAGCGGGTCACAGTGTCCCATTTGTTGTGAACTGGGTCACCAGCCGCGCCGTCATTGTGAAATCGCCCGAGATCGCCGGAAAATTACAGCGTGGCAGCGCGATCCGGGCATGCTGGCGGCCCCGGGCGGGCGCGGCTACCGTAGGAGCGTGGACAGCACGCCCGTCATGGCCGATTTCTCCGGCGCCCCGCACCGGGAACCGGCACGCCCGGCCTGGCAGCGTTTCGCCCCGCCGCTGATCGCGGCCGGACTCGGCGTCGGCACGCTCGCGCTGCTGCATTTCCGCGATCCGCACGTCGAGGGTTCCTACGGGCTGTGCCCGGTGTACGCGCTGCTCGGGGTGTACTGCCCCGGGTGCGGCGGGATGCGGGCGATGCACAATCTCACCGACGGCCGGATCATCGATTCACTGCACAGCAATCTGCTGGTGTTGCCGCTGGTCGTCGCGTTCGCGGTGTTCGTCGTCGACTGGCTGTTGCGCGCCCGGCGCGGACAACGCTGGCGCGTACCCGGGCTGAGTCCGGTGCTGGTGTGGTCGTTCTTCGGTCTGCTCGCCGTCTATACCGTCCTGCGCAACACGCCGTGGGGAACCTGGCTCACCCCCGTTTGATACTGGTGCGCGCGCGGATCGGCGGGCAATCTGGAGGCATGCGCGATTCACTGAAGGATCGAGTCCGACAGAAGTTGATGCGTCAGCTCGCCGAGGACGGCCCCGACCCCGAACGCGACGACTCCCGCAGCATCTCGGTGGCCGACGATCTCGAGGCGCTGGAGATGGTGCCGTCCGACGATCCGCTCGTCGAGGAACTCGCGCAGCGTTACCTGGTCTTCTGATGCGCTTGGCCGCCCAGCGGCGGTAGCTGCGGCAGCGGTTTCGTGCCGAGCCAGACCGCGAACAGCGGACGCAGCGGCGACACGCTGTAATGGCCTGCCAGATCCACGAATTCCTCGGTGGTCACCGAGGCGTGGCGATAGCGCGCGGTCCATTCCCGGATGAGTTCGAAGAACAGGTGGTCGCGCAGTTCCAGCCGCAGCGCGTGCAGGGTGAGCGCGCCGCGCTTGTAGACCCGGTCGTCGAACATGTCCTTGGGGCCGGGATCGCCGACGATGATGTCCTGCGGCTGACGGGCCAGGTTCGCGCGCGCCGCCCTGGCCAGCTGGTCCGCGGTCGGGCCGCCCGCGGCCTCCGACCAGATCCACTCGGCGTAACAGGCGAAGCCCTCGTGCAGCCAGATGTCACGCCACTGCTTCAGTGTCAGGCTGTTGCCGAACCACTGGTGGGCCAGCTCGTGCGCGACCAGCCGCTCCGACCCGCGCTTGCCGTCGCAGTGATTGGCGCCGAACACCGAGATGCCCTGTGCCTCGATCGGGATGTCGAGCTCGTCGTCGGTGACGACCACGGTGTAGTTCTCGAACGGGTACGGGCCGAACTTCTCGGTGAACAGCGCCATCATCTCGGGCTGCCGGGCGAAGTCGTGGTCGAAGTTGGCGCGCAGCCGCTGCGGGATGACGGCCTGCATCGGCACCGGCTCCCCGGGCGCGCCGATCCGGTGCTTGCGGTAGGCGCCGATCTGGATGGTCGCCAGGTAGCTGGCCATCGGCTCGGGCGCCTCGTACACCCAGGTGGTCTGGCTGGCCTTGGCCTGCTTGCGGACCAGGGTGCCGTTGGCGAGGGCGTAGAACGGGCTGTCGGTGGTGATCGAGATCCGGTAGGACGCTTTGGAACTCGGGTGGTCGTCACACGGGAACCAGGAGGCGGCGCCGTTGGGCTGACTGGCCACCAGCGCGCCCTCGGTGAGTTCCTCCCAGCCGACCTCGCCCCACGGCCCGCGTACCGGTCGGGGCGTGCCCGCGTACTGGACGGTGATCTCCAGGACGCCGCCCGCCGGGATCTTCTGCTGCGGGGTGAGCGCCAGCTTGCCCTGCTGATGACTGAACTTCGCGGCCTTGGCCCCGTTGACGAACACCTTCGACACCGTCAGCGCCTGCGACAGATCGAGGGTGAACCAGGGCCGCACCGCGGTGGTGACCGCGATGATCACCGCGCGCCCGGTCAGTCGATTGCTGGCGGGCCGGTAGCCGAGCTCTAGTTCGTACCTGGACACGCGGTAGCCGCGATTGCCGTTCTGCGGCAGGTAGGCGTCGATCGGTTCCTCGTAGAACTTGCTCCGCATCAGGCGGCTCCGCGCTGCCTCGACTCCGACGTCGAGGCGGTACCGGTCCACGGCGAGATGGGGTTGCCCCACCAGCGGGTCGACGGCGGGACCACGTCGCCGCGCATCACCAGGGACGCCGGTCCGATGGTGGCGCCCGCGCCGATGTGGGCGGCGGGCAGGGCGACGCAGTGCGGGCCGAGAGTGGCGCCCGCGTCCAGTGTCACCGTGTCCATGGACATGATGCGGTCGTGGAACAGATGGGTCTGCACCACACAGCCGCGTTCCACGGTCGCGCCGTCACCGAGTGTCACGAGGTCTGCCTCCGGAAGCCAATAGGACTCGCACCATACCCCGCGGCCGATCTTGGCACCGAGTCCGCGAAGCCACAGATTCATTACGGGAGTACCCGTGGCGGCGCGGGCGAACCAGGGTGCGGCGACGGTCTCGACGAAGGCGTCGGAGACCTCGTTGCGCCACACGAACGAACTCCACAGCGGATGCTCCACGGCCCGAATCCGCCCGACCAGCAACCACTTCGCGGCCACCGCGATGGCACCGGCCACCGCGCCGGCGGCCATCAGGACCAGGCCGGACAGCAGTGCCGCGACCAGGTAGTCGGAATGCTGGGCGATCAGGGCCAGCACGAACAGCACGCCGAGGCCGATGGCGAAGGTCACCATCACCGGGATCAAGCGGCAGGTCTCGACGATCGCCCTGGCCACCTTCAGCCGCAGCGGCGGATCGAAAGTGCGTGAGGTGTCGCTGGATTCGGCGGCCCGGCGTAGTCGCACCGGCGGGCTGCCCAGCCACGACGAGCCTGCCTTGGCCTTGCTCGGCGCGGCCGAGAGCACCGCCACCAGGCCGTTCTTGGGCACCCGCCGACCGACCGCGGTCATGCCGGAGTTGCCGAGGAAGGCGCGCTTGCCGACCTTGGCCTCGCCGATGCGCAGCCAGCCGCCGCCGAGTTCGTAGCTGGCGATCATGGTGTCGTCGGCCAGGAAGGCGCCGTCGGCGACCACGGTGAACTTGGGCAGCAGCAGCACCGTCGACGCCTCGACGTTCTTGCCGATCCGCGCGCCGAGCAGGCGCAACCACAGCGGGGTCAGCAGGCTGGCGTAGAGCGGGAACAGGAAGGTGCGGGCCGAATCGAGCAGGCGTTCGGTGGCCCACACCTGCCACCCGGTCCGGCTGCGCACCGGGTGGTAGCCCTCGCGCAGGCCGATGCCGAGCAGGCGCACGGCGATCACGGTCGCGGCGGCGTAGACGGCGAGGCTGAGCAGGGTGGCCACCGGCAGGATGGCGAAACCGCGCAGCGCGGCGGCGCCGATGGTGGTCTCCTCGCGGACCCACCAGGCGATGAAGGTGCCGCCGACGGCCAGGCCGAGCACGGGCATCGCGGCCAGCGCCATCGAGGACAGGCCGAAGACGATCAGCCAGTGCCTGGCGCGTTCGGGGGAGTGATCGGGCCAGCGGCGTGGTGCCTTGCCCGCCTTCGTCGCGGGCGAGCCCGCCCATTCCTGTTCGGCCTTGACCTTGCCCGATACCGCGGAACCGGGGGCGATCTCGGCCTTCTTGCCGATCTTGGTGCCGGGCAGCAGGATCGAGCGCGCGCCGATCACCGCGCCGTCCCCGATGGTGATACCGCCGATGTGCACGACGTCGCCGTCGACCCAGTAGCCGGACAGATCCACCTCGGGTTCGACGCTGGCGCCGTCGCCGAGTTCGAGCATGCCGGTGACCGGCGGCAGGGTGTGCAGGTCGACGCCCTTGCCGATCTTGGCGCCCAGTGCCCGCGCGAACGGCACCATCAGCGGTGCGCCGGAAAGGCTTTCGGCGCCACTGGCCTCCGACAGGCGTACGGCCGCCCACAGGCGCAGATGTACCCAGGAGCCGCGCGGATAGGTGCCGGGGCGCAGGCCTGCCAGCAGCACGCGCGCGCCTGCTACGCACAGCGTCATCCGGCCCAGCGGCGAGATGAACAGCACGAATGCCAGCACGATCCACCACCAGGACAGCCGCGGCAGCCACGGCAGCGAGGCGGACCAGCCCGCGATCGCCGACACCGCGGCCAGCCAGGTGACCCACTGCAAGCCGGTGAGGGTGGTCAGCGGGAGGGTGGCCAGCACCTGGGTGATCTGCGCGCGCAACGGCGTCGGCGCGACGACGCGCACGTCGACGGCCGCCACCGGCGCGCTCCCGTCGAGCAGTTCGACGAGCGAGCCCAGGCGCGGATGGTCGTAGAGATCGGCGACGGTGACGTGCGGATACCGCTCGCGCAACGCGCCGACCAGCTGGGCCGCCGCCAGCGAGCCGCCGCCCAGGTCGAAGAAGTCGGCGTCGAGATCGGCGGCCTCGGCGCCGAGGATGGCGTCCCACAGCCCGGCCACCCAGGCCGCCGTGCCCGCGAGACCGGACGGGGCCGGTTCCTCGGTGCTCGGCAGCGGCCAGGGCAGCGCGTCGCGGTCGACCTTGCCCGAGGTGCGGGTCGGCAGGTCGGGCACGACCGCGAGGCGGGGCACCAGCGGGGCCGGAAGCTGTTCGGCCAGAATCTCTCTGGCCTTCTTGACGTCGAAGTCGGGGCCGGCGCCGGTGAGGTAGCCGACCAGGATCTTGTTGCCCGCCTTGGTGGTCCGGATGGCGGCGGCAGCGCCGCTGACCCCGGGTAGATGCTGGAGGGCGTTGTCGATCTCGCCCAGCTCGATGCGGCGGCCGCCGATCTTGATCTGGTCGTCGGCCCGGCCGAGGAAGATCAGACCCTGGTGATCGTTGCGAACCAGATCACCACTGCGATAGGCGCGTTCCCAGCCCAGCGAAGGCAGCGGGGCGTACTTCTCGGCGTCCTTGGCCGGGTCCAGGTAGCGGGCCAGGCCGACGCCGCCGATGACGAGTTCGCCGGTCTCGCCCTCGGGCACGGGATTGCCCTGCGGGTCGACGACCGTCAGGTCCCAGCCGTCCAGCGGCAGCCCGATGCGGATCGGCATGCCGCCGTCGAGCAGCGCGGCGCAGGCGACGACCGTGGCCTCGGTGGGGCCGTAGGTGTTCCACACCTCGCGATCGGCGCCGCCGGCGAGCCGTTCGGCCAGCTCCGGCGGGACGGCCTCGCCGCCGAAGATCAGCAGGCGCACCGAGTCCAGCGCCTCGGCGGGCCAGGTGGCGGCCAGCGTCGGCACGGTGGAGACGATGCTGATCTCGCGGCGCATCAGCCACGGGCCCAGGTCGGCGCCGGTGCGGACCAGGTCGCGCGGGGCGGGGACCAGGCAGGCGCCGTGGCGCCAGGCCAGCCACATCTCCTCGCAGGAGGCGTCGAAGGCGACCGACAGCCCGGCCAGCACCCGGTCGCCGGGGCCGATCGGGGCGCGCTGCAGGAACAGTCGGGCCTCGGCGTCGACGAAGGCGGCGGCATTGCGGTGGGTGACCGCGACGCCCTTCGGGGTGCCGGTCGAGCCGGAGGTGAAGATGATCCAGGCGTCGTCGGCGGGAGTCGGCAGGGTGTTCCAGTCCGAGGCGGGCGTGCGGCCCGCGGCGGCGGTGGCCGACTCGATGCCCGCGGCCGTGGCCAGCGCGCTCACCCTGGCCTCGCCGAAGACCAGCCGGGCCCGCTCCTCCGGGTCGTCGGCGTCGACGGGAACGTAGGCGGCGCCGCAGTAGAGGACGGCCAGGATCGTGACGTACAGCGCGGCGCTGCCCGAGGGCATCCGCACGCCGACCCGGTCGCCGGGGCGCACCCCCGCGGCGGTCAGCTCGGTCATCCTGGCCTCGATCGCGGCGATCAGCTCCATGTAGCTGAGCACGACGGTGCCGTCGTCGATCGCCGGTGCGTCGGGGTGGGCCAGGGCGGTGCTGGTCAGGATGTCTACCAGGGTGCGCGGCGGCGCGGCCAGATCGGCGCGCAGGAGTGGATCACGCAACCGGCTCGCCGGGTCCTCAGTGCGTGGCTCGAGCATGGCGCTCAGTCCACCTCTCATCGGTCGACCCCCATCGGTGGTGTTTGTTGTTTCACGGGCGGGTTACCGGAGGGCAAACGGGATGGTCACCAGATGCCAACGGTACTCGGAGAAGGTGTGGCCGGACGGCAGCGCGAGGCGTGCCGCCGGCGCCGATCACGACGGCGAATCCGGTGATTCGCCGAGCGCGGTCAGCGTCAGCCGGTGCAGGGTGCGCTGTTCCTCGGGATCGAGCCGCTCCAGCACGCGCGCGGTGGCGTCGGCGATGAGGCGGTCGGTGCGCTTGCACTGCTTGCGCCCGGCGTCGGTGATCCGCAGCCGGTATTTGCGGCGGTCCTTGCCGTCGCGGGTGCGTTCGACCAGGCCGGCGCGTTCCAGCGCGTCGATCAGCCGGACGACTTCGCTGCGGTCGATGCCGAGGGCGTCGCCGACCTTCTTCTGCGTCAGGTCGGCGTTCTCCTCGATGAAGGTGAGCACCCAGTGATCGCGCAGCGGGACGTCGATCTCGGCGTGCAGTGCCTTGGTGAGCCGTCCGAGCGCGTACACCGGATAGCGCGGCAGGCCGCGGACGGGGTTCGAGTTCGTGGACATGATCGGCAACCCTAACAGATAGTGGGGGAACTCAATCATTTGGGTCATCCATCATGGATGAGGCAGATTGTTGGGCGATTCGCGGGCGGGTGGCAATCCGGCGGCAATCGGGTCTCGGCCGGGATGTCCGATTCCTTTGTGGCCGTGAGGATTACCTTTCGGATGTCGGAACCGGTCACGGCGCGGGTCGGTGGGGCGGGTCGTCGCCGTCGCGAGCGCGGCGGGTGCCACCGGTTCCGACGGGCCGATCGTGGGTGGTTGACAGCTCGCCGGATCGTCTGCCACTCTCGAAACAGGTCACGAGTACCAGCGACAAGCCCCGGCTAGCTGGTCGGCAACCCTCCTCCGCGGTGGGGTGCTCCGGGTGACGACCAGGCCGCCGTCCGCAGTGGGCGCGGCAAGCGCGGACTCGCAGCACCCTTTTCGGGAACGAGTCCCTGAGCCGACGGGATTTCGTCATGACCGCAGTAATCGACCCCACCTGTGCCCTGGCCACCGTCTCCGGTGCGGACCTGCGGGTTCCGCTCGTGCAGGGCGGGACCAAGGACTACGCCAACTTCGACTACGCCGCGAGCGCACCGGCCTTGCAGCAGGTCACCGACCGGATTTCCAAGCTGCTGCCGTACTACGCCAGCGTGCATCGCGGCGCCGGATACGCCTCGCGGATCTCCACCGAGTGCTACGAGGCGTCCCGTGGCGCGGTCGCCCGGTTCCTCGACGCCGCCGACGACCAGGTCGTCGTGTTCACCCGCAACACCACCGATTCGCTGAACCTGCTGGCCGGCTGCGTGCCCGGCGAGACCGTGGTGCTCGATATCGAGCACCACGCGAACTTCCTGCCGTGGACCGCGCACGGGCGCCGGGTCGTGCGGGCCGCCGATACCGTCGAGGAGACGATTCGCCGGGTCGTCGCCGAATTGTGCAGCAAGCCCGCCGCTTTGCTCGCGGTGACCGGCGCCTCCAACGTCACCGGTGAGGTGCTGCCGCTGGAGCGGCTGGCGACCATCGCCCACCTGTGCGGCGCGCGGATTCTCGTCGACGCGGCGCAGCTGGCGCCGCATCGCCGGATCTCCCTGCGCGAGACCGGCGTCGACTACCTCGCCTTCTCCGGGCACAAGCTGTACGCGCCGTTCGGCGCCGGTGTGCTGGTCGGTCGGCGGGACTGGCTCGACGCCGGCGAGCCGCACCTGGCCGGTGGTGGCGCGGTGCGCGAAGTCGGTGTGGCGCAGGTCGACTGGGCCGCGGCGCCGCAGCGGCACGAGGCCGGTTCGCCGAATGTGCTCGGCGCGGCCGCCATCGCCGCCGCCTGCGACGCGCTCGCCGCGATCGATCCGGAGGAGCTCGTCGCCCACGAGCGGTTCCTGGCCGACCGGTTGCGCGACGGGCTGGGTGCGATCCCGGGCGTCGAGCTGATCCGCATCTGGTCCGACAGCCCGGACTGTGTCGGCATCGTCGCCTTCACCGTGGCCGGCTATGCCCCCGGTGAGGTCGCCGCCTACCTCTCCGCTGAACACGCCATCGGTGTCCGCGACGGCCGCTTCTGCGCCCACCCCCTCCTCGCGGCCCTCGGCCTCGACGCCGCCCTGCGCGCCAGCATCGGCCTCGGCACCACCGCCGACGACGTGGACCGCTTGATCACCGCCGTCGCCACCCTCGTCGAATCCGGCCCCACCTGGACCTACGCCGCCACCGACGGCCTCTGGAACCCCACTCCCGAAACCCGCCCCCTCTCCGGCGCCGCCCTCACCGGCGCCGCCCCCTGCCTCATCGGCTGAGCCGCCACGGTGCGGTCGGACGTGCGTGTCCGGCCGCACCGCTCTGTCCCCATCGGGAATGTGCCCCGGTGATCCCTACAAGAACTGCGCTGCCGCGCGCGCCGCGGGCGCGGCGCCGCTCCACCGTGGCGAGCCCGGCTACAGATCCGGCTTGGACGCCGACGGTGACGGTATCGCTTGCGACAGGGGCTGACCTGCCGATCGGCGCCCCGGCTCGCGCAGCGGCGTTGTCAGGTGTCGAGGGCGGTGGGGCGGTGGTATCTGCCGTTGTAGTAGAGGAGGGGGGCGGCGGACGGGGATTCCCTGGTGTCGTCGTGGACTCGGGTGACCAGGCCTACGGCGAGGGTGTGGTCGCCGATGTCGATGAGTTGGTGGAGGGTGGCGCGGAGCCAGATGGGGGTGCCGTGCAGGACCGGTTCGCCGGTGTCGAGGGTGGTCCACAGGGAGCGGTCGGTGAAGCGGTCGGCGGCGGTACGGGAGAAACGGTGGGCCAGGTGGTGCTGGTGTTCGCCGAGGAAGTGGATGACGACCGAGTCGGCCGCGCGCAGGGCCTCGATGCTCGAAGACGTATGGGCGATGTTGAACGACACCAGCGGCGGTTCCAGCGACAGTGAGGCGAAGGACGTCGCCGTGAAGCCGACGGGGCCCGAGTCCGCTCCGATCGTCACCACGGTGACGCCGGCCGGATAGTGCCGCATCGAGGCCCGATACTGCTCAGCGGTGATCCCGCTCAGATCATCGGGGACGACCAGTTCGGCCGGAATACGTCGCGCATCACCCACCGCCCCAAACTACGCCTGCGGCGCGACCGCACCCATCGCCCGGTCGTCGCGCTGTGCGCCGATCGCGCCGGCCTTGTCTTCGGTGAGCACGCGGAACGCGAACACGACCTGCCACAACCCGATGAACAGGGTGGGCAGCCGCTCATAGAGCCCGGCGGAGGAATCCGCACCCGCCACGGTGTTTTCGAACGCAACGAAGAACGCGCCGACTGCCGCCAGCGACAGGACGCCGGTGGCGACCGAGAAGGCTGCCCAGCCGCGGAAGGGGCGACCCGCGGCGGCGAACGCGGCTACCGGGAACGCCAGGAAAACCACCAGCGCGCCCATGCTGTGCACCGTGCCGATCGCGGTGACGGCATCGGACTCACCGGCGGGGAATCCGAGCGCAGGGTCGGTGGGGGCAACGCCGATCAGGACCAGCCCCGCTCCCGCGACGAGCAGCGACACATATCCCGAAGTCCGGATGGCCGCCGAACGCCGGAGCGCCTCGGCGAAGCACAGGGTCAGCACGCCGTAGACGACGAAGTTCGCGATTTGTATCCAGCCGTGCCGGCCAAGGCTGAGCGTGCTGATGGTGTCGTGCGAGGAGTCGTAGTCCGGCTGCACCGCACCGTTGACGAGATAGGTCAGGACGAAGAGAACGGGACCGGTCGCACCCGCCGCCACCATGGCATGCGTACAACGTATACTCATGTGTACAACGTACACGGATTGTGCGTACGTAGTACACACGAGAGAGAATCAGGCGTGACATTCCTCTGGGAACGGCTTGCGCAGGCCACCGGCGCACCGGGTAAGGCTCTGTCCGCTCAGCGCATCGCCGCGACGGCGGTGGCCGTTGCCGACGCCGACGGACTCGACGCGATCACCATGCGCCGCCTCGCCGCCGAGCTGGGCGTCGCGCCCATGGCCGCCTACCGCCACGTGGCGAACAAGGACGAGGTGCTGGAACTGATGGTCGACCTCGTCTACGGCGAGATCGACCTGTCCGCCGGGATCGACTGGCGCACGACCCTGCGCGAGATGGCACTGGCTGTCCGCGCTCTGATCCTGCGCCACCCGTGGCTCACCCGCCTGTCGGCCCCGCAGATGGTCTACGAGCTGACACCGCATCGCATGGCGCTGACGGAACTGGCTCTCGCCGCACTCCACGACGACCTCGGCCTCGACCTCGATACCGCGATGGCGGCCTGTCGCACCGTCTCCATGTATGTCCAGGGCGCGACCAGCGCCGAAATCGGTCTGCGCGACCTCATGGACGATCGCGGCTGGACCACCGGCGCGGATGCCCGCGCGGGTCTCGCCACACACCTGCGGTGGCTTCTCGACACCGGCCGCTATCCGACCTTCCAGCGTTACGCCCAGGCGGCGGACCGCAAAGACGACCTGCGATGGCAGTTCGAAACCGGCCTCGATCAGGTCCTCGACGGAATCGGCTGCGCCGCACACTGAATCGCCCGAACCGATTCACCGGCGTGGCAAAGCGCCTCGGACTCAGTCGACCTCGATCGGCAACCCGGCGGTGATCCGGACGAGTTCGCGGAAGTTGGTGCGGAACACCGTGTTCGGATGTCCACCCGCGGCCCACACCTCGGTGTGCTCGGCCAGGGCGGTGTCGACCCAGGTGGGCAGATTGGTGGGATGGCCGACGGGGGCGGTGCCGTCGATCGGCTGGCCGGTGACGCGCTCGACCAGGGCGGTGGGCGCCGGGGTGAGCCTGCCCTCCAGGCGTTTGCCGGTCCGCGTCAGATCGACCTGATGGTGGTCGGCGACCAGCAACAGGACGGGGTCGTCGTCGAGCAGGAAGACCTGCGAGGTGGTGATCGCGGTGGGCGGGGCGCCCAGAGCGCGGGCGGCATCGGCCGCGGTGGCAGCGGGCGTCTCGGGCGAAACGATGACGCCGTGATGCCCGCGGGCGATGAGCGTATCGGCGACGCGGCATGCGACCGCCGGTAGAGACGACCTGCGCATGAAATCCAGAGTAGGACGATTGCGGGAAATATGCCGGGGGAGCGGGATTTTGGGGTTCATCCCAGGGGCTGCGCACATCCCTGGCGGCGCGCCAATAGACTCGGCCCATGACTGAATGGCAGGCCTTCACCGTCGAGATCGCCGACCACGTTGCCCAGGTCACACTGACCGGGCCGGGTAAGGGCAACGCGATGGGACCCGATTTCTGGCGTGAGCTGCCGGAGATCTTCCGCGAGCTCGACGCCGACCCGCAGGTGCGGGCCGTGGTGCTCACCGGCGCGGGCAAGCACTTCTCCTTCGGGCTCGACCTGGCGGCGATGGGCGGCATGCTCGCCCCGGTGCTGGCCGACGACGCCAAGGCCGCGCCGCGCACCGAGTTCCTCAAGGTCGTGCGCGGTATGCAGGACTCGGTGACCGCGGTCGCCGAGTGCACCAAGCCGGTGATCGCGGCCGTGTCCGGCTGGTGCATCGGTGGTGGCCTCGACCTGATCGCGGCCGCCGACATCCGGCTGGCCAGCGAGGACGCCAAGTTCAGCCTGCGGGAGGCGAAGGTCGCGATCGTCGCCGACATCGGCTCGCTGCAGCGTCTGCCCGGCATCATCGGCGAGGGCAACCTGCGCGAGCTCGCGTACACCGCCAAGGACATCGACGCCGCGCGCGCCGAGCGGATCGGCCTGGTCAACGAGGTGTTCGCCGATCAGGAGGCCGTCGTCGCGGCCGCGCACGCGATGGCCCGCGAGATCGCCGACAACCCGCCGCTGGTGGTGCAGGGCATCAAGGACGTGCTCGAGCACCGGACCGCTCCGGCGGTGGCCGACGGCCTGCGCTACGTGTCGACCTGGAACGCGGCGTTCCTGCCGTCCAAGGACCTCACCGAGGCGATCACGGCGGTGTTCCAGAAGCGCGCGCCGGAGTTTAAGGGCGAGTAAAGGCAGTATAAACGGTTGCCCCGGCGACCGTTCTGTCTACATACTTGCATCACACAACTAATTGATTGATGCAAGTAAAGGTGAACTGAAGTGATGGACAACGAGCCCGCGATCGACGCGATCGCGGTCCAGCTCGTCCGGCTGCACCGGCTGCGGGACCGGACGCTGGCCCAGATCAAGGACCGCTCCGGCATCGACCCGGCGGGCTTCGTCGTGCTGTTCCGGCTGGTCTGTGACGGGCCGATGCGCTCGGGCGCGCTGGCCGAGGCGGTGCACTCGGACGCGTCGACGGTGAGCAGGCAGGTGGCCCAGCTGGTCGACCGGGAACTGGTGCGCCGCGTCGCCGACCCCGACGACGGCCGCGCCACCGTGCTGGAGGTGACCGACCAGGGCCGGGAGGTCGCCGAGCGGATCCGAACCCGGCGTCGCGAGTCGGTCGCCGTCGTCACCGAGGACTGGTCGCCCGAGGATCGCGCGACCTTCGCCGCGCTGCTGACGCGCTTCGTCGACGACTACGACGTGGCCCGCCCGACCCTGCTGACCCGCTCGACCGCGCTCAGCGCTACCGCGATGGAGAACGATTCGTGACGACAACCGCGGCCCCGGTGGAATCACCTGCCGGCTTCACCCACCGCCAGATCCTGACCATCCTGTCCGGCCTCATGCTCGGCATGCTGCTGGCCTCGCTCGATCAGACGATCGTGTCGACCTCGATCCGCACCATCGCCGACGACCTGCACGGCTACTCACTGCAGGCCTGGGCGACGACGGCCTACCTGATCACCGCGACGATCAGCACCCCGCTCTACGGCAAGCTCTCGGACATGTTCGGCCGTAAGCCGTTCTTCCTCACCGCGATCGGACTGTTCGTCATCGGCTCGCTGCTGTGTACGTTCGCCACGTCGATGTACCAGCTGGCGGCCTTCCGCGCGTTCCAGGGTCTGGGTGCCGGCGGGTTGATGTCGCTGGCGCTGGCCATCATGGGCGACATCATCAGCCCCCGCGAACGTGCCCGCTACCAGGGCTACTTCCTGGCCGTGTTCGGTATCTCGAGCGTGCTCGGGCCGGTGCTCGGCGGTCTGCTGGCCGGGCAGGACACCATTCTCGGCGTCACCGGCTGGCGCTGGGTGTTCCTGGTGAACGTGCCGCTGGGCCTGCTCGCGCTGGTCGTGGTGACCCGGGTGCTGCAACTGCCGCGCAAGCCGCACGCCACCCACCGCATCGACTTCGGCGGCGCGCTGGTGCTCGCGATCGGACTGGTCCCGCTGCTGATCGTGGCCGAGCAGGGCCGCGAATGGGGTTGGGGCAGTACCGCGTCGGTGGTCTGCTATCTGATCGGCGCCGCGGGCGTCCTCGGGTTCGTCGCGGTCGAGAAGGTCATGGGCGATGCGGCGATGATCCCGTTGCGCATCTTCACCAACACCACGTTCGCGCTCGGCGTGGTGATCTCGTTCGTGGTCGGCGCCGCCATGTTCGGCGGCATGCTGCTGCTGCCGCAGTACCTGCAGGTCGTGCGGGGCGCGGGACCCACCGAGGCGGGTCTGCAGATGCTGCCGATGGTGCTCGGCCTGATGACCGGTTCGATCGTGTCGGGTCGGCTGATCTCGAAAACCGGCCGCTACCGGGCCTTCCCGGTGATCGGCGCGACGGTGCTGACCCTCGGCCTGTTCCTGCTGCACCTGCTCGACGCCGACAGCCCGCTGTGGCTGGCGATGATCTTCATGGCGCTGGCCGGCTTCGGTCTCGGCAACCTGCTCCAGCCGATGACGCTGGCGCTGCAGAACGCGTTGCCGCCCGAGGACATGGGCGTGTCCACCGCCTCGGCCACGTTCTTCCGGCAGATCGGCGGCACGCTCGGCGCCGCAGTCTTCCTGTCGATCCTGTTCTCGCTGCTCACCCCGAACATCACCGAGCGGATGCAGCAGGCGGCCACCGATCCGGCCTACCAGCAGGCCGTGGTCGCGGGTGCGCAGAGCGGCAACCCGGCCGATGCCGCGCTGGCCAAGGGCCTGCTGGCGCACGACACCTCGGCGGCGGGCCAGGTGCTCGAGGACAGCTCGATCATCCAGCAGCTGAATCCGGTGCTGGCCAAGCCGTTCCAGGTGGGCTTCGCCGATTCGATGTCGACGGTGTTCCTGGTGGCGACCGGGGTCGCGCTGCTGGCGCTGCTGCTGGTGCTGTTCTGGAAGGAGGCCCCGCTGCGGATGCAGGGCGGCATCCAAGCCGCCGGTGACACCAAGGCCGCCGACGGCGCGGGCGCGCTGGTCGACACGGCGGCGCAGTCCAGTGCCGCGGACGCCGACCACAGCGCCGACGACGCGGGCGGCCGGGTGCGGGCCGCGGCGCCCCCGGCATGATCGAGGGATGAATCGAACCGACAGCGGCGCGGCGGCGCGGCGGGTACGCCTGCTGCCCGCCGCTGTCGGCTATCTGCTGATCGGCGGGGCGACCGGGCTCGCCGCGCTGTTCGCGCTGGCCGCGCTGGCCGTCGTCGCCGCCATGAGCCTGATCGGGATCGGGATCCCGGCGCTGCCGGAGGCGGTGAGATTGATCCGCCCCCTGCTCACCCTGGAACGGCGCAGGGCGGGGCACCGCCTCGGCACCCCGATCACCTCGGCCTACCGGCCGCTGACCGGTGACCTGCGCGAACAGCTCGCGACCCTGGCCGCCGACCCGGCGAACCGCCGCGACCTCGCCTGGCTGGTGCTGCACGGCGTGATCGGGCTACCGCTGGCCGCGCTGGCGGTGGCCCTGCCGTTGAGCGCGGTGCAGCATCTGGTGCTCCCCCTGCTCTGGTGGGCGGGGGTGGACGGGTTGCCCGGCAGCAACGGGCTGGTCGTCGTTTCCTGGCCCACGGCGGCCCTGAGCGTGCTGATCGGTCTGGTGTTCGGCGCCCTCGCCCTGCGCTCGCCCGAGGCGGCGACGGCGCAGGCGAAGCTCGCGCGAGCGCTGCTGGCGCCGGACGAGCACGCCCTGCTGGCCGACCGGGTCGCCGAACTCACCGCGACCAGGGCCGCCGCCCTCGACGCGCACGGCGCCGAACTGCGCCGCATCGAACGCGACCTGCACGACGGCGCCCAGGCCAGGATCGCGGCGGTGATCATGCAGCTCGGGCTCGCCGAGCAATTGCGCGGGCGCGACCCCGACGCGGCGGACCGGATGGTGCGCACCGCCCAGGACACCGCGTCGGCGGCGCTGGCCGAACTGCGGGACGTGGTCCGCAGCGTCTACCCGCCGGTGCTCTCCGATCGCGGCCTGGCCAGTGCCGTCTCCGCGCTGGCCGCGCGCAGCCCGATCCCGTGTGTGGTGGAGCTGAACGGGATCACGCGACGGCCGATGGCGGTGGAGGCGGCGGCCTACTTCGTCATCGCCGAGGCCGTCACCAACGCCACCAAGCACTCGGGGGCCGCGACGCTGTCGATCGAACTGGGCGGACCGCCGCAACTGCTGATCGTGGCGATCCGCGACGACGGCGTCGGCGGGGCGACGGTGACCGAGGGCGGTGGCCTGGCCGGCATCCGGCGCAGGGCCGAGGCCCTCGACGGCCGGATGACGCTGACCAGCCCCGCCGGTGGGCCTACGCTGGTGCGCGTGGAGTTGCCGTGCGGGTCATGATCGCCGAGGACGACGCCCTCCTGCGAGAAGGCCTGGTCCTGCTGTTGAAGACCGCCGGGATCGAGGTGGTCGCCGCCGTCGACAATGCCGACGATTTCCTCGCCGTGGTCACCGCCGACCGCCCGGACGCGGTGGTGGTCGACGTGCGGCTCCCGCCGACCTTCACCGACGACGGCCTGCGCGCCGCCGTGCGGGCCAGGACCGTGCACCCCGGGCTGCCGGTGCTCGTCCTGTCGGCCTATGTCGAGGACAGCTACGCCGCCGAACTGCTCGGCGACGGCGCGGGCGGGGTGGGCTATCTGCTCAAGGAGCGGGTCGGCAAGGTCGACCGGTTCCTGGATTCGCTGCACCGGGTCGCCGCCGGCGGCACCGCGATGGACCCGGAGGTGATCGCGCAGCTGCTGGTGCGTCGCCGCGTCGACGATCCGCTGTCGACGCTGACGGCCAGGGAACGGGAAGTACTCGCGCTGATGGCGGAGGGCCAGGACAACTCCGCCATCGCCGCCGGGCTCGTCGTCACCGAAGGCGCTGTGCTCAAACACATTCGCAGCATCTTCGCCAAGCTCGGCCTGGCCGCCGACGAGTCCGGCCACCGGCGGGTGCTCGCGGTGCTCGCCTATCTCAACGCTCGTCCCGGTCGGCCGTGAACGCGCGTCACCGCACCGCGCCGGACCCGGGCCGCTCCGACGGCGACCCGGCCTCGTCGCGGCAGGTCAGGTCGGTGCCGGGCAGAGTCCCGTCGAGCAGGTAGGTGTTGACGGCAGCGCTGACACAGCCGTTCGGGTAGTTGCCGTAGATCCAGTGGATCGGCACGTCCGGCAGGGTCACCAGCCGTGAGCCGCGCAGTGCCCGGTGCATGACCTGAGCGCCCGCGAAGGTGGTGCGCGTATCGCCGGTGGACTGCACGATCAGACTCGGCACCGCGTTGTCGATCACCGTGGTCGGCTCGACCGGCGGCGCCCAGAACGCGCACGGCGTGATGTTGTTCGCGAACGCGCCGAACAGTGGCTGCTCGGCCCGGCTCGCCTCGATATTGCGCCGGTACCAGTCTGGATCGCGCGGCACTTCCGCGTCGCCGCAGAGCACGGCGGTGGCCGTGGAGAGGTCGCGCGGCTGGGCCGTCAGCATGAACGCGAGCGAGGCGGCCAGCCCCGGTTCCGGTATCACCGTGACGCCGTCGGCGGCGTCGGCGAGCTGACGCAGTTGCGCGGCCAGCAGCGGATACTTGCGTGGATCGTCGAGTTCGGCGAACAGCAGCGTCGGCAGGCTGTGCTGGTCGACGGTGAATTCGCCGATCCGGATCGGCCGCTCCTTCGCCCGGCGCACCATCGCCTGCACCGACTCGCGCACGGCGGAACGATCTGTGCCGAAACGGTATTCGCCGTCGCGCGCCGCGGTCCAGTCCGCCCACAGGTCGAAGGCGGCCTCGTTGACCGGACCCATGGCGCGCAGCATTTCCGACGCGCCGTAGTGCTCGGGGTCGACGGCGCTGTCGAGGACGAAGCGGTCGGCGCGGTCGGGGAAGAGCTGAGAGAACACCGCGCCGAGGTAGGTGCCGTAGGAGGCGCCGAAATAGCTGATCCGGTCCTCGCCGAGCACCGAGCGGATGAGGTCCATGTCGCGCGCGGTATTGCGGGTGGTGATGTGGCGCAGGCGGGGACCCTCGTTCGCCGCGCACTGGGCGGCCAGCCCAGCCTGGCGGGCGGTGCTCGTGGCGAAGTCGCCCGCGTCGAGTCCGGCGGACTGGATCCAGAACCCCTCCTGCCAGCGGCAATTCACCGCGGCGGAGCGGCCGATGCCGCGCGGGTCCATGCCGATCAGGTCGTAGCGGGCACGGACCTCGGGTGTCATCCCGGCGCTCAGGTCGATCGGGTAGCCCAGGCCGGGGCCACCCGGGCCGCCCGGGTTGGACAGCAGCACGCCGTGGCGGCGCGCCGGATCGGTGGCGGGCAGGCGGGAGATGGCCACGGTCATCGTCTCGCCCCCCGGCGCCGAATAGTCCACCGGCACGGTGACATCGGCGCACTGCGCGCCCGCCGGGTCGAGGCGGGGGTCCTCGCAGGATCGCCAGGACAGCGTCTGCCGGCGGAAGGAGTCGAGCGGGTCGGCCGAAGCCGGTGCGGCGGTGAGTAATCCGAGAACGGTGGCGGCGGTGAGCGCGGCCGTCGTCAGGCGCTTCATGCCGCGCACACGATCGCGTCGAAGGCCTGGTCGACGAGTTTCGCCTGTTCCTCGCTGCCGGGCAGCTGGTTCACCGTGAGGGTGACCGCGACGCCGTCGGCGGTCGTGCCGGTGTGGGTTCCGAAGCCGGGGATGCTGCCGCCGTGCCCGCTCACCTGGTCCCCGCAGGACGCGGTGCGCTGGATCAGGCCCAAACCGTAACCGGCCGTGGGCATCCGATCGAAGGGCACGGTGCGGCGCATCTCGTCGAGCTGGGCGGGAGCCAGCAGCTTGCCGTTCAGCAGGGCGGCGAAGAAGCGATTGAGGTCGGCGCCGGTCGAGATCATATCGCCCGCGGTGTCGGCCCAGGAGGGATCGAGTTCGGTGAAATCGACTCGAGTGCCGTCGATGTCCTGATAGCCGCGCGAGTGCGGGGAGCGCAGGCCGGTGTCGCCGGACGCGGGCGTGTAGGTGTCGCGCAAGCCGAGCGGTTCGATGATCCTGGTCGCGATCTCGGCGGCCGCCGGACGGCCGGTGACCTGCTCGATCAGCATGCCGAGGAGCACATAGTTGGTGTTGGTGTACACGGCGCGGGCACCCGGCTCGTACTGCGGCGGCATCGTCATCGCGATGCGCACCAGGTCGGCGGGGCTGTGATGCTGTCGCCGCGCGGCTTCGGTAGCGATGTCGAGCTGCGGGGAGCCGGGGTCGGTGGGCTTGCTGGGATCGCCGCTGGCCAGATACTCGGGCAGGCCGCTGGTGTGCTGGAGCAGCTGACGCACGGTGACGCGATCCCCGTCGTTGCCGTTGCCGTGCACGACCCCGGGCAGATAGCGCTCGACGGGCGCGTCCAGCTCGACCTTGCCCTCGGCGACCAGCTGCAGCAGCACGGTCGCGACGAAGCTCTTGGTATTGCTGCCGATCCGGACGAAGGCTCCGTCGGGAATCGGCGCGCCGGAGGCGATGTCGCCGACGCCCGCGGTGACGGTACGTTCGCCCGCCGGGGTGGTGATCACGGCCTGGGCGCCGGGGAAGCCCGCCCGCACCAGTGTTTCGAGGGCCTGTCGCACCTCGGGCCCCGGCGCCGTCGGCGGCGCGCTCTCGCCACCACACGCGGGCACGGCGAGCAGCGCGACGGCGCACGCTCCCGCGGCGACGATGCGGTGGGACCTGCTGCGAAATAGGGTCATGAGCTGCGCTTTCCTCCTGCTGAGACGGTGCCTGCCTGACTGTTTCGAGCGTAGGAAGACCAACCCGCCGCGCCCATGCCGCGCGCGCCCGAATCCGAGGTGGTGCCAGCACTACCAACCCAGGGGTGGGGAAGGTGAAACGCCCATGGTGGGGGCGGAAGTCCCCCTAGGGGTGGCTGTTTCGGCGGCTGCGCGCCCATAACGTTCATCTCGTCGAAAACGAACGCAGAGGAGCGAACGACATGCGCATCAAAACCACCATCGCCGCCGGACTGCTGGCTGCCGCGACCGTCGCCGGGGTGTCGACGGTCGCCGCGGGCAACGCCGCCGCCAGCCCTTACGGCACCTACTACGGCACCTACGCCACCCTCGCCGCCTGTCGCGCCGACGGCGAGTCGTCCTACACCGGCGGCTACTACTGGGAGTGCACCGAGAACTGGGACGGCTGGGACCTCTACATCTGGTACTGAGCTACCTGATCGTCCGACCCAGGGGCATCCGGCGACGCCGGGTGCCCCTTCTCGGTGTTCGGCTAGATTGTCGGTCTGAGTTCCCCCAGTGAGAGAGATTGGCCGCGCATGCTGACGTTCGCCGTGCTCGGTGAGATCCGTGCCTGGCGCGCTGGGATCGAGCTCGACCTCGGCTCCCGGCAGCAGCGCGCTCTGCTGGCCGCCCTGCTGCTGCGCACCGGCCGCTCGGCCACCGTCGACGAACTGATCGACGACGTCTGGGGCGAGAACCCCACCGCCAGCGCCGTGGGCGCGCTGCGCAATCACATCCTGCATTTGCGCCGGGTCCTCGAACCAGGGCGCGTGGCGGGGGAGCCGCCGCAGGTGCTGGTCGCGCTCGGCGGCGGCTACGCGCTGCGGGTGCCGGTGGGCTGCGTCGACATCGAACAGGTCGACGACTTGATGCTCACCCCGCACTCCGACCCCCAGACCGCGGGCGACACCGTCGACGCCGCCTTGCGGTTCTGGACCGGCACCCCGCTGGCCGGACTGCCCGGCCCCTTCGCCGAGCGGCAGCGCGCCCACCTCGCCGACCGCAGGCTCGTCCTGCTGGAACAGCGCGCCGAACTCGACCTGCGCCGGGGCCGCTATGCCGAGGCCGTCGCCGACCTCACCCCGTTGTGCGCCGAGCACCCGCTGCGCGAACGGCCCCGCGCGCTGCTGATGACGGCGCTCTACCACGCCGGTCGCCAGGCCGAGGCGCTGCGCGTCTACGCCGACACCCGCCGCGAACTCGTCGACCAGCTCGGCATCGAACCAGGGCGCGAACTCGCCGATTTGCACCGGCGCATCCTGGCCGGTGAGCTGAGCACGCCGCGCGAGCCTGCCGCGCAGGTCCGGCCGCGGGCGCCGCAGCGGGTCGCGCAGTTGCCCGCCGACGTCGTCGACTTCACCGGCCGCGCCGAGGTGGTCGACCTGCTCGCCGCGCGGCTCACCGCGACGGGGACCGGGGTGCCGGTCTGCGCGATCGGCGGGATGGGCGGGATCGGCAAGAGCGCACTGGCCGTGCACGTGGCGCACCGGGTGCGCGAGCGATTCCCCGACGGGCAGCTGCACGTCGACCTGCACGGCTTCGCCGCCGATCACGCCGGCGGCGCCACCGCCGCCGACACCCTCGGCGACTTCCTGCGCGTGCTCGGTGTGCCGGAGGGTGAACTCGCCGCGGGCGCCGCCGAGCGCGCGGCCCAGTTCCGCAGCCGGCTGGCCGGGAAACGGGTGCTGGTCGTCCTCGACAACGCCCGCTCGGTCGACCAGGTCGCGCCGCTGATTCCCGGTACCCCCGGCTCGGCGGTGCTGGTCACCAGCCGTTCGGCGCTGCCCGAGCTACCGGGCACCACCGCGGTGCGCCTCGACGTGCTCACCGACACCGAGGCGCACAGCCTGCTCGCCGGGATCGCGGGCCGCGACCGGATCGCGGCCGAACCCGAGGCGGTCGCCGCGGTGCTCGGCGCCTGCGGTGGCCTGCCGCTCGCGGTCCGCATCGTCGGTGCCCGGCTGGCCGCGCGCCCGGCCTGGACGGTGCGGATCGTGGCCGAGCGGTTGCGCGACACCGCGCAGCGGCTCAGTGTCCTGCGCACCGGCGAACTCGCCGTCGAGCTGGCCTTCCGGATCAGCTACGACCAGCTCGACACCGGTCACGCGCGCGCGTTCCGGATGCTGGCGGTGCCCGAGGTCGGGGAGATCTGCACCGAGGGCGCCGCCGCGATCCTCGGGATCGAGGTCGCCGAGGCCGAGCAGGTGTGCGAGGACCTGGTCGACCTGAACCTGCTCGAGACCACCGCGCCCGGCCGCTACACCTATCACGACCTGCTGCGCCTGTTCGCCAGGGAACTGCCGGTCACCGGTGCCGCCGACCCGCCGCTGACCGCGCTGCGCAGGCTGCTCGACTTCTACCTCGCCACTGTGAAACAGGCTGTCGCCGTCTGTAATCCGGGCACCCGGCTGCCCGAGCACCTGCGCCCGACCGCCGCGCCGGGCGTCCGGTTCGCCGACGAGCACGCGGCCCAGGCGTGGCTGGCCGGACAGCGGCACAACCTGGTCTCGCTCTATCGCCAGTGCGCGCAAGCCGGTGGCCCGGTGCTGGCCCCGGCCGCCGATATCGCCTGGGCCACCGCCGAACTCATCGACGGCGGCGCGAACTGCATCGAGGTCGCACGGGCGCTGGAGGAACTGCTCGACGCCGCGTTGTGCGCGGGTGACCGCTCGGTGGAATGTCGGGTGCGGGTCGCCCTCGGCGCGCTGTTCGCCTATTCGCTCGGCGCGCTGCGGCAGGGGCGCGACCATCAACGCATCGCGCTGTCGCTGGATCGCGGCACCATCAGCGATGCCCGGCTCACCGCGTTCGCCGCGCAGCTGCTGTCGTCCTCGACCCGGCGCGGCACCGAAACGGCCGCGCCGCTGGCCCATTCGGCGCGGGCGATCCGGCTGGCCCGCCGGGTCGGCGACCGGGCGATCGAATGCGCGTGCCTGGTCCACGAGGTGAAGACCTACTCCGACGCGGGCGATTTCCCGGCGGCCAGGGAGCGCGCGGTCACCGCGCGGGCGCTGGCCGCCGAGCTGGGCAACCGGTCGCTCGAGGTGATGGCGACGCACGAACTCGGGGTCACCCTGGTCTATCAGGGGGAGACGGCCGAGGGGGTGCGGCTGTGCGAGGAGGCGGTCGCGCTCGGCCGGGCCGGCGGGATCGAACTGCGGCTGGGCTGGGCGCTGTCACGGCTGGCGCACGTGCTGCTGATGGCAGGCCGGGCCGCCGACGCCGAACCCGTCGTCGACGAGGCGATCCAGGTGCTCACCCGTGCGATCGGGCCGCTGACCAGGGCCAGAGTGCTGGTGCTCCAGGGGCTGATCAAACAGGCCACCGGGAAACCGGGTGCGGCGGAGGAGTCCTTCACCGCCGCGGCGGAGTCGTTCGAGACGATGCAGGATCCGCAGCTGACCCACGAACGGCTCGACGCCGAACTGGAGGCGCCGGTGATGGCGCTGCTGCACGATCATCTCGCCGCGCTGCGCGCCCGCCGGGACATCATCGCCGCGTCATAGCGGCGTCATCACGGGGCGCGAATATTCGTGAGGCACTGGCGAACACAAGTGTTCACGCGATAGATTGCCCTATGTACCCGGTTGTCGCGACAGCGAGCCGCGTCGTCGCCGGGGGGTCGGCGGCCCGGACCGGGACAACGAGAACGGGATGTCCGAACTGCTCCGGACATCCCGTTCTTCGTGCACCGTCAGCTCAGTGGCCGGCTTCCTTCAGGCGGGTGAAGGACTCGTCGATGACCTTCTCGGCCTCGGCGCGGCCCAGCCACTCCGAACCCTGGACGAACTTGCCCGGCTCCAGGTCCTTGTAGCGCTCGAAGAAGTGCTTGATCGCCGACAGCTCGAACTCCGAGACGTCGCCAAGTTCCTGGATGTGGTCCCAGCGCGGGTCGCCCGCGGGCACGCACAGCACCTTGTCGTCGCCGCCGGCTTCGTCGGTCATGCGGTACACGCCGATCGGACGGGCTTCCACGATCACGCCGGGGAAGACCGACTCGGGCAGCAGCACCAGCGCGTCCAGCGGATCGCCGTCCTCGCCGAGGGTGTTCTCGATGAAGCCGTAGTCGGCCGGGTAGCCCATGGAGGTGTACAGGTACCGGTCGAGCTTGACCCGGCCGCTCTCGTGATCGACCTCGTACTTGTTCCGAGAGCCCTTGGGGATCTCGATGGTGACGTCGAACTCCACGCCATCTCCTTGCTCGTTCGAGTGCTTCTCTGCCGAATCGCCAGATCGTTCTGGGGAACCGTTGCGCAACGAGGATAGTGTGGTGTGCTGGTACACCGGTGCGGCAGGCGGCTCAGCGCGCAGTCGAGGCGTGTCGGGCGGCGTTGAGGGAGAGACGACGGTCGTGATCGGTCCGAGCGAGAACAATCCGGGAGCGACGGCGCAGCGCCGACGCAAGTCCACGTGGATCTGGGTATCGGCGGTGGTGGTCGCCCTGCTGGTGATCGCGGGCGGGTTCGTCGCCATCGCGCGCCCGTGGACTCCCGAGTTCCGCCACGGCGGGCTCACCGTGGCCCCGCCGCCGTCCACCGATCAGCCCGTCGCCGAGGTCACCCCGGCCAAGTCGGACGCGCCCGCGCCGACGTCCGCCGGGATCGCCGCCGCGCTCGCGCCGGTCGTCGGCAGCCCCGACCTGGGCAGCTTCGCCGGTCAGGTGACCGACCCGACCAGCGGCGCGGTGCTGTGGAGCCAGGATCCGGCCAAGGCGATGATCCCGTCCTCGACGGCGAAGGTCATGCTGGTCGCGGCCGCGCTGCTCACGCTGCCCGACGATCAGCGGGTGGCGACCAGGGTCCTCGCCGGTGCGCCGGGGGAGCTGGTGCTCGTCGGCGGCGGCGATCCGACCCTGACCACCAGGGCCGACGGCGGCTACTACACCGACGGCGCCCGGATCGCCGAGCTGGCCGCGCGGATCAAGGCGACCGGCAGGCAGGTCAGCGCGATCGTCGTCGACACCTCCGCCTATCGCGGGCCGACGATGGCCTCGGGCTGGGACCCGGTCGATATCCCCGAGGGCTCGATCACCCCGATCGAGCCGATCATGCTCGACGGCGGGCGGTTCGATCCGTCGGCCGACTACTCGCCGCGCACCTCTACTCCCGCGCTCGACGCCGGACGCGCGCTGGCCGCCGAACTCGGCGTCGACCCCGCCGCGGTGCGGGTCGGTCCGGCCGCGCAGAACGGCGCCGAGATCGCCAAGGTGGAATCGGCGCCGCTGCGAGTCCGGTTGCACGACATGATGATCCACTCCGACAATGTGCTCGCCGAGACGATCGGGCGGGAACTGGCGGTCGCGACCGGGCACGAGGCGTCCTTCGCCGGGGCCGTCGCCGCCACCACCGCGGCGCTGACCAACGCCGGATTCGACATCGCCGGACTGCATCTGGCCGACAACAGCGGGCTGTCCGTCGACGACCGGGTGCCGCCGCGGCTGCTCGACGCCATCATCGCCACCGCCGCCGAGCCCACCGGCGACGCCGCCGTGGCACCGGCCGGAACGCAGGCCAAGCCCGAGAACGACCCGCGCGCAGCGGCTCTCGCGCCGCTGCTGGACGACCTGCCGGTCGCGGGCGGTACCGGGACGCTGGCGCCGCGCTTCGTCACCCAGAACCGCCAGGGCGCGGGCTGGGTGCGGGCCAAGACCGGAACTCTGAGTGTCGCCAGCGCGTTGGTCGGATATGTGCTCGACCGCGACGGCCGGGTACTGACCTTCGCGCTGATGTCCAATGATCGGTTGCCGGAGGTCAGCAGGCCCGCCCTCGACGCGGTGGCCGGTGCCCTGCGCAACTGCGGATGCTCCTGAGAGCGGGTGGCGATGACCGAGGACAAGACCGGGCGCACGACCTCCGGATTCAGCGGTGCGGTGGACTGGCGGCTCGCCGCCCGCACCGGCGCCGTGCTCGCGCCCGCCGGACCGCGCACCTCCCGGCAGACCGCCGAACAGGTCGTCGCCGAGCTGGCCACCGCGTCGGTGCGGGCCGAAGGGCCGGTGCGTGAGGTCAGCGGACTGCTCGACGACCGGCCGGTGCCGGAGGCCAGGATCGTCGATCGGCCCGGCTGGATCGCCGCCGCCGCCGATTCGATGGCCGTGCTCACCGGCACCGAGGCCGTCTCGACCACCGGCAAGCTCGTCGGCAAGCCGGCGGGGTTGCAGGCCGGGACCATGCTGGCGTTCCTGTCGACGGCGATCCTCGGCCAGTACGACCCGTTCACCGGGGAGGACGGCACGCTGCTGCTGGTCGCGCCCAATATCCTCGGCGTGGAGCGGGCGCTCGGCGTCGACCCGGCCGACTTCCGGCTCTGGGTCTGCCTGCACGAGGTGACCCACCGGGTGCAGTTCTCCTCGGCTCCGTGGCTGGCCGACTACATGCGCGCCAATGTCGACATCCTCAGCGAGGTCGGTGAGGAGCCGATGAGCGAGATGCTGAGCAGGCTGCTCGCCGAGGTCCGCCAGCGGCGCAACGGCGACACCGCCGACGACCCCAACAGCCGTGGCGTCGTCGGCCTGCTGCGCGCCGCGCAGGCCCCGCCGCAGCGCGAGGCGCTGGACCGGCTGCTCATGCTCGGCACGCTGCTCGAAGGCCACGCCGATCACGTCATGGACGCTGTCGGACCCGCCGTCGTCCCGACCGTCGCCGATATCCGCCGCGCCTTCGACCAGCGCCGGAAGAAGCCGACCAACCCGGTGCAGCGGCTGCTGCGCGCGCTGCTCGGGGTGGACGCGAAGGTCGCCCAGTACGTGCGCGGGAAGAAGTTCGTCGACGCGGTGGTCGAGCGGGTGGGCGTCACGGAGTTCAACACGGTGTGGACGAACGCGGAGACGCTGCCCCGTCTGGACGAGGTGGACGATCCGGGCCGCTGGATCGCTCGCGTGCTGTAACCGCCGCTCCGGGATTTCCGGCCCGCCACCGGGGTTTCGTCGGCGGCCGATGGTGCCGCCGTGAGTGGGTTCGCCCGTCCCCGGCGCGTCACCCAGGTGCTCGCGATGGTCTGTTGCGCCGGGTGGCTGGGTAGCCTGCGTGCATGGGGATCATGCCCGGGGCTGTCAGGCCGTTGCCGAATCGGCGGCTGTTCGCGGGTGGGGAGCGGACTCATCGTGGTGCCGTGGTGGTGGGGCGGCCTGGGGTCGGCCGCTCTCGCGGTGCTCGATGACGGGCCGGCGGCGGCTTCCGGAGACTGCCGCGGTGCTGGCCGTGCGGCGGGGCGTGCGGGACTGGGTCGCGGCGCGGGGTGGGCCGAGGCCGGTGGTGGTCGGGCTCTCCGGCGGCGCCGATTCGCTGGCGTTGGTCGCGGCCGCTGTCGTCGAGGCGGGAGACGTGACGGCGGTCGTGGTGGATCATCGGTTGCAGGACGGGTCGGGGGAGGTGGCCGCACGGGCGGCCGAGCAGGCGCGGGCATTGGGGTGTGTGGACGCCGAGGTGCTCGCGGTCGAGGTCGGGCGCGACGGTGGGGTCGAGGCGGCGGCGCGGGCGGCCAGGTACGCGGCCCTGGAGTCGGTGCGCGGGGAGCGGCCGGTGCTGCTCGGACACACCCTCGACGATCAGGCCGAGACCGTCCTGCTCGGGTTGGCACGCGGGTCGGGCGGGCGTTCGCTCCAGGGCATGGCGGCCTGGAACGCACCGTGGGGGCGGCCGTTGCTGGCGGTGCGGCGGGCACGGACGCGGCAGATGTGCGCCGATCTCGGCATCGAGCCGTGGGAAGACCCGCACAACCTCGATCCGGCCTACACCCGGGTGCGGGTGCGCACCGAAATCCTTCCGCTGCTCGAGGAGGTACTCGGCGGCGGGGTGGCGCAGGCCTTGGCGCGCACGGCCGACCAGCTGCGGGCCGACGGCGAGGTGCTCGACGTGCTCACCGCCGACCTGCTGCGCGCGGCGATCGTGCCCGAGGGTGGCCCCGGCGACACTGATCGACCGGCACTGTCGATCGAGATCCTGGCCACTGCCGCCCCCGCGCTGCGGCGCCGCGCGATCCGGGCCTGGCTCGCCGAACAGGGCATCGGCGGCGTGCTGAACGCTCATTTACAAGCGATCGACGAACTCGTGAGCAACTGGCGCGGCCAAGGCGGGGTGGCGGTGGCCGGCGGCAGCAGGGACCACAGGTTGGTCGTGGCGCGCGCGCATGGCACGCTGACGGTACGCGCGCAGCCGCGAAACGATGCCACATAATGGATCGGCCCGGTCGGGATCGACACCACTGAAGGGAAACCCACTTCCGTGTACGGAGACGACATCGCATCGGTGCTGATCACCGAAGACGAGATCAAAGCCAAGATCGAAGAACTGGCCGAGATCGTCGCGAAGCGATACCCGCCGGATTCCCCCGAGGGCGACCTCCTGCTGGTCTGCGTGCTCAAGGGCGCGATCTTCTTCATGACCGACTTCGCCAGGGCACTGCCGATCCCCACCCAGCTCGAGTTCATGGCCGTCTCGTCCTACGGCTCGTCCACCTCGTCCTCGGGCGTCGTGCGCATCATGAAGGACCTGGACAAGGACATCGCGGGCCGCAACGTGCTGATCGTCGAGGACATCATCGACTCCGGTCTGACCCTGTCCTGGCTCAAGCGCAACCTGTCCACCCGCAACCCGGCCTCGCTGGAAGTGGTGACCCTGCTGCGCAAGCCCGACGCGCTGCGCACCCCGGTCGACGTCGCCCACGTGGGCTTCGACATCCCGAACGAGTTCGTCGTCGGTTACGGCCTCGACTACGCCGAGCGCTATCGCGACCTGCCCTTCATCGGCACGCTGGACCCGAAGGTCTACTCCTAGTCCACCGGCGCGAAGGCGCGCAGGACCGTCTCGACCAGGGCATCGGCGAAGGACGCGTCCAGCGTGCCGGAGCGCGGCAGCCAGCGCTGGGTGATCGGTCCGTAGAGCAGGTCGACCACCAGATCCAGGTCGGCGTCGGCCCGCAGTTGTCCGGCGCGCTGCGCCGCGGCCAGCCGCCGGACCTTGGCCGCGTGCACCGGCTGTTCCAGTTTCTCGCGATAGAGCGCGGCCAGCGTGGGATCGTTGATGACCTCGGTGAGCACGGCGCGGATCGGCGCGTCGAACGCGGGATCGGCGAATTCGGCGACCGTCGCGCGCAGCACGGTCTTCAGGTCGGCCGCGATGTCACCGGTATCCGGCAGCTCGACGCCGCCGCCGTCGGGGTTCTCGCTCTGCGCGAGCAGGGCGTCGAAGACCACCGCGCCCTTGGACGGCCACCACCGGTAGATCGTCTGCTTGCCGACCCCGGCGCGCGCGGCGATGGCCTCTATGGTCAGCTTCGCGTAGGCGGTCTCGCCGACGAGTTCGCGGGTCGCGGTCAGGATCGCCGACCGGGACCGTTCGCTGCGGCGGGCGCTGTCGGGGGTTCGTGCCATGGGCGCGAGTCTAGCCTGGAATAAAACGAGACGTTCCGTCTTGACAATCGCGCGATCAGGGCCCATCCTTGACGTCAGTAAGCGAGACGAACCGTCTCGTCGCATTTGAAGGAGGCTCGCATGACCCGCGCAGACAACGAAGCCCGCACCTGGTTCATCACCGGCGCCTCGCGAGGACTCGGCCGGGCCTTCGCCGAGGCCGCCCTCGCCGCCGGTGATCGGGTCGTCGGCGTCGCCCGTGATGTCACGCCGCTGGCCGACCTGGTCGCCGCCGCCGACGGGCGACTGGTCACCTTCGCGCTCGACGTCGCCGATCGCGCGGCCGTCTTCGCCGGCGTGCGGCGGGCGTTCGACGCGTTCGGCCGGCTCGACGTGGTCGTCAACAACGCGGGCGGCGTGGTGCTCGGCATGCTCGAGGAACTCACCGAGCAGCAGGCCCGCGACCATCTGGACGTCAACTTCTTCGGCGCGTTGTGGGTGAGCCAGGCCGTGGTGCCGCTGCTGCGCGAGCAGGGGTCCGGCCACATCCTCCAGGTGTCCTCGATGGGGTCGGCGGGCGGCTTCGCGGCGACCGGCGTCTACAGCGCGGGCAAGGCGGCCCTCGACGCGATGAGCGAGGCGCTGGCCATGGAGGTGGAACGGTTCGGCATCGCCGTCACCATCGTGCAGCCCGGCGGCTACGAGACCGGTTTGTTCACCACCGGGCTCACCATGACCGACCAGCACCCGGCCTACGCCCCGGTCCGCGCCTGGCTCGAGGAGATGTGGAGCGAGTCGAAGGACGCCGACCCGGGCGCGGCCGCGGCCGTCGTCATCCGCCTGGTGGACATGGACGCGCCGCCGAAGCGGATCGTCCTGGGCGACGCGGCCTTCGACATGGTCGCCGACCTCGGCGCGGCCCGCACGGCCGAACTCGCGAAGTGGGAGGAGTTGAGCCGTCAGGCGGGCTGAGGCCGGGTGCCGACCACCCGCAGCAGCGCGCGGATATCGCCCTCGATGGCGCGGAACAGCACGTAGCAGCCGGCGAAGCCCAACGCCCCGCCCACACAGATGGCGCGGAGCAGGGTGGTGGTCGACAACAGATCGGGTATCGGCAGGAAGGTCGCGCTCGCGATCGCGAGCAGGGGAATCGACGCGGCCGTCATGAGATAGCGGTGACAGTGCCCGACCAGCCCCGTCAGCGCCGCGCCGTCGGCGCGGAAGTCCTGTCCGTGGTGCACGAACAGCGGGTAGACGCAGCGCGTGAGATAGAGCGTGATCAGGAAGAACGGGTAGGTCATCGCGATGGCCGCGCTGATCGCCGCCGCGATGAGGAAGTGCACCGCCGTGCGCACGGTCAGGCCGTTGCCCGTCAGCGCGATCGTGACGGCGAAGACGACGGCCGCCGACAGCCACAGAACGACCGCCACCGCGACGGCCTGATTGCCGAATTGCAGGCAGTCGCGCCGGGCGCGGTCGAGCGCGCCCGGCGAGCACCGCAGGCCCGCCCGTAATCGCCGGGGCACGATCAACAGCCGCCGGGCCAGGTAGATCAGCGTCACGGCGCCCATCGAGAAGAAGAGCACGTTCGTCACGCCCGCGACCGTCAGCAGGGTCGACCTGGTGCCGGGGTCGAGCCGGTCGACGATCAGCGCGGTGTTCAGCCGGGCGTTGTAGAGCGCGGCCAGCAGGTTGGGGAGCGCGATCGACAGCGCCAGGATGGGAAACAGGTACGGGCGCAGCCGGGCGCGCAGGCAGGTCGGCGGCGGGTCGACGAGGTCGCGGGCGCGCGGGTCCAGACAGAGGTCGAACTGCGCGGCGAGGACACCGCCGTCGGGCCAGCGATCCGCGCGGTCGGCGGCCAGGCAGGTCAGCAGGACCCGGCGCAGCGCGGCGGGGCAGTCGGCGGGCACCTGCGCGAGCGCGGCGGCGGTGACGCCGTCGTCGCGACGTTCCAGGGCGGCGTCCAGGGCGATCTCCGGGCGCAGCTCGTCGAGCGGGACGGTGGTGTCGTCGAAGGGTTTGGCGCCGGTGAGCAGTTCCCACAGCAGCACGCCGAGGGAGTAGATGTCGGCGCGGGTGTCGAGGTCGGCGGCGGTGCGGTCGTAGCCGGGGTGGCAGGCTTCGAGCTGTTCGGGGGACATGTAGGCCAGTGAGCCGCCGAAGTAGGACACCGGGTCGGTGTCGGTCGAGCGACTGAAGCTGATGTTGAAGTCGGCGAGCTTGGGGATGCCCTCGGCGGTGAGCAGGACGTTGGCCGGTTTCACGTCGCGGTGCAGGACGCCGTTGCCCGTCGCGTGTCGCAGGGCGGCGGCCAGCCTGCTGCCCAGCCAGGCGACCGTTTCCGGCCAGCTCAGGCCGGCGATCTCGGTGCGCACGGCCGAGTCGGTGGGGCGGATCTCGCCCTTCTCCTCCATCGCCGTGTCGACGGCGTCGAGCAGCAGGGCGCTCGTGCGCTCGGCCGGCGGGGTCGCGCGGACCCAGCGCAGCACCCCGAGCAGGGTGCCGCCGGGCAGGAACTGCATGTACAGCAGCCGCAATCGCGGTGAGCCGTCAGCGGGCGCGTCGAGCACCTGCTGGTCGAACACGCGCACGATGTAGTCGTGGTCGAGCTGGGCCAGCGTCTGTGGCTCGCTGCCGGTGTCGGCGGAGATCTTCACCGCGACCAGCCGCTGCATCGATCGCTGCCGGGCCAGGAAGACGCGAGCGAACGCGCCGGACCCGAGCTCGGTGAGCAGGTCGAAATCGCCGATCCTGGTGCCGACCGCGATCCGGTCGAGTCCGCGCCGATCGGTCGGATGCGCCGCGCCGGTGCGGTCGAGCGCGGGTCGGGTCGCCTCGACGGTGCGTGTGGAGCTCACGCCGGGGGTACGGACGCGACCGTTGGGTGGTTCATCGCGATCTCGGCGGACCCGCGCGGGGGTAGCCGGACCCGGTCACCCGCAGCAGCGCGCGGATATCGGATTCGATGATCCGGAACAGCACATAGGAGCCGACGAAACCGATCATCCCGCCCACGCAGATCGTGCGCAGCGGGGTGAGCGTGGTCAGCAGATCCGGGACCGGCAGGAATGTCGCGCTGGCGACGACCAGCAGCGGAATCGACGCCGCGACCACCAGGTACCGACGGCACCGGGCGGCCAGTGCCGTCAGCGAGCCGCCGTCGTCGCGGAAGTCCTGGCCGTGGTGCAGGAACATCGGATAGACGCAGCGCAGCAGGTACAGCGTGATCAGGAAGAACGGGTACGTCATCGCCACGGCGGCGCAGATCGCGGACACCAGCAGCAGGTGCACCGCGGTGCGGACCGGCAGGTCGCCGTCCGCGACGCCGATGGTGATCGCGTAGATCACCCCCGCCGCGACCCACAGCACGAACACCACCGCGATGGCCAGATGGCCGAGTCGCAGACAGTCCTGTCTGGCCAGTTCGAGAGCCCGGGGCGGACAGTGCCGTCCGGTGCGCAGCCGGTGCGGGATGGTCAGCAGTCGGCGCCCCAGATAGATCAGCGTGGCGCCGCCCGCCGAGAAGAAGATCAGGTTGGTGAGGTCGGCGACGTCGCGCTGAGTGGCGCGGGTGGCGGGGTCGAGCCTGCTGTGGATCAGGGTCGTGTTCAGCTGTCGCTGGTAGTAGGCGGCCAGCACGTTCGGGATCGCGATCGACAGCGCCAGGAGGGGAAACAGGAACGGCCGCAGTCGGATTCGCCAGCTGTTCGGTGGCGGGTCGACGAGGCCGCGCGCGTGCTGATCCAGGCACAGGTCGAATTGGGCGGCCAGGATCGCACCGTCGGCCCACCGCTCGGCGCGGTCGGGGGACAGGCAGGTCAGCAGGATGCGGCGCAGGGCGGCGGGGCAGTCGGCGGGGACCTGGTCGACGGCCGCCGCGGTGGCGCCTCCGGCCCGGCGCTCCAGGGCGGCGTCCAAGGCGATCTCCGGGCGTAGGTCGTCGTCGGGGACGGTGGTGTCGTCGAAGGGTTTGGCGCCGGTGAGCAGTTCCCACAGCAGCACGCCGAGGGAGTAGATGTCGGCGCGGGTGTCGAGGTCGGCGGCGGTGCGGTCGTAGCCGGGATGACACGCCTCGAGCTGTTCCGGCGACATGTAGGCCAGTGAGCCGCCGAAATACGAGACCGGACTGGTGTCGGTCGAGCGGCTGAAGCTGATGTTGAAGTCGGCGAGTTTGGGCACGCCCTCGGCGGTGAGCAGCACATTCGCCGGTTTCACGTCGCGGTGCAGGACGCCGTTGGCCGAGGCGTGCCGCAAAGCCGACGCCAACCGGCTGCCCAGCCAGGCGACCGTTTCCGGCCAGCTCAGGCCGGCGATCTCGGTGCGCACGGCCGAGTCGGTCGGGCGGATCTCGCCCTTCTCCTTCATGGCGGCGTCGACCGCGTCGAGCAGCAGGGCGCTCGTGCGCTGGGCGGGTGGCGTCGCGCGGACCCAGCGCAGCACGTCGAGCAGGGTGCCGCCGGGCAGGAACTGCATGTAGAGCATGCGCAGCCGGGGCGAGCCGTCGGTGGGATCGTCGAGAATCTGCTGGTCGAACACGCGCACGATGTAGTCGTGGTCGAGCTGGGCCAGCGTCTGTGGCTCGCTGCCGGTGTCGGCGGAGATCTTCACCGCGACCAGCCGCTGCATCGATCGCTGCCGGGCCAGGAAGACGCGAGCGAACGCGCCCGTGCCGAGCTCGGTGAGCAGCTCGAAGTCACCGATCCGCGCGCCGACCTCGATCCGGTCGAGCCCACGTCGGTCGGCCGGGTACGCGGTCTCGAGCGCGGGCCGGGTCGCCTCGGTCGTGCGTGTGGAGCTCACTACGGGTGGTACGGCCGCGGGCATCCGCAGGGTTCATCCCGGCGGTCAGCTCACGACCCGCTCCAGCGCGGCCAGGTCGGCCTCGAGCTGACGGAACAGCAGGTAGGAGCCGACGAAGGCGACGATGCCGCCGACGCACAACACCCGGACCGCCACGATCACCTGGGTGATGTCGGTGGGCGGCAGGAAGGTCACGCCCGCCACCGCCAGCAGGGGGACCGACGCGGCGACCGCCAGGTACCAGGTGCACCGACGGCTGAGCGCGCGCAGCCAGATGGCGTCGTCGGTGCTGATCTCGCCGTGCCGCAGGAAGATCGGGTAGATGCAGCGGACCAGGTAGAAGGTCACCAGGAAGAACGGGTAGGCGACCGCGATCGCACCGCAGACCAGCAGCGAGGCCAGGAAGTGGATGACCGCGTGCGCGGGCACATCGCCCGAGGCCAGGCGCAGGGCGATCGGGAAGGTGATGCCGGACAGGGCCCACAGCGAGAACGCGACGACCACCGCGCGGTCGCCCAGGCGCAGGGTGTCGTGTCTGGTGCGGCGTAGCGTCGCCGGGTCGTAGCGCTTGCCGTGGCGCATGCCCCGCGGCACCGACAGGACGAATCGGGCCAGGTAGATGAGCAGGACGGTGCCCGCGGGGAAGAACACGAGGTTCACCCCGGCGGTGATCACCACGAACGATTGCTGCGCGGTCTCACTGAGCCTGCTCACCACCAGCGTCTGGTTGTGCACGATGTTGTACCAGGACGCCAGCGCGTTCGGGATGCCGATGGCGATCACCATCACCAGCAGCGGCAACCGGCGCAGCATCATCCGCCAGCTCTTCGGCGGCGGGTCGACCAGGTCGCGGGCACGCTCGTCCAGGCACAGGTCGAACTGCTTGGCCAGCACCGCGCCGTCGGGCCAGCGGCGGGAGCGGTCGGGTTCCAGGCAGGTCAGCAGGACCCGGCGCAGGGCGGCCGGGCAGTTCGCGGGCACCCGGTCCAGCGCGGCCGCGTCGACGCCGCCGGTGCGGCGTTCCAGCATGGCCTCGAGGGTGGTCTCGTCGCCGCCGCCCGCGGCCTCGGCGGTGCTGTCGTCGAAGGGCTTCGCGCCGGTCAGCAGTTCCCAGAGCACGACGCCGAGGGAGTAGATGTCGGCGCGGGTGTCGAGGTCGGCGGCGCTGCGGCCGAGCCCGGGATGGCAGGCCTCGAGCTGTTCGGGCGACATGTACGACAGCGAGCCGCCGAAATACGACACCGGGCTGGTGCCCGCGACGGTGCGGCTGAAGCTGATGTTGAAGTCGGCGAGTTTGGGCACGCCCTCGGCGGTGAGCAGGACGTTGGCGGGCTTGACATCGCGGTGCAGCACGCCGTGCGCGGCCGCGTAGTCGAGGGCTTCGGCCAGCCGCCTGCCCAGCCAGGCCACGGTCTCGGGCCAGGTCAGGTCGGCCAGTTCGGTGCGCACGCTCGAGTCGGTGGGGCGGATCTCGCCCTTCTCCTCCATCGCCGTGTCCACCGCGTCGAGCAGCAGCTTGCCGCTGCGCTCCTCGGGTGGGGTCGCGCGGACCCAGCGCAGCAGGCCGAGCAGCGTGCCGCCGGGCAGGAACTGCATGTAGAGCAGCCGCAGGCGGCGGGCCGCGGACGGCGCCGAGTCGGTGTCGAGCAGCTGCTGGTCGAACACGCGCACGATGTAGTCGTGGTCGAGCTGGGCCAGGGTCTGCGGTTCGGTGCCGCGGTCGGCGGAGATCTTCACCGCGACCAGCCGCTGCATCGAGGTCTGCCTGGCCAGGAAGACCCGCGCGAACGCGCCGGCACCGAGCCCGGTCAGCAGCTCGAAATCACCGATCCGCTGGCCGATCTCGATCCGGTCCAGCGGCTCGAACCGGCCGGGTCCCGACGCGTCGGCGGTCGCCGCGGCGGTGGCCGCAGCGGTCGCTGTCGCGGTGAGATCGAGCTCGGGCGTGGTCACCTGGGTAGTACGACGCGACGCGGGCGGTTGGTTCACCGTCGGGTCGGGATCGTCGGTGCGGTGGGTGCTCTGCTCGAGCTCATCGGTGTTGAGCAGACCACGCAGACTCGGCGCCTGATCCGGATATTCGCGCAGGCAGTCGCGGGGGTCGACGCGTTCGCCGCTGTGTCTGCGAATGACGAATTCCTCGAAGACCAGCCCGGCGGGCAGGGTCGTGCGCGCGAGTTCGGGGAACTCCGCGCAGTAGTCGGCCAGGCGCTTGCGAGCGACGGTCTCGCCGGCGTGCTGCAGCCACCGGTGCCGCAGATCGACGCGGATCAGCGCGTGCAGTGCCTGCCTGCGCAGGGTCATCGCGTCGGGCAGGAACTCGGAGATGTCGGGCGGCCGGCCGGTCGATCCCCATGCCGCGGCGAACGCCTCGACCATGTCCGCGCGCACGTTCGTTGCCGGACCGGCGCTCGTGTCGGGCCCGTCACCGCTTCCGGTGTTATCGCTCATCCAAACCGACCTAAGGTTCGCGCGGATCGGAGCGAAATTCCTTCCGCCACACCCGACACCATCGGCCCCCGAGCCGTACCCGAATGATACTTTGCGCCTCGAGAGCAGATCACCCGAATTTCGACGACCATGCGACGGGGGCGAATCCGCACATGCACGATGACCTCACAGCGGTAGCATGGGAGTCCGTCGACGACGACGGCGTGACGGACGCTGAGGTGGCGATGAACTCTTCCCGCCCCCCCGCCGACGAATACCCCATCGGCGGCCCGGCTGCGGCGCTGGCTGCCCGGGTACGCGCGGGCACGATCACGCCCACCGACGTGGTGACCGAGGCACTGACCCGTATTTCCTCGGAGAATCGCAAGATCAACGCGTTCACCGTCGTGCGCGCCGAACAGGCACTCGCGGAGGCGCGTGAGCTGACCGACCGCGACGAACTGGACGAGCTGCCGTTGGCCGGCGTGCCGGTCGCGGTGAAGCAGAACATCGAGGTCACCGGGGTGCCGACCAGGACCGGTTCCGCCGCGACCGCGGCGGAACCGGCGTCGGCCGATCATCCGGTGGTGGCCCGGCTGCGCGCCGCGGGCGCGATCGTCGTCGGGGTGACCGCGATGCCCGAACTCGGGCTGTGGGCGACGACCGACGAGGACGGGACCGTCACCCGCAATCCGCGCGATGTCGGCCGGTCCGCCGGTGGGTCCTCGGGCGGGGCGGCCGCCGCGGTCGCCGCCGGACTCGTGCCGATCGCGCACGGCAACGACGGCCTCGGTTCGATCCGGGTGCCCGCCGCGGCGTGCGGTGTCTTCGGGATCAAGCCGGGTCGACAGGTGGTGCCCGCCGAGATCGGCGTCGACTCCTGGGGCGGCATGGCCGAGAACGGGGTGCTCGCGACGACCGTGTCGGACGCGGCGCTGGCGCTGTCGGTGCTGGCGGGCCGATCGGATCTGGCCGAGCTACGCGCGCCCCAGCGACTACGCATCGGACTTGCCGTGGCACCGCCGTCGCGACTGGTCCGGGTGGATCGACACTGGACGGCGGCAGCGCGCACGGCGGGTGCGCGCGCGGCGGCGGCCGGTCACCTGGTGGAACCGGTCGAGCTGCCCTACGGCGACGCGGCGCTGATGATGCTGCTGCGCTGGCCCAGCGTCGGCCTGGGCGATGCCGCCCGGCTTCCGCACCCCGACCTGCTGCAACGCCGTACGAAGCGGCATCTCGCGGTGGGCAGGCTGATCCGGCGGCTGCGGTTGGTGCGCCCGGACCAGGTCGACCGGACCGAGGCGAGGCTGGTCGACTTCTTCGAGAACTTCGACGTGGTGATCACCCCCACGCTCGCGGCGCCGCCGCCCAAGGCCAAACAGTGGAGTGGGCGCGGCTGGACCGCGAATGTCCTCGGCTCGGTGCGCTACGCGCCGTTCACCGGCATCTGGAATCTGGTCGGCTGGCCCGCCGCGTCGGTGCCGATGGGCACCCATCCCGAGGCGCACACCCCGCTCGCGGCGCAGCTGGCCGGTCCGCCGGGCAGCGAGGCCACCTTGCTCGGCCTCGCCGCCCAACTGGAACTGTCGAACTAGACCGCGATCGGCTGCGGCTGCGGCTGCGGTTCGGAGAACCCGCCGTCGACGGCGCGACCGGCGAATTCCAGGATGGTGGGCCTGGTGTCGTCGGCGCGCCACGCCACCGCCAGCTCACACGGGGTGAGTCCGGCGACCGGACGCGCGGTCAGACCGGGCCAGCGGTACATCGGCACGTTGTTCTCCGCGAGCAGGCACACGCCCAGGCCCAGGCTCACGGCCTCGAGCTTGTCCTCGGGGGTGGCAGCCTCGGCGCCGATCTTGGCGGCGCGGCCGCCGCGGGCGTCGTTGCCGAGCCAGAAGTCACGGACCGCGCCCGCCTCGGTCGGCAGGGCGACGAACGGCTCGTCGAGCAGATCGGCGAACTCGATCGTCTCCTGCTCGGCGAGCGGGTGGTTCTCGGGCAGCAGCACCCAGCGTGGCTCGGTGCGCAGCACCTGCCAGCGGTAGCGATTGGGGTCGGGCAGCGGCAGCCACACCAGGGCCAGGTCGGCCTGGCGGCCCGCCAGGCCACTGGACGGGTCGTTCCAGGAGGCGGCGTGCAGGGCCAAGCGGTGGCCGCTGGCGCTCTCCAGGTCGTTGAGCAGGCCCCGGCCGAGGGCGGACTGGATGCCAACGCGCAGTACTTCACCGGCTTCCTGCAGGGAGACGTTGGTCACCTCCCACAGCTCCAGGATCTTGCGTGCGCCTTCGAGGAGTTCCTTACCGGCGACGGTCAGGGCGACACTGCGCTGGTTGCGGTCGAACAGGACCACGTCGAGCTGGCGTTCGAGCTGGCGGATCTGGCGTGAGAGCGTCGGCTGAGCGATGTGCAGCCGCTGAGCGGCGTTGGTGAAATGCAGTTCCTCAGCGACGGCGACGAAATACCGCAGATCGCGCAAATGCGGGTCCATAGCACCTTGCTATCAGAATCGGTCGGGAAATTCCAGCCAAAACGGGCAAGGAAGTTCGCGTAGGTGGATCAAAACAGTCACCAGGTTGGTATCGCACAGCATATGGCCTGACATGGTGCGCTGCATCATTGAGACGTCATTTGTGTGCGATCGACCGGCCGTGCTCGGCCGGCGCGGGTTTGCTGGGCGGTTGACCAGCGAAAATGCGTCGGGACTCACACGAACCGGCGCGCTGTGGCGTGCGCCGGAGCGGTCGCGGCGAGCGGGAAAACAGACCGCTGACCACTGTCCGCGCAGGAAAGCCTGGCGCGCAGTGAGTTTCGTCACAAACAGGTTTCGGTGTGTGGAATCCGGCCGCCGCGACCCGTGCGCGGGCGGCCGGATGGCGGCCACTCAGCTCTCGCGAGCACGCTCCTCGTAGGCCCGCCGCGCCGCCGTGTCGACATCGCCGAGGAAGACCGTGCTCGACCCCAGCGCCCGGCCGAGCGCGTCGCCGACCGCCTCGGGCAGCAGGTTCACGAACCGGGACAGATACCCCGCGAACGCCGACACCCGCACCTTGGACCGCGGCGACCCGATCAACCCCTCGATCGCCGCGGCGATCTGGTCCGGTTCGGCCGGCTGCAACAACCAGTTGGTCTGCACCCCGGCGCCCAGCTCGGTCTTCGTCAGCGTCGGCAGCACCGCCGAGAAGCGCAGACCCGACCCGCGATACTCCTCGCGCAGGGTGTCGGTGAAGCCGAGCACCGCGTGCTTGCTGGCGTTGTAGGTCGCCAGCCCGGGGATGTGGGTCTCGCCGGCCAGCGAGGCGATGTTGATGACGTGCCCGCGCCCACGCGGCAGCATCCGCGCCAGGCCCAGCTTGGAACCGAGGATCACGCCGTAGACGTTGATCTCGAGAATCCGGCGGGTCACCCGGTCGGGCTCGTCGACGAGCAGGCCCGTCGGCATGATGCCCGCGTTGTTGATCAGCACGTCGATCGGGCCGACGGTGCGCTCCACCTCGTCGAGGAAGGCCTCGAACGAGACCGGATCGGTCACGTCGAGGGCGCCCGACAGCGCGAAATCGCCCGCCGCCTTCACCGCCGCCTCGTCGATGTCACCGATCGCCACCCGCGCGCCGTGCTCGCGCAGCCGTGTGGCCGTGGCGAGTCCGATGCCGCGGGCGCCGCCGGTGATCACGACGACGAGATCGCGGACCGCCGTGCTCATTTGCCGCTCTTGAGTCGCCACACCGCGGGCAGGTCGATCCGGCGCAGGCCGCGCGCACCGGCGACCCGCATCGCACTCACCATGACGACGAGCTTGTTCATGTCGTACGGGTACCAGAACAGCTCTTTGCTCATGGTCGGCAGCTTCGGCTTGGTCATCGCCTGCGCGCGGCAGTACTTGCGCACTCCCGCCGCCCCGCCCCAGCGCGCGCCGACACCGGACAGACCCCAGCCGCCCATCGGCATCGCCGGGTTGAACAGGTTCGAGAACACGTCGTTGATATTGACCGCGCCCGCGTTCAGCTGCCGGGCCACGCGTTCGCCGCGCGCCTTGTCACCGGTCCACACCGACGCCGACAGGCCGTAGCTGGAATCGTTGGCCAGCCGGATCGCCTCGGCCTCGTCGGCCACCTTCATCACCGGCAGCGTCGGGCCGAAGGTCTCCTCGGCCACGCACGACATCGAATGGTCGACGTCGACGAGCACGGTCGGCTCGAAGAAGGTGCCGACCCCGGTGCGCTTGCCGCCGGTGGTCGCCCGCGCGCCCGCCGCGATCGCCTCGTCGACGTGGCGCTGCACGATCCGCACCTGGTTCTCGTTGGCCAGCGCGCCCACGTCGTTGTTCGATTCCCGCCCGTCCTCGCCCTGGCGCAGGGCGGCGACGGCGGCGGTCAGCTTGGTGACGAACTCGTCGTAGACCGGCGCCTCGACGTAGACCCGCTCCACCGAGATGCAGACCTGTCCGGCGTTGAACATGCCGCCGAAGGCGATGCCGTGCGCGGCGCGGTCGATGTCGGCGTCGGCCAGCACGATGGCCGGGTCCTTGCCGCCGAGCTCGAGGCTGTAGGGCACCATCCGCTCCGCGCAGGCGGCCGCGATCTTGCGGCCGGTCGCCGTGGAGCCGGTGAACTGGATGTAGTCGGCGTTCTCGACGACAGCCGCGCCGGTCGCGCCCGCGCCGGTGACCACCTTGAACACCGGCGGCGCGCCGATCTCGGCCCAGCCGCGGGCCAGCTCGACCGCCGACAGCGGCGTCACCTCCGACGGCTTGAGGATCACCGCGGCACCGGCGGCCAGCGCCGGGAACACGTCGATCGCGGGCATCGCGAGCGGGAAGTTCCACGGCGTGATCACCCCGACGACCGGGTACGGCCGGTAGGCGACGGTCAGCGACTTCACCCGGGCCAGCGGGCTGTGCGGGGAGGGATGCTCGTCGGCGAGGAACTTGCCCGCCCGGCGCGCGTAGTAGCCGAGGAGGTCGACGGCGAAGGCCGGGTCGATGAGCGCGTCGACGCGCGGCTTGGCGGTCTCGGATTGCAGGACCGCGGCCAGGTGCTCGGTGTTGTCGATGAGCCAGTCCTGCATCTTCAGCAGCCACTTCTTGCGGCCCTCGGGCCCGATGGCCTCCCATTCGGGCTGGTAGAGGCGTAGTTCCCGGACCGCGGCCGCCACTTCGTCCGGCGCCACGATCGGCACCGAGCCGGTCTGCTCGCCGGTTGCCGGATTGCGTACCGCGATCACCTGGGCGTCGGCCGCGGCGGTCTGGTCGAGTTCGGTCACTGTCGTGCTCCCCACTGCGTTGTGTGAATCAGTTCACCATCTATCAGCCTGGCACAATGAGAGCGCGGATTCTTGGCCGTTCACGTCAACGAAATCGGGTCTTTTGGTGTCTGGAGAACAAATCAGCGAACAGGTGCGCGGCTGGTTCGCCGAGTTCGTGTTCGATCTGCTGCGCACGCAGACCATGGACCGGATCGTCGCCCGGCTCGACGCGGCCGTGCTGGCCGCCTCACCCGAACTCGACGACCCCGATCTGCGCCGCGACCTGGCCGCCAGCACCCGCGCGCACGCCCGGGTCGTGCTCAGCGGCCTCGCCACCGACAGCGACGACCTCATCCTGCCCGAGGAGGCGCACGTCCTGGCCAGGACGATCGCCCGCCGCGGTCTCGACATCCGGGTGCTGCTGCGCGCGTATCAGGCCGGCCTGGCCGAGACCCTCACGGTGATGACCGAGACCGTCGACGAGGGACAGGTGCCGCCGGATCTGGAACGCACGGTCCTGCTGCGCCTGTTCGAGCGGTCGACCACCTGGATGGGGCTGTCGATCGAGCAGCTCACCGGCACCTTCATGGCCGAGCGCGAACGGGTACTGCGCGATGCCCTCAATACCCGCACCGAACTGGTGCGCGCGCTGCTGGCGGGCACCGCGGTCGACGTCGACCAGGCCTCGATCGGCCTCGGATACCGGCTCTCGCAACGTCATCTGGCGTTCCTGCTCTGGATCGGCGACGCGGGCGGCGAGGAACCCGGCGGCCTGCTCGACCGCACCGCGAGCAGGATCGCCGCCACGCTGGGCGCCACCGGCCTGCTCACCGTCGCGGCCAGCGCCAGCGGGCTGTGGGCCTGGGCGGCGGTCGAGGACGACGCCGAGATCGCCGAACGGATCGCGCGCTGCGAGGTGCCCGCGCCGGTACGGGTGGCGTTCGGGATGCCGGGCGCGCACGTCGACGGTTTCGCGGCCAGTCATCGGGAGGCCGTCGCGGCACGGCGGGTCGCCGAGCACGGCACGGGCGCGGTCACCAGTTACCGCGAGGTCGAGATCGCCTATCTGGCCGGGATCGACACGGCCGCGATGCGCGGGCTGATCGCGCGCGAACTGCGCGGGCTCACCGGCGCCGACCCGGTCGCGACGCGGCTACGCGCGACTCTGCACGCCTATCTGCGCGCACAGCGCAGCCCGGAGGAAGCCGCGCGCGCGTTGGGCGTGCACAAGAACACGGTGCGCTACCGGATCGCCCGGGTGGAGGAGATTCTCGGACACCCGGTGTCCGAGCGCGCGCTCGCGCTGGAGGTGGCGCTGGACTGCGTCGCCGCCTACGGGGTCTCCTGAACCGCGCCGTCCCTGGCCGCGATCCGGCGCAGCGGCGGTTCGGTGGGCGGGGGGACCCGGCGATCGGGGAGCTCGGCCAGCAGCGTCGTGGTGGCCGCGGCGATGGCCGCGACGGCCTTGTCGACCGCGGGTTTGGTGGTGCTGCTCAGCCCGGAGATGCCGCCGACTTTGCGCACGTATTGCAAGGCGGCAGCGTAGATCTCCTGCTCGGTGGCGGCAGGCTCCAGACCACGCAAGACGGTGATATTTCTACACATGTCAGAACCATAGACCTGTGTGGCAGGTCACGGCAGGCCAAGAAAGGAGATTCGCTCCTAGGCCCAGGACGGCACCCGCCGCACTAGACTCGGCCCCATGCCTGCCAGGGGAGTACCAGCGCTGACCACCTTTCCCTACCCGGAACTGGACGGCCGCGAGGAAGACCACTGGTCCGGAGCCGGTGTGAGCGACGATGAACTTCGCGCGCTGGCGCTGGGCGCCTTCTACTCCACCCGCTGGGACGCCTTCCACGACGCGATGCTGCTCGGCCCCGAGCGCGAGCACCCGCTCGGGGATCGCCGCGAACTCGCCATCGACACCCTCACCGGCGCGTGGGGCATCACCGACGGCACCGAGGCGCGCGCGTCGATGGAACAGCTCCTCGATGGCATGCACGCTCCGCTCTACGCGCTGGTGCATCCGCTGGTGATGGCCTCGATCAACGCCAGCGAACGCGACCGCTTCGGTGAGCGGGCCGATCGTCATCGCGCCTTCCTACGCCAGGTCGGCTCGTTCCGCGGCATGGACAACCCCGAGGCGCTGGTCCGCGACTACGACATCTGGGCCCAGGCCATCAAGATCGGTTTCACCGACCACCTGGCCCGCCCGCTGCCCAACGACATCTCCGCCTGGGACCTGGCCCGCGTCGTCGCGGTCGCCCGGATGGCGTTCACCGCCGGCTACATCGATGCCGATGTCGCGTGGGAGTACTGCATGCGCGCCCTCGCGCCCGCCCAGCGCCGCTACCGCAACTGGCGCCAGTTCGGCGACGCCTACCTGGCCGGCTGGACCTACTGGCAGGCCACCGAGGACCTCGCCGAGCTCAAGAACGGCGGCGTCGACCGCCGGATGGAATTGCTACGGCTGTGGACCCGCCCGACCAGCCCGTGGCGCCGGATCGAGTTGAACGAGCCCGAACAGAAAACCGACACCGACGAGGGCTGAGTTCTCGCAACGTCGGCGCGTTCGCGCCCCTGAGGTCCCGCCCCGCCTCGCGGTCGGGCGGGGCAGGGCGGTCCCCGGTTACAGACTGCGCAGGATCCCGCGCCCGTAGCGCTGGAACTGGGTGTCGTCGACCATGCCGAGCGAATGCCGCTCGACCAGCAGTTCCCACTCCGCGTAGAGCTGGGAGACGCCCGGGTCGGCGGGCCCGGCCGCGCCGTCGGCGGCCTGCCTGCGCACGGCGAAGTTGACCGCGCAGGTCACCCGTTCGGTGTCGGCCCGGTCGGCGCCGGCGAAATGCAGCGTCCGGTTGCCGTCGCTGACGTCCATGCCCGAGCCGCCGTGCCTGGTGTCGATCTCGCCGGGCGCCGAGCGCGCGCCGTCGACGGTGCGGGCACCGAGGATCGCGGCCACGGCCAACTCGTGGGCGTAGCGTTCGCCGCTGCCGATGGAGATGAACAGCAGCCGGGTGGTGGTCGCCGCGAGCAGACCGGTGCCGTTGCCCGCGGGCGGCGCGGCGACGGCGATCGCGGTCTCGAGCACGTACTCGTCAGGGGTGACGTAGCGGTGCAGCGCGTTGATCGCCGAGCGGGCCTCCTTGCGCGGCGCCATCCGGCGCACCGCGCGCTCGACATCGGCCCTGACCGGCCCCGACTTGCCCCATTCCGGGGCGGGCGGGGTGAGGTCCGGCGCCGCGACGTCGATGCGCTGGGTGGCCATGATCTGGTCGTTGATCCGGTCGACGATGCCGAGCGCGGCGGGCACGTCGTGTTCGGCGATGAGGACCGGTAGCGGGGTGCGGTCGGCGGGCACGCCGGTGAGCACCGGGGTGGGGTAGCGCAGGTAGATCTCGATCACCACCGCGTCGTCGGCGCGCCGGTTCAGCCGCACCTTGAGCAGGTCGGCGATGGGAACATCGAGAACCCGTTCGCCATCGGTACCCGGCCGCAGAACGGTGAGACGTCCACTGCCGTGGCGCAGAATCGCTGTGGGTGTTCGTAGCTCGACGATGTCCATACCCCCTGCGCTGTAGTTGTGTCGTCGCCCACGATAAGGCGGGCATGACATGATTGTGGCCACTTGCAACAACGCGTTCGGAGCTTTCGGGAACCGTTCCCCAGCTCTGAACGTTGACCAGTGCAACTGCACCAGCAGCCGAACTGCGCGATGTATCGAACTAGACCGTACGCGGTAACGTGGCATGTCCGCATCCGAAACCCGCCGATCTCGACGCTTCGCTAGGCACACCCGGAGAAATAACCGGAAAGGACTGGGCCGTCCGGCCGACGCTCTATGAACCGCAAGACAGTGTTTCGCACTTTGGCGATCATCTCGGGCATCATGCTGATGATCTGGCTGTTCAGCTTCCTCAGCGATGACACGCGCGGCTGGGAGAGCGTCGACACTTCCGTGGCGCTCAGCCAGCTGAACGACAAAGCCAACGTCAAGAACGTCCAGATCGATGACAAGGAGCAGCAGCTCCGCATCGAACTGAACAATGGCAACGAGGCGACGAACAACAACACCAAGATCGTCGCCAAGTACCCGGGCGGCGGTGAGACGTCGGCGCAGATCTTCGACGCGGTGCAGAAGTCCGGCGCGAAGTACGACACGGTGGTCAAGCAGGAGAGCTGGCTGTCCCAGCTGCTGCTGTTCATCGTGCCGATGGTGCTGCTGGTCGGCCTGTTCATCTTCGTGATGTCGCGCATGCAGGGCGGTGGTCGCGGCGGCATGATGGGCTTCGGCAAGTCCAAGGCCAAACAGCTGTCCAAAGACATGCCCAAGACCACGTTCGCCGATGTCGCCGGCGCCGACGAGGCCGTCGAAGAGCTGTACGAGATCAAGGATTTCCTGCAGAATCCGGCCCGCTACCAGGCCCTGGGCGCGAAGATCCCGAAGGGCGTGCTGCTCTACGGTCCCCCCGGAACCGGTAAGACGCTGCTCGCGCGCGCCGTCGCCGGAGAGGCGGGCGTCCCGTTCTTCACCATCTCCGGCTCGGACTTCGTCGAGATGTTCGTCGGTGTCGGTGCCTCGCGCGTGCGCGACCTGTTCGAGCAGGCCAAGCAGAACAGCCCCTGCATCATCTTCGTCGACGAGATCGACGCGGTCGGCCGCCAGCGCGGCGCCGGCCTCGGCGGTGGCCACGACGAACGTGAGCAGACCCTCAACCAGCTGCTCGTCGAGATGGACGGCTTCGGTGACCGCACCGGCATCATCCTGATCGCGGCGACCAACCGCCCCGACATCCTCGATCCCGCGCTGCTGCGGCCCGGCCGCTTCGACCGGCAGATCCCGGTCGGCAACCCCGACCTGGCCGGTCGTCGCGCGATCCTGCGGGTGCACTCGCAGGGCAAGCCGATCTCGCCCGACGCCGACCTCGAGGGTCTGGCCAAGCGCACCGTCGGCATGTCCGGCGCCGATCTGGCCAACGTCATCAACGAGGCCGCGCTGCTCACCGCGCGTGAGCACGGCTCGGTCATCACCGGTGAATCGCTGGAGGAGTCGGTCGACCGGGTCATCGGTGGTCCACGCCGCAAGAGCCGGATCATCAGCGAGCACGAGAAGAAGATCACCGCCTACCACGAGGGCGGCCACACCCTGGCGGCCTGGGCGATGCCTGACATCGAGCCGGTCTACAAGGTCACCATTCTGGCGCGCGGCCGCACCGGCGGCCACGCCATGACGGTGCCCGAGGACGACAAGGGCCTGATGACCCGCTCGGAGATGATCGCCCGGCTGGTGTTCGCGATGGGTGGCCGCGCGGCCGAGGAACTGGTGTTCCACGAGCCGACGACCGGCGCGTCCTCCGACATCGACCAGGCGACCAAGATCGCGCGCGGCATGGTCACCGAGTACGGCATGAGCGCGCGTCTCGGCGCGGTCCGCTACGGCCAGGAGCAGGGCGACCCGTTCCTCGGCCGCTCGATGGGCGTCGCGTCGGACTACTCGCACGAGGTGGCCCGCGAGATCGACGAGGAGGTGCGCAACCTGATCGAGGCCGCGCACACCGAGGCCTGGTCCATCCTGAGCGAGTACCGCGAGCAGCTCGACGCCTTGGCGACCGCGCTGCTCGAGCGCGAGACCCTGCACCGCAAGGATCTCGAAGAGGTGCTGGCCGGGGTCGAGAAGCGGCCGCGGATCACCGCGTTCAACGACTTCGGTGACCGTCTTCCGTCCGACAAGCCCCCGGTGAAGACCCCGGGCGAGCTGGCCGCCGAGCGCGGCGAGCCGTGGCCGCCGGTGCAGCCCGCGCCGGTGCCCGCCGGTGCTCCGCTGGAACCCGCCAACGGCTATCCGGCGCAGCCGCCGCAGTACGGCCAGCCCGCCCCGCCCGCCAGCGGCTACCCGCTGCCGTCCGCGCCGACCCAGGCGATCCCGCGGCCGCAGCAGGGCACGCACGGCTCGCGGCCCGACTACGGCGCTCCGGCCGGCTGGTCGGCGCCCGGGTGGCCGCCGCGCGACGAGCCGCAGCAGCAGCCGCAGGCTCCGCAGGGCCAGGGCGGTGCCTGGGCCCCGCCGGAGCAGCCGCGGCACGCCGGTGGCTTCCAGCCGTGGGGTGAGCCGCCTGTCGCGCCGCCGCAGCAGCCCGGCACCGAGCCGGAGAACAACGACTGGGAAGGGCCGAACGGCCGCCGCTGACCGGCGGCCAACTACGCTCGACCGTCGGATGCCGGACCATCACCGGCGTCGACATGTGGAGGTGCGGAGAAGTGTCGGCCAACAAGAAGGTCGCTGAGCCAACAGGGAACGGGTCGATCGCCGACGGCGAACTCGGCTCGACGAGCCCGACGGACCTGACGGCGCTGGCCACCGGTCGTCCGTTCGATCAGGACCGGGCCGAGCGCGCGGTCAGGGAACTGCTGCTCGCGGTCGGCGAGGATCCGGACCGTCCCGGTCTGCTCGACACCCCGGCCCGGGTGGCGCGCGCCTACCGGGAAATGTTCGCCGGGCTCTACACCGAGCCCGACGAGGTACTGGCGACGACCTTCGACGAGGGTCACCAGGAGCTCGTGCTGGTCCGCGACATCCCGATGTTCTCCACCTGCGAGCACCACCTGGTGTCCTTCCACGGCGTCGCGCACGTCGGCTACATCCCGGGCACCCACGGCCGGGTCACCGGCCTGTCCAAGCTGGCCCGCGTCGTGGACCTCTACGCCAAACGCCCGCAGGTGCAGGAGCGGCTGACCAGCCAGATCGCCGACGCGGTGATGCGCAGGCTGGATCCGCGCGGCGCGATCGTCGTGATCGAGGCCGAGCACCTGTGCATGGCCATGCGCGGCATCCGCAAGCCGGGCGCGAGCACCACCACCTCGGCGGTGCGCGGCCTGTTGCAGACCAACGCCGCCTCGCGTTCCGAGGCGCTGGACCTGATCCTGCGCAAATGAGCGAGCACCTCGTGACCGCGCCGCGAGGTGGCCGCTCGTGTGTGGTCATGGGTGTGGTGAACGTGACCGGGGATTCGTTCTCCGACGGTGGCCGCTATCTCGATCCCGACCTCGCGATCGCGCACGGTATCGCGCTGTACGCGGCCGGTGCCGACATCGTCGACGTCGGCGGTGAGTCGACCAGGCCCGGCGCCGACCGGGTCGATCCGGCCACCGAGGCGGGCCGGGTGGCCCCGGTGATCCGCGGTCTGGTCGCCGCGGGCGTGCCGACCAGCGTCGACACCATGCGCGCCGAGGTCGCCGAGGCGGCGCTGGACGCCGGTGTCGCGGTGATCAACGACGTCTCCGGCGGGCGCGCGGACCCGAACATGGTGAAGGTCGTCGCCGAGTCCGGGGTGCCGTGGATCCTCATGCACTGGCGCGCGGGCGCCGACTACCGCCACACCGGCCCCGCCGACCACTACGACGATGTCGTGGCCGAGGTGCGCGCCGAGCTCAGCGCCCAGGTCGACCTGGCCGTCGCCGCCGGTGTCGCCCCCGAGCGGCTGATCCTGGACCCCGGCCTCGGCTTCGCCAAGAACGCCGAGCACAACTGGGAACTGCTCGGCGCGCTGCCCGAGCTGGTCGCGGGCGGGCTGCCGATCCTGATCGGCGCCTCCCGGAAACGTTTCCTCGGCGCGCTGCTGGCCGACGCGTCCGGCCCGCGTCCGCCGGACGGCAGGGAGACGGCCACCGCCGCGGTGTCGGCGATCGCCGCCAGCCAGGGCGCGTGGGGTGTGCGGGTGCACGATGTGCGTGCCTCGCTGGACGCGATCGCCGTCGTCGACGCGTGGCGCCGAGCCACTGCCGCCCGAGGAGTCTCCCGATGAACTCACCGCTGCTGCCCCCGCCCGCGGGTAGGCCCGCGACCTCGCGGATCGAGCTGCGCGGTCTGCGCGTGTTCGGCAGGCACGGCGTGTTCGACTTCGAACGCCGCGACGGTCAGGAGTTCGTCGTCGACCTGACGGTGTGGGTCGATTTCGCCGCGGCCGCCGCCTCCGACGACCTGGCCGACACCGTCGACTACGGCGCGCTGGCCGAGCGCGCGGTCAACATCGTCGCCGGTCCGCCGCGCGATCTGATCGAGACCGTGGTCTCCGAGATCGCCGACGATGTGATGACCGACCCGCGCATCGAGGCGGTGGAAGCCGTGGTGCACAAGCCGTCCGCGCCGATTCCGCACACCTTCGCCGACGTGCGGGTGGTGGCGACGCGCTACCGCACGATCGAGCCGGGGCCGCGCCGATGAGTCGCGCCGTCCTGTCGATCGGCTCGAACCTGGGCGACCGGCTCGGGCATCTGCGCGATGTCGTTGCCGCGCTGGGGGAGCGGGCGCTCGCGGTCTCGCCGGTCTACACGACCGCGCCGTGGGGCGGCGTCGAACAGGACGACTATCTCAATGCGGTTGTCGTGGCCGAGGATCCGGGCTTCGACGACTATGCCTGGCTGCGGTTCGGCCAGGACCTCGAGCAGGCGTCGGGCCGGGTCAGGGAGATCCGGTGGGGCGCGCGCACACTCGACGTCGACGTGGTCACCTGCACCGACGACACCGGCGGCGGGATCGTCCGCGCCGGCGATCCCGCGCTGATCCTGCCCCATCCGCAGGCCCACCACCGGGCGTTCGTGCTGGTCCCGTGGCTCGATGTGGAGCCGTCGGCGCGGCTGCGGGTCGACGGCGTCGACGTGCCGATCGCCGAGCTGCTGGCCGGCCTCGCGCCGGCCGAGCGGGCCGGGGTGGTGCGAACCGATCTGGTGTTGCGGGACGAGAGCGCTCGCCCGTGCTGAAGCCGACCAGAGTGCTCGATCTGGCGCTGAACGTGGTGGTCGCCGCGGCGATCGCCTGGATCGCCACCCGCTTCGCCTATTCGACCTTCCCGACCATCTCGGTCGCGGCGGGCGCCTCGCTGCTGCCGGTCGCCGCGATCGAGGCGGCGCTGGGCTTCGTCATCAAGGCCAAGATCGCCGACGAGAAGATCGGCGACGGCCCGAACGAATTGCATCCGATCAACGTGGCCCGCGCCGCGGCGCTGGCGAAGGCCTCGATGCAGGTGGGTTCACTGGCCGCCGGGGTGTGGCTCGGCTTCCTACTGTGGGTATTCCCACAGCGCGGCACCCTGACGGCGGCCGCCGCGGATTCGCCGGGCGCGGTCGTCGGCCTGCTCGCCGGTTCCGCCCTGGTTGCTGCGGCTTTGTGGCTGGAGTATTGCTGCCGGGCCCCCGAGGAACCGCCGGACGAACCCGCTACTACCTAGCAACTTGCGGATGGAATCACCGCCGGGTTCGGTGGGCCGACCAGCAGTTTCCGGCTACCCTGGCCCACATGGTTTCACCCTCCCGTAGCACTCCGCCCCGTCGACGGCGGGACGACGCGGGAAAGCTCTTCATCGGCGCCCTCATTCTCCTAGGCCTGACGGCAAGCGTTTTCCTGATCTTCAGCGAAAACGTCCAATACGTACGAGTAGGCCTGGTAGCGGCCCTGTGGGCGGCGGTGATCGGCGCCCTCGCGGCGACCCGCTACCGCAAGGACGCGGCGGTCGACAAGGCGAAGGTGCGCGATCTCCAGACGGTGTACGAGTTGCAGCTCGAACGCGAGATCAACGCCCGCCGCGAATACGAGATGGGGGTCGAGGCGCGGGTGCGCGCCGAAGTCGGCGCCGACGCCTCGGAGATCGCCGCGCTGCGCGCCGAGCTCACCCTGCTCCGCCAGAACCTGCAGGTCCTCTTCGACGGCCCGCTGCCCGACGAGCAGCCTGCCCTGCAAGCCGACGCGGTCCGCATCGATGCCCTGCCCGCCGGTGGCTTCGACGCGTTCGACGACGCGGACCACGATTTCGCCGATAGCCCGGTGGATGCCAACGCCGCCTGGTTCGGTCCGTGGCAGCAACCGCCGAGCGCACTGAAACCCGTCTTCATGCAGCCGGTTTCGGCCAATTTCGCCGACCCCTACGACGACCCGGTCACCGCCGAGACCTCCGCCGTCCAGCTCGACGACTATGCCGAGGCCCAGCAGGCCGAGGCCACGCAGCCCACGTCGGCGCCCGCCGCGCCGACCCCGCCGCCGTCGAACGGCAAGACCCCGCCGCCGCGCCTGTCGGCCCCGAACACCCGCAAGGTCGACGACTTCGGCGCGACGATCACCGACAGCGCCCCGGCCAACGGCGTCACCGGCTCGCAGGCCGCCACCGCCGCGACAGCCGCGGCCGCCGCCGACAGCGCCCCGGCCAACGGCGTCACCGGCTCGCAGGCCGACAGCGCCCCGGCCTCGCCCGAGCCCGCCGCCGACGACTCGGCGCCGGACAGCACCGACGAACCCGGCGCCGAGATCCCCCCGGCCGCCGCCGAGACGCCGGCCGCACCCAAGCCCGCCGACACCACCCCGACCGTCGGCACCAGCTCCCGCCGCCGCCGTCGCGCCGAGGAAGAGGGCGCCCCGCGCCTGTCTGTGGCGGATATCATGGCGAACCTCCAATCGGAGTCCAGCTCGCGATCCTGAGTAGTCGATCGCGGGATAGTCTGGAACACGACTAGCCCGTGACGACGGGTTTTCGCGTCGTAGCTGGGTCACTCGCCGGGGACGGGCGAGGTCGACTCGTGCTGTGGTGCCGGCCGCCGACGCGGCTGAACCCGCCGCACGAGTCCGGCCGAATGTCGCGCAGAGGCGGGCAAGCTATTCTCGATCCGTAACGTCCGGTACCCGCCCTGCGGGACTGGAACGCAAATCGAGAGGACAGTGTTGACCTCGAGAAGTGTCAATTCCGATGGCGCGAACGTGGGTGTCGACCCTGCGCCCGCACGACTGACGGTGGGAATCGTCTCGGCGGGACGGGTGGGTTCGGCCCTCGGTGTCGCGCTCGAGCGAGCCGGTCACGTGGTGTTCGGTGTCGCCGCGATCTCCGATGCCTCGGTGCACCGGGCGCGGACGCGGCTGCCCGATTCGCAGATCCTGCCGGTGGAGCAGATCGCTCAGCGCAGTGAGCTGCTGCTGCTGGCGGTCCCCGACGCCGAGCTGGCCGGGCTGGTCCGCGGCCTGGCGAGTGCCGGTGTCGTGCGCCCCGGCACGATCGTGGTGCACACCGCAGGCGCGCACGGTGTCGGCGTGCTGGCGCCGCTCACCGCGCAGGGCGCGCTCGGCCTGGCCATCCACCCCGCGATGACCTTCACCGGCCACGACGAGGACATCGATCGCCTGGCCAACGCCTGCTTCGGCGTCACCGCCGCCGACGAGGTCGGCTACGCGATCGGCCAGGCGCTGGTCATCGAGATGGGCGGCGAGCCGGTCAAGGTGGCCGAGGAGCAGCGCACGCTGTATCACGCCGCCCTCGCGCACGGCGCCAACCACCTGGTCACGGTCATCGTCGATGCGGTCACCGCCTTGCGCGCGGCCATGGACGGGCCGGGCCTGCTCGGTCAGCCGGTGGTCGACGATCAGCCCAACGGCCTGCCGGAACGTCTGCTCGCCCCGCTCGTGTCCGCCGCGCTCGACAACGCCTTGCGCCGGGGCCAGGCCGCGCTGACCGGCCCGGTCGCGCGCGGCGACGTCGACGCGGTCGCCGCGCACCTGTCCGCCCTGGCTGCCGTGGACCAGCGCCTGGCCGCCGCCTATCGCGCGATGTCGCTGCGCACCGCCGAACTCGCCCAGACCAATCCGGCCCTGCTGGACCTGCTCGCCAAGGAAGGCCACTGATGGAACCCAGACAAGTGCACCACCACCAGGGCGGCGCGCGGGCGACCGGCGCGTACCAGCCCGGCGTGCTGACCGTGCACCACAGCCCCGAGGTCGTCGACACGGTGACCAAGGCGCTGCGGGGCGCGGGCCGCACGATCGGTTTCGTGCCGACGATGGGCGCGCTGCACGAGGGTCATCTGCAGCTGGTCCGTCAGGCCAAGCTGACCAACCAGGTCGTGATCGTCTCGATCTTCGTCAATCCGCTGCAGTTCGGTGCGAACGAGGACCTCGACGCCTACCCGCGCACCCTCGACGCCGACCTCGAACTGCTCCGGCACGAGGGCGTCGACCTGGTGTTCGCGCCGTCGGTCTCCGACATGTACCCCGAGGGCCCGCGCACCACGGTGCTGCCCGGCCCGATCGGCGCCGAGCTCGAGGGCGGCAGCAGGCCGACGCATTTCGCGGGCATGCTCACCGTCGTCGCGAAGCTGCTCAATATCGCCCACGCCTCCGAGGCGTACTTCGGCGAGAAGGACTACCAGCAGCTCACGCTGATCCGGCAGATGGTCCGCGACCTGAACATGGACGTGAAGATCGTCGCCTATCCGACGGTCCGCGAGCCCGACGGTCTCGCACTGTCCTCGCGCAACCGCTACCTCGACGCCACCCAGCGAGAGGCGGCGCTGGGCCTGTCGGCCGCGCTGGCCGCGGGCAGACACGCCGCTGGCCTCGGCCCGGAGGCGGTCGTGCGGGCCGCGCGCGCGGTGCTCGACGCCGTCGACGGTCTGGACGTGGACTACCTCGAACTGCGCGACAGCAACCTGGGCCCCGCGCCCACCGCGGGCAATGCCCGGCTGCTGGTCGCCGCCAAGGTCGGCGCCACCCGGCTGATCGACAATGCCCCGATTGTTCTCGGCGCCCAGATCGACGGGCACCCCGACGCGAACTCCCTGCCTGCCGCGCAGGCGAACTGAGAAAGGCGACGACGATGTTGCGCACCATGATGAAGTCGAAGATCCACCGTGCCACGGTGACCCACGCCGACCTGCACTACGTGGGTTCGGTGACCGTCGACCAGGATCTGCTCGACGCCGCCGATCTGCTCGAGGGCGAGCAGGTCTGCATCGTCGACATCGACAACGGCGCCCGCCTGGAGACCTATGTCATCGCCGGTGAGCGCGGCTCGGGCGTGATCGGGATCAACGGCGCCGCCGCCCATCTCGTGCACCCCGGCGACCTGGTCATCCTGATCGCCTACGGCCAGCTGGACGAGCAGGAGCTGCGCGACTACGACCCGAAGGTGGTCTTCGTCGACGACCGCAACCGCCCGGTGGAGCTCGGTTCGGACCCGGCGCACGCGCCCGAGGGTTCCGGCCTGACCTCCCCGCGCTCGCTGTCGTTCGCCTGAGCGCGGCGGGGGGACAGCGATGCTGCTGACGATCGACGTCCGCAACACCGGAATCGAACTCGGTCTCTTCTCCGGCAGCGGCGAGCACGCGACCTTGGCGCGGCACTGGCGCATCCACACCAATCCACTGCTCACCGCCGACGAGTTCGCGATGCAGGTGCGCGGTCTGATCGGTGAGGAGCTCGACCAGGTGGTCGGCGTCTCGGCGTTGTCGACCGTGCCGCCGGTGCTGCGCGAGCTGCGCACCATGCTCGCGCGCTACTGGGCGCACGTGCCGCATGTGCTGGTCGAGCCCGGCGTGCGCACCGGCATCCCGCTGCTGGTGGACAACCCGAAGGAGGTCGGCGCCGATCGCATCGTCAACTGCCTGGCGGCCTATCGCCGCTTCGGCGGTCCCGCGATCGTGGTCGACTTCGGCACCGCGATCTGCGTCGACCTGGTCTCGGCCAAGGGGGAGTTCCTCGGCGGCGTGATCGCGCCCGGCGTGGAGATCTCCACCGAGGCGCTGGTCGAGCGCAGCGCGCTGCGCCGGGTGGAGCTGACCCGCCCGCGCTCGGTGCTGGGCAAGAACAGCATGGAGTGCATGCAGTCCGGGGCGGTGTTCGGTTTCGCCGGCCTGGTCGACGGCCTGATCGATCGCATCCGCGACGAGTTCGACGCCTTCTCCGGCACCGATGTCACCGTCGTCGCGACGGGCGCGGGCGCGCCGTTGATCGTGCCGGAATCGGAGACCATCGATCAGCACGAGCCGCATCTGACGCTGACCGGTCTGCGCCACGTCTACGAACGCAACAAGAAGTGACTGTGGCGCAGGTCATTTTCGCCGTAGCGCGCGTCGACTGCTAAACTCACGCTCGTGTACTTCCGTGTGAGCACCCAGGAGTGTTGTCGAGGCTGACCTGCCTCGACCGTTCGAGGCTGACGTTTTCCCCTCGACCGTTTCACACCTCCTGGAGATTCGCTCATGCGTTCTTCCGTCCTTTCCCTTTCCTCCGCGCGCGACGGCTACTCCGCGACACCCCCGCTCGACCGGGCGGTGGCTTCGGCGTTGCCGACCCGGCTGCGGCCCGCTGACCTGCTGCGACTCACCGATGAGGGCGCCGAAGACGTCCTCGCCGGTCGCTACGATCACCTGCTGCCCGCCGACGGGGTCTGGCCGACGGAAAAGCGCTGGGCCACCCGGCTGATCGCCGACGACGAGGTCGATGTCTGGCTGATCAGCTGGACGCCGGGTAAATCCACCGAATTGCACGATCACGCCGGTTCGCTGGGCGCCCTCACGGTGCTCAGCGGCGCGCTCTCGGAATTCCGCTGGAATGGCTCGGAGCTACGCAGGCGCACCCTGGCCGCCGGCGATCAGGCCTCGTTCCCGATCGGCTGGGTCCACGACGTGGTTCGGGCGCCCGCCGCCGCCGAATCCGTCGGTCCGCTGGATCCGACGCTGAGCGTGCACGCCTATTCCCCGCCGCTGTCGGCGATGTCCTATTACGAGGTGACCGGCCACGGCACCTTGCGGCGAACCAAAACCGTCCTCACCGACCAGCCCGAAGGTGACCTGTGATGAGTCGTTTGACGATTGATCAGATGCTCGAGAACGCCCGCGCCGACCTACGCAGGCTCTACGTCTACGACCTGTCCGCGGCTTTGGCCAGGGGCGCGATTCTGGTCGACATCCGCCCGGCCGCGCAGCGGGTTCGGGAGGGTTCGCTGCCGGGTGCGCTGGTCATCGAACGCAATGTCCTGGAATGGCGACTGGATCCGACCTCCTCGGCGCGTTTGTCGCTGGCCGTCGACCACGACGTGGAATGGATCATCTTCTGCTCGGAGGGCTACACCTCGAGTTTGGCCGCGGCGTCGTTGCAGCAACTCGGTTTGCACCGCGCCACCGATCTCATCGGCGGCTACCAGGCACTGAAGTCCGCGGGGTTGCTGACCGTCGCGGTGGGGGCGCCGCACTTTGCCCGTGAGGTGAATGCGCTCGCCTCGTTGTAGCGACGCCGGGCCGGTGGCCGGACCGCCCGACCGGCGGTCCGGCCACTGCTCGTTCGGGGCCCGGCGGCGGATGGGTTGGGTTGTCCGCGTGCGGATTCGGGGGCCGCGGTGGCGGCGTTTTGTTTCGATGGTGTGACGTGGATTGCATTCGGCCGAGGAATGGCCGGTGCGGTGTCCGGTTACCGTGGAGTTCGGTACGGGCAGGCCGCAATAGCATTTCCGGCGCACGCTACTGTTATCGGATGTGAGCACCCCTAACCCCGCCGATACCGGCCGCGCCGTCAGTTCCGCCGTGGACAGTGATGTTCCCGAGCAGATGCGGATTCGCCGGGACAAGCGGGAACGGCTGCTCGCCGAGGGCGGCGAGGCCTATCCGGTAGTGGTCCCGCGCACCCACACGCTGGCCGAAATTCGGGCCGCCTACCCGGATCTGGAGCCCGATACCCAGACCGGCCTGCAGGTCGGCATCGCGGGGCGCGTCATTTTCGTCCGCAATACCGGCAAGCTGTGCTTCGCCACCTTGCAGGAAGGCGACGGCACCAAGCTGCAGGCGATGATCAGCCTCAACGGCGTCGGCGCCGACGCGCTGGCCGCCTGGAAGTCCGATGTGGACCTCGGCGACTTCGTGTTCGTGCACGGTGAGGTCATCTCGTCGCGGACCGGTGAATTGAGCGTGATGGCCGATTCCTGGTCGATGGCGGCCAAGTCGTTGCGACCGCTGCCGGTGGCGCACAAGGAGATGAACGAGGAGTCGCGCGTCCGGCAGCGCTATGTCGACCTGATCGTGCGCCCCGAGGCCAGGGAAATGGCCCGTACCCGCGTGAACGTGGTCCGCGCGCTGCGCACCGCGCTGGAGCGCCGCGGCTTCCTCGAGGTCGAGACCCCGATGCTGCAGACCATCCACGGCGGCGCCGCCGCGCGCCCGTTCGTCACCCATTCCAATGCGCTGGACATGGAGTTGTTCCTGCGTATCGCGCCGGAGCTGTTCCTGAAGCGCTGTGTGGTCGGTGGCCTGGAGAAGGTCTTCGAGATCAACCGGAACTTCCGCAACGAAGGCGCCGACTCGACCCATTCGCCCGAGTTCGCGATGCTGGAAACCTACGAGGCTTACGGCACCTACGACGACTCCGCGAAGATGACCCGGGAATTGATCCAGGAAGTCGCGCAGGAGGCATTCGGCACCCTCGTGGTGACACTGGCCGACGGCACGGAATATGATCTCGGTGGCGAGTGGACGACGGTCGAGATGTATCCCTCGCTGTCGGAGTCGATCGGGGTGGAGGTCACTCCGGAAACCACTGTCGAGGAATTGCTCGCGCTCGCCGATCGGGTCGGTCTGGAAATTCCCGCGGGCAAGGGCTACGGTCACGGGAAACTCGTCGAAGAACTGTGGGAACATGCGTATGGCGACAAGCTGTACGCGCCGACTTTCGTTCGCGACTTCCCGGTGGAGACCTCCCCGCTGACCCGTCAGCACCGCAGCAAGGGCGGCGTGACGGAGAAGTGGGACCTGTATGTTCGCGGCTTCGAGTTGGCAACGGGCTATTCGGAACTGGTCGACCCGGTGATCCAGCGGGAACGGTTCGTCGATCAGGCCAGGCTGGCCGCCGCGGGCGATGACGAGGCCATGGTGCTCGACGAAGACTTCCTCGCCGCGATGGAACACGGCATGCCGCCGACCACCGGAACCGGTATGGGAATCGATCGGTTGTTGATGGCACTGACCGGTTTGGGAATCCGGGAAACGATCCTGTTCCCGATTGTCCGGCCGAGTAGTCGCTGACCAGTCGATTTGCGAGGTGAAGACCTCGTGTTGGAATTTTCGTAATTAGAGGTATTCTTGCCTCGGGTATTCGGCCTGGAGGCAGGCTTGACGATTTCGAGAGGACGTTCATCTCATGGCAAAGAAGGTCACCGTTAGCCTGATCGACGATGTCGACGGTGAGTCCATCGCGGACGAGACCATCGAGTTCGCTATCGATGGCGTGTCGTACGAGATCGATCTGTCCGAGGCTAACGCGGCGCGGCTGCGCGAAGGCTTGGACGAGTGGGTCGCCAACGCCCGTCGCGTGAGTGGCCGTCGCCGGGTGAAGGCGGCAGGGGCGCCGGCACCGCAGGGGAAGAGCCGCGTTTCCATGGACCGCGAACAGAGCGCCGCAATTCGTGAATGGGCCCGTCGCAAGGGCCACAAGGTCTCCGCTCGCGGCCGCATCTCGGCCGACATCACCGAGGCGTACAACAAGGAAGTCGGCAAGGCCTGAATTTCGACGGCGGTCCGGGGTTGCTGACGCGGCGATCCCGGACCGCTCTGCTGTCAGCGGTGTACTCCCAGGTCGGGACATGCGTCGGCGGTCTCCCGGGGACTCCTGGAGAGATAGACTGATGTTCGTGCGCAAGGTTTTTCAGGTCGGCGAGGGCCGACGGTCCGACCCGATTCGGCGAGTACATGGGTAACTCACCGGGTACGGGCGAACTGGCGACGCTGTCACCGCCGCCCGCCGACGTTTCTGTCGACGCGCACGAGTCCGGCCTGAATCGCGGAGAGGCGGGACATGTCTAGTTCTTTTCTACGGTATACCGATGACACCGGGCGGCAGCACGAGCTGGCGCTCGAGCCCGAGCAGCAGCGGTTCACCATCGGCCGCAATGTGCAGGCCGACCTCGTCCTCGGCTGGGACGCCGAGGTCTCCCGGCTGCACGCCGCCGTCGAATACCTGGGCGCGCACTGGACCATCGTCGACGACGGTCTGTCCCGCAACGGCACCTTCGTCAACGGTGAGCGCCTGATCGGCCGGCGCAGGCTGAGTCCGGGCGACCGGATCCGGGTCGGCACCACGCTGGTGCATTTCTTCGATTTCGGCGGGGTCGTCGACGACGCGACGCACACCGCGTCCGGCTCCATTCCGACCATGCGCTCGCTGACCGAGACCCAGCGCGCGGTGCTGATCGCGCTGTGCCGCCCGTACAAGCACGGCACCGGCTTCGCCACGCCCGCCTCCAATCAGCAGATCGCCGAGGAATTGTTCCTTTCCATCGACGCGATCAAGACCCATCTGCGCGCGCTGTTCGCGAAATTCGGGGTGGAGAACCTGCCGCAGAACCAGAAACGCACCCGGCTGGCGGCGCTGGCCATGCAGAGCGGGATGATCTCCGACCACGATCTGTGAGGTCGCGACGCTCGCGCAGGTGCGTGAGCGTCTGAACCATGTCGGCGAGCCGCGTGACACTGTTGACTTACTCGTAACACCGGAGCACACGGATCGAGCTCCGGAACACGAGTCAGGAGACAGCACATGTTCGCACTTCGGATGGCCGCCATGGTTCTGGCGCTGATCAGCACCGGCCTGATCGCGGGCGTTTTCTACGCCTACGCGATCTCGGTGATGCCGGCCCTGGCGCGGACCGGCGATCGCACGCTGATCGACGTCATGCAGAAGATCAACGTCGTGATCATCAACCCGTGGTTCATGCTCGGCTTCCTCGGCACGGTCGGGTTCACGGCGCTGGCCGCGGCCCTGACGCTCGGCAAGGAGCACCGGAGCACGCTGATCTGGCTCGGGGTCGCCCTGGCGCTCAACGTGATCGCCTTCGCCGTCACCTCGGCGCTGAACGTGCCGCTCAACGACGCGCTCGCCGCGGCGGGCGACCCGTCGGCGATCGCCGACACCGCGGTCGTGCGCGCGGATTTCGAGGCGGCGTGGGTGCGCTGGAACATCGTGCGGGCGGTGCTGCACACGGCGGCGTTCCTGGTGCTGTGCGGCGCGCTGTTCGCGGCGGGCGTGCAGCAGGGGAAGACGAGCTCGCCGGCCGCCGGGCAGCCGGTCGCGCAGGCGATGGTCGCGCCGATGGCCGGTGGCTACGCGCCCGCGCCGTTCCAGCGTTGATGGCGATCTGCCAATAGGGCCACGCAATCACTAGAACGTGTTCCATGATGATCGGAACACGTTCTAGTGAGGAGTCGTTTCATGCGACGTAGTTCGAGATCGTTGCTGGTACTGGCCGCTGCCGCACTGCTGGCCTGGGGGAACGCGGGCACCGCCGCCGCCGAGTACCCGGTCGACTACAACTTCTTCGCCGGGATCGCCCCGGAACTCACCACGCCCGGTGGATCGCTACCCGGCGCGAACGATCCGGGGTGCGTCCCCTCGGCCGAGCATCCGAATCCGGTGGTGCTGCTGCACGGCACCGGCGGTGGGGGACAGACGAATTGGGGCGTGTACGCCCCGCTGCTGGCCAACGAGGGCTACTGCGTCTACTCGTTCACCTTCGGCGCCTACGGGCTGCCCTGGCCGGTCTCGGCGATCGGCGGGATGCGTCCGATCGAGCAGAGCGCCGCCGAGGTGTCGGCCTTCGTCGACGGGGTGCTCGCGCGCACCGGCGCCGCGCGGGTCGACTTCGTCGCCCACTCGCAGGGCAACATCGTCGGCAACTACTACATCAAGCGTCTCGGCGGCGCCGCCAAGGTCGACAAGCTGGTCGGCATCGCCCCACCCTGGCTCGGCACCAACGCGCTCGGCGCGGGCGATATCGCGGCCTACAGCCGCGCGCTGGGCGCCGGTCCCGCCTTCGACGCGGTCGCCACCTCGCTGTGCCAGGCCTGCGGGCAGATGCTCACCGGCGACGAGTTCATGGTCGCCCTCAACGCCGACGGGGTGTACAGCCCGCAGGTCACCTACACCAATATCGTCTCCGCGCTCGACGAGCTGGTCGTGCCGCACACCTCCGGTCTCGTGCCGGGTCCGAACGCCACGTCGGTGGTCGTCCAGGACGGCTGCGCCCAGGACTACTCCGAACACATGGCCATCGCCGGCAGCCCCCGCGCGGCCGGTCACGTCCTCAACGCCCTGGATCCGGCCCGTCAGGCCCCGGTCCCGTGCGAGTTCGTGCCCCCCTTCACCGGCTGAGGCCGTCACCCCGGCGACATATTTCGCTGTAGGCAAAACTCTGAGGGAAACGAATGCCGCGACGTGCGCGTTATGAGTGAATGACCATGTTGCCGCCGGTCATCAATAGGGTGGACCGGCGGCGGCGGAATCCCCTGCCAACTAGAGTGGAGGCGGGGGCCGCAACCCCCGGGCTTCATGGCAGGCTGACGGCGACAGTTGTCGGTCCGACGCCCTAGGTTGTACCGAGCACACTGCGGCGTCTGTTGCCAGAATGTCGGAGCAGGAGAGTGAGGGAGCGATGTTCGAGAGGTTCACCGACCGCGCGAGGCGTGTCGTTGTCCTGGCCCAAGAAGAGGCCCGGATGCTCAACCACAACTACATCGGCACCGAGCACATCCTGCTTGGGTTGATCCACGAGGGCGAGGGCGTGGCGGCGAAGTCGCTGGAGTCCCTTGGCATCTCGCTGGAGGGTGTGCGCAGCCAGGTCGAGGAGATCATCGGTCAGGGCCAGCAGGCGCCGTCCGGTCACATCCCCTTCACCCCGCGTGCCAAGAAGGTGCTGGAGCTGAGCCTGCGCGAGGCGCTGCAGCTCGGCCACAACTACATCGGTACCGAGCACATCCTGCTCGGTCTCATCCGCGAGGGCGAGGGCGTCGCCGCCCAGGTTCTGGTCAAGCTCGGTGCCGACCTGAACCGCGTCCGTCAGCAGGTCATCCAGCTGCTGTCCGGGTACCAGGGCAAGGAGCCCGTCGAGGGTTCCGGCTCGCGTGGTGAGGCGGGCACTCCGTCCACTTCGCTGGTGCTCGACCAGTTCGGCCGCAACCTCACTCAGGCCGCGCTCGAGGGCAAGCTCGATCCCGTCATCGGCCGCTCGAAGGAAATCGAGCGCGTCATGCAGGTGCTGAGCCGCCGCACCAAGAACAACCCGGTCCTGATCGGTGAGCCCGGTGTCGGTAAGACCGCGGTCGTCGAGGGCCTGGCGCAGGCCATCGTCAACGGTGAGGTCCCCGAGACCCTCAAGGACAAGCAGCTCTACACCCTCGACCTGGGTTCCCTGGTCGCGGGCAGCCGCTACCGCGGTGACTTCGAAGAGCGCCTGAAGAAGGTGCTCAAGGAGATCAACACCCGCGGCGACATCATCCTGTTCATCGACGAGCTGCACACGCTCGTCGGTGCGGGTGCTGCCGAAGGCGCCATCGACGCGGCCTCGATCCTGAAGCCGAAGCTGGCCCGTGGCGAGCTGCAGACCATCGGCGCGACCACCCTCGACGAGTACCGCAAGTACATCGAGAAGGACGCCGCCCTGGAACGCCGCTTCCAGCCGGTGCAGGTCGGCGAGCCGACCGTCGAGCACACCATCAACATCCTCAAGGGTCTGCGCGACCGCTACGAGGCGCACCACCGGGTGTCCATCACCGACGGTGCCCTGGTCGCCGCCGCGACGCTGGCCGATCGCTACATCAACGACCGGTTCCTGCCGGACAAGGCGATCGACCTCATCGACGAGGCGGGCGCGCGCATGCGCATCCGCCGGATGACCGCGCCGCCGGACCTGCGCGAGTTCGACGACAAGATCGCCGATGCCCGCCGCGAGAAGGAGAGCGCGATCGACGCGCAGGACTTCGAGAAGGCCGCGCGCCTGCGGGACAAGGAGAAGCAGCTCGTCGCCAAGCGCGCCGAGCGTGAGAAGCAGTGGCGTTCCGGTGATCTGGACGTCGTGGCCGAGGTCGACGACGAGCAGATCGCGGAGGTGCTGGCCAACTGGACCGGCATCCCCGTCTTCAAGCTCACCGAGGAGGAGACCACCCGTCTGCTCCGCATGGAGGACGAGCTGCACAAGCGGATCATCGGCCAGGAGGATGCCGTCAAGGCCGTCTCCAAGGCGATCCGCCGCACTCGCGCCGGCCTGAAGGATCCGAAGCGCCCCTCGGGCTCGTTCATCTTCGCCGGTCCGTCCGGTGTCGGTAAGACCGAGCTGTCCAAGGCGCTGGCGAACTTCCTGTTCGGCGACGACGACGCGCTCATCCAGATCGACATGGGCGAGTTCCACGACCGCTTCACCGCGTCGCGGCTCTTCGGTGCCCCTCCCGGGTACGTGGGCTACGAAGAGGGCGGCCAGCTCACCGAGAAGGTGCGCCGCAAGCCGTTCTCCGTGGTTCTGTTCGACGAGATCGAAAAGGCGCACCAGGAGATCTACAACACCCTCCTGCAGGTGCTCGAGGACGGCCGTCTCACCGACGGTCAGGGTCGTACGGTCGACTTCAAGAACACCGTGCTGATCTTCACCTCGAACCTGGGCACCTCCGACATCTCCAAGGCCGTCGGCCTGGGCTTCACCCAGTCCAACGCCGAGGGGTCGAACTACGAGCGGATGAAGCTCAAGGTCAACGACGAGCTGAAGAAGCACTTCCGCCCCGAGTTCCTCAACCGCATCGACGACGTGATCGTGTTCCACCAGCTCACCAGCGAGCAGATCGTGATGATGGTGGACCTGATGATCAACCGCGTCGCCAAGCAGCTGAAGAACAAGGACATGGCGATCGAGCTGACCGACCAGGCCAAGAGCCTGCTCGCCAAGCGCGGTTTCGACCCGGTCCTGGGTGCGCGTCCGCTGCGTCGCACGATCCAGCGCGAGATCGAGGACCAGCTGTCGGAGAAGATCCTCTTCGGCGAGATCGGCGCGGGCCAGACCATCGTGGTCGACGTCGAGGGCTGGAACGGCGAGGGCCAGGGCGAGGACGCCAAGTTCACCTTCGCCGGCAAGGCGAAGCTGACCAAGGCTCCCGCGGGCGACGACAAGCCCGAGGTCGTCCTGACCGGCGCTGCCGAGGGCACCGCGCCCGAGGCCGCCGCCTCCGGCGAGTAACCAGCTGAACCGAACGAGGCCCGCTCCTGGATTTCCAGGGGCGGGCTTCGTCGTTCGATCGGTCAGCCGAAATGCTGGAGGAAGCCGGACCCGCGCTCGGCGGCGTATCGGAACACGTGCTCGAGGCCGTCGTAGTGGTGGCGCAGGTAGTGCAGTCCGCTCTCGCCGTCGCGGACCCAGATGTTCGGGTACACCTCCGCCGCGTCCATCGCCGCAGCATCGAAGAACAGGGCCAGCTCGTCGAACGGGTAGCGGCCGAGGACCTTCGCCGTGGCGGACACGTCGTCCGGGTGCCAGGCGAAATAGTTGTCATCGGCCAGCGGACGGCCGGTCTCGATCAGATCGATCCCGATATTCGCCTGGGCCAGCAGGTATTCCAGGACGGCCCACGCCTTGTCGAGGTAGCCGCTCGGTCCGCCGTCCTGGACCCGCAGGCCGTCGAGAAAATCGTCCGGCCACTCGGTCGTCGTGGCCAGCCGCTCCAGCTCCACGGCACTCACCCTGGTGAACGACATGATCACCCCCATGGAGAACTCCTTTTCCGCCCGGTGATGTCCGCCGAAGCTAGCAGTGGTCACCGACACCGCGCGCACGGTATCGAATCCGGCTGGGCGCCGCGATCTTTCGCTCGGGCCGATTGCTAGGTTCGTCGATGTGTTCGGGTGGGTAAAGGCGCGTGGCGCCGCAGTGATCGTGCGAGCGCGCCGACGCGAGCCGGGTGCTGCGCGCCGCGGCGCCGACGCTGCGCGCCCAGCCGTTCGAGGCGCCCTTCTTCACCTACACCGCCAACAGCCAGCAGTACCTGAACGGCGACGGCATGAAGCTCGACCTGTCCAAGGCGACCGTCACGGTGACCGACGATCCGCAGAATCCGCGCTACATCGTCGGTCTCGTCGTCGAGGCCTACTGGAGCGCCATCTACTGACGCCCGAGCGCGAGGTCGAGGATCGGCGCGAACGCCTCGGCCAGTTCACCGGGGACGATCAGTTCGTCGATTCCGTAGCGCGCGCTGCGGGATTCGAGGATGTCCACAGCCGCCTGGGGATCGCTGGGGAGAAGTCCGGCAGCGCCCGCGTCGCGGAGCTTGTCCGCGGTGTGGCCGAGGCGGGCGCTGAGCCAGTGCGGCAATCGCTCACCGACACCGACCAATTGGAGGGTGCACCGCACGTCGCGGTCGGTGTGTTCGGCGATCGCGGCGACCATGTCGGCCAGGTCGTCCTCGGTGGCATCCGGGGCGGCGGCCAGCAGGATCCGGTCGGCGTGAGCGGCTGCGGTGGCGAGCATGCGCGGGCCGTTCGCGGCGATCACGAGCGGCGGGGCCGGGTCGACCTGCGCCCGTATCGCGGTCGCGGTGTCGATCAGATGCTGTCGTCGTTCGCTCGCCGAACCCCAGGGCATGCCGAGCCTTTCGGCCTCGCCGCGGGCGTCGGGGCGGCCGGTGCCGAGGCCCAGCTCGAATCGGCCGTCCGAAAGCAGTTGTAGCGCGGTGACTTCCCGCACGGTCGCTCCGATGGTGCGCAAGGGCGCCGCGAGGACGTTGGGCCGCAGTCGCAGCTGCGTCGTCACCGCGGCCGCAGCGGCCAGCGCGGGCAGTGGTGAGGGGGTGTAGAGCGTGTCCGGCAGCAGGACGGTGGCATAGCCCCGCTGCTCGGCGTCGACCACCGCGCGCGTCCACTGGGCCCCGGACCGGGGCGTCAGCACGATCCCGAATCGCATCGCGATCTCCTACTTCTGCTCGCGACGGCGAGGTTCGCTGAGCACGGCGAGCCTGCTGCGGTACTCGGACTCGCTGATCTCGCCCCGGGCGAACCCGGTGCGTAGCGCCCCGATCCCGCCGCCGCGCCCCGCGCACCGCCTGCGTGCGAAGAACAGCACGGCGATCACGGTGATCCAGAACAGCAGCGGGAAGATCCAGAAGAAGGGCCAGGGATGCCAGCCCCCGTCGTAGTGGTCGGCCAGGAGGGTCAGCGTCGTCGCGCTGTCGAAGGTGTTCATGACTTCAGCCTGCTCGCGACGGCCGCCGCGGGCATCGGCCGCGCGACCCGATCCCGGCTACGTCCACGGGCGTAGTGCCGGGCGCTGTTTCGCGGCCGCACCGGCTCCGAGCTGCCTTGGTACCGTGAATCCGTCGGAGATCCCCCGGAGGATGTGCACGGTGACGCTGATCGAATCTGGTGCGAGCGGCCTCGACAATGTGCTCGCCGGCCTGCAATGGCGCTTCGCGGGCCGGGACGAATTCGCGCTCACCGCGGGCGGTGGGGAGTTCATCGCCGGTGAGCCGAGCGCGCTCGTGGTGACGGAGGGCCTGGTCCGGGTCGAAGGTCTGGGCACGGCAGAGGATCTGGCCTGCGGTGACTTCCTGTTCGTTCCGCGTGCGGACCGCTTCGCGATCACCGCCCTGTCGGAGGGCACCGTGCTGCGGGTGCGGCTCGCATCGGCCGCGACCAGTGGCGCGATGGACGCGCTGCCGCAGCGGGTGCTGCTCACCGAGTTCGTGCGACACGCGCCACTGGCCGCGACCATGTTCGAGCATCTGGTGCGCGAATGCCCAGATCCGTTCGGTGTGCAGGGCGACCGGGTCGCGACCCTGATCGCGTCGATGGCGATCGAGTCCTGGCATGCGCGCGGGTGCGCGCCCAAGCGCTGGTTGTTGCGGGTGAACGAGCCGGGAGTGGCACGCGCGGTGGCCGCCATGCACGCCGATCCCGGGCAGGAGTGGACGGTCGAGGCGTTGGCGCGGGTCGCGCTGGCCTCGCGGTCCGGGTTCGCGGCGCGGTTCCAGGCGGCCACCGGGCTCACGCCGGGGCGGTATCTGACGAAGCTGCGGGTCGAGCGGGCCCAGGTGTACCTGGCCGAGCACAACGTGTCGGTCGGCGCGGTGGCGCGGCGGCTGGGTTACCGCTCCGAGACCGCGTTCGGCCGGGCCTTCCGCAGGCATACGGGCCACACGCCGTCGCAGTGGCGGCGCGTGGCCCGCTCGGCCTGAGCTAGGACCGCGCGGCGCGGCTGAGCGAGACCCGCACCAGTACGCCGCCGAGCACCGCCGCCAGCGCCGCGAGCCCGTAGGTCGCCGCCAGGCCGATGCTGTCGACCCCGCGTCCGCCGACCGCGGAACCGAGGATGATCGCCAGCTGGAAACCGCCGACCACCAGCCCGCTGCCCGCCTCCATCCGCTCGGGCAGCACCCGCGACACCCACACCTGCACCAGGTTGAGAATGCCGCCGAACGCGCCGCCCCACACCACCACCGCCACATAGCCGAGCACCGGCACCGCGCCGGAGACGACGATCGCCAGCAGCGACAGCCCGATCGCCGTCGGCACCGCGACCAGCAGGACACCGAGCTTGCGGTCGGCCAGCGAGCCGAGCAGGAAATTCCCGAGCAGGCCGCCGACACCGAACAGCGCGAGCAACACCGGAATCGCCGACGGTCCCGCCTCGAGCAATTCGGCCAGCGCGGGCCGGATGTAGGTGAACCCGGCGAAATGCCCGCCGATCACCGCGACCACGCTGACCAGCCCCAACGCGACCCCCGGCGCCCGCAGCGCCGCCCCCATCGCCGCGAACCCGATGCCCTTGCTCGGCGCGATCGGCGGCAACATCACCCGCACCGCCACCGCGGCCACGACGGTCAGTCCCGCCGTCACGAGGAACACGGTCCGCCAGCCCGCGTATGTGCTCAGGAGCACGCCCAGCGGCACCCCGGCCACGGTCGCGACGGTGGTGCCCGAGTTCACGATCATCATCGCCTTGCCCAGACGGTGGGCCGGCACCAGCTGCGCGGCGATCACCAGCGCCATCGACCAGTACCCGCCGACGGCCACGCCGAGCAGCAGCCGCGCGAGCAGCAGCAGCGCGATATTCGGCGCCACCGCCACCAGCACGTTCGACACCGCGGCGCCGATGGTGAGCACCAGCAGCAGCGTGCGCCGGTCGGCCTTCGGAAACAGCGAGCCCAAACCCAGCGCGGCGAGCAGCGCGGTGAGCGCGGTCGCGCTCACCGAGAGCCCGACCACCCCCTCCGGTACCCGCAGGTCCTCGGCCAGCGCGGTCAGTACTCCCGGTGGCAGGAACTCCGCGGTCACCAGCGTGAAGCTGCCCAGGAACATGGTGAGCAGCGCGGGCCATGCGCGGCGGCCGGTCTCCGGCGCCGCCTCGATGGTCGATGTCGTCGTCATGCCCGGTGCAACAACGTTTCTCGCCCCCGCTCGCGACCCAAACGCCACGGGAAGCGACTCGAACGCCAGGCTTCACGCGAAGCTCCGCTGTCGCCCTTCGCCTCGCTGTCCAGCGGGCGCCCGGTGAAGAACAGATCGACACCGGCGGGGACCGTCCGCCGTGCCCGCTTCCCGGCCTCCGGCCTGGCACGTAGTGGGGAGGACCCGGGCTATTGCCAGCCCGGGCGGACCAAACCGGATTCGTAGGCGAGGACGACCAGTTGGGTGCGGTCTCGGGCGTCGAGTTTGGTGAGGATGCGGCTGACGTGGGTGCGGGCGGTGGCGGGGCTGAGATAGAGGCGGGCGCCGATCTCGGCGTTGGTGAGGCCCTCGGCGACCAGGGTCATCACCTCGCGTTCGCGGTCGGTGAGGTCGGCGAGGGCGGCGGGCGGGGGTTGTTTGGCGTGGGTGGAGAACTCGGCGAGCAGGCGACGGGTGACGCCGGGGGAGAGCAGGGCGTCGCCCTCGGCGACCACCCGGACCGCGCGCAGCAGGTCGGCGGGTTCGGTGTGTTTGACCAGGAACCCGGCCGCGCCCGCCCGGATCGCCTCGAAGACGTATTCGTCGAGTTCGAAGGTGGTGAGCACGACGACGCGGACCTCGGCGAGCTTGGCGTCGTCGGCGATCATCCTGGTGGCGGCCAGGCCGTCGAGGATAGGCATGCGGATGTCCATGAGCACCACGTCCGGGACGAGCGCGCGGGTCATCCGCACGGCCTGCTCGCCGTTCTCGGCCTCGCCGACGACCTCGATGTCGTCCTGCGCGTCGAGCAGCGCGACGAACCCGCCGCGCACCAGCGCCTGATCGTCGGCGACGAGCACCCGCGTCTTGGCCGCGCCGGACTGTTCACTCATGCGCTCGCCTCCGTGCCGCCGGACGCGGATCCCGCCTGCGCCGACACCGGCCGGGCGGGCAACCTGGCCGCCACCCGGAACCCACCGGACGGCCGCGGCCCGGCGGTCAGCGCGCCGCCGAGCGCGTGCGCCCGTTCCCGCATCCCGATGATCCCGTTCCCGCCTGCCCCGGTGCGCACGGCCGTACCGGTGGGCCGGGTGTTGTCGACGGTGATGTCCACCGATTCGGGCGTGTAGCGCAGGGTGATCAGCGCGGCGGCGCCCGGCGCGTGCCGCACCACATTGGTCAGCGATTCCTGGATGATCCTGGCCGCCGCCACATCGATCACGCTGGGCAGCTTCTTGGGCGTGCCGATGATCTTGGTATCGACGGCGAGACCGGTCGCGCGGGTGCGTTCCAGCAGGGTGTCGAGGTCGTCGAGCGACGGCACCGGCGCGCGCGGGGCCGGCCGCGGCGGCGGGACGGGTGCGACCGGCGGCGGCGAATCGGCCACGGCGGCAACGGTATCGACGGGTTCGGTCACCACGGGCGCGACCGGGGCACCGCTACGAATGGCGTGCAGCAGGGTGTGCACCTCGGCCAGCGCCTCCTTGGAGGTGGTCTTGATGGTGGCCAGCGCCGCCGCGGCCTGCTGCGGTTTGCGGTCGAAGAGTTCCAGCGCCACCGAGGACTGCACATTGATCAGCGAAAGACTGTGCGCGAGGACATCGTGCAGTTCCCTGGCGATGGCCAGCCGCTCCTCGCTGGCGGCCCTGGCCCGCTGCGCCTCGTCGTCGCGGCGCGCCGCCTCGGCCCGTTGGCTGCGCGCGACCACGACGGCGCGCCGCTGCCGCACGCCCTCGGCGATCGCGACCAGGATCCCCATCCAGGCCAGCAGCCCGAAGACCTGCCAGGCGCCGGTCTCGCGCCCGAGCAGCGCGGGTACCGGCCAGACCATGGTCAGGTAGCCGACCACGACCAGAGGATAGGTACGCCAGCGTGATCCGTTGACCGCCGCGCTCACGAACGCGATCACCAACGACAGGAAGATCGGCCCGTACCCGTAGTCGCGCAGCACATACGCCACCGCCGCCAGCAGCGCGACCAGCAGCACCGGCTCGGGCAGCAACCGCCGGAAGCCGAGCGCGATCGGACCGGCGAGCAGCAACAGATACGCGAACGCGTCGAGCGAACGCACGCCGGTCTGATGCGCGTTCGCCCCGGAACTGCCGGCCAGCTGGATCAGCGCGACCACACCAGCCAGGCCCCAGTCCTGAACGACCGAGCCACGCTCCCACTTCGCAGACGCTCCCACCTCTGTCACCCTATTGCGTAGTCGCGCCGCTCGCGTCGGCCTGCGCCCGTAATTCCGGCGCGAACCCCGTCACCACGCCGGATCGGCCGCTCGGGCGCCCGCCGAGGCGAATATTCAGCGGCGCGGACGCCGAGGGTAGGCCGCGCGGCGTAGCGCGGGAGACGCTGCGCGACGGATGCCCGAGGACCCCCGTCGCGCGGATTCTGATTCCCATGAACGATTCGATCGTGGTCACCGACGGGCTGACCAAACGCTATGGCGCCCACCTCGCGGTGGACGCGGTGAGTATGCGGGTCGCCGCGGGGGAGATCTACGGCTTCCTCGGCCCCAACGGCGCGGGCAAGACCACCACCCTGCGCATGCTGGCGGGCCTGATCCGGCCCAGCTCGGGCACCGCCCTGGTGCGCGGCCTGGCCCCGGGCGACCCGGCGGTGCTGCGCCGCATCGGGGTCCTCATCGAGGGCCCCGGCTTCTACCCTTACCTCTCGGGCCGCGACAACCTGCGCGTGCTCGCCCGCTACCGGGGCCATCGCGCCGCCGACGTCGAGCGGGCGCTGGCCCGGGTGGGCCTGGCCGACCGCGCCGACGACCGTTTCCGCACCTACTCGCTCGGCATGAAGCAGCGCCTCGGCGTCGGCGCGGCCCTGCTCGGCGACCCCGATCTGCTGATCCTGGACGAGCCGACCAACGGCCTCGACCCCGCCGGACTGGCCGAAATGCGCACGCTCATCGTCGATCTGGCCGCCGACGGGCACACCGTGCTGCTGTCGAGCCATCAGCTCGCCGAGGTGCAGGAGATCTGCCATCGGGTCGGCGTGATCTCCGGCGGCCGGCTGCTCGCGGAGTCGACCGTGGCCGAATTGCGGGGCAGCGCAACGCTGATCGTGCGCGCCGAACCCGCCGACAGCGCGCTCACGGCGATCCGCGCCGTCGCACCCGCCCGGGCGAGCGTCGACGGGATCAGGGTCGAGACGACGGCCGCGACGGCGCCCGCGGTGGCGCGCGCGGTGGTGGCGGCGGGCGCCGATCTGCTGGAACTGCGGGTCGACGAGAAATCCCTGGAAGAAGTGTTCTTCGAGATGACGGCTGTGGAGGTCGCGAAATGACCGGTGTGACAAGGGATCTGTGGGCGAGCATGCGCGCGGAGGCGGTGCGGCTGGGTCGCTGGCCCGCCTTCTGGATCGTCCTGGGCGTCTGGCTCCTGCTGAACCTGACCTTCGCCTACCTGTTCAACTACCTCGCCTACACCTCGGGGGAGGGCGGCGCCATGTCCGACGGCCTGCCCCGCGACGTCCTGCTCGGCCAGCTCTTGCCCGCCGCTGTCTCCGAGGTCTTCACCCAGGGTATGGCGATGTTCGGCGGCGCGCTGATGCTGGTGCTCGGTGCGCTCGCGGTCGGCAGCGGCTACGGCTGGGGCACCTGGAAAACCGTCTTCACCCAGGGCCCGAGCCGTCCGGCGGCCATCGGTGGGCTGCTGCTGAGTCTGCTGGTCGTGGTGGTCGCGCTGGTCTGCGCGGCGTTCGCCGTCGACCTCGGTGTCGCCTCGCTCATCGCGGTGAGCGAGGGCCGACCGCTGGTGCTGCCGACGCTGACGCGATCCGTGCTCGGCATCGGTTCCGGCGCGGCCATCCTGGGCATGTGGACGCTGGCCGGCGCCCTCGTCGGCGCGATCGCCCGTGGTCCGGCGCTCGCCGTCGGCCTCGGCCTGATCTGGGTGCTCGTCGTCGAGAACCTGCTGCGCGGAGTGGCGGGCGTCTTCGGTCCGATCGAGACGGTCACCGACCTGCTGCCGGGTACGGCCGCGGGTTCGCTGGCGGGCGCGATGCGCACGGTCGGCGGCCCGGCGACCCCCGGTGTCCTCGACATTCTCAGCCGCGGCGAGTCACTGGCCCTGCTCGGCGCGTACGTGCTGGTCTTCGGCGGCGGCACGATCTGGCTGATGACGCGCCGCGACCTGACCTGACGCTCAGGGCCACCCGACCGGGTTCGACACCGACTCGCGGGAGATGCCCGAATCCGTCTCGGGGAATCCACCGTAGAGCTTGTCGTGCAGGTGGGCGAAGAAGTAACACAGCTCCTCGCACTCGGCGTCGGGCACGGCGACCTCCGGGTCGGCGCGCACGGCGTCGTAGTGGTCGCGGCCCATGGCGACGATGAAGCCGCGGGCGTACAGGAAACCGTCGTCGGAGCCGTCGGTGATGGCCTGGATGTCGGCGCGGTCGATCTCGTAGAGCGCCCGCTCGGCGACGCGATCCAGGGCGGTCAGTTCGGCGCTGGTGAAATCGGTGCTCAGCGAGCGCAGGGCATCGATGAACCGGCCGAGGAGGTCGTGGTCGTACTCGCCGTCGAGCAGGGCGCGCCGGGAATCGGCGGAACCAGCGCGCTCCCAGGCGGTTTCGATCAGAGCCCAGAATCGGGCGGCTTCGGTTTCGGTCGGAAGTGTCGTCACCCGCGTGACGGTAGCCGCAGGGACCGACAGTTCAGGGCCGGTCGAGCAGCTTGTGGGCGAGCACGCTCAGCCCGTCGACGATCTGCGCCGCCGACAACCCGCGCTCGCGCTGTTGCAGATAGACCTCGGCGGCCAGCGGTGCGAGGACCGGGTCGACCAGGGAATCCGGGTGGGCGACACCGGCGTCGACCAGCAGCGCCCGGACATGCGCCGACCAGAACCCGTAGGCGCCGGTCGCGAAGCGCGCCCCACCGGTCTCGGCTCCGAGGACGAGATGCGCGTGGGCCGTGAGCAATTCGATCATCGCGGCATAGAACGCCGCGAGCCGCTGCGCCGGCGGTGCGCCCGGGCCCAGCGGCGGGTCGCCACGCAGGAGGTGTTCCTGCAGCGTGCGCTCGTGTTCGTCGAGCAGGGCGACGGCGATGGCGGTGCGGTCGGGGTAGCGGCGATAGAGGGTGCCGCGGCCGACGCCCGCCGCCTTGGCGATGTCGTCCATGGTGACCGTGCGCGGGTCGCGGGTGGCGAAGAGTTCGGCGGCCGCCGCCAGCACCTTGGCCCGGTTGCGGGCCGCGTCGGTGCGCTCGGCGGGCTGCGGTGCGTCCAGCGCCGCGCCGGTGAGCAGGTCGGATCGAGGCTCCATGCGCTCGACTGTAGCCCAGAATCGAATATGTGGACAAGCTGTCCACTTGTGTTCTATGGTCGGGACATCAACAAGCGGACATGATGTCCAGTTCTCGAAAGGCTCGGCCATGACACACCTGCTGCACCTCGACGCCAGCGCTCGTCCCCACTCGGTCAGCCGCAGGCTCGGCGCGGAATTCGTCGAGTCCTGGCGCGCCGCGGAGCCGGACGGCCGCTACACCTACCGCGATCTGGCGACCGATCCGGCGCCGTTCATCGGCGAGGGCTGGACCGAGCTCTGTGACGCCGTCCTCGCCGCGGGTAGCACCGACCTCGACCGGCTCCCGGAACTGGCCGTGACACCCGCCGCCCAGGCCGCGTGGCAGATCGTGGAACCGCTGCTCACGCAGGTGCTCGCCGCCGACGTGATCCTCATCGGCACCCCGATGTACAACTACTCGATTCCGGCCACGCTCAAGGCCTGGCTCGACCAGATCACCTTCCCGCGAATGTCACTGGGGGAGCGCAGGTTCGTGGTGGTCAGCGCGCGCGGCGGCGCCTACTCGCCGGGTGCGCCCAAGGCCGCGTTCGACTATCAGGAGCGCTACCTGCGCGACTTCTTCGCCGGCCACTACGCCGTCACCGACACCGTGTTCGTCCACGCCGAACTCGCCAACGCCGTCCAGGATCCGAACCTGGCCCACCTGCGCGACGCGCACGAGGCCTCGCTCGCCGCGGCGCTGACCGACGTTCGCCTGCTCGCCAAGGATTACGTGAAATGAGCTGGGTAGTACTCGGCCTCGCCGGCCTCGTCGAGATCATCTGGTCGCAGACCATCAAACCCACCGAGAACTTCACCAAACTGGGGCCGACGCTGCTGTGCATCGCGCTCGGATCGCTCGCGGTGTATCTGCTCTCGCGGGCCATGCACACCCTGCCCGTGGGCACCGCGTACGCGGTGTTCACCGGGATCGGCGCGCTCGGCGCGATCAGCCTCGGGGTCCTCGTGCACAAGGACCCGCTCAGCGCGGGCCGGATGCTGGCGCTGGCGCTGATCCTGGGCGGGATCGTGCTGGCCCGCGTCACCAATCCCGAGTGACGCTGTCGCGCACCCGATGCGGCGAACGGCCGGTCCGAGCCGGTAAGGTCGGCTGATGGACCAGCCAGTTCGCCCCCCGGATCTGTCTGCGCGACCGCACGAGCTCACGGTCGAGCGCGTGATGAAAGCCTCGCCCAGTCTGCTCTACGCGGCCTGGACCCAGGGCCTGGACCTGTGGCTGGCGGTTCCCGGATCGGTGCTCGGACGGCCCGGCGTCAACGAACCCCTGTACTTCGACACCGGCACGGCCGACAAGCGCAATCCGCACTACGGCCGCATCCTGCTGCTGGAGCAGAACCGCCGGGTCGAGTTCACCTGGGTCACCGCCGCCACCGACGGCGTGGAGACCGTGGTCGCGGCCGAATTCCTGAAGCAGCCCCGCGGTATCCGGCTGCGCCTGCGGCACTCCGGGTTCCCCACCGCCGCTATCCGCGACCTGCACCAGCAGGTGTGGCCGGAGATGCTCGAACGCCTCGACGAAGTCACCGGTACCGTCGCCTGAGGCGCGAACCCGGGCCGGATCGAGCCGGGATCCGAGTAGGTTCGTCATCGGACGCAACACCCAACGAATCGAAAGGATCGGCATGCCGACTCGTAGCGCACGCACCCTCTGGGCAGGCGGACTGCAGGATGGTTCCGGGCAGGTCGAACTGGTCAGCTCCGAGGTGGGCAAGTTCGACGTGACCTTCCCGCGTCGCGTGGCCGACGCCGCCGATGGCACCAGCCCGGAAGAGCTGATCGGCGCCGCGCATTCGTCGTGCTACTCGATGGCGCTGTCGGCCGAGATCGCCAACGCGGGCGGCACGCCGGAGAGCCTGGACGTCACCGCCGATGTGACGCTGGGCCCGGACCCGGCCGGTGGCTTCCGGATCAGCAAGATCAAGCTGACCGTGCGCGCCGTCGCCGCCGGTCTCGACGCCGAGGGCTTCTCCGCCGCCGCGACCGCCGCGAAGAACGGCTGCCCGGTCAGCAAGGCCCTCGCGGGTGTGGCCGAGATCGAGCTGGACGCCGCACTGATCTGATCACCCCGGTGGGCGGCATCTGGGACGCAGATGCCGCCCACCGGCGCGTCCGCGGGGCTAGCGCTGGGTGAACCAGCGGTGCGCCGCCGGCGTGTACATGGCTGGAATCGCGATAACCACCGCCAGGACGTGGACGGTACGGCAGCCGGCCAGCACCGCCGACGACGGCGACAGCCCGGCGAACAGCGCGCCGAAATCGTCGGTGGACAGCAGGACCGCCAGCGGCTCGATGATCAGCGAGACCAGGCCGACCACGCCGATCCCGACGGTGAGCAGCGCCCGCGCGACGCGACTGCCGTGCACCATGTACAGCGCTACCGCCGCGACGACGAGATAGATCGCCAGCCGCGGCAGCAGCCCCGACGCGGTCGCCGCGAACTCACCCCCGCCACGCACGGCGCGCAGCAGTCCTTCGGCGGCGCCGGCGGCGAGCGCGGTGACGAGACCGCCGAACGCGACACTCACCGCGCGCGGCCGGGAGTCGGAAACGAAAACGGAAAAGGCAGTGCCGGTCATGTCACCGACACTGCCTTCACGCGATACCCGCGAGGATCACCCTGCGGTAGCGACCCGCTCTGCTACCGGAGTGCTACGCCGCGAAGCGAATTCGGTCAGCGCGGCGAACGCCAGACCGAGCGAGACCCACAGCGTGGTGGTCTCGGCCAGTGACGCCACCCGGAACCGCCACAGCAGCGTCGCGGGGAAGTCGTCGGCCACCTCGTTCACGCCCGGCAGCAGCACGTAGCCGACCGTGGTGACCAGCACGAACGCGAGCACGCCCGCGATCAGCCGGAGCGTGTCCAGCTGTCCGGCCAGCGCCCGGTACGCGGCGACCGACGCCGCGACGGCGAGCAGGCCGAGCACGACGGCGGCGACCCACAGCCAGGTGCGGTCGTTGATGGTCTCCGGATCGCCCACCGCCGGTGGGTTGGCCGGATATTTGAAGAACGGCACCGCGACGATCGCGGCCCACGCGAATCCCGCCGAGGCCAGCGACAACGCGACTCCCGACAGCGTGGTGAACCGGCGGGCGACGTTGACGGCCGCGGCGAACAACGCGCCGAACGCCATCCCGGCCAGGCCGAGGGCGAGGAACTGACCCGCCTTCTGACCGTTCCGGCTGACCAGCGGTTCTTCCTCGTCGCCGTGCGAATGGCCCTGGGGTTCGGCCGCCTCGTGCGGATGATCGGCCGGGGCGGCGGCAGCTTCTTCGATGGCGATCGCGGCGTCCACCTGGGGCTCGCCGACGAAGTAGCCCACTGTCGCGGCCAGCAGGCCGGCGATCAAGCCGGCCAGCAGGCCACGTAACAGCAGGGTTTTGAGCGATCCGGTCAGTGGCACGGAACACCCAGCAGGTGACGTCCGTCGTGCATCAGCTCGTGCAGGAACATCCCGCTACGCGAGACGGCCCCCTGATCGAAACCGACCAGGTACAGGGCGAGCAGTGCAAGCAGAACGACACCGACCGTGACGAGCACGGTTGCCAGGGTGTCCAGGCCGGTAGACCGGCTGGGTGAATGCGCGATAGCCATTCGGGTCCTCCTCAGGGATACGCGTCCCATGGTCGAAGTGTGGTGCGAAGGTGCCGGTGTCTGGCTCTCCGGCACCGGGGACCCGGTACGTGGATACAGTGGCGCGACCGCTCCGGATTCTCACCGGAATTACCGCGCACCCTCGCGTATGTTCCCTCGCACTGTGACAGTCGCCAGGCGCCCACGTCAATACGCGCATCCGCATGTCCAGCGGAAACGCCGATGTCAGGCCTTCGCGGGGACGTCGAGGACGACCTCGAACTCGAGCAGCGACGCACCGGTCGAGACCGGCTTCGGGCGCTCGCCCTCGCCACCGCTGCCCGCGTGCGCGGCCCGGGCCGGACCGTCGCGCCACGCGGCGAAGGATTCCTCCGAATCCCATTGCGTCACCACGAAATACCGGTTGTCGCCGGCCACCGGGCGCAGCAACTGGAAGCCGAGGAAACCGGGGGAGTTCTCCACCGCGTGCGCGCGGGCGGCGAACCGCTTCTCCAGCTCCGGGCCGGCACCTTCGGGGATCTCGATCGCATTGATCTTCACAACAGCCATGAGCCGACAATACGACCGCGCGGGAAACATCCCGGTCTGGGGCACAATCGGCAGGGTGTTGTACGACGAAGGCGGGACCGGCGTCCCGATCCTGCTGCTGCACGGGCTGATGGGCAGCGCGCGCACCTGGACCGATCAGCTGCCGTGGCTGCGCGAATACGGCCACCTCTACACCGTCGACGCCGCCGGACACGGTCGCGTGCCACCCGCCGAGCTCACCACCGAGGCGTTCGTCGCCGATCTCGCCGAGCTCACGGCCGCGATCACCGAGCCGATGGTGATCGTCGGGCATTCGATGGGCGCGATCCACGGCTGGGTCTTCGCCGCCACCCACCCCGCGCGGGTCCGCGCCCTCGTCGTCGAGGACATCGCCCCCGATTTCACCGGCCGCACCGCCGCGCACTGGGCCGAGCTGATCCACTCCTGGCCGCAGCCCTTCGCCGACGAGCGGGCGGTGCTCGACTACTTCGGGCCGGTCGCGGGCACGTATTTCCTGCGCGCGTTCATCTCGGGACCCGACGGCTATCGGCTGCACGGCGAGGTCGACACCTTCCGCGCCATCTCCGAGGAGTGGGGGACCAGGGACTTCTGGACCGAATGGAAGTCGCTGGAAATTCCCACGCTGCTGATCGAGGGCGAGCACACCATCACCCCGCCGGGGCAGATGCGCACGATGGCCGAGGTCCACCCGGACGCGGAGTACGCGGTCGTCGCGGGGGCCGCGCACCTGGTGCACGACGAACAGCCCGAGGCCTATCGCGACCTCGTCGGCCGCTTCCTGCGCCGCGTCGTGGGCTAGCCCGTCGCCCCGCCTTCGCCGGCCAGCGCGAACAGGCCGTCCTCGGTCTGCTCGATCAGGCCGTCGACCAGCAGCGAATCCAGTGCCCGCGCCCGCTGGCCGGGGTCGCGGGTCCACGCGAGGTCGAGGCGAACCCGCTCCACCGGCCCCGACGCGTCGCGCAGGACATCGAGCAGCCTGCCGCGTGCCTGCCGATCGGTGCCCTCGTACTTCTGCACCTTGCGGGCCACCGCGGCGGCGGGCTTGCCCGCGTCGACCCACGCGCACGCGGGCAGCGGGCAGTTCGCGCAGTCGGGGTTGCGGGCGGTGCAGATCAGCGCGCCCAGCTCCATCAGCGCCGCCGAGAACTTGGCGGCGCGCGGCACGGAGATCGGCAGCAGGGCCGCGGTTTCGGCGAGATCGCGCGAGGACGGATTGCCCGGCTCGCGCCCGTGCACGGCCCGCGCGACCACCCGGCGGACATTGGTGTCGACCACCGGGACGCGCTGACCGTAGGCGAAGCAGGCCACCGCGCGGGCGGTGTAGTCACCGATACCGGGCAGGCTCAGCAGCACCTCGACGTCGGTGGGCACCACGTCGCCGTGCTCGACGGCCAGCACTCGCGCGCACTCGTGCAGCCGCAGGGCCCGGCGCGGATAGCCCAGCTTGCCCCAGGCCCGCAGCACCTCGGCCTGCGAGGACGCGGCCATCGCCGAGGGCACCGGCCACCGCGCCACCCATTCCCGCCAGATCGGCTCGACCCGCACCACGGGGGTCTGCTGCAGCATGATCTCGCTCATCAGGATGTGCCAGGCGGTTGCCTCCGGCTGGCGCCACGGCAGGTCACGTGCCGTTTCGGTGAACCAATCCACCAAGACTTCCGCGTCGATACTCACTGTTCCCGTTCCGCCTCAGCCAGGCCATCTTTGCCGACGCGTAACGCGGCGGACTCGCTGGTAACCCTCGGCCTGTGCACAATGATCGGTATGCCTGGTTCCAATCCGATAAGCGCCTGGAAGTCGTTGCGCGAAGGCAATGAACGCTTCGTCAACGACACCCTGCTGCATCCTAGCCAGGGCGCCGCCGACCGAGCCAAGCTCGTCAGCGGCCAGCATCCGCACGCCATTCTGTTCGGCTGCGGTGACTCCCGGGTGGCCGCCGAACTGATCTTCGATCAGGGGCTGGGCGACATGTTCGTCGTGCGGACCGCGGGTCACGTGGTGGACAGCTCGGTGCTCGGCTCGATCGAGTACGGCGTCGAGGTGCTCGACGTGCCGCTGATCGTCGTCCTCGGACACGACAGCTGCGGCGCCGTGAAGGCCACCATCGACGCGCTCGACGGTGGCGAGGTCCCCGGCGGATTCATCCGCAGCGTGGTCGAACGCGTCACGCCGTCGATCCTGGTCGGCCGTCGCGAGGGCCTCACCTCGATCGACGAATTCGAGGCCCGCCACGTCGTGGAGACCAGCAGGCTCCTGATGCAGCGGTCGATGATCATCTCCCAGCGCGTCGCCACCGGTCAGTGCGCGATCGCGAGCGTCACCTACAAGCTCGAGGACGGCCGCGTGCACCTGCGTCGCGTCGTCGGGAACATCGGCGAGGTGGTCTGAACCGGGCGATCGGTTCGGTTCACCCCCACGACACGCCGAGGTCATCGAGCGCGGCTCCGCGCGGTGCGCTTACCGTTGAGGCGTGCTGGAACCGAATGGACCGCTGCCACCGGAGATCTACTGGCGTCGCCGCGCACTCGCCATCGGCGTCATCATTGTCGCGCTCGCGATCGTGATCTGGCTCGTCACGATGGTGGCGCGCGGTGGTGACTCGTCCGGCGATACCGCCGCGGCCACGTCGACCACCACCGCGGCGGGCAGTTCGGCGTCGACCAGCAGTTCGGCCGAGTCGAGCAGCGCGACGTCGAGCAGCGCCGCCGCCACTTCCAGCGCCGCGGCGAGCAGTTCCGCGGCGGATCAGCCCGCGGCACAGCCGTGCAGTGATCAGTCGCTGGCCCTGAAGGTGACCGTCGGCCAGCCGACGTACCGGGTGGGTGATCAACCGGGGTTCGGCACGGTCATCACCAATATCTCCTCGGCGCCGTGTTCGCGCGATCTCGGTCCCGGCCCGCAATTCCTGGTCTACACCCTCGACGGGCAGCGCCGTCTGTGGGCGAGCAACGACTGCAACCCGGATGGACCGCCGGAAGTGAAGACGCTCAAGGCAGGCGAGCAGCTGTCCTACAAGGGCACCTGGTTCGGGACGACGTCCCAGCCGAACTGCGCCGGTGATCGCCTCCAGGTGCCCGCGGGCGCCTACATGGTGGTGGCGCAGCTCGGTGCGGTGCGCAGCGCCGCCGAGCCGTTCAACCTCGCGACCTAGCCGTCGGCGCCGGTGCGTGTCCGGCATTGTGCGGGTGCGCTGTAAGTCACATGTTCAAGTCGGGTGGATTTGCAGGCTTCGCATGCTCACCGACTATGTCAATGGTTGTTGGCACGGGAATGGCCGATATCGGCCATATCCCGGGTTTGCCGGAGTTATTCCACGGGGACCGGATCCCGGGGTGCGCGCGATTTGCGGAGCTGCGCCAAGCGCAGCGCCGAGCGGAGATCGCCGACCTCGTGGATACGCATCGAACCGGTCTTGGTTTTCTCCGAACCAGGCGGCACCAGAGCGGTGGTGAAACCGAGTCGCTCGGCCTCGGCGAGCCGCCGGCCCAGCCCGGTGACCTTGCGGACCTCGCCCGCCAGCCCGACCTCACCGAGGATCACCCAGCCCGCGGGCAGCGCGATATCCGCCTCGGCGGAGGCGATGGCCAGCGCGATGGCCAGGTCGGCGGTCGGCTCGATCAGGCGCATGCCGCCGACGGTGGCGGCGTAGACATCGTGTTTGCCGAGAAACACCCGCCCGCGGCTCTGCAGGACGGCCAGCACCATGGCGACGCGGTTGTAGTCCAGGCCGCTCACCGCGCGCCGTGGCTGCGGGATCTCGGTCTTGACGGTCAGCCCCTGCACCTCCGCGACCAGCGGGCGTTTACCGTCCATCGCGACGGTCACCGCCGTGCCGGGGACGGTGTCGGTGCGGTGGTGCAGGAACAGACCCGACGGATCGTCGACGCAGGCGATGCCGTCCTCGTGCAATTCGAAACAGCCCACTTCGTCGGCGCTGCCGAAACGATTCTTGATGCCGCGGATCATGCGCAGCGTCGAATTCTTGTCGCCCTCGAATTGCAGCACCACGTCGACCAGATGCTCGAGCGTGCGCGGGCCTGCGACATTGCCGTCCTTGGTGACGTGGCCGACCAGCAGCACCGCGATTCCGGTGGCCTTGGCCAGCGAGGTCAGCGCCGCGGTCACCGCGCGGACCTGGGTGACACCGCCGATCACGCCGTCCACCTCGGGCGCCAGCATCGTCTGCACCGAGTCGACCACCAGCAGCGTCGGCCGCACCTGTTCCACGTGCCCGAGCACGATCGACAGGTCCGATTCGGCGGCCAGATACACCCGGTCGTGCACCGCGCCGGTGCGATCGGCGCGCAGCCGCACCTGCCCGGCGGACTCCTCGGCCGTCACGTACAGCGAGGTCTCGTCGCGCTGGGCGGCCCACCGGTGCGCGACCTCGAGTAGCAGGGTCGACTTGCCGACGCCCGGTTCGCCCGAGAGCAGCACCACCGACCCGGGCACCACACCGCCGCCGAGCACCCGATCCAGCTCGCTGACCCCGGTCGAGCGGGCCTGGGTGACCTTGGCGTCGATCTGTGACAGTGGCGCCGCCGCCGTGCTCGGCAGCATCGCCCGCCTGCCCGGCGCCGCGGCGGCCGCGGAGACCGCCACCTCGTTCACCGTCCCCCAGGCGCCGCAATCCGGGCACTTACCCACCCATTTGGACACCTCGTGCGAGCACGCGGTGCACCGGAAGACTGCTTTGGTCTTGGCCACACGCGCACCCTACGGACCGGCTCCGACAAAAAGAAAAGCCGCCGCGGACCACCGCGACGGCTTTCTGTTCGGCCTGGTCTCAGTGACCGGCGCCCTCGGGGGCCGGGCCGGACTTCTCGTTCTCGACGCGGTCGACCTCGGCGGCGTCGACCGGGACCGACACCTGCACGGTGCCCGCGTCCTTGAAGTTGAAGGTGACGTTGTAGGTCAGGCCCGGGTAGATCTGCTTGCTCAGGCCGGTGATCTCGATCGTGCCGGGCTTGGCCTCGGGATCGATCGAGGGGACGTCCTGACCGGCCGCGGACGTGGTCGGGGCCGCGGAGGTGGTCGGGGCCGCGGACGTGGTCGGCGCGGCGGAGGTGGTCGGGCTGGCGCCGTGGTGATCGTCGCCCTGCGCGTCACCGGTGACCTTGACCGGGCCGGCGACGACGATCTGCTGCGGCTTCAGCACGAACTTGGGGTCGCCCGCCGGGCCGGTGAGCTTGACGGTGCCCAGGTCGGTGGTGACGCTGGTCAGCTCGTCGGTGACGGTCTCGCTGCCGTTGATGATCGACAGCGCGATCACGGCCTTGCCGCCCTTGTCGTGCTCGGCCGGGGAAGCCGGGTAGATGATGTGCACGTTGCGCAGGGAGATCGGGCCCACGTCCGCGTGGTTGCCGTTGATCGCGGCGGCCTGCGACGAGGTCTGGGTGTGCTGGCCGGCACTGCAGCCGCTCAGGGCGATACCCGCGGCAGCGGCGAGCGCGGCAACCGTCGCCATGCGACGTCGCGCCGACGGGGCGGTCACAGCTTTCAGGGCAGTCACGGTTTGTCCTCCATGTCGACCGGGCTCACTCCGTCCACACAGCGGATCGGAGGGTAGTAACTAGGCAGCGTAGTAGTTCGCTTCGCGCGCGTGGCGTCCGGGCTCGCGACGCGCGGGCGCGGAAGTAACAGTTCGGTGTCTCGCGCCGGGTTGCCGGAGTGGTGCCGGGGGAGTGCGACGCGGATACGGCTCGCTGTGCTGGTGGTTAACCCGTTCTGGCGCAACACAATGCACACCAATTCCGCGTTGTCAACCCCTACGATGGCCTCGTTGTGGCCCTGACCTGCACAGTTGATCGCGCCGTTATCGAGTCGCATGTTAAACTGTGAACATCGAAAGGGGCACGGGACACATGATTTTTAAGGTCGGAGACACCGTCGTTTACCCCCACCACGGAGCGGCGCTGATCGAAGCAATCGAGACCCGCACCATCAAGGGTGTGCAGAAAGAGTATCTGGTCCTGAAGGTCGCGCAAGGCGACCTGACCGTTCGGGTTCCCGCGGAGAACGCCGAATATGTCGGCGTCCGTGACGTCGTCGGCCAGGAGGGTCTCGACCGCGTCTTCCAGGTGCTGCGCGCGCCACACACGGAGGAGCCGACCAACTGGTCCCGCCGTTACAAGGCCAACCTCGAGAAGCTCGCCTCGGGCGATGTGAACAAGGTGGCCGAGGTCGTGCGCGACCTGTGGCGTCGTGAGCAGGATCGCGGCCTGTCCGCCGGTGAGAAGCGGATGCTGGCCAAGGCTCGCCAGATCCTCGTCGGTGAGCTCGCGCTCGCCGAGGGCACCGACGACGGCAAGGCCGAATCGCTGCTCGACGAGGTCCTCGCCGCGGCTTCCTAGAGTGCGACCTGTCGTAGCACTGGTCCCTGCCGCCGGTCGTGGCGTGCGCCTGGGTGAATCCACCCCGAAGGCGTTCGTCCCGGTCGGCGGCACACCTATGGTCCGGCTGGCCGTCGACGGGCTGATCGCGTCCGGTGCGGTGCACCGGGTCGTCGTGGTCGTGCCCGCCGAGCTGGTCGAAGCCGCGTCCGCTCTGCTGTCAACCACCTCGCTGACCGGCGGTTCGATGCCCCCTGTGCCGGTGCAGGTCGTCGTTGGCGGCGCCGAGCGCACCGATTCGGTGCGCGCCGGGATCGCGGCCGCGCCCGATGCCGCGTTCTATCTCGTGCACGATGCCGCTCGCGCGCTCACTCCACCGGAGCTGATCGCGCGAGTGGCCGCCGAGCTGCAGGCGGGCAGTCCCGCCGTCGTGCCCGCCCTGCCGGTCGTCGACACCGTGAAATCGGTCGACGACGCGGGCGTGGTCACCGGCACCCCCGAGCGCGCCCACCTGCGGGCTGTCCAGACTCCCCAGGGCTTCGCCGCCGACCTGCTGCGCGAGGCGTACGCCACCGAGGTCGGCGCGACCGACGACGCCGGCCTGGTCGAACGCCTCGGCGTCGCCGTGCGCACCGTCGCAGGCGACCCGCTCGCCTTCAAGATCACCACCCCGCTCGACCTGCGCCTGGCCGACGCGTTGCGCGCCGATCGCGCCGCCGACGTTCCTCGGCCCGCCGAGCAGGCGGTCGCGCGATGAGAGTCGGCATCGGCAGCGATGTGCACCCCATCGAGTCCGGTCGTCCCTGCTGGATGGCCGGTCTGCTGTTCCCCGACGCCGACGGCTGCGCCGGGCACTCTGACGGCGACGTCGCCGCGCACGCGCTCTGCGACGCGCTGCTCTCGGCCGCCGGTCTGGGCGACGTCGGCGCGGTGTTCGGGGTCGGCCGTCCCGAATGGGCCGGGGTCACCGGCGCCGCCATGCTCGCCGAGGTCCGCAGGCTGCTGACCGAGGAGGGCTTCACGGTCGTCAACGCCGCGGTGCAGGTCATCGGCAATCGCCCGAAGATCGGCCCTCGTCGCGCCGAGGCCCAGAAAGTGCTCGGCGAACTGCTCGACGCGCCGGTCTCGGTTTCGGGCACCACCACGGACGGTCTCGGGCTGACCGGCCGCGGCGAGGGCATCGCGGCCATCGCCACCTGCCTGATCACGGCATGTTCGTAGCCCGCACGGGCCCCGAAGATTTCCTGCCGCACCACGCGTTCTCGCCGCTTCGTCCGGCCGTCGGACAATCACGGCGAGCCACGAACCGGCCGGTCATCTCCACCACCATCCCACCGACTAGGATCGAATGCCGTGACCTTGCGCCTTTTTGACACCGACACGCGGACCCTGCGGGAATTCACCCCGCTGGTCCCCGGCCGTGCTTCGGTGTATCTGTGTGGGGCCACCGTGCAGGGTCAGCCCCATATCGGGCACGTGCGCAGCGGCGTCGCGTTCGACGTGCTGCGCCGCTGGCTGCTCGCGCACGACTACGACGTCTGGTTCATCCGCAATGTCACCGATATCGACGACAAGATCCTGAACAAGGCCGCCGAGGCGGGCAGGCCGTGGTGGGAATGGGCCGCCACGCACGAGCGCGCTTTCGACGCGGCCTACGAGGTGCTCGGCGTGCTGCCGCCCTCGGCCGAGCCGCGCGCCACCGGCCACATCACCCAGATGGTCGGGCTGATGGAACGGCTGATCGAGCGCGGTCACGCCTACGCCGCCGACGGTGACGTCTACTTCGACGTGCTGAGCTGGCCGAACTACGGCGAGCTGTCCGGCCACAAACTCGACGACGTGCACCAGGGCGAGACCCCGACCCGCGGCAAGCGCGATCCGCGCGATTTCACGCTGTGGAAGTCGGCCAAGCCGGGCGAGCCGAGCTGGCCGTCGCCGTGGGGCCCCGGCCGTCCCGGCTGGCACCTGGAATGCTCGGCGATGGCCGAGTTCTATCTGGGTCCCGAATTCGATATCCACTGCGGTGGAATGGATTTGATTTTCCCGCACCACGAGAACGAGATCGCTCAGTCCAAGGCGGCCGGTGACGGTTTCGCCCGTTACTGGCTGCACAACGGCTGGGTGACGATGAGCGGGGAGAAGATGTCGAAGTCGCTCGGCAATGTGCTCTCGGTGCCCAATGTGCTCAGCCGGGTCCGGCCGGTGGAATTGCGTTTCTATCTGGGCAGCGCGCATTACCGCTCGATGCTCGAATATTCGGACAAAGCGCTCGACGACGCGGTCGCCTCGTATCAGCGCATCGAGGCATTCGTGCATCGTGTGCTCGATCGGGTCGGCGAGGTCCCGATCGGTAAATGGACCGACGGATTCGCCGCCGCGATCGACGACGATCTGGCGATTCCGAAGGCGCTCGCCGAAATTCACCACGTGGTGCACGAGGGTAATCGCGCGTTGGAGGCGGGCGCGGTGGAGACCGCGGCCGAGCTGGCCGGTCAGGTCCGGGCGATGCTGGGCATCCTCGGCGTCGACCCGCTCGATCCGCACTGGTACACCCCGGCCGACAACTCGGCGGCACTGGACGCGCTCGATGTGCTGGTCCGCTCCGAGCTGGATCGCCGGGCGAGCGCGCGGGCGGAGAAGAACTGGGCAGAAGCCGATGCCGCACGGGATCGGCTCGTCGCAGCGGGTATCGAGGTCACCGATACCCCGCAGGGGCCGGAATGGTCGCTGGGCGCAGCTAGCGGAAAGGCGAACTGATGGCAGGCAATTCACAGCGACGCGGAGCGATCAGGAAGGGCGGCACCAAGAAGGGTGCCGTCGTCGGTTCCGGCGGCAAGCGCCGTCGCGGCCTGGAGGGCCGGGGCGCGACGCCGCCCGCCGAGGCCCGCACCAAGCATCCCGCCGCCAAGCGCGCCGCGGCCGCCGCCAAAGCCAAAGCGGCGCAGTCCCGTCCGACCGGCAAGGGCGGTGTGCCCCGCGCGGGCCGCAAGTCCGACGACGGCCCCGAGCTGGTGCTCGGCCGCAACCCGGTGCTCGAGTGTCTGCGTGCCGAGGTGCCCGCGACCGCGCTCTACGTGGCCGTCGGCACCGAGAACGACGACCGGCTCTCCGAGAGCGTGCAGCGTGCCGCCGACATGGGCATCTCGATCCTGGAGGTGCCGCGCACCGACCTGGATCGGCTCAGCGCCAACGGTTTGCACCAGGGCGTGGCCCTGCAGGTGCCGCCGTACCGCTACGCCCACCCCGACGACCTGATGGATCGGGTGAAGGTCTCCGGCGAGCCGGGTCTGCTGGTCGCGCTGGACAACATCTCCGATCCGCGCAATCTCGGCGCGGTCATCCGCTCGGTCGCCGCGTTCGGCGGTCAGGGCGTGGTCATCCCGCAGCGGCGCAGCGCCAGTGTCACCGCGGTGGCGTGGCGGACCAGCGCGGGTGCGGCGGCGCGCCTGCCCGTCGCCAGGGCGACCAACCTGACCCGCACGCTGAAGGACTGGGCGTCGCAGGGATTCCAGATCGTCGGCCTCGACGCAGGCGGTGACACCCCGCTCGACGAGTTCGACGGCAGCGTGCCGACCGTGGTCGTCGTCGGGTCCGAAGGCAAGGGCCTGTCGCGGCTGGTGCGCGAGAACTGTGACTCGATCCTGAGCATCCCGATGGCCGGTCCGGTCGAGTCGCTCAACGCCTCGGTCGCCGCCGGTGTGGTCCTGGCCGACATCGCCAGGCAGCGCCGTCTGGGCTGAGTAGTCGGAGCGCCGGCGCTCGAATCGCGGCACCTGATCGGCGGGTCGGCCGCGACGGCCGACTGCGTCGGCCTGCCCCTCCTCGAGGTCGGGGCGTGCGTGGCCTGGTTTGTTCGGTGGGCCGGGCGCGTAGTGCTGCGTCAGCGGCCCTCGTGCACAGTAGAATTCGGTGCGTGGCGATACCCAACCAGCCGATCGGTGAGACGGTCGAGCACCCGCAGGCCAACCTGATCCTCGTGCTCGGGCTGCTCAGCCCGTTCTGCTGCGGGATCTTCGGGCCGATCGCGTGGGTGCTCGGCAAGCGGGCCCTCAACGAGATCGACGCGTCCTACGGTGCCCTGTCCGGGCGCTCCCAGGTGATGATCGGGTACATCGCGGGCATCATCGGCACCATCTTGATGGTGCTGTTCGCGATGCTCTACCTCGCGGGGTCCTGCAACGGGAACTTCTGAGCCTCAGTCCAGGCTGGGGCGCCCCTCGGGGGCGTCCCAGGCGGGCCACTCGGCGCTGATACTGCCGGTCCACTTGGGCTGACGGCGCTCCTTGAACGCGGCCATCGCCTCGCCGCCGTCGATGCTCTTGGCGACGTGGGCGTTGAGTTCGGATTCGAGCTGCCCGACTACGGCGGGCGTCATGCCGAGGCTCTCCCAGATCAGCCGCTTGGTCAGTGCGACCGGCAGCGGCGCTGGCCCGTTGGCGATGTCGTGGGCGACCGCCATGGCGGTCGGCAGCACCTCGCCCGCGGGCAGGCTGGCATTGGCCAGGCCCATCGACTTGGCCTCGTCACCGTCGAAAGTGCGTCCGGTGAGCATGATGTCGGCGGCGTTGGCCAGCCCGGCCAGCCGCGGCACGGTCCAGTGCGCGTAGCCGTCGGCGAGCACGCCGCGGCGGACCTGGCTGAGCCCGTAGACGGCATCGCGGGCGAAATACCGCAGGTCGCACTGCAGGGCCAGGGCCAGCCCGATGCCGACGGCATGGCCGTTGACGGCCGCGATCACCGGCTTGCGGACCTGCCACGGCGGCGGATCCAGCGTCACCTCGCCGTTGACCCGGGCGGACAGATCCGCGCCCGCGCAGAAGGCGGGCGCGGTGCCGGTGATGACGACGGCGCGAATCGAGTCCTCGCTGTCGCACCGGCGCAGGGCCGCGCTGAGCTCGGCGGCCATCGTCGGGGTGACGGCGTTCTGCTGCGCCGGCCGGTTGAGCGTGAGCACGGCGACTCCGGCAGCGACATCGACGAGCAGTTCCGAACTCATGGGATCGAATGGTACTAGCGGCGCGGCGTCGGCGCCGGAAGTGGCGGCTCGCGCAACCACGTCGTCATCGGCCCGGCGCGGGATCGGATTGTGCTTCACTCCCGCAGCAAGTGCTTGCCGATGGCGTACTTGTGGACCTCGGTCGGGCCGTCGTAGAGCCGGAACGCGCGCATGTCCCGGAACAGCATCTCCACCACCGTCTCGTCGCTGATCCCGATCCCGCCGAGCACCTGCACACAGCGGTCGGTGACCTTGAACAGTTCCTCGGAGACATAGGACTTGGCCATCGACGATTCGTGCCTGGCCTGCTGGCCCTGATCCATCAGCCAGCAGCTGTGCCAGATGGTCAGCCTGCACTGGTGCAGTGCCACCTCGTTGTCGGCGAGCATGAACGACACGCCCTCGTGCTCGCCGATCGGCTTGCCGAACGCGGTGCGGGTGCGCGCGTAGTCCAGGGCGATGCTCTGCGCCCGTTCGGCCGCGCCGAGCCAGCGCATGCAGTGGGTGAGCCGGGCGGGCGCCAGCCGCAGCTGGGCGTAGCGCAGGGCCTGGCCGGTGCGGCCGAGCACGGCCGAGGGCGGCAGGGTCAGGTTCTCGAACCGCACGACGGCGTGCCCGCCGACGTAGTTGCGGTCCATGGTGTTCATGATCCGCTCGATGACGATGCCTTCGGTGTCGCCGTCGGCGAGGAACAGCGTCGGCCCGGCGGGCAGGTGCGGGTTCTCGGTGAGGCGCGCCATGATGATCCAGGTCTTGGCCCCGTCGGCGCCGGTGATCAGCCACTTGCGCCCGTTGATCACGAAGTTCTCGCCGTCGAACACCGCCTCGGTGCGCAGCTGCCCCGGATCGGAGCCCGCGCCGTCGGGTTCGGTCATCGCGAACACCGAGCGCTGCTCGCCGCGGATCATCGGCATCAGGTACTGCTCGACCTGATCGGGGTCGGCGACCTTGCCGAGCAGGAACATATTGCCCTCGTCGGGCGCGGCGCAGTTCATCGCGACCGGGCCGAGCGTCGACCAGCCCGCGGCCTCGTAGACCACCGCCTGCTCGACATGGGTCAGGCCGAGCCCGCCGTATTCCACCGGGGCCTGGACGGTCAGCAGCTTCTCGGCCCTGGCCAGGTCGACGAGTTCGGCGCGCAGGTCGTCGGTCGGCCCGTGCGCGGTCAGGCGCGGATCGCGTTCGAACGGCACGATCTGTTCGGCGACGAAGGCGCGGACTCGATCCCGCAGGGCGGCCAGATCTTCCGGGACGGCGAAGTCGATCATGCTGTGTAGTCTGCTCGCCCGTGCCCCGGTTCGGGCAATTTCGGCCCCAAGTGGCACCAAATTTCAGCGAGCGGCGACCGGCCGCCGACTGCGGTGGCCGATGACCCGGCACACCAGATAGATCGTGAACGAGATCCCGGTGACGAAGGTCGACACCGGCACTCCGGGCGCCAGCGACAGCAGCAGCCCGCCCACGGCGGCGACCTCGGCGAACACCAGCGACAACACCGTCGCCCGCAGCGGGCTCGCGGTCAGCTGCGCGGCCGCCGCGGCCGGGGTGATCAGCAGCGCGAGCACCAGCAGCGCGCCGACGATCTGCACGCCGAAGGCGGCGGTGATGCCGAGCAGCACCGCGAACACCACCGACAGCGCCCGCACCGGCACCCCGCGCGCCACCGCGACCTCGGGATCGGAGCTGGCGAACAGCAGCGGCCGATAGATCACCGCGAGCACGGCCAGCACGGCCGCGGTGCAGGTGACCAGCAGCGCGAGCCCGTCGTAGCCGACGCTGGCGACCTGGCCGGTGAGCAGTGAGAACTTCGAGCCCGCGCGGTCCGGGGCGAGCCACAGGAACAGCACCGACAGGCCGAGGCCGAACGAGAGCACCACCGCGATCACCGAATCGCGTTCGCGCGCACGGGAACCGAGCCAGCCGAACAGCACGGCGGCGACCACCGACCCGGCGATCGCGCCGATCCCGACGCCGACCCCGGCCAGCAGCGCCGCCGACGCGCCGGTCAGCGAGAGCTCGCTGGTGCCGTGCACGGCGAACGACATCTGCCTGCTGACGATCAGCGGCCCGATCAGTCCGGCGAGCAGCCCGAGCAGCGCGCTCGCGAGCAGCGCCTGCTGGACGAAGTCGTAGCCGAGCAGGTCGGCGGTGGTGCCGACGTCGAACATCTGGTGCAGAACCTTGTCGAGCTTGTCCATCAGGCGGTACCGCCGAGCGCGTCCATGTCGTCGCCGGTGCCGACGACGACGAGCCGATCGCGCACCCGCAGCACCTCGACCTCGGTGCCGTAGAGCTCCGAGAGCGTCGCCGAGGTCATCACCTCGTCGGGAGTGCCGATCCGGAACTCGCCGTCGACCAGGTAGAGCACTCGGTCGACCATCGGCAGGATCGGGTTGATCTCGTGGGTCACGAACAGCACCGCCGTGTCGTGTTCGCGGCGGCGCTTGTCGACGAGTTCGGCGACCAGCCGCTGATTGGCCAGATCCAGGCTCAGCAGCGGTTCGTCGCAGAGCAGCACCGCCGGGTCGCCGACGAGGGCTTGGGCGACCCGCAGCCGCTGCTGCTCGCCGCCGGAGAGCGTGTCCAGCGGGGCGTGCGCGAAGCGCTGCGCGCCGACCGCGGCCACGGCGGCCTCGATCTTGCGCGCCCGCTCCTTGCGGCCACGCCAGCCCAGGCCCCACCGGTGCCCGTCGACGCCGAGCCCGACCAGATCGCGGCCGCGCAACTGCACCCCGGCGTCGATCGTCTTCTGCTGCGGGACGTAGCCGACGCCCGGATTGCCGGTGCCCGCCGGCTTGCCCGCGACTTCCGCACGGCCCGAACCCAATTCGAGGAGCCCGAGCAGTACTCGCAGCAGCGAGGTCTTGCCCGACCCGTTGGGGCCGAGGACGGCGATGAATTCACCGGGCGCCACGTCGAGATCGAGGTCGCGCCACAGCGTGCGCTCGCCGAACGCCAGCGTCGCCGCGCGCAGACGGATCGCCGGGTCGGTGCTCGCCCGTGGCGCACCCGCCGCGGGCGTGGTGCCGCCCGACGTTGTCGCCGGGTGCGCCGCGGTGACGGTCCCTGCCGCTTCCTCGGTCGTGGACATGGCGATCAGCGCAGCGCCGCGGCGAGCGCCTTGGCGTTCGCGGTCTGCCACTGGACGTAATCCACCCCGGCGGGCAGGGTTTCGGTCACCTCGACGACGGCGACGCCCGCGGCCTGCGCGGTGGCCCGCAGGTCCTGGGTGATCTTGTCCTGGGTCTGGGTGTTGTAGATCAGCGCCTTGACCTGCTTGCCGGTGATCAGGTCGCGGGTGGCGGCCACGGCGGCGGGCGCCGGGTCGGTCTCCTGCTCGATCGCTTCCTGGAACTCGTGCGGGGTCTTGTCCTGCGCGGTCGCGGCCAGCAGCAGGTAGTGCGCGAGCGGCTCGGACTGGGCGACGGGCGCGTTCGGGTGCTGGGTGGCGATGGTGCCGGTGATGGTGCTGACGCCGATCAGCTGGTTCTTGAAGGTTGTCGCGCGCTCGGTGTAGGCGGCGGCGTTGGCGGTGTCGACCTCGCCGAGCTGGGCGGCGATCCGGTCGGCGACCGCGGCGACGGTGGTGACGTCGTACCAGACGTGCTCGTTGTCGTCGCTCTTGTCGGCCCGCTGCTCGAACGCCTCGACGGTCCGCTTGTTCTTGCCCGAGATGGCCTTCTCGATGAACTCGTCGTAGTGCCCGCCGTTGAACACCACGAGATCGGCGTCGCTGATCTCGGCGGTGTCGGTGGCCGAGGTCTCGAACGAGTGCGGGTCGGCGGCGGGATCGCTGATGATCGAGGTGACCCGGACATCCGGCCCGGCGACCGCGGTCGCGATGGAGCCCCACACATTGGTGGAGGCCACGATCGACAGACCGTCGGAATCCTTCGAGCCGCCCCCGCAGGCCGTGAGGACGACCGCGGCCGCCACTCCCGCCGTGAGACCGGCACACATGCGGGCGAATCGACTGTTCACGCGGTACTCCTGGCCGTGCGCGATCAGGCACGGGGTGCTGTGCCCTAGATCATAATGGAAATCGTTACCGTTTTACTTTAGCAGGAACGAGTACTCGGTACGAACCACACGGAAAAGCCGGGCTCGAGTCCGAGCCCGGCTTTCCGGTACGCCGTCAGACCGGGACGTCGGCCGGCTGGCTGAGCAGCGGGGCGCAGCGCAGCAGGCCGAGGTGGCTGGCTGTAGGGCTTGGGCGAGCGAGCGGAGTCAATGGTGCCTGCCGCCCTGTTGAAGAGCCGAGGCTCATCCGTAGTACTTGTGCGCTGTCTCGGGAAGTTCCCCCGTCGACCCGATCTTACGCAGGATTGCTAGTGCGATCTGCCGGAGGAGGTTGGGATCGACGCCCTGCGCTGAGCCGGTTCGCCCCCCGTCGACTCCCAAGGTCAGGTCGCCGATCGAAGTACCGTTCTGCGTGCATGGTCGTACAGTCATGGTGTCCGGATACACACGAACAAAACCCTCATGTTTGACTGCGCCCCCGTAATCGGACTCCCAGCGATAAACGGTTGTTCTCGGCTGCCGCCAAACTCCGATCGAATAGGCCATCCTGTCCCTCTCAGTTGCTCCACTGGTAGCCTAGTCCGTCTCGTGCGGCGGACTCGGGGTCCCAGCGGAATCCGGCATCAATGGTTGCCTGGTGCGCGTTCTTATAGCTAGGTCCGTTCGCGCGCATGTAGTTGGACTCATACAACTCGTGCCGCAACAGATCGACATCGGACGAGTGGGGATTTCCTGATTGCAAGCGTTGCCAAGCTTCTGCCATCCGAGGGTTGGCTTCGAAGCGGCCCATCGTCCCCGCGTCGTACGAGTCCAGTAGATGCTCTTCCCTGAAGACATGGTTCTTGATCTGCTCGATATCCGATCGTGAGAATCCGTACTGCTCCGTGTTCCGGGCAATATCATCGATATCGGCGTCACTGCGACGGATCGCATCGTAAGCCGAGTCCGCCCACTCATACTCGAAGTCGGCGTCGTTGCGAGGTCTGCGCAACTCGCCACCGGTCTGACGTGGGTCTGGTCTCCTGAGTCGATCACGAAGGTCGACAATATTCTGCTTTGCCCTGGACATTGCTGCAGCGGCATCATCGCTGATGCCCTTGAGCTGCAACGCTTTACGAGCACGCCATGCGGACACGGCGTTCTTGATCTTCACGGACCAGCGACGGGCTGATTCAACGGCTTTAGCGCCGGCGATCAGCCCGCCGACCCCGGTCAAGCAGGTCGCGATGACGGTGATGGCGACGTCTATCGCGGCCTCTTCGATAATAGATTCGATGAATCCTTTGATCTCGTCGCGGAGTTCCTGGATGGAGTCTTTGTAGTCGGTGCACGACTTGCTGATCTGGATGCACGCGGTGAGGAGCTCGCCGATCGAGGTCTCGATGGTTTTCAGGTCCTGCCGGACCTGGGCCGCATCGGTGGAGGTCACGCCCTCGAACAGACTGGCGGCGATAGTGATCTTGTCCTTGGCGTTGGTGTTCTGGTAGATCCGACCGAGGCGGTCCCAGGCGTCGGCGGCTTTGGCCAGGGTGTCCGTATTACCGTCGGGGAGCGGGCAGTTGATGGCGTCGAGGACGTCGATCGCGGTTTGCGCCAATCCCTGTGGAGTGCCGCCGGCCGCCGATGCCGGGAGGGCGTAGGGCCCGAAGGTCGCGGTTGATGCCTTGTCCGCAGGTCGTTCGGGCTGTGCGGCGCCCTTGAGATTGGCGTCGGATTGGGCGTGCTTGAAGCCGATATCGTTGAGCGCGGTGCCGTAGGCCCGCAGAGTCTCGTACGTATGGCCGTAGAAGGCAACCGCGTCGCGGGCCGACTGGTCGTAGGACGCCGCCCACGCCCGCCCGTCCTCATCACGGCCTGCCATCATGCCGTAGCCGTTGAGCTCGCTGAAGATGTAGGTGAAGCTGTCGAAGAGGGCGGCGGCAGCGTCGAAGCAGTTGACTGCGGATTGGTAGTAGACCTTCGGATCCACGTCCACTCGCGACACGGTCGGTGTCATACTCCCAGAATTTTCAAAGTCTCGATGCCTGCATCGGTATAGCTCTGGTGTGCGGATTTGGCGGCTGTTTCCAGCGCTTCCAATCCTTCCTGCATGTCGGTCACCCCGGCGCGCCACTCCGTGTGCGCTTCGCGGTATGCGGCCGCGGCCTCACCGGACCAGACGTCGTCGACTTCTTTCGACTTCGCGTCGAGCGCTGTCAGCACATCGGCAACTGCTGCCAGATACCCGCGCATACGCGCAGTCAACTGTTCCAGCTGGTCGAGATCAACCGAGAATGCAGGAGGTTCAGTAGTCATCAGGCATCGATGTGGTTCAGATGTTCAGCTGGTAGGTCTCTGCGGCATTCGACTCATCGGTCGACTGCAAGGTCTCGGCGGTCACCCCGAGCTTGTCGGCCAAGTCGAACAGCGCATCCCAAACCTGGTCGGCACCCTGGTGGAACTCTTCCCATCCGGCAGTGAACACGCCGGCGTTGTTCCCGGACCAGGTATCGATCGTTGCGCGCATATCGGTCACCAGTGATGCGTACCCAGCCTTGCATTCCGACGCCACCTGATAGGCCAACCGTCCGAACGCCTTGACCACCTCAGGTTCGACCGAGAGCGCCGAAGAATCCGTCGTCGACATCGCGAATTGCCCCCCGGGTACATGGCCGCTACTTGAGGTGCGACCGCTCTGTGGACCGTATTTGCAGACCGCTCCGTGCGTCAACCGGATGAATCGTCGGTGGCCTGAGGGATGGGAAAGATCACAAGGTGAGGCATAGAGCTTGGCCAGAACGCCGACAAGCCGGGCTCGGAGTCCGAGCCCGGCTTGTCTGATGACCTTTTACACCAGGACGTCGGCCGGCTGGCTGAGCAGCTGAGCGCAGCGCAGCAGGCCGAGGTGGCTGTAGGCCTGGGGGTGGTTGCCGAGGGAGCGTTCGGCGACCGGGTCGTACTCCTCGCTCAGCAGGCCGGTCGGCCCGGCGGCCGCGACCAGCTGGGCGAACAGCGCCTCGGCGTCCGAGCGCCTGCCGATGAGCAGGTAGGCCTCCACCAGCCAGGCGGCGCACAGGTGGAACCCGCCCTCGCCGCCGGGCAGGCCGTCGTCGTGGTGATAGCGGTAGACCGTCGCACCGCTGCGCAGCTCGGCCTCGGTCGCGACCACCGTGGCGGCGAAACGCGGGTCGGCCGGGTCGATCAGCCCGCTCAGGCCGATGTGCAGCGTCGCGGCGTCGAGGTCGGTGCCGTCGTAGGCGGCGGTGTAGGACTGCACCTCCTCGTTCCAGCCCTTCGCCTTCACCTCCTCGGCGATGACCTCGCGCAGCGCGGCCCACTCGGGATCGACCGGGCGATCGAACCGCGCGGCCAGGGTCAGCGCGCGATCGATCGTGAGCCAGCCCATCACCTTCGAGTACACGTGGTGGCGCGGGTTGCCGCGGATCTCCCAGATGCCGTGGTCGGGCTCGGTCCAGCGCCGCTGTACCGCAGAGACCATGGCGTGCACCAGTTCCCAGTCGGCGTCGGGCAGCGCCTTGACCGCCTCCACCGCGCCCTGGCGTTCGCGCTCGTGCGCCATCGAGGTGATCAGGTCGACGATCGGCCCGAACACATCGAGCTGCACCTGCATGTTCGCCGCGTTGCCGACGCGCACCGGCCGCGAACCGGCGTAGCCGGGCAGCAGGTCGATGACGGCCTCGGGCGGCAGGGTCTCGCCGTAGATCGTGTACAGCGGGTGCAACCGCTCCGGGCCGGGCAGCGTGTCGAGGACCCGGTGCACCCAGCCGAGGAATTCCTCGGCCTCGGTGAGCGAGCCCAGCGTCACCAGCGCCTGCGCGGTCAGCGAGGCGTCGCGCAGCCAGCAGTAGCGGTAGTCCCAGTTGCGCACGCCGCCGATGTCCTCGGGCAGCGAGGTGGTGGCCGCGGCCAGGATCGAGCCGGACGGGCGGTGCACGAGCCCGCGCAGGGTCAACGCGGAGCGCTTCATCAGATCCGGCTTGAGCGGGGGCAGCTGCAGCCCGGCCGCCCACTGCGACCAGTACTGCTCGGCCAGCTGCCTGCGCTGGTGCTCGGGGGTCATCGAGGGCGCCAGATCGGCGGTGCCGCAGCGCAGTTCGAGGACCACCGGCGCGCCGGACGGGTCGACGACCGCGCGCGCCTGCTCGTTGGTGCCGTCGGAGCTGATCTCCCACTCCACCCCGGGCGAGCGCAGCACCATCGGATCGTTGGTGCCGCTGACCCGCAGGCCGTTGGGCACCGCCTCGATGCGCACCGGCACCTGACCGAATTCCGGTCGCGGCGCGAACGTCACGACGGCCTTCGCGTCGCCGGTGATCACCCGGGTCAGGTCGGTGCGGTCGGGGGCGACGTCGTGCGGCAGGTAGTCGGTGACCTGCAGGCTGGCCCACCGGGTCTGGACGGTCATGGTGCCGTCCACATACCGCTGCGACAGCGGCAGACCGGACCGCTCCGGCGCCACCGTGAAGTGTCCCGCGCCCGCGCCGCCGAGCAGGTGCGCGAACACCGCCGCGGAATCCGGCTCGGGGTGGCAGAACCAGGTGACGGTCGCGTCCGGGGTGAGCAGCGCGACCGAGCGCGGGCTGGCCAGCATGCTCAGCCGTTCGATCCGGGGCGCGCTGGCACCGGCCAGCCAGGTCCGGCGTTCCTCCACCAGGAACGCCAGCGCGCGCGCCACGTCCTCGGTCGAGTCGACGCGCAGCTTGGCCAGGCTCTCGCCGTCGCCGACCTTGATGCCGACATCGGGACCCGACAGCACCCGGAACGCCTTCTCGTCGGTGACGTCGTCGCCGAAGAAGACTGCGGCCGAGGCGCTTTCCTGGTGCCGAATGGTGTCGAGGGCGGTGCCCTTGTCGGTGGGGATCACCGCGAGCTCGATCACCGCCTTGCCCTCGGTCACCTGCACGCCGACCCAGCACGCCGGACCCTGACGCGCGGAATTCAGTGCGCGCCTGCCGATCTCGGGGCTGGCGTTGCGCACGTGCAGCGCGGCGCTGGCCGGTTTCATCTCCACGGTCACGCCGGGATTCTCGGCGGCGATCTGGGTGAACGCGGAGTTGATCTCCGTCAGCAGTTGCTTGGCGTCGTTGTCGATCGCGTGCACGAAGCCCACGTCGAACTCCGAACCGTGGCTGCCGATCAGCTGCACCTCGACCGGCAGGCGCGAGAGCGCGGCCAGATCGCGTAGGGCCCGACCGGAAATCACCGCGGCGGTCGTGTTCGCCAACCCCGCCAGCGCGCGTAACGCGCTGACCGATTCCCGTTGGGGAAACGCTTTCGCCGGGTCGGACACGATCGGGGCGATAGTCCCGTCGTAGTCCGAGGCAACCAAGAGCCGTGGCACGCGCGCAACCGACGCCAGTGCACGGCGGACATCCAAGGGCAGATCCTGTGCGCTCACGCATCCAACCTAGTGATCGGAGGAGTTGATCAGGGGGCGCGAAAAACAATACTGCGTCAATTTTGCCGCGCGAGCGGCGCGGCGGGTTGTGCGCTCCGACGGCGCCCGGTTCCTCGCGACCGCGTCGCTAATTCCGGGCCTTTCGCCCATCGAGGCGGACCGGGTTCGCCGAGCTCATGGTGCCCGCGAGCCCGGCGGAGAGGCCCTCGGGCCCGGTAGATGCATGGTTCCGCATATGCGACGTCGGCTATGCATCTTCCCAGGGGAAGGCGCACAGCCGACGTGTGTCAACGGGCATGGGTGATTTGTGGTCTATCCGCGATCGCCCAGCAACAGGTCGACGGTGAGCTCGAGTCGTTCCGTGACGTCGGTCGCCGAAGCGCGGCGGGTGAGCCACGCCACGAGGTTGGACAGCCACACGTCGGAGATGACCCTGGCGATGGCGAGCTGACGCTCGTCGGGTTCGCCGTCGCTCATCGCGCGGGCGAAGACCCGGTCCATCACCTTGCCGACCCGATCGACCTCGGCCGCCGCCGAGGCGTCGGCGAACATGAAGGCGCGGGTCATGGCCTCGGTGAGCAGCGGGTCGCGCTGCATCATCCGGGTGATCTGGGTGAGCAGGCCGTGCATGCGCTCGGACGGGCCGTCACCGGGTAGGGGGCGGCGCTTGCCCTCGAACTGCTCGAATTCCCTGGCCAGCGCGGAGACCAGCAGGTGCACCTTGGACGGGAAGTACCGGTACAGGGTGCCGACGGCGACGTCGGCCCGTTCGGCCACCGCGCGCATCTGGACCGCGTCGTAGCCGCCCTTGGACGCCAGCGACAGGGTGGCGTCGAGGATGCGCTTGCGACGCTCACGCTGTGCGTTGGAGCTCAGCTCGTCCTCGGACAGTGTCGTCACGGTGGGCGTGGGGGCCGGACTGTCCATCGTGGAAACCCTTTCGCTGCGAGCGCCTGAAAACACGGGCCAAGTGTAGGTCTCTTGACTTACACCCGGCCCGGATATTAGAACATGTTCTAGGAGTGGGAGCCACGCCGGAAGGGCGGTTTTTCTTGTGACCATCGCCACCACTGACGAGCATAAAGCCGCCGCGGAGTCGCTGCGGGGCTGGGCGAGTTCGGTCGCGCCGATTGCAACAATGCGGGCCGGCGGTGCCGGTAGCTGGCGCCAGTACTGGCCCGCGCTGACCGAGTTCGGCCTCTTCGAGGTCGCGCTCGACGAGCAGCACGGCGGCCTCGGCGGCACCGTCGCCGATCTGGCCGTGCTGCTGGAACAAACCGCCGACGACCTGGTCGGCGGCCCGGTACTGGCCACCGCGCTGGCCGCGCTGATCACCAAGGGCGCGGTGACCGACGGCGCCCCGTGCGCCATCGCGGTGCCCACCGAGGAGCTCACCGCGAAGGCGGGGCGCACCGATGACGGCTGGATCGTCACCGGCACCTGGGACCACGTCTACGGCGCCGACGCCGACACCCAGGTGCTGCTACCCGCGAACACCGTCGACGGCGTGCGCTGGCTGCTGATCCCGGCGGCCGATGTGACGATCACCACGCTGGCGAACGCCGATCACACGGTGCCGCTGGCCCGGATCACCGCCGCCGACGTGGCGGTGGCCCAGTCGCACGGCTTCGAGTCCGCGGCCGACGTCACCGATCTGTTCGTCGCCCTCGCGGTCGCCGAGCTGGCCGGCGTCGCGGGCTGGTGCCTGCGCACCGCGGTCGACTACGCCAAGGTCCGCGAGCAGTTCGGCAAGCCGATCGGCAGCTTCCAGTCGATCAAGCACATCTGCGCCTGGATGCTGTGCCGCACCGAGCTGATCCGCGCCGTCGCCGCCGACGCGGCCGCGGCCATCGACGAGGGCGGGGCCGAGCTGCCGATCGCGGCCGCCGTCGCCGCGGCCACCGCACTCGACGCGGCCGTCGACACCGCCAAGGACGCCATCCAGGTGCTCGGCGGCATCGGCTTCACCTGGGAGCACGACGCGCACTTCTACCTGCGCCGGGCCAGTGCGCTGCGGCAGCTGCTCGGCGGCTCCGCGCGCTGGCGGGCCAGGGTCGCCGAGCTCACCAGGGCCGGGCAGCGCCGCACCACCGGCGCCGAGCGCGTGCTCGGTGACGTGGCGGGCGACTCCGCGCTGACCGCCGAGATCGCCGCCATCGGCGCGCTGTCGCCCGAGCAGCGGCAGCGGGCGCTGGTCGAGGGCGGCTTCGTGATGCCGCACTGGCCGAAACCGTATGGGCGCGAAGCCGATCCGATGACCTGCCTGCAGATCGCCGAGCAGCTGCGCCGCGCCGACCTGACGACCCCCGATCTGGCGGTCGCGGGCTGGGCGGTGCCGACGCTGCTGCGCTACGGCACCGAGGCGCAGATCGAGCGGTTCGTCTGGCCGACCCTGCACGGCGAGGTCACCTGGTGCCAGCTGTTCAGCGAACCGGGCGCGGGCTCGGATCTCGCCGCGCTGCGCACCACCGCCGAGAAGGTCGACGGCGGCTGGGTGCTGCGCGGCCAGAAGGTGTGGACCTCGCTGGGATCGGAAGCGAACTGGGGCATCTGCCTGGCCCGCACCGATCAGACCGTGGCCAAGCATCGCGGGATCAGCTACTTCCTGGTCGACATGCACGCCGCGGGCGTACAGGTGCGTCCGCTGGTGACGATCACCGGGGAGGCCCGCTTCAGTGAGGTCTTCCTCGACGAGGTCTTCGTTCCCGACGACGGCCTGGTCGGTGCGCTGAACAACGGCTGGAAGATCGCCAGGACCACCCTGTCGGCCGAACGCGTCGCCATGGGCGGCGGCGGCATCGGCGGCGCGCTGGAGGCGCTGCTGGACCGTTTCCCGGTCGGCGGATGGGGAACCGAACTGCGTGAGGACCGTTTCGGCGAGCTGATCGCCGCCTCGATTGCTGGCTCTTTGCTGGAACAGCGAATCGCGGTGGCGACGATGGCGGGCGTCGACGCAGGCGCCCAAGCCAGCGTGCGCAAACTCGTCGGTGTCCGGCATCGGCAGGACCTGGCGGAGTACGCCCTGGAACTTTCTGGCCAAGACGGTTCCCTGGAAGACGAAGCCCTGAAAGAATTCTTGCTCACACGCTGTCTCTCCATCGCGGGCGGTACCGAGCAGATCCTGTTGACCGTGGCCGCCGAGCGGATTCTCGGCCTGCCGCGCGATGCGGACAGTTAGCTCGATGAGGGAGGACGCCGTGGATTTCACCCGCGACGAAAGCGCCGACGCCGTAGCCGAGGTGGTCGTGAGCCTGCTCGAACGTGAGCAGGCCCGAGATATGGAATTGTGGCCGAGCCTGATCGACTCCGGCCTGCTCGCGGTCCCCGTGCCCGAGCAGTTCGGGGGCGACGGCATGGGCCTGCTGGAGGTATCGGCCCTGCTCATGGAGCTGGCCACCGACGCGGTGGCGGTGCCCGCGCTGCCGACCTTCGGGTTCGGCGTGCTGCCGCTGCTGCCGTCGCTGTCGGCGGAGCTGGCCGGCCGCGTGGTCGCCGAGGTCGGCAAGGGCACCGTGCTCACGGCCGCGCTGAGCGAGCCGGGCGCGCCGTTCACCACCGCGCCGACCACCAAGGCGGTCCGCGACGGTGACACCGTGCGGATCACCGGCCGCAAGGTCGGCGTGATCTACGCCGAACAGGCGCGCTGGATCCTGGTGCCCACCGACGCGGGCGTCGCGCTCGTGGAATCGGTCGCGCCGGGGCTCGAGCTCCTGCCGGTCGCCGGGTCGGCCGGGATCCCGGAGGCGACGGTGGTGCTCGACGACGTCGAGATCCCCGCCGATCAGCTGCTGCCCGCCGACGTGCTGCCCCGGCTGCACCGCTACGCGCTGGCCACCATCGGCGCGGTTGCCGACGGGCTGCTCAAGGGCGCGCTCACGCTGACCGCCGAGCATGTGCGCACCCGCGAACAGTTCGGCAGGCCGCTGGCCGAGTTCCAGGCCGTGGCCCAGCAGATCGCCGATCTGTACGTGGTCTCGCGCACGCTGCACGTGGCGGCGGAATCGGCGTGCTGGGCACTGGCCACCGACGACGCGTCGCCCGAACACCAGCACCGCGTCGACGAGGACCTCGAGGTGCTCGCCTACTGGGCGGCGGCCGAAGTTCCGCGCGCCATGCAGAAATGTCATCACCTGCACGGTGGACTGGGCGTGGATATCACCCACCCGATGCACCGCTACTACTCACAGGCCAAGGATCTCGCCCGTCTGCTCGGTGGCGAGGGCCTGCGCCTCGACCTTCTGGGAGCAAGATGTTCATCGATCTGACCGCCGAACAGCGGCGGTTGCGCGAGGAATTGCGTTCCTATTTCGCCGATCTCGTCACGCCGGCCGAACACGCCGCGATGGCGATCAACCGGCACGGCGACGCCTACCGCGAGGTGGTGCGCCGGATGGGCCGCGACGGCTGGCTCGGCGTCGGCTGGCCGAAGGAATTCGGCGGCCAGGGCTTCGGCCCGATGGAACAGCAGATCTTCTTCAACGAGGCGGTGCGCGCCGATGTGCCGCTGCCCCTGGTGACGCTGCTGACCGTCGGCCCGACGCTGCAGAAGTACGGCACCGACGCGCAGAAGAAGAAGTTCCTGCCCGGAATCCTCTCCGGCGACATCCATTTCGCGATCGGCTACTCCGAGCCCGAAGCGGGTACCGACCTGGCCGCGCTGCGCACCACCGCGGTGCGCGACAGCGACGGCGACTGGATCGTCAACGGCCAGAAGATCTTCACCACCGGCGCGCACGAGGCCGACTACGTCTGGCTGGCCTGCCGCACCGGTTCGGTGGAATCGCGCCACCGCGGCATCACCATCCTGATCGTCGACACCAAGGATCCGGGCTACTCCTGGACCCCGATCATCACCTGCGACGGCGCCCACCACACCAACGCCACCTATTTCGACGATGTCCGGGTGCCGGCGGAGATGCTGGTCGGCGAGGTGGACCGGGGCTGGCGGCTGATCACCACCCAGCTCAACCACGAGCGGGTCAGTCTGGGTCCGTCGGGCAAGATCGAGCAGCTCTACGACCGCCTGCACGATTGGACGGCGCGGCATCAGCTGCTCGGTGAGCCCGAGGTCCGGCGCGCGCTCGGCCGGGTGCGCACCATGGTGCGGCTCAACGAGTTGCTGAACTGGCAGGTCGCGGCCGCGGATCCGGCCGCAGCGCAGAACACCGTGATCGCCGACGCCTCGGCCACCAAGATCTTCTCCACCGAGTCGCTGCAGGAGGCGGGCCGCGTGGTCGAGGAGATCGTCGGCCGTTACGGCGATCCGGCCGAGCCCGGCACCGCCGAGCTGCTCGACTGGCTGGACCGGCGGACCAAGCAGAACCTCGTCGTCACCTTCGGTGGCGGCGTCAACGAGATCATGCGCGAACTGGTCGCCTCCGCGGGCCTAGAACTGCCGCGCGTCCCCCGATGAACTAAGGAGCAGGGCGTGCCGGAAAGCATCACCCCCGAAGACATTCCCGAAGCGCTGGCGAAGCTGGCCGCGGCAGGCGAGTCCGCGCCGCGGGCCGGGCGCGACCCGGTGAACCAGCCGATGATCCACAACTGGGTCGAGGCGATCGGCGACACCAACCCGATCTACGTCGACGAGGCCGCGGCCAAGGCCGCCGGTCACCCCGGCATCGTGGCCCCGCCCGCGATGGCCCAGGTGTGGACGATGAACGGGCTGCACGGCGTGCGCACCGCCGACGACCCGCTCGGCCTGGCCACGCAGTTGCTCGACGACGCGGGCTTCACCTCCGTCGTCGGCACCAACTGCGAGCAGACCTACCACCGCTACCTGCGACCGGGCGAGGAGGTGACCGTCGCCAGCCGGCTCTCGGAGTTCAAGGGCCCCAAGCGCACCGGGCTCGGCGACGGCTGGTTCCTCACCTTCACCACCACCTGGTCGGTCGGTGACGAGGTGGTCACCGAAATGCTGTTCCGCATCCTGAAATTCGTGCCCGCCGCCAAGGAAGCCGCCGCGGCGTCCGACATCGCGGTCGCGCCCGCCGAGCGGGTCGGTCCGGTCATCTCCAAGGACACCGAATTCTTCTGGGCCGGTACCGAAATCGGGGAACTGCGCATCCAGCGCCTGCCCGATGGTTCGCTGCGGCATCCGCCGATTCCCGCCCTGTGGCAGGACAAGGCCGAGACCACCGATTACGTCGTCGCCGCGGGAACCGGCACGGTGTTCAGCTTCGTCGTGCACCACGCGCCGAAGGTGCCCGGCCGCGACCTGCCGTTCGTCGTCGCCCTCGTCGAACTCGACGAAGGGGTGCGCATGCTCGGTGAGCTGCGTGGCATCGAACCGGGCGAGGTCGCCGTCGGCGTGCCCGTCCGGGTCGCCTTCGAAAAGCTAGCCGACGGAACAGTTCTGCCCTACTGGGAGGCCGCGCAGTGACCGCCACGACCGAACCCGCCGCCGTCGCGGTGGGCGACAAGCTACCCGAGCTGGTGATCCACGCCGATCCCACCTTCGTGATCAGCACGGCCCTGGCCACCAGGGATTTCCAGGACGTGCACCACGACCGCGACAAGGCCGTCGAGCGCGGGTCCAGCGACATCTTCGTCAACATCCTCACCGACACCGGCCTGGTGCAGCGCTTCGTCACCGACTGGGCCGGGCCCAGCGCCCTGGTGAAGTCGATCGCGCTGCGCCTGGGGGTGCCGCTGTACGCCGGTGACACACTGACCCTCTCGGGCACCGTCACCGCGGTGTCCGGCGCGCTGGTCACCCTCGATGTGCGTGGCCGCGACAGCCTCGGTGAGCACATCACGGCGACCGCGGTGATCGCCCTTCCCTCTCTGGAGAACTCATGACGGGCCTGTCCGGGCATGCCGCCATCGTCGGCATCGGCGCCACCGATTTCTCGAAGGACTCCGGCCGCAGTGAGCTGCGACTGGCCGCCGAGGCGGTCAGCGCGGCGCTGGCCGACGCGGGTCTGACGCCCGCCGACGTCGACGGCCTGACCACCTTCACGATGGACACCAACACCCAGGCCGCCGTGGCCAGGGCCGTCGGCATCCCGAGCCTGAAGTTCTTCAGCCACATCGGGTACGGCGGCGGCGCGGCCTGCGCGACCGTGCAGCAGGCCGCCATGGCGGTGGCCACCGGAGTCGCCGACGTGGTGGTCGCCTACCGCGCGTTCAACGAGCGCTCGGGCGCCAGGTTCGGGCAGTTCTCGCCCGCGCTGGCGGCCGCGCCGACGTCCTCGGGCATCGACGCGGGCTGGGCCTACCCGCAGGGTCTCGGCACCCCGGCCGCGCAGGTCGCGATGGTCGCGCGCCGGTACATGCACGTCACCGGCGCGACCAGTGCCGACTTCGGCGCGGTCGCGGTGGCCGATCGCAAGCACGCCGCGGTGAACCCGAACGCCTTCTTCTACGGCAAGCCGATCACGTTGGAACAGCACCAGGATTCGCGCTGGATCGCCGAACCGCTGCACCTGCTCGACTGCTGCCAGGAGTCCGACGGCGGCGTGGCCATCGTGGTCACCAGTGCCGAGCGCGCCCGCGACCTGCCGCAGCGTCCCGCGATCATCGCGGCCGCCGCCCAGGGCAGCGGCGCCGACCAGTACGTGATGACCAGCTACTACCGCGACGCGATGACCGGCCTGCCGGAAATGGGCCTCGTCGGTGACCAGTTGTGGGCCCAGAGCGGCCTGAGCGCGGCCGATATGCAGGCCGCGATCCTCTACGACCACTTCACTCCCTTCGTGCTGATGCAGCTCGAGGAGCTGGGTTTCTGTGGACGTGGCGAGGCCAAGGACTTCATCGCCGACGGCGCCATCGAGGTCGGCGGCAGGCTCCCGCTCAACACCCACGGCGGCCAGCTGGGCGAGGCCTACATCCACGGCATGAACGGCATCGCCGAGGCGGTCCGCCAGATCCGCGGCACGTCGGTCAACCAGGTCGCGGACTTGGAGCGCATCCTGGTCACCGCGGGCACCGGCGTTCCCACCTCGGGGCTGGTGCTCACTTCGTAGGCTCGACCGGGTGACCCCACGCCACCTGGTCGACGTCCACCTGCTGCTGATCCGCGACGGCGCGCTCCTGCTGAGCCTGCGCCGCAGCGGTGACGAGTACGACCACCGGTGGCATCTGCCGTCGGGAAAACTGGAGATCGGCGAGTCGGTGACGGCCGCCGCCGCACGGGAAGCCGCGGAGGAGGTCGGGGTCGACATCGACCCCGCCACGCTGCGGCTGATCCATGTCGCCCACGTGACCGCGCCCGGCCGCGACGCGCGGCTCGGGCTGTTCTTTCGCGCCGATCGCTGGCAGGGCGAGCCTTTCAATCGGGAACCCGATAAATGCTATGCGGTGCAGTGGTTTACGCCGCACGAACTCCCCGCTGATCTGATCGAATATTCCGCTCTCGGAATCGCGGCGATGAATTCGAAGGAGCCTTATTCCGAATTCGGTTGGGCAGACGCCTGATCGGATGGGGAAGCATGCTCGGCCGATTCGGCCACGCCGGTCAGGAATATCGACAGGGGGCGAGTGAGTTGCTCGATGCTGTCGGTCGTACCCGCCGGTACCTCGGCGCGCACGCCGGCGACCCGGTCGAAGACGAGACCTTCCAGTAGTGCGAGGAAGTCGCAGGCCGTGTCGCCGGGCCGGGGTGAGCCGAGGGCGGTGAACAGCTCGGTGGCCCGGTCGACGGAGAACAAACTGCCTGCCAGGCGGGCGCGGAGCTCGGGTTCGGAGAGCGTCTCGACGATCAGCGCATGCCGGGCGATCAGCTCGTTGCGGCGCCGGGCGAGCAGCTGATCCAGCCAGGCGGCGACCCCGCGCGCGACCGCCTCCGGTGCCCCTTCCCGGTCGGCGGAGGTGGCCTCCGCTGCGGGTTTGCTGCGCGGACCGGGCCCGCCGCGCGCCGCGGCGAAGTCGGCGCGCGAGCGTGCGGTGATCCCGTCGGCGACCGCCTCGACCAGCGTCTGCCTGGTGCGGAAGTAGTAGGACGTGGAGCCGAGCGGTAATCCCAGCCGGGCATCGAGGGCGCGATGGGTGAGGGCGCGAATCCCGCTGGTCGCGATGAGGTCGATCGCGCCCGTCACGATCCGTGCGCGCCGGTCTGTGGACATCGTCACCTTCCCTGGTCGCCGATTCGCCAATCCTCTACAACTGTAGAGGACGAGGAGGTTGGCATGACATCCGAAGCGGTTGTCCTCGATCCGGCGCAGGTCACGGCTGCCGCGGCGCTGGTCGCGCTGCTCGACCGGCACGGCAGGCCACGCAAGCGGCACCGCGGCGTCTACCTGCACGGCAGGCCGGGCCGGGGCAAGACCATGGTGATGGACCGGTTCTTCGCGGCCGCCGCACCGGAGCGCAAGCGCCGCTACCACTTCCACACCTTCTTCGCTGAATTGCACGCCACCACCCACGCCCTCGGTTCGATCGAACGGGCCGTCATCGCGCTCCTCGGCGAGGCCGACCTGGTGTGTTTCGACGAGTTCCACGTGCACGACATCGGCGACGCCATGCTCATCGCCCGGCTGCTCGACACCCTGTTCGCCGGGCGCCGGACCCTGGTCGTCACCTCGAACTACCCGCCTGCCGAGCTGCTGCCGAATCCGCTGTTCCACGACCGATTCGTGCCGACCATCGAGCGCATCCTCGCCCACCTCGACGTCGTCACCCTCGACGGTCCGCTGGACTACCGCACCATCGGCGCCCATCGGGACAGCGGTTTCCTCGCGGGCCGGTACGTTCTGGACGCCGAAGCGCCGACGGCGCGGGGCCAGGACCTCGACCTGGGTGACGGCCGAACGGTGCGCGCGCTCGCGGTCGGGCCGGACGCCGTCACCTTCGACTTCACGCACCTGTGCGGCGCCCCGACCAGCGCCGCCGACTATCTCCGTCTGACCAGGCGATTCGGCCGGTGGACGCTGCGTGGGGTCCCGCCGCTGCGCGAGGTGCCGCCGGACTGGGCGATGCGTCTGGTCAACCTTGTCGATGTCCTCTACGACGCCGACCTGCCCTGCACCATCCACGCCCGCGAGCCCGCGCCCGAGCTGACCGCGGGCGTGCCGGCGGTTCCCGATCTGGCCAGGACGGCGAGCCGACTGGGGGAGTTGCCGCTGGTCGACGCGGCGATCGTTCGCACCGCGTAACAAGACACGGAATTCGGGGGGACAATAAAAGGGGAGGTCATCCAAACTATCGATTTCCTCCCGAGCGAACCACTCGGCGTGTAACTATGTGGCTGTTTTGTGCAGGCTCTGGGGTTTGGTGGTACAGCTGTGATCGGGGTGAGTCAGCCCATTCCGCGGGCGATCGTCGTGATCGCACTGCTCGTCGCTGCGACGATCGCGTTGCAGGGTTACCTCCCCGGTGCCGGACCCGCCGAATCGAACAGCACGCCCTCGCCACTGTTGGTGGCGGTGATGCCGGTGCTGCTGCTGGTATCCGTGGTGATCCTGGTCGCCGGGGTGATCGCCAGTCAGCATCGCCTCCCGCTGGCGATGCCGCAAGCCGAACGCGAAGCGGCGCCGCGTTTCCGGTGGCGCAGGCTGGCTCTGCTGGGTCCGATCGTCCTCGCCGCGATCGCGTTGGTCTTCGCGGGCGGTGTGACCGCGCTGTTCCTGCTGCCCGGCGCCCGCCCGATGCGCCCGGCCGCCGAGACCCTGCCGGAAGGCTCCGGCCCCGTCCCGACGCCGACCGACGCCCCCGCCCCCGATCCGGGCACCGGCGCCGCCGAACTCACCGGCACCGCGCTCATCATCGCGGCCGTGCTGGCCGTGGTGCTGATCGCGGTGGCGCTGCTCGGGCTCGTCGTGGTCGCGGTCGCCACCCGGCGCGAACCCGCGCCCGCCGCCGCCGTCCAGCCCGAGGTCACGCCCAGCGCGGTCGACTCGCTCACCAGGGCCGCGGAGATGGGCCTGGCCGCGATGAACGCGCCCGGCCAGGACCCGCGCACCGCGATCATCGCCTGCTACGTGGCCATGGAGCGCGGACTGTCCAGCGACCGCGCCGCCCGCCCGCAAGCCTCCGACACCCCCATGGAAGTGCTGGCCCGCGCTTTCGAAAGCGGTGTGCTGCACGATGCTTCGGCGCGCGAGCTGGTCGCGCTGTTCGAGGAGGCGCGGTTCAGCCCGCACTCGATGCTCGAATGGCAGCGCATGCGCGCCGAACAGCTTCTCCGCATCGTCCTGTCGGATCTGCAGCGAAGGTTGGTACCGGCATGAGCGGTCAGCGCCAGGAGTCGGCAGCTCGCGTCACCGCGCGGGGCGCCCGAGCCTGCCGAATGGAGTCAGCATGACATCACCGGAATCCGGTGCGGCGGTGAACCGTTCGGCCGTCATCGTCACCGCGGTCGTGGTGGTGCTGCTGATGGAGGTCGCGCTGGTGCGGTTGGCCCGCGACACCGTGCTGCTCGCCGTCGCTCTGCCGGTGGCGCTCACGCTGGCCACACTGTTGTGGTCGCTGCGGCATCGCGTGGTGCGCGAGGAACCGCTGACCGAGTACATCGACAACGGCCCGGCCGAGATGCTCGGCCGCTGGCACGCGCGCGCGGAGATGCTGACCGCCCGCGCCGACGGCACCCGCGCCGACTGGGACCGCCACCTGCGGCCCCTGCTGGCCAAGGAATTCGAGTTGTCGACCGGCCTGCGGGTCGCCAAGAACCGGCGGGCCACCGAGGTGGCCGGGCAGCTGCAGTTCGGACCCGAACTGTGGCGCTGGGTCGACCCGGCGAATTCCGCACTGCGCGACCAAACCGGTCGCGCGCCGGGAAAAGAGGCGCTGGACGAGATCCTGCGCCGATTGCAGACGATGTGAGGGGTTAGAGGCCACCGATGACCATGCCGTTGAACGTGACCGTCCAGCGCTCCGACGCCGTGCTGCGTGAGCTGGGCCGAGTCGTGGTCGGCAAGCGAGATGAGTTGCAGCTCATCATGATCGCCGTGCTGTCCGGAGGACATGTTCTCATCGAGGACCTGCCAGGTCTCGGTAAGACGCTGATCGCGCGGTCCTTCGCGGCCGCGCTCGGCCTCGATTTCACCCGCGTGCAGTTCACGCCTGATTTACTGCCCGCCGACCTGCTCGGCTCGACGATCTACGACATGTCGTCGGGCCGGTTCAACTTCCGTCGCGGTCCGGTTTTCACGAATGTTCTGCTCGCCGACGAGATCAACCGCACCCCGCCCAAGACGCAGGCGGCGCTGCTGGAGGCCATGGCCGAGGGGCAGGTGAGCATCGACGGCGAAACCTTCCTGCTGCCACAGCCGTTCATCGTGCTGGCCACCGACAACCCGATCGAGTACGAGGGCACCTACCCGCTGCCGGAGGCCCAGCTCGATCGGTTCGCGATCCAGCTGCGTCTGGGCTATCTGTCCGAGCAGGACGAGACGCAGATGATCCGGCGCAGGCTCGAGCGCGGCGCGACGCCGCCGCAGGTCGGCCAGGTCGTCGACGCGCAGGGGCTGATGGAGATGCGGCAGTCGGTCGAATTCGTCACCGTGCATCCCGATGTCGTGAACTACGTGGTGGCGCTCGCCTCGGCCACCCGCAGCCACCCGCAGGTCGAGGTCGGCGCCAGCCCGCGCGCCGAACTCGATCTGGTGCAGATGTCGCGCGCCCGGGCCCTGCTGCTGGGCCGCGATTACGTGATCCCCGAGGATGTGAAGGCGCTGGCGGTGCCCGCGATGGCGCACCGCATCACCCTGCGTCCGGAGATGTGGGTGCGCCGCATCCGGGGTGAGGACGTCATCGCCGAACTGTTGCGCCGGCTACCGGTGCCCCGCGCCACCAGCACATGAAGCACCGCGACGAATCCAGGACGGTCGAGGTCGACCTGCGCTGGCGGCCCGCCCCGCTGGTGTTCATCCTGGCCGGGTGCGCCGCGGCGGCGCTGGTCGTCGCGGTGTTGCGTGGGCAATGGCAGCTGGTGGTCTTCGCCGCCCCGATGCTCGGCGTGCTCGCCACCGCGCCCTGGCAGCAGAACCCGACCAGGATCCAGGTCGACGGCAGCGGCACCGTGCGCTGCTTCGAGGGCGAGGTGGTCGGCTGCAACGCCGCGGCCTTCGTCGAGAGCGGACACGCGCTGCTGCGGATGACACCGATGCCGCTGACCGGCCTCGAACTCGAGATCGAGGAGGCCCACGATTCCGGCGGTGCTCCAGCCGGCCTGGAGCTGGCGCTGTCGGCGGCGCGCTGGGGCCGGTATCCGGTGCAGGTCAAGGTGTCCGCGCTGAGCCCGGCCGGGCTCGCGGTGGCCACCGCCGAGCTGCCCGCCGCCAAGCTGTATGTCTACCCGATCGCCGATCCACATCGAATGCGCCTGCCGCGCACCGAACTTCCCGACCGGATCGGCACCCATCTGACCCGCAAGCACGGTCCCGGTGTCGAATACGCCGACATCCGCGCCTACGCGCCCGGCGACCAGTTGCGCACCGTGAACTGGCCGGTCAGCGCGCGCCGCGGCAGGCTCTACGTCACCGAACGATTCACCAATCGCTCCGCTGACGTGGTCGTCCTGGTCGACACCTCCCAGCAGGCGCCCGGCCCGGCCACCGCCTCGCTGGAGCTGTCGGTGCGCGGCGCGGCGCAGGTGGTGCAGTCCACCCTGCAAGCCGGGGACCGGACCGCGGTGGTGTGCCTGGGGGATTCGCCGCGCTGGCTGCGCCCCGATATCGGCCGCAGGCAGTTCTACCGGATCGTCGATACCGTGCTCGGCGTCGGTGACGAGCACGTCGAGACCACCGGCACGCTGGCCCCGCACGCCGCGGTGCCGATCGGCGCGATCGTGGTCGCGTTCTCCACCCTGCTCGACACCCAGTTCGCGCTCGCGCTGATCGACCTGCGCAAACGCGGCCACGTGGTGATCGCCGTCGACGTGCTGCGCGGCACCCCGTTCGAGGACGGTCTCGACCCGACCATGGCCAAGATGTGGCAGCTGGAGCGGGCCTCGATGTATCGCGACATGGGCACCGTCGGCGTCGACATCATCGCCTGGCCCGCCGACACCAGACTCGACCAGGCCATGCGCCTGCTGCCCGACCATCGCCGAACAGTGCGGGTGCGCCGATGACCAGATTCCTCGCCCTGCTCGCCGGCCTGCTGCTGGTCGCCGCCGTCGCCCTGATCAACCCGTATGCCGGGGTGGCCGCGCTCGCGCTGGTCATCGTGAGCTGGTGGTGGCGGCCCGCCGCCGTCGCCGCGGTGCTGGTGGTGATCGCCGCGCTCGCGTTCGCCGACGTCGGGGTCGTCGCCGCGGCCGCGACGGGCCTGGTCGCCACCACCTACCTGCTCAACGCGGCCGTGCTGCACGCGCCCGAAGGCGTGGTGCCGACGACGATTCCGTCGGTCGGCGGCGCGGTGCTGTTCACCATCGCCGCCGCCACCGCCGCCCTGGTCCCGGTGGAACTGGTGTGGGCGCCGCTGGCCGCGCCCGTCCTCATCGTCCTCATCTACGCACTGCTCGTCGGCGGCCTCACCCAGCGTCCGCCCGCCGGGTAGCCGCGCGCTACCCGATCAGCGCGCCCAGCCAGTGCTCGGGCTCCAGCCAGACCGTGACGTGCTCGCCCAGCTGCTCGTGGGCGAAGACCAGGTACTGCTCGAGGGCGTCGCCGCTCAGATACCGGCCGGCCATCTCGGCTATCTGCGCGGCGGTCGACGGCCGCACATCGGCGACCGCGCCCTCGACCGACACGTACTTCACCTCCGGCGCGACGGTGTCGACCATCAGGCCGAATCGCCCTGCCGCGGTGATCGCTTGCATCTTCGCCGACGTGGGCAGGGTGGTGATCCACGGTCGGCCACCAGGGGTGTAGGCGTACCAGATGGGAACGGTGAGCGTGCCCCGATCGGGGGTAGCGACCGACAGCGCGGCCACATGCGGTCGCGCGAGAAACTCTTGCTTTTCCGAGTGTGTGAGCGCCATCGTCCGATGGTCGCACCGCGCACCGACAACTCCGGTGCGCGAGCGAACGCCCTGGTGACGAGGCCGGCGTGGGCCGGACCGGCACCAGGGCGTCGCCGGATCAGGCGATCGTCAGCGCGATCTCGCCGAGCACCGGCGCGTCCTCGCGCTCGACCACGGTGGCGGCGCCGATCAGCTCGTCGCCCTCGCGCCAGACCTTGATCCGCAGCGTCTCGCCCGGGTACAGCACCCCGGCGAACTTGGCCCGGAAGCCGCCGACCCGGCTCGCGTCACCGTCGAGCAGGCCGTCGGTGAGCGCCTTGCAGACCACGCCGTAGGTGCACAGGCCGTGCAGGATCGGCGCGGGGAACCCGGCGCCCTTGGCGAACTCCGGGTCCGAGTGCAGCGGGTTGCGGTCGCCGCAGAGCCGGTAGAGCAGGGCCTGCTGCGGCAGGGTCGGGGTGACGAGTTCCGCGTCGGGCGCCCGATCCGGCAGCGCGGCCTTGGCGCTCGGGCCACGCTCGCCGCCGAAACCGCCCTCGCCCCTGGCGAAGATCGAGGACCGGACCGTCCACAGCGGCTCGCCGTCGGAGCCGACCACGGTGTCCTCCCGGACGATCACCGCGTTGGCGCCCTTGTCCCAGATCTCGCTGATCCGGCCGGTGCTGGTCGCCTTGCCGCTGGCTGGAATCGGCTTGTGCACCACCACTTCCTGGTGTCCGTGCACGACCTTGGCCAGGTCGATCTCGATACCGGGGAAGCTCACCTTCGGCGCCTCGGTCTCGCCGAGGGTCGGGGCCACCGTCGCGAAGGTCGGCAGTACCTGGGGGGCGCGGTCGTCGAGATAGGTCAGCTCGACCGGGTCCGTCGGGTGCGCGCCGGCGCCGAGGCCGAGGTGGTAGAGCTGCACGTCGGTGGGCGTCCAGCTGAACTCCCGCGTCGGTGTCGGCGCACCGAGCGCGGTCTGGAGGTCGATGGGCATGGTGCTTACTCCTGCGTGGTCGGGAACTGTGCGTGCGTCACGCGGTGGCCTTGGCCTTCTCGGCGATGTCGAGCACCGCGAGATAGGCGAAGGTGATCGCGGGTCCGATGGTCGCGCCGGGGCCCGCGTAAGTGTGGCCCATCACCGGGGCGCTGGTGTTGCCCGCGGCGTAGAGGCCCTCGATCACCGAATCGTCTTCGCGCAGTACGCGACCGGCGGTGTCGGTGACCAGGCCGCCCTTGGTGCCGAGGTCGCCGGGAACCATCTTGGCCGCGTAGAACGGGCCCTGCGAGATCTCGGCCAGGCACGGGTTGGGCTTGACGGTGGGGTCGCCGTAGTAGCGGTCGTAGTGGCTGTTGCCGCGACCGAAGTCCTCGTCCTTGCCCGCGGCGGCGAAGCCGTTGAACCGGGTGACGGTGGCGCTCAGGCTCTCGGCGGGCACACCGATGCGCTCGGCCAGCTCCTCGATGGTGTCGGCCTTGACGATGTAGTCGTTCTCCAGCCAGCGCGAGGGGAAGCGCTGACCCGGTTGCAGCCCGGCGAAGATGTAGCGGTTGCGGTAGCGCTGGTCGAACACCAGCCAGGCCGGGATGTTCTCGCCCGGACCAGCGCCCTGGCCGTATTCACCGCCGTACATGGTATGCACCGCCTCGACATAGGGCGCCGACTCGTTGCCGAACCGCTCGCCGCGGTCGTTGACCATGATGGTGCCGGGCAGATTGCGCTCGGCGAGGGCGAACCAGGGCTTGCCGCCCTTGAAGATGGTCGGACCCCACCAGGCGTCCTCCATGAATCCGACCGTCGCTCCCGCTGCCATGCCCGCGACGATGCCATCGCCGGTGTTGGCCGCGGCGCCCGTTGTCCACTCAGTGGTTATCGGCTGCCGCTGGTACTTGGCGCGCATGTCGGCGTTGTGCTCGAAGCCGCCGCTGCCCAGGACCACGCCGTAGCGCGCGGTGAAGGTGACCGGCTCGCCGTCGACGGTGGCCTTGACCCCGGTGACCTTGCCGTCGGTGACCACCAGATCGGTGAGCGGGGTGTTGAGCAGCACCGGAACGCCCGCGTCGAGCAGGCCCTTGCGCATGGCGGCGATGATCGCCTGACCCATGCCGAGCAGGTGCTTGCCGGTGAACTTGGCCAGGTAGGTACGGGCGCCGACGCGCAGTGCCCGCATCATGCCCTTGGGGTGACGCTTGATCAGGTTGAGCCGGACGAAGTCGGCCTGCATGACCACCACGTTCAGCGGCGCCTTGGCGTAGGGCGGTTCCAGGTTGGCCAGTTCCGCCCCGAGCACCTTGCCGTTGAACGGCGTCGGCTCGCACGAACGCCCCTGGCCCAGGCCGCCCGGAGCCTCCGGGTAGTAGTCGGAGTAGCCGGGCACCCACTTCATCTTCAGCGGGGTGTGATCGAGGACGAAGTCGAAGGCCTCGGCGCCGCGATCGAGGTAGGTGTCGATCTTCTCCGCGGGCACCACGTCGCCGATGATGCTGTGCAGATAGGTGCGCGCGTCCTCGCGGTCGTCGGGTCGGCCGGAGGCTTTCAGCGCCTTGTTGCCCGGAATCCAGACGCCGCCGCCGGATCGGGCCGTCGACCCGCCGTAGTGCGCGGCCTTCTCCAGCAGCACGACGCTCAGTCCCTTGTGGGCCGCGGCGAGGGCGGCCGTCATCCCGGCGGCGCCGCTACCGACGACCACCACATCGTATTCCCGATCACTCATGTGCAACACGTTATAGAAGCGTTTGGCGGTTTGACAGTCCAAACTGGAACTTGTTCCAGTGGGCTCGGCGTTTCCGCTCCACATACTGGAACGTGTTATAGAAATCACGCACGGTGGCATTGTATTGTCAGGTGAACGGCTGACGATGCTCCGGGAAACCGGTTACAGTTTTGACGTCGTGATCCATCCCGCCCGTGCTGCCTAGGAGGTCCGCGTGCTGCCCGACGCGGTACGAACTCAACTCGCCGACGAACTGGCCCGCGCCGAAGACGATCGCGTCGCCGTGTCGCCGCTCGTCGACCGGTTTCCCGATATCGACGTCGTCGACGCCTACGAGATCCAGCTGCTCAACATTCAGCGTCGGCTGAAGGCGGGTGCCAAGGTCGTCGGCCACAAGGTGGGGCTGTCGTCGAAGGCGATGCAGGAGATGATGGGCGTCGACGAGCCCGACTACGGTCATCTGCTCGCCGAGATGGAGGTCTTCGAAGACGTCCCGGTCGACACCTCGAAGTACCTGCTGCCGCGCGTGGAGGTCGAGGTCGGGTTCGTGCTCGGCGCCGACCTGCCCGGCGAGGACTGCACCGAGGCCGATGTGCTGGCCGCGACCGTCGCCTACGCGCCCTCGATCGAGCTGATCGACTCGCGCATCAAGGACTGGAAGATCGGCCTGGCCGACACCATCTCCGACAACGCCTCCTCGGCCGGTTTCGTGCTCGGCAAGGAGCGTGTCGCCCCGGGTGACATCGACATCAAGGCCATCGATGCCGTGCTGACCCGCAACGGCGAGGTCATCGCGGAGGGTCGCAGCGACGCCGTCCTCGGTGACCCGGTGATCGCGGTCGCGTGGCTGGCCCGCAAGGTCGCGACCTTCGGGGTGCGGTTGAAGAAGGGCGACATCGTGCTGCCCGGTTCCTGCACCCGCGCCATCGACGCCCGCCCCGGTGACGACTTCCTCGCCGAGTTCACCGGACTCGGTTCCGTCCGTTTGCGTTTCAGCTGAACCAGACTTCCCAAGGAGTACACCGTGACCAGCAAAGTCACCGCCGCGATCGTGGGGTCCGGCAATATCAGCACCGATCTGCTCTACAAGCTGCTGCGCTCGGACAAGATCGAGCCGCGCTGGATGATCGGCATCGACCCGGATTCGGAGGGGCTGAAGCGGGCACGCGGGCTTGGTCTGGAAACCTCCGCCGAGGGCGCGGACTGGCTGCTCGCCCTCGACGAGAAGCCGGATCTGCTGTTCGAGGCCACCTCCGCCTACGTGCACCGCGCGTACGCGCCGAAATACGAGGCCGCGGGCATCCGCGCCGTCGACCTCACCCCCGCCGCGGTCGGCCCGGCCGTGATTCCCCCGGTGAACTTGGATTCGCTGCGGGACGCGCCGAACGTCAACATGATCACCTGTGGTGGCCAGGCCACGATTCCCATGGTGGCGGCCGTGTCCCGCGTCGTGCCGGTGGCCTACGCCGAGATCGTGGCATCGGTGTCCTCGGTCTCGGCCGGTCCCGGAACCCGTGCCAACATCGACGAGTTCACCAAGACCACCTCCAAGGGCGTCGAGACCATCGGCGGCGCGCAGCGCGGCAAGGCCATCATCATCTTGAACCCGGCCGAGCCGCCGATGATCATGCGCGACACCATCTTCTGCGCCATCCCCGAGGACGCCGATCGGGATGCCATCGCCGAGAGCATCTTCCGCATGGAGAAGTCGATCCAGGAGTACGTGCCCGGCTACCGGCTGCTCAACGATCCGCAGTTCGACGAGCCGTCGGTGATCTCCGGTGGCATGGCCAAGGTGTCGATCTTCGTCGAGGTCGAAGGCGCCGGCGATTTCCTGCCACCGTACGCGGGCAACCTCGACATCATGACCGCCGCCGCCACCCGCGTGGGTGACGTGCTGGCCGACCAGATCATCTCGGCTCGGGTGTAAGGAGATTCGACCATGAGCAATATCCTGAAGCCCTTCTCGGGCGAACTCGATGTGCGTGTCACCGACACCTCGCTGCGCGACGGCTCGCATCACAAGCGGCACCAGTTCACCGTCACCGAGGTGCGCGATATCGTTGCCGCCCTGGACGGTTCGGGCGTCCCGGTCATCGAGGTAACCCACGGTGACGGCCTCGGTGGGTCCTCGTTCAACTACGGTTTCTCGAAAACCCCTGAGCAGGAACTGATCAAGGCCGCCGCCGAGACCGCCAAGCAGGCCAAGATCGCCTTCCTCATGCTGCCGGGTGTCGGCGTCAAGGAAGACATCAAGATCTCCCAGGACAACGGCGCGTCCATCTGCCGCATCGCCACGCACTGCACCGAGGCCGACGTCTCGATCCAGCACTTCGGCCTGGCGCGCGAACTCGGCCTCGAAACCGTCGGCTTCCTGATGATGGCCCACTCCACCACCCCGGAGAACCTGGCCAAGCAGGCCCGCATCATGGCCGATGCCGGCTGCCAGTGCGTCTACGTCGTCGACTCGGCCGGTGCGCTCGTCCTGGAACAGGTCTCCGACCGCGTCTCGGCCCTGGTCGCAGAACTCCGCGACGACGCCCAGGTCGGCTTCCACGGCCACGAAAACCTCGGCCTCGCTGTCGCGAACTCCGTCTACGCCGTACGCGCAGGCGCCACCCAGATCGACGGCTCGGCCCGCCGCTTCGGCGCAGGCGCCGGCAACCTGCCGGTCGAAGCCTTCATCGGCGTCTGCGACAAACTCGGCATCAAGACCGGTGTCGACTTCTTCGCCGTCACCGACGCCGCCGAAGACGTCGTCCGCCCCGCCATGCCCGCGGAATGCCTCCTCGACCGCCAAGCCCTCATGATGGGCTACGCCGGCGTCTACTCCAGCTTCCTGCGCCACGCCGAACGCCAAGCCGAACGCTACGGCGTCTCCGCCGCCGAAATGCTCGTCCGCGCAGGCGAACGCAAGCTCGTCGGCGGCCAGGAAGACCAGCTCATCGACATCGCCCTGGAACTCCAGCGCGAAACCACCGCCTCGGCCTGACCCCACACCCCCTGACGGCGTGACCCGACCCGGGTCACGCCGTTCGGCGTTTCCGGTCAACCGGATCCGCCGGCGCCCGGACACCGTGTGCCCTTCCTGTCGGATATTCCATTTCCGCATGACTATCTTCCCCCTGGGTATAGCATCAACGCTATGGGTTGGGGTAGCGTTGAACTGGAACCTGAGGTGCGTGAATGGTTGGAGAAGCTTCCGGCCGACATGTTCGCTCACGCCGCGTTCTACATCGACTTGCTGCAGGACGCCGGACCGTTGCTGGGCGAACCGTATACGAGACAGCTCGACCGGAAACTCCGGGAGTTGCGTTTCTATCTGGGATCGGACGCGGTGCGGGTGACGTACTGGATCGCGTCGGGGCGCAGAATCGTCTTGCTGACGGTCTTCGTCAAGACACGGATGGTTGAGCGACGTGAGGTAGCTCGGGCGCGCGGTGCAATGCGGCGTTGCGATGCCGAGTGGCATGTTCTGGAGGAGGGCAACGATGACGGAGCGTAGTGAGTGGGCTGACCTGCGGGATCAGCGCCTGAAGGAGCCCGGCGCAGCCGAGGCGTACGACGCCGCGCGGCTCGCCTTCGAGCTCGGGCGAACCATCCGGGGTATGCGGGAAGGCCGCGGCTGGAGCCAGTCCGTCCTGGCGGACGCGGCCGGCATGACGCAGTCCGCGGTCGCCCGCTTCGAAGCAGGCGGAACGGTCCCCAGCCTGCCCGTACTCGAGCGCCTCGCTCGAGCCCTCGACGCCGACCTCGTAGTCCAGGTGCGTCCCCGCGTCGCCTGAGCCGCGATCGACCTGCGCGGACAGCACTGGATGCTGCGCGTGATCTGGGAACTCGAACCAGACCTTCTCGGCTTCCTCGACCTCCGCCGCCGCATGGCAATTCGCTCGTCGAGCATCCCAACAACAAACCCCCCACCGGCGACCGGCAACGGCCGAATCCCCTGGCGCCCCACCCGCTAGAGCGTTGGACGATTGATCACCACGCTGTGGTGTGAGTATCGGTCGGGAGCGGCCCGCCACCAGAGCGTGGTGATCAACTGTCCGGGTGTGGGGTCGGTTGTTTGGCGGTGTGGTGGGGGATCATGGCTGGTTATGGGGGTGTTCGAGGGGGCTTTTGTTGGGTCGTGGGCGGTTGCTGCGGGGGTGGTGACGCGGTGGGAATTGCGGCACGACTTCGATCGGGTGGCGCACGACGTCTATGTTCGGCGGGGGTATCGGCTCGATGCGGTGGGGCGAGCCAAGGCGGCGGCGCATTGGACCAAAGGGGCCGGTGTGCTTGTCGGGTTTTCGGCTGCCGCGATGTTCGGAAGCAAGTGGATTGAAGCTGAGCTTCCTGCCGAGATCGCGGTGCCGACCTATCGCCGGCCGCCGGAGTGGATCAGGACTCGCCAAGCTCGGATAGTTGAGCACGAGCAATGCGTTGTCGACGGGTTCCCGGTGACGACTCCGAAACGAACGGCGTTCGACCTCGCGCGTCGGCTCCCCACGCGCAGTGCGGTTCCGGTACTCGACGCCCTGTGCCGGGCAACGAAACTCGACCCGGACGCCGTTATCGCGCTCGCCGCCGAACACAGGGGTGAGCGCGGGTGTGCGCAGGTGCGCAGGGTTATGCCGCTGGTCGACCCGGGCGCCGAGTCGCCCCCGGAGTCACTCACCAGATTATTGATCGTCCAAAGCGGTCTCCCGGCGCCGAGCACCCAGATCGTGGTTCGCGACAGCGGTGGCGAATTCCTCGCCCGCCTGGACATGGGCTGGCGTCGATGGCGGGKCGCCGTCGAATACGACGGCGCCCACCACTGGACCGACCCGTCCCAGCGCACGAAAGACATCGACCGCTCCGCGATCCTCGCCGAACACGGCTGGCGAATCATCCGAGTAAGCGCGAATCTCCTCTACCGCCGCCCCCACCACATCCTCGACCGCATCCACGCCGCCCTCACCGCCAGTGGCGCCCGTCTGGACAGTTGATCACCACGCTGTGGTGGCGGCATCGGCCGAGAGCAGCCCGCCACCGCAGCGTGGTGATCTTGGTTCAGTGGCGGGGGAGGTGGCCGTCGACGTGGGTGAGGCGCTGGTAGCGGAGTCCGGTCGTCCTGCCGCGCCGCATACCAGCTTTCGAGGGAGGTCCGGAGGGGGGACGAGTCGTGGCGACGACGCGGCGGTTGCCGCTGATGGGCCGCGCTCGCTCGCGAAAGTCGCTGGACAGGGGCGATATAAGTAGGGCATGGGTGAAACTGTGGGGACGTTGTTCTGTGGGGTCGAGATGGCTGCTCGGGTCGAGCGGTCGGAGGTCGATGCTATTGCCGGGGCGGCTCGGGCAGGGGTGGAGCGGGCGCCGGGGGGGTGGGGGGTTCGTACGGGAGTTCGCCGGTGGGGCCGCGTGTTTCGCGGAGGTGGGGTCGCCGTTGAACAAAGTCGTGGGGGTCGGGTTCGGTGGGGCGCCTTCTTCGGGGGAGTGGGCGGCGGTCGAGGCCGCGTATGCGGCGGTGGGGGTGCCGGTGCAGGTGGAGCTGGCGCATCTGGGGGATCCGCGGATCGCGGCGGAGTTGACCGGGCGGGGTTATCGGTTGATGTCGTTCGAGAATGTGCTCGGTATGGAGCTGGCCGGGCGTAGCTGGACCGGGCCCGAGCGGGTCGAGGTGCGCCGCGATGAGGACGGCTTCGATCTCTGGCTCGATGTCGTGGTCGACGGGTTCGCGCATCCCGATGACGCGGGTGTTCCCGCGCACGAGGAGTTTCCGCGCGAGGCGATCGCCGCGGTGATGCGGGATATGGCCGCTATCGACGACACCCGTCGCTACGTCGCCTACCGGGACGGCGTGCCCGCCGGGGGCGCCAGCATGCGCACCGGCGGCGGCGTCGCTGCGCTCGCGGGCGCCGCGACTCTACCCGCGCATCGCAGGCACGGTGTGCAGACCGCGCTCCTGTCGGCGCGCCTGAACGAGGCGGTGGCAGCGGGGTGCGACCTCGCGGTGATCACGACCCAGCCGGGCTCCATGTCACAACGGAACGCGCAGGGCCGAGGGTTCTCGCTGCTCTACACCCGCGCGGTATTGGTCAAAGAGGTCTGACGGCCGGGGCCCGCACACCGCTTGCTCTGCGCGATGGACGGTTCAACCTCGGCGCTGAGTGCTTGGTGTGGGGGACTGTGTGCGGTGGTGGTGCTTGGTGTGGGGGACTGTGTGCGGTGGTGGTGCTCGGTGCGGCGGCCGTCCGCGCTGGTTGTGCTCGGTGCGGGGCACTGCCCGCGCTGAGTGCTCGGCGTGGCGGCCTGTGTGCGGTGGTGGTGCTTGGTGTGGGGGACCGTCCGCGTTGGTTGTGCTCGGTGCGGGGCACTGCCCGCGCTGAGTGCTCGGCGTGGCGGCCTGTGTGCGGTGGTGGTGCTTGGTGTGGGGGACCGTCCGCGTTGGTTGTGCTCGGTGCGGGGCACTGCCCGCGCTGAGTGCTCGGCGTGGCGGCCTGTGTGCGGTGGTGGTGCTTGGTGTGGGGGACCGCCCGCGCTGGTGGTGCTCGGTGCGTATCTGCGGTCGTGTTCGCTACGAGGCGTTGACAACCTTGGCGACCCGCGTCGGGCTACAAGGCGTTGACGGCCCGGGCGACCCGCGTGGCGCGTTCGGTGGGGGTGGTCGCCTTGAGGATCGGCAGGAACAGCCGGTACTGGTCGGAGCGGCCGAGGGCAGCGTAGGCGGCTCGCGCCGCGGGCGCGTCGGCGAGTGCGGCGAGCAGGTCGGTGGGGGTGTCGGCGGTGCGCTGGCGCTCGTACGCCCCGGCCCAGCGGCCGTCGGCGACGGCTTCCTCGATCGCCGCGAACCCGGCGGGCCGCATCCGGCCCGCCGCGATGAGGGCCTCGGCCTTGGCGACGTTGACCTGCGACCACGGGCTGCGGGCCCGGCGCGGGGAGTAACGCTGCAGGTAGTGATGGGCATCGAGGCCGCGCCGATGACTGTCGATCCAGCCGTAGCAGAGCGCGCCGTCGAGGGTTTCGGTGATGGTCACCGAGGGTTCGGGGGCGCCCTTCTTGGCGATCCGCACCCAGACCTCACCGGCGGTGTCGTGATGGGTGGCCAGCCACGAATCCCAGTCGCTCGCTGCGGCACAGGTGATGTAGTCGATGGTCATACGAACTATCATCCGGCTCAAAGTGCTCACCGAATGAGCACTTAAAAACGACGGAAACGGGTGCGGCCGCGCATCGTGTGGGCGGCCGCACCCGCGGGACTCACAGCCAGGTGTCGAGGCTGGTGGTCGTGAGGAAGTGATCCAGGTCCGCGCGCCAGGGCGCGGGCGTGGTCTTGTCCGGCTCGATGCCGGTGTACTGACCGCGGTAGAACAGCAGCGGACGACCGTTGGTGGTCTCCGACTCCGCGAGCGCCCGCACCCGGCCGATGACGATGTAGTGGTCACCACCGTCGACGACCGAGTCGACCGTGCACTCGATGGTGGCCAGCGAATCGTCGAGCACGGGCACACCCAATTCGGAGGTGTGCCAGGCGACTCCGGCGAACTTGTCGGTCTCGCGCGAACCGAACCGCGCGCAGGTCGGCTGCTGTGCCTCGGCGAGCACGTTCACACAGAACTTGCCCGCCGCCTCGATCGCCGCCCAGGAGCGCGACCCCTTGGTGGGGCAGAACAGCACCAGGGGCGGGTCGAGGGACAGGGCGGCGAAGGACTGGCAGGCGAAGCCGATCGGCTCACCCGCCGGATCGAGCGCGGTGATCACGGTGATGCCGGTGCAGAACTGCCCCAGCACATTACGAAATTGCCGGCCGTCGATCGCCGGTGTCTGTTCGGTCATGTCCCTCGCCGCCATTCCTATTGCTGCTTGAATCCGACGGTGAAGTCGTGACCCCACAGGCTGACCGCGGTGGATTCGCGGGCGATCCAGTCGTCGTCGTCGACTTCGAGTCCCTCACAGCCGAATTCGATATCGAATCCGCCGGGCGTCTTCATGTAGAAGGACAGCATCTTGTCGTTGATGTGGCGGCCGAGGGTGGCCGACATCTTGACCTTCTTGCGCAGGGCGCGGTCCAGGCAGAGGCCGACGTCGTCGGAGTTCTCCACCTCGACCATGAGGTGCACGATGCCGGTCGGGTTGGGCAACGGCAGGAACGCCAGCGCGTGGTGGCGCGGGTTGCAGCCGTAGAAGCGCAGCCAGGCCGGGTCGCCGTCGGCGGGACGACCGACCATCTGCGGCGGCAGCCGCATCGAGTCGCGCAGCCGGAAGCCGAGGACGTCCTGGTAGAACGCCTGCGCCGCGGCGTCGTCGGTGCAGGTCAGCACGACGTGGCCCAAGCCCTGCTCGGCGGTGACGAACTTGTGGCCGTAGGGGCTCACGAAGCGGCGGCCCAGGTACTGCGCGCCGTGGAAGGCCTCGAGGGTGTTCCCGGACGGGTCCTGGAACCGGATCATGCCCTCGACGCGACGCTCACCGAGCTCTTCCTTGGTGCCTTCGGTGTAGGCGACGCCGGCCTTGGCCAGGGTCTCGCGCAGCTGCTGCAGGCCGGGAGCGTCGGTGACCTCCCAGCCCGAGACCAGCAGCCGGTCCTGTTCACCGGGGACGATCACCAGTCGCGCGGCGAAATCGTCCATGCGCAGGTAGAGAGCGTCGGGATTCAGCCCGGTGCCCTCCATCATGCCGAGCACCTTGAGGCCGTACTCGCGCCAGGCCGCCATGTCGGTGGCCTCGATGCGCATGTAGCCCAGGGCACGAATACTCATTGCTTCTCCTCGAGGAAATCGACCGTGAGCCGGTTGAATTCGTCGAACTTCTCCAGCTGCGCCCAGTGGCCGCAGCCGCCGAACACGTGCAGCTGCACGCGCGGGATGACCTTGGTGGCCACCAGCGCGCCGTCGAGCGGGTTCACCCGGTCCTCGCGGCCCCAGATGAGCAGCACTGGCTGACGCAGCTTGTACGCGTCCCGCCAGAGCATGCCCTTCTCGAAGTCGGCGCCGGCGAAGGACTTGCCCATCGCGCGGACCGCGGCCAGCGATTCGGGCGTGCTCGCCAGGGCGAACCGCTCGTCGATCAGTTCCTCGGTGATCAGCGACTGGTCGAAGACCATGATCCGCAGGAACTTCTCCAGGTTCTCCCTGGTCGGCGCGTAGCTGAACGCCGAGAGCAGCTTGACGCCCTCGGTCGGGTCGGGCGCGAACAGGTTGGTGCTCAGCCCGCCGGGGCCCATCAGCACGAGCTTGCCCGCGCGCTTGGGGTTGTCCAGGGCGAAGCGCACCGAGGTGCCGCCGCCGAGCGAGTTGCCCAGCAGGTGCACCCGCTCGGTGATCTGCAGGTGATCCAGCAGGGCGAGCAGCGCGGTGGACGCGTGCACGAAATACTGCGGATGGTCGACCGGCTTGTCGGACTTACCGAAACCGGGCTGGTCGAGCGCGATCACGTGGAAGTTCTCGGCCAGCACCGGGATGTTGCGGGCGAAGTTCGACCACGCCGAGGCGCCGGGCCCGCCGCCGTGCAGCAGCACGATCGTGGGGCCGTTGCCGACACCCGCCTCGTGGTAGTGCAGCTTCAGCTCGGGGGTGACCTGCGCGTAGCGGGAGGTCGATTCGTAGGTGATTTCAGCGGTCTGGGTCATCGGCTACACCATGGCGTCGGTGACGGGCAGGCCGAACTCGTGCGTGCCGTACATGACGTAGGCGCGCTCGGGATCGTTGGCCGCGTGCACCCGACCGGCGTGCGCGTCGCGCCAGAAGCGCTGCAGCGGCGTGCCGTTGGCCAGGGCGGTGGCGCCCGAGGACTCGAAGAGCTTGTCGATCGAGGCGATCACCCGGCCGGTCGCGCGGACCTGGTCGCGGCGCGCGCGCACGCGCAGATCGAACGGGACTTCCTGGCCCGCCTGCAGCAGCGCGTACTCCTCGGCGACATTGCCCGAGAGCTGACGCCACGCGGCGTCGATGTCGCTGGCCGCCTCGGCGACGCGCACCTTGGCGAACGGGTCGTCCTTGGCGTTCTCGCCGGCGAAGGCCGCGCGCACGCGCTTGCCCTGGTGCTCGACGTGTGCCTCGTAGGCGCCGTAGCCCATGCCGACGATCGGCGTGGAGATGGTGGTGGGGTGGATGGTGCCCCACGGCATCTTGAACACGGCGTCGGTGTTCTGCTCGAGGCCGGGCGCGCGGCCCTCGCTCATCGCGCGGAAGCTCAGGAAGCGGTGCGACGGGACGAAGACGTCCTCGACGACCACGGTGTTGGAGCCGGTGCCGCGCAGGCCGACGACGTTCCAGACGTCATCGATGCGGTAGTCCGAGCGCGGGATCAGGAAGCTGCCGAAGTCGACCGGCTTGCCGTTCTTGATCACCGGACCGCCGAGGACCGCCCAGGTGGCGTGATCGGAACCCGAGGACCAAGCCCACGAGCCGCGCACGATGTAGCCGCCGTCGACCGCCTGGCCCGCGCCCATCGGGGCGTAGGAGGACGAGATCCGCACGTCGGTGTCCTCGCCCCAGACGTCCTGCTGGGCCTGCTGGTCGAACAGCGCGAGGTGCCAGTTGTGCACGCCGATGATGCCGGCCACCCAGCCGGTGGACCCGCAGGCGCTGGCGATCTTGCGCACGGTGTCGTAGAAGACGACCGGGTCGGCGGCGTGGCCGCCCCACTGCTTGGGCTGGAGCAGCCGGAAGAAACCGGTCTCCTGCAGCGCCTTCATGGATTCATCGGGAATGCGGCGCAGGTCCTCGGCCTCCTGCGCACGTTCACGCAGTGTCGGCAGCAGTGCCTCGACCCGTTCGGTCACTTCTTGCGTCATTTCGGAGCCCGCTCCTGCCTTGTCGGATCGACAACCGGTTCTTGTTCGACTCTGAGATTAGAACAGGTTCTCATTTCTGTCGAGAAGATCGCCCTACCTCGGATATAACAGGGGCTCGGAGCGAACTTCGCTGGATAGCTGGCGTGAAGCGCCCTCGTTTTGTAACGTGTTCTAGTGAAGAAGGAGGGTTCGGGATGGCAGTCAACCCCAAGGTGAGGGAACTCGATGTCGGCACCACGCCGACCAGGTTTGCGCGCGGCTGGCACTGTGTCGGCCTCGCGAAGACCTTCCGCGACGGCAAGCCGCACGCGATCGAGATCTTCGGGACCAAGCTCGTGGTGTGGACCGACACCAACGACGAGATCCGGGTGCTCGACGCCTACTGCAGGCATATGGGCGGCGATCTGAGCATGGGCACGGTCAAGGGCGACGACATCGCCTGCCCGTTCCACGACTGGCGCTGGGGCGCCAGTGGCAAGTGCACGTCGATTCCCTACGCGCGCCGCGTTCCGCCGCTGGCCCGCACCAGGAAGTGGACGACGCTCGAGCGCAACGGCCAGCTGTTCATCTGGCACGACCACGAGGGCAACGAGCCGCCCGCCGAGGTCACGATCCCGCACATCGAGGGCCCCTACACCGATACGGAGGGCAACCCCAGCGAGGATCATGACGGCGGCTGGACGCCGTGGACGTGGAACACGATGCGCATCGAGGGCTCCAACTGCCGCGAGATCATCGACAACGTCGTGGATATGGCGCACTTCTTCTACATCCACTATGCCTTCCCGACGTACTTCAAGAACGTCTTCGAGGGTCATGTGGCGACACAGTTCCTGGAGACCAAGGGCAGGCCGGATATCGGCATGGCGGCCAAGTACGGCGGTGAGACGCTGCTGAAGTCGGAGGCGTCCTACTTCGGCCCGTCCTACATGATCAATCCGCTGGTCAACATCTACGGCGGGTACGAGATCAAGGTCGTGCTGATCAACTGCCACTACCCGGTCAGCCAGGACGAGTTCGTGCTCCAGTACGGCCTGACCGTCGAGAAGCCCAAGGGCATCGACGACGCGACCGCCGAGAAGCTGGCGGCCTCGATGACGGAGTTCTTCGGCGACGGCTTCCTGCAGGACGTCGAGATCTGGAAGCACAAGTCCAAGGTCGAGAACCCGCTGCTGTGCGAGGAAGACGGCCCGGTCTACCAGCTGCGCCGCTGGTACGAGCAGTTCTACGTCGACATCGCCGAGGTCACCGACAAGATGACCCAGCGCTTCGAGTTCGAGGTCGACACCACCAAGGCCAACCAGGCCTGGGAGGCCGAGGTGGCGGAGAACCTGCGCCGCAAGGCCGAGGCAGAAGCCGAAGCGGGCGTGTAACCATGTCACCGACCTGGGCCAAGGCACCCGACTTCGCCGATCAGCCCGTGCGGCAGGCCGCGGTACGGGCCCAGACCACGGTCGACAAGCAGCACTATCTGGACGAGGGCCTGACACCGTTGCGGTGTCAGGCCTGCCAGTCCGAGGTTCTGGTGCGCAAGTCCAGCGCGCACCAGACCTCGGTGCAGTGGACCGAACGACCGGACACACACTGCCCGGTCTTCGCCCAGCTCAGCGCGCACGGCGCGCGGCCGGGCAGGCCGGAATCGTGCCCGTCGCTGGAGAAGTCCATCAAGTGGGCGGTCGACGAGGGCGTGCTCGAGATCCCCGAATGATCAGCTGAACGGGGAGTGGGGGCGGTCCTGGCGGACGCCGTCGAGGTAGATGTCGACCTTCTCGTTGTAGAAGCACGCCAAGCCGGCGATCTTCTGGCTCTCCGGCAGCGGCGTGCGATAGATCCACACGATGTCGCGGTGCTCGGTGCCGTCGACATCGACGTGCCAGTAGTCGGCCGTGCCCTTGTACGGGCAGCTGGTGTGCGTGTCGGAGGGGGTCAGCAGATCCATCCGGACATCGGGTAGCGGCAGGTAGTACCGTGCGGGCAAGCCGGTTTCGAAGAGGATGCGCGGCGAGGACGAGTCGGCGACGGTGACGCCGTCGATCTCCACCCGTACATTGCGCGAACTGCCCAGGATGTCGACCCGGGAATACGGGTCACGGGGGTGGACGAAGATCGGTTCGTCCTCCTCGAACCAGTCGAACCTCGCGAAGTCGAGGCGGACAGCGTCTTTCAGGTCCGGCAGCGGTGAGTCGAGGTAGCGCAGCGCCGCTCCGTCGGCGCGCAGGCCGCCGCAGGCCACGTCGTAGCCGGTGCCTTCGCCACGGCTGGGGGAGTGTTCGTCGATCCCGTTCGGTGCCAGATCCGCTCTGACATCGGTCAGCGGGACGTAGTAGGTCGGGTAGTAGGGGATCTCCCAGACCAAGAGGGGCCGCAGCGTGTCGGCCACCAGTCTGCCGTCGAGATAAGCCCGCACGCGCTTGTGCGCCTGCTCGACCCGGACGCGCCCGCGCTTGTCGTCGCTCATGTGCTCGACGCTACGCCGCGACCGCGCCAGCGCTCCATGACTCAATCGCCGACGGTGATGGCCTGTGCTTCCTCGACGCTGTGCGGCGCCGGGTCGTGGTCGTCGATGTGAGCCAGGGCGTTGCGGCCGACGAACAGCGCCGCGACGGCGGCGGCGGTGCAGGCGGCGCCGAGCCAAAACGGCAGCGAGACGCTGTGCTCGCCGAGCTTGCCCGCCACCCACGGCGCCGCGGCGCCGCCGGCGAACCGGACGAAGCTGTAGGCCGCCGAGGCGGTGGAGCGCTCGACCGGGGCGGAGATCATCACGGCCTCGGTGATCAGCGTGTTGTTCACGCCGAGGAACAGGCCGGCGATGACGACGCCGACGATCAGCACGGCCTTGTGCTCGGTGAACATGCCCATCACGGCCAGGTCGGCGGCGAACAGCGCCAGCGACAGCGCCATCATCGGCAGGGTGCCGAAGCGCGCCTGCAGTTTCGGCGCGAGGAACACCGAGGCCAGCGCCAGCAAGATGCCCCAGCCGCAGAAGATGAAGCCGATCGCGTAGGTGCCCATGTCCAGCGGGAACGGGGTGTAGGCGAGCAGGGTGAAGAAGCCGAAGTTGTAGAGCAGCGCGGTGATGCTCACGGTCAACAGACCCTTGTGCCGCAGCGCCTTGAACGGCGCGCTGATCGAGGTCGGCTCGGCCGGTTTGGGCATCTCGGGCAGCAGCACCACGATCGCGATGAAGGCGATCGCCATCAGCACGGAGACGCCGAAGAACGGTCCGCGCCAGCTGATGCCGCCGAGCAGGCCGCCCAGCAGCGGGCCGGTCGCGATGCCGACGCCGAGCGCGGCCTCGTAGAGGATGATCGCCTTGGCGACGCCGCCGGTGGCCGCGCCGACGATGGTGGCCAGCGCCGTCGCGATGAACAGCGCGTTGCCCAGACCCCAGCCCGCGCGGAAGCCGATGATCTCGCCGATCGTGCTCGACATGCCCGCCAGCGCGGCGAACACCACGATGATCGCCAGGCCCGACAGCAGCGTCTTCTTGGCGCCGAAGCGGCTGGAGACGACTCCGGTGATCAGCATGGCGAGGCCGGTGACGGCCATGTAGCTGGTGAACAGCAGCGAGACCTGCGACGGGCTCGCGTGCAGCTGTTCGCCGATCGGCTTGAGGATGGGGTCGACCAGGCCGATGCCCATGAACGCGATCACGCTCGCGAAGGCGACGGCCCAGACGGCCTTGGGTTGTCCGGCGGAGGAGGTGGTTGCGGCGGCGGCGGTGTCGTCGGCGCGAGTCAACGGGGAAAGGCTCACTGGCGCTCCTGGTTGCATCACTGATGACCGCGGGCAACCGCACGCAGGGCTGTCAGCAGGTCGTTCATGTCGGTGTCGAGCCGGATCAGGCGATCGAGATCGAAGTCGGCCAGTCCGGGCGCCATGGCGGCCGCGAAGGCGCGCCTGGCCTCGACGAGGCGGTTCCGGCCCGCCGGGGTCAGTTCGATGAGAACCGCCCTGGAGTCCTGTGGGTCCCTGGTGCGGGAGGCGAAGCCGTCGGCGACGAGCCGACCGATCAGCGCCGTTGCCGCCGGTTGGGAACATCGATCGATCCGGGCGAAGTCGCTGACCCGCAGGCCGCCGTGTTCGTCGAGCACGGCGAGGGCACGCAGGACCGCGCGGGGCAGATCGTCGTCGCTGATCGCCCCGGCGAGCCGGGTGAGCCGTCCGGCAGTGACCAACAGGTCGACCACGATGTCGTCCGGGGAGGGCTGCTCTGGGGGCTGCACGAAGAATATTATTGCATAAGCTAACTATCTAAATCCAGCGATCCGCGCTCCGGGACGGTGACATCTCGCACAACATGCCGAAAGCCCTGGTCGCGGGGTCGCGACCAGGGCTTTCGATGGGTGCGGTCAGGCGGCCGCGGCCGGGCGACGGCCGGTGCCGAAGAGCTCGGCGGTGGCGTGGGCCCGCTTGAAGTACAGGTGGGCGTCGTGCTCCCAGGTGATGGCGATGCCGCCGTGCAGCTGGATCGTCTCGGCGGCCACGTGCGTGAACGTCTCGGTGCAGTGCTTGCGGGCGACGTAGACGTCCTCGGCGGCCGAGTCGCTGTGCTCGGCCACCGCCTGGGCGGCGGCCAGCGCAGTCGACTCGGCCGACTCCACCAGCACGTACATATCGGCCATCCGGTGCTTGAGTGCCTGGAAACTGCCGATCGGCCTGCCGAACTGCACGCGCGAGGCGGTGTAGGCCACCGTCATCTCCAGGCAGTGCCTGGCCGCGCCGACCTGCTCGGCGGCGAGCGCGGCCCAGGCGATCTCGCGCAGACGGGCGCGCAGGGCCGCCGGGTCGGCCGTGCCGATCCGCGTCGCCGGGGTGTCGGTGAAGGCGATCACGGCCAGCTTGCGGGTCGGATCGAGGGCAGGCGTCGGGGCGACGACGACGCCGGGAGCGTCGGCCGTCGTCTCGAACAGGCCGTCCTCGGTGAGCACGAGCAGCAGGTCGGCCTGGGCGCCGTGCAGCACGTAATGCGCCGCGCCGTTGAGCTTTCCGTCGCTCGCGTCGACGCCCGAGGAGTCCCAGCCCGCGGCGTCGGCCCAGCACAGCGCGGCGGTGCGGGAACCGTCGGCCAGGTCCGGCAGCAGCCGGGCGCAGGCCTGCTCGTCGCCCGCGAGCAGGATCGCCTGCACGCCGAGCACGGCGGAACCGAGCATCGGCACCCCGGCCAGGGTCCGGCCCAGTTCGCCCACCACCATCAGCGATTCGACCAGTCCGGCGCCCGCGCCACCCCATTCCTCGGGCACCGCGAGCGCGGCGACGCCGACCTGCTCACACAGCATGGTCCACAGCTTCGGGTCGTACCCGAGGTCGGTGTCCATGGCCGCGCGCACCGCGGCGGGCGTGGCGTGCTTGGCCAGCAGCGCGCGGACGGAGGTGCGGAATTCGAGTAGTTCATTCGATGACATGGGGTTCCTCGGCAGAGTCGGTGATGGTCACCGCGTCGGTGGGTACGGGGAGTGGCATCCGCTCGCCTCAGACCGCCGCGGGTTCGGCCGCGCGCAGCGCCTCCGCGATGCGGCCGCGGTGGAAATCGGCGGTGCCCCAGGCGGTGCGCAGCGCCGCCACCTTGGTGATCCACAGCGACAGGTCGCATTCGGCGGTGTAGCCGATCGCGCCGTGCACCTGCAGACCGGCGCGGGAGGCGCGGTGAGCGGCGTCGCCGCAGGCCACGAGGGCTGCCGACACGTCGCGCGCGCGATCGTCGGAGTCCAGCGTGAGCGCGGCGCGGTAGAGCAGCGGCTCCGCCAGATCCAGGGCGATCAGGACATCGGCGAGCTGCTGCTTCACGGCCTGGAATTCGCCGATCGCGCGACCGAACTGCTTGCGCTGCTTGGCATAGGTGGTGGTCTGGTCGAGCAGCGCGCGGCCCGCGCCGAGCAGCTGGGCGGCACAGGCGAGGACGCCGAGGTCGAAGGCGTAGCCGATCGCGTCCGCGACGTCGTCGGCCACGGTCTCCTCGGCCTCGACGGCGACCAGCTTGCGAGCCGGGTCGATCGAGGCGAGCGGACCGACCGAGGCGGTGCGGCGGCCGACCGACAGCCGCGCGCCGTCCGCGACCAGCACCAGATCGGCGACATCGGCATCGAGGGTGATGCCGCGGTGCGTGCCGCCGAAGCTGACGGTGCCGAGCAGCGCGCCGCCGGCGAGCGCGGGCAGCCAGCGCCGCGCCGGCTCGGCGTCCGGGAGACGCTGCAGCAGTGCCGGAATCACCGCGGCCGATTCGATCACCGGGCCCGGCGCCGCGGCCCGGCCCAGCTCGACGAGTGCGACGACGAGGTCAACGGGAGTGGCTTCGGCGCCGTCGTACTGCTCGTCGACGATCAGGCCGAAGGCACCCATCTCGGCGACCTGCCGCAGCAGCGCGGTGCCCTTGGCGGGGTCGCCCGCCGCCCAGGCGCGGGTCGCGGCCGGTACCTGCGCGGCGTCGAGGACCTTGCGCAGTTCGGCGGCGAAGTCCAGCTGTTCGGTGGCGAGTGCGAACTTCATCGCGGAACTCCTGTGGTCGAACGGGTGGCTGCCCGGTACGCGACCGGGCGGCGGTGGGTATTCGGCGCGCCCAGCGGCCGGGCGGGCGGACCCGAGGTCGGGCGGTTCATCGCTTGCTCTCCCGCGGCAGGCCCAGGATGCGCTCGGCGATGATGTTGCGCTGGATCTCGTTGGTGCCGGCGTAGATCGGGCCCGACAGCGAGAACAGGTAGCCGTCGGTCCACGTGCCGGTCAGCTCGGCGGCGGGGCCGAGCAGGTCGAGCGCCGTCTGGTGCATGGCGATGTCGAGTTCGGACCAATACACCTTGGTGATCGAGGACTCGGCGCCGAGCTGGCCGCCGTCGGTCAGCCGGGTGACGGTGCCGAAGGTGTGCAGCCGGTAGGCCTCGCTGCCGATCCAGGCGTCCACCACGGCATTGCGCGCGGCGGTGTCGCTGGGTTCGGTCGTCTCGGTCCACAGGTCGATCAGTCGCTGCGCGGTCGCGCTGAACCGGCCGGGGCTGCGCAGCGACAGGCCGCGCTCGTTGCTCGAGGTCGCCATCGCGACCCGCCAGCCCTCGTTCGGGGCGCCGATCACGTCGCGGTCGGGGACGAAGACGTCGTCGAGGAAGATCTCGGCGAAGCCGGGCTCGCCGTCGAGCTGCGGGATCGGGCGAACGCTCACGCCGTCGGCCGAGAGCGGGAACATCACGTAGGTCAGACCGTGATGACGCTGCGCCTCGGGGTCGCTGCGGAACAGGCCGAAGGCCCAGTCGGCGTAGGTGGCGCGCGAGCTCCAGGTCTTCTGGCCGTTGAGGATCCAGCCGCCCTCGGTGCGGCGCGCGGTCGAGCGCAGGCTCGCCAGGTCGCTGCCCGATTCGGGCTCGGACCAGGCCTGGGCCCAGATGTCGTCACCGCGCGCCATCCGCGGCAGGATCCGGGCCAGCTGCTCGGCGGTACCGTGCTCGAACAGGGTCGGGGCGAGCAGGAAGATGCCGTTCTGGGCGACGCGCCCCGGCGCACCCGCCGCGTAGTACTCCTGCTCGAACAGCACCCACTCGAGGATGGAGGCGTCGCGGCCGCCGTACTCGGTGGGCCACGACACCGCCGAGAGGCGGGCCTCGGCCAGCGTGGCCTCCCAGGCGCGATGGGCTTCGAAGCCCGCCGCGGTGTCCATGGACGGCAGCGGTTCGCTGGGGACGTTGGCGGCGAGGAACTCGCGCACCTCCAGCTGGAACTCCCGGACTGCCGGGTCGATCTCGAGGTCCACTTACTTCGTCCCGTTCTGTTCGGTCGCGGCGCCCTTCATCGAGCGGGCGGTCATCCCGCCGAGCGAATCGGCGCCGACTTCGGCGTTGTGCGCGTGTGCGAAATGGTGCAGCCCGAAGACCGAGTCCATGCCGGAGCGCATGCCCATCAGGTCTTCGGCCTGGTTGACGGCCTTCTTGGTGAGCGCGAGCCCGAACTGCGGCATGGCGGAGATCTTCTCGGCCAGCGCCATCACCTCGGATTCGAGGTCCGCGCGCGGCACGACCCGGTTGACCATGCCCCACTCCTTGGCCTGGGCGGCGTCGAACCGGTCACCGGTGAAGAGGAACTCCTTGGCCGCGCGCGGACCCATCACCCACGGATGCGCGAAGTACTCCACACCCGGAATGCCCATGCGGACAACGGGATCGGAGAAGAAGGCGTCCTCGGAGCAGACGATCAGGTCGCACACCCAGGCCAGCATCAGCCCGCCCGCGATGCAGGCGCCCTGCACCATCGCGACGGTCGGCTTGGGGATCTCGCGCCAGCGCCGGCACATGCCCAGGTACACCTCGGACTCGCGGGCGAAGCGCTGATCGCCGCCCGCGCGGTCCAGATGGTCCCACCACAGCGCGGCCTTGTTCTCGTAGTGCACGTCGTGGTCGCGGCCCGGGGTGCCGATGTCGTGGCCCGCGCTGAAGTGTTTCCCGTTGCCCGCCAGCACGATCACCTTGACCTCGGGGTCCTCGACGGCCCGCACGAACGCGGCGTCGAGGGCGTAGGTCATCTTCGAGTTCTGCGCGTTGCGGAACTCGGGCCGGTTCATGGTGACGACGGCGACCGATCCGCGCACCTCATAGGTGACGACCTCGGCGTCGGTTTCGGGACTCACGACTTCTCCTCACGTAGCTCACGCTTGAGCACCTTGCCCGCCGCGCTGTAGGGCAGCTGGTCGCGGAACTCCACGAGCCGGGGCACTTTGAAATTGGCCAGGGTGGACGCGGCGAAGGCGATCACCTCGTCCGCGGTCAGCGTCGAGCCGGCCTTGCGGACGACGACGGCCTTGCCGACCTCGCCCATCCGCTCGTCCGGCACCCCGATGACCGCCGATTCGGCGACACCGTCGAGCCGGGCCAGGGTCTGCTCGATCTCGGCGGGATACACGTTGAACCCGCCGGTGATGTACATGTCCTTGAGCCGGTCGGTGATCTTCAGGTAGCCGCGCTCGTCGACGACGCCGATGTCGCCGGTGTGCAGCCAGCCGTCGGCGTCGATGGCCTCGGCGGTGGCCTCGGGGTCGTCGAGGTAGCCGAGCATCACGTTGGGGCCGCGCAGCAGCACCTCACCGGCCTCGGACAGGCGCAGCTCGAAGTCGGCGATCGGGCCACCGCAGGTGTTGGCGATGGTGGCCGCGTCGTCCTCGGGTCGGCACATCGTGCCGAAACCGGCCGACTCGGACAGCCCGTAGGCGGTGATGACCACCTCGAAGTCGAGGTCCTCGCGCATCCGCTCGATCAGCACCACCGGCACCGTCGCCGCGCCGGTGACCGCCACCCGCAGCGAGGACAGATCGCGCTCGCCGCGCTGGGGATGCTCGAGGATGGTCTGGTAGATCGTCGGCGGGCCGGTCAGCACGGTGATCCGCTCGGACTCGATCAGCGCGAGCGCGGCGGGCACGTCGAAGGTGGCCTGTGGCACGATCGTGGCCCCGGTGACCAGGCACGCGAGGATGCCCGCCTTGTAGCCGAAGTTGTGGAAGAACGGCGGGATCATCAGGTAGCGGTCGCCGGTGCGCAGCGTCGAGCACTCGACCCAGCCGCGCACCACGCCCAGTGCCTGCCGATGCGCGACGAGCGTGCCCTTGCTGCGACCGGTGGTTCCGGAGGTGAACAGGATGTCGGAGATGTCGTCGGGGGAGACGGCGTCGGCCCGCTCCTCGCCCGCCTCGGCGGACACGGTCTCGGCCAGTTCCAGCAGCGCCGGCCAGCTCAGCGACGCGTCGTCGGTGGCGGACTCGCCCTCGACCGGGATCACCACGACGGTGCCGATCTCGAGGTCCGGGGCGGCCGCGCGCAGTTCGGCGGCGCGATCGCGGCCGAGGAACGGCCCGGCGACGAACAGCGCCTTCGCGTTCACCCGGACCAGCACGTCGGCCGCCTCGGCGGCGACATAGCGGGTGTTGAGCGGCACCAGCGCGGCGCCGACGGAGTGCGCGGCCAGCGCCGCGACCACCCAGTGGTGGGTATTGGGCGCCCACATCGCGACCCGGTCGCCGCGGTCGATACCGCGGGCGATCAGGGCGCGGGCGGCGATCCGGACCTGGTCGAGCAGGTCGGACCAGGTCAGGCGGGTCGCGCCGTCGATCAGGGCCGGCTCGTGCGGATGCGCCGCGGCGACGTCTCGCAGTGCCTGCGGGGTGGTCTGTGCAGGGGTTGTCACGGGGTCCTCACCAATCGGCTAACAAAGCAAGTGCTTGGTAGGTTATCCTACCGACGTGGGCGTGATCCAGACCTCAGATTCCGATACCGCGACCTCCGACGCGGAGTTTTGCGCGGAAATACGCGACTGGCTGGCCGAAAACCTGGCCGGAGAGTTCCGTGACCTGCGCGGCACCGGCGGGCCGGGGCGCGAGCACGAGTTCTTCGAAGAGCGGCTGGCCTGGGACCGGCACCTCGCCGCGGCGGGCTGGACCTGCCTCGGCTGGCCGGTCGAATGGGGCGGCCGCGGTGCCAGCGTGCGCCAGCAGGTCATCTTCCACGAGGAGTACGCGAAGGCCGACGCGCCCGCGCGGGTCTCGCACGTGGGCGAGGAACTGCTCGGCCCGACGCTGCTGGCCTTCGGTACCGAGGAACAGAAGAAGCGGTTCCTGCCGGGCGTGCGCTCGGTCGGCGAGCTGTGGTGTCAGGGCTACTCCGAACCGGGCGCCGGCTCCGACCTGGCCGCGGTGAGCACCACCGCGCGCCTGGACGGCGACCGGTGGGTGATCAACGGCCAGAAGATCTGGACCTCGCTCGCGCACGTCGCCGACTGGTGCTTCGTCATCGCGCGCACCGAGAAGGGGTCGAGCAGGCACAAGGGCCTGTCCTATCTGCTGGTGCCGATGAATCAGCCGGGCATCGAGGTGCGCCCGATCGAACAGCTCACCGGCACCTCCGAATTCAACGAGGTGTTCTTCGACGACGCCGTCACCGAGGCCGACCTGGTCGTCGGCGAACCGGGCGACGGCTGGCGCATCGCCATGGGCACGCTGACCTTCGAGCGCGGCATCTCCACGCTCGGTCAGCAGATCCGCTTCGCCCGCGAACTCGCCGACATCGAGGCACTGGCCCGGCGGACCGGCGCGGCGGACGACCCGCTGATCGCCGAGCGCATCGACAACGCCTGGGTCGGCCTGCGGGTCCTGCGCGCGCACGCGCTGCGCACCATGAGCGAGGACGTCGACGACGCCGGTGGCGCGTCGGTCTCGAAGCTGTTGTGGGGCAACTGGCATCGCGGACTCGGCGAACTCGCCATGGCGGTGCAGGGCGCCGCCGGGCTGGTCCTCGGTCCCGACGACATGACCGCATGGCAGCGGCTGTACCTGTTCAGCCGCGCCGACACGATCTATGGAGGTTCGAACGAAGTGCAGCGCAACATCATCGCCGAGCGTGTGCTCGGCCTGCCGCGGGAGGCCCGCCCGTGACCGGTCCGCTCTCTGTCCCGCCGCCGTCCATCCCCGGCCACGGCCTGCTGACCGGCCGTAAGGCCGTCATCACCGCCGCGGCGGGTACCGGCATCGGCTCCGCCACCGCGCGCAGGCTCCTGGAGGAGGGCGCTGACGTCGTCGTCTCCGACTGGCACGAGCGCAGGCTCACCGAGACCGCGGAGCTGCTCGCCAAGGAGTTCCCCGAGCGCAAGGTCGGCGCCGTGGTGTGCGATGTCCGCGACACCGCGCAGGTGAACCAGCTGCTCACCGACGCCGCCGCCGAACTCGGCCGGATCGACGTCATGGTCAACAACGCGGGCCTCGGCGGTGAGACGCCGGTCGTCGACATGACCGACGAGCAGTGGGACCAGGTCCTCGACATCACCCTGACCGGCACCTTCCGCTGCACCCGCGCCGCGCTCGGGTACTTCCGCTCGGCGGGCCACGGTGGCGTGATCGTCAACAACGCCAGCGTGCTCGGCTGGCGCGCGCAGCACGGTCAGGCGCACTACGCTGCCGCCAAGGCCGGCGTGATGGCGCTGACCAGGTGCAGTGCGGTGGAGGCCGCCGAGTTCGGGGTGCGGATCAACGCCGTCGCGCCGAGCATCGCGCGGCATCCGTTCCTGGACAAGGTCAGTTCGACCGAGCTGCTCGACGCCCTGAGCGAGCGGGAGGCCTTCGGCCGCGCCGCCGAGCCGTGGGAGGTCGCCGCGACGATCGCCATGCTGGCCAGCGACTACACCTCGTACCTGACCGGCGAGGTGGTCTCGGTGAGCAGTCAGCGCGCATGATGGGCGGCCCCCGAGCGCGGAGTTTCCGGAAACCAAGCAAATGCTTGGTTGTAGGATGACGTTGTGACCGCATCCGACACCGTGAAACGTTCTCGCCGCACCGAGCTCCTCGACCTCGCCGCGAACCTGTTCGCCGAGCGTGGACTGCGCGCCACCACGGTGCGGGACATCGCCGACTCGGCGGGCATCCTCTCCGGCAGCCTCTACCACCATTTCGACTCCAAGGAGTCGATGGTCGACGAGATCCTGCGCGGCTTCCTCGACGACCTGTTCGGCCGCTACCGCGAGATCGCGGCCGCCGGACTGAGCTCGCGAGAGACCCTGGAAGCCTTGGTGATCGCCTCCTACGAGGCCTTCGACCGGCACCACGCCGCGGTCGCCATCTACCAGGCCGAGGCCAAGAACCTGCGCGATGTGGAGCGTTTCGCCTACATCCGCGACTTCAACACCGAGTTCCGCGACCTGTGGCACCGGGTGCTCACCGCCGGCGTCGCCGACGGCAGCTTCCGGCCCGAACTCGACGTCGAACTGGCGTTCCGCTTCCTACGCGACACCGTGTGGGTCGCGGTGCGCTGGTACACCCCCGGTGGCCCGATCACCGTGCAAAGCCTTGCTCAGCAATATCTCACCATCGTGCTCGACGGGCTGACCGTGCCCGGGAGCACCGCGAAATAGGAGTTCCATCATGACCGCATCCGCCGAGCGCCGCCCCTATGCCCCGCTGCGGGAGGCCTATGTGATCGATGCGGTGCGTACCGCGGTCGGCAAGCGCGGTGGCGCGCTGGCCGAGGTGCACTCCGCCGATCTCGGCGCGGCCGCGCTGCGTGGTCTCGTCGAGCGCACCGGCATCGACCCGGCGATCGTCGACGATGTCATCGTCGGCTGCGTCGACAACCTCGGCCCGCAGGCGGGCAACATCGGCCGCACGATGTGGCTGGTCGCGGGGTACCCCGAAGAGGTGCCCGGCGTCACCGTCGACCGGCAGTGCGGTTCCAGCCAGCAGGCGATCAACTTCGGCGCGCAGGCCATCATGAGCGGCACCGCCGAGGTCATCGTGGCGGGCGGCGTGCAGAACATGAGCGCCATCCCGATCGGCGCCGCCATGCTCGCGGGCAAGCCGTACGGCTTCGAGTCCTCGTTCATCGGCGCGAAGGGCTGGGATTCGCGCTACGGCACCGGCGAGGTCTCCCAGTTCAAGGGCGCCGAGATGATCGCCGAGAAGTGGGGCATCACCCGCGAGGACATGGAGCGCTGGGCGCTGCAGAGCCACGAGCGCGCCAAGGCCGCCATCGCCGCGGGTCGCTTCGACAACGAGATCGTGCCGGTCGGCGACTTCACCGTCGACCAGGGTCCGCGCGAGACCAGCCTGGAGAAGATGGCGAGTCTGCAGCCGCTGTCGGAGGGCAGCCCGCTCACCGCGGCGGTCGCCAGCCAGATCTCCGACGGCGCCAGCGCCACCCTGCTCGCCTCGGAGTGGGCGGTCAAGGAATACGGCCTCACCCCGCGCGCCCGCATCCATCACGTCAGCGCGCGCGGCGCCGACCCGATCTTCATGCTCAGCGCGCCGATCCCGGCCACCCAGTGGGCGCTGGAGAAGACCGGCCTGACCATCGACGACATCGATGTCATCGAGATCAACGAGGCCTTCGCGCCCGTGGTGCTGGCCTGGATCAAGGAGATCGGCGCCGATCCGGCGAAGGTGAACGTCAACGGCGGCGCCATCGCCCTCGGACACCCGCTCGGCGCGACCGGCGCCAAGCTGTTCGCCACCCTGCTCAACGAACTGGAGCGGGTGAACGGCCGCTACGGCCTGCTCACCATCTGCGAGGGCGGCGGCACGGCGAACGTGACGATCATCGAGCGGCTCGACGCGGACAAGTAGTCCGGACGAGTTCTGGAGGTCCTCGGCGGATTTCCGCCGGGGACCACACGTCGTTCACCACCAATAGGTCACCACATCCCATCGCTGGAGCGTGCCCGGGAAATCGCAGTGCGCCCAGGATTGCTGGCCGTCCCACGCCATGTTGCCGCGGCGTTCGTAGGTGGCCCAGCTGCTGCCGAACCAGCCCCACCACTGCCTGCATTCGATCCGCACCTGATGCCGGATCGGCCAATAACACTGCGAGTACGCCGAGGTGTTGTTGACCGGATAGGCCGAGCATCCCGACGGACCCCATTGCGCCTGGACCGGCGCCGCGCCCATCACCACCCCCGCGCCGAGCAGCGTTGCCGCCGACGCGCTCACCATCAATTTCTTGCCGAACGTTCTCATCTCCTACCTCCCACCGAGCGTGGGGGCACGATGCCCCGACCTGTGGCAGGGCCTCCGCGCGTCTAGATCTCCGGTGATGACGCGTCCGCGAAACCACCCTTACGTGACTTACATCACATTCCAGCCGGTTGGTGTTACCCTGATCGCCGCCCGGCGGGTGTCGTGCCCCCGGCTTACGATGAACGGGTGAAGGTGCTCGGCGCGTGCCCGCTCGACTGCCCCGACGCGTGCTCGTGGGTGGTGACCGTCGAAGACGGCGAGGCCACCGGGCTGCGGGGGAACAAGGACCATCCGGTGACCCGTGGCGCGTTGTGCGTCAAGGTCAATCGCTATCTCGAGCAGGTCGGCTCGCCCGACCGGCTGCGCTATCCGCTGCGCCGGGTCGGGCCCAAGGGCTCGGGCCGCTTCGAGCGGATCAGCTGGGACGACGCGCTCGACGAGATCGCCACTCGGCTCACCGGCATCGTCGAGGAGTTCGGCGGCGAGGCGATCTGGCCGTTCCACGGCACCGGCAGCCTGGGCTACCTGCAGGGACTCGAGGGTTATCCCGGTCGCCGGATGTTCAACGTCCTCGGTGCCTCGCATCACGCCGCGACGATCTGCTCCGTCGCAGGCGGCACCGGCCTGCGCTACACCCTCGGCACCTCCGGCGGCATGGATCCCGAGGACTTCGCCAAGTCGGAGCTGATCCTGCTGTGGGGCACCAACCCGCTCACCTCCGGTCACCATCTGTGGAAGTTCGTGCAGGACAGCGGCGCCTACCTGGTCTCGATCGATCCCGTGCGCACCAAGACCTCGGAGCGCTGCGACGAGCACATCGCCCCGCTGCCCGGCACCGATGCGGCGCTCGCGCTCGGGCTGCTGCACGTCATCGTCTCGCTCGGTGCGCAGGACGACCGGTTCATCGCCGAGCACACCGAGGGCTGGCCCGAATTCCGCGAGCGGGTCATGGAATTCACCCCGGAGCGCACCGCGGCGATCACCGGCGTGCCGCGGGAGCGGATCGTCGCGCTCGGCGAGCGGATCGCCCGCACCCGGCCGACCGCCATCCGCGCGTCCCAGGGCATGCAGCGGCACGCGGGCGGCGGCATGGCGCTGCGGGTGCTGGCCTGCCTGCCCGGTGTCACCGGCGACTGGGCGATTCCCGGTGGGGGACTGCACTATTCGACCAGCGGTCATTTCCGGCTCGACGACGCGGCGCTGGTCCGCGACGATCTGCTGCCGCATCCGGTGCGCACCCTGTCGATGACCCGGCTCGGCGAGGCCCTGCTCGAGACCGAGGACCCGCCGGTCAAGGCGCTGTTCGTGATCGGCGCGAATCCGGTCGGCTCCAATCCCGATCAGCGCCGGGTGATCGAAGGGCTCTCCCGCGAGGACCTGTTCACCGTCGTGCTCGAACATTTCGGCACCGACACCGTCGATTACGCCGACATCGTGCTGCCCGCCACCATGCAGCCCGAGCACCTCGACGTGATCGCCGGTTACGGCCACCTCTACCTGGTCTGGAACGAGCCCGCCGTCGAGCCGCCGGGCGAATGCCTGTCCACCACCGAGACCTTCCGCAGGCTTTCCCGCCGCCTCGGTCTCACCGAACCGGCGCTCTACGACTCCGACGAGGAACTGGCCAGGCAGCTGCTGAAGGGCCACGACCTCGACCGGCTCAGGGCCGACGGCTTCCTCAAGATCCAGCCCGGCTCGGTCCCGGCGGGCAAGCTGCAATTCGTCTCGGCGCGTGCCGAACTGGCCGGCCACGATCCGCTCCCGGACTACACCCCGCCCGCCGACCCCGGCGAGGGACTGGTGCTGATCTCCGCCGCCTCGCACTACTTCCTGAACACCTCCTTCGGCGGCAATCCCGAATTGCGCCGCCGAGCCGGCGAATCCAGCATCACGCTGCACCCCGACGACGCCGCGGCCCGCGGTATCACCGACGGTGAGCCGGTCCTGGTGTCCAACGCGCGCGGGTCGTTCGAGGCGGTGGCCGAGGTCTCGGACCGGGTCCGCCCCGGCGTCGCCGGGACGACGAAGGGCCGCTGGGCCAAGTTCACCAACGGCGCCACCGTCAACGCGACCATCGCCGAACGGGATTCGGACTACGGCGGCGGCGCGGTCTTCCACGACAACCGCGTCGAGGTGCGGCCGCGCTGACGCGGGGTGGTCGGTGCTGGTGATCCGCGACCGAAGGTGCCACGCTGGATCGAACCCGAACGGCGACGAAGGGACGACAGCGATGCATCAGCACCTCGGCCGTGCCGCGATCGTGGCGGCAGCGGCCTGCGGACTACTTCTCGGCACGACGACGACGGCGGCCTCGGCCGCCACGACGATGGCCCCCACCTACACCCTGGCCACCGGCTGGACCTGCGCAGGGCAGGTCGACGGCACCGCCATTCCCGGCCCCAGCGACTACAGCGGTCCGGGCGAGGCCGCGGTGTATCTGCGCGGCACCTTCTGGAGCGCGACGCCCGGTTCGCACGAGAGCGGCTGCTCGGTCACCGCCACGGTGGACTGGCGCAATCTCGACACCGGTGCGAGCGGTTCGGTCGCGACCGTCGTCGTGGGCGGGCCCGCCGGGCAGACCGGCCCCGCGGTCGACGTCGTACTGGCCACCGGCCCCGGCCGGATCGAGGCGACCGTGCGCACCACGCCGCTGGCGCATCTACCCGCCACCACGCAGTTCACCGTCTTCGCGCTCTGAGCCGAAAAGCGCACCGGACCCGATGCGCACCTCGTGAGTGCGACACCGGGTCCGGTGTTCGATCGCCCCAGGGGACCGACGGTTGGCTCTGGGCCGTCGATCGGGGCGAGCTCGGGGAGGGAGCCGGGTACGGCTCCGGGTCAGTGGGCTTCGGCGGCGGGCTCGATGGTCAGCGCCGAGACGGCCGCGATCCGGGCGACGGCGTCGGTGACGATGCCGTCGATCAACTCGGCCACGGTCGGCAGGCTGTCGATGATGCCGGTGACCTGGCCCGCGGGCAGCACGCCCGCGTCGGTACGGCCCTCGACCAAGCCTGCCTTGGTCAGCATCGCCGAGTTCGCCGCCATCACGACCTGGGACCAGCTCAGGTCCTTGGTCTTGCGCATGGCGAGGCCGTCGCGCATCAGCGTCGACCACTTCATGCCGGTCATGGACTTGAACTTGGCCGCGTTGCCGACCGCGGCGGACAGTCCGCGCCAGCCGCCGGAGTGTTCCAGCTTCTCGACCAGTTCGGTGTTCAGCATCCGGTGCGGCATGCCGTCGACCTTCACCGAAACCACCGTGTCCTGCAGGCCGCGCGCCAGGTACTCCTGCTTCACGGCCTCGGGGACGGTGCTCTCCTGGGTGAGCAGGAAGCGGGTGCCCATCGCGACACCGGCCGCGCCGTAGGACAGCGCGGCGGCCAGGCCGCGACCGTCGAAGAAGCCGCCGGCCGCGACCACCGGGATGTCGACGGCGTCGAGCACCGACGGCAGCAGCAGCGTGGTGGCGACCGGGCCGGTGTGCCCGCCGCCCTCGCCGCCCTGCACGATCACCGCGTCGGCGCCCCAGGAGGCCACCTTCACCGCGTGCTTGGCGGCACCGATCGACGGCACCACCACGACACCGGCGTCCTTGAGCTTGGCGATCAGGTCTTTCTTGGGCGCGAGCGCGAAGGAGGCGACCTTGACCCGCTCGCGGATGAGCAGGTCGATGCGCTCGGTGGCGTCGGTCGCGTCAGCGCGGATGTTCACGCCGAACGGCTGGTCGGTCAGCGACTTGGTCTTGGCGATCGCCGCCTCGAGCTCCTCGTAGGTCATCGTGGCCGAGGCCAGGATGCCCAGGCCGCCCGCGTTGGCGGTGGCCGCGACCAGGCGCGGACCGGCGACCCAGCCCATCCCGGTCTGCACGACCGGATGCTCGATGCCGACCAGCTCGGTCAGCGGGGTTCGCAACCGCGCGCTCACATTGTCTCCGCTCGGCGTGCTCGGGCGGGCCGCGTGGTCACGCTCCGTTGCCGCCTCCGGCCGCTGACCGCTCACGCCGCCACCTCCTTCTCCCGGAAACCCTTGGGGTCGAGCACGGTACGGATGATCCGCAGCTCTTCCTCGGACGGCAGCCTGGTCTCGTCCGCGGTGCCCAGCTCGGCGATCTCGAAGGAGGTGTTCTCGGCGACCTCGTCGGCGCTCACGCCCGGGTGCAGCGACAGCGCGCGCAGGGTGTGGTCGGGACCGTTGAAGTCGAACACGCCCAGGTTGGTCACCACGCGGTGCAGGTGATGGAAGCGATAGGCGGGGTTCTCGGGATCGATACGGTCGTAGCCGATGCCGGAGATGATGTCGACCTGGTCGACGAACACCCGCTTGTTGTGCCGGGGCACGAAGTAGCTGGTGGCGTGGTTGATGGTGTTGCCCGGCGCGCCGCGCACCCCGAACATCTGCCGGGTCGGCTGCTGCAGCGGACCGAAGGCCGACAGGTTCTGGTTGCCGAACCGGTCGATCTGGTTGGCGCCCATCACCACGTGCCGACGGCCGGAGGCCACCACGTCGAACACCTTGGAGAACGGAATCCAGCCCTCGACGGGGGCTTTCGCGCCGATCGCCGGAACCTCGGCGAAGAACAGCGCTTCGCCGTCGGACAGCAACAGATCGGGCTCGAAGGTGAGCCGGGCCAGTCGCGCGCCGATGGTGGTGACCGTCGACATCGGGCTCGCCATGATCTCACCGGCCCCGCGGAAGATCTCCGCGGCGGCGACGACGCAGACCTCAGCACGAGTAATGGGCCCGCCCGTCTCCAGGCCGCCACCCTTCACGGAATCGCCTAGCGATGCTGAACTCATTTCTGCTCCTCGGCGAAAGCGTGGACGGCGGCTTGGTATTCGGCTTCGGAGACATCCAGGTAGCGAGCCTTGAACTCGGCCCACGACTCGGGCGTCTGCGCGGCGGCCACGTAGTGCTTCTGGAACTTCTCGTCGCGGCCGTAGCTGCCGGAGAAGGTGAAGTGCGCGCCACCGGGCGACTCGACGACGCCGTCGACCAGCATGCGGTTGAGGATGATCGACTGCTGCGGAACGGCTTTCACCAGTTCCTCGGTCTCGACCAGGCGATCCACCGAGACGTAGCGCCGCTCGGCGGCCAGGCAGTACAGGTCGTCGAAGTACGGGTCGACGCCGGTGTAGGCGGCATTGCCGTGCTTGTCGGCCAGGTCCAGGTGCACGAAGGAGGCGTCGAGGTTCAGCGCGGGCATCGCGACCAGCGTCTCGGTCCGTCCGTCGGCGGCCGGGTACGGCGACTGGATCGTCTTCAGCTCGCCCTCCCAGAAGTCCAGCACCGAGGACCCCAGTCCGGCCCGGATCGGCAGGAACGGCAGCCGGGCCGCCGCGGCCTGCAGACCGCACTTGACCATGCCCTCGTCCATCTCGCGCACGGTGATCGCGCCCTCGGTGCGCGCCTTGGCGAACCACGGATCGTAGAAGGGCGCCGAATCCAGCGAGACGAAGCCGTAGTACGCCTTGCGCACCTTGCCCGCCGAGCACAGCAGGCCCAGGTCGGGGCCGCCGTAGGTGACCACGGTCAGGTCGGTGACGTCCGAGCGCAGCAGCGCGCGCACCAGCGCCATCGGCTTGCGCCGGGAGCCCCAGCCGCCGATGCCGATGGTCATGCCGCTGCGCAGCTCGCCGACGACCTCGTCGAGCGTCATTCTCTTGTCGCGCATGGCGTCTACTTCTCCTTCTTCTGCGCGGCGAGATCGTCGTCGAAACGCGCCCGGATCTCATCGGCGACACCGGCGAGGTTGAGCTCCATGGTGAAGCCCTGCTCGTAGCGGTAGGAGCGGTGGACGTCCTGCACGTCGATGCCGTTGAGCGCGCGCTTGGCGGCCCGGATCACGCGGCCGTCCTTGTTCGCGATGTTCTTGGCGACCTCCATGGCCGCGGCGTCGAGTTCGGCGCGCGGCACCACCTGGTACACCGAGCCGAAGTGGTGCAGCTGCTGAGCGGTGAGCTTGCCCGCGGTGTAGAACATGGTCCGCATCAGGTGCTGGGGGACCAGCCGGGCCAGGTGGGTGGCCGCGCCGAGCGCGCCCCGGTCCACCTCGGGCAGGCCGAAGGTGGCGTCGTCGGAGGCGATGATGACGTCGGAGTTGCCGACCAGGCCGATGCCGCCGCCCAGGCAGAAGCCGTTGACGGCGGTCACCACGGGCACCTCGCAGTCGTAGACGGCCGCGAAGGCGTCGAAGCACCCGTGGTTCGCGCGGATCAGCGCGGTGTGGCCGGTGTCGGCGTTCATCTCCTTGATGTCGACGCCGGCGTTGAAGCCGCGCCCCTCGGCCCGCAGCACGACCACCCGGGTCTCCGGATTACGGCCTGCCGCCCGGACCGCGTCGGCCAGGGCGAACCAACCGTCGGACGGTAGTGCGTTGACCGGCGGGTAGTCGACTGTGACGACTTCGACGCCCTCGGTTTCGGTGTGACGGTTTATCCCCATCGCAAGTCCCATCGTGCGCGCCCCGGCGAACCCGAGACAAAGCAAGCAATTGCTTGGTAGGTTAGCACGGTGGCTGTAGAAATCGACCTTTCCGAGCAGATCGTTCTGGTGACCGGTGGCGTCCGCGGTGTCGGCGCCGGTATCAGCCGGGCCTTCCTCGCCGCGGGCGCGACCGTGCTGACCTGCGCGCGCAGGCCCGCCGACGAGCCGATCACGGTGGGCGAGCGTGGCACGGAGCACTTCTCCTGCGATGTGCGCGATCCCGACGCCGTCGCCGCGCTGTTCGAGCAGATCCTCGATCGGCACGGCCGGGTCGACCATGTGGTGAACAACGCGGGCGGTGCGCCGTTCGCCATGGCCGACGCCGCGAGCCCGCGGTTCCATCAGAAGATCATCGAGCTGAATCTGCTCGCGCCCCTGCTGATCTCCCAGCACGCCAACGCGGCGATGCAGAAGCAGGACGCGGGCGGCTCGATCGTGATGATCACCAGCGTCAGCGGGCACCGCCCGTCGCCGGGCACGGCCGCCTATGGCGCGGCCAAGGCGGGTCTGGACAACCTGGCGTCCTCGCTGGCCGTGGAATGGGCGCCCAAGGTCCGGCTGAACTCGGTGGTCGTCGGCCCGGTGGAGACCGAACTCAGTCACCTCCACTACGGCGATGCCGACGGGGTGGCCGCCGTCGGCCGGACCGTCCCGCTGGGCAGGCTGGCCAGCCCCGCCGACGTGGGCAGCGCCGCGATCTTCCTGGCCTCCCCGCTGGCCGCGCACATCAGCGGCGCCACCCTGCTCGTCCACGGCGGCGGCGAACGCCCGGCCTTCCTGGACGCCGCCAACGCCAACCACTAGACCCGACCACCTCGGTTTCGGCCGCCTCGCATCCGAGGGGCGGGACGGAACGCCGAAGGCGCAGTGTCGCCCCTCGGATGCGAGGTCACGAGGCCGAAACCCGCGGCGCCAGCCGCCAGAGAAACAGGAGCTTTCCTATGGACGACCAGCAGCAGATCTGCGCGGGCCGCACCGTCATCGTCACCGGCGCAGGCCGCGGGATCGGCCGCGCGCACGCGCTGGCCTTCGCCGCGGCGGGCGCGCGCGTGGTGGTCAACGACGTCGGCACCGCGCTCGACGGCGCCGCGACCACCGAGACCCCGGCCCAGCAGGTCGTCGACGAGATCGTCGCCGCCGGTGGCGAGGCCGTGGCCAACTACGACGACGTCGCCGACTGGGCGGGTGCCCGCAACCTGATCCGGCAGGCCGTGGACACCTTCGGCGGGCTCGACGTGCTGGTCAACAACGCCGGTTTCGTGCGCGACCGGATGTTGGTCAACCTGGGCGAGGACGAATGGGACGCGGTGGTCCGCGTGCACCTCAAGGGCCACTTCGCCACCATGCGGCACGCGGCCGAGTACTGGCGCGGTGAGTCCAAGGCCGGTCGTCCGGTGGACGCCCGCGTCATCAACACCAGCTCCGGCGCCGGTCTGCAGGGCAGCGTCGGGCAGGGCAACTACGGCGCGGCCAAGGCCGGTATCGCCGGTCTCACCCTCACCGCCGCGGCCGAGTTCGGCCGCTACGGCGTGACCGTGAACGCCATCGCGCCCGCGGCCCGCACCCGGATGACCGAGACCGTCTTCGCCGACACCATGGCCGCCCCCGATTCGGGCTTCGACGCCATGGCGCCGGAGAACATCTCCCCGCTCGTCGTGTGGCTCGGCAGCACCGAGTCGGCCGGGGTGACCGGCCGGATGTTCGAGGTCGAGGGCGGCAAGGTGGCACTCGCGCAGGGCTGGCGCCACGGTGCCCCGGTCGACCGCGGCGCCCGCTGGAACCCCGCGGAACTGGGTCCGGTGGTGGCCGAACTGATCGAGAAGAGCACTCCGCCGGAGCCGGTGTACGGCGCATAGCAAACTCCATGAGCGCAGGCCGGGGAAACCTCCCCGGCCTGCGCTTATGGCATGTCACACACGTTCAGGGGGCTGGACGACTCTTGCTCTCTTCTGCGTGGAAGCAGGGGTGGGTTTACTATGGGCTACTGTTCGTCGATCCCGGAATGTGTCGCGACCGGGGGTAATGCTGCGCTGAAATACTAAGGGGATGACAAGCGCATGGCCGTTGGTCGCATCTTGCGCGTACTTGCCGCTGCGAGTGTGCTGGCCGGTTCTGCTCTACTGGGGCCGGCGGTCGCCGTCGCCGCACCGGAAAAGCCACCGACTCCCGCCGCTCAGGCGCCCGGGAGCGGCAGCAGTGGCCAGGGCAACGGTGACAGCGGTCAGAACAACGGCGGTCAGCACACCGGCAACGGCAAGCCCGCCGAACTGCGGCTCCCCAGCGGTTCCGGCGGCGGCGAGCAAGGCAACAGCGGCCAGAGCGACACCGGCGCCGATCCCGCCGGCCCGGCCGATCCACCGCACCCCGCGGGTGCGCAGGTCGCCGGCGAGGGTGAGTGGCAGCCGCTGACCATTCCCGGCCAGGTCGCCCAGGACATCCCGAAGAAGGACGTTGCCGGAACCGGGTCCGCCTCGGGTTCCGCGGCTGCCGGTTCCGCGGCGGGCTCGGCCGCCGCGGGCGCCGTCCTCGGCACGGGTTCGGCCGGTCTCGGCCTGCTGCTCGGTACCGGTTCGGCCGGCGTCGGCGCGATTCTCGGCACCGGCTCGGCGGGTGTCGCCGCGGTCCTCGGTACCGGTTCGGCGGGCGCGGGCGCCGTGCTCGCGACCGGTTCGGCCGGCGCGGCCGCGGTCCTCGGTACCGGTTCGGCCGGCGCGGCCGCGGTGCTCGGTACCGGTTCGGCCGCTGTCGGTTCGGCCGCGGTCGGCACCGGTTCGGCCGCGCTCGGCCTCGGCTCCGCGTTGCTCGGCACGGGTTCGGCCGCGGTGGGTTCGGCCGGTATCGGTTCGGCCGCTGTCGGTTCCGCCGGCGCGGGTTCGGCCGCGGTGGGTTCGGCCGCCGTCGGTTCCGCCGCGGTGGGCTCCGCTTCGCCGCTGCTGTTGCTGCTGATCCCGATTCCCTCCGTGCCTGCCGCGCCCGCTTTACCGCCGATCGCGATCCCGGCCGCGCCCGCCGCGCCTTCGGTCCCGAATATCGCTGTGGCGGCACCGGTTCCGGCCGCGGCACCGCCCGCCGCCGAGGCGCCGGCGCCGCCGCCCGCTGCCGCCGCGCCTGCGCCCGCCGCGAAGCCGAATCCCGAGTTCAAGCCGACCAGCGACAACAGTGGTCTGCCCGAACCCGAGCTGCTGTCGGTGATCGGTGGCCTGATCGCGTTGACCCTGGCCGGAACCGGTTCGGGCGCAGTGAGTTTCCAAGGTGCCGCGGCAGCCCAAGCTCGGGTGAACGCGGCGCGTGCCGAATTCTTCGGACCGAGGTCGTAAGGGGATCTTCGATGAGCAAGAGCAAGACCCAGAGCACCTCCAGGTCCTATCGCCGCGTCGCCGCCGCCGTCGACGCCGTATGCGCGGTAGCCGCCGACTCCGACGCGACCACCCTCGATGAGGTGGTCGCGGCGATCTCGCTGGAGCGTCAGCGCGAAATCGAGATCACCAGTGCGCAATTGGGCCCGGGCGTGTGCGGTCAGCGGCGGTTCTACCCCGAACGCGACATCATCGTCCTGGCCGACGCCCTGCCGAGCCGCGATCACACCCTCGCGCACGAACTGGGCCATATCGTCTTCGACCACGAGGGTGCCCCCGCGGTCGAGACCACCCTCGAGGTCAGCGACGACCTGATCGCCTACATGCTCAGCCAGCGCGCCCACGCGCAGATCGTCGACGACGGCGCCGACGATCTCGCCGAGTGGGAGGCCGAGACCTTCGCGGCCATGCTCATGACCCGGCTGCGCGTATTCAACAACCGGGGCGCAGGCGTCTCGGTCCTTCGATTCGATGAGGCACTCGGATGACACTCTGGTTGACAGCCCTGCTGGTCTGGGTTGCCGCGGGTGCGCGAGTGGGGCGCGTGCTGGTGAAGCCCGCGACGACCGCCCGCGTCGCCATCGTCGTCGCGGTCTCCGCTGTCGCGCTCGCGGCGACCGTCGCCATTCCCGATATCGCGGTGGCGATCGATAATCTGCTGCCCGGCGGGGTGCGTAGCGGGTGGTTGTCCACCGGCATCGTGGATTCGGCGTGGATTTTGTTCACCACCGCCACCTCGGTGGTCGCCTCGGCCGCGTGGCCGGTGGTCTCGCGCCGCAATCTGCGCCAGATCGCCATGGTGGTCTACGGCATCGGCGCGCTCGCTATCGCCATCACCCTGGGGTGGTCGTTCACCTTCGGCTGGATCGTGGTCGCGCTCGGCGCGGTGTTCGTCGTGACCACCGGTCTGCGCAATCTGGACTGGACCACCCTGGGTCGCGGTATCGCGATCTACACGGCGGGAACGGCTTTGGTGGCCGTGCTCGCGGTCGCCAACGCGGGCCGCGCCTTCCAGCACGCCGAGCCCACCCCGCCCGGCGAGCCGACCTGGGGCTGGCAGGCCTGGGAGATCGCGAGTCTGCTCATCGCGTTCGGTGCGGTGTCGATCGTGATCGAGTTGTGGTGGCGGGCCCGGATTCTGCTGCGCCGGATCCGGCCGCTGCACAAGCTGATGATCGGCCGCTTCCCCGATGTGGTCGCGCCCGAACAGAACGCCACGTCGACGCAGCTCAAGGCATCCGACCACGTGGCCCAGGTGATGGACGCGCTGTACCTGCTCTCCGGCAGCGGCATCGTCATCCCGGCGGCGGGCGAGCCGCCCACGTCGGTCGCGGAGCGGGCCGCGGTCGTCGCCGAGTGGGTACGAGATCCGTTGGGGGACTTGTTCGTCGACGCGCGCTGGATCGCGCCGCCGCCCGGGGTCAGCCCGCGCGGTTGGGTGCTGGCGATCGCGTCCGAGTACGACGCGGCGGTCGCCGCCGCCGGCGCCGCGCCGAAGAGCACCGCCGCCTCGAACTGAGCCGGGCACAGAGAACGGGCCTGAGCTGGTGGATCACACCGTCTCAGGCCCGTTCACTGTGCACGTATCCGTCTTTCACGGCCGGTCCCAGGACACCATCAGGTGCGTCAGGCCGACCGCGCTGTGGTTCCTATTCCGTTCCGTCCGGCGGAATTTCGGGCAAACCTTCGCTGGCCCGCAACTTCTCCGCCATGGAGGTGAGCAAATTCTGTGATTCTTCCGAGAGGTCGAATGCCCTGCTGGACAGTCGACGCAGCCCGTAGCCCTGCAGCTGCGCGAGCAGCTCCAGGTCGTGATCGATCTTGGCCGCGTAGATGTCGTTGAAGAAGTAGTCAGGCTTGACCTTGAAGAACTTCGCCAGGGCGGCCACCGTCTCGTCGGACGGGTTCGTTCGTTGTCCCGACCGCAACTGCGAGAGATACGGCTTCGAGATCGGATGCCCGGAGGCAGTCAGCGCAGCCGCAACCTCTGCGTTGGTGTGCGGCTTGCGCCCCGGGGGATGCACGGTTTCGAACAGCTTGTTCAGCCGCGCCGCGAAATCAGCCATTGTGAGCCGCCCAATTCCCTTCACTGTACTAACAGTCGTTATCTCGGATACGTATCATTGATATTAGCGGCTCAGTAACTGAAAACCTACGCCTGATTCGGGATTTCTCTACGGTTTCCGACGCTCACCTGCGTGCAGGGGCCGCGACGGTCGCGTTTGCGGGTCACGCCAACGACTCTTGTGGAGCCGGAGGGTGTCCGGGTTCGTGCCCGTCGCGGGGGTCTTCAACCTTAGGTCGATGGTAGCCCAATGTTAGCTGATGTCTCATGTTCCCCCTCGCCCCCTGGATTGTGTGGCGTACGACACGTTCCGGGCGCCCTGGGATGAATGTTCAACCTGGGCGCCCGGTTTCGGTGATCGTCAGTCTACAGGCGTTCGATGATCGTTCCGGTCGCGAGTGCGCCGCCTGCGCACATGAGCACCATGGCCGTGCCCTTGCCGGTCCGCTCCAGCTCGTGCAAAGCCGTGGTGATGAGCCGGGAACCGGTGGAGCCGACCGGATGCCCGATTGCGATCGCGCCGCCGTTGACATTTACCCGGTCCATGTCCGGCTGGTGTACAGAAGCCCACGAAAGTGCAACGGAGGCGAATGCTTCATTGATCTCGAAAAGGTCGATATCCGAAATCTTCATTCCGGAGCGCTCGAGCAGCCGGGTGCACGCCTGCACCGGGCCGTCGAGGTGGAACTCCGGCTCCGCGCCGACGAGCACCTGGGTGTGGATGCGCGCCCGCGGCCGCAAACCCTTGTTGCGCGCGACGGTTTCGTCCATCAGCAGTACGGCGGCGGAGCCGTCGGAGATCTGCGACGAGGTGCCCGCGGTGTGGATGCCGTCGGCGACGACCGGCTTGAGCGCGGCCAGCCCCTCGAGCGTGGTGGCGCGCAGACCCTGGTCCCTGGTCACCTCGAGCTTCTCGCCGGTGGCATTGCCCTCGCTGTCGAGCACGGGCGCCGAGATCGGGAGCACCTCGCGGTCGAAGCGGCCCTCGGCCCAGGCCTGTGCCGCCAATCGCTGTGAGCGCACACCGAATTCGTCGATATCGGTGCGGGTGATGCCGCGCCTGCGGGCGATTCGCTCGGCCGCGCCGAACTGGTCGGGCAGGTCGATCGACCACGACGCGGGCCTGCGTGTGCCCGCCTCGGTGCCGACGTTCGCGCCCAGCGGCACCCGGCTCATGGCCTCGACGCCACAGGCGACGCCGACGTCGATCGCGCCGGTGGCGATGAGGCCCGCGATGAGGTGGTTGGCCTGCTGGGCCGAGCCGCACTGGGCGTCGACGGTGGTGGCGCCGGTCTGCCAGGGCAGCCCCGCGTGCAGCCAGGCCACCCGGGTGACGTTGTTGGACTGCTCGCCCGCCTGGGTGACGCAGCCGCCGATCACCTGCTCGACCTCGGCCGGGTCGATGCCGGCCCGATCGAGCAGGCCGCGCTGGGTCAGGCCGAGCAACTCGGCCGCGTGCAGTCCCGAAAGCTGTCCGCGGCGCTTGCCGATCGGGGTACGCACGGCCTCGACGATCACGGGTGTGCCCATGTGATTCTCCCTCGTAACTGCAACAAGTTCTGTTTCTAGGCCCAGGGTAAAACCGCGTGGTTCTTCCGTCACGGCAACCCCTGTGCTTGAATGATTGTAGAACGTGTTTCAGTTTGTCGAAGGAGACATCTGGTGGTAGATCCGCGCACCGAACACGCCGGCCCCGGTCACACGACGGGTTCCCGGCCGAACCTGCCGGACGGGTTCGACGTCACCGACCCCGATATCTACGCCGAGCGTGTCCCGGTGGAGGAATTCGCCGAGCTGCGGCGGGCCGCCCCCATCTGGTGGAACGCGCAGTCGCCGGAGGTCGGCGGTTTCCACGACGACGGCTTCTGGGTGGTGAGCAAGCACGCCGACGTCAAGGAAGTGTCGCGACGCAGCGACGTGTTCTCCACGTACGAGAACACCGCCATCCCGCGCTTCAACGACGACATCCAGCGCGAGCAGATCGAGCTGCAGCGCTTCGTCATCCTCAACAAGGACGCGCCGGAGCACACCAAGCTCCGCAAGCTGATCGCCAAGGGCTTCACCCCGCGCGCGGTCAACGGCCTGCGCGCGGAGCTGTCGGACCGGGCCGAGAAGATCGTGAAGGCCGCCGCCGAGGCGGGCTCGGGCGACTTCGTCACCCAGGTCGCGTGTGAGCTGCCGCTGCAGGCGATCGCCGAGCTGATCGGCGTGCCGCAGGAGGACCGGATGAAGGTCTTCGAGTGGTCCAACGACATGACCGGCTACGACGACCCCGACAACGTCGACATCGATCCGGTCGCCGCGTCGATGGAACTGCTCGGCTACTCGTACCAGATGGCCGAGGCGCGCAAGGCCAACCCGACCGACGACCTGGTCACCACGCTGATCGAGGCCGACGTCGACGGCGAGGCGCTCACGCCGGAGGAGTTCGGCTTCTTCGTCATCCTGCTCGCGGTCGCGGGCAACGAGACCACGCGCAACGCCATCAGCCACGGCATGATCGCCTTCATGGAGAACCCCGACCAGTGGGAGCTCTTCAAGAAGGAGCGCCCGGCCACCGCGGTGGACGAGATCATCCGCTGGGCGACCCCGGTCACCTCCTTCCAGCGCACCGCGCTCGAGGACACCGAGCTCGGCGGCGTGCAGATCAAGAAGGGTCAGCGTCTGGTGATGCTGTACCGCTCGGCCAACTTCGACGAGGACGTCTTCGAGAACCCGGAGAAGTTCGACATCATGCGGGCCGACAATCAGCATCTGGCCTTCGGCGGCACCGGCGCGCACTTCTGTGTCGGCGCGAACCTGGCCCGGCTCGAGGTCGACCTGATCTTCAACGCGATCGCCGACCACCTGCCCGATATCACCAAGATCGGCGACCCCAAGCGCCTGCGCTCGGGCTGGCTCAACGGCATCAAGGAACTGCCGGTCGACTACAAGACCGCGGGCTGCCCGGTCGCGCACTGAGTTTTCGGAGCGCTGGCGCGCTCGAGGTCGCGGCCTCTTGGTCCCGCCGGTCAGGCACCGTTGCTTGCTCCTTCGTCGCCTACGCAACAGTGCCTGACCGGCGGGACGGCCGCGACGGCCGACTTCGTCGGCCTGCCCCTCCTCGGGGTCGGGGCGTGGTGGTCGGTTTGTCTTGATATGCAGAAAGCCCCGGTACCTCAACGGTGCCGGGGCTGTTCTGTGTGCTGTGTCAGGACACGGGACGGGTGGTGGCCATGGCGCGGTCCACCTCCCAGAACGCGCGCAGGGCGGCGATCTTGCCCTCGGCGTCGACCTTGTAGGTGAACACGCCCTCGGCGTCGATCACGTGGCCGGCCATGGTCGTGCGGATCATTCCGATGAAGGCGATCTCGTTGCCGCAGGCGAAGGAGTCCTCGAAGAGGAACTCGATCGACTCGGTCAGCGCGATCGCCTTGTCCCAGAACGCGCCGATCGCCTCGTGGCCCCGGTGGCCGACGCCCTCAGGGTCGAAACCCGAAGGGCCGACGGGATCTTCGACGATCCCGTCGGTGGCGAACAGGGCGACCCAGGCCGCCCGGTCCTTGGCGCGCACCGCGGCCTGGGAGGCCAGGCCCGCCGCGCGCGCCGAGCGGTCGACGGCTGTCTCGGTCATGACTCGTCCTTCCCGATGACGGGGTCGGCGATGTACTTCGCGGCGAACTTGCGCAGCGAGTCCTGCTTGGCGGCGAGTTCGCCGTCGAAGCCGATGCCGTCGGACAGCCACGGCACCACGATGGTGTCGGTGACGCCCGCGTCGGCCAGATCCTGGTAGCCGTCGCGGCCGAACTTGTCGATGCACACGGCCTGGATCTCGAACGGCACGTCGGACCGGTCGTACTCCGCGCGCAGTTCGCGCAGGGTGGCGATGGTGGTGACCAGATCGTCGAACTTCATCATCGCCGAGGTCCAGCCGTCACCGATCTTGGCGGCCCGGCGCAGCGCCGGACCGGTGTGCCCGCCGACGTAGAACGGCACCCGCTCGCTCGGCGCCGGGCTGATCTGCAGCTCGTCGAAGTCGAAGAACTCGCCGTGGTACTCGACCATGCCGCCGTCGAGGACCAGCCGGATGATCTCGATCATCTCGTCGACGCGGGCGCCGCGGCGGGCATACGGCACCCCGCACCACTCGAATTCCTCCGGTGCCCAACCGATCCCGATGCCGAAGCCGAAGCGGTTGCCCGACATGTTGGCGATCGAGCCGACCTGGCGGGCCAGCAGCAGCGGATTGCGCGAGCCGAGCTTGAGGACATTGGTGTAGAACCGCAGCGTGCTGGTCACCGCGGCCATCGACGCCGCGGCGATCAGCGGGTCGACCCACGGCGTCTCCGGACCCCAGAACCGGCTGCCGTCCGGCGTGTACGGATAGTCGGCGGCCTGTGACTTCATGTAGAACAGCGAGTCGGGCAGGCCGATCGAGGTGAATCCGCACTCTTCGGCCGTCTTGGCCAGCTCGGTGAGCTGGTCGAGCGGGCTCAGCGCGACACCGAGGGTGAACTTCATTCCGGTCGCTCGCTTCCCACGACCCACATCGAGAAGTACTGGGAGCCACCGCCGTACGCGTGTCCCATCGCCTTGCGGGCGTTCTCGACCTGGTAGGCGCCCGCCCGGCCCATGACCTGCTTGGCCGCCTCGGCGAAGCGGATCAGGCCGGAGGCGCCGATCGGGTTGGAGGAGAGCACGCCGCCGGACGGGTTGACCGGGATCCGGCCGCCGATCTCGGTCTCGCCCTTGTCGGTGAGCTTCCAGCCGTCGCCCTCGGCCGCGAAGCCCAGGTTCTCCAGCCACATCGGCTCGAACCAGGAGAACGGCACGTAGATCTCGGCGACGTCGATCTCCTCGAGCGGATCGGTGATCCCGGCGGCCTTCCACAGCGCGGCGGCCGCGTCCCGGCCCGCCTGCGGATTGACCTGGTCACGACCGGAGAAGGTGGTCGGCTCGGTGCGCATCGCGGTGCCGTGCACCCACGCGACCTTCTTGCCCTGGGCCTCGACCGCCGCCGCGGCCTCGGCATTGCCGATCACCAGGGCGCAGGCGCCGTCGGAGGACGGACAGGTCTCGTCGAAACGGATCGGGTCCCACAGCATCTGGGAGGCGAGGACCGACTCGAGGGTGATGTCGGGCTGGTGCAGGTGGGCGAGTGGGTTCTTCGCGCCGTTGCGCCGGTCCTTCACCGCCACCATCGCGCCGATGTGCATCGGGGCGTTGGAGCGCCGGATGTAGGAGCGCACGTGCGGGGCGAAATAGCCGCCCGCGCCCGCGCCGACCGGCATGGTGAACGGCACCGGAATCGACAACGCCCACATGGCGTTCGACTCCGACTGCTTCTCCCACGCGATCGCCAGGACCTTGCCGTGCACGCCGGCCTGCACCAGGTTGGCGGCCACGACACCGGTCGAGCCGCCCACCGAGCCGGCGGTGTGGACGCGCAGCAGCGGCTTGCCGATGGCGCCGAGGGCTTCGGCGAGATACAGCTCGGGCATCATGACGCCCTCGAAGAAGTCGGGCGCCTTGCCGACGACGACGGCGTCGATCTCGTCGATGGTCAGGCCCGAATCTTCGAGCGCGCGATCGATCGCTTCACGGCACATGCCCGCCATGGACACGTCCGCGCGCTTCGTCACGTGATGAGTTTGGCCGGTGCCGAGCACCGCCGCGGGGAAGCTCATCGTGCCTCCGATTCCAGAACGGCGACCAGGTTCTGCTGCAGCGCGGGGCCGCTGGTCGCATGAGCGAGGGTCCGGTCGGCGGTGCCGGAGATGATGGCCGTGGCGGCGTTGCCGATCCGCTCCAGGCCCGCCGCGAACATCGGGTTGCCCGCGAGCGCACCGCCGGACGGGTTGACCGGGGTCTCGGGGGACAGGCCGATCGCCTCGGCCAGGATCAGCTGCTGATGGCTGAACGGCGCGTGCAGTTCGGCCAGATCGAAGCTGGTCTCACCGCGGGTCGCGGCCGCGGCCGCCCTGGTGGTGGATGGCGAGCGGGTCAGATCGCGGCCACCGAGCGCCTGGGCGTCGATATTGTGCGCGATCCCGGTGATCCACGCGGGACGCTCGCACAGCTCCCTGGCCCGGTCGCCGACCGCGAGCACGATCGCGGCCGCGCCGTCGGTGATCGGGGCGATATCGTGCGCCCGCAGCGGATCGGCGACATACGGTTCGGCGAGCAGGGATTCGATGTCACCACCGGCGACGGCGGCCATCTCCCGCTCGGTCCAGCGGCCCGCGTCCAGTCCGGCGCGCGCCTGCAGGCCCGCGACCGAGACGGCGTCGGGCCACAGCGGACCGACCAGATACGGATCGAGCTGCCTGCTCAGCACCTGCCGCAGGGTGCCCGCCGACGACTTGCCGAAGCCGTAGACGAGCGCGGTCTGCGCCTGACCGGAGAGCAGCTTCACCCAGGCCTCGTAGAGCGCCCACGCGGCATCCATCTCCACATGCGACTCGTTGATCGGCGGCACCGCGCCGATCGCGTCGACGGCGGAGATGAACGAGAACGCCCGTCCCGCCAGGTAATCCGAGGACCCGGAGCACCAGAAGTCGATATCGGTCTTGGTGATGCCGAGGTCGGCGTAGAGCTGCTGGAAGCACGGCACGAGCATCTCGACGCCGTTGGTGGTGCCGAAGGTCTCCGGCACGTGCGGTGCGTGGGCGAACCCGACCACCGCGATTTCTGGTGTACTCAACGTCGCCTCTCAGAGGTGGTGCTGGTAGGACTCGTACGGGGCATCGGGCTCGCCGCTCGGCCGGAAGTGGTCGATATTGGCCAGCGCGTGGCCCCATTCCGCACGCGGTTTCCACACGGCTTCGACCCGCATGCCCATGCGTACCTCGGACGCCTCGCAGCCGAGGACCAGGTGCAGGAACGGGATGTCGGCGCCGTCGAGGAGCACGTAGGCGGCCACGTACGGCGGCTTGATCCGCTGGCCGAGGAACGGCACGTTCACGATGCAGAAGGTGGTCACGGTGCCCTTGTCGGGCAGCTCGACCAGGTCGTCGGTGGGCGTGCCGTCGGTCGGGTTGGCACCGCGCGGCGGGAAGTAGACCCGCCCGCCCGCCTCGGAGCGGCCGCCGATCAGCTTGCCCTCGGCGAGACCGCGCAGGTAGGCGCTCTCCTGCGGCGACGCCGTGTGCTTGTAGTGCATGTCGACCGGTGTGGTCAGCATGGTCACCGGCTCGGCGGTGTCCGCGGACGTCTCGGCCGGTGCCGCGGCACCTTCGCCCGGCTCGAAGCAGGCGATGTCGTGGATCGTGCCGGTCCGTTCCTCGGCCCAGCGCACCCGCACCCGCAGGCCCGTGCGCACCTGGCTCGGGTCGGTCACATCCAGCGCGTGCAACATCGCCGTGTCGGCGCCGTCCAGCTGGACGAGGGCCCACGCGAACGGGCGATCGAACGGCTGTCCGGGCAGCGGCTCGGCCACCCATGTCCACGACTGCACCGTGCCGGTCGGTTCGACCTGGACCAGCTCGGCCAGCGGGGCCGAGGTGATCGGGTCGTATTCCTGCGCCGGCACCAATACCCGGCCGTCACTGCCACGCACGCCGAGTATCCGGCGGTCGCGCAGTCCGGTCAGAAAGGCGCCGATGATGGGTCCGACGGACCTGGTGTAGTCGAACTGCACCCGAAGGGGTGCACTCAATACTTCCACTGCGGTATTCCCCTGGGTCACGATATCGAGTAGAACAGGTTCTTATTCTGCTGGCAAGGATTCGCCGGAAAGGGCGTCGGTCATGAAATTCGGACTGCAACTCGGTTACTGGGGTGCGCAGCCGCCCGCCAACGCCGGCGAGCTGGTGATCGCGGCCGAGGAAGCGGGCTTCGACGCGGTGTTCGCGGCCGAGTCGTGGGGCTCGGACGCCTTCACGCCGCTGGCCTGGTGGGGCTCCTCGACCGAGCGGGTGCGCCTCGGCACCTCGGTCGCGCAGCTCTCGGCCCGCACGCCCGCGGCGGCGGCGATGCACGCGCTCACCCTCGACCACCTCAGCGGCGGCCGGGCCATCCTCGGCCTCGGCGTCTCCGGCCCGCAGGTGGTGGAGGGCTGGTACGGGCAGCCGTTCGCGCAGCCGCTACGCCGCACCCGTGAGTACGTCGACATCGTGCGCAAGGTGCTGGCCCGCGAGGCCCCGGTGACCTCCGATGGCAAGCACTACGGCCTGCCCTACACCGGACCCGGCGCTACCGGGTTGGGCAAACCGCTCAAGCCGATCGTGCACCCACTGCGCGCCGACCTGCCGATCTGGCTGGGTGCGGAGGGGCCGAAGAATGTCGCCCAGACCGCCGAGATCGCCGACGGCTGGCTGGCCATCTACTACGCCCCGCGCCTGGCCGGCATGTACAACGAGTGGCTCGACGAGGGCTTCGCGCGGCCGGGCGCGCGGCGCGGCCGGGCCGATTTCGAGATCGCGGCGAGCGCACAGGTGGTGCTCACCGACGACCCGGCCGCCGAGATCGAGCGGATGCGGTGGGTCACCTCGCTCTACATCGGCGGTATGGGCGCGCCGGAGCTGAACTTCCACGCGCAGGTCTACAAGCGGATGGGCTACAGCGCCGAGGTCGACGAGATCTCCGCGCTGTTCCAGTCCGGCCGCAAGGCCGAGGCCGCCGCCGCGGTGCCCGACGAGCTGATCACCGACACCGCGATCTTCGGCGACGAGGCGCACGTGCGCACCCGGTTGAAGGAATGGGAGGACGCCGGCGTGACGATGATGCTGATCTCGGTTTCCGATGCCGAACAACTTCGTCGACTCCAAGCCCTTGTAACCGAGTAGAACAGGTTCTAAATTCGATGGGGTGAGCAGCCAGCAGACAACGGAAGTCCTCGGACTGTGGAATATCGCCGCGGCCGATCCCGAGCGGATCGCCGTCGTCGACCCGGACGGCAGGGAGATCACCTATCGAGAATTGGCCACCCTCGCCAACCGCTACGCCAACGGACTACGCGGCATCGGATTGCGCACCGGCGACGTGGTCGTCAGCATGCTGCACAACGGTGTGGAGGCGATCGCCGCGTACTTCGCCGCCTACCAGGCGGGCCTGTACATCGTCGCGGTGAACTGGCACCTCACCGCGCCGGAGATCGCCTACATCCTCGGCGACAGCGAGGCCTCGGCCTTCCTGGCCAGTGAGCGGTTCGCCGCCACCGCCGCCGAGGCCGCCGACCTCGCCGAACTGTCCGCCGACGCCCGCTTCTCCGCGGGCACCATCGAGGGTTTCCGCCCGGTGTCGTGGCTCGGTGCCGCCGACACCGGTCGTCCCGACGAGCGTTCGGTCGGCGCGCCGATGCTCTACACCTCGGGCACCACCGGGCGCCCCAAGGGCGTTCGCCGCCCGCTGACCGGCGCCGATCCCGACCAGGTCCCCGCGCCGAACAAGGCCTTCTTCGCCCTGTTCGAACTCGCGCCCTACGACGAGCACGTGCACATCTGCGGCTCGCCGCTCTATCACACGGCCGTGCTGAACTTCTCGACGATCTCCATCCAGATGGGCCACAAGCTGGTGCTGATGGACAAGTGGGACCCCGAGGACATGCTCGCCCTGATCGAGCGGCACAAGGTGACCCACAGCCACATGGTGCCCACCCAGTTCCACCGCCTGCTCGCCCTGCCCGAGGACGTGCGCGCCCGCTACGACGTGTCCTCGCTGCGCAGCATGGTGCACGGTGCCGCGCCGTGCCCGCAGGCCACCAAGCGGCAGATGCTCGAGTGGTGGGGTCCGGTCGTCACCGAGTACTACGCCGCCACCGAGGGCGGCGGCACGGTGATCAACGGGACCGAGTGGCTGTCCAAGCCCGGTTCGGTCGGCAAGGCCTGGCCGTGGTCGGTCATCAAGATCCTCGACGAGACCGACGGCTCCGAACTGCCCGCGGGCAAAGAGGGCATGGTCTACATGAAGATGGGCGTCTCCAGCTTCGAGTACCACCACGCCAAGGAGAAGACCGAGGAGTCGCGCGTCGGTGACCTGTTCACCGTCGGCGACATCGGCTACCTCGACGAGGACGGCTACCTGTTCCTCTGCGACCGCCGCTCCGACCTGATCCTGTCCGGCGGCGTGAACATCTACCCGGCCGAGATCGAGGGTGTGCTGATGAGCCACCCGAAGGTGGCTGACGTGGCGGTTCTCGGTGTGCCCGACCCGGATTGGGGCCAGCAGGTCAAGGCGTTCGTGCAGCCGGTCGACGGCACCGCGGGCGACGAGGCGCTCACCGCCGAGATCCTCGAGTTCGCGGCCGGTCAGCTCGCCAAGTACAAGCTGCCCCGCACGGTGGAATACCGCGCGGAGCTGCCCCGTGATCCCAACGGCAAGCTGTACAAGCGCCGCCTGCTGTGAATGATGTTCCCGCTCAGACGGCTTCGCGCCACTCCGGCGCGAGCCCGAAGAGCGGGAACAACTTCTCGGTGTCGAGGAAGAAGTTCAGGCCCGAGATGATGTCGCCCTCGAGCTCGAGCACCGTGATCGACCACGGCACCCACACGCCGGGCTCCTCGCTCGGCTTGTAGTGGCCGAAGGCGGGCAGCCCGTTGGCGCCTTCCAGGGGAACCATCCGCGAATTGCGGCACGCGCTGCCGGTGCTGAGCATGAACGCGGCCACATTCTCCGGCCCGGAGATCCAGAGATCGAACGGCGGCATCGACAGCGCCACATCGGCTTTCAGCAGGGTGGTGAGCGCGTCCATGTCGTAGGCCTCGAAGGCCTTCACGAAATCGTCGACCAGCTTGCGCTGCTCGGGATCGCTCTCGTCGAACCCGTCGGTGACGGTCGGCTGCACCTTCGACATGGTGGCGCGGGCCCGTTGCAGCGCGCTGTTCACCGACGCGGGCGACATCATCAGCGCCTCGGCGGTCTCGCCCGCGGAGAAGCGCAGCACCTCGCGCATGATCAGGATGGCGCGCTGGGTGGCGGGCAGATGCTGGCAGGCGGCCACGAAGGCCAGGCGCAGCGTGTCCTTGGCCGAGGCGTGCTCGGCCGGATCGGCGCCGAAGGCCAGGGCGTTGGGGATCGGCTCGATCCACACGTAGTCGGGCTGCGGGGCGGGCAGCGGGGAGTCGGGGCGACCCGGACCGTTGAGGTCCATCGGTCTGGCTCGGCTCTGCGGCCGGTCGAGCATGTCCAGACAGATATTGGTGGCGATTTTGTACAGCCACGAGCGCAGACTCGCGCGGCCCTCGAACGAATCGTAGGAGCGCCAGGCGCGGGTGAAGGTCTCCTGTACCGCGTCCTCGGCCTCGAACGAGGAGCCGAGCATGCGGTAGGCGTACGCGCACAATTCGCGCCGGTGAGTTTCGAATTCGGCCAGTACGGCGGGGTCCGGGCCGGTGGTAGCGGTTGTGGCGTCGCTCATAGTTTCCCACGATGCCACAGGGGTCCGACAGCCGACAGAGGAGAAAACGGACCAGCGAGATTCCGGGAAGTTCACCGCTCGGCGATGAATCGGCGGGCATCGCGGCGTCTACAGGAACGAGACCGCAACGACGCCCCCGAAAGGCTGACACCCATGAGCAGCAAGATGATCTTCATCAACCTCCCCGTCGCCGACCTCGACCGCTCGAAGAGCTTCTACGAGGCGCTGGGCTGGAAGGTCAACGAGGACTTCACCGATCAGAACGCGTCGTGCATCGTCATCGACGACAACATCTGTCTGATGCTGCTGACCAAGCCGTTCTTCTCGACCTTCAGCACCCGCCCGATCGCCGACACGATCACTACCGCCGCCGCGGGCTACGCGCTCTCGCTGGCCAGCGCCGAGGAGGTCGACGCGCTGACCGACGCGGCCGTCGCCGCCGGCGCGACCGAGCAGGTCAACGAGGACAAGCGCGCCCAGGAGGCCCAGGTGGGCATGCACGGCCGCACGTTCCTCGACCCCGACGGTCACCAGTGGGAGCCGTTCTACATGAACTACCCGGGGTAGTTGGAGCGCCGGCGCGCTCGAGTTCGCGGCCCCTTGTGTCCCGTCGGTCGGGCATCGTTGCTCGCTCCTACGTCGCCTACGCAACGGCACCTGACCGGCGGGACGGCCGCGAACCGCCACTGCGCGGCGGCCTCTCCTCGAGGTCGGGGCGCAGCGGCAGTGCGACCGGCGACCGTCCTACTGCCCGGTGAAGTTCGGCTTGCGCTTCTCCGCGAAGGCGCGCGGCCCTTCCTTGGCATCGGCGGATCTGAACACCTCGATGCCGATCTTCGCCTCGATGGGGAACGCCTCGTTCTCCGGCATCGCCTCGGTTTCGCGCAGCGTGCGCAGCATCGCCTGGACGGCGAGCGGGCCGTTGTCGGCGATCTGGCCGGCCAGCGCCAAAGCCTTGTCGAGGGCGGTGCCATCGGGGACCACGTGGCCGATCAGGCCGATCTCCTTGGCCTCGGCGGCAGTGATGTGGCGACCGGTCAGCAGCAGATCAGCGGCCACCGTGTACGGGATCTGCCGGGCCAGCCGCACCGCGGAACCGCCGAGCGGGAACAGGCCCCAGCGGGCCTCGGAGACGCCGAACTTGGCGCTTTCCCCGGCCACGCGCAGATCGGTGCCCTGCAGGATCTCGGTGCCACCGGCGATGGCCGGGCCCTCGACCGCCGCGATCAGCGGCTTGGACAGTCGCCGCCCCTTCAGCAGCGCGGGGAGGTAGGCGGGGTCCCAGCTGCCCTCGGAGGCGGTGTCCCCAGGATGCTGTGAGCTCATCGCCTTCAGGTCCATCCCGGCGCAGAAGGCCCCGCCCGCGCCGGTGAGGATCGCGACGCGGATATCAGGATCGCTGTCCACCTGGTCCCAGGCGTCGCGCATGATCGCCATCATCTCGCCCGAGAGGGCGTTGCGCGCCTCCGGTCGATTCATGGTGACGATGAGGACGTGGCCTCGCTTCTCGACCAGACAGTGGGCCATTCGATATCTCCTGACGTTCGAGCTGTGTCACGGCGCGCTGACGCGCCACCCCCTTGTCAGAAACAGTAACACGTTCTATTTTTGTTCCTGTGAGCTACAACATAGCCGATCTCGTCGAACACGCCGTCGACCTGATGCCCGACCGGATCGTGCTGGTCGGCGAACATCGCGAGTCGACCTACGCCGAACTGGAGGAGCGGGCCAACAAACTGGCCCACTACCTGCTGGAACAGGGTGTGAAACCCGGCGACAAAGTCGGAATCTACTCCCGCAACACTGTCGAAGCCGTCGAAGCGATGGTCGCGATCTTCAAGGCGCGGGCGGTGATGATCAACGTCAACTACCGCTACGTCGAGAACGAGTTGCTGCACATCTTCGACAACTCCGACATGGTCGCGCTGATCCACGAGCGCCGCTACACCGACAAGGTGCAAGCGGTCCTGCCCAAGGTGCCCGACCTGAAGACGGTGCTCGTCGTCGAGGACGGCACCGACGGGCCGACCGCGCCCGGCACCGTGGAGTACGAGGCGGCGCTGGCCGCCTCCTCCGGTGAGCGCGACTTCGGCGAGCGCTCGCCCGACGACATCTACATGCTCTACACCGGCGGCACCACCGGCCTGCCCAAGGGCGTGATGTGGCGCCACGAGGACGTGTGGCGGGTGCTCGGCGCCGGCATCAACTTCATCACCGGCGAGTACACCAAGGACGAGTGGGAGCTGGCCAAGATCGGCGCGGCCAACCCGCAGATGGTGCGCTACCCGATTCCGCCGATGATCCACGGCGGCGCGCAGTGGGCCACCTTCCACAGCCTGTTCGGTGGCGGCAAGGCCGTGATGATCCCCGAGTTCAGCGGGCACGGGGTCTGGCAGGCCGTCGACAAGCACAAGATCAACCTGATCTTCATCACCGGCGACGCGATGGCGCGGCCGATGCTCGACGCGCTCGAGGAAGGCAACCCGGAAACCGGTGAGCCCTACGACCTCTCGTCGCTGTACGTGCTCGCCAGCAGTGCCGCGCTGTTCTCGCCGCCGCTGAAGGACAAGTTCCTCGAGCTCCTGCCCAACCGGCTGCTCACCGACTCCATCGGTTCCTCGGAGACCGGTTTCGGTGGTCTGGCCACGATCGCCAAGGGCCAGACCCACACCGGCGGCCCGCGGGTGAAGATCGACGCGGCGACCCAGGTGCTCGACGAGGAAGGCAATCCGGTCGAGCCGGGTTCCGGCGTCGTCGGCCTGCTGGCGCGCAGCGGCCACATCCCGCTCGGCTACTACAAGGACGAGGTCAAGTCGGCCGCGACGTTCAAGGAGTTCAACGGCGTTCGCTACGCGATCCCCGGCGACTTCGCGCGCGTCGAGGAGGACGGCACCGTCACCATGCTCGGCCGTGGTTCGGTCAGCATCAACAGTGGTGGCGAGAAGATCTACCCCGAAGAGGTCGAGGGCGCGCTCAAGGCGCATCCGGACATCTTCGACGCGCTCGTCGTCGGTGTCGAGGACGCGCGCTGGGGACAGCGGGTGGTCGCGGTCGTGCAGTGTCGCGGTGACAAGCGCCCGACCCTGGCCGATCTGAAGCCGGTGCTGACCCAGGAAATCGCGTCGTACAAGCAGCCGCGCAGCCTGTGGTTCGTCGACGAGATCAAGCGCTCGCCCGCGGGCAAGCCGGACTACCGGTGGGCCAAGGCGCAGACCGACGAGCGACCTGCCGACGAGCACGCCGACGCCGGCTCGGCGTAGGTATCGACAGGGAGCGGGGCCCTTCCGGCGATGTCGCCGGAAGGGCCCCGCTCGTGTGTCAGCGGTTGGCGAGTTCGGCGAGCTGGTAGGCCAGCTTGCCGCGAACCGCGGGGATGCCGGTGAGCAGGCGCAGCGCGGTATTGCGCGCGGTGCGAGCCGGCGCCGATTGCAGGGTGGCCATGCGGGTCATCCGGTCGGTGAAGGCGACGACGTCCAGCGCGATCGGCCTGCGCACGGTCTCGTACTCGTCCAGCAGCGAATCCGGTTCGCCTGATACCACTTTCGCCAGCAACTGGGCGAGCAGCGCGGCGTCCTGGATTCCGGTGTTCATGCCCTGGCCGCCCGCCGGGCTGTGTACGTGGGCGGCGTCGCCCGCGAGCAGGACCCGGCCCGCGCGGTAGTGGTCGGCGACGCGGTGGTGCACGCGGAACCGCGAGCTCCACAGCACTTCGTCGACCCGTACCTCGCCCGCCGGACCCCGGGCGTCGAGGAGAGTCTGGATGTCGTCGAGGGTCGGGTGCTCGGGAGCCTCGTCGACGGTGGCGACGACGCGGTAGCGCTGCTGCGCCGCGTCGGGCAGCGGCGCGACCACGGTGACGCCCTCCGGTGAAAGATGCAGCGAAACTTCGGTTCGCGGGGTCGGCCAGCTCATCCGGACATCGGCGAGGACGAACGACGCCGGGTAGGTGTCGCCGGTGAAGCCGATGCCCGCCTGCTCGCGGACGACGCTGTGCATGCCGTCGGCGCCGATCAGGTAGTCGGCGGTGATGGTGCCCACCGCGCCGTCGGCGGTGGTGTACTCGACTGTCACACAGCCGTTCTCGTCGGTGACCCGCTCGACGGTGAGCGGGCGGTGGACGGTGCCGCCCAGCTGGTGCAGCCGGTCGAGCAGGACCTGCTCGGTGACGTCCTGGGGGATCATCAGGGTGTAGGGGTAGCCGGTCGGCAGGTCGTCGAAGGCGATGGTGGCCAACGTCTTCGGGCCGTCGTGCACCTTGAAGGTGGGGACCTTGATGCCGCGCGCGACGAGTTCTTTCGCGATGCCGAGTTCGTCGAGCACCTCCAGGGTCCTGGCGTGCACGACCGCGGCGCGCGAGGTGTTGGCGCCTTCGCCGAGCCGATCGACGAGGACGTGGTCGACGCCCGCTTCCGCGAGCACGATCGCGGCGGTGAGACCGGCGGGGCCCGCGCCGACGATGACAACGGACGTGGCTTCGGGCAGGGAGGTGGCGGTCATGACGACTCCTGGTCAACGCTTGTTTGCCAACGCTTGTAGGCATAACGGTAGGCCGAGGTGCTCGCGATGTCAACAGTTGTTGGCCTACACTTGTTGGCGTGAAGTCCGCCGAGCAGAATTCCCCGGTCCGCCGCTCCGACGCCACCAAGGCCGTCATCCTCGACGCCGCCCGCGCGCGGTTCGCCGTCGACGGTTATGCGAAGGCGACCATCCGTGCCATCGCCGCCGACGCCGAGATAGACCCGTCCATGGTCATGCGCTATTTCGGGAACAAGGACGGGCTCTTCGCCGCGGCCGTGCAGATCGACCTGGACCTGCCCGACCTGGCCGCGGCACCTCCCGATGCCATCGGTGAGGTGCTGGTCCGGCGGTTCCTGGCGATCTGGGAGGGCCACGACAGCGCGGTCATGCTGATCTTGCTGCGCTCGGCGATCACCGACGACAAGGTGGCCGACCGCGTCCGCGCGATCTTCGCTGAACAGGTCCTGCCCGCGGTCCTGTGCTTCGGCGACCCCGCCGACGCCCCCCGCCGCGGCGGCCTGGTCGTCACCCAGCTCCTCGGCCTCGCCCTGTGCCGCTACATCCTGCGCCTACCCCCGGTCGTCGAGATGCACCCCGATGCGATCGTCGCCGACGTCGCCCCGGTCATCCAGCGCTATCTCACCTCGTCGCCGATCGACTGATCGGGGAACTACTGCTTCAGGACGGCTATCAGGCGGGCGGCGATGGTCGAGACGTCGTCGATCTTGCCGCTGGCGACATCGATCATGAGGTCGTAGGCAAGGTCTTCGTCGAGCGCTGTCGTATCGATCCCGTTGCGGGCCAGGAAGATGATCGCCGCGGCGATGGCGAGCCGCTTGTTCCCGTCGACGAGCGGGCGGTTGGCCGCGATCGAATGGAGCAGCGCCGCAGACTTCTCCCAGAGCGTCGGATAGGCGTCGGCGCCGAAAACTGTGGCCTGCGGACGGGCCGCGGCTGAAGCGAGCAGGCCCGCATCGCGGACAGTGTGCTGTCCCGTCACATCGTCGGCGATGGCGCGGAGATCGGCGTCGGCGAGGTAGTAGATCTCCGCCGCGGTCATTCGGCGAGCCTGTCGAGCAGGCTCCTATGACGCTCGGCGAATTGTTTCGATAGTGCCCGGACCTGGCTGTCGGCCGCTTCGGCCATGGACTCGGGTACCACGGCGGCAACGCGTCGGCCGTGCCGAGTCAGATGCACGACCTTGCCGGACTCTGCGGCCGCGATGACCTCTGCCAGGCGATCCCGCGCTTCACTGACGGGGATCTCCCTTGACCCGAACCTCGCTCGTCGGAACGACAGCGGGCCGGGCTGATCGAACAGCCCGGCCCGCCGCCGTCACCGGTTGGGGTTCAGCCCGCCAGTTCCGCGCCGAGGGCGAGGAGGTGGGGAGTGGCGCCGCCGAGGGCGAATTCGTGGTGTTTGGCGGCGGTGAAGTAGTTGTGGACGATGTGGTCGCGGTCGATGCCGAGACCGCCGTGGACGTGGACGACGGTGTGGGCGACCTTGTGGCCCGCGTCGGCCGCCCAGAACTTGGCGATGTGGATGGCCTCGGCGGCGGGGAGGTCCTCGGACAGGCGCCAGGCGGCCTGGGTGACCGTCAGGCGCAGGCCGCCGATGTCGATGTAGGCGTCGGCGAGGCGCTGGGCGACGGACTGGAACGAGCCGATCGGCTTGCCGAACTGCTCGCGGGTGCGGGTGTGCTCGGCGGTCAGCTCGAGCGCGCGCTCCAGGGTGCCCAGTTGCAGGGCCGAGAAGCCGAGCCAGGCGTGTTCGCGCAGCCAGGTGAGGACGTCGGCGCCGGACTCGATGCTGCCGAGCAGAGTGGCCGGGGTGGCGGCGAGCTCGACGACGAATTCGGGGCTCAGGTCGACGACCTGTTGGGCGGTGCGGGTGACCGAGGCGTGGTCCGGGTCGATCACGAAGACGCCGACACCGTTGGAGGTGATGGCGGGCACCAGGATTCGCTCGGCGCGATCGGCGTAGGCGACGGTGGTCGCGGTGCCGGTCAGCGTCCAGGCCGCACCGGCGGGCTCGGCGACGATGCCCGGCGCGGCGGTGGTGGCGCGCAGTTCCTCGGCCAGCGCCGCGGTGAGCACGACCTCGCCCCGGCCCGCTCGCGCGGCCAGCTGACGCTGGTCGGCGTCGCCGAACTTCGCCAGCGCGCCCGCGCCGATGACGATCGACCACAGGTAGGGGACCGCGGCGACGACGCGGCCGAGTTCACGCAGGATCGCGGTCTGCTCGAGCATGCCGAAATCGCTGCCGCCCAGGTCTTCCGGCAGGGCCGCGGCCAGCACGCCGGTCTCGGCGAGCGACTTCCACAGCTGCTCGTCGTAGCGGCCCGCGGTGTCGAGCTCGCGCAGGCGGTCGGCGGTGACCAGCTTGGCGCAGATCTCGCCGGTCAGCCGGGCGAGATCGGTCTGGGCTTCGGTAGGGGTGAAATCCATGAGGGGATACCGGCTTTCTCAGGTCAGCGGGCGGACGCGGGCTGGCGCAGGGCGGTCATGGCGATGATGTCGCGCTGCACCTCGTTGGTGCCGCCGCCGAAGGTGAGGATCAGCGCGGCCCGGTGCATCCGCTCGAGCCGGCCGAGCATCGCCGCGCCGGGGGAGTCCTGGCGCAGGTAACCGTGCGAGCCCACGACCTCCATCAACAGGCGGTAGGCCTCGGTGGACAGCTCGGTGCCGTAGACCTTGCACGCGGAGGCGTCCCACGGCTTGGGCGCCGCCTCGCCGCCCTGGTCGGCACGGCTGGCGATCTCCCAGTTCAGCAGCTTGAGGTATTCGACCTTGGCGTAGACGCGCGCCAGGTTCAGGCGCACCCACTCCTGGTCGATCACCCGCTTGCCGTCGGGTCCGGTGGTCTCGCGCGCCCACTGGACGGTCTGGTTGACCGCGAGCGAGAGCGGCCCGGCCGAGGTCAGCGCGACGCGCTCATGGTTGAGCTGGTTGGTGATCAGCGACCAGCCGCCGTTCTCCGGCCCGACCATCGAGGAGGCGGGCACCCGCACGTCCTGGTAGTAGGTGGCGCTGGTGTCGGGCCCGGCCATCGTGTGCACCGGCGTCCAGGAGAAGCCCTCGACGTCGGTCGGCACGATGAACATCGAGATGCCCTTGTGCTTCTTGGCCGTCGGGTCGGTGCGCACCGCCAGCCAGATGTAGTCGGCGTAGGCGATGAGGCTGGTCCACATCTTCTGGCCGTTGATGACGAAGTCGTCGCCGTCGCGCACCGCGGCGGTGCGCAGCGAGGCCAGGTCGGTGCCCGCGCCGGGCTCGGAGTAACCGATGGCGAAGTGCAGTTCACCCGAGGCGATCTTGGGCAGGAAGAACTTCTTCTGCTCCTCGGTGCCGTACTGCATGATCGTCGGCGCGACCGAGTTGAGCGTCAGGAACGGCACGGGCGCGCCGGCGATGGCGGCTTCCTCGACGAAGATCAGCTGATCCATCGTCGTGCGGTCCTGGCCGCCGTACTCCTTGGGCCAGCTCAGCGTCAGCCAGCCGTCGCGGCCCATCTGGCGCACGACCTCGCGGTAGACATTGCCCTCGCCGTACTCGCCGGTCTGCAGGCTCAGCGCCGCGCGCCGTTCCGGCGTCATCAGCTGGGCGAAATACTCGCGCAGCTCGGCGCGCAATTCTTCCTGCTGCGGCGTATACGCGACGCGCATGGTTCCTACCTCGGTCTCAGCTGCGAAAACGGACGTCGGCGGGGCGCAGGGGGTGGGCCCCGCCGAAACCGATCATTGCATATGAACTGGAACATGTTCCAGTATTGACAGTGAATCGGCAGCTGTTCCGCCTCGCGGACCGTGCTGTCTGGGTTAGTGTCGCGGAGACCGCGTGGAAGGAAGTTCTCATGAAGATCATCGTCGATTTCGACCGCTGCGAAGCGAACGGCGTGTGCGTAGGAATCGCCCCTGACATGTTTGAACTCGATGACGACGACAACCTGCACGTGCTCGAGGGCGATGTGGCCGACGATCGCGTCGCCGACGTCGAGGAGGCGGTGGCGCAGTGTCCCAAGGCCGCGCTGAGGTTGGCGTGATCGACTCTTGTCGGATAGTGAAACACGTTCTAGAGTCGGCCCGATGAGTGTGATGCAGACTTCACTGGACGGCCGGGTCGCGATCGTGACCGGCGCAGGCGCCGGTCTCGGCCGCGCCGAGGCCCTCGCGCTGGCCGCGGCGGGTGCGGCGGTGGTCGTCAACGACCTCACCGAGGATGCCGCCGCCGAGACCATCGCCGCGATTCGCGAGCTCGGCGGCAAGGCGGAGTTCGTCGGCGGCAGCATCGCCGAGCGCGCCACCGCCGACGCCCTGATCTCGACCGCCCAGGAATCCCTCGGCGGCCTCGATATCGTCGTCAACAACGCGGGCATCACCCGCGACCGCATGCTGTTCAACATGTCCGACGAGGACTTCGACGCGGTGATCGCCGTGCACCTGCGCGGACACTTCCTGCTCTCGCGCAACGCGGGCGCCTACTGGCGCGCGGCATCCAAGGCCGCGGGTGCGCCGGTCTACGGTCGGCTGGTCAACACCTCCTCGGAGGCGGGCCTGCTCGGGCCGGAGGGCCAGGCGAACTACGGCGCGGCCAAAGCGGGCATCACCGCGCTGACGCTGTCGGCCGCGCGTGGCCTGTCCCGCTTCGGTGTGCGGTCCAACGCGATCTGCCCGCGGGCCAGGACCGCGATGACCGAGGCCGTGTTCTCCGAGGCGCCCGAAGGGTCGGTCGACCCGCTCGCGCCCGAGCATGTCGCCAAGCTCGTCGCCTACCTCGCCTCGCCCGCCGCCGACGCGGTCAACGGCCAGGTCTTCGTCGTCTACGGCCCGATGGTCGCCCTGATGGCGGCTCCCGAGGTGGAGGCCCGCTTCGACGCCGCGGGCGCCGAATGGTCCGAGGCCGACCTCGCCTCGACGCTGCACGGCTACTTTGCCGAGCGTCCCGCCGACCACACGTTCTCGGCCCGCTCGCTGCGCGATCTGGGCTGATCGCCGAACCACCGATTTGCCGGGTGTTGGCTCGCCGCGCGCCACGACGGGCATGTCTGCCGAGTTGTGTTGATCACAGGTCCAGGTGTTGGTAGACATGAGCTTCGGGGTGTGTGACGGCTCACAGGAGGTAAAAGGCATTCGGTCAGTTTTCGTTTCAGTTTCGACGGCACATTTCGTGAAAAAGTCCTGGTAATAGTCTCCCCAAATGGCAGACATCAACAGGAACATGTTCTAGTCTTTGGGCAGTCTTCAGAACGGGGTGGCAGTGCAGTACGGGTACGCGGGTCGATCGATCCGCCCGTCCAAGAAGGAGGAATTCGCGTGAACGACCTCCTTGCTGTCCCGTTGCGGGCGGTCGGCGGATTCTTCGAACTCGGCGCGGACGTGGCCAAGGCCGCGGTCCGGCGCCCGTTCCAGTGGCGTGAGTTCATCGACCAGTCGTGGTTCGTCGCTCGCGTGTCGATCGTGCCGACGCTGTTGGTGGCGATCCCGTTCACGGTGCTGGTTGTCTTCACTCTCAACATCCTGTTGCGCGAGATCGGTGCCGCCGACCTCAGTGGGGCGGCTGCCGCGTTCGGCGCCGTCACGCAGGTCGGGCCCATCGTGACGGTGCTGATCGTGGCCGGCGCGGGCGCCACCGCGATCTGCGCCGACCTCGGTGCGCGCACCATCCGCGAAGAGATCGACGCGATGAAGGTGCTCGGCATCGACCCGGTCAGCCGCCTGGTCGTGCCCCGCGTGCTCGCCTCGATGTTCGTGGCGTTGATGCTCAACAGCCTCGTGTGCACCGTCGGCATCGTCGGTGGCTTCGCCTTCTCGGTCTTCCTGCAGGGGGTGAATCCCGGTGCGTTCGTCAACGGCATTCCGCTGCTGACGAATCTGCCCGAGCTGATCATCTCGGAGATCAAGGCCGGTCTGTTCGGGCTGATCGCCGGAATGGTCGCCTGCTATCTCGGATTGCAGGTGAAAGGCGGCCCCAAGAGTGTCGGTGACGCGGTGAACCAAACAGTGGTGTTCGCCTTCATGGCCCTGTTCGTGGTGAATGTTGTCGTCACCGCGATCGGCTTGAAATTCACGGTGCGGTGACCGAAATGGCATTCATTGTTCGCAGCAAGTTCCCGCGCACGGTCCGTCGTTTCGAGCGCGCCTCGAAATCCGTGGATTCCCTGGGTGACAAGGCGATCTTTTTCGTCAAGGCGCTCGCCTCGGTGCCGCGCGCACTGGTGCACTACCGCACCGAGACCATCCGGCTGATCGCCGAGATCAGCATGGGCAGTGGCGCTTTGGCGGTGATCGGCGGCACGGTCGTGATCGTCGGCTTCCTGACGCTGATGGCGGGCGGCACCATCGCGGTGCAGGGCTACAGCTCGCTCGGCAATATCGGCGTCGAAGCGCTGACCGGCTTCTTCGCCGCCTTCATCAATGTCCGCATCGCCGCGCCGGTGATCTCCGGGATCGGTCTGGCCGCCACCATCGGCGCCGGTGCTACCGCCCAGCTGGGCGCGATGCGGGTGGCCGAGGAAATCGACGCGCTGGAATCGATGGCGATCCGGCCGGTTCCATTCCTCGTCGGTACCCGGGTGCTGGCCGGCCTGATCGCGATCGTGCCGCTCTACGCGCTCGCGGTGATCGCGTCCTTCCTCGCCAGCCGCTTCGCGACGGTGGTGATCTACGGACAGTCGGCCGGTGTCTACGACCACTACTTCTCGACGTTCCTCATTCCGAGCGACATTCTGTGGTCGTTCATCCAGGCGATCGTCATGGCGCTGGCCGTCATGCTGATCCACACCTACTTCGGTTTCACCGCCGCGGGCGGCCCGGTGGGCGTCGGTGTCGCGGTCGGTAACGCGGTGCGGGCCTCGCTGGTCGCGGTCGTCACAGTGACGCTGCTGATCTCGCTGGCCATCTACGGCACCTCCGGCAACTTCCACCTCTCGGGATAGCGCGATGGATACCAATCGGTTCGTTGCCGCCATGCAGGGCGGGCTCGGGCGCAAGCTCGCCGCGCTCGCGCTGGTCGGCCTGCTCGTCGCGGGCGCCTGGCTCGCGATAGCGCTGTTCCAGGGCGCGTTCACCAACACCGCTGTGGTGCTGGTCGATACGCCACGCACCGGCCTGGTCCTCGACCCCGACGCCAAGGTGAAGGTGCGCGGTGTCGAGATCGGCCGGGTCACCGACATCGACCTGCGCGCCGACGGGGCCCAGCTGCGGCTCGAAGTCGACCCCGACCAGCTGAAACTGGTGCCCGCCAACGCCGGCGTCGACATCCGCTCGACCACGGTGTTCGGTGCCAAGTACGTGAACTTCGTCGTCCCCGAGCAGCCGTCCGCCACGGCGCTGGCCCCGGGCAGCACGGTGGCGGTGAGCTCGGTGACCGTCGAGTTCAACACGCTGTTCCAGCATCTGTCCGATGTGCTCGCCCAGGTCGAGCCGGAGAAGCTCAACGCGACGCTGACCGCGCTGGGCACCGCGCTGGAAGGCCGAGGCGACAAGCTGGGCGATCTGCTGGTGCGTTCGGATCGCTATCTGCGCGAACTCAATCCGTACCTGCCGACCCTGCAGTCCGATCTGGACAAGACCGCCGCCGTGACCGGCCTCTACGCCGAGGTCACCGATCCGCTGTTGCGCACGGTCGACAACGCGACCGGTACGTCGCAGACGATCACCGAGATGCAGGGCCAGCTCGACAACGTGCTGGTCAACGTGATCGGGCTGTCCGACACGGTGGGATCGGTACTGCGCGAGAACGAACGCGATCTGGTGACCGCGCTCGACCTGCTGCGGCCGACGACCGGCCTGCTGTTCGAGTACGCCCCCGCACTGCGCTGCATCATCGACGGCCTCGGCCCGCTGGTGCCGATCGCCGAGGAGATGATGGGTGGACGACTGCCGGGTGTCGGCATGAACGCCAGCTTCATGCTCGGTGCCCAGCCCTACACCTATCCGAACGACCTACCCAAGGTGAACGCCACCGGCGGCCCGCGCTGTGAGGGCGTGGTGGACCGGGTACCGAACAGCCATTCGAACTATCTGGTGACCGATACCAGCGAGGGCACGGTGTACACGCCGAACACCCAACACGAATTCCACGGTGTGCCAAAGGTATTCCAGCTGCTGCTGGACGGATTGCCGGGAGTGACGCGGTGAGGAACACGGGAACGACGATCAAACTGGCGATCTTCACCGTGGTGATGACGCTGGTGTTCGCCGGCCTGGCCATCGTCTTGAGTCAGGCCCGGTTCTCCAGCGAGAACGGCTATCGCGCGGTGTTCACCAGCTCCTCGGGCATGTTGCCGGGCGCCAAGGTGCGCATCGCCGGTGTGCCGGTGGGCTCGGTGACCTCGGTGAAGGTCGGCGACGACAACTTCGCGCACGTCGAGTTCGACGTCGACACCAAGTACGCGGTGCTGGCCAGCACCCGGGCGGCGATCAAATACGAGAACCTGGTCGGCGACCGCTACCTGGAACTGATGGAGGGGCCGGGCTCGGCTCGGCGCCTGTCCGATGGCGACACCATCGGTCGCGAGCAGACCTCGCCCGCACTGGATCTGGACCTGCTGCTCGGCGGATTCAAGCCGCTGCTGCGCGGGCTCGATCCGGCACAGGTCAACGACCTCACCGAGGCATTGCTGCAGATCTTCCAGGGACAGGGCGGCACGCTGGTCTCTCTGCTGAACAGCGGCGGGAACTTCGCCAGGACCCTGGCCGACCGGGACGCGTTGATCGGCAGCGTGATCGACAACCTGAACACCGTGCTGGCCACCATCGCCGACCGCGGTGATCAGTTCGCGACCACCATCGACGAACTGCAGCGCCTGGTCAGCGACCTGTCCGCGCAGCGTGACCCGATCGGCAACGCGTTGCCGCGGATCGCGGGCGCGACCCAGGAGCTCAACGACCTGCTGGTGCAGGCTCGCCCCGATCTGCGCAACACCATCGAACAGACCGGCAGGCTCGCCACGAATCTGGACGAGGGCTCCGACCACATCGAATGGGTGCTCGGAAAGCTGCCGGACACCTACAAGAAGCTCATCCGGATCGGTGCCTATGGTTCTTTCCTGCAGCTGTACATCTGCGGTACCAACTTCCTGATCAGCGGCCCCAACGGCGAGCCGATGGAAGTTCACGCACCGGGTCTGCAGGCGACCGGAAGGTGCACGCCCAATGAATGAGAACAAGTCGTCAGCGGCGACGATCGGTATCGTCGGTGTGGTTCTGGCGGTGACGATCTCGCTCGCGACGCTGCAATTCACCGAGCTGCCCTTCATCCGTTCGGGAGCGACCTTCACCGCGAACTTCCTCGATGCGGGCGGCCTGGTGCCGGGCGACCCGGTGCACGTGGCCGGTGTGCGTTCCGGCGAGGTGCGGCAGGTCAGCCTCGACGGTGACAAGGTCCTGGTGAAGTTCGACCTCGACGAGTCGATCGTGCTGGGCGAGAAGACGACCGCCGCGATCAAGACGAACACGGTACTCGGCCGCAAATCCTTGGACGTGGTGCCGAACGGTCCCGGCGCGATCGACACCGGCGACACCATCCCGCTCGACCGCACCACCTCGCCCTATTCGCTCAACGAAGCACTGAGTGATCTCGGCGGGACCGTGCGCGATCTCGATCTGGATCAGGTCGACCAGACCCTCGACACCCTGTCGACGGCCTTCGCCGATACCCCGGGCCCGCTGCGCAACGCGCTCGACGGTGTCACCGCGTTGTCGCGCAGCATCAATGTGCGCGACCAGGCGCTGACCGACCTGCTGGCCCGGGCGCAGAACGTCACCAAGATCCTGGCCGACCGCAGCACCCAGCTCAATACGCTGCTCATCGACGGCAACGAACTGCTCGGCGAACTCGATCGGCGCCGCGCGGCGATCAACCAGCTCGTCGTCTACATCGACGACGTGGCCAGGCAGCTCTCCGGCCTGGTCGCCGACAACGAGCCGCAGATGCGGCCGACGCTGGACCGCCTGAACTCGGTGCTCGCGCTGCTCCAGCGCAACGAACAGAACCTCAACCAGGCACTCGACGGCCTCGGCCCCTACGCCGCAGCGCTCGGCGAACAGGTCGGCAACGGGCCCTGGTTCAACGCCTACGTGGTGAACGCGACAAGTACCGAATTGCGTCCGCTCGTCGATGCGCTGGTCTGGCCGGAACAGGTGCCGCAGGACGTGATCGACATCTTCACCAACCCGAGGACGCCCTACATCGCTCCTGCTGAAAAGGATCCCCCGCGATGAGCTTGAGCCAGCAGGTGCGCGGGTTGCCGCGCTGGACGATCGCGGTGGCGGTGGTGGTGATCGCGGCATTGGTCGCGGTCGGCGTCTACCTCGTCACCGGCGCCGGGAAGAACACGGTGACCGCGTCGTTCACCTCCACCACCGGCCTGTACGCCGGCGACGAGGTCCGGGTACTCGGCGTCACCGTCGGCAGCATCGACTCGATCGAACCGGGCAAGGGCCAGGTACGAGTGAAGATGAGCATCGACAGCGATGTCGATCTGCCCGCGGACGCGCGCGCCGTGATCATCGCGCCGTCACTGGTGGCGGCCCGCTTCGTGCAGATCGCGCCCGGCTACAACGGTGGCCCGAAACTGGCCGACGGGGCCCAGATTCCGCTCGAGCGCACGGCGGTGCCGGTGGAGTGGGACGAGATCAAGGCCGAGCTGACCAAGTTGTCGGCGGCCCTCGGTCCGGTCGGTGACGACGAGCAGGGCTCCTTCGGCCGCTTCGTCGACACCGCGGCCGACAACCTCGACGGGAACGGGAAGAAGTTCCGCGACACCCTGCGTGAACTGTCCGCGACCATGACCACCCTGTCCGACGGGCGAACCGACCTGTTCGGCACCATTCGCAACCTGCAGAAGTTCGTCGAGGTGCTCTCGGCGAGCAACGAGCAGATCGTGCAGTTCAGTGGCCGCCTGGCGTCGGTGTCCTCGGTGCTGGCCGGCGCGTCGCAAGAACTCGGCGCCGGGCTGGACAGTCTCGATGTGGCGCTCGCCGATGTGAAGCGGTTCCTCGACGGCACCGGCGGCGAGCTGACCGAGGGTGTCGAGCGGCTCGCCGATGTCACCCAGACGCTGGTCGACAAGCGGCCCCAGCTCGAACAGGTGCTGCACTCCGGCCCGACCGCGATGGTGAACTTCTATCAGCTCTACAAGCCCGCTCAGGGCTCGCTCACCGGCGCGGTCGCCCTGAACAACAGCGCGAGTCCACTCAGCTTCCTGTGTGGTTCGATCCGGGCGCTCGAGAACAACAACTCCGACAAGTCCGCCGACCTGTGCGCGGAGTTCCTGGCACCGGTGATCAGTTCGCTGGCTATGAATTACGTGCCGGTCATGACCAACCCGGCCAGCGGCGTGACGGCTTTCCCGGAGCAGCTGGTGTACAGCGACCCGAGCCTGGCCGGTGCCGGCCAGCCGAACTCGGCGCCCGCCGCCGCCCCGATCACCGTGCCCGAAGGTCTTGCCGGGCTTGCCGTTCCAGGAGGACAGCGATGAGGCGCCAACGCGCACTCGCCGGGCTGGCCGTCGGCGTCGCCGTCGCGCTCGGCACCACCGGCTGTCAGTTCGACGGGCTCAACTCCCTGCCTATGCCCGGTTCCGAGGGCCGCATGGCCGGCTCCTACACGGTGCGGATCCAGATGCCCAATGTCACCACCCTGACCCGGAATTCGCCGGTGCGGGTGGACGATGTCGAGGTCGGCAACGTCACCGGGATCGAGGTCGAGGGCTGGCACGCGCTGGTGACGGTCTCGCTCAACCCCGATGTGCGCCTGCCCGCCAACGCGGTCGCCAAGATCGGCCAGACCAGTCTGCTCGGCAGCAACCACGTCGAGCTGTCCGAGCCGACGACGGTCGCGCCGACGGGCCAGTTGCGCGACGGCGACGTCATCCCGCTCGAGCGGGCCGGCGCCTATCCGACCACCGAGCAGGTGCTGTCCTCGTTGTCGGTGGTGCTCAACGGCGGTGGTATCGCCCAGCTCGAGACCATCACCACCGAGCTGAACGCGATGGTGAACGGCCGCGAGGCCGAGATCGCCGACCTGTTGCCCCAGCTCAACGAGCTGACCACCGGTCTGGAGCGGCAGACCGGCAGCATCATCGCCGCGATGGAAGGCCTGGACCTGCTCGCGGTGCGCCTGGCCGATCAGCGTGACGTGATCGCCGAGGCGATCGAGCAGATCCATCCCGCGCTCACCGCGCTGGCCGACCGGTCGGCGAACATCACCACCGCGATCACCGCGCTCGGTGAGCTCGGCGACGTCAGCGAACGACTCATCAAGACCAGCGGCGACGATCTGGTGGCCAATCTCCGCAGTCTCGGTCCCGTGCTGAAGACGCTGGCCGACACCGGCAACAACCTGGTCCAGGCGCTGGGCATCCTGCCGACCTTCCCGTTCCCGATCCGGAACATCGACAACGCGATCATGGGCGACTACATGAACTTGTTCATCACGTTCGACCTGACCGCCAGTCGGCTCGACAGCAACTGGCTCACCGGCACTCCGCTGGGCGGTCGCTTCGGTGGCGTCGAAGGCGTCGTCGGCTCGTTCGCGCCGTCGACCGCGACCGACGCGGGCAACCCGGCGACCACGCCGCTGGGCGCACCGGCGAGCCCGGGGCCCACGCTCAATCTGCCCGGGCTGCCGCCCATCCCCGGTCTGCCCGCCATCCCCGGACTCACCGCGCCACTGCCGGGCCAGGAAGGGGCGGGTCGATGAAACTCACCCGGTTCGTGCGAGCCCAGCTCGTGATCTTCGCGGTGCTCACGGTGATCGGCCTCGTCGTGATGAGCGTCAGCTACCTGCAGTTGCCCGCGATGTTCGGCATCGGCCGATACGCGGTGACCGTGCAGCTGGCCGCCACCGGCGGTCTCTACCCCACCGCGAATGTCTCCTACCGCGGGCAGAACATCGGCAAGGTCGAGGCGGTCCGGCTGACGACGGCCGGAGTCGAAGCGGATCTGTCGATCGACAGCGACTACAAGGTGCCCGCCGATGCGAGCGCGTGGGTGCGCAGTGTCTCGGCGATCGGCGAGCAGTACGTCGACCTGGTGCCCACCGAGCAGCCGTCGGAGGCGAATCTGCGTGACGGCTCGGTGATTCCGGAGCAGCGTACCCATCTGCCCCAGGACGTCGGCACGATGCTGGACCAGGCCGACAAGCTGCTCCAGTCGGTCGCCGACACCCGCCTGCGGCAGGTCATCGACGAGGCATTCCTCGCCTTCAACGGCGCGGGCCCCGATCTGCAGCGGTTCATCGACTCGGCCGCGCTGCTGGTGCAGCAGGCCGAAACCGATATCGAGCCCACCAAGAAGCTGCTCGACCAGATCGGTCCGCTGCTGGACACCCAGACGCGTTCCGCGGACGATATCCGTTCCTGGACGGCGGATCTGGCCACGGTCACCGATCAGCTGCGCGAGCACGATCCGGCCCTGCGCAGCCTGTTGAACAACGGCCCTTCCGCGATGGAAGTGGTGAACAAGCAGTTCCAGGGGCTGCGCCCGACCCTGCCGCTGCTGGCCAGCAACCTGGTGAGCCTCGGACAGGTCGGGGTGACCTACAACGCGAGCGTGGAGCAGCTCCTGGTTGTCTTCCCGCCGCTGATCGCGGCGCTGCGGACCGCTATCCGCGGGCCGATCCAGTACGGCGTGATGGTCGACTTCATGACTGTGCTCAACGACCCGCCCGCCTGCACCACCGGCTTCCTGCCCGCGGATCAGTGGCGGGAACCGAGCGACCTGACCCCGATGGACACCCCACCCGGGCTCTACTGCAAGGTGCCGCAGGACTCGAACATCGCGGTTCGCGGCATCCGCAACACCCCGTGCATGGAATTCCCCGGCGTCCGGGCACCCACGCCCGAACTGTGCCGGACGGGGTTCGTGCCGCAGGGCAACAACCCGCCGTTCGGGCCGGTTCAGCCGGTCGCTCCGGCGTCGGCACCGGCAGGCGCATCGACGGGCGGTGTGACCCCCGCCGCAGCGCGCCCCTATGATCCGTCCACGGGCAGCTATCTGGGCACGGACGGACGCACGTACCGCCAAGGTGACATCGCCGAGGACGGCTCGGGCACCGTGCCGGCCAGCTGGCAGGCGATGTTGGAGGAGCAGCAACGATGAACGACAACGACAACCGCCGCCCGCGCAGGCGGGCCGCGCGCTCGGCCGGGCCACCGGTCGAGGAGACGGCGGCCGAGACAGTCACCATCAGTAAGAGCGAAACCGCATCACCGTCGGCGGCGCTGGACGCGGAGGCCACGGCGAAGATCGCCGGAAACTCGGCCGCCGGCACAGCGGTGAAGCCGGCGGATGTCACCGTCCAGCTCGCGGCGAGCGAGCCTGCCGAAACCGGCGGCGCGGCGGCGCCTCGCGCGCGTGGCGGCATCCTGGCGCTCGCCGCGGCGATCCTGCTCGTCCTCGCCCTGGTCGCCGGGGCCGGCTACGCGGCCTTCACCGCCTACTCGGTGAACCGGGACGAGGATCTGCGAGCGCAGTACACCGAGACCGCCCGTCAGGCGGTGCTGAACCTCACCACGATCCGCGCGCAGACGGCCAAGGAAGACATCGACCGCATCCTGGCGGTGGCCTCCGGTGACTTCAAGACCGAGTTCGACGGTCGCGTCGATCCGTTCATGGACGTCGTCAAGCAGGCGAATGTGGTCTCCTCCGGCGAGGTCGTCGAATCGGGCATCGTCACCGCCGACGCCGACTCCGCGCAGGTTCTCGTCGCCGCCAAGCAGACGGTGAGCAACAACGGCTCGCCCGAACCGCAGTCGCGGCAGTACCGATTCCGGGTCACCGTGTCGAACAGCGACACCGGCATGACCGTGTCGAAGGTGGAGTTCGTCGGATGAGCCAGCGTATGAAGATCGTCTTCGGCGGCCTCGCCGCCCTCGGCCTGATCGCGGCGGTGGTGCTCGGGGTGAGCGGCTACCAGCTGTGGCAGCACGACCGGACCGAGCAGGCCCGCAGCGACGCGATGAGCACGGCGAGCCGCACGGTCAGCGCCATGTTCACCTACGAGCCCGCCACCGTCGACACCGAGCTGCCCAAGGCGGCCGACGGCCTGACCGAGTCCTTCCGCAACGACTACCTGAAGCTGATCAAGGAAGCCATCGCGCCGGGCGCGAAGGAGAAGCAGCTCACCGTCAAGGCCACGACCCAGGCCGAGGGCATCGTCTCGGCCGAGCCCGAGCATGCGGTGGTGCTGCTCTACCTGAACCAGCTGACCACCAGCAAGGACACCCCGAACGGCACCGCCTCCGGCAGCCGGGTGCGGGTAACGATGGACAAGTCCGGGGACCGCTGGCTGGTCGCACAGGTCACGCCGGTCTGAATCCCCGCGAGAATCGCTGTTTCCGTGGCCGTCGGCCCGGCCTGACTCAGGCCGGGCCGCGGTTGTCTCGGGGTAGCCGCACGACGAAGGTCGCCCCGCCGCCCGAGGTCCGCCGCACCCGGACCGTGCCGCCGTGTGCGGCGACCAGCGCGGCCACGATGGACAGCCCGAGGCCCGTGCCGCCGCTGCTGCGGGTGCGTGAGGAGTCGGCGCGATAGAACCGCTCGAAGATCCGCGCCGATTCCTCCGTGGACAAGCCGGGGCCGGTGTCGGCGACTTCGAGGAGTACCTCGTCCTGGGCGGGGGTCAGTCGCACCGTGATCGCGGTGCCGTCGGGGGTGTGGGTCCGGGCGTTGTTGAGCAGGTTGGTCAGGATCTGGCGCAGCCGGTGGTCGTCGCCCAGGATCTCCAAGGTGCCCGTGCCGTCGGCGATCTCGAGGGTGATCGGCCGGTGCTCGCCCTGCGCGGCCTCCACCGCGCGAGCGCTGTGCACGGCGTCGCCGGCGATCGCGAGCAGGTCGACCGGCGTCAGGTCGACGGGGCGTTGCGCGTCGAGCCTGGCCAGCATGAGCAGGTCTTCCACCAGCAGGCCCATCCGCTGTGCCTCGTGTTCGATGCGATTCATGAACATCGCCGGATCGCCGGTCGCGCCCTGCCGGTACAGCTCGGCGAAACCGCGGATGGTGGTGAGCGGAGTGCGCAGTTCGTGACTGGCGTCGGCGACGAAACGCCGCATCCTGGCCTCGGATTCGCGCGCGGCGGCCTCGGAGGCCGCGGTCGCGGCGAAGGCCTGCTGGATCTGGGTGAGCATGCTGTTGAGCGAGCGCGAGAGCCGGTCGACCTCGGTGTCGGTGCCGCGCACCGGAACCCGGCGATGCAGTTGACCCTCCGCGATCGCCGCCGCGGTGGCCTCGACCCGGCGCAGCGGCCGCAGACTACCGCGCACCACGAAGTAGGCGGCCACGGCCAGGGCGATCAGCACGATCGCGCCCACCACCAGCTGCAACACGACGAGATTGCGCACGGTCTCGATGTTCTCGGTGAGCGGCCACGCCACGGTCGCGGTCGCGCGATGCCCGTTGACGGTCAGCACGCGCCACTGATCGGTCGAATCGCCCTGTGAGCCGACGGTGACCGGTTGGAGCGCAGGGGGATTCGGGAGGTCAGGAGTGGCGTCGGTGCCGAAGACGTTGTCCAGTGTGATGTTTCGGGTGCCGTCGGTGCTCGCGGCGGTGAGGTAGTACCGTCCCGGCGGCTGCCGGTCCGACGACGGGGTGGGCAGGGGTGGCGCGGGCAGCCCGACCCGGCGCTCCCATTCGATCGCGGCATCGGTCAACTGCTGGTCGGTGCGGTTGCGCAGCGAGTTCTCCATCGCCTTGGTGACGACGAAACCCGAAGCGATCAAACCGAATCCGGCCAGGGCGACCAGCATCAGCACCAGCGTCACGCGCAGCGGGATCGCCGAGAACCTGCGGGCGACGCGGGCGCGCAGACTCATCGCGCGGCCGGCTCCCGCATGACGTACCCGACGCCACGCAGGGTGTGGATCAACCGCTGTTCACCGGTGTCGACCTTCTTGCGCAGATATGACACGTAGGTCTCCACCACGCCGACCTCACCGCCGAAGTCGTAGCGCCACACGTGATCCAGGATGCGGGGTTTGCTGAGGACGCTCCCCGCGTTCACCATGAAATAGCGCAGCAGCGTGAACTCGGTGGGGGACAGGGCGACCGGCTCGCCCGCCTTCCACACCTCGTGGGTGTCGTCGTCGAGTTCGATGTCGGCGAAGCGCAGCCGGGTACTGGCCTGTTCGGGTGCGGTCCGGCCGGAGCGGCGCAGGATCACCCGCAGCCGGGCCACCACCTCCTCGAGGCTGAACGGCTTGGTGACGTAGTCGTCGGCGCCCAGGGTCAGGCCGGTGATCTTGTCCTCGACCTCGTCGCGGGCGGTCAGGAACAGCACCGGCGCGTCGATGCCGTCGGCGCGCAACCGGCGCAGCAGGCCGAAGCCGTCCATGCCGGGCATCATCACGTCGACGATCAGCGCCTCCGGGCGGAACGCGCGGGCCTTGTCCAGGCCCTCGGCGCCGTCGCTCGCCGTCGCTACCTCGAAACCCTGGTAGCGCAGGCTCACCGCCAGCAACTCGACGATCATCGGTTCGTCGTCGACGACGAGCACCCTGGCCTCGGGTGCTTCCGGCACACCGCTCATGGATCTCATGGTCCACCACCCGGCTGGGAGGTGGCTGCCACCACGCTGTGAGGTCGCTGTGAGCGCCTCAGCGCGACTCGCGGTACACGTCCTCGTCCTCGCTGAGCAGGGCCGCCCCGGCGACGTTGCCCTGGGAGAGGGCGTCGAGGAAGGCGCGCGCCCAGCGTTCGACGTCGTGGGTGAGCACCTGGCGGCGCATCGAGCGCATCCGGCGGCGCTTGGTGTCGCGGTCGTCGTCGAGCGCGCCGATGATGGCGTCCTTGACGCTGTCGAGGTCGTGCGGGTTGCACAGGTAGGACTGGCGCAGCTCGGCCGCGGCGCCGGTGAACTCGCTCAGCACCAGGGCGCCGTTGAGGTCGCTGTGGCAGGCCACGTACTCCTTGGCGACCAGGTTCATGCCGTCGCGCAGGGGCGTGACCAGCATGGCGTCGGCGGCGACGAAGAAGGCGATCAGTTCGTCGCGGGGGATCGGGCGGTGCAGGTAGTGCACGACCGGGTAGCCGACCCGGGCGAACTCGCCGTTGATCCGGCCCACCTGGCGTTCGATGTCGCCGCGCATCTTGATGTAGCTCTGCACCCGCTCACGGCTCGGGGTGGCCAGCTGCACCATCACCGTCTCGGCGGGGTCGACCCGGCCCTCCTCCAGCAGTTCCTGCAGGGCGTTGAGCCGGATGTCGATGCCCTTGGTGTAGTCCAGGCGGTCGACGCCGAGCATGATGTTCTTCGGATTGCCCAGCTCGGCGCGGATCTTGGCGGCCCGCTCCCGCACCGACCGGCGCCGGGAGTGTTCGTCGAGCTCGGCGGAGTCGATCGAGATGGGGAACGCGCCGACACGCACCGTGCGGAAGCCGACCTGCACGACGCCCAGCTTGGAGCGCACGCCGATGGTGCCCCGGGAGGTGGGCTGACCGGCTAGTCGGCGGGCCAGGTAGAGGAAGTTCTGCGCGCCGCCGGGGAGATGGAAGCCGATCAGGTCGGCACCGAGCAGGCCCTCGACGATCTCGGTCCGCCACGGCATCTGCATGAACAGCTCGACCGGCGGGAACGGGATGTGCAGGAAGAAGCCGATGGTGAGGTCGGGCCGCAGCATGCGCAGCATCTTCGGTACCAGCTGCAGCTGGTAGTCCTGCACCCAGACGGTGGCGCCCTCGGCGGCCACCTTCGCGGTCTCCTCGGCGAACCGGCGGTTGACCTCGACATAGGCGGCCCACCAGGCCCGGTCGTAGACCGGACGCACGATCACATCGTGGTAGAGCGGCCACAGCGTGCCGTTGGAGAACCCCTCGTAGTAGTCCTCGACCTCCTGCGCCGTCAGCGGCACCGGGTGCAGTTCCAGACCGTCTTCGATGATCGGCTCGACTTCGACGTCCGGGACGCCCGCCCAGCCGACCCACGCCCCCTTGTTGCTGCGCAGTACCGGTTCCAGGGCGGTCACCAGACCACCCGGGCTGCGCTTCCACCTGGTCGTTCCGTCGGGCAGGCGCTCGAGGTCGACCGGCAGCCGGTTCGCGACGACGACGAACCCCGAGCCCGCACCGGTCGGTGTGGCCGCGACGGACTCGCTGTTCTCGGACGGACGGTCGTTGGACTGTTTATCGATCATCTGGTCCACTCACGCATCCTTTGCGCGTCGCAGGGTTCGCTTTGAGGTTGTGGTAGTCGGAGGGTCAGCTGGGGCCGATGCCGAGCATCGACAGCAGCATCCGGCACTCGTCGGCGTCTTCGGCGTATGCCGCGACGACGCGCTGTGCCTGGCGAGCGGTCTCGTCGGCCAGTGGCTCGAGCTCGTCGTCGGCGATGTCGTTGGCGCTGCTCTTGGCGGCCATAGTGGTTCGTCCTCCCGGTTTCCAAACGCTCTGCGTGCGAGTAGTCAATACTATCGGTCGCCCGTGCACGGCCGATGAACTCCCGACCCGATCACCCCACCCCGGTGCAGGGTCGTGGCGGTCCCGTTACCGTGAGTGTCGGACAGCTCAACCCCGCAGAGAGGTTTGTTTCATGCCAGTGGCCACGGTGAACGGCATCGCACTGAACTATCAGGTCAAGGGCGACCGTACCAAGGGCACCGACGTCAAGGGCGGCGGTCCGCTGGTGGTGTTGATCATGGGCACCGGATCGCCCGGTCGGGTGTGGGAACTCCATCAGGTGCCCGCGCTGGTTGCGGCCGGGTACCGGGTGTGCACCTTCGACAACCGGGGTATCGCGCCGTCGTTCGAGGCGCCCGGCGGCATGCGGATCGAGGAGCTGGTCGCCGACACCGCGGCGCTGATCGAATTCCTCGACGAGGGTCCCGCGCTGGTCGCGGGCACCTCGATGGGTGCCCGGGTCGCCCAGGAACTGGCGCTGGCCCGCCCCGACCTGGTCCGCAAGGCCGTGTTCATGGCCGGGCACGGCAGGCTCGACCAGTTCCAGAAGACGCTGTCGGCCGGTGAGCAGGATCTCGACGCCGCCGGTGTGCAGCTGCCCGCCAAGTTCGAGGCGGCGCTGACCGCGGTGATGAATCTGTCGCCGGCGACCATGTCCGACACCAATGCCGCCCGCGACTGGCTCGACCTGTTCGAGTTCACCGGCGGGCCTGCCACGCCGGGCATCCGCGCGCAGCGGGCCATGGATCACGAGTTCAACCGGGTGGCCGCCTATCGCGCGATCACGGTGCCCTGCCTGGCAATCGGCTTCGCCGATGATAGGATGATTCCGCCTTATCTGTCGCGGGAAGTCGCCGACGCCATCCCCGGCGCCAGGTACCAGGAAATCCCGGACACCGGCCACTACGGCTACCTGGAACGCCCCGAGGCGGTCAACAAGATCCTCCTCGATTTCTTCGCGGCTTGACCGCCGAGGCTGAGGTAACCACCTACACGTAACGTCAGCCTTGCTAGGGTCGACACAACGCCCGGGGTTCGCCCCCCGAAGCGATCCCGTACACAGCGCCAGTATCCAGTGAGGTGAAATTGAGCACCAACCCCTTCGACGACGAGGACGGCCGCTTCTTCGTTCTGGTCAACGACGAAGAGCAGCACTCCCTGTGGCCCGCGTTCGCCGAGGTCCCGGCGGGTTGGCGTGTCGTGTTCGGCGAAGAGAGCCGGGCCGCGTGCGTCGAGTACGTCGAGAAGAACTGGACCGATATGCGTCCCAAGAGCCTGCGCGACGCGATGGCCGCCGACGATGCGGCCCGCGCCCAGTCCTGAGCAGTAACACCGATACTGCGCCGGGACCTCGCTGAGCGCGACGGCCGCGTGGCACCTCTACCGATGCCACGCGGCTGCCGCGTCCCGCTATGATGGTCGCTGCCCTTCGGGGCGCCTGTTCGTACCCGCCTCCTTAGCTCAGTGGTAGAGCACCGCTCTTGTAAAGCGAAGGTCGTCAGTTCAATCCTGACAGGGGGCTCTCCCAGAACCCGACCCGGACAACGGGTCGGGTTCTTTGTCGTTCGTGGTGCGCGACGGCAGATCGTGCCCAAGACTTTTGGGGCCGCCTCGCGTCCATGCGCTGCGGTATCTTCCATGCGATCGCCGCACCAGCCGGCGCGCAGAGGGAGACGCTCCACATGTTCGACAAGTCCTTTGCGGCCGCCGTGCTCTCGGTGAGCGCCGCTGCCGTCCTCGCGGCACCGCCCGCCACCGCCGACCCGGTCAACTGGGGCGCCGTTTCCCTCAGCGTGTGGGGCAACGTCTACGCGTTTTCGGTCAACCACCCCACGGAAGCCGACGCGATTCGAGCCGCGGACCGAGCGTGCAAGGGTCAAGGCATCATCGACTGCCGGACGATGGTGACGTTCGCGGACGGCTGCGGTGCGGTCGTGACCAGTCCGCTCGCGATCGTCGCGCGATTCCCGATCGTGGGCTTCGGTAAAGGGGCGAACCCAGGGGAGGCGATCGCGGACGCCACCCGCAACCTCCCCACCGGCACCGGGAGCGCCGGTTCGTTCGATCGTGACCACGCCTGCACCTGGCTGTGATCGACAGGCCGCCGGCTCGGTCCTGACGTGGCTCCGAGTTGTTCGTAGCGCGCGACGGCAGCTCGTGCCCCAGAAAGCAGGGGCGATCGATCCACTCCGAAACAGTGGCGTTTCTCACTAGGCTCACTCGCACGCCGAACCCCGGCGTACCTGTTCGAGAGGGATCCTCGTGAAACGCTTCGCCATCCTCGCCGCCGCGGTCACCGCGTTCGGCGCCGCCTCCACCGGGCTCGCCACCGCGACCCCGGCGCAGTCCGCCTCGGGTCAGCCGACGACGGCCCAGCCGGTCGTCCTGCAGACCGGCTCGGCCGTGATCGACCTGCTCGCCTACTTCGCCGCGGGCTGCTTCGGCAGCTGGAGCCCCGCCCCGCCCCCGCACTGCGTCACGCAGTGACCGCTCGATCCTGACCGGTCAGGCCCCCGACCTGTGCCGACGCGGCGGGGGCCGTACGGTCTGGCCGCCTCAGGCCGGGACGTTGGCCTCGTAGCCGAGTTCCCGGAGGGCGGCCTTGATCTTGGCCTGGGCCTCGTCGAGGGACTCGGGTGTGGGGGCGGTGTCGGCGCCGGAGATGTCGAAGTCGCCCATGGTGTAGGCGGGGAAGACATGGGTGTGCAGGTGGGGGACCTCCAGGCCGGCGATGAGCAGGCCCGCGCGGGGCGCGTCGAAGGCGATGCGGACGGCCTGGCCGATCTTCTGGGCGAGGCCGGTCAGGCGCGCCATGACGGCGGGGTCGACGTCCTGCCACTGGTCGATCTCGGCGCGCGGCACGATGAGGGTGTGACCCTGGGTGACGGGGGCGATGGTGAGGAAGGCGACGAATTCGTCGTCCTCCCAGACGAAACGGCCGGGAAGCTGTCCGGCGATGATCGCGCTGAAGACGGATGCCATAGCGGCGAGCCTAGCTAGATCGCGACGAAATGCGACAGGATGCCCTGCACCTCGTAGATGTCGACCTGGCGGTTGAACCGCTGCCTGACCGGCTCGTTCCCGCTGCCGATCCAGATGTGGAGCTCGGCGTCGAGATCGAAGGTGCCCGCGGTCTCGACGGCGAAATGGGTGATCGAGCGGTAGGGAATGGAGTGGTAGCTGACCTTGCGGCCGGTGACGCCCTGCTTGTCGACCAGGATCAGCCGGCGATTGGTGAACAGCATCGCGTCGCGCACCAGCAGGTAGGCCGAATAGACCTGCTCACCCTGGCCGAACAGCTTGGCGTACTCCTGCTGCGCGGCGGCCGGGTCGATCCGGCCCGCATTGCCCATCATCCCGTCGAGCAGACCCATGCTTGCTCCCCTCGCCTTCCCCGGCGGCTGTGTCGTCGCGCCAGCCCCATTGTCCCCCAAGTGAACCCGATGCGGGTGGTGTGCGCGGGTGAATTCCCGACGCCGGGGCAGGGTTCGGATCCGTCGCCGCGGCCCGGTGACCGCTACCGGATATCGCGACGCGGTAGCGGGCTGGGGCGTGCGCAGCGGGCGTGAAGAGCGCGACTAATCTGTGACCGTGCGCGTACTCGTCATCGGTTCCGGAGCCCGTGAACATGCCCTCGTCCTGGCGCTACGCCGGGATCCGTCGGTGACGGCGGTGATCGCCGCCCCGGGCAATCCCGGCATCGGACAACATGCCGAACTACGTCCGGTCGACCCGTGCGCGGCCGAGGACGTCGTCGCGCTGGCCACCGAGGTCGCCGCCGATCTCGTGGTGATCGGCCCCGAGGTGCCGCTGGTGCTCGGCATCGCCGACGCCGTGCGTGCGGCCGGATTCCCGGTCTTCGGCCCGTCCAAGGACGCGGCCCGGATCGAGGGCTCGAAGGCGTTCGCCAAGGACGTGATGGCGGCCGCCGGTGTGCGGACCGCGCACAGCGAGATCGTCGACACCCCGGCCGACCTGGACGCCGCGCTCGATCGCTTCGGTCCGACCTGGGTCGTCAAGGACGACGGGCTGGCCGCGGGCAAGGGCGTCGTGGTGACCGACGACCGTCGCGCGGCCCGCGATCACGGCGCCGAGCTGCTCGAACAGGGCCACCCGGTGCTGCTCGAGTCGTTCCTGGACGGCCCGGAGGTGTCGCTGTTCTGCCTGGTCGACGGCGAGACCGTGGTCCCGCTGCTGCCCGCGCAGGACCACAAGCGCGTCGGCGACGGCGATTCCGGCCCGAACACCGGCGGCATGGGCGCCTACACGCCGCTGCCGTGGCTGCCCGAGGAGACGCTGACCGAGATCGTCGAGGATGTGGTGAAGCCGGTCGCGGCCGAGCTGGTCCGCCGGGGCAGCTCGTTCTCCGGGCTGCTGTACGCCGGTCTGGCCGTCGGCACCAACGGTCCCGCGGTCGTCGAGTTCAACTGCCGCTTCGGCGATCCCGAGACCCAGGCCGTGCTGGCCCTGCTGGACAGCCCGTTCGCCGAGCTGCTGCACGCCACCGCCACCGGTCGCCTGGCCGAGGTCGAACCGCCGCGCTGGAAGGACGGCTCCGCGATCACCGTCGTGCTGGCCGCCGAGAACTACCCCGCTCGCCCGCGCACCGGTGACGTGATCACCGGCGCCGAGGACGGTGCGCTGGAAGGCGAGACGCTGGTGCTGCACGCGGGCACCGGGCAGCGCGAGGACAAGACGCTGGTCTCGGCCGGCGGCCGGGTGCTCAATGTGGTCGGGGTCGGCGCCGATCTCGCCGAGGCTCGCGAGCGCGCCTACGCGCGGCTCGCCCAGATCAAGCTGCCCGGCAGCCACTTCCGCACCGATATCGGCGCGACCGAGGTGGTCGTCCCGGAGCGCAAAGCGCAGTAGCGCGCGAATCGCGAACGAGGGGCATCGGGTCCGGAGCGGGTCCGATGCCCCTTGTCGTGTCGTCAGGTGAGCTGGAGGCCGTGCGTGGCGAGCCAGGCCTGCGGGTCGACGTGGTTGCCGTTCTGGACGATCTCGAAGTGCAGGTGCGGGCCGGTGGAGTCGCCGCGGTTGCCGATGCGGGCGATCTGCATGCCCGCGGGGACCCGTTCGCCGGGGGAGACGAAGAAGTCGTACATGTGGCCGTAGATGCTGATGGTGCCGTCGTCGTGCCGGATGCGCACCCACAGGCCGAAGCCCTGGGCCGGACCCGCTTCGACGACCGTGCCGTCGGCGACGGCGTAGATGGGGCTGCCGATGGGGGCGGCGATGTCGATGCCGCGGTGCATGGTGCCCCAGCGGGAGCCGAAACCCGAGGTGAACGCGCCCTTGGCGGGCAGACTGAAGCCGCCGAGGGAGGGGGTCGCCCCCGGCGTCACGGTCCCGGGGACCACCGGCGCCCGCGTCCCCATCCAGTCCTGCCACTCGCCCGAGGCCGCGGCCGCCGCCTCGGCCTTCGCGCGCTCGAGGGTGGCGCGGGCCGCCGCCGCGACCACCGCCGCCTCGCGCCGCTTCTCGCCGTTGGCGATGGCGGCGAGCAGGCGCGTCGTCGACTGCGGATTCGGCGCGAGTTCCGGGACGTAGGCGATCGCCACGCGCTGCGCCTCACCGGGCGCCAGCGGGCCACCCTCGACGTCGTCGCCGATCCGCCCGTCCGCCGCCACGACCACCGCCACGATCGCCACACCCGCGATCAGGACGCGCTGCTCGATCAGTACCCGCCGCACCCGATCCCGGCTCGGCCGCCGCGCCCACAGCGCCTCGGCCCGCGCCTTCGGCCGCAGCCAGAACACGGTGCGCACCTCGCCCGCGCGCAGTTCCCCGGCGATCTCGGCGACCGTCGGATGCTCGCCGATCCAGGTCGCCACGCGCTCGCGGACACCGCTCTTCGACGGTAGCTGCTCGCGCCAATTCGCCTGCAGAACACGGCCGTTGATGCTGACTACGCGCTTCCCGGCGCTCGGCGCCGCAGGGGCGTCGAGTGCCCGGGTGCTGTGCTCGGCGGCTGAGGCGCTGGGGTCGTCGGTGGTGACTCGCTGGTGCGCGGTGGTCTCAGCGGCTGCGGGCCGCGCGGCTTCGGCGCGAGGGTCGGTCTCGGTAGCCGCTGGGCTCGCGGCGACGTCGGCCGCCTGCGCGTTCGGCCCGGCGGGAGAGTTGTCCTCGACCGGCGACGCCACGACACGATCCACTGTGTCCGTCTTCGCCCGCCGCACTCGCCCCGCCGTCCTTACCCACTCCATGGTGCCCCCGCGACCCTGCCCCGACGCGGCCTAACCCGCTGCGCCGGTGGCTGCGTCTTCGCTGTCGGAGCCATTCTGCCGACCATATCTGTCAACGCGCGCAATCGGGTGCTCTACCGTCACTCGGGTGTCCAGAGAATCGCGCCGGTCGACCATTCCCCCTTTCTACGTGATGGATGTGTGGAAAGCCGCTGCTGAACGGGCCAGGTCGCACGGAGACGTGCTGGTGCTGGCGGCGGGACAGCCCTCGACGCAGGCGCCGGCACCGGTGCTGCGGGCGACCAAGGCGGCGATCGAGCACGAGCTGCTCGGGTACACCGAGACGTTCGGCATCCTGCCGCTGCGCGAGGCGATCGCCGAGCACCACCGGGAGACCTACGGCTACGACGTGCACCCGGACGAGGTCGTGGTGACCACGGGGTCCTCGGGGGCGTTCACGCTGATCTTCCTGGCCGCCTTCGACGCGGGCGACACCGTGGTGGTGGCCCGGCCGGGATACCCGGCCTACCGCAACACCCTCACCGCGCTCGGCTGCGAGGTGATCGAGCTCGACTGCGGCCCGCAGACCCGCTTCCAGCCGACGGTCGCCATGCTCGAGGCACTGCCGGAGCCGCCCGCGGGCCTGGTGGTGGCCAGCCCGGCCAACCCGACCGGCACCATGATCGACCCGGCCGAGCTGGCCGCGCTGGCGCGCTGGTGCGAAGACCACGGCACCCTGCTGATCTCCGACGAGATCTATCACGGCATCACCTTCGACGACGCGACGCCGACCGCCTCGGCCTGGGAGTTCTCCCGCGCGGCGGTGGTGATCGGCTCGGTGTCGAAGTACTTCTCGATGACCGGCTGGCGGCTGGGCTGGATGCTGGCCCCCGCCGACCTGCGCCCGGCGCTGCAGCGGCTGGCGTCGAACATGACGGTGTGCCCGCCCGCCATCTCCCAGTACGCCGCCGTGCACGCGTTCGGCGCGGAAGCCAAGGATGAGCTGGACGGCCACGTCCGCCGGTACGCGCGCAACCGGGCGCTGTTGCTGGAGGGTCTGCCGAGTATCGGCATCACCGAACTCGCCCCCGCCGATGGCGCTTTCTACGCCTATGCCGATATCGGTCACTTGACCAACGATTCCCGGGCCTGGTGTGCCGAGGTGCTCGAGCACACCGGCGTCGCGCTGGCACCCGGTCTCGACTTCGACACCGTGCACGGCATTCGCACTGTTCGCTTCTCCTTCGCCGGCGCCACCGACGACATCGCCGCAGCGCTGGACCGGTTGGGAAGGTTCCTGAAGGGCTGATCGGCCGCGCTGTCAACAGTGATGTGCGACAACAACTTTGCCTAGTACGAACACTTCCGTGCCGGGATGCGGTAAAACTCAGTTATCCCGATTTCCCGCGTTTCCCCGATGACGATTGCGCACGGTTGAACTGATGATGACTGGCACGATGGCACGGTGACCACCGCGACGACCCCGAAAGGCGAACGGCGTCGCCAGGCCCTGGTGGCGGCGGCGGCTGAACTGTTGCTCGAAGGCGGCTTCGACGCTGTACGACATCGCTCGGTGGCGTCGCGGGCCGATCTTCCGCTCGCCTCGACCACCTACTACTTCGAATCTCTGGAAGATCTGATCGCCCGGGCCGTCGAATTCAGCGGCGCGATCGAACTCGACGCCATGCGTCGCCGGGTCGGTGAGGTCAGCCATCGCAGGCGCGGTACCGACGCGACCGTCGACCTCGTCCTCGACCTGCTCGTCGGCCCCGACGACAGCGACCTCGACGCGCGCGGCCAGCTGATCGCGCGCTACGAGCGCTCGGTGGCCTCGGCCCGGCATCCCGAGTTACGCGAGGTCCAGCTCCGACTACGCACGCAGCTCGAAGAACTGCTCGCCGACGTGCTGCGCCGCTCCGATCGAGTGGTGCGCCCCGAGCAGTTGCGCAGGCTGGTCGCCGTGGTGGACGGCGCGGTGGTCGCCGCGCTGATCGAGGGTCACCCGGAGCCGAGGCGGCCCGCACGGGCCGGTCTGCTGGAGATGATCGACATCGTCGCCCCGCCCGTGGTGCCCAACATGATGCCCCAGCAGCTGGAACGGGCGCGGCAACTAGACTGAGTGTTCGTGAGCCTTGTCCCGAACGTCCTCGCCACCCGATACGCCAGCCCGGAGCTCGTCGCGCTCTGGTCGCCCGAGAACAAGATCGTGCTCGAGCGCAAGCTGTGGCTCGAGGTGCTGCGGGCGCAGTCGGCACTCGGCATCGATGTCCCCGCGGGTGTGCTCGACGACTACGAGCGCGTGCTCGAACACGTCGACCTGGCCTCGATCGCCGAGCGTGAGCGGGTCACCCGCCATGACGTGAAGGCGCGCATCGAGGAGTTCAACGCGCTGGCCGGGCACGAGCACGTGCACAAGGGCATGACCAGCCGCGACCTCACCGAGAACGTCGAACAGCTGCAGATCCGGCTCTCGCTCGAGTACGTCTACGACCACGGTGTCGCGATCGCGGCCCGGCTGGCCGAGCGCGCCGCGGAGTACCAGACGCTGGTGATGGCGGGCCGCTCGCACAACGTCGCCGCGCAGGCGACCACCCTGGGCAAGCGCTTCGCCTCCGCCGCCGACGAGGTGCTCGTCGCGCTGACCCGCCTGCGCGAGCTGATCGACCGCTACCCGCTGCGCGGCATCAAGGGCCCGATGGGCACCGCCCAGGACATGCTCGACCTGCTCGACGGCGACGCGGGCAAGCTGGCCGCGCTCGAGCAGCAGGTGGCCACGCATCTCGGCTTCGCGAAGGTCTTCACCAGCGTCGGCCAGGTCTACCCGCGCTCACTCGACCACGACGTGCTCTCGGCGCTGGTGCAGCTGGGCGCCGGGCCGTCGTCGTTCGCGCACACCATCCGGCTGATGGCGGGCCACGAGCTGGTCACCGAGGGCTTCCAGCCCGGCCAGGTCGGGTCCTCGGCGATGCCGCACAAGATGAACACCCGCTCGTGCGAGCGCGTCAACGGCCTGCAGGTCGTGCTGCGCGGCTACGGCTCGATGGCGGCCGAGCTCGCGGGCGCGCAGTGGAACGAGGGTGACGTGTTCTGCTCGGTGGTGCGCCGCGTCGCGCTGCCGGACGCGTTCTTCGCCGTCGACGGCCAGATGGAGACCTTCCTGACCGTGCTCGCCGAGTTCGGCGCATACCCGGCGGTGGTCGCCCGCGAGCTCGACCGGTACCTGCCGTTCCTGGCCACCACCCGCATCCTGATGGCGGCGGTGCGCGCGGGCGTCGGTCGCGAGACCGCGCACGAGGTCATCAAGGAGCACGCCGTCGCGGTGGCGCTGGCCATGCGCGAGCAGGGTCGCGAGCCCGACCTGCTGGACCGGCTCGCCGCCGACGACCGGATGCCGCTGGACCGCGCCGCGCTCGATGCCGCGCTGGCCGACAAGTCCGCGTTCATCGGTGCCGCGTCCGACCAGGTCTCCGAGGTCATCGCGCAGGTGCAGAAGCTGGTCGAGGCCAACCCCGAGGCCGCGCGCTACACGCCGTCGCCGATTCTCTGACGCACGGTGCGTGTCAGCCCGCCGCTGTCGCTGTTCCAGCACCGGCGGCGGGCGATCGCACGGCGGCTCCTGGCGCGGTTTCGCTACCGTACCCGGGTGAATCCGTACACGATCTTCGCCGACATCATCGCCGGGCAGGCGCCCGCCTCCAAGGTCTACGAGGACGATGATGTGCTGGCGTTCATGGACATTCGTCCGGTGACGCCGGGCCATGTGCTCGTGGTCCCGAAGGCGCCCGCGCCGAGCCTGGCCGATCTCGATCCCGCCCTCGGCGGCAAGCTGTTCCAGGTCGGGCAGCGGATCGCGGCCGCGTTGCGGGCCAGCGAAGTGGCCGCCGACGGAGTGAATTTCTTCCTCGCCGACGGCGTCACCGCCGGGCAGGAGATCTTCCACGTGCACCTGCACGTGATCCCGCGGACGCCGGGCGACGGCTTCGGCCTGCGGGCGCGCCCGACCTCGCCCGCGCGCGCCGATCTCGACTATCTGGCCGGGTCGATTCGCGGCGCCCTGTCCCGCTGACCTGCCTTTCCGGGCGAACCGGTCATTGCATACCGGTAAGTTTGCTGAAGAAACGCCCGAATCGCCGAATGCTCTCAGTTCGTTCACCTGTGGGTTACTTTGGACTGTCATTGGCATGCGGTAATGGAGGGTGGGACGTGCGTCGTACAGGTGTTGCTGCTTCAGTGCTGGCTTTCGCCATCGCGTTGATCGGACCCGCGGTGGTGAACCCCGCCCCCGCAGCTGCTGCCCAGATCGTCGGGGTGAACAACCTCAGCCCCACCCGCACCGCGATCACGGTCGCCTCGCCCGCGATGGGGCGCAATATCGACCTGCAGGTGCTGCATCCGGCGGGCGGCGGCTCGCGCTCGACCTACTATCTGCTCGACGGCCTCGACCCCGGAATCGGCCAGAGCACCTGGACCAACGCCACCGACGCCGAGGCCTTCTTCCGGAACAAGAACGTCAATGTGGTCATGCCGACCGGCGGGCAGGCCAGCTACTACTCCGACTGGATCTCCGACGACCCGCGCTTCGGCCGGTACAAGTGGGAAACGTTCCTCACCCAGGAGCTGCCCGGCCTGATCGACGCGGAGTTCGACGGCAACGGGGTCAACGGCATCGGCGGCCTGTCCATGGGCGGCAACGCGGCCTACATCCTGGCCGCCCGGCACCCCGGGCTGTACCGGGCCGTCGCCGGCTACAGCGCGTGTCCCGACAGCGCGATGGCCGCGGGCGCGATCATGTTCTCCATCGCCAACCGTGGCGGCAATCCGCTCAACATGTGGGGCGCGCCCGGCAGCCCCGAGTGGGCCTCGCACGATCCGGCCCTGATGCTCGAGGGTCTGCGCGGCAAGGCGCTGTACATGTCCACCGGCACCGGCATTCCCGGCCCGCACGAGGCCGAACTGAAGCCGCAGCTGGCGGAGAACATCTTCCTCGGCGGTCCCATCGAACTCGGCGTCAACACCTGTATGGTCGCCTTCGACCAGCGGCTGCGCGGCGCGGGCATCGGTGCCAAGATCGACTACCACCCGGTCGGCACCCACTCCTGGTCCTACTGGCAGGACGCGCTGCACGCCTCCTGGCCGACCATCGGCCCGGCGCTGGGGGCCTGAGAGTTCTTCCACGCGGCCCGGTTCGACGGCTTTTCCAGCCCGAGAGCCGGGCCGCGCCGCGTTCCGGGCTACCTGGTCCGGCGCCGGAGCACGACACCGGCGAGCACGCCGATCACCGAGAGCCCGGCGATGATCAGCACGTAACCCGCGGGGAAGCCCAGGATCTCGACATACTCCCGGCGCACCACCCGATCGCGGACGGTGTCGTCGTTCGCGGCGGGGCCGAAGGCGAAATCGGTGGTGATGGCCGCGGGCCGGGGAATGCTGACGGCGAGTTCGGTGAGGTAGGACTTGCCCGCCGCGAGGGCTTTCAGGTCGGGATCGGTGAGTTCGGCGACGGGGGCGGCGAATTCGGTGATGGTGGATTGTGTGGCGGTGTCGGCGTCGGTGCGCGTCACCCGGTGGTCGCCGAAGACGTAGAGGTGCACCGACTGGTGGCCGGTGGCCGCCGCGGACATGCGCATCGGATAGACGAGCCGGTCCGAGTCGAAGGTCAACCGGACCGGATCCAGCGCGCCGGAGAGCGGTTTCGCGCTGGTCAGGCGCATGGCCACGAAGGACCAGCCCTCGCGGAGATAGGGGTCGAGGGTGGCGCTGACCTCGGGGCGCAGTTGATAGCCGTTGGCGTCCAGCCATTCCCGGACGCCGGTGAGGTCGCCGCCGCGCAGCGTCGTCGCCTCGAGCGGGCCGAGTTGGACCTGTCCGAGTACCTCGGGCCCGGAGCCGGGCGCGGCGCCGGAGGTGTCACCGGAGGAGTAGTCGCTGCCGAACCAGCGGTGCTCGGTGACGACCTCGGGCGCGGTCAGCCGGGACAGCTCGCTGAACGAGGCCGCGGTGCCCGCCGAGACCGTCGCCGGTGTCGGTGTGGGGACGATCAACGCCGCGTCGTCGCCGTCGAATTGCATTCCCAGGCGCATGAGCACGGTCTCGCGGGTACCGTCCCACCCGAGCACCGCCGTCTCGCTGTCGACCCGCGCCGAGTTCCCGCCGCTGACCACGCCACCGCACGCACAGGCGGTCGCGGGAGTCACCGCCGCGGACCCCGCCGCCAGCACCACCCCGACACTCACGACGAACGATCGAATCGCGTACCGCATCCCCATGCGAGCAGGCTACGCACCCACCGGCGCGCGCACATGCGCAGAAATACTCAGCCGGGCGGGCCCGGCCCGGTGGCGGCCCCGGCCGAGTTGGCGGGCCCGGCCGCAAAGGTCCGGCTACGGTGGACCCATGGCTGGCGAGAATGAGACGGTGTCGGCGCCGATCGCGAAGAAGGTGCCCTTCGAGCGGGTGCATCACGGCGACACGTTCGTCGACGAGTACGAGTGGCTACGGGACAAGGAGAATCCCGAGGTCATCGCGTACCTGGAGGCCGAGAACGCCTTCACCGAGGCGCAGACCGACCAGTTGCAGCCGCTGCGGGACAAGATCTTCGACGAGATCAAGGCGCGGACCCAGGAGACCGACCTGTCGGTGCCGACCCGGCTGGGCCAGTACTGGTACTACTCGCGCAGCTTCGAGGGCAAGCAGTACGGCGTGCACTGCCGCTGTCCCATCGCCGCCGAGGCCGAGGGCATCGACGCGTGGACCCCGCCGCAGCTCGAGGTCGAGACCGCGATCGCGGGCGAGGAGGTGCTGCTCGACAGCAACGTGCTGGCCGAGGGCCTGGACTTCTTCGCGCTCGGCGCGTTCTCGCTCAGCCACGACGGCACCCTGCTGGCCTACTCCGTCGACAGCACCGGCGACGAGCGCTACACCCTGCGGATCAAGGATCTGCGCACCGGTGAGCTGCTGCCCGACGAGGTGGCGGGCGCCGCACCGGGCGCGACCTGGTCGCTGGACGGCACGCACATCTTCTATCAGACCGTCGACGAGTCCTGGCGGCCCGACACCGTGTGGCGCCACCGCGTCGGCACCGCCGCCGACGCCGACGTGACGGTGTTCCACGAGCCCGACGAGCGCTACTGGGTGAGCGTCGGTGCGACCCGCTCCGAGAAGTACCTGATGATCTGGCTCGGCTCCAAGATCACCACCGAGGGCTGGGTGCTGGAGTCCGACAACCCCGAGGGCGAGTTCCGGGTGCTGCTGGAGCGCCGCGAGGGTGTGGAGTACTCGGCCGAGCACGCGGTGATCGGCGGCGAGGACCGCTTCCTGATCCTGCACAACGACGTGGTCGACGGCGTGAAGGCGGAGAACTTCGTCCTCGCCGAAGCGCCTGCCACCGATCCGTCGGACATGACGATCCTGATCGGGCACCGCGAGGACGTGCGGCTCGAGGACATCGACGCCTTCGCCAACCACCTGGTGCTCGGCTACCGCCGCGACGCGCTGCCCCGCCTGTCGGTGTGGCCGCTCACCGCGGAGGGCTACGGCGAGCTCACCGAACTCGACTTCGGGCTCGAATTGTTCTCCGCCGGTGCGGGTTCCAGCCCGGAATGGGAACAGCCGACGCTGCGGGTCGGCGTCACCTCCTTCATCACCCCGATGCAGGTGTTCGACTACGTGCCCGCCACCGGTGACCTGCTGCTGCGCAAGGAGCAGCCGGTGCTCGGCGGCTACGACGCGAACGACTACGAACAGCACCGGGATTGGGCGGTCGCCCACGACGGCACCCGGATCCCGATCTCGATCATCAAGCGGCGCGGGCTCCCGGCGGGCCCGAAGCCGATGCTGCTCTACGGTTACGGCTCCTATGAGGCCAGCATCGATCCGTCGTTCTCGGTCTCGCGGCTGTCGCTGCTCGATCGCGGCATGGTGTTCGCGGTGGCGCACGTGCGCGGCGGCGGTGAGATGGGCCGGCTCTGGTACGAGCACGGCAAGACACTGCTGAAGAAGAACACCTTCACCGACTTCGTCTCCTGCGCCGTGCATCTCATCGACAGCGGTGCCACGGCGGCGGATCGGCTGATCGCCGACGGCGGCAGCGCGGGTGGCCTGCTGATGGGCGCGGTCGCCAATCTGGCGCCGGAGCTGTTCACCGGCATCCTCGCCAACGTGCCGTTCGTCGACCCGCTCACCTCGATCCTGGACCCGTCGCTGCCGCTGACGGTGATCGAATGGGACGAGTGGGGAAACCCGTTGGCCGACAAGGACGTCTACGAGTACATGAAGTCGTACTCGCCGTACGAGAACGTCGAGGCCAAGGACTACCCGGCGATCCTGGCGATCACCAGCCTCAACGACACCCGCGTGCTCTACGTCGAACCGGCCAAGTGGATCGCCAAGCTGCGCGCCACCAAGACCGGCGACAGCGAGCTGCTGCTCAAGACGGAGATGAGCGCCGGCCACGGCGGTGTCAGCGGGCGCTACGAGAAGTGGAAGGAAGTCGGCTTCGAGTACGCCTGGGTCCTGGACAAGGTCGGTCTGGCGGACGCGTAGCTGAGCGAGCACCGGCGGCGGTGGTGAGGCGTGCGCGGATGTTCGTCGGGGCGTCATCGGTGGAGCACGCGGGTGTCACCTGGGGCTGACACCGTAGGTCCATGAACGCTGAGCTGATCGTTTCCGTATCCGGGATCCGGGACACGACCCGCGATGCCGCGATCGAGTTCGCGGCGGAGATGGACCAGCGGGATGTGCGGCTGTCACTGCTGGTCGCGCCCCGGTTGAAGGGCAAGTACCGGCTGGTCGACGATCCGGCCACGCAGTCCTGGCTGCGCGGTCGACGGCTCGCGGGCGACGCGATCGTGCTGCACGGCTACGACCAGGCCGCCACCAAGAGCCGTCGCGCGGAGTTCGCGAGCCTGCCCAGGCACGAGGCCACCCTGCGGCTCAAGGCGGCCGACCGGGTGATGGAACAGGTGCAGCTGCGCACCCGGCTGTTCGCCGCGCCGCGCTGGGACGCCTCGGCCGGTGCGCTGGCCGCGCTGCCCGAGGTCGGCTTCCGGCTGGCGCTCGGCCTGACCACCGTCCTCGATCTGGAACGTGAGGTGGCCCAGCGCGCGCGGGTGTACGGAATAGGGGAGGGATTCCGTGCCGAGCCGTGGTGGTGCCGGGCGCTGGTGATGGGCGCGGCGCGCACCGCCCGGCGTGGCGGCGTGCTGCGGCTGGCGATCTCGGCCGCGCAGTTGCAGCGCTCGGGCCCGCGCCAGGCGATGCTCGACGCCGTCGACCTGGCGCGGTATCACGGCGCCCGCAGCGACGTGTACCGCTGGGAGCCGTTCACCGCGGCCAGGGCTGCCTGACCGGCCGTCGCCGCGCGCACATCGGCGATCACGCGCGCGGCGACGGCCCCTGTCACGGCACCTCGGGCGCGCCGTCGTGGGTGAATCCGCCCGCCTCCGAGCGAGTCAGGGGCGTGCGCCGCGGGTTGGTCGCGAGCTGGTGCAGACCCCGTTCGATGTCGGCGAGCAGCAGTTCGACCATGTCGACGGTGAAGCCGTGCCGGAACACCGCGCGCATGATCGTCTCGTCCTGCCGGTCGGCGGGCAGCGGATAGGCGGCGATGAGCCAGCCGCGGGCGCGCAGCCGGTCCGACAGGTCGTAGAGGTTGTAGTCGACGCCGTCGGCCAGTCGCCACGCCACCGCGGTGATGCCCCGCGCCGGTTCGGCCGCGTGGATCAGCTCGAACGGGCCCATGGCGCCGATGCGCTTCGCGAAATGCCGGGCGACCAGGTAGATCGTCGACTGCACGCGGGTGTAGCCGGCCCGGCCGAGCCGGATGAAGTTGTAGTACTGGGTGATCACCTGGCCGCCGGGCCGGGAGAAGTTGAGGTTGAACGTCGGCATGTTGCCGCCGAGGTAGTCGACGTCGAAGATCAGCTCCCTGGGCAGATCGGCGGCCTCGCGCCAGATCGCCCAGCCGACCCCGAGCGGGGCCAGCCCGGTCTTGTGCCCCGAGGCGTTGATCGACTTCACCCGGGGTAATCGGAAGTCCCACACCAGATCCGGCGCGGTGAACGGGCCGAGGAAGCCGCCGCTGGCCGCGTCGACGTGGATCGGGATGTCCGGGCCGCCGCCGGCGTGCAACCGGTCCAGCGCGGCGCTGATCGCGGCGACGTCCTCGAACAGACCGGTGAAGGTCTGACCGAAGGTCGGCACCACGGCGATGGTGTTGTCGTCGCAGTACGTCGGCAGGTCGTCGGGGTGCAAGGTGTAGCGGTCGCCGCGCAAGGGGACTTGGCGCAATTCGACATCGAAGTAGCGCGCGAACTTCTCCCAGCACACCTGCACCGGCCCGGTCACCAGGTTGGGCACGCCCGTGCCGCCGCGCGCCCGCCAGCGGAACTTCGCCGCCAGCCCGCCGAGGATCGCCGCCTCGCTGGAGCCGGTGGTGGAGGTGCCGAGCGTGGTCGTGGGATCGGGCGCGTGCCACAGGTCGGCGAGCATGCGCACACAGCGTTTCTCCAGCTCGGCGGTCTGGGGGTACTCGTCCTTGTCGACGATGTTCTTGTCCGTCGACTCGGCCATCAGCGTGCGCGCCTGGTCGTCGATCCAGGTGGTGCAGAAGGTCGCCAGGTTCATCCTGGCGACGCCGTCGAGGAGCAATTCGTCGTGCACGATCTCGTAGGCGACATCGGGAAAGAGTTCGTAGGCGGGAAAACCGCCGTGCGGGGCGGGACGGGTGAAACCGGGAAGGCTGAAAAGGTCATGGGGATCGTGATTCTCGGCCACTGTTCCTCCAGTCGGCGGATCCACTGCCAGGTGTTAGCTCTGCCGGGTATCTGCAACGATTCCGTTGCATATGTGCTCGTTTCGAGCCTACCGGGAGGATGCTCGGCAGTTACTATGCTTGAGCAGTTGATCAAGGGTTTCCGCTAGTTGTGCATACACAGCAGGAGGCAGCGCTGATGACGGGCACCGCGACGAAAGCCGCGACGACGACGAAATACTTGTCCTGGGTGACATTGGCGCTGATGACCACGAGTTCGGTGGCCAGCCTCCGCTCGGCACCCACGATGGCGATCTACGGACTCGCCTGTGTATTCCTCTACATCATTCCCGCGATTCTGTTCCTGCTGCCGACTTCGCTGGTGGCCGCGGAACTCGCTTCGGGCTGGGACGGCGGCGTCTACAAATGGGTCGGGGACGGGCTGAACAAGCCGCTCGGCTTTCTCGCCGTCTGGTGCCAGTTCGCCATGACGATCTTCTATTACCCGAGTCTGCTCGCTTATGTGGCAAGCACTTTCGCGTACATCATCGATCCGTCGCTGGCGTCCAACGGGCTCTATGTGGCCATCGTGATCATCACCGTCTATTGGGCCGGTGTGTACGTGTCCTCGCAGGGCACCAAGACGGTGGCCGGGCTGTCGAGCATGGGCCTGGTGATCGGCACCTTGATCCCCGGCACCATTCTGGTCGTGCTGGGCCTGGTGTTCCTCGCGCAGGGCAATCCGTCTGCGGCGCCGATGGATTCGAGCCACCTGCTCCCGGCCTGGACCGGACTGGCGAGTCTGGTGCTGATCGTGAACAACTTCCTGTCCTACGCGGGCATGGAGATGAACGCGGTGCACGTGTCGTCGCTGAAGAATCCGGCCAAGGAATTCCCGAAGGCGATGTTCCTGGCGATGGGCCTGGTGCTGGTCATCTTCATCCTGCCCGCGCTGGCGATCAGCTGGGTGGTCCCCTCCGCGAGCCTGAGCCTCACCGCGGGCGTGATGCAGGCCTTCGACGGATTCTTCAGTCACTTCGGCGTCGGGTTCCTCACCCCGATCGTCGGCATCGCGCTGGTGGCGGCCGCGGTCGGCGGCATGCTCACCTGGCTGGCCGGGCCGTCCAAGGGCCTGTTGCTGATCGGGCGCAGCGAGGGCTACCTGCCGCCGTGGCTGACGACGATGAACAAGCACGGCGTGCAGCAGAACATGCTGGTGGCGCAGGGTGTGTTCACGACGTTCATCGCGCTGCTCTACGCGTTCATCCCGAATGTCTCCAGCGCCTACTGGATTCTGTCGGTGATCACGACGCAGGTGTATCTGATCATGTACGTGCTGATGTTCGCGGCGGCCGCCAGGCTGCGCCGCAACGATCCCGATCATCCGCGCGGCTACCGGGCGCCCGCCCTGTTCGCGCTCTGCGGTCTCGGCGCCGCGTCCTCGATCGCGGCATTCGCGATCGGCTTCGTGCCACCCTCGCAATTCGGCGCGGGCAGCCCGTGGGTGTATCTGCTCATCGTCGGCGGCGGCATGGGCATCGTCGGGCTGCTGATCCCGTACCTGTTCTACCGAAACCGCAGGGACAGCTGGAAACTCGCTGTCCCGGAAGGGGAGAAGGCATGACGACCGGAGACGCCCCCTACCGCAAGCGGCGCTGGATCTACATCACCACGGGCGTGCTGCTCGTGGTGTTCGCCCTGATCGGCTTGCTCACCTTCAGCGAGATCCGCGAGAACACCCAGGCCACCGCCAAAGCCGAACAGCTGCACAACAATCTGCTCGCCGCGGGGCTGCCCGCACCCGAGCCGAACGTGATCGCGGACGCGCTCGGCGACGACGGCGGCTCGGTCTGCCAGGACCCGAGTTCGCCGCTGATCAAGGCGAAGTACCAGGCCTCGATCACCAACGGCGCGGCCGGGCCGGGACAGCGTCCGGTGATCGGCCCGCGCGACACCACCCAGGCGGTGGCCCTGACCATCGCCGTCTATTGCCCGGATCGGCTGCCGGACTACCTTTCTCATCTGGACACCCTGAAGCTGGACGACACCACGAAGTGAGGCCGAAGCGATGACCGATACCCCCGAAGTGGCCGCCCTGCGCACCACCATCTCCGGGTTGATGGGCCAGGCGAAAGCGGACCTCACCCAGCTGGTTTCGCTGAAGTCGGTCGCCGACCCGCGCCAGTTCCCGCCGGCGGGGTGCGAGCAGACCGCGCAGTGGGTGGCCGACGCGTTCGCCGCGGCGGGGCTGACCGAGGTGGGTCTGCACGAGACGCCCGACGGCAGCAAGGCCGTCATCGGGCACAAGCCGGGTCCGCCGGGCACGCCGACGGTGCTGCTCTACTGCCACTACGACGTGCAGCCGCCGCTGGGCGACGACGCCTGGCACACCCCGGTGTGGACGCTGACCGACAAGGACGGCCGCTGGTACGGCCGCGGCGCCGCCGACTGCAAGGGCAACATCGTCACCCACCTGACGGCCCTGCGCGCGATCGGGCCGGACTTCCCGATCGGCATCAAGGTGGTGTCGGAGGGCTCGGAGGAGCAGGGCACCGGCGGGCTGGAGAAGTTCGTCGTCGCCAATCCCGACCTGCTCGCCGCCGACGTGATCCTGGTGGCCGACTGCGGCAATTTCGCGGTCGGCGTGCCCACCTTCACCCAGACCTTGCGCGGGAACGTGAACGTCGTGGTCACGGTGACGACGCTGGCCGGGCCGATGCACTCGGGCATGTTCGGCGGCCCGGCGCCGGACGCGCTGGCCGCGATGATCCGGCTGCTGTCGTCGCTGCGGGACGAACACGGCAACACCACCATCGACGGGCTCACCGACGACCAGAAGTGGACCGGCGTGCAGTACCCGGCCGAGGACTTCCGGGCCGACGCGGGCGTGCTCGACGGCGTCGACCTGCTCGGCAGCGGCACCGTCTCGGACATGGTGTGGGCGCGGCCCGCGCTGACCGTGCTCGGGATGGACGTGCCCGCCGTCGTCGGGTCCTCGGCGGCCATCCAGCCGAGCACCAGGGCCAGGCTCAACCTGCGCATTCCGCCGGGCACCGAGCCCAAGCAGGCGCTCGACCTGCTGGAGAAGCACCTGCGCGCGCATCTGCCGTGGAACGCCCGGCTCGACATCGAGGTCGAGGCGCTCGGCGAACCGTTCGTCGCCTCCGAGCGGGGCCCCGCTCGGTCGGCGCTGGAACAGGCCATGGCGACCTCCTACGGCAGACACGTGACCACCGAGGGGCAGGGCGGGTCGATCCCGCTGTGCAATGTCTTCGCCGACACCTACCCCGACGCCGAGATCATGCTGATCGGCGTGGAGGAGCCGAAGTGCCTGATCCACGCCCCCAACGAGAGCGTGGACCCGACCGAGATCGAGCACATGGCGCTGGCCGAGGCGCTGTTCCTCAGCACCTATCGCTGATCAGAACTGCGCCTGGTCCTCCGGCTGGATCACCCGGAATTCGGTGCCGGCCGGGGCCATCTCGGTCAGCCTGCCGAAGTAGATGCCCTGCGCCGTCGGCTCGACGATCCCGAAGTGGACCGGGACGGCGGTGCGGGGATTGACCGCGCGCAGGTAGTCGACGGTGTCCCAGATCCGCATCCACGGCGCGACCGCCGGGATCGCCAGCACGCCGACCGGGACCGGCGGCACCCAGAGCGAGTCGCCCGGGTGGACCAGCTGGGCCGGGTCGGCCGCGGTGCCGAGCTGGAAGACGGTGTTGTCGATCACCGGGATGTCCGGGTGGATCACCGCGTGGCGACCGCCACCGCCGGTGATCTGCAGGTCGCCGATGTCGAGCACCTGGCCCGCCGAGACCGGCTCCCAGCCCTCACCGCGCTGCTGGGCGGTCTGCGGGTCCGACAGCAGGCGGGCGGTCGGGTTGGCCTCGATCAGCGCCTCGATCCGCGCCGGGTCGATGTGGTCCGGGTGCTGGTGGGTCACCGCGATCGCGTCCAGTCCGGTGATGCCCTCGAAGCCGTGCGCGAACGTGCCGGGATCGAACAGCACTTTCACACCGTGCAGTTCCACGAGGATGCAGGAATGACCGAAGTGGGCGATGCGCATAAGCCGATGCTATCGCCGCCGATGCCGGTGGGCCCGGAGGCGGGAGCGGAGCGTGGCCACGCAGGGCCTCGGCGGTCGGCGTCGTCGAAGACAGCCGCCGCGACCCCGGAACGCGGGCACGACGGCCGGGTCAACTAGGATTTCCGAGGTAACCCCCCACACCACATGAGGAGCAACGCGTGGCACGAGTCGTGGTCGAGGTCATGCCGAAGGCCGAGATCCTGGATCCCCAGGGACAGGCCGTGGTCGGCGCGCTCCCGCGTCTGGGATTCGCCGGAATCTCGGATGTGCGGCAGGGCAAGCGATTCGAGCTCGAGGTGGACGACAGTGTCTCCGACGCCGAGCTCGAGCAGATCGCCGAGGCGCTGCTGGCCAACACGGTGATCGAGGACTGGAAGGTCGTTCGGGTCTCATGAGGGAGCACAGCACAGCCGCCCACGCGGTCATGCCGGAGCCGAGCGTCAGCGAGGCGCGGGCATGAGCGCACGCATCGGCGTTATCACCTTCCCCGGCACGCTCGACGACGTCGACGCCGCTCGCGCGGTGCGGCTGGCCGGCGCCGAGGCCGTGAGCCTGTGGCACGCCGACGCCGACATCAAGGGCGTCGACGCGGTCATCGTGCCCGGCGGCTTCTCCTACGGCGACTACCTGCGCTGCGGCGCCATCGCCCGGTTCGCGCCGGTGATGGGCGAGGTCGTGCGCGCGGCCGGTCAGGGCCTGCCGGTGCTGGGCATCTGCAACGGCTTCCAGGTGCTGTGCGAGGCCGGGCTGCTGCCCGGCGCGCTGACCCGCAACGAGGGCCTGCACTTCATCTGCCGCGACGAGTGGCTGCAGGTCGAGGCGACCAACACTGCCTGGACCTCCCGCTACGAGCCGGGCGCGCAGATCCTCATCCCGCTGAAGTCGGGCGAGGGCCGCTACCAGGCCTCCGCGCAGGTGCTCGACGAGCTCGAGGGCGAAGGTCGCGTGGTGTTCCGCTACGCGGGCGACAACCCGAACGGCTCCCAGCGCGGCATCGCGGGCATCTCCTCGGCCAACGGCCGGGTCGTCGGCCTGATGCCGCACCCCGAGCACGCCACCGAGGCGCTGACCGGTCCGAGCGACGACGGTCTCGGCATGTTCTTCTCGGTGATCGACAGCCTCATCAACGCTTGAGTTTTGGCGCGCTGGCGCGCTCGAGGTCGCGGCCCCGCGGGACGGCCGCGACGGCCGCTGCGCGGCCTTACCCTCCTCGGGGTCGGGGCGTGGTGGTCGTCAGGGCAGCTGGTCGATGATGTCGAAGTCGACGCCGTCGGCGCGAGCCAGGTGCGCAGGACCGATCGCCTGGTTGCCGAGGAAGCCGTTGCGGGTGGACGGGCCGTCCAGGACGATGCCGTCGTCGAGTCTGGCCGCGATGGTCGGCACGTCCAGGGTGCCGACGGTGTCGGCCAGCGTGCGCAGCAGGTGGACGGCCTCGTAGGTGGAGTTGCTGAACGTGGTCAGCGCGGGGGCGAAGGCGCCGTGGTGCTCGCGGTAGCGGGTGCGGCGGTCGCGGCCGTCGGCGGTGTGCTCGTCGACGAAGAAGCTCGACGCGACGAACATGTTGGCATTGGCCGCCGGACCCGCGCTCAGCAGCACGTTCTCGTCGACGGCGGGGCTCAGCCGCGGCATGATCGCGGGCAGACCGGTGGCGGTGAACTGGCGATTGAAGCGCGCGGTGTCGGCGCCGACCATCAGGATCAGCACCGCGTCGGCGCGCAGCAGCGCCGGGCTGTCCAGGAACGGGTGGAAATCGGTGGTGCCCAGCGGCACGTACTGCTCGAGCACGAGATCGGCCAGTGTCGGCAGCGCCCGGCGCAGCGCGTTGACCGTCTGCCGGGGCCAGATGTAGTCGTTGCCGATCACCGCCCAGCGGCGAACGCCCAGCTCACGAGCCATCCAGGCGACGGCGGGCACGGTCTGGTGATCGGGATGCTCGCCCACCAGCAAGACGCCGGGGCGCTCGTCGGGCAGGCCCTCGTGGTCGGTCGCGTAGAGGTAGGGGACACGGCCGTCGACGGCGTCGGCGACGGCGCGACGCACCGCCGAGGTGTGCCAGCCGGTGATCGCGCCGACCATTCCGGTCGCCAGGAACGCGTCGACTTCGGCGGCCACCTCGTACGGCGGCCGACCGCCGTCGAGCGTTGTCAGCCGAATTTCGCGACCCAGAATTCCTGTCCCGCTATTGATTTCGTCGACGGCCAGGGAAATGGCGGCGGTGCACGAAGGTGCGATGATGCCACCGGGGCCCTGAGTGGGCACGATCGAGAGAATCTCGATCGTTTCGTCCCGACTCTCGTCGAACGTGGGCATTCTGTACTCTAACGCCTAGTGCGAACAGGTTTGTTCGAATGAATGTGTCGGCAGGTGGGAATGCAATCGGTGTCCATCATAAGTGGGTGTTCCACGCTGCACGGCGCGCTGCGCTCGGCAGAACGTAACTGGGTGCGCCAGCTGGAATCGGCGTTGTCGGCCGACAATCTCACGGCCGATCACTGGGCGATTCTGTCGCAGTTGTCGACCGACGACGGCATGACCATGTCGGAATTGGCGGCGGCCGCGCGGCTCGCGCCGTCCTCGGCCACCCGGCACGCCGATCATCTCGCCGAGCGCGGGCTGATCTTCCGGGTCGCCGCCACCGACGACCGCCGCCGGATCCTGATCGGGCTCAGCAGCCTGGGGGCGAAGCTGGTCACCAAGATCCGCGCCGAGGAACAGCTCGCCGAGGAAGAGCTGCGGGCCCGCCTCGGCGCGCGGCGCTACAGCGAGCTGTCGGCCGCGCTCGGCGTCATCGCCGAGCTGTAGTCACCCGCCCAGCGCCAGCTGGGTGAAGGCGCCCAGCGCGTCGTCGATCGGATGCGGTTGCGGTCTTCCCGTGGCGTCGAGGCGGTTCCAACGCTGCAGGTTCACCGCGAAGGACAGCTGCCGGGTGCCGCCCGCGCTGGTCATCGAGGTCGCGCCGCCGCCCCACACCGAACCCTCGTGGCCCCAGTAGGTGCCGAGGCCGGGCACCGTGGTCTTCTGCAGGCCGAGACCGTAGTCGCCGGTCTTGCCGTCGAAGGCGATGACCGGAACGGTTCGCCGCATCTGCGCCAGCGACGCGCGGCTGATGATCTCGCCGGCCAGCAGCAGCCCGAAGAAGCGGTTCAGATCGGCGACGGTCGAGATCAGCGACGCCGCGCAATCGGTCCACGACATGTCGAAGACGCTGTAGTCGCGCGGCGGGTCGATCATGCCGAACCATGCCTCGTAGTGCCGCGAATGCGGTCCGTCGATGGTCGGGCCTGCCGGGAGCTCGGTGTCGGGCAGATCGGCGGGCTCGATGATGGCGCGGGTGATGTAGTCGGGCGCCGAGATGTCGGTCACCGCCGCGATCAGCTGGCGCAGAAGCAGGTAGTTGGTGTTCGAGTACACCCCCGGTGTGCCGCCCGGCGCGCCGGTGGCGGGTGCGCCGACGCCCATCGCGATCAGCTCGGTCGGCGCGAATCGGGTGAACCGGTGGTCGTCCAAGCTGGCCGGGGTCGTCTTCGCCACGGCGGGAAAGGCCGCGAGCGAGGGGTAGGCCATGGGCAGGAAGTCGGGGAGACCGCTGGTGTGGTTGATCAACATCCGGACCGTGATCGCCGTACCTCGGTCGCCGGGAACCAGTCGCGGCAGATAGTGGCCGATCGGGGTGTCGAGCGTGATGGCGCCCTCGTCGACCAGGCGTAGCACCGCGGCGGCGGTGAACGTCTTGGTGATGCTGCCGACGCGGTGGCGCAGGTCGGGAGTGACGGGGCGGCCGGTGTCGACGTCGGCGACACCCGCCGCGCCGCGCCAGATCCGATCGTCGGCGCGTACCTCGGCGAAGACGCCGGGCAGGCCCGCGTGGTGGATGGTCTCCAGGGCGATCTGGAGCTTGTCGGGATCGAAAGTGGTGGTCACGGCACAACTATCGGCCGAGCGCCCCCGCCGGGTCTTGGACGAATCTTCCCCAGGCCCGATAGCGGTGCTGGGCGACGGTGGGCAGATAGCGCGGCACCAGCGACCCCGGCGTCTGGTCGGCGAAGGTCGACACGTCCCGGCACAGATGGGCCTGATCGGTGTACCCGCAGGCCGCCGCGACGTCGGCCGCGGGCCTGCCGGCCAACAGACCGTCGACCGCGGACCGGAACCGGACCAGCATCGCCGCTCGCTTGGGGGTCAACCCGATCTGGGATTCGAACCGCGACCACAGCCGCTTGTGGCTCCAGCCGAGGGAGGCGGCGAGCTCGCCGATGCGCACCTGGCCGCCGGTGGTGAGGATGCGGCTCCAGCTCGCGAGCACCTCCGGGTCGGGGGTCCGCGTCGGCCGGTCGCACTGCGCGAGAAACGTTCTGGTGACCGCGAAACGGTCGTCCCAGGTCGGGGCGGACGCGAGCCGCTCGCGCAGCCGCCGGGCCCGTGAACCCCACAGGTCCTCGACGGCGACCGCGCCCCGGCCCAGTTCCGTGGGGGACACGCCCAGCAGCGAATACGCCCGGACCGGCGACATCCGGACCTCGACGCACGCGGCCCGCTCCCCACGCACCCGCATGGCCGCGAGGGGAAGCCCGGCCACGAAGCCACCGAGGGTGCGGCTGCCGAACGCGTCGTCGACGCGCAACCCGCCACCCCCGAACTCGATCAGCACGGTGACCGAGGCCGCCCCCGCGACTCGCAGATCCACGCCGGCCCCGCCCGCGTCGCGGTAGCCGATGATCCCGGCACCCGCTGTCATCGCATCGGCCGGACCTGCGAATTCCCAGTCCCGCTCGGACCGTCCGCCGACGTCGACTCTGTCCACCCGTCCAGGTTACGGAAGGCAGGGCGGCGACCTCGCGGGCTAGGATCGCGGCTGTGCCTGTATCCCTGACTGCGGCCACGGCGAGTGGCTTGTGCGCGTTCATCGATGCTTCGCCCTCGCCGTTCCATGTGTGCGCGACGGTCGCCGCCGAGCTGGCGGCGAACGGGTTCACCCCGCTGGCCGAGGCGCGGTCGTGGGAGAGCGCGGGCGGGAAACACTATGTGGTGCGCGGTGGTTCGCTGATCGCGTGGGCCGACGAGGACGCCGCGCCGGCCGACCCGTTCCGGGTGGTCGGCGCGCACACCGACAGCCCGAACCTGCGGGTGAAGCAGCATCCGGATCTGGCGACCGCGGGCTGGCAGCTGGTCGGGCTCGAGCCCTACGGCGGCGCGTGGCTGAACTCCTGGCTGGACCGCGAACTCGGCCTCTCCGGCCGGCTGAGCGTGCGCGACGGCGCCCGGATGAGCGACGTGCTGGTCCGCATCGACGACCCCATCCTGCGGGTGCCGCAGCTGGCGATCCACCTGTCCGAGGATCGGCGCGGGGTGACGCTGGACCCGCAGCACCACGTCAACGCGATCTGGGGCATCGGCGACGCCCCCGCCTCCTTCCTGGATTTCGTGGCCGAACGCGCCGGCGTCGACGGCGCCGACGTACTCGGCTGGGAACTGATGACCCACGACCTCGCGCCGAGCACCCTGGTCGGCCGGGACAACGACCTGGTGAGCGCGCCGCGCCTGGACAACCAGGGCACCTGCTACGCCGGGCTGCAGGCGTTCCTCGCCGCCGTCGACGAACCGGGCGCCGCGACGCCGGTGCTGGTGATGTTCGACCACGAGGAGGTCGGCAGCCAGTCCGACCGGGGCGCGCAGTCGGATCTGCTGCCCGCGGTGCTCGAGCGCATCGTGCTCGCCCGTGGTGGCGGTCGGGCGGATTACCTCGCGGCGCTGGCCGGTTCGGTGGTCGCCTCCGGTGACATGGCCCACGCGACCCACCCGAACTACCCCGAGCGCCACGAACCCGCGCACCGGATCGAGGTCGGCGGCGGGCCGGTGCTCAAGGTCAACCAGAACCTGCGCTATGCCACCGACGCGGCCGGGGCCGGGGCGTTCGCGCTGGCCTGCGCCCAGGCGGAGGTTCCATTGCAGCGCTATGTGCATCGCGCGGATCTGCCCTGCGGGTCGACCATCGGACCGATGACCGCGGCCCGCACCGGCATCTCCACCGTCGACGTCGGCGCTCCGCAGCTGGCCATGCACTCGTGCCGTGAACTCATGGGCGCCACCGACGTGTCCGCCTACGCTTCCGCGCTCGCCGCGTTCCTCACCCCGGCCGCCGTGGACTGAGCGGACGCCGGTGCGCTGCACCGTCGGCAGCGGCCAGGGGAGCAGCGGCGCGACTCCGGGCGAACCGTGGTGGTGGCCGAGGTCGAGCCGCGACGGGTCCCCGCGTGGCGGCCCGCCGGTCCGATGTGACCGGGTCGCCGCGCGAATTTCCCCGTCAGGCGGTGGCGAGTTCCGGTGCGGCGGGGGCTTTCCTGGCGGGGTGGTAGGTGATCACGGCGTAGACGATCACCGCGAACGTCGCCCACACGTAGGCGCTGCCGATGATCTGCTGCCACCACGCCCAGTCGAGTTCCTTGCCGCCGGAATGCGGCAACACCCACTGCGGTCCGATGATGAACATCACGGTGAACAGCGCGACCACGGCCGTGAACCCGCGCGAGCGCCGGCGGGTGACCTGGTCGACGGCGACGACGAGCGCGGGCGCGACCCACACCCAGTGGTGCGACCACGAGACCGGCGAGACCAGCAGCACGGCGGCGGCATTGACCAGCAGCGCCGAGACGTCCTTGCCGGCGCCGATGAGCCGGTACATCCACACCGCGGCCAGCGCGACCGTCACGGCCGACAGCGCGATCCACAGCCCGGTGGCGATCGACTCGTCGAGCCCGAGGCGGAACAGCGTGCCCTTGATCGACTGATTGCCCGCGAAGTACGGCGTCCCGATGCGGCCCGTGTCGGTGACGGTGTGGAACCAGTACTCCACCGAATCGGCCGGGAACAGCAGGAACCCGATCCCGACCGCGCCCACGGCCGACGCGACCAGGGTGATAGCCGCCTTCCAGTCCCGTTTGAGCAGGAAGTAGAGCAGGTAGGCCGCGGGGATCAGCTTGATCGAGACCGCGATGCCGATCAGCATGCCGCGCGGCCAGAACGGTTTGCGCACCAGGATGTCGAGGGTGATCGCGGCCATCAGGATCAGGTTGATCTGGCCGAAGTTGAAGGTCTGGCGGACCGGCTCGAGGAACTGGGCCAGGCCGAGCCCGGCGATCACCACGGTCAGCACCGCGATCCGGTCGAGCTCGGGACGCAGCCGGACCAGCACCAGCCACAGCGCGATCCCCAGACTCAGCAGCGAGGTCACCAGCACGACGACCTCGGCGACCGGGATCGGCATCAGCGCCAGCGGCACGAAGAACGCGGCGGCCAGCGGGGGATAGGTGAAGGGCAGACCGAGGCCGTAGACCGGCGGCATCGGCCCGTACAGGTCGCCGCCGTCGAGCCAGACCCGGGCGCCGTTGCGGTAGACCCGCAGGTCGATGTAGCCGTGCCACCAGTGCGCGAGCAGCGCCACCGCGGCCGAGACGACGAACAATCCGATCGCGGCGGCCAGCCAGCGCAGCTGTCGGTCACGGGTGGAGAGCCCGGGTGGGGGTGCCGCCGGTCCGGCCGGAGTGGAACTCGGCACCGCGTCATGCGCGGGAGCAGTCGACTCGACCTGCTCGGCAACCCCCGGACTCTCGTTCACGGCGTCAGACTAACGGGTGCGTAGCCTGGCGAAGCGTAGGTGTGACCAGGCCGGGTGCGAGGTCTGTCACTTGTTCGCAACACGGGCCCGAGCGGGCGGCCTCGGCATAGCCAATTAGACTCTGTAGTCAAGTTCCCCCGGCCGAAAGGACCCTGGTCTCCCGTGACACTGCAGGTCGACACCGTCGCCACCGCCGCAGCCACCCCGGATGCTCCGCAGCCGTACAAGGAACTCGGTCTCAAAGACGACGAGTACGCCCGCATCAAGGAGATCCTGGGCCGTCGGCCCACCGACGCCGAGCTGGCGATGTACTCCGTGATGTGGAGCGAGCACTGCTCCTACAAGTCCTCCAAGGTGCACCTGCGCTACTTCGGTGAGACGACCACGCCCGAGATGAAGGCCTCGATGCTGGCCGGCATCGGCGAGAACGCCGGTGTGGTCGACATCGGCGACGGCTGGGCCGTCACCTTCAAGGTCGAGAGCCACAACCACCCGTCCTACGTCGAGCCGTACCAGGGCGCGGCCACCGGCGTCGGCGGCATCGTGCGCGACATCATGGCGATGGGCGCGCGCCCGATCGCGGTGATGGACCAGCTGCGCTTCGGCGCGGCGGACGCGGCCGACACCCGTCGCGTGGTCGACGGCGTCGTGCGCGGCGTCGGCGGCTACGGCAACTCCCTCGGCCTGCCGAACGTCGGCGGCGAGACCGTCTTCGATGCCTCCTACCAGGGCAACCCGCTGGTGAACGCGCTGTGCGCGGGCGCGATGCGCGTGGAAGACCTGCACCTGGCCTTCGCCTCCGGCGCGGGCAACAAGATCATCCTGTTCGGCGCGCGCACCGGACTCGACGGCATCGGTGGCGTGTCCGTGCTGGCCTCGGACACCTTCTCCGGCGAGGAGACCGGCACCGGCCGCAAGAAGCTGCCCGCCGTGCAGGTCGGTGACCCGTTCACCGAGAAGGTGCTCATCGAGTGCTGTCTCGACCTGTACAAGGCCGGACTCGTCGTCGGTATCCAGGACCTCGGCGGCGCCGGGCTGTCCTGCGCCACCTCCGAACTGGCGGCGGCCGGCGACGGTGGCATGCACATCGACCTGACCAAGGTCCCGCTGCGCGCCAAGCACATGACCCCCGCCGAGATCCTGTCGAGCGAGTCGCAGGAGCGCATGTGCGCGGTCGTCACTCCCGAGAACGTGGACGCCTTCATGGCCGTCTGCAAAAAGTGGGACGTGCTGGCCACCGTCATCGGTGAGGTCACCGACGGCGATCACCTCGTCATCACCTGGCACGGCGAGACCGTCGTCGACGTGCCGCCGCGCACCGTCGCCCACGAGGGTCCGGTGTACGAGCGCCCGGTGCAGCGTCCCGACACCCAGGACGCGCTGATCGCCGACACCACCGCCACGCTGCCCCGGCCCAAGACGGCCGACGAGCTGCGCGAGACCCTGCTGACGATGATCGCCAGCCCGCAGCTGTGCAGCCGCAAGTGGATCACCGAGCAGTACGACCGCTACGTGCGCGGCAACACCGTGCTGGCCGAGCACGCCGACGCCGGCGTGGTGCGCATCGACGAGGAGTCCGGCCGCGGTATCGCGCTGGCCACCGACGCCTCGGGCCGCTACACCAAGCTCGACCCGTACACCGGCGCGCAGCTGGCGCTGGCCGAGGCCTTCCGCAATGTCGCCACCACCGGCGCCACCCCGAAGGCTGTCACCAACTGCCTGAACTTCGGTTCGCCGGAGGACCCGGGCGTGATGTGGCAGTTCCAGCAGGCCGTGCGCGGTCTCGCGGACGGCTGTGCGGCCCTGGGCATTCCGGTGACCGGCGGCAACGTCAGCTTCTACAACCAGACCGGCAAGGATGCCATCCTGCCCACCCCGGTGGTCGGCGTGCTCGGCGTGATCGACGATGTGCACCGCCGCATCCCGACCGGCCTGGGCCTGGAGCCGGGCGAGTCGCTGATTCTGCTCGGCGAGACCAACGACGAGCTGGACGGTTCGATCTGGTCGCAGGTCGTGCACGATCACCTCGGTGGCGTGCCGCCGAAGGTCGACTTCGCCCGTGAGCAGCTGCTCTCGGAGGTGCTCACCTCGGGTTCGCGCGACGGCATGATCTCCGCGGCGCACGACCTGTCCGAGGGTGGCCTGGCGCAGACCGTCGTCGAGGCCGCGCTGGCGGGCGAGACCGGGTGCCGCATCGTGCTGCCCGAGGGCTCGGACCCGTTCGTGCAGCTGTTCTCGGAGTCGGCCGGGCGGGTGCTCGTCGCGGTGCCGCGCTCGGAGGAGACCCGCTTCACCAAGATGTGCGACGCGCGGCAGCTGCCGTGGGTGCGCATCGGCGTGGTCGACCAGGGCTCGGATTCGATCGAGGTGCAGGGCCAGTTCTCGGTGACACTCGCCGAATTGCGTGAGGCGTTCGAGGGCACCCTGCCTAAGCTGTTCGGAGCGCACACCGCCTGATCGGATGGGAGTCGAGCTTGACGACAGAGGATACGAGCTCGACTCCCACCGAGGCGGCGCACGCCAACCCCGCCGCGCCGGACACTCCCGCGGCGCCGGACACCCCTGCGGCGCCGGGCAACCCGGTCCTGCGCGGAATCCACCTGGTCGAACGGTTCTTCCACCCGAACTACACGGGGCTCGTCGTGGCCACGGTGTTCTTCTGCTGGTCGCTGACGCCGTCGCTGCTGCCGCGTGACTGGTTCTTCCAGGGCCTGGTCAGCGGCATCAACGCCACCATCGGCTACGGCATCGGCTGCGCGCTGGCCTGGGCCTGGCGGAAATGGGTTCTCCCCAGGATCACCCTGCCGGACCGGCTCGCCGACGTCTGGGCGAAGCGGCCGAGCTGGACGTCGATCGCGGTGAAGTCCGTGATCGTGCTGGGCTGTTTGATCGTCTCGATCGCGCTGAGCGTCCAGTCCGCGCACTGGCAGCACCAGATCACCGATCTGATGGGGATGGAACCGATCTCCGATTCGGGCTACCCGCGCACCGTGCTGGTGGGTGCGGTGGTGGTCGGCCTGCTGATCTGGATCTCGCGCGGGGTGGTCCGGCTGGTGCGTGCCGTCGCGCGCGGCCTGAACCAGTGGGTCCGGATTCCGGCGTCGTTCGCGCGACCGCTCGGCGTGATCATCGTGATGATCGCCGCCGTGCTGCTGTTCAACGGCGTGCTGGCGAAAGCCTTCTTCACCGTGGCGAATTCGGCGTTCAGCGCCCGCAACAGCCACACCTCCGCGCACGCGATCCAGCCGATGCTGCCCGAACGTTCCGGCAGTCCCGAGTCTTTGGCCAAGTGGGACACCCTCGGCTCGGAGGGCCGATGGTTCGTGGCCAACGCGCCGACCGCGCTGGCCATCGGCCAGGTCACCGGAAAGCCCGCGCGCGAACCGATCCGGGTGTACGCCGGGCTGGAATCGGCCGACGGCTTCGAGGCCCAGACCGACCTGGCCGTCGCCGAACTCGACCGCACCAAGGCCTTCGAACGGGAAGTGCTGGTGGTGATCAGCACCACCGGCACGGGCTGGGTCGACTCGACCAGCGCCGAGTCGATCGAGCTGATGTACAACGGGGACAGCGCGTTGGTCGCGACGCAGTACTCCTACCTGCCCAGCGCCCTGTCGTTCCTGTCCGACCGTGACAAGTCGATGACCATGGGCCGCCTGCTGTTCGACAAGGTGTACGAACGCTGGGCGGCGCTGCCCGAGGACGCCAGGCCCAAGCTGCTGGTCTACGGCGAGAGCCTCGGTTCGCAGGGCTCCGAGGGCGCGTTCTCCGGCCTGGCCGACATCCGCAACCGCACCGACGGCGTGCTCTGGGTCGGCCCGCCCAATTCGAACCGGCTGTGGGCGGAGTTCGTGCGCAGGCGCGATCCGGGCACCGAGGAGATCACCCCGATTTTCGCGGACGGGCTCTCGGTGCGCTTCGCCGCCAGCGCCGATCAGCTGGCGAGGCCCTCGGACAACTGGACCGACCCGCGCATCGTCTACCTGCAGCACGCGTCCGACCCGGTGGTGTGGTGGTCGCCGGATCTGCTGTTCTCCGAACCCGACTGGCTGCGCGAGAAGCGCGGACCCGATGTGTCCCCGGCGATGTCGTGGTATCCGATCGTCACGTTCTGGCAGGTCGCGGCGGATCTGCCACGCGCGCAGACGGTATCCAACGGGCACGGCCACAACTACGGCAATGTCGTGCCCGACGCGTGGGCCGCGGTGGCCGAACCACCGGACTACACACCGGAACTGGCGGCGCGGATCAAGGCGTTTCTGGTCGAGTCGGCCGCCACCGAGCATCAGCTGAAGTAGCCGGGCCGGGCAGCGCCGAACCCCTCGATCGGGGCTGCCCGGTCCCGGCTACGACACTGTTCGGAACGGATTGTGCTCGGCGATCAGCTGTTCCAGCCGCGCCTCGTCGATCCGGCCGATCAGGGACTGGGCCTCCTGCTGGTCGCGCACGACCTTGGCGAGGGTGAAGCAGCTGGTGACGAGGAACAGCCCGGACATCGCGAGGAATCCGCGCTGCCAGGCGTCCAGCGGCAGGTAGGCGATCCCGGCGCCGGTGCCGATCAGGCTGACGCCGAACGCGATCGCGGCCTGGACCATGTACGCCGAGGTGTTCTTCGGCTTGGCATTGGGTGTGCTCATGGGAATCAGTGTGCTGACCGGGGGATTGTCGCGGGCGCGTGAAACTACTCGAGTGCGATGGGTAGTTGCCGAACACCGCCGGGAGTGACCGACCCACCATCCACAACGCCCCGCGGCGCCGAACCGGGCAGCCATACTGGGTGGGTGTCCGCGACCGGCTCCACCCTCGTGACGTTGCGTGCGCGCGGCGCCGAGCTGCTGCGCCGCGTCGAGGACATCGTCGACCTCAATTACCCCGGTCTGGTCCTGGCGACGCTGTTCTTCGCCCTGTCGGTGACGCCGTCGCTGGTCCCGCGCGACTGGCTGTTCCAGGGCTTGATCAGCGGGATCAACGCCGCGATCGGGTACGGGCTCGGCTGTGTGCTCGAATGGATCTTCCGGCGCTGGGTGCGGGCGCGGATCCCGATCCCGAGCCCGTCGGATCGGCTGCGGTACGCCATCAAGGCGACCGTGCTGGTCGTGTGCGCGCTGGTCGCGGCGGTGATGCTGGTGCAGTCGGCGCGCTGGCAGCGCGAGATCACTTCGCTGATGGGGATGGCCGGGACGACGACGCCCGCCTACCTGCGCACCGGGCTGCTCAGCGTGGCCGTCGGGATCGCCGTCGTCGCCGCCTACCGCACGATCCGGACCCTGGTGCTCGTGCTGGCCCGTCAGCTCAACCGCTGGGTGCGGGTGCCGCGCGAACTCGCGCCCGCCGCCGGCGCGCTGGTGCTGGTGGTGTTCGCGGTGACGGTGTTCAACGGTGTCGCCTCGCGGGCGTTCTTCGCGGTGGCCAACTCCGCGTTCAGCGTGCGCAACGACCACACCTCCGACTACGCGCTGCAGCCCGTGAAACCGGAGCGCTCGGGCAGCGCCACCTCGCTCGCGCCGTGGCAGACCCTCGGGTACGAGGGCCGCTGGTTCGCCGCCAACGGACCGAGCGCCGACGACATCACCGAGGTGACGGGAAAGACCGCGCGCGAACCGATTCGGGCCTATGTCGGGCTGGAATCGGTGACCGGCGAGCAGACCGCCGCGCAGCTGGCCGTCGCCGAACTCGAGCGGACCAACGCGTTCGACCGCGAGGCCATGGTGGTGGTCACCACGACCGGGACCGGTTGGGTGAACGCGACGGCGGCGGGCGCGATCGAATACCTCTACGACGGCGATACCGCGATCGTGGCCACGCAGTACTCCTATCTGCCCAGCGTGTTGTCGTTCCTGTCGGACCGGGAGAAGGCCGCCGCGGCGAGCCGGGAGCTGTTCGACGCGGTGTATCAGCGCTGGCTGGCCCAGCCGGAGGGGCAGCGGCCGAAGCTGTTCGTCTATGGGGAGAGTCTGGGGTCGCAGGGTTCGGAGGAGGCGTTCGACGGGCTCGGTGACCTGCGCGAGAAGGTCGACGGGGCGCTGTGGGTCGGGCCGCCGAACTCGAATCGGCTGTGGAGCCAGTTCGTCGACCGGCGTGACCCCGGTTCACCCGAGGTGGCCCCGGTGTACGCCGATGGGCTCGTCGTCCGATTCGCCGACGACGCAGGCGATCTCGGCCCCGCGGCGACCTGGCGCGAACCCCGCATCGCCTACCTGCAACATCCGTCCGACCCGATCGTGTGGTGGTCGGCCGATCTGATCCTGACCCAGCCGGACTGGCTCAGCGAACCGCGCGGACCGGATGTGTCCACCCAGATGCGGTGGGCACCGTTCGTGACGTTCTGGCAGGTCACCGCGGATCTCACCAACGCCCAAGGGGTTTCGGACGGGCACGGCCATCGTTACGGGAGCCTGGTGCTGGACGGGTGGTTGGCGGTGGCGGCGCCGCCCGGGGTGAGCGGGGACGTCGTCGAAAGTATCCGGGCCGCACTGGATTCGGCGGACGAGTTCGAGCGGGCCGTCAAGTGAGCAGGGGCGCGCGGGTGCTTGCGTATCGCGCGTCCTGCGGCGGGTGGTCTGCCCGGTGGGCGTCGGCGAGCGCTGGTCGCGGTGTCGCGTTCGAGTGCTGCGAGCTTCGGTGGTGAGGCGCTCCGCGCGGCGCAGCTGGGGACGCGCACCCGGTCTGCGGGAGCGGATGCGAGTGGGTGCGGCCCTGGGTCTGCCGCTGCTGTGGAGTAATCGGCTGCTCCCCGCGTCGCGCCTTCGGCTGCGTGGCCGCACCGCGGCCAACCTCGGGTTCGCGGCGAGCTACGCGCTGGTGTTCGGGGGGCGGCCGAACTGGTCGTCGGCCAAGGGTTTTCGCTGGGGGATGGGCGGTGCCGCGCTGGTGTTCGCCGGTTACGGTGTGGCGCTGGCCGTTCCGGCGCTGCGCAAGGTGCCGCTCGAGGTCGCCGAGCGGGTGCCCGAGACATCCACGCTCGAATGGGTCGCCCTGCACATCCCCGTCGGCACGGTGCTCGCCGAGGAAGCGATGTTCCGCGGCACCCTCGATCCACTGCTCGACGACGTCGCGGACCCGCGCGTCGCCGCGGCGGTCGGCGCGCTCGATTTCGGTCTGTGCCATATCCGTCCGGCGCGGGCCACCGGCGAATCGGTGCCGGGCACCGTCGCGCTCACCACCCTCGCCGGACTGGTCTTCAGCGCGCTGCGCAGGCACACCGGCAGCGCGACCGCCCCCGCCCTGCTGCACCTGGCGATCAACGCCGGGGGAGCGATGCTGCCGCTCGTGGCGCAGCGGATCGAACTCCGCTCGGGGCGTGGCGTGTGACCGCCCTCCGTGCATTGCGCCTGGCACTGGGTGATCGCCTTGTCGACAGTGCGGACCATCCCGGGTGACTACGGGTTGTGGCCGGATGCCACCGTCACCGTGATGCGTTTCTGGTCCAGTTCGCCAGCCGAATCGGGCATGGTCAGGTGGTGGCGACGAAACCGGCTACGGCGTCGGTGAAGGCGTCGTTGTCGTCGCCGGCGGCGGTGTGGGCGGCGGCGGTGATCTCGGCCAGGCGGGCGTGGGGGGCCAGGGCGAGGAAGGCGGCGGCGCCCTCGTCGCTGACCACGTCGGACTTGCCGCCGCGGACCAGCAGGACCGGGATGGTGAGTGCCTCGGCGGCGGCTTCCATGTCGGCGATGCGGGCCTGCGGGTTGTCCTCGAGGCCGCTGAGCAGGTCAGGGTCCCAGTGCCAGTACCAGCGGCCCTCGCGCTGACGCAGGTTGCGCAGCAGGCCGTCGGCGTTGTCGGGGCGCGGCCGGTGCGGGAGGTAGGCGGCGACCGCGTCGGCGACCTGATCGAGGGTGTCGAAGCCGTCGCGGTGTCTGCCGAGGAAGTCCATGACGCGTTCCACGCCTTTGGATTCCGAGCGGGGCACGATGTCGACGAGCACCAGCGCCCGGATCGCGGCGCCGGCGGGGTCGGCGGTCGCGAGCAGGCCGGTGATGCCGCCCATGCTGGCGCCGACGACGACCGCGCCGTTGTCGGGAGTGGCGCCGAGCTGATCGAGCACGGTGAGCAGATCGCCGACCATGGCGTCGCGGGTGTAGTCGCGGGTGGGCGACCAGTCGCTGTCGCCGTGGCCACGGGCGTCCACCGCGACGACGTGCATGCCCGCCGCGGCCAGGGCGCGGCCGGTGCGCTTCCACGAGTGCCGGTTCTGGCCGCCGCCGTGCAGCATCACGACCAGCGGGCCGCCCGGAGTGCCGAAGCTGTCGGCGACCAGGGTCAGCTCGTCGGAGCTGCGCAACCGCAGCGTCGTCGGTTCGGTCGGCTCGGTGGAGCTCGGCATGACACCTCCTGAACATGGTTCACTGTGCTGAACGTTGTTCAGAATGTAGCGTGAAGCCCCGATCGAAGGGAAGTGGGGACCAGTGGCCGAATCGAGCCGGGCGGAGCGGCGTGACGAGATCGCCGAGGCGAAACGCGCGATCATCCTGCGCGCGGCCAGGACGATCTTCGAGGCCGACGGCGTCGACGCGGCCAATATCCGGGCCATCGCCACCGCGGCCGGCTACACCCCCGGCGCGCTCTACGCCTACTTCCCGAGCAAGGAGCACATCTACGCCGCGCTGCTCGGCGAATCGCTGGCCCGGCTCTCGGCCGAGGTGGCGGCGGTGACCACCCTCGACGACCCCGCCGCCCGGTTCCGCGCCGCGGGCCTGGCGTTCTTCGACTTCTACGACGGCAACCCCCGCGACCTGGACCTGGGCTTCTATCTCTTCCGCGGCGGCATCCGCCCGCACGGTCTCGGCGCCGAACTGGACGCCGGCCTCAACGCGGCCATGCTGTCCGGCCTCGGCCCGATCGTCTCCGCGGCCGTGGAACTCGGTGCCACCGAAGAACGCGCCCGCGTCATCACCGCCGATGTCCTGGCCCACCTGTCCGGCCTGCTCCTGCTCGCCCACACCAAACGCCTCGCCCTGCTCGGTGGCGTCGACGCGCGCCGGATGATGGTCGAGTACCTCGACCTGCGCATCGACGCCCTGCGCGCCGGACGCGGCTGATCGATCCGCGGCGCCGTCCGCACCGATGCTCGGCTCCCGCCGCCTCGTCGGCGACCGGTCGCGATCGGTAGCGTTGCGCGAATGGCGGGACGGAAGACAGTAGATCCGGCGGAGGTGCGCGCCGCGGTGACCGCCGTGGCCGACTGGTTGCGTTCGGCCGACGCGCCGGGGCCGGAGCGAAGCGTGCTGGCCGCGGCGGTGCGGGGGACCGCGCGGGCGCTGGCGGCGGACGCTCCCGGCCACTCGGTGGAAGTCCGGGTGCCGCCGTTCGTCGCCGTGCAGTGCATCGAGGGCCCACGGCACACCAGGGGGACGCCGCCGAACGTGGTGGAGGCAGACCCGCGCACCTGGTTGTTGCTTGCCACCGGATTGCTGGCGTTCGACGACGCGGTGGCCGCCGGCGTGCTGTCGGTGTCGGGGACGCGCGCAGGCGAGATCGCGGCGTGGCTGCCGATCGTGCCGGTCGATCCCCGGTGACACCGGCGCGCGGTCAGTCCGTCTTCGTCGTGTCGATCAGGTTCTCCCGGTGCAGTCCCTTGACGTCGTAGTACCTGGTGATCACGATGCCGCCGACCACGGCGAGGCCGAGCCCGAGCAGCGCCATCCAGATTCCCCGCCCGAGTCCGGCGGTGTAGTCGGATTCGAAGTACAGGATCGAGCGCATGCCCAGGTACACCTGGTGCATCGGCTCGAATTCGGCCAGCCAGGCGATGTAGGTCGGGACCGCCTGGATCGGGACGGTGCCGCTCGACGAGGGCAGACCGAGAATGACGAACACGGCCAGGTTGATCAGCAGGCCGGCGGTGCCGAAGGCAGCCAGCGACGCCATACAGGTCATGCCCACCGCGACCAGCGCGAGGACGGAGTACAGCAGCAGCTGCGTCGGCTGGTTCCCGGCGACACCGAGGACCTTCGCCACGGCCAGGTAGAGCAGCGAGATCACCACGGCCACGACGATCATCACGCCCCACTTGATCAGCAGGGTGTGGAACCGTGAGATCGGCGTCGGCGGATAGTGCACGTACCAGGGGCCGTACTCGGTGGGCTGGAAGCCGAGTTGGGCGTCGACCATCGTGTGGATGACCATCGCGCCGACCACACCCGCCATCAGGATCAGCAGCGCGTAGAAGAACGCGGTCAGGCCGAGGCCCGAGCCTTTGCCGAGCGGGCGCCATTCCTGCTCGACCACCTGGATGGGCTGGGCCAGCGTCAGCTGGGCGGCGCCGGAGATCTCCGGTGTCGGCGCGCCCGCGGGCGTCGCGGCGAGGGTGTCGCGGACCCGCGTGCTCAATTGCTGCCCGACCTGCTTGTTCACCTCGGCCATCGCCCGCGCCCCGATGCGGGTGACGATGCCTGCCGAGTACGGGCCCATCCCGGAGTTGGTCTGCACGGTGATGATCGGGCGCTCGATCTCGCCGCCGACCACACTGCCGACGCCGAGAATTCCCAGCCGTTTGCTGAAGTCGCTGGGAATGATGACGGCACCGTAGATCTGGGCGGTGCGCATCAACCGCTCGGACTCGCTGATCCCGACCACGCGCAGATCGACCTGGTCGGCGGGCACCCCCGCGACCAGGGCATCGGCGACCTGCTTACCGAAGTTCACGTGCTCGGTCCGGCCGCCGGTGTCGATGGTGTCGCCGACGTCCTGGTTGACCAGCACGATCGGGAAATCGTGCAGATTCCCCTCCGGATCGGCGATATAGGCCAGGTACATGATGCCGAGCAGAGACAACACGACAGCGAGGACAGTGGTCGGCGCCACGAGAATCCTGACCCACTGCCGCCGCGAGATCCCGACTGTGGCCGATCTCGCTCCACCACCGGGCGAGGTATCGGAATCCTTCGGCGCCGAATCGGCGTTGACGGTGGGTAACGCCGGGGAATCGGCTGATTCGTGCGCACTGTCATCGGTGGTCACGATCGGCACGGTAGCAGCTGTGCCCCCGGAATCTGGGTGATCGCACACGGTCGATTGCGCCAGGTTTGCGCCGCGGTGTACGTCGAGACCCTGAACACCCGTAGAATGACGGGTGCCCCCAGCCCGCCCGAACAGGGAGCAAACGGTGAATGACCCCCACGAGCCCGAGAACGAGCCCCGCGAGGAGTGTGGCGTCTTCGGCGTCTGGGCTCCCGATGAGGACGTCGCCAAGCTCACCTACTACGGCCTCTACGCCCTGCAGCATCGCGGGCAGGAGGCGGCCGGTATCGCCGTCTCCGACGGCTCCCAGATCCTGGTCTTCAAGGATCTCGGCCTGGTCTCCCAGGTCTTCGACGAGCAGACGCTAGGCGCGATGCCGGGGCATATCGCCGTCGGTCACTGTCGCTACTCCACCACCGGTGGCGTCACCTGGGAGAACGCGCAGCCGATCTTCCGCACCACCGCCGTCGGCTCCGGCCTGGCGCTCGGCCACAACGGCAACCTGGTCAACACCGCCGAACTGGCCGGTCGCGCACGCGAATTGGGCCTGATCGGAGCGGGCGTGATCGACGGTCGCCCGCAGATGACCGGCGCGACCTCCGATTCCGACATCGTCACCGCGCTGCTGGCGCACGCCGCCGCCGACTCGAGCATCGAGCAGGCCGCGATGGAGCTGCTGCCGCAACTGCGCGGCGCGTTCTGCCTGACCTTCATGGACGAGCACACCCTCTACGCCGCGCGTGACCCGCACGGCGTGCGCCCGCTGGTGCTGGGCAGGCTCGACCGCGGCTGGGTGGTCGCCTCCGAGACCGCCGCGCTCGACATCGTCGGCGCCGCGTTCGTCCGCGAGATCGAGCCGGGCGAGCTGCTGGCCATCGACTCCGACGGCGTGCGCTCGATGCGCTTCGCCAACCCCGAGCCCAAGGGTTGCGTCTTCGAGTACGTGTACCTGGCTCGCCCCGACACCACCATCGCCGGCCGCTCGGTGCACTCCACCCGTGTGGAGATCGGCCGCAAGCTGGCCAAGGAACATCCGATCGAGGCCGATCTGGTGATCCCGGTGCCCGAGTCGGGCACGCCCGCCGCGGTCGGCTACGCGCAGGGCTCCGGCATTCCCTACGGCCAGGGCCTGATGAAGAACGCCTATGTGGGCCGCACCTTCATCCAGCCGAGCCAGACCATCCGCCAGCTCGGCATCCGGCTCAAGCTCAACCCGCTGCGCGAGGTGATCCGCGGCAAGCGGCTCATCGTCGTCGACGACTCGATCGTGCGCGGCAACACCCAGCGCGCGCTGATCCGCATGCTGCGGGAGGCGGGCGCGCTGGAGATCCACGTCCGCATCGCCTCGCCGCCGGTGAAGTGGCCCTGCTTCTACGGCATCGACTTCGCCTCGCGCGCGGAGCTGATCGCCAACGGCACGGGCGCCGACGACAGCTACGTCGACATGGTCGAGAACGTGCGCCGCTCGATCGGCGCCGACAGCCTCGGCTACATCTCCACCGAGGGCATGATCGCCGCCACCGAGCAGCCGGCCACCCGGCTGTGCACCGCCTGCTTCACCGGCGACTACCCGATCCCGCTGCCGCAGGAAGCGGCCATCGGCAAGAACGTCCTCGAGGGCATGCTCTCGGGTCAGCCGGAGGCGAAGCTGCTGGGCGAGAACGTCAATGTCGACGCGCTGAGCAGGCCGTAGCGCCGCGTCGCAGTCCAGGAGGGGCCGGTCAGGATAAACCTGATCGGCCCCTTTTGCGTTGTGTACGTGAATAATTCCGGTCAACGATAATTACGTAAGATTAGTTCATAACATCCCCGCAATTTTTCGCCCGATTTGAAACTGGGCGGTAATGGTTCGCCTGTACGGTCCCCCGATATATCGCTGGCTCACCGCGTGGTCGCCGCTCCTGTGATCCAGGCGCGGCGACGACGCGGCGTTCGAGAATGGGACCTGATGTTGAACAGTGCAATGAGCGCCCGCAGGAATCGCGCGAAACAAGTTGCCGCAGTAGGTGTCGCGGCGGTGGTCGCGGCCGCGCTGGCGGGCTGCGGTTCGGGGCGCACCGATGAGGCGGGGTCCGGGGCGGGGCTGGTCGTCGGCACGACGGACAAGATCTTCTCGCTCGACCCGGCGGCGGCCTACGACAACGGCTCGCTGCTGGTGGAGAACCAGATCTATTCGTATCTGCTGAATTTCGCGCCCGGCGACACCACGCCCAAGCCCGACGCGGCGGAGAAGTGCGAGTTCAGTACGCCCACCGTGTACACGTGCAAGATCAAATCCGGGCTGAAATTCGCCAGCGGAAATCCGTTGACCGCCAAGAGCGTCAAGTTCTCCTTCGACCGGATGCTGAAGATCAACGATCCGCACGGTCCCGCCTCGCTGCTCGGCAACCTCGACAAGACCGAGGTGGTCGACGATCTCACCGTCGCCTTCACGCTGAAGGTCGCCAACGATCAGACCTTCCCGACGATCCTGCCGACCCAGGCCGGACCGATCGTCGACGAGCGGGTGTTCCCGGCCGACAAGGTCGCCACCGACGACGAAGTCGTCCAGGGCAAGGGCTATTCCGGCCCGTACACGATCACCAGCTACGACAAGAACAAGCTGGTCGAGTACCAGGCCAACCCGGACTACCAGGGCATCCTCGGGACGCCGAAGAACTCCACGGTCTCGACCAAGTACTACGCCACCTCCGACAACCTCAAACTGGACCTGCAGAACGGCGCCATCGACGTCGGCTACCGCTCGTTCACGCCCACCGACATCGACTCCCTGCGTGCCGACTCCAAGGTGAAGGTGACCGACGGTCCCGGCGGCGAGCTGCGCTACATCGTGTTCAACATGAACACCATGCCGGGCAACACCCCCGAGCAGAAGCTGGCCGTGCGCAAGGCGCTGGCGTCCTCGGTGGACCGCGAGGCGCTGGCCTCGGCGGTGTACAAGAACACCTATCAGCCCGCGTACGGCTATGTCCCGCAGGGGATGACGGGTGCGGCCGAGCCGCTCAAGCAGCTCTACGGCGCCAAGCCGGACAAGACGCTGGCGGCGAAGTTCCTCGCCGACGCGGGCGTGGCCACACCGGTGACGCTCAACCTGCAGTACAACCCGGACCACTACGGTTCCAGCTCCTCCGAGGAGTACGCCGCGGTGAAGTCCCAGCTCGAGGCCTCCGGCCTGTTCAAGGTGAACCTGCAGTCCACCGAATGGGTGACCTACCAGAAGGAACGGGCCTCCGACGGCTACCCGATGTACCAGTTCGGCTGGTTCCCGGACTTCCCGGACGCCGACAACTACCTCTCGCCGTTCTTCGGCCCGAACAACTTCCTGCAGTCGCACTTCGAGAATCCCGGCATCAACGCCCAGCTGACCGCCGAGACCACCGAAGCCGATCCGGCCAAGCGGGTCGAGCTGTTGCGCAAGATCCAGACCGATCTGGCACAGAACTTCCTGCCCACGCTCCCGTTGCTCTCGGGTAAGCAGGTCGCGGTGTCCAAGCCCGGCGTCTCCGGCGTCGATCAGACCCTCGACGGCTCCTTCAAGTTCCGGTTCACGGTACTGAGCAAGTGAGTGACGTTCCCGCCGCATCCGGATCGCTGATCCGGGTGCGGCGTTTCGGGTGGACGCGCGGCGGGGGTTCCCGCCAGGTGGCTCTGCTGCGGTACCTGCTGATCCGGCTGCTGCTGATCCTGCCGACCGCGTGGTTGCTGGTGACGGTGGTGTTCTTCCTGATGCGGGTGATCGGTGACCCGATCAGCGCGGCCATGGGCGGCAGGCTGACCCAGGATCAGATCGAGCAGCGCAAGGAGGCCGCGGGGCTCAATCGACCGATCCTGACCCAGTACTGGGAGTACATCACCGGCTTCCTGCACGGCGATTTCGGACGGACCCAGGACAATCAGGCGATCGGCGATGTGGTGATCACCTACGGCGCCGCCACGTTCGAGCTGGTGTTCTGGGGCTTGCTGGTCGCCTTCGCGGTCGGTGTGCCGCTGGGCAGATACGCGGCGACGCATCGGGATTCGACGTCGGACGCGGTGCTGCGGTTCGCCGCGGTGCTGGCCTACGCGGCCCCGGTGTTCTTCGTCGGCATGCTGCTCAAGCTGATCTTCTCGGTGTGGCTGGGCTGGTTCCCGGTCGGCGGGCGGGCGAGCACCGACGTGGAACTCGCGCTCCAGCACGTCTCGCCGAAGACGAACATCCTGATCATCGACTCGATCCTGTACGGCGAACCGTCCTACGTGCTCGACGTACTCGAGCACGCGGTGCTGCCCGCCGTCGCGCTCGGCCTGCTCACCGGCGGCATCTTCCTGCGGCTGGTGCGGGTGAACCTGATCCAGACGCTGCGCAGCGATTTCGTCGAGGCGGCGCGAGCGCGCGGACTGTCCGCACGGGTGGTCACCGGCAGGCACGCGATGCGCAACGCGCTGATCCCGATCATCACGGTGATGGGGATGTGCATCGCGATGATGCTCGGCGGCGCGGTGCTCACCGAGACCACCTTCGAGTGGAAGGGCCTGGGCTATCAGCTCGCCGAGTATCTGCGGGCGCGGGACTTCATCGCGGTGCAGGGCATTGTCGCGTTCATCGCGTTGCTGGTCGCGGTGATGAGTTTCGTCGTCGACGCCGTCGTCGCGCTGATCGACCCGAGGGTGAGGTTCTGATGAGCACCGCAACGGTGAAGCGGCGCCGGATACCGGGCGCCGGGCTGCTGTCGATGACCGCTGGGCTGCAACGGATCACGCTGATCACGGGGCTGGTGCTGGTCACCGGCTTCGTCTTCGTCGCGGTGTTCGCGCCGCTGCTCGCGCCGTATGGGCTGGCCCAGAACAGCGCCGACGGTGTGGCTTTCGTGCCACAGCAGGGGCCATCGGCCGAGCACTGGTTCGGTACCTCGGTGCGCAGCGAGGACGTGTTCTCCCGGGTGCTGTTCGGCGCGCGCACCGCGCTGCTGGTGATCGTGATCGCGGTGGTGCTCTCGCTGCTGGTCGGCGTGCCGCTGGGGCTGCTGTCGGGGTACGTCGGGCGCTGGGTGGACCGGGTGCTGGTGCTGGTCATGGACGCCATCTACGCGTTCCCGACGCTGCTGCTGGCGATCGTGGTGTCGATCGTCGTCGCGGGCGGCACGTCGAGCAGTCTCGGCGGCATGCTGTCGGCGGCGATCGCGATCACGGTCGTCTATGTGCCGCAGTACTTCCGGGTCGTGCGCAACGCGACGGTGGCGGTGAAGACCGAGCCGTACGTGGACGCGGCGCGGGTCACCGGCGCCTCGACGGCGCGAATCATGTTCCGGCACATCCTGTCCAACGTCACCGGCTCGCTGCCGGTGATCATCACCATCAACGCCGCCGACGCCATCCTGACGCTGGCCGCGCTCGGCTTCCTCGGCTTCGGCATCGAGCCGACCCAGGCCGCCGAGTGGGGCTACGACCTGAACAAGGCGCTCAACGACGTGTCCAACGGGATCTGGTGGACCTCGATCTTCCCCGGCACCGCGATCGTGCTCGTCGTGCTCGGGATGACGCTGGTCGGGGAGAGCATCGACGAGACACTGAACCCGCTGCTGCGGACCCGGCGCGCGGTCACCACGGTGGACGAGAAGGAGACGGCCGATGACTGAGACCGCAACCCGAACACCCGCGCTGTCGGTGTCGGGACTGTCGGTGACCTTCGCCACCGACAGCGGGCCGGTCGCGGCCGTGCGCGAGGTGTCCTACGAAGTGTTCCCCGGCGAGGTGCTCGCCATCGTCGGCGAGTCCGGCTCGGGGAAGTCGGTCAGTTCGCGCACCGCGATCGGGCTGCTGCCGCACACCGCCCAGGTGCGCGGGCTGGTCACCCTGGGCGACCGCGCGGTGACCTCGATGACCGAGAAGCAGCTGACCGCGCTGCGCGGCGGCGAGGTCTCGATGGTCTTCCAGGAACCCGCCCGCGCGCTGGATCCCCTGTTCACCGCGGGCTTCCAGATCTGCGAAGCCCTGCGCGCGCACAGCGGGACGAGCCGCAAGGACGCCCGTGCCAAGGCGATCGAGCTGTTGCGCACGGTCGGGCTCCCCGATCCGGAGCACCGGGTCGACTACTACCCGCACCAGCTCTCCGGCGGGCAGAAGCAGCGGGTGATGATCGCGATCGCCATCGCCTGCGAGCCCAAGGTGATCATCGCCGACGAGCCGACCACCGCGCTCGACGTCACCGTGCAGGCCGAGATCCTGGAACTGCTGCGCGACCTGCGCGACCGGCTGGGCAGCGCGATCGTGCTGATCACCCACAACATGGGTGTGGTCGCCGACCTGGCCGACCGGGTGGTGGTGATGCGGGCGGGCGAGGTCGTCGAACAGGCGCCGGTGCACGAGCTGTTCGCCAGCCCGCGCGCCGAGTACACCAGGGCGCTGCTCGATGCCGTCCCGCATCTGGGCGCGGCGACCATCGAGCGGCCGGCGATCGACCCCGAGGCCGAGCCGGTGCTCGAGGTGCGCGATCTGGTCGTCCAGTTCCCTGGGCCGTTCGGACGCCCCGCGTTCCGGGCCGTCGACGGGGTGAGCCTGCGGATCCGGCCGGGGGAGACCCTCGGGCTGGTCGGGGAGTCGGGATCGGGCAAGTCGACGATCGGCCGGTGCGTGGCGGCGCTGCAACGGCCGACCTCGGGGCGGGTGCTGATCCGCGGGCAGGACATCGCCGAGCTGTCCCAGCGCAAGCTGCGCCCGATCCGGCGGCGCTTCGGGTTCGTGTTCCAGGACCCGGCCGGCTCGCTCAACCCGCGCCTGACGATCGGCGAGTGCGTGGCCGAGCCGATGGTGGTGCACCGCACCGGCGACCGGGCCGCCATCGCGGCCAGGGTCAGGACGTTGCTCGACGACGTCCAGCTGCCCGCGGGCACCGAGAAGCGCTACCCACACGAGCTGTCCGGTGGGCAGCGGCAGCGGGCCAGCCTGGCCAGGGCGCTGGTGCTCGATCCGGACCTGCTGGTGGCCGACGAGCCGACCAGCGCGCTCGACGTCTCGGTGCAGGCCGCGGTGCTCGAGCTGTTCGCGCAGCTGCAACGCGAGTGCGGCTGGGCCTGCCTGTTCATCAGCCACGATCTCGCCGTCGTCGACCAGCTCGCCGATCGGATCATGGTGCTGCGCGAGGGATCCTGCGTCGAGGAAGGCGACAACGAACAGATCCTGCGCCATCCGCGCCACGAGTACACCCGCCGTCTCGTCGCCGCGGTTCCGGTTCCCGACCCCGTCCAACAGCGCGGTCGCCGAGCTGAGATCGCCGCCACTTTCGCCACGGAGCTGGAACAATGAGCACATGAGGGAGCGCAGCGGGCGAGTCGGGGGCAGGAGCCGAACGACAGCTGAACCGGCGGATCACTTAGAGTTACTAGGCATCTGTCCGCCGATTCGGTTTGGAGCTTTCCCCCACAATGACTGAACAGACCCCCAGCGGTGCCGGCGCTTCCTACGCCGCGGCAGGCGTGGACATCGAAGCCGGTGACCGCGCCGTCGAATTGTTCGGACCATTGGCGAAGAAGGCCAGCCGACCCGAGGTGCAGGGTGGGCTAGGCGGCTTCGCCGGCCTGTTCGCCCTCAAGGGCGGATACCGCGAGCCGCTGCTGGCCGCGTCCACCGACGGTGTCGGCACGAAGATCGCCGTCGCCCAGGCGCTGGACAAGCACGACACCGTCGGCCTCGACCTGGTCGCCATGGTCGTCGACGACCTGGTGGTCTGTGGCGCCGAGCCGCTGTTCCTGCAGGACTACATCGCCATCGGCAAGGTCGTCCCGGAGAAGGTCGCCGAGCTGGTCTCCGGCATCGCCGAGGGCTGCATCAAGGCAGGCTGCGCGCTGCTCGGCGGCGAGACCGCGGAGCACCCGGGCCTGATGGACCCCGACGACTACGACCTGTCCGCCACCGGCGTCGGCGTCGTCGAGGCCGACTCGGTGCTCGGCCCCGACCGCGTGCGCCCCGGCGACGTCGTCATCGCGATGGGCTCCTCGGGCCTGCACTCCAACGGCTACAGCCTGGCCCGCAAGGTCCTGCTCGACATCGACCGGATGTCGCTGACCGGCTATGTCGAGGAGTTCGGCCGCACCCTCGGTGAGGAACTGCTCGAGCCGACCCGGATCTACGCCAAGGACTGCCTGGCGCTGATCGCCGAGACCGATGTGCGCACCTTCTCGCACGTCACCGGTGGTGGTCTGGCCGCCAACCTGGCGCGCGTGCTGCCCGCCGGCCTGGTCGCCGAACTGGACCGCGGCACTTGGAACCCGGCGCCGGTGTTCAAGATGATCGCTCAGCGCGGCCGGGTCGAGCGGGTCGAGATGGAGAAGACGTTCAACATGGGCGTCGGCATGGTCGCCATCGTCGCGCCCGAGGACGCCGATCGCGCGCTGGCGGTGCTCACCGCCCGCCACATCGACTGCTGGACCCTGGGCCAGGTCAAGAAGGCCGCCGACGCCGACGCCCCGCGCGCCGTGCTGCTGGGCGATCACCCCAGGTTCTGACGCACTCCGTCCACCACGTGAGCCGGGTCGCCGCCGCGACCCGGCTCACGTCTTTGCAACGGCGTGTTTTGTTCGCCGTAGGAACGGCTATCCCTCACGAGTGGGGTAGGTGCCCGTCGGCTCGGGGCGGTCGGGGTCCCGAGGCGGCGAACACGACGAGCGTCCTGTGTGTGCACAGGACGCTCGTCGTCTATTCGGATGTTCGCCGTACTGCTGCGAGCCTGGGTCGCTGCCGGAACAACGGTTGAAGGGGGAGGCCGCGTGGCCTCCCCCTTTTCACCGGCGTTCGATCAGCGACGCCAGCTGTCGTAGTCGTCGTCCTCGTTGTTCCAACGGGACGGCGAATCGTCTGCGTCGTGCTCATCGGAAAGTACGCCGCCACTCCTTGGTTGGGAGTGGAGCGGAGTGCTATCCGACAGCTCGCGCTGAAGGCTCGCGAAGTCGGTCGGCGCGGAGCTGTACTTGAGCTCACGTGCGACTTTGGTCTGCTTTGCCTTAGCCCGGCCACGGCCCATGGCTGACCCCCTCGCGTCACTGCGGGGCGGCCTGGGGTTTGTTGGCGGCCCCGTTCGAATTAATACTCTTCCTGACAGACACTTTAGCGTGTGTTAGACGGTCGCGCTCCCAGGAGTGGGTGAAGAACTGCCGAACCGCCGCCGTTTGCCCCTTCTTCGCCCAGACCGCCTGGTCTCAGAGCACGCCCGGGATCGCGCGGATGACGCCGACTCTGGCGTCGCCGCCGAGCACCGCGGTGGCCGCGAGCTCGGTGTGCTGGTCGGTCCAGTCGACCCCGAGTCTGCGCAGAATCGCCAGCGTCAGCGGCATCCGGGCCCGGTCGTGACCGTCGTCGATCTTGTACGCGAAGGCCCTGCCGTCGGGCAGCGCGCCGGCGTGCACACCGTCGGCGCCGATCTTGCAGAACAGGCCGGGGGTGGCCGCCATGGCCAGCAGGTCCGGGCCCTTCGTGCCCGAAATCACTCGCGGATTCGCCCGAACGGCATCGGCGATCCGGCGCGGCGCGGTACCGGGCTCGGCCGTGGTGAAGCCGGCGAACGCGCGCGCGAGATTGATCAGCGAGACGGGCACGATCGGCAGGCCGCAGCCGTCGATGCCCAGGTCGGTCTCCGGTTCGCCGGTGACGTCGGCGACGGTGGCGAGCACGGCCTGCTGCAACGGGTGCTCGACCTCGAGATACCCGGTGCGCGGCCAGTCGTTGATCACGCAGGTGGCCAGCATCGCCGCGTGTTTGCCCGAGCAGTTCATGTACAGCGGGCTCGGACCCGAGCCGGTGAGCGCGGCGGCGCGGGCCCGTTCCTCGAAGGGCAGGTCGGGCGGGCAGGCGAGGTCGGACGGGGTGAAGCCATAGCGGTCGAGCAGCCTGCGGACCAGGACGATGTGGTCGGGCTCGCCGAAATGGGAGGCGGTGGCCACGGCCAGCTCGGCGTCGTCGACGGGGTCGAAACCGTTGCGCAGCAGGGTCAACGCCTGCATCGGCTTGTTGGTCGAGCGGGGGAAGATCGGGCCGTGCACCTGGCCGAGTTCGAGCGTCGGCGTGCCGTCGGCGTCGAGCACGACCACCGATCCGCGGTGCACGCACTCCCGGAAGCCCGAGCGGACCACCTCGACCAGTTCCACGCTCATGGGCTGACCTCCACGGTGACGCCGGCCCGGGTCCGGGTGTGCCGGTCGATCTGCATGCGGACATCGTCGGAGATGGTCGGCTCCTCGGTGCGCAGGCGCTCCAGCAGGGCGGGGTCGGCGCCGGTGAACAGATCGCGCACGGTGATGCCGTGGCCGGGCACCGCGACCACGCGGACCTCGTCACCCGCGCCGATCGTGCCCTCGGTGAGGACCCGGAAGTAGGCGCCGGTATCGGACTGGAGCGTGAAGCGCTTGACCCACTGCCGCTCACCCGCCCACTGCTGGAAGGTCGAGCACGGGACGCGCGGGGCGCTGACCTCGAGCAGGGTGTCGCCGATGGCCAGGTGCGCGCCGAGCACCGCGTCGCTGATCGGGAGCCCGCTCAGCCGCAGGTTCTCGCCGAACCAGCCCGCGGGAAGCTCGCGGTCGAGTTCGCTCGCCCAGCGGCGGGCGTCCTCCTCGGCGTAGGCGTACACGGCCTGATGCACGCCGCCGTGGTTGACGGTGTCGCAGACGTGGTCGCCGGCCAGGCCGAGCACGCCGACCGCGACCCGCCCGTCGACCGGGCGCTTGTCGATCGCGGTGCGGCCGACGCGGGTACGCACCTCGAGTTCGGCGTGCACGACGCACACGGCCTCGACCCGGCCGGTGTCACCGACACGCATGAGCTCGCGGCTCATCGCCCGCGCAGCCGGTCGACAGCGGCCCGGCCCGCCTGCACGACATCGTCGGCGGGGATCGAGTCGGGGTCGATGGCGGCGGCCATGGAGCCGACCACCAGTTCGGTGCCCGCGGGGACCGACCGTTTGATCAGCGCCAGCGCGATCGGGCCGAGTTCGTAGTGGTCGACGACCGTGCCGAGCCTGCCGACCGTGCGGCCACCCGCGGTGACGTCGTCGCCGACGGCGGGGCGTTCGTCGGCGGAACCGTCCAGGTGCAACAGCACCAGGTTGCGCGGCGGCTTGCCCAGATTGTGCACCCGGGCGACCGTCTCCTGGCCGCGGTAGCAGCCCTTGTTCAGGTGCACCGCGCCGTGCTCGTCGACGCCGCCGATCCAGCGGGCCTCGTGCGGGATGGTGCGCTCGTCGGTGTCGACGCCGATCCGGGGCCGCAGCTCGGCCACCCGCAGGGCCTCGAACGCCCACATCCCCGCGGGCTCGGCCCCGGCCTGGGTGAGCTTGGTCCACCAGGTGGTGAGCTCGGCGCGGGGGACGACGAGATCGAAGGAATCGGCGCTCGGCCACGGCATGCGGCGCAGGAAACCGCCGCCCGGCAGGGCGACGGCGGCGTACACCTCGGGCAGCGCCTCGACACCGAGCGCGTCGAGCAGCGTCGCGACGCGGGGACCGAGCAGGCTCAGCACGGCGTAGTCGGGCGCGGCCTCGGGCTTGGCGTCGGCCCAGAAGACCATCTTCTGGAGGAACGACAGCAGGTCGGCGCCGCGCTCGGCCTCGGTGTCGAGCCAGACGGTGCCGTCGAGATCGGTGAGTACGAAGTGGTGCAGCACCCGGCCGTTGAGGTCGAGGTCCAGATTCTCGGCGCTGTGCCCGTCGGGCAGCGCGGCGATGTGCTGGCTGGTGATGGTGTGCAGCCAGCTCAGGCGCTCGGCGCCGGTGATCCTGGCGACGCTGCGATGCGAGCGATCGACCACCGCGACCCGCTGCGCGGCGGCCTTCTGTTCGCCGAACGGATCGCCGTAATGCCAGGCGACGGCGGCGTCCGGGGAACCCGGAGCGCCCGCGACGGCACCCGGAGTGTGGAGAACAGGACTGGGGGCGACAACCACCGACACATCGACCACTGTAGGCGCGTCTACCGACACACGCCGCAGCCGGGCGTCCGAGCACGCCCCAATGTGCGCAGCCGTAGGCATAACGGACCGATAACGCCTACGCTCGTCACATGGGAGAACGGGTTCTTGTGACACTCGACGGCGCGGTCGCTGATGCGGACGCGCCGTCGCTTTATGCCGACGACATCGGCGCACTGCGCGGCGATGGCGTCTTCGAAACTATTTTGGTGCGCGGCGGCACGGCGACCGCGCTGGAATTCCACTTGGCCAGGCTGCGGCGGTCGGCGCAGGCGCTGGATCTGCCGGAGCCGGGGCTGTCGAAATGGCGCTCCGCGGTGGAGGTCGCGGTCAAGGAATGGGGCTCCGAGGAAGAGGGCATGCTGCGGCTCATCTACACCCGCGGCCGCGACTCGGAATACGACGCGCCGACCGGCCTGACCTCGACCGACCCCAAGCCCACCGCGTACGTGCTCGTCTCCCCGGTACCGGCCCGCGTCGCGACCGCCCGCGCCGAAGGCGTCAAGGTGATGTCGCTGGCCCGTGGCATCTCGGTCGACCTCGCCCAGGCGGCGCCGTGGCAGCTGCTCGGCGCGAAGACGCTGTCCTACGCGACCAATATGGCCGCGCTGCGCTTCGCCCGCCGGATGGGCGCCGAGGACGTGATCTTCCACAGCACCGAGCATCGCGTGCTCGAGGGCCCGCGCTCGACTGTGGTGATCGCCCGCGACAAGCAGCTCATCACCCCGCCGGCCAAGAGCGGAGTGCTGCCCGGGGTCACGCAGCGTTCGCTGTTCGCGGTCGCGGAGAAGCAGGGCTGGGAGTGCAAGTACCAGTCGCTGTTCACCGCCGACCTGTTCGACTGCGACAGCATCTGGCTGCTGTCGAGCATCACGCTGGCCGCGCGGGTGAACCAGCTCGACGGCGTACGCATGTCGGCACCGGATAATGCGCAGGAAATCATCGATATGGTGGATCTGGGGATCGAACGTCCGGGGACCATCGGCGACTGGTGAGTCGTGTGAGGGGCACGGGTGGGCGTGCCCCTGCGGCGCCGGGATCGCCCGGTCGGACCGCGTATATCCAATCGTGCAGCAATTTTCCGGCGTGTCGTGGCGGTTGTCACGCTCACCAGCGGTAGATCCAGGCGTACGATCTACTACGACTTGTCGTAGTAGAAGCTGGAGGGTCGGATGGACATTGTGGACGTCTCCCGGTGGCAATTCGGTATCACCACCGTCTATCACTTCATCTTCGTTCCGCTGACCATCGGCCTCGCGCCGCTGATCGCCATGATGCAGACCGCCTGGGTGATCACCGGCAAGGAACACTGGTACCGGCTCACGAAGTTCTTCGGCAAACTGTTCCTGATCAACTTCGCCATCGGTGTCGCGACCGGCATCGTCCAGGAATTCCAGTTCGGCATGAACTGGAGCGAGTACTCCCGCTTCATCGGCGACATCTTCGGCGCGCCACTGGCGCTGGAAGCGCTCATCGCCTTCTTCATGGAGTCGACGTTCATCGGCCTGTGGATCTTCGGCTGGACCCGGCTCCCGAAACTGGTGCACCTGGCGACCATCTGGATCGTCGCCTTCGGTGTGAACGCCTCGGCCTACTTCATCGTCGCCGCGAACTCGTTCATGCAGCACCCGGTCGGCGCGCGCTACAACCCCGAGACCAAACGCGCTGAGCTGGAAAGCATCTGGGCGCTGCTCACCAACAACACGACGCTGGCCGCGTTCCCGCACGTCGTCGCGGGCGCGTTCCTCACCGCGGGCACCTTCGTCGCCGGGATCGCCGGCTGGTGGATGGTGCGCAACGCGCGCAGCGGCGACCCGGCGAAACTCGAGGACGCGCGCACCATGTGGCGGCCGGTGGGGCGGGCCTCGCTGGTGGTCGTCGCGCTGGCCGGTGTCGCGGTGATCTTCACCGGCGACATCCAGGGCAAGCTGATGTTCCAACAGCAGCCGATGAAGATGGCCTCGGCGGAATCGCTGTGCCACACCCAGACCGACCCCGACTTCTCCATCCTGACCGTCGGCACCCACAACAACTGCGACAGCGTCACCCACGTGCTCGAGGTGCCCTACGTGCTGCCGTACCTGGCCGAGGGCCAGTTCACCGACGTCACCCTCGACGGCGTCGTCGACCTCCAGCAGACCTACACCGTCAAGTACGGTCCCGGCGACTACCGGCCGAACCTGTTCGTCACCTACTGGTCCTTCCGCGCCATGATCGGCCTGGCCGCCGGTTCGGTGCTGCTGCTGCTCGTCGGCTTCTGGGTGACCCGCGGCGGCCGGGTGCCCGACCAACGCTGGTTCTCCTGGCTGAGCCTGATCGCGATTCCCACGCCCTTCCTGGCCAACAGCGCGGGCTGGGTGTTCACCGAGATGGGCCGTCAGCCGTGGGCGGTGGTGCCCAACCCGACCGGCGACCCGAACATCCGGATGACGGTGCAGCAGGCCGTCTCCGACCACGCCCCGGCGACGGTGATCTTCTCGCTGATCGTGTTCACCCTGCTCTACGGCGTGCTGGCGGTGGTGTGGTTCTACCTGATCCGCCGGTACACGATCGCCGGGCCGGACGAGCCGACGCCGCCGACCCCGGGCGACGGGCCCGACGGCCCGGACACCGGCAGGCATCGCAAACCGGAAGAGCCTGCCGTCGAGCAACTTTCCTTCGCTTACTAGGAGCCGGTGATGGATCTGCAGCAATTCTGGTTCGTCCTGATCGGCGTGCTCTTCACCGGCTACTTCGTGCTGGAGGGCTTCGACTTCGGCGTCGGCATGCTGATGCCGATCATCGGCAAGGGCTCCGATGCCCGCAGGCGCGTGGTGCTCAACACCATCGGTCCCGTGTGGGACGCCAACGAGGTGTGGCTGATCACCGCAGGCGGCGCGATGTTCGCGGCGTTCCCCGAGTGGTACGCGAGCATGTTCTCCGGGTTCTACCTGGCGCTGTTGCTGCTGCTGGTCGCGCTGATCCTGCGGATCTGCGCGATCGAGTACCGCGCCAAGATCAACGATCCGAAGTGGCGGACCTGGTGCGACATCGGCATCGGGATCGGCTCCTGGATCCCGGCGCTGGCCTGGGGCTGGGTGTTCGCGAACCTGGTGCGCGGCGTGCCGCTGAACGACAAGCGCCAGATCGTCGGCTCGGTCTGGGACCTGCTCAGCCCGTACGCCCTGCTCGGCGGCCTGGCGACCGGCATCCTGTTCGCGCTGCACGGCGCGGTGTTCCTGGTCCTCAAGACCGGTGGCGAGGTCCGCGACGACGCGCAGCGCATCGTCCGGCTGCTGCTGGTGCCGACCGCGGTGATCGTCGGCGCGTTCGGGCTGTGGACCCAGCTCGCCTACGGTGCCGGCTGGACCTGGGCGGCGCTGGGCGCGGCCGTGCTCGGCCTGGTGCTCGCCGGCGCGGCGAACGTGGCCGGGCGCGACGGCTGGGCCTTCGTGGGCACCACGCTCACCGTGGCCTCGGCGACCGTGCTCATCGTCGGCTCGATGTACCCGAACGTGCTGCCCTCGACCATCAGCCCGCTGTACGACCTGAACATCTACAACGCCTCCTCCAGCGCCTACACGCTGAAGGTGATGAGCTGGGCCGCCGTGCTGGCCACCCCGGTGGTGCTGGTCTACCAGGGCTGGACGTACTGGGTGTTCCGCAAGCGGCTGACCGTCGAGCAGATTCCGGCGCCGACCGGGCTGCCGCTGAGCAGCAAGGACTGAGCGATGGCACGGGCGGACGCGGCCGGGTCGGCCGCAGCGCGCGAGAGCGCAGGCCGTCGTCCGCCCGTCGACCCACGGCTGTGGCGCTACGCCCGCTCGGTGCGGCCGCACCTGGTGGTGTCGGTGCTGCTCGCGCTGGTCATCACGGCCACGATCGTGGCGATGGCGGTGCTGCTCGGCCGGGTGCTCGCGGGGGTGATCACCGATCCCGGCAAGCGTGAGTTCGCCGCGTGGACGGGCGAATTGCTCGGCCTCGTGGTCGCGATCGCGGTGCGCACGGCGGCGAGCTGGTGGCAGGCGCGGCTGGCGCATCGGGCAGGCGCCACGGTGGTCGCCGAGCTCGAGTCGGCGGTGCTGCGGGCCGGAGCCGAGCTGCCGCCCCGCGAACTCGACGCCCGCCGGACCGAGATCGCGGTGGTCGTCGGGAACGGGCTCAGCGGGTTGCGCGGCTGGTTCACCGGTTATCTGCCCGCCCTGCTGCTGGCCTGCCTGGTGCCGCCGATCGTGGTGGTGGTCATCGCCTTCCACGATCCGACCTCGGCGCTCATCGCCATCATCACGGTGCCGCTGATCCCGCTGTTCATGATTCTCATCGGCCTGCTCACCCAGGGCCGTGCCGAGGCGACCCTCGCCGCGACCACGCGCCTGTCCGACCAGCTCCTCGACCTGTTCGCCGGGATGCCGACACTGCGCGCCCTCGGCCGTGAGGGACCCGACGGGCCGAGCATGGTGCATCAGGTCCGGGCACTGGGGGATTCGCTGCGCCGGCGGACCATGCGGGCGCTGCGGATCGCCTTCCTGTCCTCGATGGTGCTGGAATCGCTGGCGACCCTGAGCGTCGCCCTGATCGCCGTCGCCATCGGTCTGCGGCTGGTCTACGGCGAGATGACGTTGTACGCCGGGCTCGTCGCGCTGATCCTCGCGCCGGAGGTGTACTGGCCGCTGCGGCAGGTGGGGGAGAAGTTCCACGCGGCGCAGGACGGGATGGCGGCGGCGGACAAGGCCTTCGCGGTGCTGGCGAATTCGGCTCCTGGGCACACGGATTCGATGGGCTCCCGGTCCGGCGGGGCGGTTCCCGGCGCCCGCGCGATCGGTGGGGCCGAAGACGCCGTCGCGGGTGACCCCGGGATAGGCGTCGAGGGTGCCGAAGCGATCGAGCGCGGGGGCGATGCTGGGCCTGCCGACGGCAGGGGTTCGCGAATCACGGTGCGCGGGTTGACCATCGCCGCGCGATCCGGGAACGCGCCGGATCGCCTGACCGCTGAACTGGCCCCGGGCCTGGTCACGGTGCTCACCGGACCGAACGGGTGCGGCAAATCGACCACGCTACAAGCGATTCTGGGCCTGATCTCGCCCGAGGCGGGCGCGATCCTCGTCGACGGCGCCGACGTCCGCACCCTCGACCCGGACAGCTGGTGGGCCCGCATCGCCTGGCTGCCCCAGCGTCCGGTGCTGGTCCCGGGCACCCTGCGCGAGAACATCGCACTGCTCGGCGCGCACTCCGCCACCGACCTCGACGAGATCAGCGCCGCGACGGGATTCGACGCGGTGCTCGACGAACTCCCCGACCGCTGGGACACCAGGGTCGGCCAGGGCGGTCTCGGCCTGTCCCTCGGCCAGCGCCAACGCCTCGCCCTCACCCGCGTGCTGGCCGCCCGCCGCCCCATCCTCCTGCTCGACGAACCCACCGCACACCTCGACTCCCACAGCGAACAGCGGGTGCTGGCCACCCTGCGAGCCCTCGCCGCCGCGGGCGCGACCGTCGTCGTCATCGGTCATCGCCCGACCGTGCTGGCCGCCGCCGACGTCGTCGTGGAGGTGGAGGGAAGCAGCGCGCCCGGCGCAGGTGCCTCCGACGACCCCGGTCCGCCGGCTGTGCCCGGCACCAGCACGTCGCCCGATACCTTGCCGGACAATGGCATCGACAGCGAGTGCACCGACCGCGACCACGGCGCCCGGGCGACCGATGTCGGCGCGGAGTCGCGCGGCGAAGTCGCGGATGGTGGACGGGCGGCAGCGGACGCAGAGCGTGTGTTGCCGGACAGTCCGGCGGACGCCATCGGTGAATGCGGTGAGGCCGCGTGGAGCGACAGCGCCGCAACCTGCGGGTGCGGCGCGGTCGGTGCCGAAGGGGGATCGGGCGGTGAAGCGGGCTCGAAGGGCCGAGGCCGGGGCGGTGCGGTGGTTCGTGGGGTGGCGGGGGTGTCGGTGTCATGAGTGGAATCGGTGCGGTGCGTGGGGGTTCCGGGCGCGGGTCGCTGGTGCGGGATCTGCGGGAGATGTGGCAGTTGCTGGCGCTGTCGCCGTGGCGGGTCGTGGTGGCGATCGCCTGGGGTGTGGCGGCGCTGGGCAGCGGGCTCGCGCTGGCCGCGCTGGCGGCCTGGTTGATCGCGCGGGCCTGGCAGATGCCGCCGGTGCTGTATCTGAGCGTGGCGGTGGTCGCGGTTCGGGCACTGGGGATCTCGCGCGGGCTGTGCCGCTACCTGGAGCGGCTGGCCAGCCATGATGTGGCGCTGCGGGCGATGACCTCGGCGCGGACCACGGTGTATCGCACACTCGCCCACGCGGATCTCTGGTGGTGGGGTGGGGCATCGGCCGATCGTCCGGAGATGACGGGGTCGGGCCGACGGACCGACCTGCGGGCGACAGCGGGCACAGGCCGTGATCAAAGGGAGCGCGCAGGCGATCTGACAGAACCCTCGGACCGGAGTGGCGACTTGGGGGAGTCTGCGGGCGGGAGCGGCGATCGGGGTGCGATTTCGGGTGGGGGCGGGGATCTGCGGGAGATGCGACGGGGTGATCTGCTCGTGCGGATCGGTGCCGATATCGATGATCTCGGTGCGGTCGTGGTGCGGGTGCTGGTCCCGGTCGCCGTCGCGGTGGTGTTGTCGATCGCGGCGGTGGTGCTGATCGCGTTCATCTCCGTGCCCGCGGCGGGGATTCTGGCTGTCGCCCTTGCTGTTTCGGGGATGCTCGCACCGTGGCTCGCGGGGGTGGCGGCGCGGGAGGCCGAGCAGGCGGTGCGGGCCGATCGCGCGGCGTTCACGGCGGAGGCGGTCACCGTGCTCGACCACGCCGCCGAACTGCGGGTGGCGGGCAAGCTCGATGCCGCACTCGCGCAGGCGGACACGGCGATCGAGCGCGCGGTGCGGGCGGAGGACACCGCGGCGGCGCACAGCGCGTGGGCGGCCGCGGCCACTCCGCTGTCGATCGGCGTCAGCGCGCTCGGCGCCCTGCTGGTCGGCATCGCGGCCTACGGGCCCACCGGCGGACTCCCCGGCGGCATGACCCCGATGGCCCTCACCATCCTGGTCCTCGTCCCTCTCTCGGCCTTCGAAGCCGTCGGCGCCCTCCCCACCGCCGCGACCACCCTGACCACCTCCCGCGCCGCCCTCCGCCGCCTCCGTGCCGCCGAGAGGGCCACGATCACCGACGCACCGCTCTCACCCGCCCGCACCGCGACGACGTCCCACGCGGCCGAGGCGACCGGCACGGCCGGGCACAGCGCCGTGGCCCGCACCGAAGCGGACTCGCAGCGAGGAGCCGTCGAGGAATTGTCCTCGTCGTGGATTCCGCTGCCGGAGGGCCGTCGGATCGTCGTCGTCGGGCCGAGCGGGGCGGGCAAGACGACCTTGCTCATGGCGTGGGCCGGCCTGTTCGACACCCCGCGCGAGGGCGTCACCTTCTTCGCCGAGGACGCCCACCTGTTCGGCACCTCGATCCTGGAGAACCTGCGTGTCGCCAAGGGTGATCTGACGGAGACCGACGCCGAGGCCGCGTTGCGCGCCGTCGGACTCGGTCCCTGGCTGGCATCGCTGCCCGAGGGGGTACACACCGGGCTCACGGCCGGGGCGGCCACGGTCTCGGGCGGCCAGCGCCGCCGCCTGCTGCTCGCCCGCGCGCTGGTCGCCCCGGCACGCACCCTGCTGCTCGACGAGCCCACCGAACACCTGGCCGCCGCCGAGGGGGAACAGCTGCTGCTGGACCTGCTCGACGCGGACAGCGGACTGGTCGCCCCGGATCGGACGGTCGTTGTCGTCACCCACCAGCTCCCGGCTTACCACCGGGCCGACACGGTCGTCACCGTCGACGCGACCGGCGCCTGCCACGTCGTCCACCCCGCGCGCTGACCGGCATCCGCCCAGCTCAGAGCCGCGAGAAAATCAATTGCCGACCTCGCGCCGCACCGATAGATTCATCGGTACACAAGAGAGGAGGTGGTCTGAAGAATGTATGTTCATCGGATGCGTGAGGTGGCTGCCCGCTAGCAGCTCCACTGCGGGAGATTCCCCAGCGGTGCGCTGAGCGAATCCCAGGCAGTCACCCGGCCCCCGAGCCCCCGGCCTATCCAACCGGGACCACCGTGTTCTCGAACGCGGCGGAATGGCTCGGGGGTCGCTCCATTTGAGATCTGTCAGCCGATGTAGCGCTGCAAGCGGGCCGAGAGCCGGGGCTCGAGGGCGCCGTCGGCGTCGACTCGTTCCTCCACATAGGCCAGGTCACCGCCGTCGACGATGCCGTAGAGGCGCTTGGCGCCGCCGACGACCGCGCCGGACTGGCTGCGGATCACCACATCGGTGGCCAGCTCCCAGGAGGACTGGGTGCGGGCGGTGCCGTAGAACAGCTCGACGATGCCGTTGCTGTGGGTGAGCAGGAGTTCGAGCATCTCGTCGTCGCCCTCGGTGCCGACGCGCCAGAAGCCGCTCTCACGCAGATCGGGGCGTTCGAAGTTGCCCTCGCCGTCGAGCTTCCAGGTCTGCGACTCCCAGACCAGGTAGTCGCCGCCGTCGTGCGAGACGACGATCTGCTGGCCGAAGCGGTAGTCGCCGTCGGCGGAGTGGTTGCCCTCGCCCTCGCCGCGCCACACGCCGACCAGCGGCAGCAACGCCAGCATGGCGTGGTTCAGATCGGGACCCTCGCGCAGATTCGCGGTGTCCTCGGGCAGGGGAAGACCCGGCAGGACCGAAATGTTCCGGACGCCGGTCTCTTTCGCCCGTTCGGCGGCGACGTTGACTGCCTCGTCACCGCTGCGACGCTCGGCCGGAGCGCCTTGCTCTGTGCTCGCTCGCTCGGCCGGATCGGAACCTTCGCTCGCGAGCCCGCTCATGACGCTGCTCCCATGGAGTCCTGAGCGGCGGCCTGCGTGGTTACGCTGCGCTGCCGCCTCCGGCCGCTGACGCTCATGACTCGGTGAAGAGCCGGTAGAAGACGTACAGGCCGAACCAGCCGATGAGGATCGACACGGCGATGAGGAGAATCTCGAAGAAGAGGACCACGAATCGGAGTCTAGCGAGTCCGGTGAGCGGACACGAAAACGGCCCTGGTAGTTCCCGCACAGGAACTACCAGGGCCGTTGTGAGGTTCTTACTTCGCGACCTCGACGTCCACCGAGTGGATGCCCGCGCCCTCGGGGCGGACCTCGGCCGAGCCGTTGCCCGACGAGGACAGCGCGCGCAGGGTCCACGAACCCGGCGCGGCGAAGAAGCGGAAGTCACCGGTGCCGGAGGCCACGACCTCGGCGGTGAAGTCACCGTTGCCGTCGAGCAGACGCACGAACGCGCCGCCCACCGGCTGACCGTCGGCGCTCAGGACACGGCCGGTGATGACCGTCTCCTTCTCCACGTCGACGCCGGCCGGGATGGCCTGACCCTGGGTAGGTGCTGCACACATAGATTTACGCTCCCAACTCGATAGGTGCACCGACGAGCGAACCGTATTCGGTCCAGCTGCCGTCGTAGTTCTTGACGTTCTGGTGGCCGAGCAGCTCCTGCAGCACGAACCAGGTGTGCGAGGAGCGCTCACCGATGCGGCAGTAGGCGATGGTCTCCTTCTCGCCGTCCAGGCCCGCGTCCTTGTACAGCTCGGCGAGCTCGGCGTCGGAACGGAAGGTGCCGTCCTCGTTGGCCGCCTTGCTCCACGGCACGTTGATCGCGCCGGGGATGTGGCCGGGACGCTGGCTCTGCTCCTGCGGCAGGTGCGCGGGAGCCAGGATCTTGCCGGAGAACTCGTCGGGCGAACGCACGTCGACCAGGTTCTTGGTGCCGATGGCGGCGATGACCTCGTCGCGGAACGCGCGGATCGAGGTGTCGGGGGCGGCGGCCTTGTACTGGGTGGCCGGGCGCGAGACCGCGTCACGCGAGAGCGGGCGACCGTCGAGCTCCCACTTCTTGCGGCCGCCGTCGAGCAGCTTGACGTCGTTGTGGCCGTACAGCTTGAAGTACCAGTAGGCGTACGCCGCGAACCAGTTGTTGTTGCCGCCGTACAGGACGACGGTGTCGTCGTTGGCGATGCCGCGCGCGGAGAGCAGGTCGGAGAACTGCTCCTGGTTCACGAAGTCGCGACGAACCTGATCCTGCAGGTCGGTCTTCCAGTCCAGCCGGACGGCGCCCTCGATGTGGCCACCCTCGTAGGCGGAGGTGTCCTCGTCGACCTCGACGAAGACGACGCCGGGGGCGTTGAGGTTCTCTTCGGCCCAGTCAACGGAGACCAGGACATCGGAGCGAGCCATGTTGTTCCTTTCAGAGATGACTTGCAGGGGTTCAGTTCGATGCCGGGCCGGCGGAACTGGCGTCAGGCCCGGAGGAGGCAGCCTGCGTAACCACGGAGGGCCAGCCAGTTTCGCCGGACGATGCAGTGGACCGGCGGAAGCGGGCCACCAGGGGGTAGATCTGGCAGCCCAGGCAAACCCCGAACGCCGCGTTCAGGAACGCCGCGAACAGAGCGAAGCCGGCGAATACCGCGCCGACGATCGGGGAGCCGAGCACGAAGCCCAGCAGGGAGAGACCGGCGAACGCGAAGCCGAGCAGCTGCGCGAAACGCAGCGGCGGCACGGGCTCGGTCTCGGTGGTCGGACCGTTGCGCGGCGCGATCAGCGCGGCGTAGATCCGGCCGTAGGGGTGCTTGGCGGGGCCGCCGGAGGCGCCGATCGCGAACACCACGGCCTGCAGGCCGATCAGGATCGCGGCGGCGGTGGTCGAGAAGGCGGCGGTGACGAGCACCAGCACCAGCACGCCGGTGGTGATCCAGGCCACGAAGCGCGGCCCGCGAACATCGACGCGAGGTGGGGATTCAAGGGAAGTGGTCATCGTGCGAACTCCTGCGCTGAGTTGAGTCAGTGGGAACTGCAGTTCGCCGGGGGATCGTGTCGATCACTCGCGCGGCGGACAGAGGTCGGCGTCAGGAATCTCGGGAGAGAAGCCGACCGTTCAGCGGCACAGGCAGCAACAACCACCGAGCCGACACAGATCAACTGTGCGGCGTCGGGTGAGCATCAGCTCGTGGTCGGATTGCACGGGGAGTAGTTTACCCGGTCTCGTCGGGAAATGTCCCGGCCCCCCGGAACAGGGGGCCAGATCACACTGTCAGCGGTTCCAGCGCGGTGCGCAGATCGCCCGCCTTCGGCACGCCTGAGATGCGAAAACGCTCCTTGCCCTCGGCGTCGAAGACGAAGGTCGTCGGCAGCGACAGGACGTTGAGTTCCCTTGCCAGCGCGGGGTCGGCGTCGATGTCGATCTCGATGTCGCGCGGGGCGTTCGGAGAATCGGACAGGTCGGCGGTCACGCCGGCGACCACGCGGCGAACCGCGTCGCAGGGGCCACACCAGTCGGCCGAGAAGTGCAGCACCGCGGGGGTCGCCCCGGTGACGCCCGCCGCGTCCAGCAGGCGAGCGCGCTGGGCGGTCTCCGGGTCGAGGGTGGCCGGGCGGACCCGGCCCTGGTTGCGCCGCAGCAGCAGGCCGACCGCGACAGCGGCCAGCACGACGGCGGCGAGGATGGCTAGTTCGATCATGGTTGTAGCAATCGGTCCAGGTCGATGGTCAGGGAGCGGCCGACACCGTAGACGATGATCTGACCACCCTTGGCCTCCACTTCGGTGGGGGCGATGCCGAACGGCAATTCCTTGGTATCGATGGTACGGCTGAAGCGCTCGAGCACCGCGGGCTTGTCGACGTCGAGGATGTCGGTCTTGGTGGTCGAGACCGGCGTATCCGCGGTGGCGGAGCGGTCCTTGTAGAAGCGGGTGGCCTGGATGCGGATCTTGTCCCCGTCCAGCATCAGATCGGCTTCGACCTGTACTTCGACCCGAGTCGTGTTGTTGCCCGGGGTGACGCCCGGCGCGAGCACGCGGCCGTTGGCCGCCACCGGAAGTGTGCCCTTGAGCACATGGGCGCCCGCGGTGGTCAGGCCGGAACCGCCCGAACCGCCGGTACCGTCGGCCTTGTCGGCGGGCGGGCCGAGGACCTGCAGATCGGGGATGCCGAACAGGCGGCCGAGCTCGGTCGGCTCGATCGCCATCTGGGCCTCGACCCGGTCGACCTGTACCGCGCGCGCCGTGCCGTCGAGCAGCTCGCTCGCCGAGGCGTGCAGTCCGTAGAGATTGGCCTCCAGAGCGATCTCGCCCGGAATATCGGGGCGCATGCTGCGGGCGCGGACCAGGACGTCGTCGTAGCGCCCCGACACCGCCTGGGCGATGAAGGGGAATCCCTTGATGGTCACTTCGGGGTCGGCCGACAGATCGGCTCCGGCCCGCAGTTGCCGCGACACGTGGTACTCGGTGTAGGCGGCGGCGCCGAAATCGATCACCACCGCCACCCCGGCCAGGCACAGCAGCCCGATGATCAGCTTGCGCATGCGAGCCAGCCTATCCGGCGCTACGGTTCGGGCGAAGCGCGCGCCGACGCGTTACCTCGCGGCCACCATGTTGCGAGGTCATGGCCGCGCACGCGCTAATGTTGCAGACGACTTACCTGTGTTTCGGCGACGTAGCTACGCGGCTGCTGTCGTCCGCGGAGCCACGAGATAGGAGGAGAGCCCGGTGGAGCTGCTCCTACTGACCTCCGACCCCAACCCCGATGCGGTGTTGCCGTCGTTGTCGCTGCTGGCGCACAACGTGCGGCCCGCGCCGACCGAGGTGTCGTCCCTGCTGGAGGCGGGCAGCGCGGATGTCGCGCTGGTCGACGCCAGAACCGACCTCGCCGCGGCCCGTGGACTGTGCAGGCTGCTCGGCAGCACCGGATCCTCGGTGCCGGTCGTCGCGGTGCTGACCGAGGGCGGTCTGGTGGCCGTCAACGCGGACTGGGGCCTGGACGACATCCTGCTGCCCGGCACCGGTCCCGCCGAGCTGGACGCGCGGCTGCGGCTGCTGGTCGGCCGCAACGGTGGGGTGGCCAGCCCCGAGAACACGGGCAAGATCACCCTGGGAGAGCTGGTGATCGACGAGGGCACCTACACCGCGCGGCTGCGTGGTCGCCCGCTCGACCTCACCTACAAGGAATTCGAACTGCTCAAGTACCTCGCCCAGCACGCGGGCCGGGTCTTCACCCGGGCCCAGCTGCTGCAGGAGGTGTGGGGCTACGACTTCTTCGGCGGCACCCGCACCGTCGACGTGCACGTGCGGCGCCTGCGCGCCAAGTTGGGCAGCGAGTACGAATCGCTGATCGGCACCGTGCGCAATGTCGGCTACAAGGCGGTGCGCCCGGCCAGGACCCCCGCGGCCAAGGGCGAGGTGGTGAGTTTCCCGGACGAGGACATCGACGGCGACGACTCACTGGCCCCGCTCAACGGCACCGCGCAGTAGTCGCGCCGAGCAGCGCCAGGACGGCGCGGCGCGGCATCGGCCCGTCGCGCACAGCGAGGAGGACGTCGATGCCGCACACAGCAACCCTGACGTGGACCGAACGGGTCGAGCCGGAGAGCGTGCCGCTGGTGCGTGAGCTGCTGGCCAGGGCGAAGGCCGCCGATGGCGTCGCACCGGTGTCGGAACAGGCGGTGCTTTCTCTCGCCGAGGCCGATCCGGCGACCAGGCATCTGCTGGCCGAACGCGCGGGCGAGATCGTCGGCTACGCCAATCTCGTTGCGGCACATGACGAACACCCCGCGATGGCCGAGGTCGCGGTCGACCCGGCCGCGCGCGCCGCCGGCGTCGGCACCGCACTCGTGCGCGCCGCGCTGGCCGAGGGCGGCCCCGGCGCGCGGGTGTGGGCGCACGGCGACCTGCCCGCCGCCAAGGCGCTCGCGGCCGGCCTCGGACTGGCCACGGCGCGGGAGCTGTGGCAGATGCGCCGCTCGCTGGCAACGCCGGAGCTACCGGAACTGGTGGTGCCGGACGGGCTGGTCCTGCGCAACTACACCGGCCCCGCCGACGACGCCGAACTGCTGCGCGTCAACAACGCCGCCTTCGCCTGGCACCCCGAGCAGGGCGGCTGGACCGAGCGCGACATCGCCGCCCGCCGCGCCGAGTCCTGGTTCGACCCGGCCGGGCTGTTCCTGGCCTTCGATGCCGCCGACCCGGACCGCCTGCTCGGCTTCCACTGGACCAAGGTGCATCCCGACGCCGCCCCGGCGGGCGAGGTCTATGTCGTCGGCATCGATCCGGCCGCGCAGGGGCGTGGCCTGGGCCGACTGCTGACTCTGGCCGGGCTGCGGCACCTGCGCGCGGAAGGGCTGGCCGAGGTGCTGCTCTACACCGAGGCCGACAACACCGCCGCCGTGCACACCTACACCCGCCTCGGGTTCGCGCCGGCGCATATCGACGTCGCCTACTCGGTCGCCTGACCGACTGCGAGGCACCTCACAGTCGCGGTGAATTCTTCGGCGCCGCTGAATAGTGCGCGGCTGACCGGGTACGCGCGAGTAAAACTGGGGCAAACGTCACATTCCTCGCCCTAATCGCGCCGGGCTGTTCATTTTGCGTTAACCCACGTCGGGCCAACTGTCAACCGGGCGACCTTAGGTTACTTCTGGGCGGCACAGTCGTCGCCTGGTGCGCGCGTTTCCCGCGATCCGCACCGCCCAACTCGCCCGGGCCGGTGAGGGACCGAGCGAGTCGTCAGCAATGTCGGAGGAAAAGTGAACTTCAAGCGCACCAGTGCCCTGGTCGGCGTCGTCGCCGTGGGCGCCATGACCCTGGCCGCCTGTGGCAGCGATGAGAACACCAACGGTGCCGCGGACGGTGCCAACACCAGCATCGACTGCGGTGGCAAGAAGGCGCTCAAGGCGAGTGGCTCCTCGGCGCAGAAGAACGCCATGGAGCGTTTCGTCGCCGCCTACGAGGCCAACTGCGACGGCTTCACGCTGAACTACACCTCCAGCGGTTCGGGCGCGGGCGTGAACGAGTTTCTCGGTGGCCAGACCGATTTCGGTGGCTCCGATTCCCCGCTGAGCTCGAAGAAGGAAGAGCCGGCCAAGGCGCAGGAGCGTTGCGGCGCCCCGGCGTGGAACCTGCCGACCGTCTTCGGCCCGATCGCCATCACGTACAACATCGACGGCGTGACCGACCTGGTCCTCGACGGCCCGACCGCCGCCAAGGTGTTCAACGGTGCCGTCACCACCTGGGATGCCCCCGAGATCAAGGCGCTGAACCCCAACGCCAAGCTGCCCTCCGAGAAGATCGCCGTGATCTTCCGCTCCGACGAGTCGGGCACCACCGACAACTTCCAGCTCTACCTCGACGCGGCCTCGGATGGTGCGTGGGGCAAGGGTGCGGGCAAGACCTTCAACGGTGGCGTCGGCGAAGGTTCGAAGGGCAATGAGGGCACCTCGGCCGCGGTGAAGAACACCAAGAACTCGATCACGTACAACGAGTGGTCCTTCGCCAAGGCGCAGAACCTGTCGATCGCGCAGATCATCACCTCGGCGTCCAAGGACCCAGTGCAGTTGAGCACCGAGTCGGCGGGCAAGGCGATCGACGGCGCCAAGATCAAGGGCGAAGGCAACGACCTCGTCCTCGACGTCAGCTCGTTCTACAAGCCGACCGTCGCCGGCGCGTACCCGATCATTCTGCCGACCTACGAGATCGTGTGCTCGAAGTACTCGGATGCCGAGACCTCGAAGGCCGTCAAGGCGTTCCTGACCTCGGCCGTCACCAACGGTCAGAACGGGCTCGACACGGCTGGCTACGTCGCCATCCCGGAGCAGTTCAAGACCAAGCTGACCACCGCGATCAACGCCATCTCCTGATCGCTTCCAGGCCATGACCACGCACCCTGAGGTGACCGCAGCGGGCTCGTCGAATTCGACGAGCCCGCGGGCGGCCGGAGATACTGCGACTATGCCGACCGAACCGAAAATCGACAAGGCCCCTGACGGGCGTCGTACCGGCCGACTGAACGCCGAGACGATCTTCCGGTGGCTGGCCACCGCGGCCGGCGCGACCATCGTCGCCGCCATCGCGTTGATCGCGTTGTTCCTGCTGATCCGCGCGGTCCCCTCGCTCAGGGCTGACGAGGTCAACTTCTTCACCAGCACCGAATTCTCCACCAACGATGCGAACAACCTGCGCTTCGGCATCCGCGATCTGTTCATGGTGACGGTGCTGAGCTCGGTCTTCGCGCTCATCGTCGCGGTGCCGATCGGCGTCGGTATCGCGCTGTTCCTGACGCACTACGCGCCGTCGCGACTCGGCAGGCCGTTCACGATGCTGATCGACCTGCTCGCCGCGGTGCCGTCCATCGTGTTCGGTCTCTGGGGCTTCCTGGTGCTGGCGCCGCAGATCGCGCCGGTCCAGCAGTTCCTCAACGACAAGCTGGGCTGGTTCTTCCTGTTCTCCGACGGCAACGTCTCGATCGGCGGCGGTGGCACCATCTTCACCGCCGGTGTCGTGCTCGCGGTGATGATCCTGCCGATCATCACCTCCGTCGCCCGCGAGGTGTTCGCGCTGACCCCGCGCGCTCACATCGAGGCCGCGCAGGCGCTCGGCGCCACCAAGTGGGAAGTCGTGCGGATGACCGTGCTGCCCTACGGCCGCAGCGGTGTGATCGCCGGTTCCATGCTCGGCCTCGGCCGCGCGCTCGGCGAGACCATCGCGGTCCTGGTCGTGCTGCGCACCGCGAGCCAGGCCGGTGAGTGGTCGCTGTTCGACGGCGGCTACACCTTCGCCTCCAAGATCGCCTCCGCGGCCTCGGAGTTCAGCTCGCCGCTGCCGACCGGCGCCTACATCGCCGCCGGCTTCGTCCTCTTCGCGCTGACCTTCGTCGTCAACGCGCTGGCCCGCCTCGCTTCCGGCGGAAAGGTGAACGGCTGATGACCAGCACAACGACCCTCGACAAGCCGGTCAAAGCGCCCACGTTCCGCCACGTCAGCACCGGCAGGCGGATCAAGAACAACATCGCGACCGGCCTGGTCACGCTGTGCTTCGTGATCGCGCTGATCCCGCTGGTGTGGGTGCTCGGCCTGGTGGTCACCAAGGGCATCACCGCGATCCTGTCCGCCGATTGGTGGATGAACTCGCAGAAGGGCATCCTGCCGGATCAGACCGGCGGCGGTGTCTACCACGCGATCTACGGCACCATCGTGCAGTCCGCGGTGGCCTCGATCATCGCGGTGCCGCTGGGCATCATGGCCGCGGTCTACCTGGTCGAATACGGTCGCGGCCGGCTCGCCAAGGTCACCACCTTCATGGTCGACATTCTCGCCGGTGTGCCCTCGATCGTCGCCGCGCTGTTCATCTTCGCGCTCTGGATCGCCACCTTCGGCATGCCGCAGAGCTCCTTCGCCGTCTCGCTGGCGCTGGTGCTGCTGATGCTGCCGGTCGTCGTGCGCAGCACCGAGGAAATGCTCAAGCTGGTGCCCGACGAGCTGCGTGAGGCGTCCTACGCGCTCGGTGTGCCGAAGTGGAAGACCATCCTGCGGATCGTCATCCCCACCGCGGCGCCCGGCATGATCTCCGGCATCCTGCTGGCCCTGGCCCGCGTCATGGGTGAGACCGCGCCGGTGCTCGTGCTGGTCGGCTACAGCAAGTCGATCAACCAGAACATCTTCGACGGCAACATGGCCTCGTTGCCGCTGCTGATCTACCAAGAGCTGGCCAACCCGGAGGCCGCCGGTCGCGAACGTGTCTGGGGTGCGGCGCTCACGCTCATCCTGATGATCGCGGCGCTGTACCTGGCCGCCGCCGGCGTCAACAAGCTGCTCACCCGGAACCGATAGAAGCGAACGGATAACTCAGATGGCCAAGCGGATCGACGTCAAAGATCTCAACATCTACTACGGCGCCTTCCACGCTGTGTCGAGCGTGGAGCTGACCGTGCTGCCCCGCAGCGTCACCGCCTTCATCGGTCCCTCCGGTTGTGGCAAGTCGACCGTGCTGCGTTCGCTGAACCGGATGCACGAGGTGACCCCGAACGCCCGCGTCGAGGGCGCGGTGCTGCTCGACGGCGAGGACATCTACGGCGCCAACATCGACCCGGTCGGCGTGCGCCGCACCATCGGCATGGTGTTCCAGCGCCCGAACCCGTTCCCCACCATGTCCATTCGCGACAACGTGGTGGCGGGTCTGAAGCTGCAGGGCGTGCGCAACAAGAAGGAACTCGACGAGGTCGCCGAGCGCTCGCTGCGCGGCGCCAACCTCTGGAACGAGGTCAAGGACCGGCTCGACAAGCCGGGCGGCGGCCTCTCCGGTGGTCAGCAGCAGCGTCTGTGCATCGCCCGCGCGATCGCGGTCTCGCCCGACGTGCTGCTGATGGACGAGCCCTGTTCGGCGCTGGACCCGATCTCCACCCTGGCGATCGAGGACCTGATCACCGAGCTGAAGAAGGAATTCACCATCGTCATCGTCACCCACAACATGCAGCAGGCCGCGCGGGTGAGTGACCAGACCGGCTTCTTCAACCTCGAGGCCCAGGGCAAGCCCGGCAAGCTGATCGAGATCGACGACACCGAGAAGATCTTCTCCAACCCCACCCAGCGCGCCACGGAGGACTACATCTCCGGCCGCTTCGGCTAGACACCACCACGAGAAAGCCCCCGCCTCCGATCGGAGTGCGGGGGCTTTCTCGTTGCCGTGTCCTAGCTTTCGAGATCCTCGTCGCCGGGCAGGACGCCGGTCACCAGGAAGATGACGCGGCGGCCGATCTCGACGGCGTGGTCGGCGAAGCGCTCGTAGTAGCGGCCGAGCAGGGTGACGTCGACGGCCGAGGCGACGCCGTACTTCCACTCCCGGTCCATCAGCAGGGTGAACAGGTGGCGGTGGAGATCGTCCATCGCCTCGTCGTCCTGGTTGAGCTGGGCGGCGCGCTCGGGATCGCGGGTCTCGAGCACCTCCTTGGCGCCCGCGCCCATGTTGACCGCGATCCGGCCCATCTCGGCGAAGTAGCCGTTGACCGACTCGGGCAGGGCGTGGTTGGGATGGCGACGCCGGGTCACCTTGGCCACGTGCAATGCCAGCGCGCCCATCCGGTTGACGTCGGCGACGATCTGGATGGCGCTCACCACCTGGCGCAGGTCGCCCGCGACGGGGGCCTGCAGCGCGAGCAGGGCGAAGGCCTTCTCCTCGGCCTCGGTGATCATCACCGAGATCCGGTCCTGCTCACCGATGACCTGCTCGGCCAGGGCGAGGTCGGCCTGCAGCAGCGACTGGGTGGCCTGTTCCATCGCCTGGCCAGCGAGACCGGCCATCTCGCCCAGAAGATTGGCGAGATCGGCCATTTGCTCGTTGTAGATGACACGCATGATTGCAGACCCTAGTGGGTACCCTCGGCGCTGTCACCCAACGGCGGGTTAATGCCGTGTGGCAGTGTCGTGCCAGCTCAGCGGGGTTTGCTACGTAAAGGTCTCGTCGGCAGCGGATCGGCCCCCATGCGGCGCTGCGGTTCTCTTTCGGACCGCGGGTAGGTCACCCGGCCGGCCGACAGCCTCCGCTGAGGCCGCCCGGGAACCCGTCGCCGTCCGAACTAGCGGGTGATGATCCAGTATCCACTCGGCGTTTGCGCGCAGTAGTACGTGAACGGCGGGGCGTCGTAGGTGCCGTTTTGGGTCTTGGCCCGGATCGCGGCCCAGCATTCGTCCGAGGACGCGTAGAGTCCGTCCATTTCGACTGCGGCCGCGACTCCTGGGAACAGGGTCGTGATCCCCACAGCGGCTGCCCCGATAACGAGGGCGGCCGAAATCGTCTTCTTCATAGCTTTCTCCCCACAGTCGACAGCACGGCCCGATTGAGTCGGAGACTCAATTCCCTTCCGCGCCAATGGTGTTCGGTTGATCTACACACTTGGACGCGAGGGAAAGCCACCCGGTTCCATGGTGTGACATACACCACAAAATGTCACGACGAAGTGGGCAGCGCTCGATGGGGGAATGGATCTTGCCCGCAGCGACCTGATCAGACGCCCGGCACCCGACGCTGGGGTGGTGGCGGATGGCTGCGTGGCGGGTCAGTCGCAGCTGGTGTCGGCCGCGTTCATGTGCTCGAGGTCGGACGGGAGGGCCACCGGTGCGGCCGCGATCGCTTTGCCGGTCTCCACGTTGGGGATTTCGGTACCGACCGCGGTGGGGGTACGGACCTGTCCGGCGAAGCTCGAGCCCAGGATGACCTCGACGATCCCGTCCAGGGTGTCGTCGCGTTCGATGACCGCGCCGGGGATCGAACTGGCCACAGTCGCGGCCGCCGCCTCGTTGCCCATCGAGTAGTGCACCACCGTCGACTCGCTGCCGTCGGGGTAGTTCCCGACGCTGTAGATCCCGAAACCCATCGTGCTGAGCTTGTTGGCGGCCTGCTGTGCGACGCCGGTGCGGCCGGTTCCGTTGGATACCCGAACCGACACCGACCCAGGGCTGACGGCCTGCACCTTGGGCGCCTGCGTCGGCGGCGGTTCGGCCGAGCTCGTGACCGGCGGGGCGGTCTCTTCCCCGGGCAGCGGCTGGTCGTCGATGATCGCGCGGAAGATCGCCTTGATATCGGACTCGCGCGGAATCTCGTTGCCGTACGAGGTGGTCCCTGCGGTCGGCGCGGTAATGAACGTCACCGCACCGGCATTGACCTTCTGCAGCGATCGGCCGAGCAGCATCAGGTCCTGGGTGCCGACGCCGTCGACGAACGTGTGCTGCCGGAACGCTTCGACGAAGCCTTGCAGCTTGCCCGGGTCGAGCAGCACCTTGCTCGACAACGCCCCGCGGAGCAGGGCGGCCAGGAACTGCTGTTGCCGGTGGATCCGGTCGTAGTCGCTGCGCTCCTCGCCGACGACATGGCGTGCGCGCACGTAGTTGAGTGCGGTCTCACCGTTGACGCGCTGCTTGCCCGAAGTCTCCAGGACCGTGCCGAGTACGCCGTCGATGATCGGCTTGGTGGAGCAGACCTCGACGCCGTCGACCTGGTCGACCATTGCCTGGAATCCGGCGAAGTCGATGCCGATGAAGTGGCCGATACTCAGACCCGACATCTTGCGCACCACGTCGACCAGGCAGCGGGGGCCGCCGAGCGCGTAGACGGCATTGAGCTTGTCGCCCATCGCCAAGGGGAACTTCTGATCGGTGTAGGCGGCCTTCTCGTTGTCCCAGCCCGCGCACTGTGGCCGGGTGACGTCGAGGTCACGGGGGAAGGAGACAACGACGACACGCGAACGGTTCTTCGGGATGTGCACCAGCATGACCGTGTCGGCGCGCGCGCCTTCGGCGTCGTCGGTGGTGCCCGCGCCCAGGTCGGCGTTGACGCCCGCCCTGGTGTCGGTGCCGACGATCAGATAGTTCTCGTCACCGAGCTGCATGTCGCCGTCGAGCACGTCCTCGGTGGCGCCGTCGAGGGCCGAGACCTGGGTGAAGCTGTTGTTGGTGGCACGCAGGTAGCTCCAGCCGCCACCGGTGACGACCAGTGCCAGCACCGCGAAGAAGGTGCACGCGACCCGGCCCGCCATCCGCGCCTGCTTGCCGCGGCGGCCGTCGGCGTCGGGGCGGCGCGGCGGTGCGGCGCCCGCCGCGGACTTGACCGGCCGGGCGCGCTGCGGCGGCTCGGCGGAGACCGCGGGCAGGATGTCGGTGGCCGGGTCGCCGATCGGATCGTGGGTCCGGCGGGGCGGGGTCGGCTTGCGCGGTGCGCGGCCCGCCTCGGGGGTCTGGGCGGGCAGTGCGGTGGTCGCGGTGCGGTCGGCGGGGGATTCGGCGCGATGGGGGGCGCCCACGATGTCGTCGACGACGGGCGAGCTGTCGGCGCGCGGGGATAGATCGGGGCGCTGGGTGGGCCGGGGCGCCTGCTCGCGAGCGCGGCGGCCCGCACGCGAACCCTCGGCCTCGGGGGCGGCGTTGCGCCTGCCGCGCCGGGTTCGTTCGCTGTCGACCCGGTCGACGAGGTCCTGCACCGTCAGTGGGGCCGCACCGGGGTCCTGGGTCGCGTCCGCGTGCCGGGAACGTCGCGCGCCCGGCTCCGGCTGCTCGGTGGGTTCGGCCGTCGGATAGCGCTCCCAGGGGGCGCGACTTCCGGGCCGGGGCGTTCGCCCACGCCGATCGTCACCCACCAACGAACCTCACTTCTCTAGCTGCCGCAGCATGCGCGTCATCGTCCCGGCTCCGAGTCGAACCGCAGCCGAACGATGTCCGCAATGATAACGATTCCGCCACGAGTGGCCACTCCTGTGCACAACAGATTCGCTGACGATCTCGTTGCGACGCTCTGACCGGCGGGGAAAGCGGAAGGTCGGCAGGGGAGAAATCAGCCGCCGCTGTGCATCACGTCGGCCGCGGCGGGGACGGTGTCGTCCTCGGGGTCGTCGAGCCAGCCGTCGGGGAGGGCGACTTTGGTCTGCGGGGAGCCCTGGCGGCCGCGGGGGCCGAGGGCGTCGGTCGGGAAGGGGACCGCGGGGTCGAGCTGGGCGACGAGGTCCTCGAGCTGAGCGAGCCGGGACACGGTGGCGAAGCTGCGGCGCAGCTGCGAGCCGACCGGGAAGCCCATCAGATACCAGGCCATGTGCTTGCGGATGTCGCGCATCGCCTTGTCCTCGCCGTCGTGGGCGGTGAGCAGGGTCGCGTGCCGGATCAGGATCTCGCCGACGCGGCCCAGGGTCGGGCCGTCGGGGATCGGCTCGCCGCGCAGCGCGGCGCTGAGTTCGGCGAACAGCCACGGGCGGCCGAGGCAGCCGCGGCCGACGACGACGCCGTCGCAGCCGGTCTCGTTCATCATCCGCAGGGCGTCGTCGGCGGAGAAGATGTCGCCGTTGCCGAGCACGGGGATGGTGGTGACGGCTTCCTTGAGCCGCGCGATGGCCGACCAGTCGGCCGCGCCGGAGTACAGCTGGGCCGCGGTGCGGGCATGCAGGGCGACGGCGGCCGCGCCCTCGGCCTCGGCGATGCGGCCGGTGTCGAGGTAGGTGAGGTGGTCGTCGTCGATGCCGATGCGGAACTTGAAGGTCACCGGCACGCCTGCGGGTTCGGCCGCGGCGACCATCTCCTTGACGATATTGGCGAAGAGCCTGCGCTTGTACGGCAGCGCCGAGCCGCCGCCGAGCCGGGTCACCTTGCGCACCGGGCAGCCCAGGTTGAGGTCGATGTGATCGGCCCAGCCCTCGCCGACGATGATCCGCACCGCCTCGCCGAGCGTCTTCGGATCGACGCCGTAGAGCTGCATCGAGCGCGGGTTCTCGTCGTCGTCGAACGACATCATGTGCAGCGTCTTCTCGTTGCGCTCGACCACCGCGCGGGCGGTGATCATCTCGCAGACGTAGATAGACGTCGCGCTGCCGAACTCTCGGCACAAGGTGCGGAACGCGCGGTTGGTGATGCCCGCCATCGGGGCGAGCACCACGGGCGGATCGACCGGGTAGGGCCCGATCCGCAGCGGCGTCGTCACCTGGGGCATCGTCGTAGTCACGCTGGCCATTGTCTCATCACCCGAGGTCGCGACCGAAAAAAGCCCTGGTGCGGCCGATCACAGCGAGAACGAGCACCCGAACCGAGCACCGCGACGCGCCCGGCCCCGGCCGGGCACGCCTTCTGCGTTCCGCCCGCCACGCTGCCCGAGGGGCCGGCGCTGCGGGGCGATCTGTTCGGCCCGCTGACCGGCGTCGCGGGCTGACCGCAGCACTTCGGGGGCTGAGCGGCGCGAGTGTGATCGATATCGCCCACTACCTGTTTCGTGTGGTTACAGCATCATGACCGCCCTCGCGAGCGGTCGGGTGTGAGCAACACGACAGCGTTCGGCCGTGGCCGATCGCTGCGCGCGCTACGGCTCAGTAACCTGTGACTGCTGGCACCGTCGCCTCCGGCGGTGCGCTGTCCCCACGTAATCGGAGAAACCACCCATGGCCGAACCCGCTGACGACGCCACCGACCCGACCGAGCCCGCCGCCGCGCCCGCGCGGCCGGACAAGGGGACGGTCGCCGTGCAGATCTCGTCGCTGATCGGCGGCGCTGTCATCGCCGTCCTCGCGATCATCGCGATCGTGCTCGGCGTGCTGCTCGGCTCGGCGCGCTCCGAGCTCTCCGATATCGAGGCCCAGAACGCCGACGACGCGAAGGCCGAGCAGATCGCGCTCGACTATGCCGTCGGCTCGGCGACGCTGAACTATCAGGACGTCAACGCCTGGGTGGCCAAACTGAAGGCGGGCACCTCGCCGGAGCTGTCCAGCAAGTTCGAGGCGACCGGCGACAAGCTGGAGCAGATCATCGTCCCGCTGAAGTGGACCTCCAGCGCGACGCCGATCACCGCCAAGGTGATGTCGCACGAGGGCGAGGTCTACAAGGTGGCCGCGTTCGTCGACGTCAGCACCACCAACGCCCAGAATCCCGACGGCCTGCGCAACACCGTCACCTACAACATCACCGTCGACGCCGGCAAGGACTGGAAGATCACCGACGTCGGCAGCACCGACGGCGCCCTGCCGACCAAGTAGCCCCACCGACGACAACAGCGCCGCCCTCCGAACACGGGGGCGGCGCTGTGTGGTTGTCGGCTAGACGCGCGCCAGCTCGAGCTTCTTGGCCTCGCGGGCCAGCATCTTGTCGCGCTGCTCCTCGAACTTGAGCACATCCTGGCCCAGCTTGTCGAGGAAGGCGGCGAGCCGCTCACGGGTGGCCTCACCGCGCGCGGTGAAGTCGGTCCGTTCGAAGATGTTCCACTTCTTGAGCACCGGCTGCACGACCTCTTCGAGGTGCTGACGCAGGTCGTAGATGCCGTGCTTGGCCATCAGCACGCCGTTGCGACGGAAGTTCGGCATGCCCGCGCCGGGCATCTGGAAGTTCTCCACGATCAGGGAGATGGCCTCGATCGCCTGGTCGGGGCTCAGGTCCAGCGCCGCGCCGCACAGGTTGCGGTAGAAGATCATGTGCAGGTTCTCGTCGGCGGCGACGCGCTGCAGCATGCGGTCGGCGATCGGGTCGTCACAGACCTTGCCGGTGTTGCGGTGGCTCACGCGAGTGGCCAGCTCCTGGAACGTCACGTAGGCGACCGAGTGCAGGAAGCCGGCGTCGACCTCGGTGGGGGAGGCGAATCCGTTGGTCATGTGGATCATGCGGGCGTTCTCGAGGGCGACCGGGTCCACACCGCGGGTGACCACCAGGTAGTCGCGCATCACGATGCCGTGCCGGTTCTCCTCGGCGGTCCAGCGACCGACCCAGGTGCCCCAGGCGCCGTCCTGGGAGAAGTTCTCGGCGATCTCACGGTGGTAGGACGGCAGATTGTCCTCGGTGAGCAGGTTGGTGATCATGGCCGCCTTGGCGACCTCGTTGAGCTTGGACTGCTCCGGATCCCAATCGACGCCGCCCATGGCGGCGAAGTTGCGGCCCTCATCCCACGGGACGTAGTCGTGGGGATGCCATTCCTTGGCCAGCGACAGGTGCCGGTTGACGTTTTCTTCGGCAACCGGCTCCAACTCTGTGAGCAGTTCGAGTTGAGTCAGATCCCTTGCCATGTAAAAACCCTTCGCTGTCGTGCTTACGGTCGAACGTCGCGATGCGGCCATACCTTACGGCACCGTAGGTGTGATGCGAAACGCAACTGAGCGGAATTCTGCCGAGTTTGAGCAACGCCACAACCTCGTCCGACGCCGTCTCGTCGTGCTGACGAGTCTAGGTGTTCGGCCCGCAGCGTAGGGACTATCGCTGCGGGCCGCACGGTGTTAGCTCCCGGTGGGAAACCTCTCAGCGCTTGCCGCCGAGCAGGCCGCCGAGAATGCTGCCCAGACCGCCGCCCGCGTTCTTCGCCAGCGCCTCGCCGATCACGCCGCCGAGCCCGCCGCTGCTGGTGCTGCCACCGATCAGCCCGCCGAGCAGATCGCCGAGGCCGCCGCCGGAGGCCTGCGGCTGCGGGGCGGGCGCGGGCGCGGCCGCGCCGCCACCGCCGGTGAGCTGCTTGGCGACATAGGCCAGCACGATCGGCGCCAGGATCGGCAGCAGCTTGCCGATCAGGTCGTTGCCGCCGGTCCCGCCGGTGCCGCCGAGGGCGCTGATGACGGTGTTCTTCTCGTCGCCGAAGACGTTGTCGACGATCTTCTCGCCGTCGGCGACGTCCACCTGCTGCAGATCGACGGCGCCCTCGCCCTCGACGAGCCCGCCGTGGTTGTCGAGCGCGCCCAGCAGCGACGCCGCGCCCTGCGGTTCGGCCGCGTTGGCCTGCAGCCCGCCGAGCAGCGTCGGCAGCGCGGCCTGGACGGCGTTGGTCGCGGTCGCCTGGTCGACGCCGAGCTGGTCGGCGATCTGGGCGATCGGTACTTGGGAGAGCAGGTCATCGAAGGAAGTCATCGGCTCCGCCTGTGTCGAGGTAGTCGCACGCTGCGCGTGCTCGGCCCGGTAGTGCCCGGGTCGGGCTCAGGGTAGGGGACCGAGATGGCGGAACCGGGGGTTTCGGCGGCGTCTGCGTCTGGCGCGTCGCCACGTGACGTTGGCCATCCGCCCCGTGGGAGTCGGCCGCCGCCGAACCCGAGTAGCCGGGTACGCGTGCCCCGCGCCCGCCGAAGTCGGACCGTGGAGAAAACGAGCCAAGGGCGTTGGGAGTGAGGACGATGGCCGAGCAGACGATGATCGCGGCGGATCCGCCGCCGAGTCCGGCGCCGCCTCCGGCCTACGACGCCTTCCTGTCCTATTCGCACGCCGACCGCGCGATCGCCGCCGGCATCCAGCGCGGTCTGCACCGCATCGGCCGCCGCGTGGGCCGCCTGCACGCCCTGCGTGTGTTCCGCGACGCGACCGACCTGACCGCCAGTCCCGATCTGTGGGGCAAGGTCGCCGAGGCGATGGACCAGGCCCGCTACTGCATCGTCGTGCTGTCCCCGCATTCGGCCGCGTCGGAGTGGGTCGACCGCGAGATCGGCTACTGGCTGCGCACCCGCGGACCGGATCAGCTGCTGTTCGTCGTCGCCGGCGGACAGGTGAAGTGGGACCGCGACACCCACCGCTTCGACCCCGCGCGCTCGACCGTGGCGCTACCGGTCCTGACCCAGCCGGGGTCACTGCCCACCGAGCCCCTCTACGTCGACGTCACCGAGGACGCCCCATGGGACCCGCGAGCCGCGCTCTTCCGCGAGAAGCTCACCGACCTGGCGGCGCCGATCCACGGCAAGCCGAAATACGAACTGGCGGGGGAGGATCTGCGGGAACAGCGGAGATTCCGGCGGTTGCGTCGCGCCGCCGTCGCCGGGCTGGTGCTGCTCACCGTCCTCGCCTTGGTCGCCGCGTTCATCGCCATCGACCGCCAGCAGGAGGCGGTGCGCCAACGCAACCAGGCGATCGGGCTGCGGTTGATCTCCGACACCGAGTCGATGCTGGGCGGTGCCCGACCACGCGACGACGTGCGCGCGATCCAGCAGACGCTGGCCGCGCGCCAGATCACGCCCGACTTCGACGAGGGAGCGTTGCTGCGGACGCTGAATGCCGAAGTGGCGGTGGACAAGATCGTGCAGACGGGCAAGCCCTACGATCCGCTCTACCTGCCCGAGGACCTCGGGGTGCTGGGCGACTACATCCGGACGGTCAAGCCGGACATGGGCATAGCGTTCAGCCCGGTCGGCGACCGAATCCTGACCATCGGCATCGAGATGCGGCTCTGGGACGCGGCGACCGGATCTCGGATCGATCGGGACTTCGAGGCGCCGTCGCCCGGATCACGCGCGCTGTTCGCCGCGGCGTTCAGCCCGGATGGTCGGCGGATCGCCGCCGCCACCGGTGACGGCCCGATCCGGATCTGGGACGTCGAGACGGGCAGGCTCGTAGGCACGCCCTTGGCCGGTTACGACACGGCCCCGAACAGCGTCGCCTTCTCGCCGGACGGCGGGTCGATAGCAGCCTCCGGAAAGGACGGCACGATCCGGTGGTGGGATATCGCCGACGGCCGGACGGCGGTCTTCACCGGCCACGACGGACCGGTGCACGCCGTGGCATTCAGCCCGGACGGGCGCGACCTCGTCTCGGGCGGCGAGGACACCACCGTGCGGATCTGGAAGGTCGGGTCCCCCGGGGACGGCCCCGAGACCTTGCGCCGGCACACCTATCCGGTGAAATCGGTCGCGTGGAGCCCCGACGGCCGGCGCATCGCGTCCGGCAGCGTCGGATTGGCCAAGGCGGCGGAAGTGGCGCCCGAATTCGGTACGGCGCTGCTGCTCTGGGATGCGCGGACACGTCAGCCTGTCGGCACACCGCTGGTCGGGAACGAGGTGCTCGTCAATGCGGTCCAATCCGTCGCGTTCAGTCCGGACAGCAGCACGTTGGCATCCGGGTCGTCCGACAACACGGTCCGGCTGTGGGACGTCGGCTCCGGGCGTGCCGAAGGGCAGCCGCTGACCGGCCATGCGGGGATGGTCATGGGTGTGGCCTTCAGCCCTGATGGCCGGCGCCTGGCCTCCACGGCGGGGGACGGAACGATGCGCGTGTGGAACGTCGGCACCCCCGGTTCCGGGTCGCTCGGCGCTCCCTGGCAGCAGGCAGCGGGATCCCCCAAGCCGGGTTTCGGTCCCGTGCTGGCGTTCGAGAGGGACGGTCGGCGGTTCGTGAAGATGGAAGAGGGGACCGCCACGGTCTGGCTGACGGACACGCAGACCGGCGACAGTCTCGCTCTGGTGGACTTCCCCGACGGCTCCGGCGCCCGCGCCGCGCTCAGTGGAGACGGCCGTCTCGTCGCGGTCGCCGGGCCGGACAAGACCGTCACCTTCTACGACACCGCGACCGGTGCGCGAATCGGTCGCCCGCTGACCGGTTTCGCGGAGCCGGTCAGTGCGCTGGAATTCGATGCCGGCGGTGCGCGTCTGGCCACTGTCACGCTGGCCAACGTCCTCCAGTTGTGGGACACCGAGACCGCGGCCGCCGTCGGCGGCCCGTTCGAAGGGCTGCCCGATGCCGATGGGGTCGTACTCAGCTCGGACGGTCGCCTTCTCGCCGGCACCGACGGCCGGACCGTACGCCTGTGGAACACCGAGACCGGCGCCACGATCGGCGAACCGATGACCGGCCACACCTCAGACCTCAGCAGCCTCGAGTTCGACGCCACCGGCACTCGCCTGCTGACGCACAGCCCCGATTCGGTCCGCCTGTGGGATCTGCGCACCGGAGCGCTCGTCAAAGAAATCCAGGCGACGTCGATCTGGTCGGTGGCGATGGCTCCCGACGGTTCCCGCTTCGTCACCGGTGAGGAAACCACGTTGCGCCGGTGGGACCTGCGGACCGGCGAGCAACTCGGCCCCGCGATGGAAGGCCACACCGCGATGGTGCGCAGCGTGGCGATCAGTGCCGACAGCCGCTACATCGTCTCCGGTTCCAGTGATCAGACCTTGCGTTTCTGGGACCTCGGCGACGGCCACCCCCTCGGCGAACCCTTGCACGGGTCACCGGGCTGGATCGAGAGCGTCTGGCTCTACGCGGACGGTTCGGGCGTCCTCACCAGGAGTCAGGACTTCGGCAACAACTCGGCCCTGTGGACTTGGCCCGGTCCCACCACCTGGGCGGACCTGCTGTGCGACAAACTGACTTTCGAGATGAGTCGGCAGCAGTGGGCGGATTGGGTTTCCCCCGACCTGGAATATCGCTCCGGCTGCCCTGGCCTTGCGCCCCGTCCGGACGAAGGATGACACCGCTGAGCGTGGCGGGAATCACAAGAACTCGCACCGGCGGACCTCGGGTCCACGCACGGGGAATCTCGACGAGCGAGCCTCGGGAGTGATTGTCGGCGGGATGTCTCGGCGGCGGTACCCGCGCGAAGTCCTGGCCTGCGGGCGGCCTCGATGGCTCGCAGTGCCTATCCCCGCAGGTCAACCAGGAAAATCATGGTGCCCCCTGTAGGACTCGAACCTACGACCTAGTGATTAAAAGTCACCAGCTCTACCAACTGAGCTAAAGGGGCGCGGTGGGGAGTCTAACCGACACCGTGCCGTCGGGCCGAATACCGGTCCCCGGCCCCGTCGCGGCCCGGGGTCGGCGCTGGTGGGCGCCGGTAACGAACCGTCGGAGTCCGACGATTCGTGGTAAACAACTGGTACCCATCACCGTTCGCGCTTCCGGTGTCGGCATGGTATCGAATACTGTTGTATCGCAACAGTTTTCGATGAGCAGGGGTTTCGTGGCCGATGAGGTGGTCCGGTGTGGGCGCGGGTCTCGCGACCGGCGGGCGAACAGCAGGGGGTTCGCGCGCGGGTGGTGGGCCGGGTCAACCGGGCTGTGCGCCTATGGAATTCGTAGCTTACGAAACCAATTCGGTTGCGCCTCGTTTGCTGGACTGGATAACCGAACCGGATGTTCGGATGGGTGTTCCATTTGCCGCGTGTCGGCTGCGGAATGCGGGTACGGTGATCGCCTGGTGAATTTCGGAACAATCACGGGTGCTGCGTTATCCGACGGCCCGGTGCTGGGTGCGGTGTCGCGGAATTCATCGAGGGTTCGAAGTGCCGGGGCACACGCGGTGGGCGCGCGAATCTTCGGCAAAGGGGCAGTCGTTACCGCAGGAGGAGGCGGTTCTCACAGGTAGTTGGGCCCGAGTGTGCACCCCCTGCGGCGCACTCGGGCAGGCGAACTATACCAGCCGGAGGGGTACCGGCTTTTCTGCGAGATTTCATACCGAAAGTATGTAATAAAACCACAATTCGCGCTATCGGTTGGTTATTGATCGTTAGCGACGAGAAGGTTCGGAGGCGTTTCGAGCATGGCACGGCAGCAAGAGCGGGCGCGCCGGACACGCGCGGCGATAATCAAGTCCGCGGCCGTCGAGTTCGGGAAGAGTGGATATGCCGCGGCATCCCTCAACCGCATTCTGGAGGGTTCGCGCGCGACCAAGGGCGCGATGTACTTCCACTTCGACTCCAAGGAGGATCTGGCGCGCGCGGTCCTGGAGACCGCGGTCGAGCGCTACCGCATCTGTGCGGAGCGCTGGCTGGCCCGCGCCGATCTGGGGCCGCTCGACGTCCTGCATGGGATGGTCGACGAGATCGCGCTGCGGCTCGAGCACGACACCATCGTGCAGGCCGAGTACCGGCTCGTGATCGAGCCCGAGTTCCACCGCGACGCGGGCAACGGTGGCGGCCGCATCGTCGGCCGGGCCACCCGGGTGCTGGCGGTGCGCGCGATCGACGACGGACAGCTGCGTGCCGACGCCGACCCCGATCGCTTCACCCGCACCCTCTCCGCGGCCCTGGCCGGCCAGCGCTATCTGGTCGACCCGATCGCCAACGGGTCGGCCGCCGACCTGCGCGCCCGGTTCGCCGAGGTGCTGGAGGTTATCGTGGAGGCGATGGCGACCCCGGTGTGGATCCAGAACTTCCGCAGCGACGGGTGGCGTTCTCAGGCGCGCCTGGACGACCTCGGTTTGGGCGCCTGACCAGCCGATTTGGAAGTCTGCGCACACCTGTCATAAGCTATGCGAGCTCCCAACGGAAACGTTGAAAGCCGGTCCGGAGAGATCCGGGACGAGCCCCCTTCGTCTAGCGGCCTAGGACGCCGCCCTTTCAAGGCGGTAGCGCGGGTTCGAATCCCGTAGGGGGTACAGTCTTCGGACTGTGTAGTACAGCAAGGCCCTGTGGCGCAGTTGGTTAGCGCGCCGCCCTGTCACGGCGGAGGTCGCGGGTTCGAGTCCCGTCAGGGTCGCAAGTAAGCGCCGGAGTGATCCGGCGCTTCGCGTATGGCATTCAGTACGGGTGCCTGCGGCCAGGTAGCTCAGTTGGTACGAGCGTCCGCCTGAAAAGCGGAAGGTCGCCGGTTCGATCCCGGCCCTGGCCACCACGAAATCCCCTCACCAGTTCCTGGTCGAGGGGATTTTCTCGTCAGCGGGTGGGCATGCGCAGGGCGTTCACCCAGAGGCGGGTGACGGTGTAGACGATGTCTTCCAGGGGGCGGGGTTCGCCGTCGAGGTGGCCGTCGGCGACGACGAAGTAGTTGAAGGCCAGGCGGCTGACCATGCCCGAGAGGGCGCGGGAGGTGAGCATCGGGTCGAGATCCGGGTCGGCCAGGCCGCGCTGCTGCAGGTCGGCGATGCTGCGGGCGTTGCGCTGGATGAAGGCGTCGGCGCGGTTCTGGCGCAGCTTGCTGAACTCGGGATCGATCGTGGCGACCTGCTCGAGCAGGCCCATCAGCTTGGCATTGCGCCGGTAGGCCTCGAAGTAGGCGCGGTTGCTCGCCTCGACGATGGAGGCCGGGTCGTCGTCACCGGCCACATGCTGCAAACCGGGATGCAGCATGTCCTCCTGGGCGTGCTCCAGGATCGCCGCGAAGATCTCTTCCTTGCCGGCGAAATAGGTGTAGAAGGTGCCCGAGGAGCAGTTGGCTTCCTGGGTGATGTCGACCAGCCGGGTGTCGAGATAACCCAGCCGCTCGAAGACCTTGCGGCCCGCGTCGATCAGGGCCGCCCGCGTCCGCAGACCGCGCGGGGTGGCGGGTAGTTCACGCAGCAGCGAAGTGCGCGCCATCGAGGGCAGCGCGCCTTCGCTGTCGGTGTCGTCCATGCAGTATTTATAGCGCTCAGGGCTGGAAGACGACGCGACCGACCGTGCTGCCGTCGCCGAGCCTGCCGAGGCCATCGGGCACCTCGGCCAGCGAAAGCCGCTCGCTGATCAGCGGTTTCAGCTGTCCCTCGGCGGCCAGCCGGGTCAGTTCGGCGTGGCAGTCCGCGATCGCCTGCTGGTTGTACTGCTTGTACAGGCCCCAGTGCAGACCGATGATCGAGTAGTTCTTGATCAGCGCGTGGTTGAGCGCGGGCTGCGGGATGGTGCCGCCGGCGAAGCCGATCACCAGGATGCGGCCCTCGAAGGCGACGCATTTGGTCGACTTGGCGTAGGCGTCGCCGCCGACCGGGTCGTAGATCACGTCCGCGCCGCGCCCGCCGGTGAACTCCTTCACGATCGGCACGAAGTCCTCGGTGTGCCGATCGATGACGAGGTCGGCGCCGAGGCGGCGGCAGTACTCGGCCTTGTCCGGCCCGCCCACCACGCCGATCACCGTCGCGCCCGCGGCCTTGCCCAGCTGCACGGCGGTGCTGCCGACGCCGCCCGCGGCCGCGTGCACCAGCAGCGTCTCGCCCGCCATCAGCTGGGTGCGCCGGTGCAGCGCGAACCAGCTCGTCTGGTAGCCGATGGACAGCGCGGCCGCCTCGGCGTCGTCGAGCGCCGCCGGTGCGGGAAAGACGTTGTCCGCGTCCAGGACCGCCAGTTCGGCGAACGCGCCGCCGGGCAACGTCGTGGTGCCGACGACCCGATCGCCGACCGCGCACCGGGTGACATCGGCGCCCACCGCCACCACCGTGCCGCACAGCTCCACACCGGGCGTGAACGGCAGCGGCGGCTTGATCTGATACTGCCCTCGGCACAGCAGCACGTCCGGGAAGTTGGCCGGGGCGGCCAGTACCCGCACCAGCACCTGGCCGGGGCCCGCGACGGGGTCGTCGACGTCGTCGAGCCGCAGTACCTCGCGCGGTTCGCCGAGTTCGCGCACCTGCCAAGCCTTCATGATGATCTCCTGTCAGATTCCGGCGTCGTCGGCGACGTCGCGGGCCAGCCGCACCACGGCATCGATGCGTTCGACGGTCGGCGTGCCCGCCGCCGCCTTGTTCGCGGGGGTGTCCTGTGCCCGGCGCAGCACGCCCTCGGCGATGATCGCGAGCTTCCACAGGCCCAGGACCTGCCAGTACCGCAGCGCGGCCGGGTCGCGGCCGGTCAGCTCGAGGTACATCCGCGACATCTCGGCGCGGTTCGGGAAGCCGTCGAGCGCGGACGCGGGGAAGTCGCCGCCGATCAGCTCGCCCGGCTCCGCCCAGTAGGCGAGCATGCTGCCCATATCGGCCAGCGGGTCGCCGAGGGTGGACAGTTCCCAGTCCAGCGCGGCCGTCACGGCGCCGGTCTCGCGCGAGGTGATGACGTTGCGGAGATGGAAATCGCCGTGCACAAGACACACTTCGGTCTGCTCCGGTACCGCGGCGGCGAGGCGGCGGGTGAGGTCGTCGAGCTCGGGCAGGTCCCTGGTCTTGGACCGTTCCAGCTGACCGCTCCAGCGCTTGAGCTGACGCGGCGCGTACGGGGTGTGCGCGGCGAGGTCGGCCAGGCCGACGGCGGCCGGGTCGACCGCGTGGATGCGCGCGAGCGTGCGCGGCAGCGATTCCGCGATGGCCCGGCGGCGCTGCGGTGTGAGCGATTCCGCGATCGGCATGGTGTCGACCACCTGCCCGTCGACGTACTCCATCAGCACCAGCGGCGCGTCGACCACGTCCGGATCGGCGAGCACCCCGAAGATCCGTGGCACCGGCACCTCGGTGGACTCGAGCGCGGCGATGATCCGCGCTTCCCGCACCACATCGTGGGCCGAGGCCAGCAACGTGCCGAGCGGCGGCCTGCGCAATACCCACCGCCGGTCTTCGGCATCGGTGACCAGGTAGGTCAGGTTCGATTGGCCGAGCCCGATCCGGTCGAAGCGCAGCGGTGCGGCGCACTCGATGCCGAGCGTGCCGAACCAGCTGGTCACCACGGCCGGGTCGATCCCGACGACGTCACGTGTGTCAGACACCGAGCGATGCTCCGCTCCGGAACAGCGGCGCGTCGCCGAGCCGCTGCCCGCCGTCGATCACCATGACCTCGCCGGTGATCCAGCTCGCGGCGTCGGAGACGAGGAACGCCACGGCGGCGCCGATGTCCTCGGGCTCGCCGATCCGGTCCAGCGCGGTGGCGCCGGCGACCGACTCCTCATGGTTCTTCCACAGGGCCTCGGCCAGCTTGGTGCGGACGACGCCCGGCGCGATCGCGTTGACGCGCACCTTCGGCGACAGCTCCAGCGCCATCTGCTTGGTCAGATGGATCAGCGCGGCCTTGGACGCGTTGTACAGGCCGATGTCGGGCTCCATGGTCAGCCCGCCGATCGACGTCGTGTTCACGACGGCGCCGCCGTGCTCGCCCATCCAGGCCGCGGTGACCAGCGAGGTCCACAGGATCGGTGCCCACACGTTCACGTCGAAGGTCTTGGCGAACCGCCCGTGGTCCTGGCCGGTCACCGGGCCGAAGGCGGGGTTGGTGCCCGCGTTGTTGACCAGGATGTCGACGCTGCCGAAGCGCTCCACGGTCAGCTCGACGCACCGGCGGGCCGCTTCCTCGTCCGTGGCGTGCGCGGCGACACCGAGGGCGGTGCCGTCCACCTGCGCGGCGGCCGCGTCGGCGGCTTCCTGGGTGCGCGCGGTCAGCACGACGGTCCCGCCCGCCGCGGCGATGGACCGGGCGATCGCCAGCCCGATGCCGCGCGAGGCGCCGGTGACGATGGCGGTGCGCCCGGTCAGGTCGAGTCCGGTCATCAGTTGCTCTCCTTGCTGCGGTACTTGCTCAGTTCCTGGCGCGCGATGGCGCGCTTGTGCACCTCGTCGGGGCCGTCGGCCAGGCGTAGGGTGCGCAGCTGGGCCCAGGCCATCGCGAGGGGGAAGTCGTCGGTGACGCCACCGGCGCCGTGTACCTGGATCGCGCGGTCGAGGACCTTCAGCGCGATGGTCGGCGCGGCCACCTTGATGGCGGCGATCTCGGTGCGGGCTTCCTTGTTGCCGACGGTGTCCATCAGGTGCGCGGCCTTGAGCGTGAGCAGCCGGATCATCTCGATCTCGATGCGCGACTCGGCGATCCAGTCCTGGATATTGGCGTTCTCGGCGATCGGCTTGCCGAAGGTGACGCGCGACTGCGCCCGCTTGCACATCATCTCCAGCGCGCGTTCGGCCATGCCGATGCTGCGCATGCAGTGGTGGATGCGGCCGGGCCCGAGCCGGGCCTGACTGATCGCGAAGCCCTCGCCCTCACCCTTCAGTACGTCGGCCACCGGCACGCGGACATCGGTGAAATCGATCTCGGCGTGGCCTTCGCGCTCCTGGTAGCCGAACACCGGCAAACCGCGCACGATCGTGACGCCCGGCGCGTCGATCGGGACGACCATCATCGACTGCTGTCGGTGCGGTGCGGCGGTCGGATCGGTCTTGCCCATCACGATCAGCACCTTGCAGTTGCGGTGCAAGGCGTTGGTGGCGAACCATTTGCGGCCGTTGAGGACGTACTCCTCGCCGTCGCGCACCATCGACAGTTCCACATTGGTGGCGTCGGAGCTGGCCACGCCGGGTTCGGTCATCGCGAACGCGGAGGCCATGGTGCCGTCGAGCAGCGGTTCGAGATACTTCTTCTTGTGCTCCTCGGTGCCGAACAGCTCGAGCACCTCCATGTTCCCGGTGTCGGGGGCGTTGCAGTTGCAGGCCTCCGAGGCGAGATGGCTGCGGCCCATGATCTCGGCGAGCGGCGCGTACTCGAGGTTGGTCAGGCCGGGGCCGCGACCGGGATGCGGATGGAAGAGATTCCACAGACCGCGCCGCTTGGCCTCGGCCTTGAGCTCCTCGAGGATCGGTGGCTGGAAGTGCGGGTCGCCGGACTCCCGCATCTGCTCGTCGTAGACGGCTTCGGCGGGGTAGACGTGCTCGTCCATGAAAACGAGCAGGTCCGCGCGGTATTTCTCGGCGCGCTCGGAGAGATCGAACAGCGACATGGGGTGCTCCCGATGGTCGGCGGTGACTTGTCAGCGAACCTATTAGAAGTTGACGTCAACTTCAAGTTTATGGGTGTGCGATCGCCCGGCCGGGCGGTGCCGGGGCTACCTCACGGCCGATTCCGGACCAGCGTGGTGATCCAGGCACGGGTGTCGGCGGGGTCGATCACGTCGTCGAGTTCGAACCCGGTCGCCGCGGTGAGCGCCTTGCCCTGCTGATAGGCCAGGGCGAGCAGCTGCCCGAACAGCGTCTCGCGCTCGGCCGGATCCGCGACGGCGGCCAGCTCCTTGCGGAAGCCCAGACGCACCGCGCCCTCGAGCCCCATCGGCCCGATCTCGCCGGTCGGCCAGGCGACGGTGAAGTTCGGCGCGCGGAAGTGCCCGGCCGCCATCGCCATCGCGCCCAGGCCGTAGCCCTTGCGCAGGATGATGGTGCCGAAGGGGACGGTCAGCCGGGCGCCGAGTACGAACAGATCGCTGAACCGGCGCACCGTCGCGGTCCGCTCCGCGTCCGGGCCGACCATGAATCCCGGTGTGTCGCACAGGGAGACGATCGGCAACCCGAACGACTCGCACAATCCCAGGAAGTCGCCCATCTTGTCGGCGGCCTCGGCGTCGATGGCGCCGCCGAGATGATGACTGCTGTTGGCCACCAGGCCGAACGGCACGCCGTCGACCCGGACCAGCGCGGTGACGACGCCGACTCCGTAGTCGGGCCGCAGTTCCAGGATCGAGCCGAAATCGGCGATCGCCTCGATCGCGCGGTGGATGTCATAGGCGCGCAGGCGATTCTCCGGCACCACATGCCGGGCCAGGCGCGGATCGGGCGCCTCGAAGTCCTCGACCGGGCCCTGGAAATAGCCGAGGTACTGCTTGGCCAGCGCGACCGCGTGCGCCTCGTCGCGGGCCACCAGGTGCACGACACCGTTGCGCCGCTGCACCTCGATCGGCCCGATGTCCTCGGGCCGGTACACGCCGAGCCCGCCGCCCTCGATCATCGCCGGGCCGCCCATGCCCAGATTGGCGTCCGGCGTCGCGATGATGACATCACAGACCCCGGCCAGCGCGGCATTGCCGGCGAAGCAGCGGCCCGACACGATCGTCACCAGCGGCACCCACCCGCGCAGCGCGGCGAGCGCGCGGAAGGTCGGCACGTCCAGACCCATGCCGGTCACGTCGGTGTCGCCGGGCCTGCCGCCACCACCCTCGGCGAACAGCACCACCGGCACCCGCTTGCGGGCGGCCAGCTCGAAGGCGCGGTCGGTCTTGGCGTGATTGTTCTTGCCCTGGGTGCCCGCGAGCACGGTGTAGTCGTAGGAGACCACCACGGCCTCGGCGGCCGCAGTGCCGAAGCGGTCCGCGCCGATGGTGGCCAACCCGGTGACCAGGCCGTCGGCGGGGGTGTTGGCGATCAGGTCCTGCTCGGAGCGCCTGCTGCGCTGCGCGGCGACGGCCAGCGCGCCGTACTCGACGAAGCTGCCCGGGTCGACCAGGTCGGCGATGTTCTCCCTGGCCGTGCGGCGGCCGAGCCGGTGTCGCTTGGCCACCACGTCCGGGCGAGCTTCGTCCAGTGTGACGCGGTGGCGCGCGCGGATCTCGTCGACGTCGGCCCGGGCGCGCGCCGGGTCGAGCTCGGCCTGCGCGGCGCCGGTGGCGTCGGCACCGGTGGGGGCGATGATCACCAGCGGATCGCCGGGCGCGACGACCTGGCCCGGGCGGACCAGCACCCGGACCGTGCGCGCGGCGGCCGGTGCGGCGAGCACGTGCTGCATCTTCATCGCCTCGAGCACGACGAGCTGTCCGCCCGCCGCGATCTCGACATCCTCGCCGGTCACCTCGACCACGGTGCCCGCCAGCTGCGCCCGCACCGCCTCCTGCCCCGGATACAGCTCGACCGCCGCGACCGCGAGCTCCGGCTGCCCGGCCTCGGCCGCCGCGACCAGCGTGGCCAGGTGCTCGCCGAGATAGGAGGTCGTGACGGTGCCGGTCTGGAATCGGCGGTCGGTGAGCACTTCCCGCAGGAAGCCGCTGTTGGTGCGGAGGCCGTCGACGGTGAATTCGGCCAGTGCGGTCGCCGCCTTGCGCGCGGCGGCGGGGAAGGAGTTCCCCCTGGTGCGGGTGATCACCTTGGCCAGCAGCGAGTCGTAGCGCGGGCTCGGGGTGAGGCCCGGTCGGCCGAAGGTGTCGACGCGCACGCCCGGACCGGTGGGCGGGGCGAAGGCGGTCAGCGTGCCCGCCGTCGGCACCGCCGATCCGTCGGGCGCCATGGTCTCCATGTTCACCCTGGCCTGAATGGCGATGCCGTCGGCGGCGGCCGGTTCCCCTTCGGCTCGGGTTCCGTCCGAGACGATTCCGCTCGGCAGGCCCAGCGCGTCGAAGGTCGCGCCCCGGGCGATGTCGAGCTGGACCGCGACCAGGTCGACCCCGGTCACCTCCTCGGTGACGGTGTGCTCCACCTGGATGCGCGGATTGACCTCCAGGAAGACGAAACGGTCACCGGCGACCAGGAATTCGACGGTGGCCAGGCCGCGATAGCCGACCCGCGCGCACAGCCGGGCCGCCGCCTCGTGCAGGCCACGGCGCAGCTCGTCCGGAAGACCCTGCGCCGGAGCGATTTCGATCAGCTTCTGATGCCTGCGCTGCACACTGCAATCCCGGTCGCCGAGCGCGAGCGCGGTGGTGCCGTCGCCGGCCGCCGCGGCGACGACCTGCACCTCGATGTGCCGGGCGTCGGTCATCAGCGCCTCGGCGAACACCGCCGGATCGCCGAAGCCGAGCTCCGCTTCGGCGGCGCACTGCCGGTAGGCGTCGTCGAGCTCGGCGGCGGTGCGCACCACGCGCATGCCGCGCCCACCGCCACCGGCCAGCGCCTTGATCATGATCGGGCCGGATTGGGCCGCGAAGAACGCGCCGACCTCGGCGAGCGTGCTCGCGCCCGCGGTGGCGGGCAGCACGGGGACGCCGGCGGCGTCGGCGCTCCGGCGGGCCGCGGACTTGTCGCCGAACAGGTCAAGGACGGCGGGGTCGGGGCCGACGAAGGTGTGGCCCGCCGCCGCGCAGGCCCTGGCGAACTCGGCGTTCTCGCTCAGGAAGCCGTAGCCGGGGTGGATGAGCTCGGCGCCGGATTCCTTGGCGGCGGCCAGGATCGCGACATGGTCGAGATACGGTGCGGGTCCGGCGCCGGTCAGGCAGATCGCCTCGTCGGCCGCGTGCACAGGGGGAGTGGCGGCGTCGTCCTCGGCGTAGACCGCCACGGTGCGCAGGCCGAGTTCGGTGGCGGTGCGGATGATGCGCAGGGCGATCTCGCCGCGATTGGCGATCAACAGGGTCATGGGCGTCCTCGATGTCGTCGACCGTGCCGGTCAGGGAGCTCGGTGGGGTTGCTCGGTGAAGCCGATCAGCCGGTGGGCGATGGCGATGTGGTCGGTGACGAACTGGGCGCGCTCGTCGGCGCGTACGCGGGCGGCGCCGATGAGCAGTGCGTCGGACAGGGTTTCGACGATGCGCGGCAGCGGCGCGCACGGGTCGATCGCGCCCTCGGCGTCGACGCGTTCGAGAAAGGTGATGAACCGCTGCCGCAGGCGTTCCCGCATCCGGGTCCACTGCGCGCCGATCGCCGGGTCCACGTCGGCGCGATGCTCGATCAAGGTCCCCAGGGCGCCGTTGGCGAACACCGCCTCCGCGAACGCCCGCGTGGTGGCGGCGATGACCTCCGCAGGCGCGGTGACCGCGACGTCGACCACCAGTTGCGCGTCCAGGAACCGCGCGCACACCCGCTCGGTGATCGCCTGGAACACCTCGTCTTTGGAGGAGAAGTACGCGTAGAACGTCGCCCGCGAGACCCGCGCCCGCGTGGTGATCGTTTCCACCGAGGTCTGGTCGTACCCGAGCTCGGCGAAACACCCCGCCGCCGCGTCGAGCAATTCGCCCCGCCGTGGCCCACCACTGTCCTTGCGGGCCGACCGGGCCCGCTCCTGCGCCGCACTCGTGGTCACCGCCCGAGTGTCGTTGACATTGACGTCAATGTCAACGCTTCCTCGCGGGCCCCACCTGCGTGATTACCGCCCACACCGTTCCACCGGGTACAGTCCACCCGCGATGTAGCGATACATCACGGCCCTGTGGCGCAGTTGGTTAGCGCGCCGCCCTGTCACGGCGGAGGTCGCGGGTTCGAGTCCCGTCAGGGTCGCAAGACAATCCCCGCATCGAGCATCGGTGCGGGGATTTCTGCGTTCGGGGGCGAAGTCAGCGGCGGTGGTCGATGCTGGTGATGCGGTAGCGGCCGGGGGCCACCTCGGCGGTGCGCATGGTCTGCTGGATCTTCTCGATGGCGGTGTCGCCGGGCCACTGCTGCTGGACGGTGACGTTCCAGACGGTGGGGTCGGTGGAGTCGGCGCGGGTGATGTGGATGCAGTACTTGACGCCGGTGGGGAAGGTGGAAATGCCTGCGGCCAGGGCTGATTCGTCGCCCACGTGAGCGTCGTCGGTGACGTAGGTGCGGGCCTTCGCGGCATCGCGGTCGACGTAGTAGCTGTATTCGAAGCCGAGGATGGCGCCCTGCGGGGTGGCGGTGTCGCCGCGTTCGGCGCTGATCGTGATGGACTGGCTGCGGAAGGACTCACAGCCCGCCACCGCGTGCGCGGGCAGCGGGGCGACGGTGGTCGCGGTGGATCCCGTGGTCGGCGAACCGGAGACGGAGGCCTGTTTCGCCGCGACCGGTTTGTCGCCCGAGCCGAGGAAGATGTTCGCCGCCAGACCGAGCACCACCACGAAGATCAGCGCGCCGACGATGCCCTTCACCGCGGCGGCGGCCTTCGCCCGGCCGTGCGGATCGTCGTAGCGTTCGTCGTCGTACTTCTTGCGTGGCCTGCGCGCGATCGGGCCGCCACCACCGAAGTCCTTGAGCCGCGGCAGCACCGGCATCTCGACCCGATCACCGCTCTGCTCGGTCGCGGTGGCGGTGGCCCAGTCGTTCCAGTCGACGTCGTCGGTCCGGCGCGGCGGTTCCTCGACGGGCGCCTCGTCGTTCCAGTCGTTCCAGTCGCCGGTGAACCCGTCCTCCTCGGCGGCGGTGCGATAGATCGGCTCGGTCGGCGCGGTGGTGAGCGCGCCGGGAACGTCGTCGTAGTGTTCCGGCTCCGGTGGCGGCCAGGTCTCCGGATTGGTGCCGATGGTCTGCGGCTCGGCCTCACGCCGCCGCCGGCGTCGCCGTTTGCCCTGCGGACGACGGCGCGCCGGATCGGCGGGCGAGGCGAAATAGGCCCCGAACGGGTTGTCCATCCGGCGCCCTTACGCCGTAGCCGGGACGACTCCCGGCTGCCCGTGCTTGGGCGCGGCCGACGGGCGCTCGCTCTCCTGATCCTGTTGCGGACGGCTCGTCGGCGGAATCACCCCGGTCTGGCTCGGCTGCTGCTGCGCGGGTGCGGGCGCGGCGGGGGCCTGCTGCTGGGGCTGCTCGACGACCGGCGACTGCACCGTGGGCGCCGGTGTCGTCGGCGCCGCGGGCGCGGGCTTGGTCGCGGTGCCGTTGCCGCCGGAGGTCTCCGGTTTGGTGGTGGTGTCGCCGTTGCCGAGGCCGGCGAACAGGCCGCCGGAGTTCCCGCCGCCGTTGGTGGACGGGCTGGTCGGCGTCGGTGTCGTCGTGGCCGGCGTGGTCGCCGTGCCCTCGGTGCCCGTGCCGGTGACATTCGCGGCGAGGGTGTCGATCCCGGTGGTCGCCAGTTCGGCGCCCTTGTCGATGCCGTGCATCGCGACCTCGGCGATCTTGTCGATCAGATGCGTGCCGAAGGTGACGCCCGCGTCGATCGCCGCGGTGCCCAGCGAGACGCCACCGTCGATCAACGCCTCCTGCAGCGCGATCTGCGCCGCCGTCGCCGGATCGGTGGTGGTCGTGGTCGTGTCGGTATCGATGGTGTTCGTCGACGTGCCGCCGGTGCCGAGAACGTAGACGCCCGGCGACACCTCGACCGCGCCCGGCGGCACGGTGACCCCGTTGGTGCCGCCGAGATCGGAGGTCAGCTCCTTGGTGTTGCGGGTGTGCTCGTCCATCTCGGTGCTCGCGGTCCCGACGACGGTGACGGCCTCCTGGATCGCCTCCTCCGCCAGCGCGACGATCGCGTCCAGGTTGTTGCCGTTCACCGCGGGTGCGGCGGCCTTCGCCTTGGCGCGGAAGTCGGCGATGATCGCGTCGACCTTGGCCGCCGCGGTCGACTGGGTCGAATGCGCCTGGCCGAGCAGGGTGCTGAGCTTCTGGCCGCGGTCGGCGGCCGCCGACACCTCGGTGGCGGTCTGGCGCAGGGCCGGGGTGGCGGGCGCCGCAGTATCGGTCGACTCCAGCGCGTACAGGCCGAGCCGGTGCGGGTCCTCGGTGGCGCTGGTCGCGGCGCTGGCCGTGGTCAGGGCGTTGACCACGTCGGTATCGGGGTCGGCGGAGGTGTTGGAGCCCAGCGATTTCCGCAGCTCCAGCAGCGGCACCTCGAGCAGGGCGACCACCGGCGCGATCTTGGCCTCGGCCTCCTCCTGCGTGATCGTGCTCAGTGTGGTCTCGGTGACCAGGGATTTCGCGCGCATCACGCCACCTCGCTCTCGATCGCGCCCAGGTCGCCCGCCAGCCCGCTGTCGACCCCGGTGACGTTGGCGCCGTACTGATTCAGGATGTCCTGATACGCGCTGACCAGATTCCCCGCGGTACTCAACGTCGACGCGTGCGCCCCCGCGGCCGCCGTCCACGCGGCCGCGAATTCCTTCCCCAGCACCCCGAGCCCCGACAGGTCCACCCCCGCCGCCGTCGTCGTGCTCGTCGCCGCTTCTCCGAGTAGATCCGCGACCCGAGCAGCAGCGCGCTGATACGCGTCGAGCGCTGATGGGTCGAATGACATTTCCGCCACGATGTCTTCCGTTCCATGAAGCCAGACAATGTGTCCCGGTCATCGACTCGCCGTCTTGCGACGACGAGGTTGAGTCAGTGACTCTTCCCGAGGCAGTCTCCCCGCACGACGAGGTCGTGTCCGACAGGAGTTCCTTCGGGCTGCTCCCGCACCAACTGTACGGTGTCGGCCGCTAGCGCGGCGAGGTTTCTCGCGGCGTCGACGTCCCGGTCGAGGGTGTAACCGCAGGCCTTGCAGACGTAGCTGCGTTCGGACAGGGCGAGCTTGGCTTTCGCCGCGCCGCATCCGGAACATGTCTTATGACGATCGTGTCGAACTCGGCAACCAGACGGGTGGTCAGCTTTTGCTGTGTATCGCGGCGCCGGTTCGCGACTCGGGTATGCAGTGTGTCGGCTCGCGCATGGGCCTTGGTCCAGCGCCGGGACGGCATGAGACCGCCGCGCCGATCGGGGCCCTGTCGGCGTGCGATCTGCCGCTGCACCCGCCGCAACGACGTCTGCATGCGGTCGAGGTGTCGTGGATTCGGCACCTGTTCGCCGGTGGACAGCACGGCCAGCGACTTGATTCCCAGGTCGACGCCGACTGTCCGGTTCCCCGCACGGGAACGAGGGGCCGGGTCCCGCAACTCGACCGAGAATGACACGCTCCATCGGCCCCTCCCGAAGCTCAGCGTGGCCGAGCGTATCCGGGCAGACCCGCAGGCCACCTTCCGCGCCAGCTTACGAGTGGACTCATGGGTGCGGACCGGACCGATCACCGGCAGTTTGATGTGTCGGCGATCGGCCCCCAGCCCGAATGCGCCGGTGGTGAACCGGCACGTCGGACGCGTTCGATGTTTCGACTTGAAGCGAGGTAGCCGCGTGAGCCCGGCGCTGTAGTTCTTCAACGCAGTGGCGAGGTTCGCGCAGCCGGAGGCATACGCTTCCTTACTGTTCTCCGCCCACCACGGGGCCACCTCGCCTTTGGCCGCATTCCAGGCCTTGCGCAAGCTGTACGCCGAGGCGCTGATCCATGGGGTCAACTCGTCGGGCGCCAGGCCATACGACTCCTCGGCCCGGCGTTGGGACCAGTTCGCCAGCACACGCGCCAGACACCAGTTGAAGGCCAAGCGTTGTGCACCACAATGCGACCGCATCGCATCGGCCTGCGCGTCGGTGGGGTCGAGTGCGAAAACGAACGCGCGGATCATCGCGCGTCGTCGTCGGCGGTGGAGGTCGCCACTTCCCCCGGAGTGTTCGGTCTCACCCGGTCATTGTCACTCGTGCCGTCCTCGATCGCAGCTTCGCGAGGTCGGCGGTCGTCGGCTCGACCGTGACCGGCGAGTAGGGTCGCGGGGGTCATGGGTGTCCTGCTGATCACGTTGCTCGGGTTTGCGGTGGTCGACGCGTTGGATGTGCTGTTGGTGGCGATCACGACGGCGGTGGTGGCGGACAGTCGGTTGGCGCGGCGGTCGCCGGTGGTCGGGGGGCTCAGTTTTCTCGGTGGCGTGTTCGCGGTGTCGGTGGCGTTCGGGATCGCCACGGTGCTGGGGATCGATTTCCTGGTCCGGCTGTTCGACTTCGAGCTGACGCCGCTGCTGCGGTACTGGGGTGAGCTGCTGATCGGTGTGGTGCTGATCGTGGTGGCGGCGTTGCCGATGGACACGACGATGGGCAGCGGCGGGCGCTGGGTACGGCCGGTGCGGAAGTATCCGTGGTTGATGGGGGTGGTCGGGGTCACGCTGGGGCTGGCGAAGGTGCCGACCTCGGTGCCGTACCTGGCGGCGCTGGCGATGGTGTCGGCGCAGCGTCCGCTGCCGGTGGTGTGGCCGCTGATCGTGGTCGCGTACTGCGCGATCGCGCTGCTGGTGCCGCTGGTGGTGCTGGCGCTGGCCCTGCGCACGACTCCGCGCGCCCGCCGGGTCTACCGGGTGCTGGTGCGGGCGATCACCCGCTACGGTCCGCCGGTCGTCCGGGTGTTGTTCGTCGTTTTCGGCGTGGTCCTGGTGGTCGACGCGCTGGTCCACGCCCGCCAGCTGTGGTGACGCGGCCACGGCCGCTCAGGTTCGCGTCAGGTCGATCGAGTACGGTCATAACGAATCGATGACATGCTCGCGCACCCGTTCGGTGGGTCGCGCAGCGTAACCAGGTGAGCAGGGAGGGCGACCCTTGAGGGTTACCGTTGTTGTGCCGACCTACAACGAGCGGGAAAATCTGCCGGTGGCTGTGGAGCGGCTGACGGCACTGCCGGTTCCCGATCTGCACGTGCTGGTGGTGGACGACAACTCACCCGACGGCACGGGGGAGGTGGCCGACAAGCTGGCCGCCGAGCTGCCGAACGTGGTGAGCGTGCTGCACCGCACCGAGAAGGACGGCCTCGGCCGCGCCTACATCGCCGGCATCACCCAGGCCCTCGACGAGGGTGCCGACGTGGTGATCCAGATGGACGCCGACCTGTCGCACCCCGCCGAGGTGATCCCGGCGATGCTGGAGAAGCTGAGCTCCGCCGATGTCGGCGTCGTGCTGGGCTCGCGCTACGTCCCCGGTGGCTCGACCGCCGCGGAGTGGAAGTGGTACCGCAAGGCGCTGTCGGCCTGGGCGAACTTCTACGTGAACCTGATCCTGCGTCTCGGCGTGAAGGACGCGACCGCCGGCTTCAAGGCGTGGAAGGCCGACACCCTGCGCGCGATCGACGTGGCGTCGATCCGCAGCAACGGCTACTCGTTCCAGGTCGAGATGAACTACCGCGCGATCAAGAAGGGTTACACGATCGCGGAGGTGCCGATCCGGTTCGAGGAGCGCACCCTCGGCGCGTCGAAGATGAGCCTGAAGGTGCAGCTGGAGTCGGCGCTGATGCCGTGGAAGCTGCTGTTCGGCCGCTCGGTCTAGGACTTACGGCGAAGGGCCCCACCGGTTTCCGGTGGGGCCCTTCGTCATGTTCGGACTATCCGGTGGTGATGCCGCGGCGCACACCTTCCAGCGCGACCACGATCGCCGGCACCAGCACAACGTGCATCACCGACAGCGCGATGGTGGAGGCGGTGTCGAAGTCGGCGTCGACGGTCAGCGCGATGGTCGCGATCGACAGCAGCGACCCGACGACGGCGGCGACCCGCAGCACGCCGGTCCACAGGTAGGACACCGCGACCGCGACCGTCAGGCCGATCAGCAGCGGCACGGACGACATCAGGACCACCCCGCCGGGGGCGACATCGGAGACCTTCCCCGCGTTGGTCATGGTGAAGTCACCGCCCGCCGCGGCGCCGATCGCCCACACGATCAGGTTGAGCGCGACGGCGGCGACGACGCCGCCCAGCACGGCGACGGGGCGGGACAGCGCGGGCAGGGTCAGGGTGCGGGTGGCGGGGGCGGTGGTGGTGGTCATGTCGTTCTCCCTCATTCGGTGGTGAGACCATCATCAAACCTAAACAAATATTGAGGTCAAGCCGTCGGTCGAAATCTTTCGCTTCGCATCGATGAGACGCTGGTCATAGGCCCTGCGCCCGGTCACTACGACAGATGGTCGTAGCATGGCGGGGTGCGTTCACCGAGGGATCACACCGCGCGCTTACGTGGCGCCGCGGTGGGTGCCGCCTCCGGTGCGGTCGCCGTCCTGGCGCACGGACTCGGTGGCGCGAGCTCGGTTCCCGGCGGATCGTCGGTGGCCCTGCTGCTCGCAGCCTGCGCGCTGATCGGCGTCATCGCCTCGGCGCTGCCGCGCGGGAACACGCCGCTGGCGACGATGGCCGTGCTGGCCGTCGGCCAAGGCGTCGGGCACACCGCGCTGTCGCTGGGACACGCCCAGCATCACCACGCCTTCTCCGCCGCCATGCTGGTCGCCCACCTGGTGGCGATCCCGGTGGGCGCGCTCGCGATCCGCGCCGCCGAGGTCGGGGTGCGCCGGGCGATCACGAGCGTGCGACGGCTGGTCCTCGCGCTGGATGGTCCGCCTGCCCCGTCCGCGCGACCGTCTCCGCTGCCCCGCGCCGACGAGCGCGCCCTCGCGCGGCACCTGCTCCGGCGACCCGGGATCGGGCTGCGCGGTCCGCCTGCCGCAGGTCGTACCGCACTTCACCCCGTTCCGGCGTAGCCGCCGACATCCGCCGACGCGGCGGATGATTCGCCGTGCCGGTCCGGGTCCTCACCTCACCCGATGATCGGAGATCTGCCGTGTCCGCATTCCCGCATACCCTCCTGCGTTCGCCCCGCGCCGCCCGCCGGCTCGGCGCCGCGACCGCGCTGTCCGTCCTCGCCGTCTTCGCCACCGCCTGCTCGGACGCCGAGCCCGCGCCCGCCGCGCCCGCCGCGGCGGGTGACCGGATCACCATGAGCGACCAGTGGATCAAGGCCGCCGACTCCGGCATGTCCGCCGCCTTCGGCAATCTGAAGAACACCGGTGACGCGCCGGTGACGTTGGTCGCCGCGACCAGCCCCGCCTCGGATCGGGTCGAGATCCACGAGGTGGTCCCGGACAGCACCGGCGCCAAGACCATGCGCCCGAAGGAAGGTGGCATCACCATCCCCGCGCACGGCGAGGTGACGCTGAAGCCCGGCGCCGAGCACCTGATGTTCATGGACCTGAAGCAGCCGCTGCGCACCGGCTCGGAAACCTCGCTGACCCTCACCTTCGCCGACGGCTCGAGCACCGTCGTCACCGCGCAGGTGCGCGACTTCGCCGGCGGCAAGGAGAACTACGCGCCGGGCACCGAGAACTCCTCGCACGGTGGCTGATCCGCAGACCAAGCTCTCCCGCCGGCGATTGCTCGGCGGGGGAGCGGCGGCGGCGGGCGTGGTCGGCGCGGCCGGGATCGGCTGGGGTGCGGCCGGTCTCGCGCAGCGCGAACCCGAACGCGACGACGCGCTCGAGGTCGTCCCGTTCTACGGCGCCCATCAGGCGGGCATCGAGACGACCCCGCCCGGTCATGTCGCCTTCGCCGGTTTCGACCTGGCGCCGGGTGTCGGCCGCGAGGACGTCATCGGGCTGCTCCGGATCTGGACCGACGACGCGTCCCGGCTCACCCAGGGTCGGCCCGCGCTCGCCGACACCGAACCGGAGCTCGCCGTCCGCCCCGCGCGTTTGACGATCACGGTCGGTTTCGGCCCCGAGCTGTTCACCGCTGTCGGCCTGACCGAACGGCGGCCGAGCTGGTTGCGGCCGCTGCCGCCGTACCCCATCGACCGGCTCGAACCCGCCTATACCGGCGCCGATCTGGTGCTCCAGGTCTGTGCCGAGGAGGCGACGACGGTCGCGCACGCCGTGCGGGTGCTGTCCAAGCACGTGAAGTCGCTGGTGACGGTGCGCTGGGTGCAGCGCGGTTTCCGGGACGCGCCGCGCGGCCAGACCATGCGCAACCTCATGGGCCAGGTCGACGGCACCGTCAACATCGCCCCGCGCACGGTCGACTTCGATCGGCTGGTGTGGGACGACGGCACGTCGACGCCGTGGCTGGCCGGTGGCTCCTCCCTGGTGCTGCGCCGCATCGCCATGGACCTCGACACCTGGGACGAGCTCGACGCCGACGGCCGGGAACTGACGGTCGGCCGCCGGGTGTCCAACGGCGCTCCCCTGACCGGCACCGCCGAACACGACGAGCCGGACCTGGCCGCCGTCGACCGCAACGGCATCCCGGTCATCCCGCCGTCGTCGCATGTCGCCAGGGCCAGGCACACCCACGCCGGGGAACGGTTCCTGCGCCGGGGATTCAACTACGACGAGGCCCCCGCGCCGGGGCAGGTGTCGAACTCGGGCCTGCTGTTCGTCGCCTACCAGCGCGACATCGCCGCCCAGTACCTCCCGGTCCAGGCGCGCCTGGCGGAATTCGACGCGCTGAACCAATGGACGACCCCGGTCGGCTCGGCGGTCTTCGCCATCCCACCCGGTGTCCCCGGCCCTGGTCGCTACCTCGGCCAGCAGCTGTTCGAGGGGTGAGACCGCGTCCGGCCGGGCTCAGTCGGCCTGCGGCCAGTCCAGCAGGGTGTTCTCGAACAGCCGGCGGACGCTTTCGACCTCGTCGTCCATGTCGGTGGGGTCCCAGCCGGAGACGTCGATGGGCGGCAGTACCGCGACATCGACGACTCCGGACCGGGCGATCGGTGAATCGCGCCAGGCGATGTCGCCCGCGTTACGGATCACCACGGGGATCACCGGGACGCCGGCCTGGATGGCGATGTGAAAGGCGCCCTTCTTGAACGGGCCGACGCCGGGCGTGTAAGACCGGGTGCCCTCCGGCGCGACGGCGATGGACAGGCCGTCGCGCAGGGTCGAGACCACCGGCGCGAGCGCGGCTTTGGCGCGTTCGGTGTCGGTGCGATCGATGAAGGTGACGCCGACGAACCGCATGAGCGGGCCGAACAGGGGATGGTTGGCGAGTTCCTTCTTGCCGATGCCGGTGACCGCGCCGTCGAGCACCTTGGGCACGATGATCACGTCGAACTGGCTCTGGTGGTTGAACAGGAACACCGCGGGGCGCGGGGAGCGGGCGTGCTCGGCGCCGACGACCCGCAGCCGCACATCGATCGCCGCCAGGGTCGCGGTGGTGCCGTCGTGCATCAGCGCGTCGGCCATCGCCTGACGCTCGCGGGTGTAGCTCTTGCGCAGCACGCCGACCAGCGCGCCGCCGAGGAGCGCGGCGAATCCGGCGAGGGTGCGCAGGTAGTCGACCGGCCGTGGGGCCTGCCGGGGCCGGAACGTCAGCGCGGGCCAGCCGCGTTCGGTGGCGAGCTCGGCGAGTTCGGGATCCGGGTCGACGACCGTCGGGATCTCGGCCAGGTCGAGCAGCGTCAGATCGGTGATGCTGTCGGCGTAGGCGTAGCCGATCTGCACCTCGGCGGCGGCGGCGAATTCGGCCACCGCCTCGGCCTTCTCGACCCGCCACAGCGGCGCGCCGTCCGGCTGCCCGGTCACGACCCCGTCGCGCACGGCCAGCTGGGTGCACAGCACGTGGTCGATGCCGAGCCGCTCGGCGGCGGGCTGCACCTGGAAGCGGGTGAGCTCGCTGACCAGCACCACCGTGTGCCCGGCGAGCTGATGCGCGCGCACGAGCTGCCACGCCTCGGGGAACAGCCGCCCGTAGATCTCCCGGCGGAAGGCGCTGCGGCCCAGCTCGTCCAGCTCGGCCTCCGACATCCCGGCCCAGCTCCGTTCGACGGCTTGCAGGAACCGCCCGAAGTCACCGTCGCCGCCACCGCGCCGAATGCCCCCGAGCAGTGCGGCCCGGCGCGCGTCGCCACGGCGCAGCACCCGGCTCGGCAGCCCACGGCGGGGCAGCCCGTCGACGACGGTGCCCCCGAAGTCGAACACGGCGGCGACGCCCGGTCCCTGCGGACCCGACCTGATCGCGGCGACGGCCGCGGCGAGGGTGCCCATCAGATCGTGGTCCGGTTCGACGGGTCGAGGCTGGCCGCGCGCGCGATGCGCTCGCCGAGATCACGCAGCCGATCGGCGAATTCTTTTCTGCGCGCGATCAACTCGTCCTCGGCACCCTCGGGGGCTGGGCCGATCAGTCCGTGGTTGGCCGCCAATTTCCAGGCGCTGGTGAACAATTCGGTCGACACCGACTCGGGGCTGTGCAGCCGCTGCTGCAACAGCATCTGCTTGCCGACGGCGACGCACTCGTCGATGAACTCCTTGCGATCGATCGTCGCGTCGGCCGGGCGCGCGGCCAGTCGCTCGGCCACCACGAGCTGGGCGTCGAAGAACGAGCGCAGGACGCGATGGGCCATCACGAACCCGGAATCGGTGAGCGCGCCGAGGAATTGACGATCCAGCCGGTCGTCGGGGGTGTTCTCGTCCCATTCCGGCACGATCAGGCGCACCTCGTCGATGATCTGCTCGGCGAATTCCTGGCGTTCGGGGAAGAAGAACTCGAACTTGAGCAGGTCGCGCAGCGCGAAGGCGGCCTTCCAGGCCGAGCGCAGCGGGTCGTCACCCGGTTCCTCGACGGCGGTGAGCGCGGCCAGCTCGAGGATGGCGCGGTTGACGAACCAGTGCACCGCGCTGTTGCGATAGAAGGCGGCCTCCAGGTGCGCGCCCGGTTCGATCGCGTAGACCGGTTCCAGCCCACCGCGATACACGGTGACCACCCCGGCCAGCGCGAGCTGTTCCAGCACTACACGCAGGCCCTGGTCGTCGCGCAGGGCGGACAGCTCGCCGCTGGGCAGGCCGCGCTGGGCGATATAACCGAGCACCGGGTCGACCACGGTGCGGACCTGTCCGAGCGTCAGCGCGCGCTCGTGCACGCCGAGCAGGGCCAGGGTGACCAGCGCGTTCACCGTGATCGGGGTGACGGCGTTGATCCCGACGGCGACGTCGAAGGCCAACCGCTGCACCGCTTTGCGCTCGGTCTCGCTCAGCGCCGACTCGTCGGGAACGCTTGTCGCGCCGGTCGTGGTGTCGCGCAACGGGATGGTCGTCGGCCGCTGGTCGAGCGGATCACCGTGCGCGCCCAGCCGTTCCCGCGCCGAGAGCGGCTCGCCGAAGCGCACATACACGCGTCCGGCCGAATGCTGCTGGCTGCGGACATATCTGGCGAGCCAGCCGATGCCCTCCGGCTTCTTCTTGCCGCCGGACTGTTCGCTGGCGATCGCCCCCAGCTCGTTGAGCCGCTCGTAGGTGATCGACACCGGCACCAGCAGCACGTCTTCGACGCGGCGTGAACGGACCGCGGCGGCGAGGTAATTGAGCAGGCCGTAGCGCGGCGGCCGCAGCTTGCCGGTGCGGGTGCGCCCGCCCTCGAAGTACCACTCCATGTTGAATCGCTTGGCCAGCAGATAGGCGAAGTACTCCTCGACGACGGCCTTGTACACCTCGTCGTCGCCGAAGCTGCGGCGGATGAACACCGTTCCGGTGCGCCGCGCGATCGGGCCCATCGGCCAGAAGTTCAGGTTCGCGCCGCCGATCACGTGATTGGGGGGGAAGTCGTTGCGCGCCAGCACGTCACCGAGGACGAACGCGTCGACGTAGGAGCGGTGCGAGGGCAGGAACACCAGCGGGAACTTGCGGTTGAGCTTGCGCAACGCGTCCAGGCCGTGCAGGTCCGTGTCGACCTTCCAGGTCGAGGCGTGCACCGGCCGCATGGCCTGGGTGAACAGGTCCGAGACCAGTCGGCTCTGCGCGGCGACGAGCTCGCGCAGCGCCTTCTCCGCGTTGCGGTACACCTGGTCCGGCTCGGAGCCGATCTCCTCGGCGATGTAGTCGAGTTTGCGCTGGAATTCGGGGGAGTCGAGGATCTCCTCGGCCACCAGCTGCGGCACCTTGTAGCGGTCGCCGATCACGGTGCGTTCGGCCCGTTCCAGCGCCACCACGGCCGCGCGCACCACCGACCGCGCGAACGGATCGGCCGAGCCGGCCCGCAGCAGGGCGGCGGCCTCGGGGTTGTTGGTGCGCAGTTCGCTGAGCCGGGCCGGCGCGCCGACGAGCACCCGGTGCCGGTCGGGTTCGGTGCGCAGCAGCCTGCGCTGGACCAGTCGATTGGGCTTGCGGGGGTTGGTGAGCAGGGCCAGATCGGCGAAGGTGACCCGGCGGACGCCGTCGCGCTCCGGCGGCAGCCACAGCACCCGGACCGGGACGACGAGTGGGTCGTCGTGCCTGCCGACCAGGCGTTTGGTGATCGCCTTGGCGTCGAGGTCGAGCTGGGTCACCGGGGCGTCGGAGCCGATGTCGCGGGCCAGCCCGCCCTCGGCGATCCAGTTGCCGATCAGTTCGCGTTCGACGCCGGAGGCCGCGTCGACCAGGGCGACCACCGAGTCTGCCCCGGATCCCGTTCGCGGGCCGCGCCGCCCACCGATGTCGATCATCCCTCCATTCAAGCGGCAGTTCCGCCTCGGCGCACCGAACTTCGACGACAGCGCGTGGCGGGGACCGCTCGGGGTGGCATAGGTTACCCAATGCTGGGCTGGCCAATCGACGAGGTAATGCTAACCTAACCCGAAGAAGTTAGGTCAGCATTACCTTGGAGGATCGTTGTCGTCGACGGAGCAGCCCGTACGGGTGGAGTATGTGACCGATCCAGCGGCAGCGATGTCTCGTCTGGCGGCGGCGGACCGCTTCGGTGAGTACGTGATGTACGAGCAGCCGGGGGAGTGGGTGTTCGCCGCCGATCCGCTCGGCAGCGTGGAACTCGACGCCGGTGAGCTGCGCACGGTGTGGGGCGGCAAGACCACCGCGCGCGCGTGGACGGGCAGTCCCGCGCAGGTCGTCGACGCCGCGCTGGCCGAACTGCCGCTCGACGGCCGCAACGCCTTCGGCTGGATCGGATTCGAGTTCTGCGCGTACTCGCTGGCGGCCACCCGCTACCTGAACCAGCGGACCCCGCTGGCGCACCTGATGATTCCGCGGATCGAGGTGCGCATCGACGCCTCCGGCGTGCGGATCAGCGGTGCGACCCCGGGGGAGGCGTGCGATATCCACGACCTGATCGCCGCGTCGCAGGGCACCGACCTGCCGGTCGCGCACCCCGTCGACGTGCGGCCCGACCCGACCGGCTACCAGGACCGCGTCGCCGCAGCGGTGGCCGAGATCCGTTCCGGCAGCTACCAGAAGGTCATCCTGTCGCGGAAGGTCGCGCTGCCCTTCGCCGTCGATGTGCCCGGCACCTATCGCCTCGGCCGCGCCAACAACACCCCCGCCCGTTCGTTCCTGCTGCGCCTGGGCGGGCTGGAAGCGGCCGGGTTCAGCCCGGAGCTGGTGGCCTCGGTCGACGACGATCGCATCGTCACCACCGAGCCGCTGGCGGGCACCCGCGCCTTCGGGCTCGGTGTCGAGGCCGACGACGCGGCCCGCGCGGACCTGCTCGCCGATCCGAAGGAGATCGTGGAGCACGCGATCTCGGTGCAGACCTCGTTCGCCGAGATCACCGAGGTGGCCGCGCCCGGCACGCCCGCTGTGTCCGACTTCATGGCGGTGCGCGAGCGCGGCAGCGTGCAGCACCTGGCCTCGACCGTGCGCGGCACCCTCGCCGCCGACCGGACCAGCTGGGACGCGCTCGAGGTGCTGTTCCCCTCGGTGACCGCCTCCGGCATCCCCAAGCGCGAGGGCGTCGACTCCGTCTTCCGCAACGACCACGACCCGCGCGGCCTGTACTCCGGTGCGGTGGTGTGCGTCTCGCCGACCGGCGCGCTCGAGGCGACCCTGGTACTGCGCGCGATCTATCAGACCGGCGAGGGCGCCTGGCTGCGCGCCGGTGCGGGCATCGTCGGGCAGTCGCGGCCCGAGCGTGAGTTCGAGGAGACCTGCGAGAAGCTCGGCAGCGTCGCGCCCTACGTCGTCAAGGCTTGAGCCTGTCCGCGAATTCTGCCGATCGTCGGGTGCGCGGGACATGGGCATCGGGCCGACGGTGGTGGCCGTCGGCCCGATGCCGGGCGTACCCGTGTTCACGCGAGATCAGTGCGCGGGGTCAGGCGACATCGGCGCGTAGGGCTTTCTTGTCGATCTTGCCGACGGCGGTGATCGGCAGCGAATCCGCCTGGCGCACCAGGTCGGGCAGCTTGTAGGTGGCCAGCCCGCGCTCGGTGAGGAAGGTCTTGATCTCGCCCAGGCTGGGCAGTTCGCCGGTGACGACCAGGACCACGCAGGCCTTCTCGCCGAGCGAGGCGTCCGGCAGGCCGACCGCCGCCGCGTGCCGGATGGCGGGATGGGCGAGCAGGTGCTCCTCCAGCTCGTCGCACGAGATGTTCTCGCCGCCGCGGTTGATCACGTCCTTGATCCGGCCGCTGACCACCAGGTGCCCACTGGGCAGCTGCCGCACCAGGTCACCGCTGCGGTAGTAGCCGTCGGGGGTGAAGGCGCGCGCGTTGTGTTCGGGCGCGCGGTAGTACCCGCGCAGCGTGTACGGGCCGCGGGTGAGCAGTTCGCCCTCCTCGCCGGGCGCGACGTCGTTGCCATTGGCGTCGACGACGCGCAGTTCGTCGGCGGGGGAGAGCGGGCGGCCCTGAGTGGTGTAGACCAGCTCGTCGTTATCGTCGAGGCGGGTGTAGTTGAGCAGGCCCTCGGCCATGCCGAACACCTGTTGGAGACGGCAGTGCAGGGCCGGCTCGACGTCGCGGGCGTTGACCTCGGCCAGACGCGCGCCGCCGACCTGCAACAGCCGCAGCGAGCTCAGGTCGGCGTCCTCCCAGTCGACCGCCGCGCTCCACAATTGGGCCAGCGGCGGGACGACCGCGGTGACGGTGACGCCGTGCTTCTCGATCGCGGCGAAGGCCGCCTCCGGGCTCGGGTCGACAGTGAAGGCGATCGCGCCGCCGGTCGCCACCACGCCGAGGATGCCGGGGCAGGCCAGCGGGAAGTTGTGCGCGGCGGGCAGGGTCGCGAGGTAGACGTCGTCGGCGGTGAGTTCGCAGATCCGGGCGCTGGCGGTCGCGTTGTAGGCGTAGTCGTCGTGGGTGCGGGCAATCAGTTTGGGCAGGCCGGTGGTGCCGCCGGAGACCAGCATCAGCGCGATCTCGGACGGGTCGATCACCGGCAGTGATGCGCCGTCGGCCGCGATCGAATCCAGCGCGGTGAACTCACCCGGATCACCGGCGACGAGGACGTGGCGCAGGCTCGGGACGGCCTGGCGCACGGTGGCGGCGAGCTCGCGGTAGTCGAAATCGCCCAGGGTGTCGGGGATCAGGTAGGCCACGGCGCCGGAAAGCGCGGCCAGGTGCTCGATCTCGGCGCGGCGATGCGCGGGCAGGGTCAGCACGGGGATGATGCCCGCTCGCAGCAGTCCGAACAGGGCGGTGGCGAACTCGGGAATGTTGGGCAGCTGCACGACCACCCGGTCGCCGGGTTCGATGCCGAGCGCGAGCAGGCCGTGCGCCATCCGGTCGGCGGCGGCATCGAGGTCGGCGTAGGTGCGCACGCCCGTGTCGGCGAGGATCGCGGGCCGGTCCGGCTGGGTGCGGGCGGAGTCGCGCAGGAGGTCGCCGAGGGTGCGTCCGGCCCAGTAGCCGTCGGCGCGGTACTGCTGTGCGGCGGCCTCGGGGAAGGGGACGTAGCCCTGGCGATGGTCTGCTGCGGCTGATGTCGACGTCACGTTCTGCCTCGCTGCTCTGGCCGGTGGTCCGGTGGTTCGGCGCCCGCGTCGCAGGCTACCCTTGCATAGGTTAGGCAACCCTATCTCAATGGAGTAGGCTGCCGCCGAGCAGTACCGGAATCCGTCCGGCCACGGACGGCGAGCAAGGAGTGAACCGGCAGATGGATACCGCACCCGCAGGCGTCGTGATCGACCGCGCCGAGATCCGCGCCGCGATCGCCCGCCAGCTCGAGCTCACGCCCGACGATGTCGCCGACGCCACCGACCTCATCCAGCTCGGCCTGGACTCGATCCGCACCATGAAGCTCGCCGGCGGCTGGCGCAAACGCGGCATCGCGGTGAACTTCGCGCTGCTGGCGGCCCATCCGACGGTCGACGCCTGGTACGCCTTACTCAACGGCGCGCATCCGGGCGAACTCGATGCCGCCGCTCCGAATCCGTCCGCGGAGGATGCGTCGCCGGCCGGCTCCGCCGAGGGCTCGGCCGCCGCACCGAGCGCGGTAGCGCGTGGCCCGCTCGTGCGCGACCGCCTCGAATCCACGACGGCGGATGGCGCGCGGCCCGTCGGCGACCCGGTCGGGGCCCCCGACTTCGAGTCGGCGGCAAGCGAATCGGAGATCGTCCCCGACGACGGGACGCCGTTCGCGCTGGCCCCCATGCAGCACGCCTACTGGATCGGCCGGTCCGACGCCCAGGAACTCGGCGGCGTCGCCGCGCACCTCTACGTCGAATTCGACGGCGCGGATGTCGATCCCGAGCGGCTCGCGCGGGCCGTCGACCAGCTGCTGGTGCGCCACCCCATGCTGCGCACCCGGTTCCTGCCCGACGGCACCCAGCAGACCCTCGACCGTCCCGGTCGCCCCGTCTACAGCGTCACCGACCTGCGTGCGTCCTCCGCCGAGGACGCCGAGCGGCGGCTCGGGGACCTGCGGACCGCGCGCACCCATCAGCGGATGGCGGTGCAGGACGGCCAGGTGATCGATATCGCGCTGACCCGCCTGCCCGAGGGCCGCACCCGCCTGCACCTCGATGTCGACATGCTCGCCGCCGACGCGATGAGCTACCGCATCCTCGTCACCGACCTGGCCCGGCTCTACCACGGCGAACAGCTGCCGCCGCAGCACTACACCTTCCGGCAGTACCTGGCCGAGCACCCGGCGGGCACCGGTGACGAGCACGCCCGCGACCGCGCCTGGTGGCAGGATCGTCTGCCCGAGCTGCCCGGCGCGCCGGAACTGCCGCAGTCCCAGCACATTTCCGACCCCAGCCGGACCGTCCGCCTGCACCGCTGGCTGTCGCCGCAGGCCAAGGCCCAGGTGTTCGACGCCGCCCACGCGCGCGGCATCACCCCGGCGATGGCGCTGGCCTCGGTGTTCGCCGAGACCATCGGCGGGTGGTCGGCGCAGCGCCGGTTCCTGCTGAATCTGCCGCTGTTCCACCGTGAGCCGGTGCACCCGCAGGTCGACGGCGTCGTCGGCGACTTCACCTCCTCGGTGCTGCTCGAGGTCGACGTCACCGAGCCGGCCACCGTCGCCGACCGGGCCCGCGCCCTGCAGCAGCGGCTGCACGAGGCGGGCGCGCACTCGGCCTACTCGGGCCTGGAAGTGCTGCGCGATCTGGGCAGGCACCGCGGCGAACCAGTGCTGGCCCCCATCGTCTACACCAGCGCGCTCAACCTGGGCGAACTGTTCGCCGACGCCGTCACCGACACCTTCGGCGAGCCGGTCTGGATCATCTCGCAGGGCCCGCAGGTGCTGCTGGACGCCCAGATCACCGAGGTCCGCGGCGGCCTCCTGCTGAACTGGGACATCCGCGAATCCGCCTTCCCCGTGGGCATGGTCGAGTCCATGTTCGCCCGCTACATCGAGGCCATCGAACGTCTCGGCGGGCAGACCTCCGCGCCTGCCGACGCGCCGGTGAGTGCCGAGTCGGTCGCCGGTGCCACCGAGCCCGTGGCGGACTCCGCGACGCCGGAGGCGGCCGACCCCGGTGGCCGGGGACGGTCTGCCGCCGCGATCGGCGGTGCCGGGTGGCAGGCCGAGGCAGGCGTGCGAATCCCGGTGGAGCAGGCCGCGACTCGGGCCCGCGTGAATGCCACGGCCGGTCCGGTCAGCGGGGGACTGCTGCACACGGGCTTCTTCGCCAACGCCGCCACCAACCCGTCCGCGCCGGCGGTGCTCTGGGAGCCCGCCGGGCAGCTGACCTACGGCGAACTGGCCGCCGACGCGCTGGCGGTCGCCGGTGCGTTGCGCGAAGCCGGTGTGGCGCCGGGTGATTCGGTCGCGGTGCAGCTGCCGAAGGGGCCGGATCAGATCGTCGCGGTGCTCGGTGTGCTGGCGGCCGGCGCGGTGTACGTGCCGATCGGCTTCGATCAGCCCGCCGCCCGGCGCGCGGAGATCCTGCGCACCGCCGACGCGGTCGCGGTGCTGACCGTCGGCGGCGCGCGGATCCCCGACGTGCGAGCGATCGATCTGGCAGAGGCCCGCACGCACGCGGAACCGTTGGCGCGCCCCGTCTTCGGTGATCCGGAGAACATCGCCTACGTGCTGTTCACCTCCGGCTCCACCGGCAAGCCCAAGGGTGTCGAGGTGCCGCATCGCGCCGCGATGAACACCATCGACGACCTCAACGAGCGCTTCGGCCTCGGCGCCGCCGATCGGGCACTGGCCCTCTCGGCGCTGGAGTTCGACCTGTCCGTCTACGACATCTTCGGCCTGCTCGCCGTCGGCGGCGCGGTCGTCGCGGTGGACGACACCCAGCGCGCGGACCCGGTCGCGTGGGTGGACCTGATCGGCCGCCACCGGGTGTCGATGCTCAACTGCGTTCCGAGCCTGCTCGACATGCTGCTCACCGCCGCGGCGGGTGCGGCACTGCCGTCGCTGCGCACGGTGATCCTCGGCGGCGACTGGGTCGACGTGGCCCTGCCCGCGCGCCTGGCCGCGGTGGCGCCGGAGTGCCGGTTCGCCGGTCTCGGCGGCGCCACCGAGACCGCGATCCACTCGACCATCTGCGAGGTCGTCGACGCGCGGGTGCCCGCCGAGTGGAGCGCGGTGCCCTACGGCACCCCGCTGCGCAATGTGCGCTGCCGCGTCGTCGGGCCCGCGGGCAACGACTGCCCCGACTGGGTCACCGGTGAGCTGTGGATCGGTGGCGACGGCGTCGCGGCCGGCTACCGCGCCGATCCGGAACGCACCGCCGACCGGTTCGTCACCCACGAGGGCGTGCGCTGGTACCGCACCGGCGACCTGGCCCGCTACCTGCCCGACGGCGGCCTGGAGTTCCTCGGTCGCGCCGATCACCAGGTCAAGATCCGGGGTTACCGGGTGGAGCTCGGCGAGGTGGAGAGTGCCCTGCGCGCGGTTCCCGGCATCCGGCACGCGGTCGCGGCCGTGGTCGGCGCCGCGGCCCCGAAGCTGGTCGCCGCGGTCGTCGCGACCCCGGACACCGCCCTCGACGTCGATGCCGTGCTGGCGGCGACCGCCGAGCTGGTGCCCGCCTATATGGTTCCGACCCGGCTGGAACTGCTCGCCGAACTCCCGCTCACCTCGAACGCCAAGCCGGACCGCAAGGCGGTGCGCGCGGTGCTCGAGCGCAGCGAGACCGTGGTCGAATTCGTCGCGCCGCGGACCGATCTGGAGCGCGCGCTCGCGTCGGTGGTCGGCGAGGTGCTCGCGACCGAGCGGATCGGCGTGACCGACGACTTCTTCGCCCTCGGCGGCGACTCGGTGCTCGCCACCACCGCCGTGGCCCGCATCCGCGAGTGGCTCGACGCTCCCGACACCGTCGTCGCCGACCTGTTCACCGCGCGCAGTATCGCCGGGCTGGCGGCGCGCATGCTCGAACGGGAAGCCGCGGCGGGCGCCACCGGCAGGCTCGAGGCGGTCGCCGCGATGTACCTCGAGGTCGCCGCGATGACCGACGAGGAAATCCTCGCGCAGTCCTGATGACCAGAGCCGGTGCGAACCACGCACCGGCTCTTGTCGATTCGCGCTTTGCGCAGGTCGCAGTAGACTTTCGCCGGTGAGCAAGTGGACTACCGCGAACCTGCCCGACCAGACCGGCCGCACCATCGTCGTCACCGGAGCCAACAGTGGCTTAGGCGCCGCCACCGCGCGGGCGCTCGCCGGCGCGGGCGCCCAGGTGATCCTGGCGTGCCGAGATACGGGCAAGGCGGAGCGGGTCGCGGCGAGTCTGCCGGGCGAGACCGAGGTCCGCCCGCTCGACCTGGCGAACCTGAACTCGGTGCGGGCCTTCGCCGACTCGATCGAGCGAGTCGACGTGCTCATCAACAACGCGGGCGTGATGGCGCTGCCGCTGCGCCGCACCGCCGACGGCTTCGAGATGCAGTTCGGCACCAACCACCTCGGCCACTTCGCGCTCACCAACCTGCTGCTCGACCGGGTCACCGACCGGGTGGTCACGGTGTCCAGCGGCGCGCATCGCATCGGCCGGATCGATCTCGACGACCCCAACTGGGAGCGCCGCCGCTACGACCGCTGGATGGCCTACGGCCAGTCCAAGCTGGCCAATCTGATGTTCGCCTACGAATTGCAGCGCAGGCTGGCCGGGGAGGGCGCCGCCGTGGTGTCGGTCGCCGCGCACCCCGGCTACGCCGCCACCGAACTCATGTCGCACACCGAGACCATCCAGGACGCGGTCATGTGGCTGGGCAACCGCACCCTGGCGCAGAGCGCCGAGCAGGGCGCGCTGCCGACGCTGTTCGCCGCCACCGCCGACATCGTGCCCGGCGCGTTCTACGGCCCCGACGGCCTGCTCGGCCTGCGCGGTTACCCGGCCCGCTGCGGCAGCAGCGCCGCGTCGAAGGACCGCGCGGTCGCGGCCGAACTGTGGGAGCTCTCCGAGAAGCTCTGCGGCCTGATCTGAGATGCGGTGACCGGCATCACCTTCGGTGATGTCACATCCCGGGTGGCTCCCTCGTCCTCTCTGTAGAACCCCACAGAACGACGAAGGAGCCATCATGGAACCGCGCTTCAACCTCTTCGGTAACCCCGTCGCCGCCGGCTTCGCCAAGCGCCTGACCATGGCGAGCAAGGTGATCGACGATTCGACGCTGGACAAGGTGACCTACGAGCTGGTGAAGCTGCGCGCCTCGCAGATCAACGGCTGTAGCTACTGCACGGACATGCACTTCAAGGACGCCGTGCACGCGGGCGAGTCCGCGACGCGGCTGAACCTGGTCGCCGCCTGGCACGAGGCCACCGTCTTCACCGAGGCCGAGCGGGCCGCGCTCGCGCTGACCGAGGAGGCGACCCGCGTCGCCGACGGCGGCCACGTCTCCGACGACACCTGGGAGCAGGTGCGCAAGCACTTCGACGACGACCAGACCGCCGCGCTGATCGCCGCCATCGCGATGATCAACGCCTGGAACCGGATGAATGCCATCGCCCGCACCCCCGCGGGCGACTACGTCCCCGGTCAGTGGGGCTGAGCGAGCCGGTGCCCGCGCGGCCCCGCCGGTGACGACGTCGCGGTCAGCGGGGCCGCGCGAACCGGTGCCCGTGTTCGGCCGCCCACTGCGCGAACGTGCGCGCCGGGCGGCCGAGCACCTGTTCCACCGTCGGATCGACCGTGTACGACTCCGGGCTCGACTCGGCGTACCAGCCGATCACGTACTCGGCGTCGGCCCGCGAGACGCCGGTGGCCAGCAGCCGGTCGACGGCCTGCTGGTGGGTGATCTCGGCGAACTCGATCGGCCTGCCCGCCGCCGCGGCCAGGATCGCGATCCGCTCGCGGGTCGTGAGCGGCGCGGGTCCGGTCAGGTTGTAGGCGCGGCCGTGATGGCCGTCCTCCAGCAGTGCCGCCGCCGCGACCGCGCCGATATCGGCCTCGTGGACCACCGCGCTCGGGTGGTCGTAGGGCTCGCGGACCACGCCGTCGGCCAGGATCGTCTCCTGCCAGGTGAGCGCGTTCGACATGAACTCCTGCGGCTCCAGCCGCGTCCATTCCACGCCGGACTCGGCGACGGCCCGCTCGACCGGCCCGACGCCGCCGCCCCAGACCACGGTGATGCGGCGCACGCCCGCGTCGACCGCCCGGCCGATCAGCTCCGGTCCGACCTCGGCCAGTCCGGCCGTCGCCGTCACGTGCAGCCGGTCGACGCCGTGCCAGGCGTCGTCGAGGGTCGACGGCACGGTGTGCGTGCCGGTGACCAGTTCCACCTCCGCGCCGAGCAGCGTGCGCGCGGCGGCGGCATCGCGGGTGAGTGCCTTGACCTTCTCTCCGCGACCGACGAGTTCGCGGACCACCTGGCGGCCGGTGTTGCCGGTCGCGCCCGTAACCAGTGTTGTCACAGTCGTTTTCCTTTCCTCGGCTACCGACGCTAAAAGCTCGAGCAAGGTAGAGGTCAAGGGTTTCGGTCTGCGGACCCGCGGGCGCGGCGGTGTGATGGTCCGCACTCCGGGCAACCATGCCCCGGCCGACGACGTTTCACCGGTGGTACAGTCCACGGCATGCAGCGCGCATATTTCTGGTTTAGCGAGCCGGCCCTGGGTGGGCCGGTCTGCGACCCTGCGCGCTGACCTCTTCCACCCCGAGCCGGACACTGACCGGCTCGACGGGTTCGCGAAAGTCCGTGGGTCGGCCTCGAAGAATAGGAAACCCACACATGACCACCGCAGCCGATGTCGACTCGCGGCATTCCGATCTCGATGATCAGCGCACCCTCAGCGTGAGCCCCCTGCGCTCGCCCGCCGAGGTCCGCACCGTCCATCCCATCACCGACCAGCTCGCCGACACCGTGCGCGCCGGCCGCAAGGCCACCGTCGACGTGCTCAACGGCGACGACGACCGCCTCATGGTGATCGTCGGCCCGTGCTCGGTGCACGACCCGGCCGCCGCGCTGGACTACGCCCGCAAGCTGGCCGCCAAGGCCGCCGAGCTGAGCGACCGGCTGCACGTGGTGATGCGGGTGTACTTCGAGAAGCCGCGCACCACGCTGGGCTGGAAGGGACTGATCAACGATCCGCACCTGGACGGTTCGTTCGACGTCAACACCGGCCTCGGCATCGGCCGCAAGGTGCTCGTCGACATCACCGCGCTCGGTCTGCCGGTCGCGTGTGAGTTCCTCGACCCGATCACCCCGCAGTACATCGCGGACCTGGTCTCCTACGGCGCGATCGGCGCCCGCACGGCGGCCAGCCAGGTGCACCGCCAGCTGTCCTCGGCGCTGTCCATGCCGGTCGGCATCAAGAACGGCACCGACGGTGACGTGCAGGTCGCCGTCGACGGCGTGCGCGCCGCCGCGGCCAGTCACGTCTTCCCCGGCACCGACCTCGACGGCCGCTCCGCGCTGATCCGCACCACCGGCAACCCGGACTGCCACGTCATCCTGCGCGGTGGCAGCAACGGCACCAACTACGACGCCGCCTCCGTCGCCGAGGCCAAGCTGCGGCTGGAGAAGTCCTCGCTGGCCCAGCGCGTGGTCGTCGACGCCAGCCACGGCAACAGCAACAAGGACCACAACCGCCAGGTCGACGTCGTCACCGACATCGCCGAGCGGCTCGCCGCCGGCGAGCAGGGCGTGGTCGGCGTCATGCTGGAGTCGTTCCTCGTCGCGGGCCGCCAGGACCTGACCCTCGGCAAGGCCGACGAGCTCACCTACGGCCAGTCCATCACCGACGCGTGCATCGACTGGGACGTCACCGCGGCCCAGCTCGACCGCCTCGCCGCCGCCGTCGAATCCCGGCGCGGCTGAGCCTTTCTCGTCCTGTGGCCCCGGAGAAATCCGGGGCCACAGGACTTTTCGCTACTGGTTCTGCACCGCGAGGCGACCGGCCAGCGCGACGAACGAGGCGCCGAACACCCGTCGCATCCACGTCACCACGACCGGTCGCGCCAGGATGTGCGAGCGCACCGCCGCCGCGGCCGCCCCGTAGACGGCGAAGACCACGAAGGTCGCCAGCATGAACAGCCCGCTCAGTTCGAGCATGCGCGCCAGGGCATTCGGGGCGCCGCTGGGCACGAACTGCGGCAGGAACGCGAAGAAGAAGATCGTCAGCTTCGGGTTCAGCACATTGAGCAGAATCGCCGACCCGATCACCTTCCGCGCCGACGGCGCGGGCCCCGCCTCCGCGTCGGGAACCCCCAGCGCTCCCTTGTCCCGGAAGGTGCTCCACGCCATGTACAGCAGATAGGCGACGCCGAGATACTTCAACGTCTGAAACGCGACCGCACTGGTGTTCAACACGGCCGCCAGCCCGGTGATCGCGGCGATCATGTGCGGCACGATGCCGAGCGTGCACCCGAACGCGGCGACAACACTGGCCCGCACCCCCCGAGCCAACCCGGCAGCCAGCGTGAACAGCACCCCGGTCCCCGGCGTAGCGACGATGACGAGCGTGGTCAGCACGAATTCGATGCTCATCTCCCGCAGGGTAACCGCTCGCCGAACCTCGAGGAAGGCCCATCCCCGGCGAGCGTAGGGTGTGCCGGTGACCGGGCGCCGAGACAACCCACACGACAGCTTGTTTCGTGGCATCATGGGCGAGCCGACCTACGCGGCTTCCGAATTGCGGTCGGTGCTACCCGAACGCCTGTCCGCCTGGCTGAATTGGTCGACGCTGCGCAAAGGGCCCGCCGACTACGTCACCGAAGAGATGCGGGTCCGGTTCGGTGACTTACTGTTCGAGGTCGACAGTCGCGACGGTGCCGCCCTCATCTACGTGGCGATGGAGCATCAGAGCAGCAGCGACGAATTGATGCCGTTCCGGATGCTCGAGTACCTGACACAGATCTGGGCGCGTCATCTGCGCAAGGCCAAACCGCGACCGAGACGGTTGCCCGTCGTCATTCCGCTGGTTGTGCACATCGGCTCACAGGGGGCCCGGTGGAGTCACTCGACACAGTTCGTCGACCTTTTCGAGATACCGGCGGGCGTGGCCGACGTGCTCGGTGACTACCTGCCGCGATTCCGGTTCATGCTCGACGACATCACGGCGGTGGATTCGGCAGAACTGGCCGAGCGCCCGCTCGCACCGGAAGTGCGGCTGATGCTGAATGTGATGAAGTCCGCCCCGAACAATTCCGATCTGGGTCGGGCGCTCGCCGAATGGACCGCCGACCTGGCCGAGGTAGCCGATGGCGTGGACGCCTTTCGGGTCCTGAATATGCTAGTTCGCGACATTATGCTGGTCGGTGAGACCGAAGAGAAGGCGTTGACGCCGCTGTTCGATGGGCTCGGACCGGAAGCGAAGGAGGCGCTCGTGACTGCTGCTGATCGGCTTCGTGCCGAGGGGGAGTTGCGTGGGCGTGCCGAAGGCGAGGCTCGAGGAGAAGTTCGGGGCGTGGTCAAGACGCTGCTGAATCAGCTCCAGCTCAAATTCGGTGTTGTGCCTGCTTCTGTTGTCGACACCGTCCGTGCTGCCGACCCCGAGGATCTGAATCGATGGGCTGGGCAGATTCTGACCGCGAACACGATCGAGGAAACGCTGCGCTGATCGCTGTGGCGGCCGCCGGGACGAGTTCGCGAGCCGGCCGGGTGCGTGCTGGAGGTTTGTTCTGGGTCGGCACACTGGTAGGCGATGAAGCTGCCTGAACTACCTGATCTGCCGGTGCGGCCCGCGCTGGGGGAGATCGTCGAGACGCTGGTCGAGCGGGGGGTGGCGGTGCTGGTCGCGCCGCCGGGGACCGGGAAGACGACCCTGGTGCCGTTGGCGTTGGCGGCGGGGACCGCGGGGAAGGTTGTCGTGGCCGAGCCACGGCGGCTGGCGGCGCGGGCGGCGGCGGCTCGGATGGCGGCCTTGCTCGGGGAGCGGGTGGGGGACAGCGTCGGGTATTCCGTGCGCGGGGATCGGAAGGTCGGGTCGCGGACGCGGATCGAGGTGGTGACCTCGGGGCTGCTGGTGCGGCGGTTGCAGAGTGATCCCGAGTTGGATGGCGTCGGCACCGTCGTGCTCGACGAATGCCACGAGCGGCACCTGGACGCCGACCTGCTGTTGGCCCTGCTGCTCGACGCCCGCTCCGGACTCCGGCCCGACCTGCGGGTCCTCGCTACCTCGGCGACGGTCGCGGCCGGTCGCCTCGCGGTGCTGCTCGGCTCGGGGGAGGCGCCGCCGGGCTCGGCGCCGCCATCGGCGGGTGGTGCGGGCACTGCGCTCGAGGCTGGCCCGATGGTCGGGGGCGGCGCGGTGTCGTCGGCGGTCGTGGCTGATGGCGGTGCGGCGGACCCGGCCGAGTCTCGCGTGGGCCCGCAGGTTCGGCCCGGCGTGCGCTCAGTGGGCGCGGAGGTTCGGCCTGCCGTGGGCTCGATGGGCGCGGAGGTTCGGCCCGGCGTGGGCTCGGCTGATGTGTCCGGCGGTGGCTCGGGGGCGCGGGTGAGCGCTGACGCGAGTGGCGCGGCACCGGTGGTCGACGTTCGGGGTCGGGCGTATCCGGTTGCGGTGGATTATGTTCCGGCGCTGGCTCGGGAGCGGGTGGAGGCGCAGGTCGCGCGGGCGACTCGGCGGGCGCTGGCCGAGACCGAGGGGGATGTGCTGGTGTTCTTGCCCGGCGTCGGTGAGATCACTCGGACCGCGGGGTTGTTGCGGGATCTCGACGGTGTCGACGTGGTGCCGTTGCACGGGCGATTGGGGAGCTCGGTGCAGGATGTCGCGTTGCGGCCGGGGGCGAGGCGGCGCGTCGTATTGTCCACGGCGGTAGCCGAATCCAGTCTCACCGTGCCCGGGGTTCGCGCGGTCGTCGACTCGGGTCTGTCGCGGGTGCCTCGCATCGATCACCGTCGTGGGTTGTCCGGCCTTGCGACCGTGCGGGTTTCGGCCGCCGTCGCCGAGCAGCGCGCGGGGCGGGCCGGGCGTGAGGCGCCTGGTCATGCGTGGCGCTGCTGGCCCGAATACGAGCATCAGACGCTGCCCGCCTATCCCGAGCCGGAGATCCGCACCGCCGAACTCACCCGCCTCGCACTGGAATTGGCATGCTGGGGAACTCCCGACGGCACCGGCCTCACCTGGTGGGACGCCCCGCCCGAAGGTGGCCTCGCCGCCGGCCGTGCGGTCCTGCATGCCCTGGGTGCCCTCGACGACGCGGACCACGTCACCGAACGTGGCCGCGCCATGGCGGCCCTCGGCCTGCACCCCCGCCTCGCCCGCGCCCTCCTCGACGGGGCCGCCGACGTCGGTGCTCGCGCGGCCGCCGAGATGGTGGTTCTGATGGATGACGATGCCCTCGCCTCCGGGGTCGACGCGGCAGCTGCCCTGCGCGCTCTGCGCGCCGAACGACCGCCCCGCTGGACGCGAGAGGTCCAACGCCTGATCCGGCTGATCGATGCGAGCGCGGGCGCGGCGACAGCTGGTGACCAGGGCGCTGGAGCCGCCCGCGGTGGTCCGAACGCCGGGTCGGCTGCTGGGCGGCGTGGCGGAGCGAAGGTTGCGGGCGATGACCGGGGTGGTGTCGTGAGTTCGGCGTCGGCGGATCCGGCGGCGCTCCTCATCGCGTTGGCGCATCCGGAGCGGTTGGCTCGGCGGCGGGCGAACGGGGCGTCGTATCTGATGGCGGGTGGGACGGCGGTGACCTTGCCGCCGGGGTCCGGGCTCGCGGCGGCGGAGTGGCTCGCGGTCGCGGTGGCCGATCGGGATCCGGGGCGGGCCGAGGGGCGGATTCGGCTGGCGGCCATCGCCGATGAGGATCTCGCGCGGGCGGCCGCGCCGGGGTTGGTGACGCGCGCCGACGAAGTGCGCTGGGAGTCCGGTGATGTCGTCGCCCGGCGGGTGGAACGGCTCGGGGCGATCGTCCTGTCGGAAAAGGCCCTGCGCGAACCGGATTCGCGATTGCTGGCAGAAGCGGTGCGCGAGGGGTTGCGTTCGGAGGGGCTCGACCTGCTGCGCTGGGACGAGGACGCCCGTGGTCTGCGCCAGCGCCTCGACTTCCTGCACCGCACCCTCGGCGCACCCTGGCCCGCCGTCGACGACGACACCCTGCTCGCCGACCTCGATGCGTGGCTCGGCCCCGAGCTCGGCACGGCCCGCCGTCGCTCCGACCTGGCTCGTATCGACGCCGGCACCGCGCTGCGCCGACTGCTGCCCTGGCCGGCGGCCGCCCGCCTCGACGAGCTCGCCCCGGAACGCCTGGAGGTGCCGTCGGGCAGCCGCATCCGCCTCGACTACAGCGCCGACCCGCCGGTGCTGGCGGTGAAGGTCCAGGAGATCTTCGGCTGGACCGAGCCGCCCACCCTCGCCGGCGGCCGTGTCACGATCGTGCTGCACCTGCTGTCGCCCGCCCAGCGTCCCGTCGCCGTCACCGCCGACCTCCCGTCCTTCTGGCAGAACGGCTGGCCGCAGGTCCGCGCCGACCTCCGCGGCCGCTACCCCAAACACGCCTGGCCCGAGGACCCCACCACCGTCACAGCCCACCGAGGCACCGCCCGCAACGCCAACCGCTGATCCCGACGACCGGACGCTCGCACGGGGCACAGGCAATAGGCACGCCCAGCGTCCGCTCAAAGGTGAGAGATCGAGCCCGGCCCGGGACCATCCGACAGCGTTCCGAATCGGTCACTCCTGACGGCGAGAGTGCTTCGGCCGGGGCGGATCGCGTCGTGGCCCGGTCTGCGCACGCGCCCGCAGGACCTCGGCGACGCGTGCGGCGCTGACGCGGTCACGCGGTGACTCGGTGACTCGGTGACTCGGTGAAGCGGTGGCGCCGTGGGGCGGTGGCGCGGTGGCGCGGTGAGGCGGTCACGCGGTGGCGCGGTGACGCCGTGGGGCGTGGCGCGGTGACGCGGTGACGCCATGGGGGTGGCGCGGAGGCGCGGTGGACGCTCTACGGCGATACCGCCCGTGCGGCCAGGAGGTCGCCGGAAGTGGTGATTTCGCAGCGGAATCCGGCTGCGGCGAAGCGCGTGGTGAGTTGGTCGGGGGTAGGTTTCGGGCTGGTAGGCGGATCGGTAGGGCTGCCGTAGCCGTAGCAGAGCCACAGTCGCCCGGTGGGGGACAGGCACTCTCGGATCATCGACCAGGCCGCCGTCGCGGGGCCGGTCCAGAAGAGGTTGACGTTCACCGCGAACACGAGGTCGAAACGCCGGTCCCCGTCGAGCTGGGCCAGCACCGTGCTCGTCGACGCCGGGCCGATCGCCCCCTCGACCAGCCGAACCCGGCCGTCCGCGATCTCGGCGGCGCAGCGTTCCTGGGCCCGGCCGATCGCGGTGGCCGACCGATCGAGACCGACGATCCGCCCGCTCCGCAAGCGGTCCGCGATCCGCGGCAGCGAAGCGCCGGTCCCCGGCCCGAACTCGAGCACACGGTCGTCCGCCCGCACACCCATGAGGTCGGCGAACCACTCGAACCGCGCGTCGTCAGACATCGGAACTCCTCGGAGTGCCCATGCCTCCATGTTGACACGCCGCCTCGGCAATCGATTCTGGTCACCGTGGGGTCGGCCCGGACCGGCGGCTCAGCGCGGCGCGATCTCGGCAGGCCAGCCTTCGGCGAAGACGCCGGGGTCGGTGGCGAGGCGCGCCGCGTGCCATTCGTCGACGCGAGTGCCGCGCTGCATCCCGCCCTGCCGGGCCAGGCCCTCGTAATGGAACCCGACCCGGCGGACCGCGGCGGCCGAGGGATGATTGCCGACCATGGCGCGCCAGGTGACGCGGTCGAGGGCGAGGCCGTCGGGGGCGAAGGCGAAGTCGCAGGCCAGGGTGATGGCGCGGGTCATCAGGCCCTTGCCGCGGTGGTCCGCGGTGAGCCAGAAGCCGATCTCGCAGACGCCGGGGCCCCGGGCGTGCAGGCCGAGCATGCCTTCGACGGAGCCGTCCGGGGCGGTGCGCAGCGCCCAGACCGGCGTGTTGCTCGCCCAGCCGGGGGCGACGACCGTGTCGAGGAATTCCTCGGCGTCGGAGCGGGCGTAGGGAACGGGGATCGTCGTCCAGTGGCCTACCTCGGGGTCCTGGCAGCACTCGACGATGCGGTCGATGTCGGCACCGGTGGGGCGGGTGAGCCAGAGGGTGCCGTCGGTGAGCGTGTGCTCGTACATCGTGTCATCGTGACAGGTCGGCGCCCGGTTTCTCAGCTGGTTTTCGCCGTCCGTAGGATCTGCGGCGATGGTTTCCCCGCTTCTCGCCGACCTGTTCGAATCGCATCGAGCGCATCTGCTTTCGGTGGCCTATCGGCTCACCGGCAGCGTCGGCGACGCCGAGGACGCCGTGCAGGAGAGCTGGCTGCGGATGGCCGGTGTGCACCAGTCCGAGATCGAGGACCTGCGGGCCTGGCTCACGACCGTGGTCAGCCGGATCTGCCTGGATCACCTGCGCAGCGCGGCGGTGCGCCGGGAAACCTATGTGGGGCAGTGGCTGCCCGAGCCGATCGTCACCACGGCGAGCAGCACCCCGGATCCGCTGGACGTGGTGGTCCGGCATCAGGACAGCCGGCTGGCGGCGCTGGTGGTACTCGACGCGCTGACTCCGCAGCAGCGGGTCGCGCTGGTCTTGCACGACAGCCTGGACGTGCCGTTCGACGAGATCGCCGACATCCTCGGGGTATCGGCCGACGCCGCACGGCAATTGGCGGTGCGCGCCCGTAGGGCGGCGGCGAAGGCGCCGCAACCGGTCGCCGACGAGGTGCACGACGCGGCGGTGCGACGCTTCCTGGCGGCACTGGCCACCGGCGACGTCGAGGCGGTAGCGGCCACCCTGCATCCGGCCGCGACCTTCGTCGCCGATGCCGGCGGCACCACCAGGACGGCGCTCAATGTCGTTGCGGGAGCGGAGAAGATCGCGCGCCTCGCGCTCGGCCTGTGGCGCAAGCAGCAGGAGGAACCGGGTCTGGAGCTGGGCTTCGCCACGGTGAACGGGCAATCGGGCCTCGTGTTCACCGATCCGAACTCGCCGTTCGGTCGCCCCGTGCGGGTGCTCGGCTTCGCGGTGCGCGAGGGAAAAGTCTGGGCTGCCTACGATTTCGCCAATGTGGCGAAGCTGTCGGGCGCGCGGTCGCGTTGACCCCGCGTCGGACCGGACCCGCGCGATCCGGTCCGACGCGCCGAGTGTCTACGGGTAGGTGGACCCCCACTGATGGTCGCCGGTGGACGAACCGAGGTTCATGTCCCCGGTCGAGGAACCCATGTTGTTGTCCGGGGTCGCCGAGCCGGTGAAGTAGTCGACGATGGGGCTGCCCATCAGGTGATCGTGGATGAACCGCAGAGCCGAACCGGCAACCTCCGACGCAGCCGGGTCGACAATGAAATCGAGCAAGGGTGAGGCCATAAGGAGCCCCTTTCGATATGCCACCACGCTGTGGTGTGTGAGGTAGAACACGGCGAGGCTAGCTCAGCCTGGGTGATCGCACAATAGTGCAGGTCAACCCCGCAAAACGTTTGTGAAACATGCGTGTTCGCTATCGGTCGGCAACGGTGCCGAAAAGTGGGATACGCTGCGGAGATGTCGTCTGCGCCGCCCACTGTCTCCCGTTTGCGCCCGTTCGGATCGACCATCTTCGCCGAGATGACCGAACTGGCCCTCCGCCATGACGCGGTGAATTTGGGGCAGGGATTTCCGGATACCGACGGACCCGCGGGCATGCTCGAGGTCGCCAGGGCCGCCATCGCCGACGGGCTCAACCAGTACCCGCCGGGCCGCGGCATGCCGGTGCTGCGCCAGGCGATCGCCGACGACCGCGCCCGCCGCTACGGCACCGCCTACGACCCGGCTACCGAGGTACTGGTGACCGTCGGCGCCACCGAGGCGATCAGCGCCGCCGTGCTCGGCCTGGTCGAACCGGGGCAGGAGGTGGCGCTGATCGAGCCGTACTACGACTCCTACGCCGCCTCGGTCGCGCTGGCCGGTGCGCAGCGGCGCACCGCGCGCCTGGTCGCCGACGGTGATCGTTTCGTCCTCGACCTGGACAGCCTGCGCGCCGCGATCACCCCGAAAACCCGCATGCTGGTGATCAATTCACCGCACAACCCCACCGGAGCGGTGCTCGACCGCGCCGACCTCACCGCCATCGCGGAGCTGGCGCGCGAGCACGATCTGCTGGTGCTGGCCGACGAGGTGTACGAGCACCTGGTCTACGACGGCGTCGAGCACATCAGCATCTCCACGCTGCCGGGCATGCGCGAGCGCACGATCGTGGTGTCGAGCGCGGCGAAGACGTTCAATGTCACCGGCTGGAAGATCGGCTGGGTGTGCGCGCCGGCGCCGCTGCTCGACGGTGTGCTCGCGGCCAAGCAGTTCCTCACCTTCGTCGGCGGTGGACCGTTCCAGCCCGCGGTCGCGCACGCGATCAACGCCGAGATCGACTGGGTGCACGCCCTGCGCGACAGCCTGTCCGACAAGCGGCTTCGGCTCTCGGCCGCGTTGCGTGACACCGGGTTCGGCGTCGCGGCCAGTTCCGGCGGGTATTTCGTGTGTGCGGACATACGCCCGCTCGGCGCCGAGGACGGGATGGCGTTCTGCCGGGAACTGCCGGCCCGGCTCGGCGTCGCCGCGGTGCCGGTGAGTGTGTTCGCCGACCACGCCGACGACTGGAAACACCTGGTGCGCTTCACCTTCAGCAAGCGCGACGAGACCATCGACGAAGGCGTGCGCCGCCTGCGCGCGGGCATGGCGGTGCGCTGAGGGCGCGCTCAGTCGCGAGCGTGCCGGGCCAGCGGCGCGTGCCACTGGTAGTGGCGGGCCAGCAGGCGGAAGCCGATGGCGCCGACGGCGGCGAGCAGCCCGGTCCACGACCGGTACAGGTCGAAGTGCAGCAGGGTGGCCGTGGCGGCCGCGCCGAACAGGGCCGGGATCGCGTAGAGGTCCTGGTCGGGGCGCAGCACGCTGGGCACCTCGCCGCTGAGCACGTCGCGCAGGACACCGCCGCCGATGGCCGTCGTCATGCCGAGCAGCGCGGCGGTGGGCGCGCCCACCCCGGCCGAGTACGCGATGACCGTGCCGGTGACGCAGAACAGGCCGAGTCCGATCGCGTCGGCGATCTCGAGCGGCCCCTTGGTGAGCCGGCGCGAGGGCGCGATGAAGTACAGGACCAGCGCCGTCAGCAGCGACGCCGACAGGTAGGTCAGGTCGGTGAACGCGCCCGGCGGCGTGCGCCCGATGAGCAGGTCGCGCACGATGCCGCCGCCCAGCGCGGTGGCGGTGGCCAGGATCGCCATGCCGAACAGGTCGAGCCGCTTGCGCACGGCCACCAGCGCGCCCGATGCCGCGAACGAGACGACGCCCATCAGCTCGCCGCTGTGATGCACGGCGGTCAGCGCCGAATCCAGCTCCGTCGCCGACGGCCCGGCCGCGACCATCGCCACCAGCACCCCAACACTCACCACTCGCTCCTTCTCGCCTGCGCCACACAGCAGCGTGACACGGCGGGGTGCGGCGAGGGCGACCCGGCCACACGTGTCGCGTGCCCGTGGTCGCGCCGGCGAGCTCCGACAGCGCGTCGGGTCGTGCGGGGGTCAGGCCGGGGTCGGGCGGGCGCGGTCGGTGGCGAGCATGATCGCGATGCCGCCGAGCGCGGTGCCCATGAGGTACCGCTGGGTGCGCAGCCAGAGCGGGCGGGCGGTGAGGAACCCGGCCAGCCCGGCCGCGCCGAGCACGATCAGCGCGTTGACGGTGAGCGCGACGGTGATCTGGATCGCACCGAGCGACAGGCTCTGCAACCACAGCGCCCCGCGCTCGGGATCGACGAACTGCGGGATCAGCGCCATGTACATGATCGCGATCTTGGGATTGAGCAGATTGGTGACCAATCCCATGGTGAACAGTCGCCGGGCCGGGTCGACGGGCAGGTCGACCGGCGCGAAGACCGACACCCCACCCGGCCGCACCGCCTGCCAGGCCAGCCACAGCAGATAGCAGGCCCCGGCGAGCTTGAGCCCCAGGTAGAGCCCCGGAACCACCGCGAACACCGCCGTGATCCCGGCCGCCGCGGCCAGCAGATACACCCCGAACCCCGCCGCGACACCGGCCAGCGAGATCAACCCGGCGCGCCGGCCCTGCGCCACCGTCCGTGATACGAGATACATCATGTTCGGCCCCGGCGTGAGGACCATGCCGAGCGCCGCCGCACCAACCCCGAGTACCGCCGTAGTCTGAAGCACGCCCTGAGTCTGACCTGGTCAGCCGGGCCTTGTCGCGGTCCAGTCGACACCTGCTGGACCGCTCACCCACCGCTTCGCCCCAGGTCGTGTCGGCTCGGGTCCGTACAATCGACAAAGGCCGCCGAAGCGATCCGCCCGCGGCGGCGCCAACGTCAAACATCCAGGCCGAACGCACCCCGCACAGGGCGAGCTCGACGAGCCCGTTCGGGGCCGCCCCTCGGTTCAACGCTCGAAGCGCAGGCGCCGCAGGCGCGAGTCTCGAGCGTTGAACCGAGGGGTCACGAGGCCCCGAACCCGCGGCCCCGGCCGCCGAGGAGCACAGTGACCGACGGTCCGCTGATCGTGCAGAGCGACAAGACCCTGCTGCTCGAGGTCGACCACGAGCTGGCAGGCAACGCGCGGCAGGCCATCGCGCCGTTCGCGGAGCTCGAGCGCGCGCCCGAACACGTGCACACCTACCGGATCACGCCGCTGGCGTTGTGGAACGCCCGCGCGGCCGGTCACGACGCCGAGCAGGTCGTCGACGCGCTGGTGAACTTCTCGCGCTACGCGGTGCCGCAGCCGCTGCTGGTCGACATCGTCGACACGATGGGCCGCTACGGCAGGCTGCAGCTGGTCAAGCATCCGGCGCACGGGCTGTGCCTGGTGAGCCTGGACCGCGCGGTGCTCGAGGAAGTGCTGCGGCACAAGAAGATCGCGCCCATGCTCGGGGCCAGGATCGACGACGACACGGTGATCGTGCACCCCTCCGAGCGCGGTCACATCAAGCAGATGCTGCTCAAGATCGGCTGGCCCGCCGAGGATCTGGCCGGTTACGTCGACGGCGAGGCGCACGACATCGGCCTGGACTACACCGCGGGCAAGTGGCACCTGCGCGACTATCAGGAGATGGCCGCCGATTCGTTCTGGGCGGGCGGCTCCGGCGTGGTCGTGCTGCCGTGTGGCGCGGGCAAGACGATGGTCGGCGCGGCAGCCATGGCCAAGGCCAAGGCCACCACGTTGATCCTGGTCACCAATACCGTCGCGGGCAGGCAGTGGCGGCGTGAGCTACTGGCGCGCACCACGCTCACCGAGGACGAGATCGGCGAGTACTCCGGCGAGCGCAAGGAGATCCGCCCGGTCACCATCGCGACGTACCAGGTGATCACCCGCAAGACCAAGGGCGAGTACAAGCACCTGGAGCTGTTCGACAGCCGGGACTGGGGCCTGGTGATCTACGACGAGGTGCACCTGCTGCCCGCGCCGGTGTTCCGGATGACCGCCGACCTGCAATCGCGGCGCAGGCTCGGCCTGACGGCCACGCTGGTGCGTGAGGACGGCCGCGAGGGCGACGTCTTCTCGCTGATCGGTCCCAAGCGCTACGACGCGCCGTGGAAGGACATCGAGGCGCAGGGCTGGATCGCCCCCGCCGACTGTGTCGAGGTGCGGGTGACGCTCACCGACGCCGAACGGATGGCCTACGCCACCGCCGAGCCGGAAGAGCGCTACAAGCTGTGCTCCACCGCGCGCACCAAGATCCCGGTGGTGGAGTCCATCCTGGCCAAGTACAAGGACGCGCCGACGCTGGTGATCGGCGCGTACCTGGACCAGCTCGAGGAACTGGGCGTGGACCTGAACGCGCCGGTCATCACCGGCGCCACCAAGAACAAGGAGCGCGAGGCGCTCTTCGACGCGTTCCGGTCCGGCGAGGTGCCGGTGCTGGTGGTCAGCAAGGTCGCGAACTTCTCCATCGATCTGCCGGAAGCCTCGGTGGCGGTGCAGGTTTCGGGCACGTTCGGCTCGCGACAGGAGGAGGCGCAGCGCCTCGGCCGGCTGCTGCGGCCGAAACAGGATGGGGGACAGGCGCATTTCTATTCGGTGGTCGCCCGCGACACTCTCGACGCGGAGTACGCGGCCCATCGGCAGCGCTTCCTCGCCGAGCAGGGCTACGCCTACCGCATCACCGACGCCGACGATCTGCTCGGACCGCCCATCGGCGACGGCGCGTAGCGACGATCGCCCGGTCGGAACGCGGTACCGTGCGGTGAAGTCCTCGGCAGATAAGTGGAGGCAACTCCTCCGCAACTTGTGCTAGGAAGGAACCGTGCGCCGCTTCGAATTCGTGGTCGACCGTGAGCACGCTCACGCGGTCAACGAGACGTTCACCGGGTTACGCAGGTTGCGGGTGGTCGCCCTGCTGGTCGCCGGGCTCGCCGTCGCGGCCACGGCCGCCCTGCTGTGGAGCGGGCAGGCCTGGGGGTTTCTGCTCGCCGTCGTGTGCGTGCTGGTCGCGGCGATCGCGCTGTGGGTCGCGCTGTGGACCCCGCACCGCTCCAGTATCGAAAAGCTCTACCAGGACGGCGCATTGGTGCCGGCCGTGGTCACCGAGGCCGAGGACTCCGGCATCGTGCTGCTCGCCCTCGTCGACATCGCCGAGCCCGCCGCGCCGACGCGCAGCTGGGCGCTGATCACGCGCAAGGTGCGCGCGCTGCCCGGACACCTGCCCGAACCGGGGGAGCGCGTGCCCGCCGTGGCGGTGCGCACCGATCGCGCGCCGCGCCAGGTCGGCGAACGATGGCAGCTGGTCACGGCCATGCCGATCGCCTGGGGAACGCGTGATCGCCTGGTGATCGAGCGGGCCCGCGACGCCATCACCGAACGGGAATGGCGGTTGCTCGCCGAGAATCTGGCGCTGGCCGCGCGGGTGAAGCGGACCGCGACCAAACGGCTGCTGCTCGACCCGCAGCAGCTACCCGGCGACCTGGGCTGAGCGCGGGCTCGCACCGACCGCGCGTATTAGGACCTGCGCGGCGTGCCTGCGACGATGGAGGGTGTCCGCGGGATCCGAGCCGGAGCAGGCGAAAGGTGTCAGTCGAGGATGCGATGGTCGGCCGGAGTGTGCGCGGTGCTCGCCCTGCTGGCGCTGGGTGTGCGCCCGGTCGATGCCGACCCTGGCCTGATCGGCGCGCCGGGACTCGGTGATCCCTACTACCCGCTCGACGGCAACGGCGGCTACGACGTCGCTCACTACGACGTGGCGGTCGACTACGACCCGGCCACCTATGTCCTGCGCGGCACCGCGACCGTCGACGCCCGCGCGACTCAGCCGCTGGCCCAGTTCGATCTGGACTACCGCGGCCCCGAGGTGCTGATGGTGACGATCAACGGGCAGCCCGCGGGCTTCACCCACGACGGCGACCAGGAACTGGTCGTCACGCCGCTGCTGCCGCTGCCGCCCGGCCTGCCCATGCGCGTCGTCGTCGACTACGCCGGCCCGGTCGCCGACACCCAGGGCGAGGGCTGGACCTACGCGCCCAGCGGCGGCGCGTTCGCCGTCGGCCAGCCGCACAGCGCCGGCACCTGGTACCCGCTCAACGACACCCCGCTGGACAAGGCGACCTTCACGCTGCACGCCACGGTGCCCGCCGAGTGGGAGGTGATGTCGACCGGCGAGCGCACCCGGCACGAGGTCGTCGACGGCCGCCTGCACACCACCTGGGAGACGCGGCAACCCGTCATCGGCTACCTGACCACGATCGCCGTCGACCACTTCACCTTCCTCGAACAGCGCACCGCCGACGGCACGCCGGTGCTCAGCGCCTTCGCGCCGGAATCGGAGGGCAATCGCGACGACGAGCAGCGCCTGCCGGAGATCCTCGCCTTCCTCGAAAACCTCTACGGGCCCTACCCGTTCGACGTCGCCGGTGGCATCTACGTCGACGCCGTGATCCCGTTCTCGCTGGAAACCCAGACCCGGCCCACCTACGCGCCGTGGACCGACCTGAACACCGTCGTGCACGAACTGGCGCACCAGTGGTGGGGCGACACGATGTCGGTGCGGCAGTGGTCCGACATCTGTCTGAACGAGTGCTTCGCCAGCTACACCGCCGACTACCTGTGGCCGGAGCGGATCGACCACGCCGACGTCGACACCAAGTACCGCGAGAAGATCGCGAAATACCGTGATGATCCGGAGTTCTGGGAGGTCGCGCTCGCGAGTCCGGGCGCGGGCAACGAGTTCACCTCGGTCTACTATCGCGGCCCGCTGTTCCTGCACGCGCTGCGCAGACTGCTCGGCGAGGACGTGTTCTTCACCGCCATCCGCGATTTCGTGAACGCGCACCGCGACGGCAACGCCTCGATGCCGGAGTTCCGGGAGTTCCTGCAGAGCCGGACCTCGCTGCCGCTCGGTGAGTTCCTGGCCGAATGGCTGGACACGACCACGCCGCCGCGCGAGTCGTTCCTGTACCCGGGCACACTGGGCCGGTAGTCAGTCCTCGTCCAGGCGGGCTCGCGCGCGATCGGTCAGCCGCTGCATGCGCTCGAATTGGCTGCGCGCCGAAGTGAGTTCGCCCCTGGCCCGATGGTCGGCGGTCCGGGCGAAATGGCGCTGCTGCTCGGCGTGCTCGAGTTCGGCGCGCAGTTCGTCGATGCGGGCCTCGATCTCGTCGAGCGCGGCTTTCGCCCGCGCGGCGGCGGCTTCGGCCTCGTCGCGCGCGGAGCGAGCCGTGGCCAGCGCGGCCTCGGCGTCGTCGAGTTCCTGCCGCGCCTCGGCGCGGCGGGCGGCCTCGGCCTCCGCAGGCGACTTCCCGGTGCGCCGGGTCGCGCGTGTGGCCGGTGCGGCGGCCTTGCCGCCGGTGATCGCGACCAGCCCGGCCGGGCCGAAGCCGTCGTAGGTGACGGTGGCGGGCAGCACGCCGGCGCGGACCTGGTCGGCGACGCCGGGATCGGCCAGCGCGGCGGTCAGGGTCTGGCCGACCTCGCGCAGCACCTGCTCGCCGGCCGGGCGGTCGTGCTCGGCGGCCAGTTCGCCCGCCCGCTTGGTCATGGCGTTGACCACCTGCTGGCGCTGGGCGCCGAGGGCGCGCAGTTTGTCGCCGGAGAGCTGGCGCTGGGCCGAGCGCAGGGCGTCGCCGAGGTCGAGCAGGGCGGTGATCTCCTGCGGCGCGTGCCGGGCCAGCAGGTTGACCGTCCACGCCGCGACCGTCGGTTTGCGCAGCGCGGTGATGGCCTTGGCCAGCTCGCGGTCGCCGTCGGCACGGGCCTGGGCGGCCCGTTCGGTGCGGGTCGGCACGAAGTCGCCGGGGTCGAGGCCGTACAGCTCGCCTGCGACATCGTCGAGGGTCATCTTTGTGATGGTAGCCAGGGTTCGACGGGGCCGAGCGCGGGCGCGGCGGGCTTGGGTATCGTCACCGGCGGTCATGTTCGCCTGAACCGTTCGGTGAGTGAGGTTTTCAGTGTTGTTCCCAGGAAAGCGACTGCTGGCGCGGGTCGTGCTCGCCCCCGTGGCGACGGTCGCACTGGTCGGGGCGGTCGCCGCCTGTTCGTCGGACAGCGACTCGGCGGGCAGCTCGCTCGCCACGGGCTCGTGCGTCGAGGTCACCGACAACGCGGCCGACGCGATGGTCGGCAAGCTCGGTGACTGCTCGGCGACGACGTCGAACTACCGGATCGTGCAGGTCGGCACGGCCCCGCTGACCTGCGATGTCGCCGATGCCACCTTCAACGGCACGGTGGGCGACACCAAGACCGGTCTCTGCCTGGCCCCCAACTTCGCCCAGGGCAACTGCTACGCCGACGCGGGCAAGCGCCCCGCCGAAACCGTGGCCTGCACCGCCCCAGAGGCCACGTTCAAGGTCGTCAAGCGCATCGACGGCGTGGCCGACGAGCTCCAGTGCGGTGCCGACGCCACCCAGTTCCGCACGGTCTCCGACCCCAAGGCCACCTTCTGCATGGCCAAGCCCTGATATTGGAGCGCTGGCGCGCGCGACGGCCGACTGTGTCGGCCTGCCCCTCCTCGGGGTCGGGGCGTGTGTGATCGGGGCGGCCGTTTCCTGCGGTGTCAGTCGAGGAGGGCGACCGAGGCTATTCGGTGCAAAGTGAAGTGGCGGGTCGCGCCGGTGACGGGGTCGACGGCGTCCAGTTGGCCGTTGCCGACGCGGAGGGGCTCGACCACGCGCTGGCTGGCGACGCCCTGGGCGTCGACGTAACCGATGTTCACCGGGCGGCCGACCCTGGCGGCCAGCTGGAGCAGGGCCAGGGTCGCCGCGGTGCCGGTGCGGGTGCCGTCGGCGCGCACCGACTGTCCCGTGCGGGCGCCCGCGGCGCGTTCGCCCGCGCGGAGTTCGGTGACCAGCAGGGCGAGCTGTTCGTCGCTCGGCGGGTTCGGGCGGTAGGGCTTGCGGGCCAGCGGGCGGACCGCGATGCGGGCGCCGCGCGGGCGCAGGTCGACGATCGCGCCCGCGGAATCCTCACCGGCCGGGGCGAAACCGGCCGCGCGCAGCTGTTCGAGCAGCTCACCCAGCGGAGCCAGGGCGATGGCGACGGTCGGCGCGATCGCGCGCAGGGCCAGCGTGTCGGCCACCGGCGCGGCCAGGACCTGGGCGAGCAGCGCGGGATCGTCGCTGCGCAGGAACGACTGCGCCATGCCCGCCCGCAGCTGGCCGTGGCGGCGGGCGACGTCGTCGATGAGGTAGGTCAGCGACTGGGGGACCGGCGTGCGTGAGTGGTTGGCGAACAGCGCGTGCAGTTCGGCGGCGGTCATCCCCGCGTCGAGCGCGCGGCGCACCGAGGCGTCACCGACCCGGTAGACCGTGGCCGCGCCCGCCGACTCCACATCCGCGACGAGCGCGATCCGGCCGCGTAACTCGGGCACCAGGGGACCGGGCGCGATCACCGTCAGGTCGGCCTGCACGAGGACGTGATCGACCGGCTCCGGCAGCGCCGCGGCCATCTCCGCCTCGGCGTCGGCGACGCTGGTGTCCGCGCCGTGCAGCAGGGCCCTGGCGGCGGAATCGAGCGCGCCGCGGCCGAGCAGGCCGAGGGTGGCGGCCTCGGCCAGCGTCGCGGTCACCGCGTCGAGCCGGAAGTGCCTGCGCCTGCGCGGCATCCGCCAGGCCAGCAGCTTGCCGATATCGGTGGCGGTCAGCGCGGTGCCGCTGGGGTACTCGGCGAGCAGGCCGAGGACGGCGTGCCGGTCGCGCACCGCGTGCGGGATGCGCAGCTCCGCCGAGAGCGCGGCGATCGGCTTATCGGCGGCGTCGCGCAGGCCGATCATCCACGGCATCCGGTCCAGGTCCAGCCAGGCCTGCGCGAGCAGCACCCAGCGGGTCGCCGGCGGTGCGTCCAGCCAGGCGTCGGCCGCGGGGGTCGGGGCCCAGAAGTCGTCGGTGGAGTCGACTTCCGGCACCGGCTCCGGCAGTCCCTTCTCCACGAGCTTCGCGGCCGCCAGCAGTTCCAGCAGCAGCCCGGTGCGCTGCTCGTCGATGCCGGTCTGCTTGGCGAGGCGGCGCAACTCGCGCACGCCGAGACCACCGGCGCGCAGCGCGGGGGCGGGCAGGCGGCCCAGCGCGTCGAGCAGGTCGGCGCAATCGCGCAGCAGCTCACCGACTTCGCCCGCGCCGACCGCGTTCACCTCGGCGGGCGCGTGCTTGGTCAGCGTCGGCTTGGGCGGGGCGAGGGCGTGCGGGTCGGTGACCGGGTCGCCGCGCAGTACCTGGCCGACCGTCACCGGCAGCTCGACCGTCTCGTCGTCGATCCGGTGCAGCAGCCGGGCCGCCAGCAGCCGCGGTACCGGACGATCGGGGTCAGCGCCGGGTGCGGCGTCCCTGGTGCGGCCACGCGGCCCGGTGGTGGCCAGTTTCTCGAGCAGCGCCCGCTCGGCCGGGCCCGCCGCGGCGAGCGCGGCGGTGACTTCGGGCTCGGTCAGCGCGTCGGGCAGCGCCGTCGTCGCGCCGAGCGGCCAGGGGAGGGCTTCGGCGGCGCTCGGGGCCAGGTGCAGGCCGTCGTCGGTCTGCCAGACCAGCGCGCGGTCGAGCAGGCGGGTCAGCGCGGTGGTGAAAGCGGTCTTGGTGACCCGGTCCTTGAGCTGCGCGTGCAGGGTGGTCCGGGTGAGCGGGGTGACCTCGGTGCCGATCGTGCGGGCGTCCTCGTTGGCCGTGAGCGCTTCGATGATCGCGAACTCGAGGGTGTCGAGATCGTCGGCGGCGCGCAGCACCGAGGCCCGCTGCTGGGCACGCACCGCGAGCACCGACATCGACGCGGGCAGCGGTACCGCCAGATCGGGCCGCAACTGCAGCAGTTTCACCAGTTGGGAGTCGGTGCGCGCACCGAGCCAATCGGCGAGGGAGTCCGTCGCGATCATCCGATCCAGCCTACAGTTCTCGGCCGCCTCGCTCGGGACTGACCGAAGGCTGTGACGAAGGAGTGCCCGGAGGGAGGAAAGATCGCGGAAACAGGCCGAGAACCTGCGGCGCCAGCCGCGATTGAGCACCGTGGTGGGTATGCCAGAATGACCCCGTGGTGAACAAATCGAAGAAACCCTACGTCGACAACGGCTGGCCGCAGGTGGCCGACGGCGAACACGCCGTGACCGAACTGTCGTCGACCCGCGCCGGTAACCTCTCGCCCTTCGGTGAGGACACCGAGTTTCCCGTCCCGGCATCGAAGCTGCCGTACATCCACCCGCAGACGGTGATCAACCGGGTGTAGGTAGGACGGGAAAGACAAGAGCCCGCATCCCTAGGGATGCGGGCTCTAGTTGTCTGCGCGGGCGATCAGGAGGGCAGCAGGCCCTTGTTCGCCTCGAAGAAGTCGATCACGGCCGGGTCGAGCTGAGTGCCCTTGGCGGCGTTGAAGAAATCGAGCGCCTGCTGGGGCACGGCGACACCCTGCTGCTGCACGACGGAGAGGGCGCGATCGACGGCCTGGAAGACTTCCTGGCTCGGATCCTGCACCTGCGGAACGGTCACCTGCGGGGCCCAGCTCGGCGAGGAGGGCGCGATCCGCTCGGTCGGGCCGCTGCTCAGACCCAGCTGAGACGAGCAGGAGGGCCAAGCGCCCCAACCCTGAGAAGCGAGAACCTTTTCGGCGACCGCGATCTGCTGTTCGCGGGTGGCCTGGTTGGCCGTGGCGGCGTACTCGCCACCACCGTGCGCGTTCCAGGTGGAGGGCGAGAACTGCAGCCCACCCTGGTAGCCGTTGCCGGTGTTGATGCCCCAGTTGCCGCCGGCTTCACACTGCGCGAGGCGATCCCAGTCGGAGTCGGGGGCCGCGCTGGCGTTTCCGGCGAAAGCTGCACTGGCGGTGCCGATGATCGCGCCGGTGACGGCGACCTTGGCGACAGTGCGGCCGGTGGAAGTCGGCTTGCGGTGGCGTCCACTCATATCGGGTTTCTTCCTCTCGTGCGCACCTGCATGTGGCCCGGACTGAGAGGTCTCCCGGTCCGCCCTCACTCCTGATTCCAATCGGGGTCCGGTACCCGCGGGGTGAGGTTCGGTGCGGCGGGCCGGTGGTTCCGGGGGTTGCCCCGGCTGAGAGAAACGGTACGACGGACAGCGGGGAAAGTCACTATTTGGTAACCGGCGTGTACGGGTGGGTCTCGGGGTGGTCTCAGGGTGATCCCCGAGGCGTCCGCGCAGGTAGTCGCGGTGTCTGGTGTGCGCGACGGTTGCACGCTCAGTTCGTGACCTACTCGTTATGTGATGAGGATCACACTACTGTCTGGGTATCGATTCGCGCGGGTAACCAGTTGACGCGTCAACGCGCGCGTCGGCCCGACCACAGCGCGAACACCAGGCCGAGCAGGAAGCCGACCGGCGCGAGCATCGCCAGCAGGTACAGCCACAGCCCCGGAGACGAGTCCGACACGATCGGCGTCACGAAGATGGCGACCACGGCCAGGATCCCGATACCGAACAGCGCGACGGCCAGTCGCAGCAGTCGATCGCTGGGCCGGCGGGGGTCGCGCTCCGGCGGAGTGGCGGCGGGCGGAGGTGTGTTGGTCACCGGTGCACCGTAAAACTGATGTGCTCGCGTTATAGCAACCGGGGTAGACTCTGAGCACATCGCGTCCTGCCTTGTTGTGGGGCGCGTTCTTTTCGCGACAAGCAGATGTAACCCGAGCCACAAGGGTCCGGGTATCGAATGATGAACGGGTGAGCGCAGTGCCGACCGGCCGGGTGAAGTGGTACGACGTCGAAAAGGGCTTCGGCTTCCTTTCCCAAGACGAGGGCGAGGACGTCTACGTCCGTTCCTCCGCGCTGCCCGATGGCGTCGAAGGTCTCAAGCCCGGCCAGCGCGTCGAATTCGGCATGGCCGCGGGTCGGCGTGGCCCGCAGGCACTGAGCCTGAAGCTGCTCGAGGCGCCGCCGACCGTGCGCGGCAACCAGTCTCAGCAGCCTGCCCGCAAGGACGCGGGCCCGCGCAAGTCGCCCGACGAGCTGCACGGCCTCGTCGAGGACATGATCACGCTGCTCGAGACCAAGGTGCAGCCGGATCTGCGGCGCGGCAAGTACCCGGATCGCAAGCTGTCCCAGCGGATCTCCGAGGTCGTGCGGGCCGTCGCCCGCGAACTCGACCACTGATCCGATCCTCGGTCCCGGGCACCACGGTGTCCGGGACCGAGTCGTGTCAGGCCTCGGGGGTGCTGATCGACCAGGCGGCGTGCGGGATGTAGGTCTCGCGGCCGGTCACGGTGTCGCGGGCCAGGATCGGGAGCTGGACCTCGATGCCGGCCAGGCGCAGGTCGGGTTCGGGCTTGGTATCGATGGTGAGCGCGCGGGCGCCCGAGGGGAAGTCGGCGAAGCTCAGCACCCGGTCGACCTGCTCGCCGGAAGGTCGCTGGTAGATCAGCTGGACCAGCCACGGCGACTCGGCGATCTTGTCCGGGAGCGACAGCTGCACCGGGCGGCCCGCCGTCGTCGTCAGCTCGGTGGTCTCGCCGTAACGGCAGTCCTGCATGGTGACCGTGCAGTACAGGAACGGGTCGACGGTGACGGTGGTGCCGCGCGCGAACGCGGTGATCTGCGGGTCGCGCTCGGGCGCCTTCGACACGCCGTAGGCCACCAGACCCGCGGTCACCGCGGCGACGGCGAAGAGTCCGACCGCGACCAGAACGACGATCGTGCGGACGTTGAGCTTGCTCACCGGATGGGGTCTCCTGTCCCTCGCGGAACCGCACCGGGGTCTGCCCGGTACGGATGGGTGTTGGGCACTTCCTGCTCGGCGTGCTGCGGACGATTGCCGCCCAGGCCGGGCAGCAGCGAATGTCCGGTGTAGCTGACGAACGTCTGGATCAGGCCGATCACCAGGATCACGCTGATCACCGCGAAACCCTTCCAGAATTCGATCGGCAACAGCACACCGGCCGCGCCGCCGATCACCCAGCTCAGTTGCAGCACCGTCTCCGATCGGCCGAAACCGGACGCGATCGACTCCGGCGGCAGGTCGTCCTGGATGGCCGCGTCCAGCGACACCTTCGCCAGCGCGCTCGCCGCCGAGGCGATCAGCGCCGCGAACGCCGCGCCGAACAGGTTGCCGGTGAACATCGCGAACAGTGCCACCGCGGCGCACGCGCCGGTGCAGCCGAGCACCACCAGCGACGGCCTGCCGAGGGTCAGCCGGGCGCCGGTCGCGTTGCCGCCGAAGTTGCCGATGCCTGCCGCGGCGCCGACCACCGCGAGCATGGCCGCCTGCTCGGTCGGGCTGCCGCCCGAGCCCTTGGCGACGAAGGCGATGTAGAAGGTCAGGAAGCCGGTGAGCACGCGGATGGAGCTGTTGCCCCACAGCCCGGTGACCACGGCCCGGCCCAGCGGCTGCCGGCGTTTCCGGGCGGGCACCGAGGACTCCGTGCCTGGCTCGAGCACCTCGGTGTGCGCGTCGGGGCCGTGATAGCTCAGCGTCGCGGGCACCTCGCCCTCGGTCACCTCCACCCACGACGGAATCCGCAAGCTCAGATACGCCCCGGCCACCGCGATGCCGGTCGCCAGGACCAGCGCGCCGGTCGAGCCGGCGATCATCGCGGCGAGCGCGGCCACCGCGCCGGCGCCGATGGTGCCGCCGACCAGGCCGAACACCGTCAGCCGGGAGTTGGTGCGCACCAGGTCGATATCCGGTGGGAGCACCCTCGGCGTGACCGCGCTCTTGAGGACCGCGAAGGATTTCGAGCCGACCATCATGCACAGCGCCAGCGGATACAGCCCCCACGTGTCGATCTCGAAGATCAGCAGCAGGGCGAAGACCGCGCGCAGCCCGAACGTCGTCGCCAGCGCCAGCCTGCGGCCGCGCTGCAAACGGTCCAGCAGCGGGCCGATCAGCGGCGCGATCACCGCGAACGGGGCGATGGTGATCAGCAGGTACAGCGCCACCTTGGTCTTGGACTCGGCGGTCGCGCTGGCGAAGAACAGGGTGTTGGCCAGTGAGACGGCGATCGCGGCGTCGAGCGCGAAGTTGGCCATCGTGGCGTAGGTGAGCGCGGTCAGACCCGATTGATCGGCGCCGTCGGCCTTGGCCGCGCGCTGGAAGGTGGCGAATCCGCGTTCGGTGAGTTCGCGGCTGCGCATGGCGGCGACCCGGGTGACGGTCAGCTTGCGCGGAACCCGCTGCTTGATCTCGTCGTCGACGGGCTCCTCGGCGCGGGGGAGCGGGCGGGTGCCCGGCGGGCCGAGATCCTTCTCCGGCGGCGTCGGCCTGGCGCGTTCGCGGGGCGTCGGCGCGCCGCGTAAGGGTGTGGTCGGGGCGGCATCGGGCTCGGACCGTCCGCGCCGGAACGGGTTCTTCGACCGGATCGTCGGCGGGTCGGGCGAGTCGGGTCGGGGGAAGACCTTCCGCGGCGCGGTCGGCCTGCGCGGCTGCTCGTCGTAACCCGGCCCGCCCGCGCGCGGCGGGTACTGCCCGAAGCCGGGATGCCTGCCCGCGGGGTTACCGTCCCGGCGACCACGGTCGGGACCGGAGGGATCGCGGGGAGTAGTCACAGTCCAATTCTGGCCCACGCGGCGTTTCCGCGTTCACTCGCGGCGCGGCAGTGTTGGCCACAGCGCGCTATTCGGGGACGAATCGCACCTCGAACAGGCGCGGCCAGTACTTGCCGGTGAGCAGGAACCGGTCGGTCCCGGGCAGGTGGGCGATGCCGTTGAGGACATCGGTACCCGCGCGCTCGGCGGCGGTGAGCAGTCCGCTCGCCTCGATCACCGCGAGCACCCGGCCGGTCTCCGGGTCGATCCGCAGGATCTCGTCGGAGGGGTAGTTGTTGGCGTACACCGTGCCGTCGGGGGCGCAGTCGAGTTCGTTCGGCTGGGGGGACGGGTAGCCGGTGAGCGTCACCGAGCCGGTCTTCGCGAAGGTCACCGGGTCGCGGAAGGTGAGCGTGGGCGTGCCGTCGCTCATCACCAGGCGCTGGGGTTGCGCGCACACGCCCCACCCCTCGCCCTCGTATTCGACTCGGCCGGTCTCGGCCAGGGTGACCGGGTCGCGGGCGATGGCGATGTGGTCCTGCCAGGTGATCTGCCAGACGATCCCGCCCGCCCTGGTCATGCCCTCGCCGAACAGGTTCCCCGGCAGGTCGACGCGCGCGGTCTCGACGCCGGTGGCCTGATCGGCGGCCCGCGCGCTCGACACGCCCCACATGCCGGTGCTTTCGTAGCGAACCCCGTCGACCACCTCCAGGCCCTGGGTGAAGGCCCGCGGATCGTGCGGTGACGAGCCGATCACCTCGACGCGCAGGCGGGGCGGCGCGGGCTCTTCCCGGCCCCCACAGGCCCCCACGCCGAGCAGGCTGACCAGCACTGCGACGGCCAACGAACTCCGATTGCACTTCATACGGCAAAATGTATGCCGTGAGCGCAGTATCTGTTTCGGAGTCCGGCGTGCGTCCTGTTCTGGCCGATGCGGCCGAAGTCGCACGTCGTGCGCTCGTCGAGTTGGAACCCGACGGGGTAGGAGTCCATCTGGGGGTGAGTGCCGAGGACGAGACGGCAGCCACCCACCGGTTCGAGGCGACCCTGCCCGGTTACCGGGGCTGGCAGTGGGCCGTGGTGGTCGCCGCGCCGCCGGAGGCCACATATGCCACGGTCAGCGAGTCGGCGCTGCTGCCGGGGCCCGACGCCCTGATCGCCCCCGACTTCGTCCCGTGGGAGCAGCGGGTCCGGCCCGGCGACCTCGGCCCCGGCGATCTGCTCGCCCCGCCCGCCGACGATCCCCGGCTCGTCCCCGGCTACATCGCGACCGGTGATCCCGTGGTCGACGAGGTCTGTCACGAGGTCGGCCTCGGCCGCACCCAGGTGCTCAGCCTCGAGGGCCGGATCGAGGCCGCCGAGCGCTGGTATACCGAGTTCGGCCCCGACACCGAGATGGCCAAGGCCGCCCCGTCCACCTGCGGCCTGTGCGGTTTCTTCCTGCCGCTGGCCGGCGCCCTGCGCGAATCCTTCGGCGTCTGTGGCAACGCGATGGGCGCGGACGGCCACGTCGTCCACATCGAATACGGCTGTGGCGCCCACTCCGACGTGGTCGCCCCCTCGGGCAACGGTTCGCCGCGGTACGAGGCGTTCGACGACCACGCCGTGGAACTCGTCGAGATCGTGCGCGCGAACGGCACCGCCGCTGCCGAGGCATCCGCCGCCGCAGTGACCGAGCAGCAGGAGACCGCCGAGGCCGAAGCCGCCGACGCGGCCGCCGCCACCCGCGCAGCACTCGCCGAAGGCGCGCGACCGGAATCGGCCGACGAGGTCGTCGCCGCCGAGCCGGCCCCCGTGGCCGAGCCCGCTTCGGCCGCCGGGACTGTGGCCGAGCCCGCCCAGGCTGCCGACGCGGCCGCCACCGCGCCTCGAGCACTCGCCGAAGGTGCGCGGCAGGAGTCGGCCCCCGATGCCGAGACGGCTTCGGTCGTCGAGCCTGCTACCGAGGCGCCCTCGAGCGCGGAGGACGTCGACACCGTCGCTGAGTTGCCGGTCGCTGATCCCGAGGTCACCGCCGAGTCCTCCGCTGCGGCTGTGGCAGACACCGCTGCCGTGGAACCCACGACCGGCGATCAGCGTGCGTCGGCCGCCGCCGACCAGGCCGCTGTCGCGGATCAGGCTGCCGCGGATCAGGGTGCTGCCGCCGAGTCGGCTGCTCGGGATGCGGCGGAAGACACCGCGTCGGTAGCGGCCGCTGAATCGGAGGTGGCCGAATCTGTTTCGCAGGCCGACACTGATGCGGCCGCCGACGGTGCGCGGGCCGACGCTGCCGAGGAGGCTGCCGTCGCCGGTGCCGCAGTGGCGAGTCCGTCCGCGACGGAAACCGCGTCGGACGCGGCGGGTGCCGAGGTCGTCGACGCGGCGCAGGGCGACTCCGCCGATGAGCACGGATCGTCGGTGGCGCGCTGAACGGATCGGCGGATCCCTTCGGCACCGCGGAGCTGCGTGCCGGAGTGCTCGCCGCCTGGCGGGATTCGCCCACCCGGTTGCGGGAGGACAGTGCGAGTGAGGCGGATCTGGTGGCCGCGGGCTACCGGGATCGGGTGCTCACCGAGCTGGCCCAGAACGCGGCCGACGCGGCGGCGAAGGCGGGTGTTCCCGGCGAGTTGAGTGTCCGGGTGCTCGACGGGCGCCTGCACGTCGCGAATACCGGCGTGCCGCTCAGTGTTTCCGGTGTGCACGCGCTGACGGCGTTGCGCGCCTCGGGCAAGGCCGAGGCCGAGCAGGTCGGGCGGTTCGGCGTCGGCTTCACGGCGGTGCGCTCCGTGGGCGACGAGATCGAGGTGCGGTCGACCACCGGCTCGATCCGGTTCTCCCGGACCGCGACCCGGAACGCGCTGCACGACATCGGGATCGAGATCCCCGAGGAGCTGCCGACGATCGAGCCGCCGGTGCTGCGCCTGGCCTGGCCCGTGCCGACCACCCCGGTCGCCGGCGCCGATACCGAGGTCGTCGTACACCTGCGCGACGACATCGACGCGGACGCCCTCCTCGCCGCCCTGCGCGCGGAGGCGACCGACCTGCTGCTGGAACTGCCCGCCCTGCACCGCATCCGGATCGGCGCCGACGAATTCACCAGCACCGTCACCGATCTCGGTGCCGACGGCCGCACCGAACTCGCCATCACCCAGCCGGAGGGCGCCACCCGGCGCTGGTGGCAGTACCGCACCCCCAGGGCCCGCTGGCTGCTCCCGCTGCGCGACGGCCGCCCCGTGGCCGCCGCGCCCGATGTCCTGCGCGCCCCCACCCGCTCCGACGAGGAGCTGTCCCTGCCCGCGATCCTGGTGGCCGACATCGCGATGCAGCCCGATCGCCGTCGCCTCCTGCCCGGCGCCCGCCTGTCCGAACTGGCCTCCGGCTACGCCGATTTCGCCCGCGCCCTCCCGCCCCGCGACCGCCTCGTCCTGGTCCCGGCCCCCGGTTTCGCCCGCAGTGAGGCCGACGGCCTCCTGCGCGAAGCCGTCACCGCCGAACTCCGCACCAACCCGTGGCTCCCCGTCTGCGCCGCCCACATCGACGACCCGGTCGAACTCGCCACCGAGCCCGACCTGCCAGAAGCCGTCACCGCTGACCACGGCCGCTCCGTATCGGTCACGGCCGTCGGCCCCTTGTTCGGCGGGTCGCCCGAGTCTGATTCGGAGACAGCGGGTTTCGCGCCCACCGGATCGGCCGAGTCCGATCCGAGCGCCGCGAGCTCTGCGGCCGACACTCCGGACTGGCCCGGGCGGGACGAGGTCGCGCTGGATGCGACCGGGTCCGCGTCCGCCGACGCCCTCGCGTTCGGATCGGCGACGGCGACCGTGGGCTTCCGCCCCGACGCGACCGCGGACCGGGTGTGTATCCCGACCCGCGCGAGCGTATTCCCTGATCTCACGCCCGAATTGGCGGTTTTACTCGCCGATGTCACCGGCCCCCTGCTGATCCCGGAACTGTCCGGCCGCGCTCAGCAGGAGAAGCTGTCGGTCCTCGATGTGCACCGCCTCGGCCCCGCCTCCCTGGCCGACCTGTCGAGCGGCCTCGATCGCGAACCGCACTGGTGGCAGCGGTTCTACGCCGCCCTCGAACCGTTCGTGGTCGATACCAGGACCGCCGAGGAATTCGGCGCGCTCGCGGTGCCGCTGGCCGACGGCAGGCTGGTCACCGGCCCGCGCACCGTCGTCCTCGACGATCAGCTCACCGTGGCCGTTCCGGTGCACTGGGCCCGCCTGGTGCACCCCGACGCCACCCACGCGCTGCTGGCCCGCCTCGGCGCCCGCAGCGCCACCGCGGAGGACCTGCTCACCGACCCGGGCCTGCGCGACCTGCTCGAGCAGGACCCGGCCGACCCCGACACCGTCGACGCGGTCCTGCGACTGGCCCCCTTCGCGACCCCGGAACTGCTCCCGTCGTGGCTCGGCCTGCTCGAATTGCCCGGCGACACCGGCGAACCGCGTCCCGCCGACGAACTGCTGCTGCCCGGCGCACCGCTGGCCGCCGTCCTGGTCGACGACTCGCCGTTCGGCACCGTCGCCGACGACACGGTCGCCGAGTACGGCGCCGAGGCCCTGCGCGCGATCGGCGTCGGCTGGGACTTCGCGGTGGTCAGCGACCCCGACCCGGTCGGCCCCGATCACGACCTCGACGACGAACACGCCTGGTGGGACGGTCTTTCCGAGGATCCGCGCGAGCTGGCCGCCGTCCGCGATCTGGATCTGGTCGACGAGAACCGCTGGCCCGCCGCCCTGCGGCAGCTGCTGGCGGAGCCGCGCACCCGCGCCCTGCTCGCCGACCGCGACGGTTACACCGCCTGGTGGCTGCATCGGCACGCGCACGTCGGTGATATCGCGCTCGGCCGCCTGCGGCACCCCGACGACGACGAATTCGCGGGCCTGCTCCCGGCTTTCGAGGTCGACGGCATCGCGGGCACCGACCTGGACGTGCTGCGCCCGCTGCTGGTCCGCCCGGACGTGATGTCGGCCGAACTGGCCGAGGAACTTCTCGATGCCCTCGCCGACCCGTCGAAAACCCCGGCACCCGAGGTCATCGCGCACACCCACGCCCGGCTGGCCGCCGCCGTGGAGACCGGTGCGCTCGATCCGCGCGAACTGGATCTGCCCGATCAGGTGCGCGCGCTGTCCGGCGCGGTCGTCGACGCGAGCACCGTCCTGGTCCTGGACCAGCCCTGCTTCGGTCTGGTCGTCCCGCCGGAGCGGTTGGTGGCCGGTGATATCGACAGCGCCGAGGGACTGGCGACCCTGCTGGACCTGCCGCTGGTCTCGGAGGAGGTCAGCGCCGAGGTGCTCGGCACCGGCAGACGGACCACCTGGGCCGCGGACGCGCTGGGGGTGGTGCTGCGTCAGCTGTGGTCACCGCGGGATACCTCGGGCGCGCTGGTCCTGCACGAGACGCTCGAGGTGCATCTGCGCGGTGCGCTGACGGGCACGGTACGGGTGCCGTGGTGGCACACCGAGGACGCGGTGCACGTGCAGGTGCCGCGGGGCTAGCGCGCGTGCGCGGCCACCATCGCGGCGAGCAGGTCGAGCTGAGTCTGCACGGCCTCGCTGTCGTCGTCGACGAGCCAGCGCAGCACGACACCGTCGATGACGCTGAGGATGAATCGGCTCAGCTCGGTGACGGGAGTGGTCCAGGTGGTCTCGGTCGCTTCCCGGAAGTGGTCCATGACGTCGGCGACGGTGGTGTCGTTGAACGCGTACTGCTCACGCGCGATCGCGATCTTGGCCGGCGTCGACTCGCCCTCGCGCAGGGCGTAGGTGGTGGTCTCGTAGGTGAGCAGCTGGCGCTCCGGAGTGGCTTCGATGTTGCGCCACATCAGTTCCAAACCGGAACGCACCAATTTCTGAAGCGCTTCTTTTCCGGTTCCGGCATCGGCCCACAGCGAATCATCGGCATCGACGGAATCGCGCAATTCCATGGACAACGCTTTGACCAGCTCGGTCATCAGTGCGTCCTTGTTTTCGAAACAGTAATGCACCACACCGAGTGAGACGCCCGCGGCTTGTGCGACATCGCGCGTGGTCACGCCCGCGACGCCTTTTTTCTCGGCGAGACCGATCGCAGCCTCGATCAGGTGGGCTCGTCGTTCTTCGACGCTCAATCGGGAGGACACGTGTGCGAGTTAAGCGCCCGCGTGGCAAACAGTCAATTCGCCGGTCCGCGAGAAAATCCTGGACATCTGACCAGTTGATGTGGTTGTCTCCGAATCGGAAGTTGCGAAGGAGTCGCCTGATGTCCGTGTCCCGCCGTACCGTCCTGGCCGCCTCGGCCCTGGGTGTGGCCGCCGTGCCCGTCGTCTCGGCGCTCACCGGTGCCGCGACGCCCGCCGCCCGCGCGAATCCGAAACCGGGCGGGTTCGAATTCGGGCTCGGTATCGCCGATCTCACCGGACCGGCCGCGGAATGCGGCATGATGGGCTACTCGCAACTCGATCAGGCGACGGCCGGAATTCATCTGCGCCCCCGCGCCCGCGCGTTCGTGATAGGCGCGGACGGAAATCGCGTCGCCTACGTCGCGGTGGAGAACGGGGCGGTGTTCGGCTCGGTGCATCGCGGTGTGCTGCTCGCGCTCGCGCAGCGATTCGGCGATCGCTATACCGAGCGAAATGTCGTGCTCACCTCGACCCACACCCATGCCAGTTGTGGCGGTTCCGCGCACGACTACGCCTATACGCTGGCGACCCTGGGATTTCAGCAGCAGGTCTACGAGGCCGAGGTGAACGGCATCGTCGAGGCGATCGTCGCCGCCGACGCCGATTTCGGGCCCGGCGCCATCGCGCTGGGTCGGTCCACTCTGCGCGACGCCAGCGTGAACCGGTCCCGCGTCGCCTTCGAGCGCAATCCCGAGGCCGACCGCGCGGTGTTCCCCGACGCCATCGACCCGGCCGTGACCACGCTGGTCTTCACCAGGGCGGGCCGTGAGGTCGGCGCGCTGACCTGGTTCGCGACCCACAACACCTCGATGACCAACGCCAACCGGCTGATCAGCTCGGACAACAAGGGCTACGCCAGCTTCGCCGCCGAGCACATCGAGCACGGCGTGCGCCATCTCGACGGCCCACCGGCCTACATCGCGGCGTTCGCGCAGACCAACGCCGGTGACATGTCACCCAACCTGAATCTGCGGCCCGGCGACGGGCCGACCACCGACGAGTTCGACAACACCAGAATCCTCGGCGAGCGCCAGTACGACGCGTACAAAGCGGCTGCCGCGCAGGCGGTGCCGATGTCGGGGCCGGTCGGATCGATGCTGTGCTACATCGACCTGGCCGACATCGCCGTGGACGGCCGGTTCACCCCGGACGGCGCGCCGCGGCGCACTTCGCCTGCCGCCGCCGGTGTTTCGCTGATCGCGGGCAGCGTCGAGGACGGGCCCGGCCTGCCGGGCGGGCCGATTCCCGAGGGTGTGCGCAATCCGATGGTGGATTTCCTCGGCGGGATCGACCATCCGCACCCGGCCTGGCTGGCGGACGCCCAGGCGCCCAAGGCGATCGCGGTGCCACTGGGGCTGCTGCCGCCGGTGCCGTGGGTGCCGAACGTGGTGCCGATCCAGCTGATCCGGATCGGCGGGCTCTATCTGGCCGCCGCAGGCGCGGAATTCACCATCGTCGCCGGGTTGCGGGTGCGGCGCGCGGTGGCGGCGGTGCTCGGCGTCGAGCCCGAACACGTGCTGCTGCAGGGCTACGCGAACTCCTACCACGAGTACGTGACCACGCCGGAGGAGTACGACGCGCAGCAGTACGAGGGCGCCTCGACGCTGTTCGGCCGCTACACGCTGTGCGCGTATCAGCAGGAGTTCGCCCGGCTGGCCGCCGCGTTCGTCGCGGGCGGGGCGATCGGGCGTGGTCCGGCGCCGCGCGATGTGTCGGCGCTCCAGCCGAATTTCGCCGCCGTGCCCGGCCCGGACACGACGCCGCAGGGGCGAGGCTTCGGCGATGTCCTCGTGCAGCCGCCGGCGACGTGCGCGCGCGGCGAGCGGGTGGCGGTCGAATTCGTCTCGGCGCACCCGAAGCACAATCCGCGTCGCGGGGACACCTTCCTCGAGGTGCAGCGTCGCACCGGCGCGGGCGACTGGGAGCGGGTGGCCAACGAGGGCGAGTGGGACGTGCGGTTCCACTGGCGCAAGGAGGGCGAGGCGGTCTCGATCGCCAGGTTCACCTGGGACGTGCCCGCGACGGCCGCCGGCGTGCACCGGTTCGTGCATTTCGCCGACGCGCTGGGCGCCGACGGTGCGCTGCGTCCGGTCACCGGGACCAGCGCCGAATTCGAGGTGACCGGCTAGTCGGTCGACAGACCCACCTGCGCGCCCTTGTCGCCACGGCGGGCCGAGCGGAGCTGGGCCAGGTAGATCGAGACGCCGAGCACGCCGACCGCCAAGCCCATCAGGCACACCGACCGGGCCTCCGACCAGGCCGGATTCAGCCACACCAGCGCGGTCGCGACGATCCAGGCGACGAATCCGACCACCACCACCGGACGCGGATCGACCAGGCTTCGAGGCAGTTCGGGGACCGCGGAGCTGACGTGACCGTTATCCATACCCAAACAGTAGCCGCGTGAAACACATCAGGTGGCGCGGACGTACCGTAGAGTTCTGCACTGTGACAACGCCATCGGACGTCCGTGCCCTGGCCGGTGACCTCTCACTGGCCGTCGTACGGCTCACGCGACATCTGCGCGGCCGCCGTGCCGACGCGCAGATCTCGCTCACCCAGCTGTCGGCTCTGGCGACGCTGGCGCGTGATGGTGCCATGACACCCGGGGCGCTCGCGGGCAAGGAGCGGGTGCAGCCGCCGTCGATGACGCGCGTCATCGCCTCGCTGTCGGACCTGGATCTGGTGCAGCGTCGTCCGCATCCGACCGACGGCAGGCAGATCATCGTCTCGCTGTCCCCGGCCGGGCGCGCGCTGGTGGCCGACGAGACCAGTGCCCGTGAGGCCTGGATGACCGATCAGCTCTCGCGCCTGCAACCGGAGCAGATCGAGATCCTGGACCGGGCGGTCGAGATCATGAACCAGATCGTCGCCGAATCGGAGTGATCAGCGCGTCTGGTCGGAGTCGACGACCTCGTGCCCGAGCGGGAACAGCGACAGCGGCACCAGCTTGAGATTCGCCCAGGCGAAGGGCAGGCCGATGATGGTCACCGCCAGCGCGATGCTGGTCGCGATGTGACCGATCGCCAGCCACCAGCCCGCGAAGACGAACCAGATGATGTTGCCGATCAGTGAGCCGGCGCCCGCGCTCGGTTTGTCGACCACGCTGCGGCCGAACGGCCACAGCACGTAGCCGGCGATCCGCAGCGACGCGATGCCGAACGGGATGGTGATGATCAGGATGAAGCAGATCAGCGCCGCGAGCAGGTAGCCGAGGGCCATCCAGAAACCGCACAGCACCACCCACAGGATGTTCAAGATCAACTGTACGAGCTTCATGTATCCATCATGCCAGGATTGTCCCGTGGCCGAAGTGATCGACATCGACGACCCCGCCGACCCTCGCGTCGACGACTTCCGTGACCTGTCCTCCGCCGACCGCAGGCCCGACCTGCCGGGGCGCAAGGGCCTGGTGATCGCGGAGGGCGTCGTGGTCGTGCAGCGGATGCTCGACTCCCGGTTCACCCCGAGCGCGCTGCTCGGCGTCGGGAAGCGCTACGAGGCGCTGGCCGAGGACCTGGCCGATCGGAACATCCCGTACTACCGGGCCGATGCCGAGGTGATGGCCGAGGTGGTCGGCTTCCATCTCAACCGGGGCGTGCTCGCGGTGGCACCGCGGCCCGCCGAGCTGTCGGTCGAGCAGGTGCTCGACGGCGCCCGCACGGTGGCGGTGCTCGAGGGCGTCAACGATCACGAGAACCTGGGGTCGATGTTCCGCAACGCGGCCGGGCTCGGCGCGGACGCGGTGCTCTTCGGTGACCGCTGCGCCGATCCGCTCTACCGGCGCGCGGTCCGCGTCTCGATGGGCCACGTGCTGCGGGTGCCGTTCGCGCAGCTGCCGCAGTGGCCGGGCGGGTTGGAGCTGTTGCGTGAGCGCGGCTTCCAGATCATCGCGCTGACGCCGAATCCGGCGGCGGTGAACCTGGCGACGGCGATGACGGGGGAGCGGGTCGCGCTGCTGCTCGGCGCGGAGGGACCGGGCTTGACCGAAGAAGCCATGCGCGCCACCGATATTCGCGCGAGAATTCCGATGTCGCCCGGGACCGATTCGCTCAATGTGGCGACCGCGGCGGCGATGGCCTTCTACGAGCGGGTGCGAACATCGTGAAGCAGGAACCGGACGGTCCGTACCGCGCGCAACCGGATTCGGTGCCGTGGGCCGCGGGCGTCACGGTGGTGGTGCTGGTCGCGGCGCTCGGCGCCGTGGCGGTGTACGCGTTCGGCGCCGCGCTGGCGACGGTCCACTGGCTGCTCGCCGTGGCGGTGAACGTGGTGGCCGCGGTCGGGGTGGCGCCGACGGCGTGGCGCTGGCGGTTCACCCCGGTCGTGCGGTGGGTGCTGGCCGGGGCGGCGATCGGGGTGGTGCTCGGCTGGCTGACGCTGCTCGTCGACCAGCTCAGCTGAGCGGTCTCACAGCACCCGGTCGGTCCGGTGCAGCCAGCCGAACAGGCCCCGCTTGCGCCGGGTGGCCGCGCCGGGGCTGTCCGCCTGCACCAGCGATGGTGGCTGCGGTGCCTGCCCCTTCGGGTACAGCGTGAAGCCGCAGACCGCCAGGTCGCCGGGGACCAGGCCGCCGGGCGCGGCCTGCGTGCGATAGCGGAACCCGAGCCATTCGTCGTTGGCGGCATCGGCGAAGGCAGGCGGGTCGAACGGCAGTGACTGCGGTTCGGGACGGTCGCCGGGCTGCCACGGCACCGGATGGTCACCGGCCCAGAACGGCCGCTCCCACACCATCGGCAAGCCCTCGTTCTCCAGGATGTCGACCCGGGTGGAACTGAACGAGCGCCGGAACTCGCCGCGCTCCCAGTGCGCGAACGCGCCCCAGCGCAGCGTGGCGTCGAACGAGACCAGATAGGTGTGCTCCGAGGCCAGCGGCCGCACCAGCAGATCCGGCAGCTTCGTCGGCCGCACCAGCGCCGCCTCGGCCGTGCACACGACTGTCAGCCCCGGATAGCACCCGATGTACACCTCGTTCCGATCCGGCGCGGCGCATCCGTTGAGCGTCCCGATCATGATCGGCCGAACATCGTGCTCGGCGTACAACTGCCCGGCCAAGGCGGCAGCGGCCGCCGGATCGGGCTCGGGCCGCCCACGCAGCACGGCCGCCGGATCCGGGGTGTCGACATACCAGAGCGTGGAAGCGGACAGCACCGACAACCACCTCCCACCTAGACCGAATCACCAGCTCCAGCAAGAACATGGGTAACTCACCGGGAACGGGCTACCGCGACCCCACCGACGACCGCCGATGGCCAACCCACCCCGACGCCGCACCTAGGTCCGGCCGACATCCCGGCGAGGCGGGACGACTCAGTGCCCGGAGCTGCGCACGCCCAGGAGTACGTCTTCCCAGGACGGCATCGGCGCCTTGCCGCGCTTGGCCCGTGCGGGCTTGGCGGCGGGCTTCTCCGGTGCCGGCTCCGGCGCGGGCTGCTCCTTCTCCTGCTGCGCGACCGGCTGACTCGGCGGCGTCGCCGGGACCGGCGCAGCGGGTGCCGGCGCGGCCGGAATCGCCGCGGCGCCACCACCGGCGGCGACCGCGCGCTGCTCGTAGTACTCGTCCAGCGTCGGCTGGGCGGGCCGGGCCGTCGGCCGCGCGGTCGGGGCGACCTGCTCGCGCGGGCGCGGCTCGACCGGGGTCGGCGGTTCCACGACCGGCGGCGCCTTCTCCACCGGGGTGGGCAGGATGGTGGCCAGCCCACGCAGTGCGCGCCCGAAATCGGGATCGATCAGGTCGTTGGCGGGGTCGTCGAGCGGGGAGACCGAGCCGCCGTGCGCGTCCGGCTGGTAGCGCCAGTGCGCGGCGATCTCGGAGTGACCGTGGCGCCACTGCAATTGGGCGACCCAGAATCCCTTTTCGTCTTTCCAGGCGTCCCATTCGGCCTGTTCGATGGTGTGGCCGCGTTCGGCGAAGGCCGCGGTGACGATCTCGTGCAGCGTTTCCAGCGCGGGACCGTCCGGGCGCACCGGATGCGCTTTCTGCGCCAGTTCCGCGGCGCGGGCACGCTCCAGCAACACCGGGTAGGCGAAACGTTCGACTTTGGTGGCCGGCATCCCGGACTCCGCCGTGACCTGCTCGACGGACGCTCCGGCTCGAATACGGGCCTGGATATCGCGAGGACGCATAGACGCTTCCGTTTCGATCTCGATCTGGCCGAATCGTGCGAGGTCGCCGCGCGCCGCCGCGCGGAGCTTGTCGTCGGCGGGCAACCGGAACTTGGTGCCGGACTCGGTGTCGCTGCACACGATGTGCGTGGAGTCGGGCGTCACCCCGATCACTCGAAGTTCACGCACCGTTACCTCCCTATCGCGTCGGCTACGACACCGCCCACTTTCCTAGACAGTAGTGCACATTACTTGCCCACGGCAGCAGACACGCACGACCGAAATCGCGCACCGAGACCCCAGGTCCCGCTAATCTGATCGGCTCACCACACGAATCCTGGTCGTGTGCAGGCAGTTTGGTGATAGATCAACATCAAATACCGGCCCGCGGCGGTGTGACCGAATGCAAATGTTGCGAACCTGCCCAGGCCCAATGCAAAGGGCCGGTGCGCGATGAACCGGAAAATGGTTCACCGGGCACCGGCCCTGATTGCGGTCTTATCTCAGAGCTGACCGACGACCCAGTCGATCGAGCGGGTCAGCTGCGAAACGTCTTCCGGATCGATCGCCGGGAACATGCCGACGCGGAGCTGGTTACGGCCCAGCTTTCGGTACGGCTCGGTGTCGACGATGCCGTTGGCCCGCAGGATCTTCGCGACCTGGGCGGCGTCGACCGCGTCGTCGAAGTCGATGGTGCCCACGACCTGCGAGCGGTGCGCCGGATCGGTGACGTACGGGGTGGCGAAGGAGCTCGACTCGGCCCACGAGTACAGGCGCGAGGACGAGTCGAGGGTGCGCTTGACGGTCCAGTCCAGGCCGCCGTTGGCGTTCATCCACTCGATCTGGTCGGCGAACAGCAGCAGAGTGGCCAGCGCCGGGGTGTTGTAGGTCTGGTCCTTGGTGGAGTTGTCGATGGCGATCGGCAGCGACAGGAACTCCGGGGTCCAGCGGCCCGAGGCCTTGATCTCCTCGACGCGGGCCAGCGCGGCGGGGCTCATGATCGCGATCCACAGGCCACCGTCGGCGGCGAAGCACTTCTGCGGGGCGAAGTAGTACACGTCGGAGTCGGCGATGTTCACCGGCAGGCCGCCCGCGCCGGAGGTGGCGTCGATGGCGATCAGGGCGTTCTCCGAGCCGGCCGGACGCGAGACCGGGATGGACACACCGGTCGAGGTCTCGTTGTGGGCCCAGCCGATGAGGTCGACCGAGGGGTCCGAGACGGGCTCGGGCGCGCTGCCCGGCTCCGACGAGACGACGATCGGGTCACCGATGAACGGGTTGCCCTTGGCGACCGAGGCGAACTTCGAGGAGAACTCGCCGTTGGTCAGGTGCAGCGAGCGCTCGCGGATCAGGCCGAAGGCGGCGGCGTCCCAGAACGCGGTGGTGCCACCGTTGCCGAGCACCACTTCGTAGCCCTCGGGCAGGGAGAACAGCTCACGCAGGCCGTTGCGCACCCGCGCCACGACGTCCTTGACCGGCTTCTGGCGATGCGAGGTGCCGAACACCGAGGCGCCGACAGTCACCAGGGACTGCAGCTGCTCCGGGCGGACCTTGGACGGGCCGCAGCCGAACCGTCCGTCGGCGGGCTTGAGGTCGGCGGGAATGGTCGGGAACGCACTGGTCATGGGGGCGAGTTTAGTGGTCCGCCGATGGTCCGACGCGCACGGGGGCGGGGCTGTGAGGCGGCCCACTCGGGGGCGCGGGCACGGCGTGGCGGGCACCCGGCGTGCTGGGCGGGTGCCCAGCTCGACCCGGTGGACCGTCGGGCCCGGCAGGTGCCCGGAACGCCCCGACCGCGGGCCCCGCGCGGCCGTCACGTCGACCCGGATCGGCGCGTGCGGGGAATTTGCCCTTGTGCGTAGGGCATTCGCATTACGCTTCTGCTATGAGCCTCGCCGTGGCCGACTCGGGTCGGACCCTGCTCGACCGGTTTGTGTGGGCGTTCGGGAGACGGCCGGGATTGCTGGCCGAGAGCTCCCGGCGAGAACTGCTGATGAGGGGGTTACCCGCCACGGCCACCGTGCTGTCGGTGCGATCCCGGCGTGGGGAGGGCGGATACCGGTTCTCGGTGCGGGTACAGGTGCCCGACGAGCTGGTCTACGACGCGCGGGTGCGGCAGCGGGTGCGTAGCCAGGATCTGGAATGGATGCAGCCCGGCGACGTCGTCGGCTGCCGCGTCGACCCGGGCGATCGGGAACGCGTGGTGTTGTTCGTCCCCGAGGTGCCGCGGTCGGGACGCAGCGCGGCCGCCAAGATCCTGGCCAACGGGCGCCGCGCGGAGGCGACGGTCCTGGCGGTCGCGCCGATCGCGGCCGACTACACCGGCCGCGACGATCCGGTGCTGCGCCTGGACCTGGAGTTGCGGGCCTGGGACGAGCCGTCGCCGTGGCGGGTGCGGCTGATCCAGCCGGTGCCGCTGGCCGCGGTCGGGCAGATCGAACTCGGCACCCGCCTCGACGCCGCCTTCTTCACCGTCGATCGCGGCGCCTCCGTCGCCATCGACTTCACCAGCCTGACCTGAATGCCCGCGGCCTGGGCCAGCTGAGCGGCGGTCCACCCGGACCGCGTGTCGGCTACCGGTGGACGACGCCGTGACTACAGGTGAACGAAGGTGAACCCGGCCGCGCGCAAGGCCGGAATCGCGACGGCCATCCCGGCTGCCGTGCCCGACTTCGGCCGGTGCATGTGGGCGAGCACGATGCCACCGGGCGTGGCCGCACTCATCGCCCGCTGTACTTGGGCTGCCGAGGCGGTGGCGCCGAAGTCGGCGTTGACGGTGAACCCGAGCGGGGTCTCGCCCAGCTCGGCGACGATGGCGACCGCGACGTCGTCGTAGTGGGCGGTGCCCGCGCGGAAGAATCGCGGCGCCCGTCCGGTCAGCTCGAGCAGGCGTTCGTGATTGGCCCACACCTCGTGCACCGCTTCGTCCGCCGACGCCGTGCCCGCGATGTTGTAGGCGGCCCGCCCGGTCACCGACAGCGGCTTGTGCGCGACGCCGTGACTGGCCAGCTCGAACAGCGGGTTCGCGGCGAGCCGCTGCACGCGACCGGGATCGGCGTCGATCCAGCGCTTGTTGAGGAACAGCGTCGCCGGAATCCGCTCGGCGATCAGCAGATCCAGCAGCGCCTGGTCGACCTCGCTGTTGCCCGGCCCGCCGCACGCGTCGAAGGTGAGCGCCAGCTGCTTGCCACTCGCCGGGAATCCGGTGGTGATGCCGGGCAGATCGACACCCCACGCGTGTGGCCGAGCGCCGGCGTGCCGGGCGGCGACCGCGGCGGGTGAGACGGCGGTCGGCGCGACGACGGTCGAGATCGGCCGCGCGGTCGGCGGCGCGGCCACGGATGGCCCGGCTGCCACCTCGGGCGCGGCCGAATCACCCTGCGCGGCGGCACAGCCGGTCAGCACACCCGCCGCCAACGCGGCCCCCGCGCCGAAAAGCTCACGCCGGGAAAACCCCTCGTTCCGCACCGCCCACCCTTATCGATCAGGTCGGCTGAACATTACCGCCGCCGAGCGCTCCACCAGCCGGAACAGGCCGTCGACCGGCTGTGTTCCGCGAAACACATCCTGTCGGCGCCGGATGTCGTGGAGACGAACGACCGGTAGATCGACAACGACCGGGCGTCGGCGGCCGGGGTGGCCGTCGACGCCCGGTCGGGCGATGCGGGGTGGGTCAGCTGGCGATGGTGGACCAGCCGGCGACCTCTTCGGGGGTGCGGGGGCCGGGGCCGGTGTAGATGGCGGCGGGGCGAACGAGCTTGCCCAGCTGCTTCTGCTCCAGGATGTGCGCGCACCAGCCCGCGGTCCGGCCGCAGGTGAACATGGCGGGCATCATGTGCGCGGGGACCTCGGCGAAGTCCAGGATCACCGCGGCCCAGAACTCGACATTGGTCTCGATGGCCCGATCCGGGCGACGCTCCCGCAGTTCGGCCAGCGCGGCCTGCTCCAGCGCGGCGGCGACCTCGAAGCGCGGGGCGTCGAGACGCTTGGCGGTGGCGCGCAGCACGCGGGCGCGCGGGTCCTCGGCCCGGTAGACGCGGTGGCCGAAGCCCATCAGCTTCTCTTTGCGGTCGAGGATGCCCTTGACCAGCGCGCGGGCGTCGCCGCTCTGCTCGACGGCCTCGATCATCGGGAGCACGCGGGCGGGGGCGCCGCCGTGCAGCGGGCCGGACATGGCGCCGATCGCGCCCGACAGCGACGCCGCCACGTCGGCGCCGGTGGAGGCGATGACGCGGGCGGTGAAGGTGGAGGCGTTCATGCCGTGCTCGGCGGCCGAGACCCAGTAGGCGTCGATCGCCTCGGTGTGGCGCGGGTCCGGGTCACCCTTCCAGCGGGTCATGAACCGCTCGGTGACGGTGGTGCACTCGTCGATCTTGCGCTGCGGAACGGCGGGCTGATAGATGCCGCGGGCGGACTGCGCCACGTAGGACAGCGCCATCACCGAGGCGCGGGCCAGGTTCTCGCGGGCGGTCTCGTCGTCGATGTCGAGCAGCGGCTCGTAGCCCCAGATCGGGGCGAGCATGGCCAGACCGGCCTGCACGTCGACGCGCACGTCACCGGTGTGCACCGGCAGCGGGAAGGGCTCGGCGGGCGGGAGGCCGCGGCCGAACTGGCCGTCGACCAGCAGGGCCCACACATCACCGAAGGTGACGCGGTTGGTGACCAGGTCCTCGATGTCGACGCCGCGATAACGTAGCGCGCCACCATCCTTGTCCGGCTCGGCGATGTCGGTGGTGAAGGCCACCACGCCTTCCAATCCGCTGACGAAATCCTGTGGTACCGAGCTGGTAGTCATGGTGACTCTCCTTGCAGGGGCATGCCGATCTTTCTGAACCATAGCCCTGGGGATACCGGGTAGTAACGTCGCCCCTGGCCAGACCTGGACCCCTTCCCGGCCCGCGTCCCGGCGTACCGTCTGTCCTCATGGTTGACCACGAACCCGCGACCGCGGCCGACCTCGCCGCCATGCGCGTCGACTACGGCGACCCGCTGTCGGTGCCGGAGGAGACCGACCTCGACGAGACCTGGGTGGCCGGCGGCTGGGAACCGTTGCTGCGCCGCTGGATCGAGCAGGCGCGCGGTCTCGGCATCGCCGAATCCAACGCGATGGTGCTGGCGACGGTGTCGCTGTCGGGCCCGGCCCCGCGCCCGGTCGCGCGCACCGTCCTGTGCAAGGGACTCGCGCCCGAGGGCGTCACCTTCTACACGAATTACGACTCGGCCAAGGGCAACCAGCTCGCCGCCGACCCGTACGCCGCGGCGACCTTCGTCTGGCCCGCGCTGGCCCGGCAGGTCCATCTGCGCGGGATCACCGAGCGGGTGCCCGCCGAGGTGACCGAGGCCTACTGGCAGACCCGCCCGCGCGACTCGCGGCTGGGCGCGTGGGCGTCGCGGCAGTCGCGGCCCGCGGCCTCGCGCGCGGAGGTGGATCGGTCGTTGGCCGAGGCCACGGCCCGCTTCGCCGACGTCGACGACATTCCGGTCCCGCCGTTCTGGGGCGGGTACCTGCTGCGGCCCGACGAGGTGGAGTTCTGGCAGGGCAGACGGGGTCGGCTGCACAACCGGATCGTCGTGCGGATCGGCGACGCAGGCACAACCGTGGAACGTTTGCAGCCCTAACGAGCGGTGGGGTATCTCACCGAGCGCATCCGTTCTGCGATCGCCCGGCGATGGCTAATCTGCGGCGAGTGAAGCTGCTCGCCGACACCGAACCCCTGCGTCATCCCGACTATCGCAGGCTTTGGACCACCAACATCGTCACCGTCATCGGTGCGCAGCTCTCGGTGGTCGCGGTTCCGCAGCAGATCTTCCAGATCACCGGCAGCTCGGGGTACGTCGGCTTGGCCGGCCTGTTCGGCCTGGTCCCGCTGGTCGTGTTCGGGCTCTGGGGCGGCGCGCTGGCCGATGTGATGGACCGGCGCAACCTGCTGATCATCACCACGGCGGGCACCGGTGTGACGGCGGTGGCGTTCTGGGCGCAGGCCGCGCTCGGGACGAACAACGTGTGGCTGGTGCTGGGCCTGTTCGCCGCCCAGCAGGCGTTCTTCGCGGTCAACCAGCCCACCCGCAGCGCGGCCATCGCCCGGCTGCTGCCGCCCGAGCAGATCGCCGCGGCCAGCTCGCTGAGCATGACCGTGCAGAACGTCGGCATGATCGCCGGACCGGTGCTGGCGGGTCTGCTCATCCCGGTGCTCGGCCTGTCGACGCTGTATCTGATCGATGCGATCGCGCTGCTCGCGACGGTGTGGGCGGTGTGGAAACTGCCCGCCTTCCCGCCCACCGGCGATCAGCGCCGGGCCGGGCTGCGCGCCGTCATCGACGGTTTCCGCTATCTGACCAAGCAGCGCATCCTGCTCGCGTCGTTCGTCGTCGACATCATCGCCATGGTGTTCGGCATGCCGCGCGCGCTGTTCCCGCAGATCGCGCACGAGACCTTCCACGACCCGGTCGAGGGCGGTGTCGCGCTGGGTCTGCTGTTCGCGGCCATCTCGGCGGGCGCGGTGCTGGGCGGGGTGTTCTCCGGCTGGGTGCCGCGCATCCGCAGGCAGGGCCTGGCGGTGATCGTCTGCATCGTGATCTGGGGCGTGGCGATGATCGGGTTCGGCTTGGCGGTGGGGCTGGCCGGGCACCTGTTCGGGCTGGGGGTGTGGCTGTGGATCGCGGTGGCCTTCCTGGCCCTGGGCGGCGCGGTCGACATGGTCTCGGCGGCGCTGCGCACGGCGATGTTGCTCAACGTCTCCACCGACGAGATGCGCGGCCGTCTGCAGGGCGTGTTCATCGTGGTTGTCGCAGGTGGGCCGCGGATCGGTGATGTTGCCCACGGTTTCGCCGCGGCGAGCCTGGGTACCGCTGTAGCTGCCGCGGGTGGCGGTGTTCTGGTCGTCATCGGGGTGGTGCTCGCCGCACTGGCCTTCCCCGCCTTCGTCCGTTACCGGGTGACCCGCGCGCACACCGATTCACTGGTCAATTGAGTTGTGCGAGAAGGGATTACATGACTATCGCCGATTCGCCCGCGCGGGGGCCCGCCGCCGTGCGCGGCAGCACCGCGCGAGGTCGGCGAACAGGGGATCGGCGCAGGTCGGCAGCTGTGCGCCGACCTCACCGCCGATCGGCCCCGGTGTGAGAACGGCGCAGGACAACCCTGATTGCTTGTCTCGACCGAACAACAGCTAGCGTTAGCGCAAGTGCACCGCGTGCCGACCGCATCGGTGCCTACGGTTCTAGCCTGAGAGGGATCCTTCCGTGCCCGCTGAGAACATCACCAACGTCGCCGATGACGCCAAGGCGGTACTGCAGTACCCCGGTGGCGAGTTCCCGATTTCGGTCACCAAGGCCGCAGAGGGCAACGACGGACTCGACTTGGGCAAGCTGCTGGCCAGCACCGGCTACGTCACCTACGACCCCGGTTTCATGAACACCGCGTCGACCAAGTCGGCCATCACCTACATCGACGGTGAAGCGGGCATCCTGCGCTACCGCGGCTACCCGATCGACCAGCTGGCCGGCCGCTCGACCTTCATCGAGGTCAGCTACCTGCTCATCTACGGCGAGCTGCCGACCCAGGCCCAGCTCGACGACTTCACCGATCGCATCCGCCGCCACACGCTGCTGCACGAGGATCTGAAGCGGTTCTTCGACGGGTTCCCGCGCAACGCGCACCCGATGCCGGTGCTGTCGTCGGCGGTGAACGCGCTCTCGGCGTACTACCAGGACTCGCTGGACCCGCGCGACCCCGAGCAGGTCGAGCTGTCCACCATCCGCCTGCTGGCCAAGCTGCCCACCATCGCGGCCTACTCGTACAAGAAGTCGGTCGGCCAGCCGTTCCTCTACCCGGACAACTCGCTGAGCCTGGTCGAGAACTTCCTGCGGATGACCTTCGGCTTCCCGGCCGAGCCCTACGAGGTCGACCCCGAGATCGCCGCCGCGCTCGACATGCTGCTGATCCTGCACGCCGACCACGAGCAGAACTGCTCCACCTCGACCGTGCGCCTCGTCGGCTCCTCCGACGCCAACCTGTTCACCTCGGTGTCCGGTGGCATCAACGCGCTGTGGGGCCCGCTGCACGGCGGCGCCAACCAGGCCGTGCTCGAGATGCTCGACGAGATCAAGGCCAACGGCGGCGACGTCAAGGAATTCATCCGCAAGGTCAAGAACAAGGAAGACGGCGTGAAGCTCATGGGCTTCGGGCACCGCGTCTACCGCAACTACGACCCGCGCGCCACCCTGGTCAAGCAGGCCGCCGACAAGATCCTGTCGAAGATCGGCGGCGACGACCAGCTGCTCGACATCGCCAAGCAGCTCGAAGAGGCCGCCCTCACCGACGACTACTTCGTCTCGCGGCGCCTGTACCCGAACGTCGACTTCTACACCGGCGTCATCTACCGGGCGATGGGCTTCCCGACCCGCATGTTCACCGTGCTCTTCGCCATGGGCCGCCTGCCCGGCTGGATCGCCCACTGGCGTGAGATGCACTCCGAGCCGCTCAAGATCGGCCGCCCGCGCCAGATCTACACCGGTTACGGTGAGCGTGACTACCGCGACATCGCTGGCCGTTAGTCCGAACTGAAACTATCGAAGGGGATAGCCGAATGACCAAGCCGGAGATCGAATTCCAGGAGGGCCCAGCGCCCACCGAGCTCGTGATCAAGGACCTCGTCGAGGGCGAAGGCAAGGAAGCGGTGCCCGGCGGCACCGTCGAGGTGCACTACGTCGGCGTCGAGTTCGACAGCGGCGAGCAGTTCGACTCTTCGTGGGACCGTGGCGAGTCCATCACCTTCCCGCTGCGCGGCCTGATCCAGGGCTGGCAGGAAGGTATCCCTGGCATGAAGGTCGGCGGCCGTCGCCAGCTGACCATCCCGCCGGAGCTCGCCTACGGCCCCGCCGGCGCGGGCCACCACCTCTCCGGCAAGACCCTGGTCTTCGTGATCGACCTGCTCAACGCGAACTGACCAGCCGAACAACACACTGAGGCCGGGTTCCCGACAGGAACCCGGCCTCAGTTGTCTGTGTGAGGAGTGCTCAGCGGGTGAGGTCGGCCATCGGTATTTCGCCGACGACGACGTGACTGAGCGCGACGATGCCGCGATGGATCTGGTGCAATCGGTATTCCCGGGCATGTGCGTCGAGGCGGAACTCGAGTACCTCCTCGATCCCGAACTTGGTGTCCAGCACGACCACGAGATAGAGGGGTATCCCGACCCGCGCGTACTGGGCCTTCTTGTCCAGCAGGTCCTCGGCGGCGGTCGACGGCGACGACACCTCGACCACGATCAACGCGTCGGCGGCTTCGGGTTTCGCTCCCGGCCTGTCCAGGCAGCGGTAGATCACCACGTCAGGGCGGCGAAAGGTGAACTTCGGGACGCGCCACAGCACCACGTCGATGTCGGTGTCGACCCGGATGCACGGCTCGGTACTGGGCAGCCGCTCCACAGCGTCGGCCAGGCGCCGAGCGATGCGATGGTGTTCCGGAGTAGGCGATTCACACACGATGACATGCCCGTGGACCACTTCGATCTCACGCGCCGCGGCCTCCGGCAGCCGGAGGTACTCCTCTTCGGTCATCAGATGAGGGAGCGAATCCGTCGGCTGGATCGTCATGCCGGTGAGCATACCGCCAGGCCGCGAGCGGACTTGTGGTCTGGAAGAAGGCCGATGCCGACGACGCGGGTCGCGATGTCGCTACTCCCGGACGACCTCGACCGGGTCGGTGAGGGCGAGGGCGAGGGCGGAGTTCTGGGTGGTGCTGCGGGCGGGGAGGGCCTCGATGGCCTTGCCGGTCTGGGTGTTGAGGTTGCCGACGATGTTCTGCAGGGCGCCGACGCCGGTGGTCATCTGTTCGATCGCGGAGGTGATCTGGGCGCCGCCCTGTTCGGCGAGAGTGGGCAGGCCCTTGGCGAGTTCGGCGCCCTGGGTGAGCTGGGTGCGGGCGCTGTCGAGCCGGGTGACAACGGTGCGCAGCAGGGTGCCGAGGTCGGTGTTCGGGTCGACGGCGGCGCCGGTCAGATCGGCCAGGCCGGTCAGCTGGGCGCCCGCCTGACTCGAGATGCCGCGCAGCGCTTCGAGCTTGGTGATGATGTCGGCCAGCTGGGGATCGGTGGCGAACGGCAGGGCGCGCAGCAGCGGCAGGACCTGGTCCAGGCCGGTGCTCAGCGCGGTGGCGCTACGCTCCACGCCGGCGATGGTGACGCCGGTGGCGCCGAGCGCGTCGGCCAGCTGGTTCGCCTGCTTGGTCGCGCCGTCCACGGTCTGGTTCAGCAGCTCGATGGCCGAGGTGAGTTCTCCCGCGCCCTGTTTCGCGAAGTCGAGGAACCCGAGCATCTCGCTGGCGCCGCCGCTGAACTGGGCGGCGCCGTCGGCGGCCGCGGTGACGCCGGCGTTGAGCAGCTGCGCGGTGAACTGCACCGAGGTCATCTGATTGCGGGCCTGGGAGACCGCGGCCAGCGCGGCGTCGACGCCGGAGGCGCCGATCCGGTGGGTCACGGCGGCGACGGCGCCGTTGACGACGTTCTCGTCCGCGCCGTCGTGGGCGGTGACGGTGACCTTGGCGCGCTTGGGTTCCGGCGTGGCCAGCGTCGCCATCGACGCGGTGAGATCGGCGGGCAGGGTGATCACCGCGGCGTAGTCGGCCGCGTCGAGCTCACCCGGCTTGGCCACCGTCCACTCGTAGCCGCCGGCGTCCTGGACCGCCTTGGCCACGCGCTCCCCGGTCGGCCCGGTATCGGCGTTGACGAGCGCGAACCCCGTGGGGGAGTCGGCGGTGCCCGCGCACGCGGCGATACCACCACCCGCCAGCGCGACAGCAGCGACGAGACAGACCATCCTGGTGCGTTTTCCGATCACGCCGCCGACGGTATCGAGCGAGTTCGCGCCGGGTCGTGGGAGATGTCTGAGAGTTCGGTGAGGATGGCACGACGGGGATAGCTGACGGTGTGCCGGAACCTGTTCTCGGGCGGGCGATTCCCGCTCATCGGGACGCCAAACGATGTCGTGATATGGCGTGCATCACAGTGCCTTCCATTGTTTCTCCGGGTCCGATACAAATCTCGAGTCAATCGAGATCGAGATTTCATCGATTCGTCCGGGGGGTTCGGGGATTCGCCGGGGGCATCGGGAGGGAGACATCGAACATGTTCCACCGCACCATCACCCGGGCGGGCCGTCGCGCATTCGTGGCCGCGCTGCCGCTGGCCGTCGCCACGTCGCTGGTCACCGCGGGTGTCGCGGCCGCTGACGTCGACACCGAGCGTCAGGCGCAGATCGCCACCGGCCTGGCCAGCGCCGGTGCCGCCGACGGCGTGGACTTCCGCACCACCGTCTCGCCGGACCTGCGCACCATCTCCGCGAGCGTCGACAACGGCCGCTTCGTGATCACCCCCGACGCCGTCACCGTGGTCTCGGCCACCGGTGTCACCGTCGGCGAGGTCCCGCTCAAGTTCAACACCGTCGACGGCAACGCCATCGCGATCGCCTCGGTGGTCTCCGCCGACGGCAAGACCGTGCAGATGGCGCCGCAGCTGTCCGGCGACACCAGCACCGAGCTGAAGGACATCGCCACCAACCCCGAGGCCGGCAACCACGACCCGGTCCAGAACGGTGCGGCCGCCGGCGCCACCATCGGCGCGCTGGCCGCCGCGATCATGTGCGTGCCCGCACTGGCCGCGTTCATCATCGGCTACGTCTTCTGCGCCATCCCGTCGGTGATCTCGACCGCGCTGACCGGTGCCGTGATCGGTGCCGTCATCGGCCTGGTGATCCCGGAGTCGGTGCCGCAGGTGCTGCCCTGATCCCTCGACGAGGCTGATCAATAGCTCCGTGATAGCCCTGTCGTCGCGCCTTGTCGCGGCGGCGGGGCTATCGCGCGTCTAGGGCGTGTCCCGGGCCGGCAGTTCGATGACCAGCCGAGCCCCGCCGAACGCGCTGTCCTCGAAATAGGCCCGCCCGCCGTGCAATTGGGCCTGCTGGGCCACCAGCGCCAGGCCGAGGCCGGACCCGCCCTTGCTGGCATTGGTCCCGCGGGCGAAGCGGGCGAAGACGGCGTCGCGCTCGGCGACCGGCACGCCGGTGCCGTTGTCGTCGACGGCGATGACGATGCGACCGCCGGGCGCGCGATGCGCCGAGACGACGGCATGGGTGGCGCCACCGTGCTTGACCGAGTTGGTCAGCGCGTTGTCGATCGCGAGCCGCAGACCGGCGGGCAGCCCACGGGTGACGAGCTCGGCGTCGGTGTCGATGCGGACCGAGAGGCCGGGGTTGTGGCGCATGGCGTCGTGGGCGGCCTGGTCGCACAGATCGGCCACATCGGTGGGGATGTGGTCGGCCTCGGCGGTGAGGTCGCCGCGGGCCAGGCGTTCCAGCGCGGTGAGCGTGGTCTCGATCCTGGTCTCGTTGCGGGCGAGGTCGTCGAGGATCTCGCGGCGCTGCTCGTCGGTGAGGTCGAGGGTGCGCAGGACCTCGAGGTCGGTGCGGATCGCGGTCAGCGGGGTGCGCAGCTCGTGGGCGGACACGGCGGCGAAATCGCGGGCCGTCTCCAGCGCGGCGGCGGTCTCGGCCTGCGCTTCGTCGACGCGGGCCAGCATGGTGTTCACCGCGTCGGCCAGTTTGACCGCTTCGTCGACACCGGACCCGTCGACCGGCTGGGCGGAGTGGTCGGGGTCGCCGAAGGAACTGCGCGCGGAGACCTGCTTGGTCAGCTTCACGATCGGCCCCACGGCGCGACCGGCCAGCAGCCAGCCCAGCGCCGCGGCCGCCGCCACCGCGATCGCGGCGCCCAGCAGCACCCAGCGTTGCTGGTCCGCGGTGGCCTTGGCGGCCTCGGTGGTCGGGATGGCCAGGGAGACGGTGCGTCCCGCCGGCTGGTTCTCGGTGGTGGTGAGCACCCGGTACGGCTGGTCGTTGACCTCGACGGTCTGCGAGCCCGGCGGCAGATCGGGCAGCTGGGTGGAGCTGGACGCGGTGACCTGGCCGTTGTCGCGCACGGTGAGCGCCATGGTGGTCTGCAGACCGGTCAGGTTGACGAAGCCGGTGGCCAGCACCGGCTCGATCAGCACGATCCGCGAGGCGATCTCGAGCTGCTGGTCGGTTTGGGTCACATTGTTGCGTTCGATCGCCTGGAAACCCACGAATGCGGCGATCGAGACGATGATGACGGCACCCGCCGCGGCCGCGCCCGCGACCCGAGTTCGGAGCGAAAACGATTGTCTCCGACGGCGTTTCGGCGGGGCCTCGATCATTTCGGTTCCCGGAGCACGAACCCTACGCCGCGAATCGTGTGCAAAATCCTTGGCGTGTCATCTATTTCGAGTTTGCGTCGCAAGTATCCGACGAACACGTCGACGACATTCGTATCGGCTATGAAATCGTAACCCCACACCAATTCCAGCAGCCGTTCACGCGTCAACACCACACCCGCATTCCGGGCCAGCGTCGACAACAATTCGAATTCTCGTTTGGTGAGCTCGATTTCCTTGCCGTGCAGCAGCGCCCGGTATCCGGCCACGTCGATCTGGAGCGGGCCGACGCTGATCGCGCCGGGCGCGACCGGCTCCGGGGCATCGGTGCGGCGGCGCAGCAGGGCCCGGATCCGGGCCACCAGCTCGGCCAGTTCGAACGGTTTCACCAGGTAGTCGTCGGCCCCGGACTCCAGGCCCGCGATCCGGTCGTCGACCGAGGCGCGGGCGCTGAGCACGCAGACCGGCACGTCGTTGCCCATCGCCCGCAACGCCGTCACCACGCCCGCGCCGTCGAGCACCGGCATGTTCATGTCGAGCACCACCGCGTCGGGCGCGTGCTCGGAGACGGCGCGCAGAGCGGCGGCGCCGTCGCGCGCGACCAGCACCTGGAACCCGGACAGCCGCAGGCCGCGTTCGACCGAGGCGAGGACGTCCTCGTCGTCGTCGACGACCAGGACAGTGGAGGCAGCACGATCGGTCACGCCGCAATCCTAGGGGCGGCGGCCACCACCGGGCCCGATGGTCAGGCCGTCGGGGCCACCGGGTCGCCGTCGAGGTCGGGGGTGGGCGTGTCCTGCGCGGCCGGGGGCGGATTGCCCAGCGGCGGATTCGCCAGGATGCGGTCGGCCAGCGCGGTGAGCACGGCCGGGTCCTCGATGGTGGCCGGCGTCTCCACCTGTTCCCCGGCGGTGAGCTGGCGGATCGTCTTGCGCAGGATCTTGCCCGAACGGGTCTTGGGCAGGCCCGAAACGATGATCGCGCTGTGCAGGGTGGCGATGGCGCCGATCTGCTCGCGCACCCGCTCGGCGAGCTCGGTCCGCAACTGCTCCGGATCGACCTCCACACCCTGCTTGAGCACAACGTAGGCCAGCGGCAGGTGGCCCTTGAGCTCGTCGGGCACACCGATCACGGCGCATTCGGCGATCGCGTCGTGCCCGGCGATGGCGGCCTCGATGCTGCCCGCCGAGAGACGGTGCCCGGCCATGTTGATCACGTCGTCGCTGCGGCCGAGGACGTAGAGGTAGCCGTCCTCGTCGAAGTAACCGGAATCGCCGGTCAGATAGTGGCCGGGGAAGGCCGACAGATACGAGCGGATGAACCGCTCGCGGTCGCGCCACAGCCCGGTCAGCGCGCCGGGCGGCAGCGGCAGCCCGATGACGATGTTGCCCTCGACGCCGGTCGGCACCGGATTGCCGTTCGCGTCGAGCACCCGCAGCCGGTAGCCGGGCACCGGCACGCACGACGAACCGGGTTTGACCGGCAGTTCCTGCAGGCCGAGCGGGTCGGCGCAGATCGGCCAGCCGGTCTCGGTCTGCCACCAGTGATCGACCACCGGGGTGTCGGGGTGGTCGGCGAGCAGGGTGCCGGAGGCCCATTCGAAGGTGGCCGGGTCCAGCCGCTCGCCCGCGCAGAACAGCGCGCGCAGCCGGGACAGGTCGTGGCGGTGGGCGGCGGCGGCCTCGGGATCGGCCCGTCGGATCGCGCGCAACGCGGTCGGCGCGGTGAACAGCACCCGCACGTCGTGCTCGTCGATGATCCGCCAGAACACCCCCGCGTCGGGGGTGCCGACCGGTTTGCCCTCGTAGAGCACGGTCGTCGCGCCGACCAGCAGCGGCGCGTAGACGATGTAGGAGTGGCCGACGACCCAGCCCACATCGGAGGCCGCCCAGAACACCTGACCTGGGCCGACGTCGTAGATATTGCGCATCGACCAGGCCAGCGCGACCGCGTGCCCGCCGTTGTCGCGGACCACGCCCTTGGGTTTGCCGGTGGTTCCCGAGGTGTAGAGGATGTAGAGCGGATCGGTCGCGGCGACCGAGACCGGCTCGGCCGGGGTGACGTCGGCGACGGTGGCGGCCCAGTCGACCCAGCGGGCCGCGACGGTCTGCTCCGAGGACGGCAGCACGTCGGTGGCGGGCAGCGCTGCCGGGAACTCGATGGTCGGGAACTCCGGGCGCTGCTTGACGATCACCGTGCGCACCGACGCCGTCTGCGCCAGATCCAGCGCCTGCAGCACGATCGGCGGGTAGTCGATGCGGCGGTGGGGCTCCATGCCGCCCGAGGCGGTGACCACCAGGACCGGTTCGGCGTCGTCGATGCGGGCGGCCAGTTCGGGCGCGGCGAAGCCGCCGAACACCACCGAGTGCACCGCGCCGATGCGGGCGCAGGCCAGCATCGCGATCACGGCCTCGGGGATCATCGGCAGGTAGATCACCACCCGGTCACCGGCCACGACGCCGAGATCACGCATGGCTCCGGCGAATCGGGCGACCTCGTCGAGCAGCTCGGCGTAGGTGTAGACGGTGGTGGTGTCCGTCATAGCGGAGACATATATGAGGGCGGCCTGATCGGCGTGCCCGCCCTCGGCGACGGTGCCCGCTCGCACGTGCCGGTCCAGCGCGTTGACGCAGGTGTTGAGCCGGGCGTCGGGGAACCAGCGGGCCGCGCGCTTGTCGGCGGCGTCGACGATCTGCTGCGGCGCCACGTCCCACTCGATGGCCTGAGCTGCGGCGGACCAGAAGTCGGCTGGGTCGACCAGACTGGTCTGATAGACCGGTCGGTACTCGTGTTCCACGTCCAAGCCCGTGACTCCCTAGCCTCGCTTCGATGCCCGCTCGATAGATCCTGATGATTGTGGCAGACTTCACGCGACACCCGAGGGGGTGCCGCGACCTTTGGTTTTGCCTGGAACGGGCAGGTCATCGCGCGGACCTCTACCGGGAGTCAGCCAAGAAGTTATTGATCCGTTAGAATCTGATGTCACTTATTCGGGCAGTCGTAGACGCAATTTCTCGGCCAGCCGCAGTTCTCGGCCAGTCAACTCTGGTGAGCCGCCATCGCGCCTGTGGAGGTTCGCTGATGGCGCAAGGTACGAGGCCAGTTTGGAAAGTGAGTGGGAGATGCGTGACGCCGCTAGGTCCGGCAGCAAGCGCTGGGCGCTCGGCAACTGGGACCTGCGTTGGAAGGTTACGGCCGTGCTGGCCGTGCCGCTCGCGGTCGCGGTCGGGCTCGGCGTGTCGAGAATTACCTCGGAGTTCTCGGAGGCCAACCGGCTGTCGAGCATCAATGAGCAGGTCGACTCGATTCCGTCGGTCACCGCGCTGAGTGCTACCTCGGCGCGGGTCACCGGTAGTCAGATGGTTCCCGCGGGGCCGGGGGTCACCCTGGTCACCGACAAGGACCTCGCCGATCTCGATGCGGCCATCGCCGCCGCCGAGTCCTCACTGGGCCGGTTGACCGATCTGCCGCGGGCGCACGAGGCGCTGCAGCGGATGATCTCGCAGGCCAAGAACGTGCGCGGCCAGGGCAAGGCGCTGACCTCGTCGGCCGAGCCCGCGCTGGCCTCGGTCGAGCAGATGCGTAAAGACAGCGTCGACATCGTCGAGACCACCATCGCCCAGGTCAGCGATCCGGTCATGGACCAGGCCAAGCTGCGCCTCGTCGACTCGCTCAACACCCGTTCCGTGCTCGTCGACCAGCTGGCAGGCATCTCCGAGATGCTGCGCGGTCTGCCGCAGGGTTCGCAGGACTTCATCACCGGTGTCGCCACCGAGCGGCACCTGCTCGACGTGCTGGCCAACCGCTTCCCCGACGGCGATCGGGTGATCGCGGACCTCAAGGCGCAGGCCGACGTCCGGCAGAACCTGGTCAGCAGCCCCGAGGTCGCGGCGGGCAAACTGCCCATCGGCGACATGCGTACGTCGCTCGTCACCAGCCTCGTCGGCTACGAGGGCGTCGTCGACCAGGCCACCAAGGCCATCGAGTCGTCCATGGACGAACTCACCACCACCGCCGCCACCGGCGCCTGGTCCTACACCGGCGTCGTCATCGCGACGATCCTCGCCGCGCTGTTGCTGGCCGTGTTCGTCGCCCGCTCGATGATCGTGCCGCTGCACCGCCTGCGCCTGGCCGCGCTGCGCGTCGCCGAGTCCGATCTGCCGCACGAGGTCGCCCAGCTGCGTAACGGCGCCGCCCCCGAGGACGTGCCGCTCGAGCCGATGCCGGTGCGCTCCGACGAGGAGATCGGCCAGCTGGCCCGCGCCGTCGACGACATCCACGGTCAGGCGCTGCGCCTGGCGAGTGATCAGGCGCAGATGCGTTCGCAGGTCAACGACATGTTCGAGACTCTGGCCCGGCGCTCCAAGTCGCTCGTCGACCATCAGCTCACCCTCATCGAGGCGATGGAGTACGACGAGAAGGACCCGCGCCTGCTCGAGAACCTCTTCCGGCTCGACCACCTCGCGGCGCGCATGCGCCGTAACGGTGACAACCTGCTCATCCTCGCCGGTACCAAGCAGCGCCGGACCAAGTCGGCCCCGGTCGAGATCGCCGACGTGCTGCGTGCCGCGATCTCCGAGGTCGAGGACTACGAACGGGTCAAGCTCGGCGCGACCCCGCGTGGCTCGCTGGTCGAACCGGCCGCCTCCGACATGGCGCACCTGTTCGCCGAGCTGCTCGACAACGCGCTGCGGGCCTCCCCGCCGGAGACCGACGTCAAGTTCACCTTCGCCCAGGCCCATGATCAGGGTCTGCTGATCGAGGTCGCCGACCGCGGTATCGGTATGCCGCCGCAGGAGATGTCGGAGATCAACCGCAGGCTCGAGCAGACCGCCGAGCCCGGTCCCGACACCGCCCGCCACATGGGTCTGTTCGTAGTCGGCCGGCTCGCCGAGCGGCACGGTCTGACCGTGCGCCTGCGTCCGACCTTCGACACCGCGCGCGATCCGGGCGTCACCGTCACCGTGCACGTGCCGGTCGGCCTGATCGTCTCCGGCGCCGGCGGCCCGGTGGTGCCGCCGCAGCAGCTGCAGCAGCAGGCGCCGCCGCAGCAGCAGCGCCCGAACCCGCAGAACCAGCAGAGCACGATGCAGACCCGCGCGATCACCCGGACCCCGGGCGGCAACGTGATGGTCACCGTCGATCCCGGTGTCAGCAGCGGGCCGATCCCGGCCGGTCAGGGTGGGCTGCCGCAGCGGCAGCCCGGGAACTCGATGGCCCAGGGCCTGCAGCAGGACGCCGCCGAGCAGTCCTCGCCGACCCTGCGTCCGCCGGCGCCCGGTCAGGGCAACGTGCCGCAGCGCGGCAAGCTGGCCGCGGCCAATCTGCCCAAGCGCAACCTCGCGGCCGGTGGGCCGGGCGGACCCGGTGGACCGCAGCGTCCGCAGGGCGCGCCGTCCGCGCCGGGGCAGCCGGGCGATCCCAAGCCCGCCGGTGCCCCGCAGTCGCTGGCCGGTGGACTGCCGCAGCGTGCGCCGGGCACCAACGGCGCTCCGGCGCGCGAGCAGGCCCCGCCGCCGCGCGACACCGCGCCGCCCAAGCGCGACACCACCGCCGGTGGTCTGCCGCAGCGCTCGCCGGGCGCCAACGGCGCGCCGCCGCGCGATCCGTCGGCCGGGCTGCCGCAGCGTCCCGCCAACGGCCTGCCCCAGCGGGAGCAGACCGGTGGTCTACCCCAGCGTGATCCGGCCAACGGTCTCCCGCAGCGGGAGCAGACCGGCGGCCTGCCCCAGCGTGACCCGTCCACCGGGCTGCCCCAGCGTGACCCCGCGGGCAACGGTGCGCCGCAGCGTGATTCCGGTCCGGTCTCGCGTGATCCGTCGACCGGCCTGCCGCAGCGCGCCCCGTCCAACGGGCTGCCGCAGCGGGACCAGACCGGCGGCCTGCCGCAGCGTGATCCGGCGGCGCGGCTGCCGCACCGCGAGCAGAGCGGTGGTCTCCCGCAGCGTGATCCGTCGAACGGCCTGCCCCAGCGGGAACAGACCGGTGGCCTACCCCAGCGTGATCCGGCCAATGGTCTCCCGCAGCGGGAGCAGACCGGTGGTCTGCCCCAGCGTGACCCCTCCACCGGGTTGCCCCAGCGCGAGCAGGCCGGTGGTCTGCCGCAACGTGATCCGTCCACCGGGCTGCCGCAGCGCGGTGGTCTGCCGCAGCGTGACCCGGCCGGTCAGCCGCCGCGTCCCGCCAACGGTCTGCCCCAGCGCGGCGCGCCGGGTGCCCCTGCGCCGCAGCGTGATTCCGGCGACAACGGGCTCCCGCAGCGGGCTCCCGCGGCCGGTCTGCCGCAGCGGGAGGCGCCCAACGGCCTGCCGCAGCGTCCGGCTGCGCCGAATGGGCTGCCCCAGCGCGATCCCGGCGCTACTGTGGTACCGCAGGCGAACGCCGGGCCAGGAGTGGCTCTGCCCCAACGGGATCGGGATCCTGCGGGGCCGGAGAACGCTGCGTCGGCAGGGCGCGATCCGGGTCGGCACAGCTTCCGGTCGAATCCGGCCAAGGCTGCGTCGTTCTTCCAGACCAGGTTGCAGCCGGCACCGGAAGGTGATTCCGTCATGGGCGGAACGCCGATCTTCGCGGAGATGATGTCGGCGTGGCTCACGGACGAGAATTCCGACCGGTCCCAGATGGCGGCTGCCTTCGAATCACCGGGTGACGAAGGATGGCAGGCCGCACGCCGGGCCAGCGAGGCTCAGCCCGAGGTTCGTACCGCTGCGGGCTTGCCTCAGCGCAACCCGGGCGGCAGGCTCGTGCCTGGCGGTGTGACCGGTAAGGCCGACACCACCCCGCAACGTGATCCCGAAACGATCAGGTCCAGCTTGAGTCGTCACCAGCAGGGCGTCCGGGATGGCCGCGCAATGAAGGCAATGAACCTAACCGGAGATAAAGGAGACCGATGAACCCCGATCTAGGTGGTACGAACCGTCAGCTGGATTGGCTGGTTTCGAACTTCGCCAACGAGGTTCCTGGCGTAGCCCATGCCGTCCTGGTCTCGGCTGACGGCCTGCTGATGGCCGCGAGCGCCCAGCTTCCGGTGGACCGCGCGGAGCAGCTCTCCGCCGTCACCGCCGGTCTGGCAAGCCTTTCCGTCGGCGTGTCCAATCTGTTCGAAGGCGGTACGGTACTGCAGTCCGTCGTCGAGATGGAGCACGGTTACCTACTGCTCATGGCAGTCGGCGACGGCTCGTATCTCGCGGTCCTGACCAACACCTCGTGTGACATCGGTCAGGTGGGCTACGAAATGGCTCTGTTGGTCGAGCGTGTGGGCCAGACCGTCCAGGCCACGCCACGCGTCACGATGGGTTCCTGATGGTGGGATGGACATAGACGATCACCGCATGGGGAGCGCCGAGCCCAGCCTCGTCCGCCCGTACTCCTTGACTGCCGGCCGCACCAGGCCGGCGGTCGAGTTGGCGTTGGAGGCTCTCGTTGCATCGCATCCGGTCGCCATGGAGCGGCAGTTCGAACTGAACAACCTCGAAACGTCCATCGTGGAGTTGTGCAGGCAATCGCCGTCCGTTGCCGAGATAGCTGCCCAATTGGGTATCCCGATCGGTGTAGCGCGGGTACTCGTGGCCGACCTCATCGAGGCCGGTCATGTCCGGGTCTCGGCGACTTTGAAAGACGATTCCAGCGACGATGAACGTCGCGAGCTGATCGAAAGGGTTCTCAGTGGACTCCGGCGTATTTGATTCGACGGCGCAGGTCGACACCCGCACGAGCAAGCCGACTTCGGCGAAGATCGTTGTCGCCGGTGGCTTCGGTGTCGGTAAGACCACGTTGGTCGGTGCGGTGTCGGAGATCGTTCCGCTGCGCACCGAGGCGTTGGTCACCAACGCCAGTACCGGAATCGACAACCTGACCGGCATTCCGATGAAGTCGACCACCACGGTGGCGATGGACTTCGGCCGGATCAGCCTCGCCGACGACCTGGTCCTGTATCTGTTCGGCACGCCCGGCCAGTACCGGTTCTGGTTCATGTGGGACGACCTCATCCGCGGCGCCATCGGCGCCGTGGTGCTGGTCGACACCCGCAGGCTGGAAGACAGCTTCGCCGCTGTCGACTACTTCGAGGCTCGCGGTCTACCGTTCCTGGTGGCGCTCAACGAGTTCGACGACGCACCGAAGTACCCGCTCGAGGACATCCGCCAGGCCCTCGCGGTCCCCGCCGACGTGCCGATCATGTCGATCGACGCCCGCCGCCGGGAGCCCGCCAAGCAGGCCCTGGTCTCCTTGACCGAGTACGCCCTGCGCAAGGTCATGCAGGGCTACTGAGCCGAACCCGGGGCTGCCGCGATGAAGGCAGCAGCCCCGCTTCGCCCCTCAGCACCCCGCTGCCCCGATCCGATCCGCCAGCCACACAGCGGATCGATCAGCTGCTCGGCAGCACTCGGTAGTCGTTCATAACGGAATGCCACGACGAACCGCGCCGCGTACCCGTACCCAGGCGACGGTGAAGCGTGAGCAGCGCGTGCACCGCTCACCCCGAAGGTCCCGTTCCCTCGGCTCGCTAGCGGCCGATCCCGCTAGGCTCAGCGCGTGCGTATGTCGGCGTTCGACCTGATCGGGCAGTTGCTCGACACCGATTCGTTTCTGAGCTGGGACCAGCCGCCGGTCGAGCCCGCGGTGTCGCCGCGGTATCGCCAGGAGTTGGTCGACGCCGAGCGGCGGGCCGGGACCGATGAGTCGGTGGTGACGGGGGAGGGGTTGTTGCGCGGGCGGCGGGTGGCCGTGATCGCGTGTGAGTTCGCGTTTTTGGCGGGATCGGTGGGGGTGGCCGCGGCCGAGCGGATCGTGTCGGCGGTGGAGCGGGCCACCGAACTGGGGTTGCCGCTGATCGCCTCGCCTACGTCCGGCGGGACCCGGATGCAGGAGGGCACGGTCGCTTTCGTGCAGATGGTGAAGATCGCGGGGGCGGTCGCGGTGCACAAGGCGGCGGGGCATCCCTATCTGGTGTATCTGCGGGATCCCACGATGGGTGGGGTGTTCGCGTCCTGGGGGTCGCTGGGCCACATCACCTTCGCCGCGCCGGGCGCGCTGATCGGATTCCTCGGCCCTCGCGTGTACGAAGCGTTGTACGGCAAGCCTTTTCCGCCCGGTGTGCAGACGGCGGAGAACCTCTACCGCAACGGCGTGATCGACGGTGTGGTCACCGTCGAGGTGTTCCGCCGGATCGCCCACCGGGCCTTGAGCGTCGCGAGCGGCGTCGTCCTGCCGGTCACCGCCGAGCCGGGATGGGCCGCGCCCGTACGCAGTCCGGCCACCGCCGCCGCTTCCACGGCGAGCGCCTGGGATTCGGTACTGAGCACCCGCAGGCCCGGCCGTCCCGGCATCCGTGACCTGCTTCGCCATGTGACCCAACGGGTTCCGCTCAGCGGCACCGGCCAGGGCGAATCCGATCGCACCGTGGTGCTGGCGCTGGCCCGGTTCGGCGGACAGCCCTGTGTCGTCTTCGGCCACGACCGCTCCGGCCAGCAGGGCGAGCACACCATGGGCCCGGCCGCCCTGCGCGAGGCGCGCCGGGCGATGGCACTGGCCCGGGAGCTGCGCCTGCCGCTGGTCCTGGTGATCGACACCGTCGGCGCCGCGCTGTCCAAGGAGGCCGAGGAGCGCGGGCTCGCCCCCGAAATCGCCCGCTGCCTGGCCGACCTGGTCACCCTCGACACCCCGACCGTGTCGATCCTGCTCGGCCAGGGCACCGGCGGCGGCGCGCTGGCCCTGCTCCCGGCCGATCGGGTGCTGGCCGCCGGGCACGGCTGGCTGGCCCCGCTGCCGCCGGAGGGCGCGAGCGCCATCGTCTTCCGTGACACCTCGCACGCGGCGGAACTGGCTGCGGCACAGGGCATTCGAGCGCTCGACCTGCAAACCGACGGCGTCGTGGACCGCATCGTCGACGAACACCCCGACGCCGCCGACGAACCGGTCGCCTTCTCCCGGCGCATGGTGCTCGCGGTGACCGAGGAACTGGCCGCCCTGCGCGCGGCGCCGACGGCGGAACTGCGGGCCCGACGGCAGGCGCGTTACCGGCGAATCGGTCTTCCCGGGGTCGTTCACTGACCGGCGCCCCGCTTCCTACCCGATCCGGAACCGGGGGAAACACGCGAGGGTGCGTCGTTGACGGTACGGCGAACCACTTCTACCGTCGAACGGGTGACCTTCCGTAGCGCTAGCAGCCCTGTTCCCACCATCGTGCTCAATGACGGCAATGTCATTCCGCAGCTCGGCTTCGGTGTGTTCCAGGTGCCGGAGGACGACGTCACCCCGGTGGTGGCCGAGGCATTGGAAGTCGGCTACCGCAGCATCGACACGGCCGCGATCTACGGCAACGAGGAGGGCGTCGGCCGCGCCATCCGCGCCTCGGGCATCCCCCGCGACGAGATCTACGTGACCACCAAGCTGTGGAACGCCGAGCAGGGCTACGACAGCACGCTGCGCGCCTTCGACGCCAGTATGCGGCGCCTGGGCCTGGACTATCTGGACCTGTACCTGATCCACTGGCCGGTGCCGTCGGCCGGTCGCTACGTCGACACCTTCCGCGCCTTCCAGGCGCTCAAGGCGCAGGGCCGGATCGGCTCGATCGGCGTCTCCAACTTCCGGGTGATCGACCTGGAGACCGTGATCGCCGAGACCGGCGAGACCCCGGCGGTCAACCAGATCGAACTGCATCCCACCCTCGCGCAGCGCGAACTGCGCCAGTACGACGCCAACCACGCCATCGCCACCGAGGCGTGGAGCCCGCTGGGGCAGGGCACGCTGCTGGACAACCCGACCGTGGTCACCATCGCCAAGGAGCTCGACCGCACGCCGGCGCAGGTGATCATCCGCTGGCATCTGCAGCTGGGCAATATCGTCATCCCGAAGTCGGTCACCCCGTCGCGCATCGCCGAGAACTTCGACGTGCTCTCCTTCGAACTGGACGCGCAGGCGATGGAGGCGATCAACCGGCTCGATACCGGCACCCGGGTCGGCCCCGATCCGGCCACTTTCAGCGCCGGGCTGGCTTGATCCCCAGGTAGTCGGTCAGTTCGGCGGCCGCGGCCCGGCCCGCCCGGTTGGCGCCGATGGTGCTGGCCGAGGGTCCGTAGCCGATCAGGTGCACCCGCGGGTCGACCGCCACCTGGGTGGCGAGCCTGCCGGTCATCGTGATGCCGCCGCCGGGGCCGCGCAGCCGCAGCGGCGCCAGGTGGTCGAGCGCGCTGCGGAACCCGGTCGCCCACAGGATGACGTCGGCGTCCTGGAACCGTCCGTCGGCCCAGCGCACCCCGGTCGGCTCGATTCGTTCGAACATCGGCTGCCGCCGCAGCACGCCACGATCGCGCGCGGCGCGCAGGCGCTCGTCGAGCGGCAGGCCGGTCACCGAGACCACCGATCCGGGCGGGAGCCCGCGGCGCACCCGGTCCTCCACGATCGCGACGGCCGCGCGACCGTCCTCCTCGCGGAACGGCAGCGAACGGAACACCGGCTCGCTGCGGGTGACCCATGTGGTGGACGTCACCTGGGAGATCTCGTCGAGCAATTGCACCGCCGAGATGCCGCCGCCGACGATGACCACGTGTTTGCCCGCGAACTCGGCGGCGGTGCGGTAGTCGCGGGTGTGCAACTGCCGGCCGGTGAAGGTGTCCGCGCCCGGATAGACCGGGATGAACGGGTGCTCCCAGGTACCGGTGCCGTTGATCAATCCGCGCGTGCGCAGCGTCCCCGCGCCGTCGGTCTCGACGTGCAGCACCTCTCCGCGACCGGCGCAGGACTGCCCGTCGGCGGTCCGATCGCAGACCACGTCGACCGTCACCTGGCGGCGAACCCGCAGGTCGAAGCGCTTCTCGTAGAGCTCGTAGTAGTGCGGCACCGCGGTGGCCGCCGGCGCCGACTCCGAGCCGGGCGGCAGCGTCTCGGCGAAGGACATCCCCGGCAGATCGTGCACCCGGTTGACGGTCGTCAGCGTGAGCGAGGGCCACCGGAACTGCCAGGCCCCGCCCGGACCCGGCGCGTGGTCGACGATGAGGAAATCGCGTTCGGGGACCAACCCGAGGCGGCGCAGGTGGTAACCGGCGGAGAGACCGGACTGGCCGGCACCGATCACCAGGATGTCGAAGTCGGTCGCCACAGCCGCCGATGCTATCGCCTTACCGGGCGCCGACGGCTGCCTGTGGCAGAGTTATGGCATCCACGGTGTCGGTACTTCTGGGGAGGATGCATGCTCGGCGTGACCCGCGATGGTGATGTGATCACCATCGAAATGCAGCGCGAGGAACGGCGCAACGCACTCAGCGAAGAGCTGGTCGGACTGCTGCGCGAAGCGATGCTCGACGCGGTGGCACAGGGCGCCCGGGTCATCGTGCTGACCGGCCGCGGCCCGATCTTCAGCGCGGGCGCCGACCTGTCGGGCGTCTACTCCGAGTCTTTCCTCGGCGGCCTGCTCGACATGCTGCACACCATCGAATCCCTCCCGGTGCCGGTGATCTCGGCGATCAACGGCGGCGCGCTCGGCGCGGGCGTGCAGCTGGCCATCGCGTCGGACCTGCGGGTGATCGAGCCGGACGCGTTCATCGCGGTGCCCGCCGCCAAGCTGGGCATCTCGGTCGATCGCTGGACGGTCTCGCGGCTGGTCTCGCTGATCGGCGGCGGTCCGGCGCGCACCATCCTGCTCGCGGCCGACCCGGTCTCGGCCGCCGACGCCTACACCTTCGGCTTCGCCAACAAGCTCGGCACCCTCGCCGACGCGCAGGACTGGGCGAAGTCCATCGCCGCGCTCGCACCACTGTCGCTGCAGGCGATGAAACTGCTGCTCAACGACGACGGCACCCGCGATCCGGCCAGCGCGCAGCAGCGGGCCGCCCTGGAAGCCGCCTGGACCAGCGACGATGCCAAGGAGGGCCGATTGGCTCGGCAGGAGAAGCGCCCGGCGAAGTTCGTGGGCCGCTGATGCGGCTCGCACGCGTTGCGGGGTCGGTGGCGAGCACGCTCGGGCTCGCCTGGGTAGCGCGTGCGGTGTGGGGACTGCCCACCGCCCTCGGCGCGGGCCCCGCGGACATCGCACCGAGCGCACTGGGCAAGTCGTCGTATCGCGACGGCCGGTTCCACAACACCGAGCCGAGCAGCATGATGGCCGCCGGCGCGGCGCCGTCGCTGCTGTGGTCGGGCCTGACCAAGAGCCGGGTCGGCAGGCCGTCGCGTCCGGTCCCGCTCGAGACGCCTGCCCCGCCCGCCGAGGCCGCCCCGCTGGCGGTGACCTGGTACGGGCACGCGAGCGCGCTGATCGAACTCGACGGCTACCGCGTGCTGGCCGACCCGGTGTGGAGTGAGCGGGTCTCGCCGTCGCCGGTGATCGGCCCGGCCCGGCTGCATCCGGTCCCCGGTGAGTTGTCGGAGCTGCCCGCCGTCGACGCGGTGATCATCTCCCACGATCACTACGACCATCTGGACAAGGCCACCGTCGACGCCCTGGTCCACGAGCAGCTCGCGCCGTTCGTCGTGCCCACCGGTATCGGCGCGCACCTGCGTCACTGGGGCGTGCCCGAGTACCGGATCATCGAACTCGACTGGGGCGGCTCGGTCTCGCTCGGCCGCGACGACAACGACCGCGGCCTCACCGTCACCTGCGCCGAGGCCAGGCACTTCTCCGGCCGCGGGCTGGTCCGCAACACCACGCTGTGGGCGTCCTGGGCGCTGGCCGGACCCACCAAGCGGGTCTATTTCGGCGGCGACACCGGCTACACGAAGGCCTTCGCGCAGGCGGGCGCGGTCCTCGGCCCGTTCGATCTGACGCTGCTGCCGATCGGTGCCTACGACGAGCGCTGGACCGACGTGCACATGAATCCCGAGGAAGCGGTGCGCGCGCACGCCGACCTGTGCCTGGGCGACCCCGGCTACGGGCTGCTGGTCCCGATCCACTGGGCCACCTTCAACCTCGCCTTCCACGGATGGTCCGAGCCGGTGCACCGGCTGGTGTCCGCGGCGGCCGAAGCGGGTACCGCCACGGTGGTGCCCAAGCCGGGCCAGCGGGTGGTTCCGAATGACCTCCCACCGCGGGTTTCGTGGTGGGAGGATGTGGAGTGACAGCTTCTTACGGGAAAGGAACATCGGCAGATGAGTCTCGTGGATACCTTGAAGGGCTTGCTCGGTAAGGGCAAGGAAGCGGCCGCACAGAACGCCGACAAGATCAACGATGCGGTCGACAAGGCCGGCACCTTCATCGACGACAAGACCGGCGGCAAGTACAGCGACAAGATCGAGAAGGGCAAGGACGCGGCGAAGAAGGTCGTTCCGCCGCAGGCAGGCCCCGGCAGCACCGCAGGCGGCCCCGCCCCGACCGATCCGGGACCGCAGGCCTGATTCGGTGCGCGGGGGCCGCAGACTATCGGTCCCCGCCGCCGAACCGCGTCGATGGTCCGCCGGGAGTTCCGGGGTCCGCCGGGTGAGCCGGCGATCGAGGTTGAGCTCAGCAACCTCGACAAAGTGCTGTACCCGGCGACCGGCACGACCAAAGGCGAGGTGATCGCCTACTATTCGGCGATCGCGGAGGCGATGCTGCCCCATGTCGCGGGGCGGCCGGTCACCCGCAAGCGGTGGCCCAACGGGGTGGATCATCCCGATTTCTTCGAGAAGAATCTGCCCGAGCACGCGCCGGCGTGGATTCAGCGCCGGGCGATCGAGCATTCCAGCCGGACGGTGACCTACCCGCTGATCGACTCCGAAGCGGGGATGGCCTGGCTCGGCCAGCAGGCGGCCCTGGAAGTCCATGTGCCGCAGTGGCGTTTCGACGGCGACCAGCGCGGCCCCGCGACCAGGATCGTGTTCGACCTCGATCCTGGTCCCGGTGCGGGGCTGGCCGAATGCGCGCTGGTCGCGCTGGCGGTGCGCGACATGGTCGCCGATATCGGGATGCGGGCGTTCCCGGTGACCAGCGGCAGCAAGGGAATTCACGTCTACGTGCCGCTGGACCGGCCGGTGAGTTCGCGGGGCGCCTCCACCGTCGCCAAGCAGGTCGCCGCCAATCTCGAACAGCTGCACCCGGATCTGGTCACCGCGACGATGGCGAAGTCGGCTCGCCCTGGCAAGGTCTTCCTGGACTGGAGCCAGAACAACGCCGCCAAGACCACCATCGCCCCGTACTCGCTGCGCGGTCGCGCCGAGCCCAACGCCGCCGCGCCGCGGAGCTGGGCCGAGATCGAGGACGCGAAGTCCCTGCGCCAGTTGCGCTTCGACGAGGTCCTCGTGCGCTGGCAGGCCGAGGGCGACCTGCTGACCGATCTCGACCCGCCGCTGCCCAGCCGACCCGACGCGCTCACCCGATACCGCAGCATGCGCGACCCCGAGCGCACCCCCGAGCCGGTGCCCGCCGCGGCGCCGGAGCCGGGCCCCGGCGATCGCTTCGTCGTCCAGGAACACCACGCGCGTCGGCTGCACTACGACGTCCGGCTCGAACGTGACGGCGTGCTCGCGTCGTGGGCGGTGCCCAAGGGCCCGCCGACCGAACCGAAACACAATCGGCTCGCCGTGCGCACCGAGGACCATCCGCTCGAATACCTGCATTTCCACGGCACCATCCCCAGGGGCGAGTACGGCGCGGGCGAGATGACCATCTGGGACTCCGGCACCTACCGCACCGAGAAGTGGCGCGACGACGAAGTGATCGTGGAACTCGTCGGTGACCGCCTGCGGGGCCGCTACGCCTTCATCCGCACCAACGGCGACCAGTGGCTGATGCACTTCATGCGCGACCAGACCCCGCGAGTCCCGGTGGACGACAGCGCGACCGGTGACCTCCCGCGCGGTCTGTCGCCGATGCTCGCCACCGCGGGCGAGGTGGAGGCGCTGAACGCGGGGGACTGGGCCTTCGAGACCAAGTGGGACGGCTTCCGGGTGATCGTCGAGATCGACGACGGCACGGTCACCGTCCGCAGCCGCGCGGGCAACACCGTCACCGCCCGCTACCCCCGGTTCGCCGCGCTCGGCGGCGAGCTGGCCGGGCACCGGGTGGTCCTCGACGGTGAGGCCGTGGTCCTCGACGCGAAGGGGCTGTCGGATATCTCCGCACTGCAAGCGGATTCGGCGCTGGCGGTGTTCGTCGCCTTCGATGTGCTCTTTCTCGACGGCACCTCGTTGCTGCGCAAGAAGTACAGCGATCGGCGCGCCGTGCTCGAGGCGCTGGGCAGACTGGCGCCGTCGATGAATGTCTCCGCGCTGCTGGCGGGCTCGGGGGCCGAAACGATGCGGGCCAGCCGGGAACAGGGGCAGGAGGGGGTGGTCGCCAAGCGGGTCGACTCGATGTATCAGCCGGGTAAGCGCACCCAGACCTGGCTCAAGCAACGCAATTGGCGCAGCAGGGAAGTCGTCGTCGGCGGCTGGCGGCGCAGCGACAAACGTGAGTTCAAATCACTGCTGCTCGGGATCCCGCACGAGAAGGGGCTGGTGTACATCGGTCGCGTCGGCACCGGCTTCGGCGTCGAGCAGTCCCGGCGCATCGCGGGGGAACTGCGGCGGCTGCACCGCGCGAGCTCGCCGTTCGTCAACGAGATGACCGCCGAGGAATGCCACGACGCCGAGTGGGTCACGCCCGAGCTCACCGGCACCGTCCGTTTCCAGTCCTGGACCGACACCGGCAGGCTGTGGCATCCGATCTGGGACGGGGTGACGAGTTCACCGAGCTGACCTGCCGCGAAAGCTGTGGTGTTGCTAGGGTGATCGCGTTGGACCGGTTCGAATCAGCGAGGAGTGCACGGTGGATTTCAAGAACCTGGCGGGCAAGGCGATGGATCTGGCTGCCCAGCATGCGGACAAGGTCGACGGGGTCATCGAGAAGGCCGGTGACGTGGTCGACGAGAAGACCGGCGGGAAGTTCTCCGGCCAGGTCGATTCCGCCCAGGAAGCGGCCAAGAACGCCATCCGGGACTGAATTCTCGGCGGCCGGCGCGGCGGGTTTTCGGTGTCGTCGGCGGCTGGCGCCGCGGGTTTCGGCCTCGTGACCTCGGCTCCGGGGGGCGATACTTCGCCTTCGGCGCTACGTATCGCCCCTCGGAGCCGAGGCGGCCGAAACCGTGGTGGTTCGGTGTGTGCTGTCGGGTTGCCGGTCAGGGGGTTGCGGTCATCAGGCCGGTGATGGTCGCGACGTCGGTGACCAGCGCGTTTCCCTGGAAGGTGAACTCGTCGTAGGCCCTGTCCATGGCTTCCTTGTCGCGGCCGCCGCAGGCGTCGCCGATGACCACCGGGATGAAGCCGAGGTCGGTGGAATGCGCGACGGTGGGCGCGATTCCGATCTCGAGCGCGACGCCGGCGATGGCGTAGGCGCCGATCTTCAGATCGCGCAGGAGCGCGGCCAGCGGGGTGCCCTCGAAGGCCGACATCGTCATCTTGTCCAGGACCAGCTCGTCCTCGCGGGGCACCAGTTCCGGCACCAGTTCGAAGCCGGGGGTGTCGCGCTGGAGGATGAACTGCACGTCATCGATGGATTCCGCGTGCTGCCAGCCCATCAGCAGGCGCATCGCGTAGACGCCGGAGAGGCGGCGCGGCGGGAAGAAGTGCCGCAGGAAGATCACCGGATAGCCCGCGCTGCGGGCGGCTTCGACCACGCGTACCACCCGGTCGACGACTTCCTGGCCGTCGGGCAGCTGGCCGAGCACGCCGACCTGCATGTCGTAGACGATCAGCGCCATCCGGTCGGGCGCGCACAGATCGCCGAGGGTGTCGGGAATGTCGAGTCCGTTGCCTTGTCGCACCGACGCCAGTGTAGGCGTCGGTGCGACCGGCAATACGGCTGTTGCGCAGACTATTTGGTCTGCTGAGCCCACTGCGTGGTACCCGGCGGCGCCAGCAGCGTGTTGATCAGATCGAAGCCCGCGATGGCCAGCGTGGGTCCGCCGACGACGAGGGTGCCGATGATGCCGCCGATGGTCGCGCCGGTGACGAAGCCGGGGATCGCGCCGATGCCACCCGCCGCCGCACCGACCACCAGGCCGATGACCGCGCCGATGGCCATGCCGACGAAACTGCCGATGGCGGTGGCCAAGCCGAAGGTGGAGGCGAAGTTCGCCTGTGCCGCGTAGTTCTCGGCGGGCGAGGCGACCGGGGTCAGGTTGGGCTTGGCCGCCGCGACGTCCTTGACGGCGGTCAGCTCGAGTACCCGGTTGTCCTCGCGGAGGGCGTGCGGCAGCGGGTATTCCAGGCTGCCGTCACGGACCGAGAGCGGCAGCGAGACCAGGGTCGCGCCCGCTTCGTCGCGGACGTGGACGGTGCCGCCGTCGATGGCGAAGGTGCCGTGGGTGAGGGTGGTGACGACCTTGTTGCCGACCAGGTCGGTGCGGTACTCGACGTCCGGGGTAACCGGATCCGCCCCTGCCACGCCGGTGCCGACGAGCGCTACCGCGAGGACCGGAATGGCCGCGGCGGCGAGCTTGCGGATGATCATGTGAACGTTCCCATCTGGTTCATCAGGTGACGTGCCCAAACGAAATGCGCCGAGATCATGGCTCCCCCGAGAAAGCTAGAGACGGCGCGAATAGCGGTCCAGCTCGATGTCGAGATGAACCATAGCCTGCCCGAGGGTAGCTGGACAGTGAATTCAGGTTTTAAACCTCAAACCTTTCATAGTTATTCGCTATCGCGAACCGTGCTCGGCCCCTACCCGATGATGTTGATCGCGCGCGCGACGATCGTGGTGCCGATGACCACGGAAATGGCGGATTGCGCCATCATCAGCACCTTGCACCAGCGGGAGAGCGGGAGCACGTCGGCCGGTGCGAACGAGGCCGCGTTGGTGAAGGCCAGGTAGAGGTAGTCGAGGTATTCCGGCCGCCAGTCCGTGCCCGCGAGCCGCGCGTCCTGCATCTGCGGAAACAAGAAGTCGGGTAGAGGTTCGCGGCCGTTGGCGCGCGCGGCGGGACCGCCCCGGTCGAACTCCCAGTAGAGCAGAGAGAAGGCGATGATGTTGGTCGCCCAGATCATCGCCCCGCTACCGAGCAGCGTCCCGGCCCCGCGTTCGTCCGCGCCGGTGACGATGGTCTGTACCAGGCGCAGCGCCGACACCGTGGTCGCGAAGCTGATCAGGCCGGACAGCAGCAGGCTGAGCCTGCGGATCCAGGGTTCCTCACGGTCCATCCGGCTCGGGTTGGCGATCAACAGCACCGCCATCACACCCAGTTCGAGCATCGGCAGCAACCACACCGGCGTGGGCAGGAGCTCGTTCGGGAGCAGCGCCTGGACCACCACGATCGTCAGGATCGCCGCGGTGGCGGCCAAGCGCGATTCGCCTTCGGTGGGCTCTCGCCAGGCGGGTACCGCGTGCTCGCTGTCGGTCACGTCAGCCAGTATCGCCCGCCCGGCATCCCGCCCGGCGGAGGATGCCCGGCGGGGGATTCAGAGGGCGATGCTCAGGGCGATCGCGCCCACACAGACCGCGACGACGACGCCGAGCGCGACCGCGTCGCGGCGAGTCGGGGCGCTGGGGTGCGCGGTGAGCATGCCGGTGCCGCCGCGCGCGGTGATCGCCTCGCCGAGTTCGCCCGCGCGACGGGTGGATACGGCCATGCACGCGGTGAGGATGTCGATGAGCGGGTTGGCGTCGGCGGCGCGGTGCAGCAGGTTCTCCTTCGGGCGCAGTTTGCGCGCCGCGCGCAGCACCCGGATCTCGTCGAGCAGCAGCGGCAGCCCGCGCAGCGTCAGCGCGACGACCACCGCCCACTCGTCCACCGGCATCCGCAACTTGCGCAGCGGCGCACCGAGTTTCGCCAGCGCGGGCGCCACCTCGCCCATAGGGGTGGTGTACGCGATCAGGAACGACGCGGCCACCAGCACCATGCCGAAGACGAAGACCTGCGCGTACCCGAGCACCGCCTTCATCCCGATCGGGGCATTGATCAAACCGCCGAGCAGCACCAATCCCCAGAACCACCAGGGCAATCGGGGCAGCGCGCCCAGCGGCAGCCGGGCCACCACCCAGATCAGCACGAGGAACGCGATGATCACGCCGAGCACCGGCCAGGTCGGCAGGAACATCAGCAGCAGGCTGATCAGGAAGGCGGCGATCATCTTGGTGCCTGCCCACAACCGGTGCACGACACTGTCGACGGGGACCTCGCGCAGCAGCACGGTGCTCATCGGACGACTCCGCTTCCCGGTTCGTTGTGCGGTGGATTGTCCAGTCGCCAGACGGTTTCCGGGCGTCCCGGCAGCAGCGGCGCGGGCTGCGCGCCGACCGGTCGTCGCGCGCCCGCGGTCTCGACCACCACGCCCGCGTCCAGGTGGACGGTCCGGTCGCACACCGCGGTCACATCGGCCACGTCGTGCGAGATGACGATCAGGGTCTGCCCCGCGTCACGCAGCCGGGCGAGCAGTTCCACGATCTCGGCGCGGCCCTGCGGGTCGAGTCCGGCCAGCGGCTCGTCCAGCACCACCACCTGGGGATGGCTGGCGACCATGGCCGCGAGCACCACCCGCTTGGCCTGCCCGCCGCTGAGCTCCTCGACCGAGCGGGCGGCGAGGCGGCGGTCCAGGCCCACGGCGTCCAGCGCCCGGCCGACCGCGCCGGAGCCAGTCGCCCGGCCGCCCCAGTCGGCGATCTCCGCGCCGACGGTCTGCTTCTGCAGTTGCAGCCGGGAGTGCTGGAAGGCCAGCGCGACCCGGCCGATCTGCTGGTCGACCGGATCGCCACGCAACTCGCAACGGCCCGAGCTCGGCGCGATGAGGCCGGCGATGATCCAGGCCAGCGTCGACTTGCCGGACCCGTTGCCGCCGACGATCAGCAGTGCCTCGCCCTGCCGCACCGACAGGTCGACGCCGTGCAGCGCGGGGGCCTCCCACGGGGTGCCGCGGTTGTAGGTGTGGCGCACGTCGGTCAGTTCGAGGATGGTCGCGCCCATCGGGCCGCGGCGCTGATCGCGGGCGGGCTGCGGCCAGCGGGCGAGGTGGTCGACCATGCGCCCGTCGGCCAGGTGGATCACCCGGTCGGCGGCGCTCGCGTCGGCCTCGTGGTGGGTCACCAGGACGACGGCGGTGCCGTGCCTGCGCGGCAGCTCGGCCAGCAGCGCGACCAGGTCGCGGCGGCCGTCGGGGTCGATCATCGAGGTCGCCTCGTCGGCGATGAGCAGCGCGGGGCGCCGGGCGAGGGCGGCGGCGACCGCGAGGCGCTGCTGCTGGCCGCCCGAGAGCGTCGCGGTCTCGCGCCTGCCCATGCCGGACAGGCCGACCTCGGCCAGCAGTGCGTCGACGTCGACCTCGGCGGCCAGCTCGGCCGACAGGCCCCACACGACATCGTCGGCCACCGAGACGCCGAGGGTCTGGCTCTCCGGCCGTTGCAGCACCAGCGCGGTGCCGCCCAGCTCGCCCAGTCCGGCCGAACCCGGCCTGCTGACCGCGCCCGTCGTCGGCGGCCTGCCCGCGAGCACGCGGGTGAGCGTCGACTTGCCCGAGCCGTTGTGGCCGACGACGGCGACGAACTCGGCCGCGTGGATGGTCAGATCGATGCCGGACAGCGCGTCGGCGGTGGCGCCGGGGTAGCGGTAGCCCGCGCCGTGCAGGGTGACCGGCAGTGGCCCGACCGGCCGATCGTCGTCGGGTGCGTCGAGGCGGTCGCTGCCGGGCAGCCAGGCCAGCCGGTCCAGCACCGAGCCCAGCACGAACCACGACACGATCGCGCTCAACAGCACGCCGAGGAAGACCGAACCGCCGAGGTAGAGCCACCAGTTGCGCAGCAGCGCGTCGGTGAGATCGGCGGTGGCGCGGCCCAGCGGCTCCAGCGCCGCCTGCCGGGCGGCCAGGTTCTGGATGCCCTCCGCGGTACTGCGGAGGGCATCGAAGAACAGCTGCCTGGTGCGCGAGAACAGCAGCAGGCTACCCACCGAGAACAGTCCCCAGCCCACCCCGGCGACCGCCGCGAGCGCCACCACCGTGGGCAGCCCGCCACCGCGCCGCTTCACGATGCCGATGATGCCCGCGAGCGTCGCGGCGCCGAACACCCCGAGCGCGGGCATGATCCCCGCGGCGACGAAGGTGACCAGGCCCGCCGCGACGCTGGCGGTGACCAGCGCGCGCAGGCGGTAGCGGTGGGCCAGCAGACCCAGGGGAACCGCGGCGACCAGTTGCAGGGCCGCCGCCATGGGAACCAGGGAACCCACGGTGATCAGGCCGACGGTCAGGCCGGCCATCACGGCACCGGTGGCCAGTTCGATGGGGCGCAGGGGTCCGCGGGGAAGATCCGCGGGCGTGTCTCTCACGTGTCCCAGTCTGCCAGGGGTGTATGTGGCCGGTCTGTGACCTCGTGTAGCGGTTGTGTGAGGAAACCGGGGAGATCCCGAGCTCAGGCCGGTGGTTCGGCCAGCCAGCCACCCATCGCGACGGTACGGAAATGGGTTGTGAGGGTATTGGTCTCGTCGATGACATGCAGCGCGATCGCCGGATCGGGGGCGTAGTCCATCACCTTGTGCGGCAGCGTCACCTCCCAGGCGCCGCCCAGTACGGAGGCCGTACTCGGGCAGGTCACCATGGGTTTTCCGGCGAATGTGGTCGCGATGGGGGAGTGCGCGTGGCCGGTCAGCACGCCGATGATGCGTGGATCACCGGCGACGACGGCGGCGAGGCGGTCCGGCTCGGCCAGCGCGATCACGTCGACGACCGGGCTGGCGACGGGTTTCGGCGGATGATGCAGGGCCACCAGGATGGGGCCGTCGGCCGGGGCGGCGGCCAGGGTCGCGCGCAGCCAGTCGAGGGTCTCCTCGCTCAGCAGGCCGCCCGCTTCGCCGGGGACGCTGGAGTCGAGCAGGATCGTGGTGAGTGGTCCGACGCGGTGGACGCTGTTGATCGGAGCGGACGAGGGGGCTTCGCCCAGCAGTTCGGTGCGGAAGGCGACGCGGTCGTCGTGGTTGCCCGGCAGCAGATAGACGGGGACGTCGGCGCGCAGGGCCAGGCGGGCTTCGGCGTACTGCTCCGGCTTGCCGGAGTCGGTGATGTCGCCGGTCACGAGGATGACGTCGGGCCTGCGGGGGAGGTCGGCCAGATAGGCCATCACCCGCTCCACGCGCTCGGTGTTGCGCGGGGTGAGGTCGAAGTGGGTATCGCTGAGCTGAGCCGCCAGGATCATCGGCAGTCGCTTTCTTCTCTGGGATCGCTCCGTTGCGTCAGAGTGTGCCGGTATGAGTCCTCGGCACCTCTCAAGGCTAGATGACCTGGGCTTATCCGTCTTCATGAGGCGTGCCACGACCGATAACCTCATCGGCGGTCTGTGTCATCGATCACGCGTCGGAGTTCGGCGTTCCGCTGCGTTCGGACAGCGTTTGTAGTACCCGCAGGAAGGTGCGCCGATCCTCGGCGGGGAGGTCGGCGAGCAGTCGCTGTTCCTGTGCCTGGATGTCGTGCTGGGCGCGGTCGCGCAGGCTCGCTCCGGCGGGGGTCAGCTGGACCAAATTGACGCGTCGGTCGGCCGGATCGGGTTCGCGCCGGATCAGGCCGCGGCGCTGTAGATCGTCGAGGACGGGGATGATCCTGGTCTTGTCCGCGCGGACCGCCTTGGCCAGCGCGGCCTGGGTGTGGACGGGCTGTTCGCCCAGTCCGAGCAGTACCGCGTAGGCCCACATGGTGAGGCCGTGCCGGTCGAGGACGGGTCGTTCCGCCTCCGTCAGCGCACGGCCGAGCGGCACGAGCATGGCCGCGAGGTCGGGTCGGGTCGCTTTCGGCATGGTCGAAATCTACCGGGGAGATCCCCTTGGCAGATGATAAGCATAAGCATACGATCGGCGCATGCATACTATTTCGGAGGATCGACTGCTGCTCGCCCGGCATCAGCGCGCCGTCCGGTTGAGCGTCGAGGCGGTCGAGGCGGCTGCCGATGCCGCGCTGACCGTCGAGACACCCTGTGCCGGGTGGGATCTGCGCGCGCTGCTGGAACACATGGGCACCCAGAACCGGGGCTTCGCCGCCGCGGCGCGCGGCGCGGACGACCCCGCGGTGTGGGAGGTCCGGCGCGCCGCCGACCCGGTCGACGCCTACCTGCGCTCGGCCGGCGAGGTCGTCACCGCCTTCGCCGAGCCCGGTGCGCCGGCCCGCACCCTCGCCCTGCCGGAGATTCCACCCGGCCGCTTCCCCGCCCCGACGGCACTCGGTTTCCATCTTGTCGACAGCGTCGTGCACGCGTGGGATGTCGCCCGATCCGTCGGCCGCACGGTCGATCTCGACCCCGACCTGGCCGCGACCGCACTGCGCGTGGCGATGGCCGTGCCCATCGGGAAGTCGCGGGAGCGTCCGGGCGCGGCCTTCGCTCCGGCGCTCGACGTGGCAGACGACGCGGCCACGCTCGACCGCATTCTGCGCGTCCTCGGCCGCTCGCCGGATTGGCGGCCGTCCCACCGTCCCGGCTGATCTCGAGGCGTGCTCCGAGACCGACGGTCGGGTGGCAGCGCGCGACCCGAATGGCCGACCATAGAGGGATGACGCTCAGTACCGACCAGGCCGAGGTGTTCGAGGCCGCCCGTGGCCGTCTGGAGGCGATCGCCTACCGCCTGCTCGGCTCGGCCGGCGACGCCGAGGACGCGGTGCAGGACACCTATCTGCGCTGGCACGCGGCCGATCGGGACCGGATCGAGACGCCGGTCGCGTGGCTGACGAAGGTGCTCACCAATATCTGCCTCAACCAGCTCACCTCGGCCAGGGCCCGGCGGGAAACCTATGTGGGCCAGTGGCTTCCGGAACCGGTCTTGGCCGGTGACCGCATGCTCGGTCCGGCCGACACCGTCGAGCAGCGCGAATCCGTCTCGCTGGCGATGCTCGCGGTGATGGAGCGGCTCTCGCCCAACGAGCGCGTGGTGTACGTGTTGCGCGAGGCGTTCGGGTATCAGCATCGCGAGATCGCCGAGATGCTCGAGATCGGCGAATCGAACTGTCAGCAGATCTACCGGCGGGCCAAGCAGCATGTCGGCGGGCGGTCCCGGGTCACGATCGACGCGGCCGCGGCGGAGCGGATCGTCGAGGAGTTCCTCGCGGCGGTGCTCAGCGGTGACACCGACCCGCTGGTGCGGCTGCTCGTCGACGACGCGGTCGGCATCGCCGACGGCGGTGGCCGGATCCCCGCTCGCAAGTCCCCGGTCCTCGGCGCGCTCGGCATCGCGCGCTACCTCAGCCAGGTGTTCCGCCCGACGCAGGCCAAACGCGCCTACGTCGGTGGCTCTCCGGTGTTCTACGCCTGCGTGGTCAACGGTGGTCCCGGTGCGCTGGCGATGGTCGGCGACGAGGTGATCGCCGTCGTCGGCCTCGACGTCACGACCGATGGCATCGCCGGCGTCCAGATCCAGGTCAACCCGGAGAAACTGGCCCGGGTCGGCAGGCAGTGGGCGGCCGAGGGGCCGCACACCCCGCTCGATCTCGTGTGGTGACTCAGATCACACCGTAAGGCTGTCAGGGTTCGCGGGGCTGTCCGGTTCAGGAGGGGAGTCCATCCCGATAGGAGCGAGCCATGAAGCACCGCATTGTCGTCCTCGGCGCCGGGTACGCCGGAGCCATCGCCGCCGGACGTCTGGCGAAGCGGCTGCATCGCGACGACGTCGCGATCACCGTCGTCAACGCCGACGCCGATTTCGTCGAGCGGGTGCGGATGCACCAGCTCGCGACCGGGCAGGAGCTGCGCGAGCGCCCGCTGGGTGAGGTGTACGCGGGCACCGGTGTGCGGGTCGTGGTCGACCGGGTCACCGCGGTCGATGTCGAGCGCAAGCGAGTCGACCTCGCCGACGGCGATCCCCTCGACTACGACACCCTCGTCTACGCGCTGGGCAGTACCGGCGCCGATCAGGGCGTCCCCGGCGTCGCCGAGCACGCGCACAGCCTCGCCGGAAAGCAGTCCGCGCTGCGGCTGCGGGCCCGGCTGGCCGAGCTGCCCGCGGGCGCGCCGGTGGTGGTCGTCGGCGGTGGCCTGACCGGCATCGAAGCCGCGACCGAGATCGCCGAGGCCTGCCCGGATCTCGCCGTGTCGATCGCCGCGCGCGCCGGGGTCGGCGACTGGCTGAGCGACAAGGCCCAGCGGCACCTGCGCACGGTGTTCGACCGGCTCGGCATCACGGTGCACGCGCACGCCGACGTCACCCGCGTCACCGCGACCGCCGTGGTCGCGGGCGCCACGGAGATCCCGGCGGCGGTGACCGTGTGGACCGCGGGTTTCGCGGTGCACCCCATCGCCGCGGCCACCACGCTGACGGTCTCCGACACCGGCCGCGTCGTCGTCGACGCCACCATGCGCTCGGTCTCGCACCCCGACGTGTACGCCGTGGGCGACGCCGCGCTCGCGGACGGACCCGCCGGTGTGCCGCTGCGGATGGCGTGCGCCACCGGCAGCCCGATGGCCTGGCGGGCCGGTGACGCCATCGCCGCCCGCCTCACCGGTCGACCGGTCCCCGACGAGCAGATCGGCTATGCCACCCAGTGCATCAGCCTGGGCCGCCGCGACGGCATCCTCCAGAAGGTGACCTTCGACGATCAGCCCACCTCGACCGTGCTGACCGGCCGCCTGGGCGCCCGCGTCAAGGAGTTCATCTGCGCGGGCGCCGCCTGGAGCGTCGGCCACCCGACCTTGATGATGCCGAGCCGTCGGCGACGGATCGTCACGACCGCTGTCGAGGCCGACCAGCTCGTCGCTCCGTGCGGCGGCGACGTCGGTGACCCGGCCGCTCGCCTCGGTACTCGGCCCGCGGCCGGTTGATCGGACGACCGCGTCCGGTCCGGCTTCCCGCCGCGACCGGACGGCCCGGCTGGCTCGGACTCCCGCCGGCTCAGCCGACCAGGTCGGCCAGCCGCTCGGACGCGGTGCGCAGCAACCGCTCCGCCGCGTCCGGGTCGGCGGCCAGCGGTGTCCAGAAGTCGGGGCCGGGGGTCGCTTGCAGGTCGAGCACCGGTGGGGTGAGCCAGTCGGCGTCGAGGCCGAGTCGCCAGGAGTGCAGGTGGGTGCGCGGGAAGACGGCGGTGCGGTCGAAGAGCGGGTCGCCCAGGATCGGGTGGCCGATCCAGGCCAGCTGCACCCGGATCTGGTGGCGGCGGCCGGTGACCGGCGCGACGGCGAGCAGTGTGTGTTCGCCGTGCCGGGCGACCGTGGCGAACCTGGTGCGCGAGGGATAGTTCTTCGTGGGCAGCAGGTCGGCGTCGTCGACGGACCACCGCTCGCCGACGCGGCGGATCGCCTCGCGTGGGGCGGCGATCCGCACCCGGTTCTTGCGCCCGACGCTCAGTGGCAAATCGAGTTCGCCGCGCTCGGGCAGATCGGTGCCGGAGACGATCGCCAGGTACGCCTTGCGTGCGGTCTGCTTGGTGAACTGCCTGGTCAGTTGACCGTGCGCGGCCAGATCGATGGCCAGCAGGACCAGTCCCGAGGTGACCTTGTCGATCCGGTGCACCGGGTACAGCTGCGTGCCCGCCGCCTGCGCCAGCTCGACCAGGTCGGTGTCGTGGCGCTCCCCGGTCACCGAGATCCCGGCCGGCTTGTTCAGCGCGAGCACCGCGTCGTCGGCGAACACGGTGTACTGCTCGCGCACGCTCTGCCAGTCCATCTCCACGTCGACACCCTAGAGAATGGTGTGCGGCCCGGCGGTCAGGAGGCCGGGCGCAGTCGGTGCGGGCGCAGCCGGTTGAAGCCGCGCACCCGCACGCTGCGCAGATGTCGGATGGCGAAGTCGCGGTGGCCCGCGAGCGCCTCGGCGGCGGCGTCGTCGATCAGGATGTTGCCCGGCCTGGCGACACCGGTGAGCCGCGCGGCGATATTGACCACCGAGCCGTACAGGTCGCCGAAGCGCTGCAACACCTCGCCGTAGGCGAAGGCGACCCGCAGTTCCGGTGTGCCGCCGACCAGCATCGTCGATTCCTGGATGGCGAGCGAGATCCGGGCCGCGTCCTCGGCGGTCTCGGCGGCGAACATCACCTCGTCGCCGACGTTCTTGATCACCCAGCCGCCGTTGTCGGTGATCGCGGAGGTGGTGGTCGACTCGAAAGCCTCCAGCAGCGTGGACAATTCGTCGGGGTGCAGGTGCCGGGTGAGCCGGGTGAAGCCGACCATGTCGGCGAAGCCGACGGCCAGCGTCCGCGTCGAGTCCTCCCCGGTGGTGGCGTCCGCCGACCGCGCGACCGCGGCCGCCAGATGCCTGCGCCACACATAGGACTGCAACTGCTCGATGCTCGCCATGGTGGATTCGGTTGCGGCCCTGACCCGTTCGTCGAGCGGCAGCGCCGGATCGGCCGCCGCGGCGCGCGCCTTGATCTCGGCCAGTACCAGGTCGGCCTGCCATTCGGCCAGGCGCGCCATGCCCTGGCCGATGGTGCGCGCGGCCGCGGCTTGCTGCCGGATATCGGAGGCGGCGACGACGTTCATGCTGCGGAAGTTGGTGACCGAGGTGATGTCGATCTGGGTGTAGTCGACCTGGTCGTCGTCGGTGGCCGGGAAGCCGAGCGCCGTCCACAATCGCCGCGACTCCGCCTCCGGCACACCGGACTGTTCGGCGACCTGCGTGCGTGTGTAGCGCCGCGGTCCGCCGAGGAGCGCTTCCTCCACATTGCGCTGCACCAGCTCGGTCAATTCGGCATCCGACATGAGCGAAACTCTACGACGCGCGCTCCGACCGCAGGTCAGGCCGACGTGACCTTGGCGATCTTCACAAATCCCCGCGCGCCGCACCTGGCCCGTCCAGGCCGCGGTGACACCTGGCACACCGCGCCCGTCGCCCCGGCGCTGAGCTGGAGGTTTACCTGGAGGTGCGCAACTGACGGCAAAAGTGCGTACTTGTCGGCCCGCGCGGCGCGCGCCGACACTCGGGATCACCGCGGTGCTCACCCCGAGTCCCGCGCTGTGGATCGGAGTCGCAGATGACCTCAGCGGACAAGCCGCCGGTGACCGTGCTCGGCATCGGCTCGATGGGCGGCGCGCTCGCCGCCGCCTTCCTCGCCGCCGGTTACCCGACGCACGTGTGGAATCGCAGCCCCGACCGCGCGACCGCCCTGGTCGCCGCGGGCGCGACCGCCCACCGCGACATCGCCGACGCGATCGCGGCGGGCCGAGTGGTCATCGCCTGCCTGACGAGTTTCGCCGCCACCCACGAGAGCATGGCGACGGCCGCCGGGACGATCGCGGGCCGTGACGTCATCACGCTCAACAGCGGGACACCGGCTCAGGCACGGGAATTCGCGCGGTGGGCGCACGCTGCGGGCGCCCGGTTCCTCGGCGGCGCGATCAAGAATGTGCCCGCGGCGGTCGGCCTGCGCGACACCCTGCTGTACTTCGGCGGCGACCGCGCGGTCTTCGACACCCATGCCGACACCCTGCGCGTGCTCGGCGGCGAGCTCGACTTCCTCGGCGCCGAACCGGATCTCGCCGCGCTCTACGAATACGCGGTCGGCGCCACCCTGCTGCCCGCGCTGCTCGGCTTCGTCGAGGGCGCCGCGGTGCTGGCCTCGCGGGGGCTGCCCGCGCGCACGATGGTGCCCTACTCGGGGAAGTGGCTGCGGATGATCGAGTCGCTGCTGCCGATCCTGGCCGGGGAGATCGACGACAAGGACTACACGCGGCTCGGCTCGAGCGTCGCGTTGTTCCACACCGTCGTCGAGGACGACCCGCGGCTGGCGGCCGAGACCGGCGTCGACCTGTCCTGGCACGCGACCATGCACGAACTGCTGCGCCGCGCCGTCGACGAGGGCCTCGGCGACCAGAGCATCACCGCTGTCTACGAACTGCTCGCCGCCTGATCAGCGCAGCACGCTGTACACCAGCACCTTCGCCGCCGAGTGGGGGAAGACCGGCCGGTCGGCGTCGACGCCGATCTCACCCACAATGTGTGACGCGTCCAGCGCCCGGCCCGACCTAGCGTGACCGCATGGGCTCAGTCATCGGTGATCTGCTTCCGCTGGCCGTGGGTGTGGCGATCTCGCCGATCCCCATCGTCGCGGCCATTCTCATGATCCTGTCCAAGAACGCGGGCGGCGCGGCGAAGGGGTTCGCGGCCGGCTGGGTCGGCGGGATTCTGATCGTGACCGTCGTGGTGACGCTGCTGGCCGGGTCCCTGGGCGACTCGGGCGACAAGGAACCGTCGGCGGTGGCGTCCTGGGTCAAGATCGTGCTGGGCGTACTGCTTCTGGTCCTCGCGGCCGAACAGTGGCACGCGCGCTCCGACACCGCGGTCCCGGCCTGGATGCAGGCGATCGACACGCTCACCGTGGTCAGGGCGGCCGGGCTCGGCGCGCTGCTGTCGGGAGTGAATCCGAAGAACCTGCTGCTGTGCCTGTCGGCGGGCGTCGTCATCGGTTCGGCGGGGCTGAGCGTGGGCGGTGACGCCGTCGCGATCGTGGTGTTCACCCTGCTCGCCTCGACGACCGTGCTCGCGGTGGTCGTCGGCTACGCGCTGGCCGCTGACCGGCTGGGACCCGCCCTCGACAGCGCCCGGCAGTGGTTGCAGGCCAACAACCACGCCGTGATGGCGATCGTGCTGCTGGTGATGGGCGCGGTCGTCGTCGGCAAGGGCATCGGCGGACTCTGAGGTAGGGGCTCGTCGTGCGCACACCACCGATCTTCGAATCGCTGCACGGGTATCGGCGCGCGTGGCTGCGGCCCGACATCGTCGCCGGGCTCACCGTCTGGGCGGTGCTGGTGCCCGAAGCGCTCGCCTACGCCTCGATCGCCGGGGTGCCGCCGGTGGTCGGTCTCTACGCGGCGGTGCCCGCGCTGGTCCTGTACGCCCTGGCCGGGAGTTCGCGGCACCTCGTCGTCGGCCCGATGTCGGCGACGGCGGCGCTGTCGGCGGCCATCATCACCCCGCTGGCGGGCGCCGACGCCGGGCACTACCTCGCGTTGTCGACGGCACTGGCCATCGCCACCGGCCTCGTCGGCCTGCTGGCCGGGCTGATCCGGTTGGGATTCATCGCCGCGTTCATCTCCGAGCCGGTACTCAAGGGGTTCATCGTCGGGCTGGCCCTGACCATCATCATCGGCCAGGTACCGAAGCTGTTCGGCATCGACAAGCACGACGGCGACTTCTTCGAGCAGGCCTGGGGTGTGCTGAGCGATCTCGGCCAGACCCAGTGGCGCACACTGCTGATCGGGGTGCTCAGCCTCGCGGTCGTCCTCGGCCTGCGGCGCTGGCTGCCGCTGGTACCCGGCTCGCTGCTGGCCGTGCTGCTCGGCATCCTCGCGGTGCGGCTGTTCGGGCTCGACGACAAGGGCGTCGACATCGTCGGGCACATCGACGCGGGTCTGCCGTCGATCGGGCTGCCGTCCGGTGTCGGCTTCGACGACTACCTCGACCTGCTCGGACCCGCCGTCGGCGTGCTGCTGATCGGCTTCGCCGAGGGTCTCGGCGCGGCGAAGACCTATGCGGCCAAAGCGGGCTACTCGATCGACGCGAACCGGGAACTGTTCGGCCTCGGCGCGGCCAATCTCGGGTCCGGCCTCGGCTCGGGGATGGTCGTCAACGGCAGCCTCTCCAAGACCGCCGTGAACGGCGGGGCGGGCGCGAAAACCCAGGTCAGTGGGCTCGTCGTCGCCGTGTTGACCGTGCTCACGCTGCTGTTCCTGACCGGGCTGTTCGAGCAGCTGCCCGAGGCGACGCTGGCCGCGGTGGTCATCGCCGCGGTGATCGAGCTCGTCGACATCGCCGCCCTGCGCCGCCTCTACCGGGTGTGGACCCAGCTGCTCGCCAGCATCTACGGCCCGGTCGCGCGCGCCGACTTCCTCGCGGCCATCGCCGCCATGTTCGGGGTGCTGCTCTTCGACACCCTGCCCGGGTTGCTCATCGGTATCGGTGTCTCGGTGCTGCTGCTGGTCTACCGAGCCTCGCAGCCGCACGTGGCCGCGCTCGCGAAACAGGGCACCCTGTGGGTGGATACGGCCCGCCACCCCGAGCTGACCCCGCGTCCCGACCTGCTGGTGGTGCGCGTGGAGTCCGGCCTGTTCTTCGCCAACGCCGAGCATGTGCGGTCGCGGATCGAGAGCCTGTGCACCGACGCCACCCGCCTGGTGGTGCTCGACGCCGAGACCTCACCCGCCCTCGACGTCACCGCCACCGCCATGCTGCTCGACCTGCGCAACGCCCTGGCGCACCGCCGCATCGACTTCCGCATCGCCCGCTCGGTGGCCCAGTTCGGCGCAGTCCTCGGCTCGGCCGAGGCGGGCGACACCCCGATCGGGATCTACCCGACCGTCGCCGCCGCGGCCGCCGACCTCCCCGAGCACCCACCGGTGCGCTAGCGCCCGGACACGATCGGCTGGAACGGGATCCACCCGGGAGCAGCGGTAGATCCGCGGCTTCGGGCTCGTCGGCGCGGACGGCTCGGTATGGTCGGCGGGAATGGTCGTGGCCGGAAAGGTGGATGTGGTGGGAATCAAGCAGCGGGCCGTGGTGCAGATGAGCGCGGACGAGATCGCGGCGTTTCTCGACCGCAGCCGGGTGCTCACGCTGGCCACGCTGAATGCCGACGGGAAACCGCATCTGACGGCGATGTGGTTCGGGCACATCGACGGTGTCCTCTACTTCGAGACCAAGTCGAAGTCGCAGAAGGCGGTCAACCTGCGGCGCGATCCCACCATCACCTGTATGGCCGAGGCCGGCGACACCTACGACCAGTTGCGTGGGGTCTCGATCGAGGGCACCGCGCACCTGATCGAGGACACCGAGGACGAGGAGTACTGGAAGGCGGGCATCGACATCTACGAGCGGTATGTCGGGCCGTACAGCCCCGAGGTCAGGCCGTTCGTGGAGGCCATGATGAACAACCGGATCGTCGTGCGGGTCGAGCCGACGCGCGTGCGGTCCTGGGACCATCGCAAGCTGGGGCTGCCCGCCATGCCGATGTCCGGCAGCACCGCGGAAACACCCGCGCCCTGATCAGCCGGCGAGCAGGTCGCGCAGCGCCGCCGCACCGTCGAGGAGAGCGAGTGAGCGGGCGGTGATCGCGGAATCCCTGGCGGCCAGCGCTGCTCGGATCTGGCCCGAGTGCCGCCGTAACTCCGGCATGACCGCCCGCACCTGCGCGACCCGGTAACCCGCCCGCCGCAACTGGTGGACGATGCGCGCGTCACGAACCTGCGCGGGGGAGTAGTGCCGACCCGACGACCTCCGATCGGGCACCACCAAACCCTCGGCGTCCCAATGCCGCAGCGTCGAGGTCCGCAGCCCGAGGGCCGTGGCCAGCTCGGCGATGCTCATCGCGTCGGATCCGCGCACGTCGGTGATCGGTTCCGCCGCAATGGCTTCGGCGGCCTGCCGGGCCAGCGCCAACTCGGCGCGTTCGGTGTGCAGGCCGGTGTGCGCCGCGTCGAGCAGCGCCAGCGTGGCTGCCCGATCCCCGGCGTGCGCGGTTCGCATGATCCGCTTGGCCTCGACCGGCCCGACTCCCGCCGCGAGCGCTCGGTAGGCGAGCGCCGAGCGCGCATGGATCTCGCGATAGCCCCGATGCCCGCCCGGCGACCGGTCGGCGGGCGGCAGCACACCGTCGCGTTCGAGATTGCGCACCTGCTGGACCGAGTACCCCGCGCGCCGCGCCACATCGATCGTGCGGCCGACGGGTGAGTTGAGGTTTACCACCAGAAACTCCTCGTCATCGGCGGAAAGTCCACACAAGCGCTTCAATGAGACGCTCGAATCATGACATCAGACGAGATCATCGAGTACGTGACCGGCCTCGGCGGCGTCCTGCACCTCGCGCCGGGCCCCGGCGGCGAATGGCCCGAGATCAGCTGGGGCGACTCGTTCTTCTACTACGCCCCCGACGGCGTCGTCCCGGCCACCACCCAGCCCTTCGCCACCGTCGTGACCAAGGACTACCCGGACGACCGGAGCTCGCGCCTCGACCGCCCCGACACCTTCCGGGTCAATATCGCCGCGGGCCGGGAGGCGTTCGGCGCGTGGGCCGACCACCAGGCCGACCCGAGCGTCGACGACACCGTGATCGCCCACCCGGTCTACGCCGCGGCCAACTGGCTCGCCGTCGTGAATCCCGGCGAGCGCACCGACGCGGTCGTCCGCGACCTTCTGCGTTCCGCCCACGACCGGGCGCGAATCCGTTTCGACCGCCGGACACGCTGAGAACGATCCTGTTCGTCACTGAGAATCGGTGCCAACATGGATCACATGGACGAGGACGAGGTCGTCGTTGGCGGCCAACAGATGTCGACGGCCGAGGTGTCCCCACACGAGTCGTTCGATCTCTGGACGTCGATCATGAGCGAGTCGGTGCTGCCGTGCTCCATGGAGCCGCTCGGTGACGGGCCGTTCTACGGTGCCCTGACCCCGAAGGTCACGGCCGAGCCGATCTCGATGGCCATCGCGGCCAACTCGGCCGAGCTCGCTCGCCGCACTCGGCGCCATATCGCCCGCGCGCCGGCGCCGTACGCGCTGGCCTGCCTGACCCTGTCCGGCATCAGCGAGGTCTCCTGCGGCGATCACTACCTCCGCGCTCCCGCCGGAACGATGTTCATCGTCGACGGGGAGCGCCCGCAGGAGGCGCGAACCTCCGACTACCAGGGGCTGCTCGTCCGGGTCTCGAAGGAGGCGCTGCGGGACAATCTCGCCGACCCGGATCTCACCGCGCAGCGGATCGCGGCGGCGTGCGGGATGTCGCGGCGCAAGCTGTTCCGGGTGATCGGGGACGAGGGCGGCCCGACCACGCTGCTGCGCGCGATGCGCGTCGATCGCGCCCGCGAGCTGCTCACCTCGGCGCCGGAGCGAACGGTGTCGTCGATCGCGCGCGCGTGCGGATTCACCAGCGACCGGAACTTCTATCGGGTCTTCCGTGGCGAGACCGGGATGACACCCGCCGAATACCGGCAGTACATCGTGTCCCGGCCGTTGCCGCCCGGACTCGCCGACGGTTGACGCATTCGTGCGAACGATGTGGCACTTTTGGTCGCTATCCGGTAGCTGCTGTCGGTTCCGGCGTCGGTCGAGTCTCGCCTCACCTGGTTCGACGTCTCGGCGCGGTACCGTTCAGTTGCCAGTTCAGATGCATTTCCGGGTGGGTTCCCGAGAGGGGATGGCATGACTGTCGACGATCGTTTGCTACGCACCGGCTCCCGGCCGCGAGCAACCAAGTGGTCCCTCGGCCCGGTCGAGCTGACGACCGGCGGGGTCGTGCTGACCGCCGCCGGTCTGGCGATGATCGGCCCGCTGATCGCGGCTCTGCTGATCCACCGCAGTGGGGGGCCCGGCGCCGACGCCGCCGCGACGACACCGCTCATCCTGCTGACGATCGCGATCGTCCTGGCGCTGTCCGCCGGCATCGCGTTGTTCGTGACCGCGAGCCGCCGCCGCTGAGAGGTAGTCACATGCCCACGTCGAAGTCTGGCAGCGCCGCCGGGTTCTCCGCCGAGGAACGTGCCGCGATGAAGGAGCACGCGCAGGAGCTGAGAACGGCGGCCAAGCGGGGCAAGACGTCCAAGGCCGACGGCGAGGCCGACCTGCTCGCCAAGATCGCCGAGATGGCCGAACCCGACCGCTCCATCGCGACCCGCATCCACGAGATCGTGATGACCACCGCCCCCGACCTCACCCCCAAGACCTGGTACGGCCAGCCCGCCTGGGCCAAGGACGGCAAGGTCGTCTGCTTCTTCCAGGCCGCCGCCAAGTTCAAGACCCGCTACGCCACCCTGGGCTTCAGCGACGCCGCCACCATCGACGACGGCACCATGTGGCCCACCGCCTTCGGTCTCACCGCTCTCACCGCGGCCGATGAAACCCGCATCGCCGCCCTGGTCAAGAAGGCTGTGAGCGGAACTTCTCGTGCTCGGCCAGCTCCATCTCGATGAACGCGCCGACCATCGCGCGCCAGATCGTCTCCGCGATATCCGGCGTGAGCCCGGCCGCTTCCGCGCGCTCGCGCACCGAGGCGATCAGCTGGGCGAACCGGTCCGGCGCGCGGACGGCGTGCTCGTCGCGCTTGAACGTCGCCGCCGTGCGCACGAGTTCCTGCCTGGCCGCGAGGAGTTCGATCACGGTGCTGTCGATCGCGTCGATGCGGGCGCGGACCTCGGCGAGGGAAGTCGGAGTACTCACGGCTGGCGACAGTAACAGCCGAACAAGCCTGCGGTAGCGGGGTTTTTGTCGCCGCTCGATGGCACGATGCCGGTGTGGGTGACTATTTCGAACGGATCATCGACGTCGAGGTCGCCGCGGACGACGCGGGCGCACTGGCCGAACAGACGGTCGACTGGATGGTCTCGCGTGGCTGGCTGCTGCGCGAGACCTCGCGCGACACGATGTACAGCCTCCAGGTCGACGAAGGCTATCGGCCGGGCCCCGAGTGGTCGCGGATCACCCAGGAGTGGGGCGCGGACTGGATGCCGGGCCCGGTCGCCGTCATCGTCGGCAGGTACCCGCACTTCGCCGGCCAGGGCGCCATCGAGCCCTCCGCCGCCGACTGCCCGCACTGCCGGGCCACCACCGTGATCATCGACTACCCGCAGCGGTGGGAAGCGGACAAGGCGGTCTGGCAGCCGTTCGCCGACGCCATCGACGCCTGGCGCGACACCGGCGCCGGCGCGGTGACCTGCGTTTCCTGCGGCACCGCGAGTCCGGTCACCGACTGGGAGTGGGCCGACGAATTCGCCCTCGGCGCCCTGGCTTTCGACTTCTGGGGCTGGCCGCCGCTCACCGACGAGTTCGTCGCCGAGCTGGGTGCCCGACTCGGCCATCGAATCGGGCACCACAGCGGCAAGTTCTGACGGCGCCGTCAGCTCTGGGTCGCACCGTCCCCGGTGGAGGCGGGCACCACGTCCGCCGACTGACTCAGTACCGCGGGCATGCGATCGAAACCGTGCAGGGTCGACAGGCCACGACGGCGCGGTTCGCCGTCGAGCCGCAGGTCCGGGAAGCGTTCGAACAGGGCGGGCAGTGCGTTGATGCCTTCGAGCCTGGCCAGGCTCGCGCCGATGCAGGCGTGCACGCCGCTGCCGAAGGCGAGATGCTCCTTGGCGTTGGCGCGGGTGACGTCGAACCGATGCGGATCCTCGAACTTGGCCGGGTCGCGGTTGGCGCCGGCCAGCGACATGATCACCGACTTGCCCGGTTGCAGCGGCGCGCCGCCCAGTTCCACCGGTTCCAGCACGCGCCGCGCGGTCAGCTGCACCGGCGGCTCGAACCGCAGGATCTCCTCGATCGCGTTGGGCCAGTGCTGCGGCTCGGCGCGCAGGAGTTCGAGCTGGTCGGGGTGGGCCAGCAACAGCGGAATCGCGTTGCCGAGCAGGTTCATGGTGGTCTCGAAGCCCGCGCCCATCAGCACGTTCGCGCTGGCCATCAGCTCGGTGGTGTTCAGCTCGCCGGAGGTCACCAGGGTGCTGAAGATGTCGTCGCCGGGGTCGCGGCGCACCTTCTCGATGTGGTCGGCCAGGTAGGTCTTCATCGCCGCGGTCGCGGTCATCGCGCGCTGGTGCGTCTCCCAGGAGATGCCGACATCGAGCAGCGGCGTGACCACTTCGCCCCAGGCCAGGAACATCTCGCGGTCGGAGTCCGGGAACCCGAGCATCTCGCCGATGACGGCCACCGGGACCTGCGCGGCGAATTCGCTGATCAGCTCGGCCGATCCCTTCGCCTCGAGCGCGTCGAGCAGTTCGGTGGTGACCTCACGCACCCGATCGCCCAGCCGGGACACCGCGCGCGGGGTGAACGCCGAGGCGACCGGCTTGCGCAGCCGGCTGTGCTCGGGCGGGTCCATCATGAACATCGACGGCGCTTCGATCGGATTGGGCGGCAACTCGATCGACTCGACATAGCGGCGAATCGGCCCCGGCAGCATCGGATCGATCGGGGTCCGCACGCCGAAGCGCCGGTCACGCAGGATCTCCTTGCACAGTCCGTGTTCGAAGACGGCGTACCCGGTCTTGACGGTCTGCACCCCGCCGTCGCCGCGCAGCTGATCGATCAGCGTGTACGGGTCGTTGCGGCCTTCGTCGCCACTGAGCAACTGCGCGAACGTGTCTCCCTTGCGGTGCAGGGCCATCAGCCCCAGCCGCGGCAACCCGTGCTCAGCCGCCCATCGGACCGCATACCCTACGTTCATCAAACCCTCGATCCATCGCACGGAACTCGCAACGCGACGCCTCGACGCCCGAACCGCCGGATCGAACCCGCACGGTCCCAACCTCTTTCAGCACCACAGATGCCGACCGTCGCAGTTCAGCAGTCTTCCACGCTGGGTAGTCCCGCGCACCGTTTGTTTCGCGAACATCCCGCGACTGCTGAGCGCGGGTTCGTCCAGCCTCAGCGGCTCCTAGCCGGCGGCCTGAAATCCGGCTTCACTGGTCACGTCGGTGTCGGAGACGCTCACCAGCCAGTACCAGGGGATTCCAGCCGCGGCGTACTCACTCATCTTCTCGAGCCGGTCTGTCTTGACGGGGCTCGGTGAGATGACCTCGACGGCGATCTTCAGGTGGCGCGCAGGCACCGGCCGCACATCGGCCGGCACGAACTCGAACAGCGCGACGTCGGGGCCATGTGCACTCTGGCCGCGGCTTCGAGTATCGCCAGCAACCGGTGCGCGCCGATGACATCGGCCACCTATCCATCCGGCGGATCGGAGTCGGGCGTACTCGAGACGGCGCCGCGAGCACGGGGTACGAGGCAGCAGTCTCGTCGGCGCAAAGTTTGAATACCGTTCAGAAAGTCCTTGACTGTGCTGCGTACGGCTGCCTACTCTCACAGTTATTGAATCTGATTCATAAATTGGAGGTCGGATGGGCGTCAATCGGCGTGGCGAAGCGTCGCGCGCGGCGCTGCTGGCGGCGGGCAAGGCCGCGTTCAGTAGCGACCGCTACGAGGAGGTCTCGATCGTGGACCTGGCGCGCTCGCTCGGTGTCGCCGCCGGTTCGATCAGCTACCACTTCGGCGGAAAGCGGGGCTTCTACCTGGCCGTTCTCGAACAGGCCGCCGAGGAGTTCTGGGGTGACCTGCTGGCGATGCGCGGCCCCGCGCTGGACCGGCTGACCCGCGGCATCGACCGATTGCTCGACGAGGCCGAGCAACAGCCGCGAGCCTTCGAAGCGCTGTTCGCCGACGTGGCCGACGCTGAAGTGCGCCAGATTCGTGACCGCCACCAGATCCGCCTGACCGATGCGCTGGTCGTCGAGGTCACCGGGTCGGACTCCTCGCCGGTGTTGCGTGCCGCGATCAGCGGGTTCGTGTCGTTCATCGAGGGGCTGGTGCTGCATTGGACGCGCACCCGCGATATCAGCCGCGACCAGGTCAAAGACCTCGTCGTCGGCAACATGTTCGGCACGGTGCTGGCCGCGCTGCGCACCGACCCGAGCATCGAGCTGACTCAGCGGGCCATCGACGCCGCGCTCTCCGATCCCCAAGCCGTGGCCTTCCTGGGCCCCCTGTCCACCGTGTCGAAGTCGATGGAGTGATCACCCATGTCCGAAGTGCTGCCCACCGGTCCCTCGCGGATCGTCGAGACGCCGCTCGCGCGAGCGGTCGCATGGGTCATCGGTCCTCGCGGGTTACGCAGCCGAGCTGCCCTGCGTAGCGAGGTCGAGGGCAAGGTGGTCGTGATCACCGGGGCGTCGTTCGGTGTCGGTGCGGCGACCGCCCGGTGGTTCGCCGCTGCGGGTGCCCGGGTGGTTGTCGCGGCCCGGTCGATGGATCGGCTGCTCGAGGTGGCCGAGGACATCAACGCCGCCGGCGGCGAGGCCTATCCGTACCGCCTCGATCTCACCGACGAGCAGTCGATCGCGGAATTCGCCGCAGCGGTGCGCTACGACTTGGGCGAGGTCGACGTCCTCATCCACAATGCGGGCAAGTCGTTGCGCCGTTCGATTCACCTGTCCTATAACCGGCCCAAGGACATCGCCGCGACGTCCGGCGCCAACTACCTCGGACCGATGCGGCTCACGCTGGCCCTGCTGCCGGGCATGCGAGCCCGCGGCAGCGGCCACATCGTGAACGTCTCCACCGTCGGGATCATGTTCCCCAACGCCCCCAAATGGGGCTTCTACCTGTCGTCGAAGCTGGCCTTCGACTGGTGGATGCGCGCGGTCGGCGCTGAAGCCCGCGCTGACGGAGTCACCCTGACCACCTTCTACGGCGGCCTGCTGCATACCCGGATGAGCGCGCCGAGCCGCTGGATGCGCGTGCTGCCCGGTCAGACACCGCAGGACGCGGCGAAGGTCCTGGCCAAGGCCGTCGTGAAGAAGCCGCGAACGATGACCCCGCTCTACGGCTTTCCCTCCGCGGTGATCGCTACCGTGTTCCGGCTACCGCTGGAAGTGCTGATGGAACGGGTCTTCCGCAACCTCGGTGACACCGAGGCCTCGCTGTCGCGGTTGCGGCCGCCGACCCGGGGCGAGCCGGCCTCGTCGAATGTCACCGATTCCGCCGGTGGCGATCAGGAACAGGTGCGCACGAATGCCCGGTGAGCTGACCCAGAGTCTGCGTCAATGGGGTTCGGCGTTACCGGCGGTCGTTGCTTCGGGCATGCTCGCCCCGGTAGGCCCGCGCAAAGCCGTGGCGTTGGCGCGCGGCCTCTACCGGTTCGGGCCGACCCCGGCGATGTTGCTGGCGGCCAGCGCGATTCGTCACCCGGACAAGATCGCGATCATCGACGACGCCGGACAGCTGACCTATCGGCAGTTGCAGCAACGTGCCGAAGCGATCGCCGCGGCGCTGTACGCCGCGTGCGCGAGCCCGCCGATGTCGGTGGGCATCCTCTGCCGCAACCATCGCGGGTTCGCCGAAGCGATGGCCGCAGGTGCGCAACTGGGTGCGGAGTTGATCTTCATCAACACCGAGCTGCCCGCCCCGCAGCTGCACGCCGTCCTGGCCCGGCACAACCCCGACGTGCTGATCTACGACGACGAGTACGCCGCCGCCGTCGCGAAGGCCGACTACCAGGGCATGCGGGTGCTGGCGTGGCGCGAACCGCACGCCGACGACGCCGGACTGACGACGCTGGGCGAGCTGGCTTCCCGCAGTCACCCGCGCCCGCCGCGCGTTCGCCACGCGGTCAAGATGACCCTGTTGACCTCGGGCACCACCGGGCTGGCCAAGGGTGTGCCGCGGGCGGTGAAGCCGACCGCGATCGTGGCGCTCACACTGACCGCGATGGCGATCCTGCGACTGCGGTCCACCGACCGGGTGCTGGTCGCGCCGCCGATGTTCCACGGCTTCGGATTGTTGTCGCTGCTCGGTCCGCTGGCCCTGGGAGCGACCGCGATCTGCCGCCGTCGCTTCGACGCCGCTACCGCGCTCGACGACATCACCCGTCATCGAGTCACCGTGGTGATGGCGGTGCCGGTCATGCTGCAACGGCTGCTCGCCGTGCCGGAACTTGCTGAAAATGCTTCGGCACGTTCGGCATTGCGGATCATGGTCACCGGCGCCGCGCCGATCTCACCGACCACGATCGCGAACCTGATCGACGCCTTCGGACCGATCCTGGTCAATGGGTACGGCTCGACCGAGGCGGGCCTGGTCACGATCGCCACTCCCGCCGACCTCGTCGCCGCGCCCGACACCATCGGCCGGGCCGCGCTCGGGGTGTCGGTCCGCGTTCTGCGCGGTGACCGCACCGAAGCCGCGCCGGGGGAGGTCGGTGAGATCTTCGTGCGCAGCGGTCTGGAATACGCCGGATACACCCCTGACCCCGCGGCGAAAGTCTCGGTCAAGGAGGTCGTCGACGGGCATGTCTGCACCGGCGACATGGGCCATTTCGATGCGCAGCGCAGGTTGTTCATCGACGGCCGTGCCGACGACATGATCGTCTCCGGCGGGGAGAACATCTTCCCCGGCGAGGTCGAGGACCGCCTCGCCACTCACTCCGGCATCACCGACGCGGTCGTGATCGGCGTTCCGGATCCCGAATTCGGGCAAGTCCTCAACGCCTTCATCGTGCTCGGACCCGATGCGGTCGCGCCAGGAGAGGACGCGCTCAAACAGTTTGTGCGTGATGGGCTCGAGCGCTACAAGGTGCCCAAGCGATTCGTCGTGCTCGACGAGATCCCGCGAAACGCCAGCGGCAAGGTCCTGCGGGCGAAATTGCAGGCCCCGGCCGGGTCCTGAACCGCCGCTCCGCTCGAACGGGAAGATGTCCGACGCTCCCGCCTGCAACTCGATGGTGATGATCTGCCGTCCGCGCTGGTCCTGTTCGACGCGCAGCGGGTCGCAGCCGAGTCGCCACGGCATCGGATAGACCGCGTTGGCGGTCAGGAGGCCCTTGTCGTCGAGTATCGGGGCCTTCTCGGTGGGTACTGGGTGACGGCCTGTGCGGCCATCCAGAGTGACCTGACCTGCGGAAATTCTTGTGCCCTCGGCAGGATTCGAACCTGCGACACCCGCTTTAGGAGAGCGGTGCTCTATCCCCTGAGCTACGAAGGCGGGGTTGGTCGGGGTCGGGGTGGGGCCCGGTTCGACCGTGCCGAGTATAGCGTGCGGGGGCTGGGGGGTAGCAAAGCTGGGGACGGGGTGCGCGGTGTCGGCGAACACGGCGACACGCTGATCTGAAACGGGTGTGGGCCCCTGAGGTGGGGTTTCGGTGTTCTAGCGTTCCCGGTGGCTTCCGCCCGGCCTGGTCGGGCATTCGTGCACGCACTGACTTTCTGTCTTCTCGCGAGGAGTACGTGGTCATGGTTGTGGGGTCCCGCTTACGGCGGCACGGCGCGTCGAGTCGCGCCGTGCCGCCGGGGTTGTCCGTGTCGATCGGATGGCTCGGCGTGCGCAGGTGGTGAGGGCGCTCGTGCTGGCCGCGGCGGTGTGTGTGGGGCTGAGCGGGTGCGCGGTCGACGGCGGGCTGGTCGATCCGGATTCGGCGTCGTCGCAGGTGGATCGGGCTGCTGCGGCGCGCGCCGAGGCGATCGAGGGCGCGAGCGCGGCGACGCAATCGACCATGCTCGCGTTCTATCGGTCCGTCTGTTCGCTGCAGACCCGATATCGGGCGGAGCTGAAAGCGGCCGAGCGCGAAGCCGGGGCGCTCACGCCGGCGCAGTATCGCGACACGGCGGCGATGATCCTCGGTGGCCGGGCCGCCGCGGCCGACGGTGCGCGCGATACCGCCGGCCGGCTACCGATCCCGGACCTCTACCCCGACGAATGGCGCTCCGCGCAGGGGGAATTGGTCGGGCTCTTCGAGCGGCTCGGGCAGGCGGACCGCGCGCGGGCGGGCGAGATGGGCGGCGTGGATATCGCCGATACCGATCGGCTGCGCGGCGTCGCCAGGGATCTGCTCGCCGCCTCGGCACAGCAGATCGAGAACGAGAATCCGCGGATCAGGGTGGTCGCCCAGCGGCTGCCCGCGTCCAAGCAGGTTCGGCGGGACGCGGGGGAGTTGTCGGAGTGCCGCACGCCCAGCTGACGGGCGCGGCTTGTCGCCGACCGGAAGAACCAGTACTGACGAGACAGGAAGGAGTGGGTGATGCGCGCGGCCGGCTACGTCCGTGGTGTGTTGCTGACCGGCATGGTGTTCGCCGCGCTGTCGATCGCCGGCGTGGCCGCCGCCGAGGACACTCCGACCGCCCAGCACCTCCCGCTGGTCACGGCCGTCGGCCCGGACCTGTCGCCCCCGATCCTCGACGCTCTCCTGCCGGAGCTCGGACGATCCACCACGGAAGACGCGGCAGCAGGAGATGCTCCGTCATGGGAACTCGGACCGCCGTCGGCTGACCTGGGCCCCACGCTGGACCTGGTCCTCCCGAAGGGTTCATCGCCGGTCGAGCCGATCCTCTCGCTGCTCACCACGTTCGGGTTCGCGCTACCCGGCCAGGCCGAACCGACTCGGCCCACACCCGGTGCCGATCCCGTGGAGTCGGACCCCGCCGAGCCGTCCGTGGCGACCGGTCCTGCCGAGTCGGCAATCGCGGATGGTCCTGCGGACTCGGGCGATGCGGCCGAACGCGCGGTCGTCACCACGGGGGGCGTGGCGAGTGGCGGCCAGTCCTGCCCTGGGGAACTCTCGCCTGTGGACCCGGTGGGCGACGTACCCGGCGGCTCGGTCTGCCCCGCCGCGGTCGGCTACGGCCGGGCTGACCTCGATGCGGTCGCCACGATCCAGGTCGAGCCTCAGAAGGTCCCGACGCAGGTCGAGCCTCGGATGGTCCTGGCGGAGGTCGAGCCTCGGATGGTCCCGGCGGAAGTCGAGACCTGCATGGTCCCGATGCAGGCAGAGACCCGGAAGGTCCCGCCGCAGGTCCAGGCTCGGAAGTGTCCGGCGCAGGGCGGACTATCTGCGGCCGGTGTGCCCCCGCTCTGGGCGGACCGAGGCGATCCGATCGCCGCCGGCCGACTGTTACCCGGCATCCGGGTCGAGGCGGTGGTTACCGCGCGCAGTCGCGCCGACGGTCGGCACCGGCACGACGTGAGCTGCGACATGAGCCCAGACCCGCATGGCCGCAACATGATTCGTCGTGGCGTGGTGCCCCCGTCGCATCCCGGCCCCGGCTATCTCGGTGGCGCCAGGGCAGGTCCCGGCCCGCCGCCTGGTTCAGAACGCGTCGAATCCACCGCCGCTGTCGAACCCGCCGCTGTCGTATCCACCGTCGACACCATCGGAGCCGCCCCACCCCTCTGAATCCTGACCCGGGTCGTACCCCGGATCCTGGCCGACCTCGCCCTGGTCGAGTGCCGCTTCGCCGGTGCCGTCCTCGAAGGCCTGGGCGTCGTAGCCGACTCCGGACATCCCGGCGAACAATGTCGTGAACAGCAGTGCCGAACCGGCGCCCCAGGCGCCGGCGATCAGCGCGGGCTTCCACCACGGCTCCGAATACCACCCCGCGGGGACCGGCCGTCCGGCCACACGCCCGCCGGGGTAATAGTTCGGCGTGCCCTGGGAGGGGGTGGGGGAAGCGGCGATGCGGCGACCGTTGTGCTCGACGACCCGTTGCTGGTCGACCTGTCCCGCGATGTCCTGACCATCGAGGGCCGGTACCGGCGGGCCCGGGTCCATATTCATCGCCGTGCGCGCAGCCCGGATGTAATAGAGCCCTTCCACTGCCGTCTGCTTGGCCAGGCGGGCCTGGACGGGTGAGTTCGCCCTGTCCATCTGCCCGCCCGCGGCGTTGTAGCGTTCGGACGCGTCGGCCAGCGCCTGCCGGGCCGCTTCGTTGCGCGGCGACAGCTGGTACACCTGGCCGCCGAGCCGTTCGATCGTCACTCTGGCATCGGCCTGCGCTTCGTCGAGTTCGCGCGCGGTCCGCTTGTTCTGCTCGGCGCGCAGATACAGCAGCGCGACCACGCACACGACGACGATCACGATCAACCACCACAGCATCGCGCACCTCTTTCGCCCGAGGTCTCGAGACGCCGTCCAGTTTACTGGCCGGTTGCCGTAACGGGCTGAGGCTGTGTGATCAGCGCGTTGCGGGGTAGCTCACCCGGCGAGATGGCGTGCGATCACCAGGCGCTGGATCTGGTTGGTGCCCTCGAAGATCTGCATGACCTTGGCCTCACGCATGTAGCGCTCCACCGGGAAGTCCTGGGTGTAGCCGTAGCCGCCGAAGACCTGGACCGCGTCGGTGGTCACCTTCATCGCGGCGTCGGTGGCGACCAGCTTGGCGACGCTGGCCTGCCGCGAGTACGGCAGTCCGGCGTCGCGGCGACGCGCGGCGTCGAGGTAGGTGGCGCGGGCGGTGTCGACGGCGGCGGCCATGTCGGCGAGGACGAAGCCCAGACCCTGGTGGTCGATGATCTTGCGGCCGAACGCCTCCCGCTCCTTGGCGTAGGCCACGGCCTCGTCGAGCGCGCGCTGGGCGACACCGGTGGCCACGGCGGCGATGCCGAGGCGGCCCGCGTCGAGGGCGCTGAAGGCGATCGACAAGCCCTGGCCCTCGTCGCCGATGCGGCGTTCGGTGGGCAGGAAGGCGTCGTCGTAGGCGGCGGTGGTGGTGGGGATGCCGCGCAGGCCCATCTTCTCCTCGGGCTTGCCGAAGCTCAGGCCCGCGGTGTCGGCGGGGACCAGGAAGCAGGAGATGCCGCGCGAGCCCTCGCCGGTACGGGCGAACAGGGTGTAGAAGTCGGCGCGGCCGCCGTTGGTGATCCACGCCTTGGTGCCGGTGAGCCGGTAGCCGCCGTCGACCGGGGTGGCGCGACAGCGCAGGGCGGCGGCGTCGGAGCCCGCGTGTGCCTCGGACAGGCTGTAGGCGCCGATGGTCTCGCCGGAGAGCATGCTCGCCAGCCACTGCTGCTTCTGCTCGTCGGTGCCATAGGTGAACAGTGGATGGCAGGACAGGCCGTGCACGCTCACCGCGACCGCGACGGCGGCCCAGCGGCTCGCCAGTTCCTCGAGCACCTGCAGGTAGACCTCGTAGGGCTGCGCGCCGCCGCCGAATTCCTCCGGATACGGCAGGCTCAGCAGCCCGGCCGCGCCGAGAGCGGGGAAGACGCCGTCGGGGAAGACGCCGGTCTTCTCGCTCTCGGCGACGCGCGGTTCGAGCACCTTGTCGGCGATGTCGCGGGTCAGCTCGATCAGCTCGCGCGCTTCGTCGGTGGGCAGCATCCGGTCAACAGCCATGCTCGACACAGTACGTCCAGCACTGAATTGCGTGCAAGGCAGCATGGAATTTTCACGCTCTATACTGGGTCGATGCCCGAGCTGCCACCGAACAAGCATCAGGAGAAGAGTCTGCGAACGCGGACCCTGCTGCTCGATGCCGCGATCGAGAGCCTGGCCGAGGTCGGCTACGCGGGGGCCTCGATCGCCGACATCACCGCCAGGGCCGGGGTCACCCGGGGCGCGCAGCTGCACCAGTTCCACACCAGGAGCGAGCTGTTCGCGCAGACCATCGGACATCTCACCGAGCGGCAGCGAGAAGCCATGCAGCGCAAGGCCAAAGCCCTGCCGGGGGACAGCGCGGCGGGCGCGGTGCTGGTCGAACTGGTCACCGCGACGTTCGCCGGGCAGCTCGGCCGCGCCGCCGTCGAGCTCTACGTCGGCATCGCCAACGATCCGCCGCTGCGCCGGGAGATGCTGCGCGTCCAGCACGAGCTGACCGTCGAGTTGCTCGACCGCTGCGCCGGGCTGATCGACCCCGCGATCACCCGCGAGCGGCTGGAGAGCACCTTCTGGCTCACCATCAATCTGGTCCGCGGCGCCACTCTCGACGAGATGGTCGGGCGCGACCGGGTCCGCCGCAAGCAGGTGCTGGCCGACTGGACCGCGCTGGCCGACCTCGCCTTGCGCTGACCGGCCGGGCCTATCATCTGCGCATGAACGCAGACGGCGACCCGGTCCGCGCACCACTGGCCGAGGACCAGGTGGGGCTGGTCGTCGAGGTCTTCCGGATGCTCGCCGATCCGACCCGGGTCCAGGTGCTGTGGGCGCTGGCCGACCGTGAATTGTCGGTGAACGAACTGGCGACCGAGGTCGGCAAGCCGGGGCCGTCGGTGTCGCAGCATCTGGCCAAATTGCGGATGGCGCGGCTGGTGCGCACCCGTCGGGAGGGCACCACGATCTACTACAGCCTGGAGAACGACCACGTCCGCAGGCTGGTGGTCGACGCGGTGCACAACGCCGAGCACGCGGGCCCCGGTGTGCCCGCGCATCATCGCGGCCCCGACGCGCAACCGCCGCACCGCACGCAAGAGGGCTGACGCTGAACACACCGTTCACCAGGAAAAGTTACGCTGGGAAACGGTTGCCGCCCGCGCTCCCTTCGGTAGCATCCGCTTGTGACGTGGCTCATGCCGCGGCGAGACCGAAGGAGTTTTCGATGCTGAGCACCATGCAGGACGACCAGCTGTCGCTGGCCAAACTGCTCAACTATGCCGCCACCTTCCAGGGCAATTCGACCGTGTCCACCTGGACCGGCGACGGTGTGCGCACCATGACCTACCGTGAGCTCGGCGCCGACGCCGCACGGCTGGCCAACGCGCTGCGCGGGCTCGGCATCGAAGAGGGCGACCGCGTCGGCACCTTCATGTGGAACAACAACGAGCACATGGTCGCCTACATCGCGGTGCCCGCGATGGGCTCGGTGCTGCACGCGCTCAACATCCGCCTGTTCCCGGAGCAGCTGGTGTTCGTCGCCAACCACGCCGAGGACAAGGTCGTGCTCGTCGACGGCACCCTGGTGCCGCTGTTCGCTCAGTACCTACCGAACCTGAAGACGGTCGAGCACGTGATCGTCGTCAACGGCGACGCCGCCGCACTGACCGCGCCCGAAGGTGTGCAGGTGCACTCCTACCGCGAGCTGCTCGACAGCCAGTCCGCCGAGTTCGACTTCCCGGTCGTGGACGAGCGCTCCGCCGCCGCCATGTGCTACACCTCCGGCACCACCGGCGACCCGAAGGGCGTCGTCTACTCGCACCGCTCCAACTGGCTGCACGCGATGCAGGTGAACTCGCCCAACGGCATGGGTTTCCACGGCGGGGACTACGTGCTCGCGATCGTGCCGCTGTTCCACGCCAACGCGTGGGGCCTGCCGTACGCGGCGCTGATGTCGGGCGCGAACATCCTGATGCCGGACCGCTTCCTGCAGCCCGGCCCGCTGCTGGAGATGATGGCCGCCGAGAAGCCGACCTTCGCCGCCGCCGTGCCGACCATCTGGGGCGGCGTGCTGGCGGGTCTGGCCGCGCAGCCGCAGGACATCTCGCACCTGCGCACCGCCGTCGTCGGTGGCTCCGCGGTCCCGCCCGCCATGATGCGCGCGTTCGAGGAGAAGCACGGCGTGCGCATCCTGCACGCGTGGGGCATGACCGAGACCTCCCCGCTGGGCAGCGTCGCGCACGCGCCCGCGGGCGTCGAGGGCGAGGAGGCCTGGGCCTACCGCTACACGCAGGGCCGTTTCCCGGCCAATGTCGAGGCCCGGCTCGTCGGCGACGACGGCAAGGTCGTCCCGAACGACGGTGAGTCGCTCGGTGAGCTCGAGGTCCGCGGCGCGTGGATCACCGGCTCCTACTACTCGCCGACCGGGGCCGAGATCGACCCGGACAAGTTCGACGACGGCTGGCTGCGCACCGGCGACGTCGGCAAGATCAGCCCCGACGGCTACCTCACCCTGGTCGACCGCTCCAAGGACGTCATCAAGTCCGGCGGCGAGTGGATCTCCTCGGTGGACCTGGAGAACGCGGTGATGGGCCACCCGGCCGTCGCCGAGGCCGCCGTGATCGGCGTGCCGGACGAGAAGTGGGACGAGCGCCCGCTGGTCGCGATCGTGCTGGCCGAGGGCGCCGCCGCCGACGCCGTCGAACTGCGTGACTTCCTGGCCGACAAGTTCGCCAAGTGGCAGCTGCCGGAGCGCTGGACCTTCATCGCCGAGGTGCCCAAGACCAGTGTGGGCAAGTTCGACAAGAAGCGGCTGCGCGCGCAGTACGCCGAGGGCGAGCTGGATGTGACGACTGTGTAATTGGCGGCTGGCGCCGCGGGTTTCGGCCTCGTGACCTCGCCGCCGAGGGGTGATACTGCGCCTTCGGCGGTACGTCTCACCCCTCGGCGGCGAGGCGGCCGAAACCGGGGTGTCGGCTGGTAGATGTGGCGGCGGGCGTGGAATCTCTTCCACGCCCGCCGTTCTCATTCAGTTGTTGTTCAGTTGTTTGTTCTGTTGTCGGATTCAGCTGTCGGATCCTGTTGTGCGATGCAGTTGTCGATATTCAGTTGTCGACAGAAACGCTGGTGCTCAACAGTTCCGGAGTTCCGGGCTCTGGTTGAGGAGCTGGGCGCGCGGGCTGATGTAGCGGCTGTAGGTCTCGCCGCCGACCGCCGAGAGCGGGAAGGCCGCGACCCGATGGCAGTTCTGGAAGGCGAGTTTCACGCCGAAGTGCCGTTCCAGTCCGCCGCGGATGGCGTCGGAGGCCAGGGCGCGCAGCAGCTGGCCGCGGGCGACCTCGTCCGGCGGCGGCACCACATTGTCGGCGAACTCCGCGTCGCCCGCCCGCAGGTCGCCGGCTACCCGGCTCACCACTTCCCAGGCGTACGGCAGTGACGTGCGGACGCATTCTACGAACTCGGCGTCGTCGATATCGCCCTGTTCGGCGCGCTCGAGCAGTGCTGCGGGAACATCGAGGGACATGGCGCTCTCCTCCTGCTTGGTGGTGGTCGGCGGGATGCGATGCCCCTTCGAGTCTAAACGAAATCGGTTGTCAACAACCCTGGATTCATTCTGAAAGTGCTTTCCGTAGTGCGCTTTTCGCGTCGGCGGCCAGGTCGGCGATCAGTTCGCCTGCCGATAGCTCGGTCACCAGTGAATGCGCTTGCCCCGCCCACAGATTCACATCGTCGGTGTTGCCGGCGGCGCGGCCCGCGGCCCGCAACGGGGCGGTGGCGTAATGAATTTCGGGGTAGGCGGCGGGTGCGGTCGCGGTGTGCTCCCGAAGAAAACGGTTGCGGATTCCGCGCGCACGCCGTCCGGTGAAGGCCCGGGTGAGCATCGTCGGTTCCGCCGAGCCGATCGTGCCCCGGTGCGCGGCGTTGGTGCCCGCCTCCGGGCAGCGCAGCAGCGCGGTGCCGAGCTGCCCGGCGGCCGCGCCCGCGGCGAGTACCGCGGCCAGGCCGGCGCCGGTGGCGATGCCGCCCGCGGCGATGATCGGGCGGTCGGTGCTCGCGGTGAGCAGTTGGAGCAGGGTCAGCAGGCCGAGCGGGTCGACCGGGTCGTCGGCGGGATCGTCGAGGAAGCTCGCGCGGTGTCCACCCGCCTCGGCGCCCTGGGCGATCAGCGCGTCGGCGCCCGCGTCGAGCGCGATCGCCGCCTCGGCGGGGGAGGTGACCGTCACCCAGACCTCGGTGCCGACCGCGTGCAGCCGGTCCACCTCGACGGCGGTGGGGCAGCCGAAGGTCGTCGACACCACCGCGACCGGGTCGGCCACCAGCAGGTCGATCTTCTCCGCCCAGCCGTCGGTGTCGTGCTTGGGCGTGCCGAGCGGGAACTCCGCGCCCAGCTCGGCCAGATAGGCCGCGTAGGTCGCCGGCTCGGCGACCGGGCCGGGGGCGAACAGATTCATGCCGAAGGGGGCGGTGGTCGCGGCTCTGGTCGCCGCGATCTGGTCGGCCATCGCCGCAGGCGCGAGGTAGCCGGCGGCCAGCTGGCCGAACCCGCCCGCGTTCGAGACGGCGACCACCAACTCCGGGGTGGACGGGCCGCCTGCCATGGGCGCGGCGACGATGGGGACACGCAAGCTCTCGATCACCATGTCCCGAGTCTGTCCCGTCGGCGCCGGGTCAAGCGCCGGGACCGGCGCGTGTGACCGGCTCGGCAACGGGATCGTTACTGTGGGACAGGCCTCCCACCTGCGAGTTCGATAGAGAAGGTTGCGGAATGGTCACGACCGGGTAGAGTTCCCGTCACAACGGATGCCGAACCGTTACACCCGGGTCGGTAACGGGAACCGCCCAGGCGGATTCCGGGCCGGTCGTCACCGGTTTCGTTTCCTTGTTGTCGGACGCTAGGACGAGACTTTGTCGCAGCACCGTATGGGCCCCGAATCCATCTCCGTCAAGGCCCTGTTGGGTGACGGAGGCGCCGGGCGCCCGAGCCGGCACCGCGCCGAACCCTCTCGCACCGATCGGGTGCGGGTCGCCGCCAGCGCCGCGGTCGCCGCGGGCGCCATCGTCGGCACCGCCGCCTCGATCGCCCCGACCATCGCCTACGCGGCCCCGCTGCTGCCGACGCACAACGACGACGTCGAGGAATCCGTCGTCCCCGATTCCGCTCGCGAGGCCGCCGAGGTCAACCTCGTCGCCGCCAAGCAGGTCGCCGCACCCGCCGAGGCGCCCACGCAGGTCGACGCCGTCGCCGCGCCGATCGCGTCGCCCGTCGCCGCGCCGTTCGGCATCGGCAACCTGCCGCCCGAGATCGCGGGCCCGCTGGCCCAGGTCGAGGACATCATCCAGGGCATCCAGCACCAGGTCGCGCCGCCGCAGGCCGCCCGCCCGGTCGCGGGCCCGATCAGCTCCGGATTCGGCGCCCGCTGGGGCGCCATGCACTACGGCCTGGACTTCGCCGACTCGATCGGCGCCCCGATCCACTCCGTGTCCAGCGGCACCGTCGTCGAGGCGGGCCCGGCCTCGGGCTTCGGCCTGTGGGTGCGGGTGCTGCAGGACGACGGCACCACCGCCGTCTACGGCCACGTCAACGAGATGCTGGTGACCCAGGGTCAGCGCGTCAACGCGGGCGACGTCATCGCGACCGTCGGCAACCGCGGCCAGTCAACCGGCCCGCACCTGCACCTGGAGATCTGGGATCAGGGCGGCGCCAAGATGGATCCCATTCCCTACCTCGCCTCCAAGGGTGTGCCGCTGGAGTGGGGCCCCTCCGCGCACTGAGCGTTTCCAGTCGCGGACTCTCCGCGAAAGCCGAGTGACGGTGGTTCAGTATGAGCCCCGTCACTTTGCTGTGTGATCCGGCAACACGCCTGGTCGGCGGGCCGATACTCCTCAGGGCCCGTGGAACCGGGGGCCCCGCAATCGGGGGCTGTCGGCACGACGTTCGGTCGGTCTGTGGTCGCTCGATATGATGGCTCGATCTGCACGGGGCGGCCGTCGGCGCGTCCATGCTCGATGAGAGGTGAATGAACCCGAATGGAAACTGCCCGTCGTTCTGCCCGCGGTAACCGCCGTCGCCGGTCGAGCAGTCCGACATTCGGTCAGTTGCTGACGGCCGCCGTGGAATCGGCCGCCGACACCACCGCCATCCGGTTCAACCCCACCGGCGACCCGGCCGACCAGCGCGAACTCACCTACCGCGCGCTGGACGAGGAGTCCTCCCGGCTCGCCAGGGAGCTGATCGCCCGTGGCATCGGCCCCGGTGACATCGTCGCCGTCGCGATCACCCGCTCGATCGAATCGGTGCTCAGTGTGTGGGCCGTGGCCAAGTCCGGCGCCGCCTACGTGCCGATCGACCCGGCCTACCCGGCCGAGCGCATCGCCCACATCGTCACCGATTCGCACGCCGTGCTCGGCGTCACCACCGCCGCGCACCGGCCCGCGCTCGGTACCTCCACCGAGTGGCTCGAGCTCGACGACCCCACCGTCGCGGCGCGGATCGCGGCCCAGCCCGCGCACGCCATCTCCTACAGCGACCGGGTGCGCACGCTCGACGAGCGGCATCCGGCCTATGTCATCTACACCTCGGGCTCCACCGGTCTGCCCAAGGGCGTCGTGGTGACCCAGGCGGGCCTGTCGACAATGGCCGCGGTGGGCAGGCAGTACCGCATCGACGCGGGCTCGCGGGTGACTCACCTGAGCTCGCCCAGCTTCGACTTCTCCCTGATGGAGATGCTGTTCACCTTCACCGCGGGCGCGACGCTGGTCGTGGTGCCGCCGACGGTGTTCGGTGGCGACGAACTCGCCGATCTCGTTCGCCGCGAACAGGTCTCGCACCTGCTGATCACCCCGGGCGCGCTCGAGTCGGTCGACTCCACCCGGGTCGACAGCGTGCGGGTGGTCGTCACCGGCGGCGACAAGCTCGGCCCCGAACTGGTGGATCGCTGGGCGGCGCAGGGCCGTTCGGTGTTCAACGCCTACGGCCCCACCGAGGCCACCGTCATGGTGACCACCGGCGAGATGACCGCGGGCGCGGCGGTGACGCTGGGTTCGGTGATCCCGGGTGTCGCGGCCTTCGTGCTGGACGCGCGCCTGCGCCCGGTACCCGCGGGCGTCGTCGGTGAGCTGTACCTGGCCGGTCCCGCGTTGGCCCAGGGCTATCTGGACCGTCCCGAGCTGACCGCCGAGCGCTTCGTCGCCAACCCGTTCGGCGCCGACGCGGGCGCGCCCGGCGGACGCCTGTACCGCACCGGTGACCTGGTGCGCCGCGACACCTCCGGCGAGTTCGAGTACCTCGGCCGCTCCGACTTCCAGGTCAAGATCCGCGGCCTGCGCATCGAGCTGGGCGAGATCGACAACGCGCTGACCACCCACCCCGACGTCGACTTCGCGGCCACCCTCGGCCGCACGCTGACCAACGGCGTGACCTCGCTGGTCGCCTACGTGCTGCCCCGCGCGGGCGCCGCGGTGACCCCGGCCGACCTGGCCCACCACCTGTCGGGCCTGCTGCCCGCGTACATGGTGCCTGCGGCGATCATGCTGCTCGACGAGATCCCGCTGACCCCGGTCGGCAAGCTCGATCGCAAGGCCCTGCCGGAGCCCACCTTCACCGCCCGCGAGTTCCGCGCGCCGAGCACGCCGATCGAGGAGATCATCGCGCAGGTGTTCGCGGCGCTGCTGGTGTCGGGAGACGACCAGGTCGGCGCGGACGACGACTTCTTCGAGCTCGGCGGCAACTCGCTGCTGGCCGCCCAGGCGGTGGCCCGGATCGGGACCGCGCTCGATGCCAGGGTGCCGGTCCAGCTGGTGTTCGAGGCCTCGACGGTGTCGGCGCTGGCCGCGCGCGTCGAGTCGCACGTCGGCGCGGGCACCGGCAACCCGCTGACCGCGCAGACCCGGCCCGAGCAGATCCCGCTGTCCTACGCGCAGCAGCGGATGTGGTTCCTCAACCGGTTCGATCCGGGCAGCGGCGCCAACAACATCCCGCTGCCGGTGCGGTTGTCCGGCGAGCTGGATGTGGCGGCCATGCGCGCCGCCGTCGCCGACCTGGTCGGCAGGCACGAAGTACTGCGCACGATCTACCCGGAGGTCGACGGTGACGCCGTGCAGCTGGTGCTGCCGGTGGGCGATCCCCGCGCGGTCCCGCAGGTCGAGCTGGTCGACGCGACCCCCGAGCAGCTGCCCGGTCTGATCGCCGAGCAGGCGGTGGCCGGTTTCGATGTCGCGGTCGCGCCGCCGGTGCGGGTGCGGCTGTTCCGCCTCGGCGCCGACGAGCACGTGCTGCTGTGCGTGGTGCACCACATCGCCGCCGACGGTTTCTCGATGGCGCCGCTGACCCGCGACCTGATCGCCGCCTACTCCGATCGGTTGCGCGGCAGCGCGCCGGCCTGGCATCAGCTGCCGGTGCAGTACGCCGACTTCACGCTGTGGCAGCGGGCGACGCTGGGCGCCGAGTCCGATCCGGATTCGCTGCTGGCTCAGCAGATCTCGTTCTGGCGGGACGAATTGGCCGGACTGCCGGAGCAATTGGACCTGCCCGCCGATCGCCCGCGCCCCGCGGCGATGACCAACCGGGGCGCGAGCTACGACTTCCGGATCGACGCCGACACCCACGCCGCGCTGGATCGGCTGTCCCGCGAACACAATTCGACGCTGTTCATGGTCGTGCACGCCGCGCTGGCCGTGCTGCTGGCGCGCCTGTCGGGCACCACCGACATCGCCGTCGGCACCCCGGTGGCCGGTCGCGGCGAAGCGGTGCTCGACGACGTGATCGGCATGTTCGTCAACACCCTGGTGCTGCGCACCGAGGTGGACCCGGCCCGCAGCTTCGACGAATTGCTCGGCAGCGTCCGCGGCACCGACGTGGCCGCCTTCGGGCACGCCGACGTGCCGTTCGAGCGGCTCGTCGAGCTGCTGGATCCGGCCAGGTCGATGGCCAGGCACCCGCTGTTCCAGGTGATGCTCACCTTCCAGAACCTCGCGGGCACCGAGCTGACGCTGCCCGGCCTCACGGTCGCCGGCGTCGATCTGGCCGTACCGTTCGCGAAGTTCGACCTCGAACTCACCCTCGTCCCGCTGGAGACCGCCGGTGTCGCGAACGGGGTGTCGGCGGCGTTCACCTACGCCACCGACCTGTTCGACGAGGCCACCGTCGCCGGGTTCGCCGACCGGCTGGTGCGCCTGCTCACCGAGGTCGTCGCCGATCCGGCCCGTCCGGTGGGCGCGATCGAGCTGCTCGAATCGGACGAGCGCGAGCGAATCCTGCGGCGGTGGAACGACACCGGGCACGAGCTGGCGCCCGCGCTGCTGCTCGACGGTTACCGTGGTGCGGTCGCGGCGCATCCCGATGCGGTGGCGCTGTCCTATGAGGGCACCGAGCTGACCTATCGCGAGTTCGACGAGCGGGTGAACCGGCTGGCCCGGCTGCTGGTGCAGCGCGGGGTCGGCGCGGAATCGCTGGTCGGGCTGGCCGTGCGCCGGTCGCTGGATCTGGTCGTCGGCATGTACGCGATCGTCACCGCGGGCGGCGCGTACGTGCCGCTGGACCCGGATCACCCGGCCGAGCGGATCGCGCACATCCTCGACACCGCGCAGCCGGTGTGCGTGCTGACCACCACCGCCGACGCCGTCGAGGTGCCTGCGGCGACCCCGGTGATCACCATGGACACCGTTGCGCTGGACGGCTTCTCGGGCGAGCCGTTGAGCCCGGCCGAGCTGGTCCGGCCGGTACTGCCGCAGCACCCGGCCTACGTCATCTTCACCTCGGGTTCCACCGGCCGTCCGAAGGGCGTGGCGGTCTCGCACCAGGCGATCGACAACCAGATCGCGTGGATGCTCGCGGAGTACCCGCTGGCTCCGGGCGATGTCTACCTGCAGAAGACCGCGACCACCTTCGACGTGTCGCTGTGGGGCTACTTCATGCCGCTGCGCACCGGCGCGAAGCTGGTCGTCGCGACCCACGACGGCCACCGCGATCCCGCCTACATCGCCGAAACCATTGCCGCGCAGGGCGTCACGATGACCGACTTCGTGCCGTCGATGCTCACCGTCTTCGCCGCGCATACCGCGCCCGGCGCCATCCCCACGCTGCGCGACGTGTTCGCCATCGGTGAGGCGCTGCCGCCGGAGACCGTCGAGGCGCTGCGCGCGGTCTCGACCGCGCAGGTGCACAACCTCTACGGCCCGACCGAGGCCGCGGTGTCGGTGACCTACTGGCCCGCGGGCGAAACCGATCGCGGGTCGGTGCCGATCGGCGTGCCGCAGTGGAACACCCAGGTCTACGTGCTGGATTCGCGGCTGCGGCCGGTGCCGGCGGGTGTCGTCGGCGAGCTGTACCTGGCTGGCGATCAGCTCGCCCGCGGGTACGTCGCCCGGCCCGACCTGACCTCGGATCGCTTCGTGGCCAACCCGTTCACGCCCGGCGCGCGGATGTACCGCACCGGTGACCTGGTGGTGTGGCGCACGCCCACCGCCGACACCCCGGTCCTGGAATACCTGGGCCGCACCGACTTCCAGGTGAAGTTCCGGGGCCAGCGGATCGAGCTCGGCGAGATCGAGACCGCGCTGCTGGCGCAGCCGTCGGTCAGCCAGACCGTCGCCGTGGTGGCCGATTCGCCCGCCGGCGAGCAGCTGGTCGCCTACGTGGTGCCCAAGCCGGGGGAGCGGATCGAGCAGGCGGCGCTGCTCGCCGCGATCGGTGAATCGTTGCCCGCGTACATGATTCCGGCCGCCCTGGTCGCCCTGGACGCGTTCCCGCTGAACCCGAGCGGCAAGCTCGACCGCAAAGCGCTGCCCGCGCCCACCTTCACGGCGGGCGAGTTCCGCGCACCCGCGACGCCCACCGAGGAGATCGTGGCGGGCGTCTACGCCGAGCTGCTCGGCATGGCGCGGGTCGGCGCCGACGACGACTACTTCGCGCTCGGCGGCAACTCGCTGCTGGCTACCCGCGCGATCGCCCGGATCAACGAGGCCCTCGACGCCGAGGTCACCATTCGCGACCTGTTCGAGGCGCCGACCGTCGCCGCGCTGGCCGCGCGCGTCGGCGCGGTCGGCGGGGCCGCGGCCCGGCCCGCGCTGGTGGCCGCCGCACGGCCGGAACGCATTCCGCTGTCGCTGGCTCAGCAGCGCATGTGGGTGCTCAACCAGCTCGACCCGGCGTCGGGCTCGTACAACATCCCGTTCGCCATCCGGCTGACCGGCGCGCTCGACGTGGCCGCGCTCGACGCCGCGGTGACCGACGTGCTCACCCGGCACGAGTCGCTGCGCACCCGGTTCCCGGTGTGCAACGGCGCCGCGTCCGAGGGCCCTGCGTGGTCACCGTCGGCTACCTCCTCCGGGCCCGTCGATCGCGGCGCGCCGGTGGACGGCAGCCCGGTCCAGGAGATCCTGCCCGTCGCCGAGGTGCTGCCCGCCGGGCTCGAGGTGGAGACCACGACCGAGGTCCTGGCCCGCGCCGCCGCGCTGGCCGAGGCCGGGTTCGACGTCACCAGGGAAGTGCCCGTGCGGGCGCGACTGCTCACCGACGGATCGTCGGCCGACTGGCTGCTGGTGTTCGTGGTGCACCACATCTCCGCCGACGGCGCGTCGCTGGCCCCGCTGGCCCGCGACCTGATGACCGCCTATGTCGCGCGCGCCGCGCAGCAGGCTCCGGCCTGGACGCCGCTGCCGGTGCAGTACGCGGACTTCGCGCTCTGGCAGCGCGCGGTCGTGGGCGCCGACGACGACCCGGACTCGGTCGCCGCCGCCCAGCTCGACTACTGGCGGACCCAGCTCGCCGGGGTGCCGCCGCTGCTGGAGCTGCCGCAGGACCGTCCGCGTCCCGCGACGCCGACGCTGCGGGGCGCCACCACCGAGCTGCGGTTGCCCGCCGAGGTGCACGCGCGGCTGAACCACCTCGCGCGCGAACACAAGTCGTCGCTGTTCATGGTCGTGCACGCGGCCCTGGCGGTACTGTTGGCGCGGCTGTCGGGCACCACCGACATCGCCATCGGCACCGCCGTCGCCGGACGTGGTGAGCGCGCGCTCGACGAGCTGGTCGGCATGTTCGTCAACACGCTGACCCTGCGCACCGCGCTGGACCCGGCCGGGTCCTTCGACGAGGCGGTGGATCTGGCCCGCGAGACCGACCTGGGTGCCTTCGCCCACGCCGACCTGCCGTTCGAGCGGGTCGTCGAGGTGGTCGCGCCGGGCAAGGGCAGCGCGCACAATCCGCTGTTCCAGGTGGCGCTGACCTTCAGCAACAACGAAGCGGCCGCGCTCGAGCTGCCCGGCCTCAGCGTGACCGCGCTGGAGACCGCGGTGGCGGCCAAGTTCGACCTGCAGGTCGACGTCGAGCCCCGGTTCACCGCCGAAGGCGCGCCGGACGAGCTGGTCACCCTGTTCAACTACGCCACCGACCTGTTCGACGAGGCCACGGTGCGCACCATCGGCGAGCGCTTCGCCCGCATCCTGACCGCGGTGGCCGCCGACCCGCAGATCCGCGTCGGCGATATCGACATCCTCGACGAGCAGGAGCGGGCCCGGCTGCTCGCCGGAGCCGCGCAGGCGCCCGCGCCTGCCGCGCCGTCGGGCGGTACCACGCTGGCGCAGGCGTTCACCGCCGCGGCCGAGGACGACCCAGACGGTCCCGCGCTGGTCTGGGGTGACGATTCGCTGACCTACGAGCAGCTCGACACCCGGTCCTCGCGGTTGGCGCGGTTGCTGATCGGCCGTGGTTTCGGTCCGGGTGCCGGTGTGGCCGTTGATCTTCCGCGCGGCGTCGACTGGGCGGTCGCGGTGTGGGCCGTGCTCAAGGCCGGTGCGGCCGTGCTGCCCGCGCCGGGAGCCGGCGCGCTGCCCGCCGAACCGGCGGCCAAGATCGGCATCACCGCGGGCGTGACGCCGGACGGTGATTTCGAGTGGGTGGTCCTCGACGATCCGTCGATCCGTACCGAGCTGTCGACCCAGTCGGCCCGCCCGGTGACCTACGCCGACCGCACCAGGGCACTGCGCGGCGGTGACCCGGCCTTCGTCGGCGTCGACGGGGTCCGCAGCTACGACGAACTGGCCACGGCGGGTGCGCGGGTGCGCACCGACGCGGCGCTGACCTTCGAGTCGCGCACCTTCGGCACCGCCGCGGCCGACAGCTTCGCCGTCCTCGTCGAGCCGGTCGCCGCGGGTGTCGCCGGCGCGTCGATGGTGCTGGCGCAGACTGCCGGCGACGACTTGTCGGCCGCGCTGGCCGAGGAGTGGGTGAGCCATCTGTTCGGCGACCGGGCCGGTCTCGAGGCACTCGACACCGCCGGGCTCGACGACTTGCAGGCAGTGATCGCCGACGACGCCGCGCCGGGCAACCCCGGTCCGGCCGAGGTCGTGCTGGTGCTCGGGGACCCGCGTCCGTCGGTGGCCTGAGCCGTGACCGTGGTGACGGGGCGACGAGTTCCGGTGATGGGTGAGGTGGAATCGCGATGACACGACCGGTACGGACGCGCCCGGTGCGCACTCGCCGCGCCAGGGTGACCGCGCTGCCGCAGCTGCTGGCCACCGCCGTGGAGACCAATCCCGACGGTGTCGCGGTGGTGCTCGCCGACGCCACGCGCACGCTGGGCAGCCTGAGCTACGCCGAGATCGACGAGCGCTCGAGCCGGATCGCGCGGCTGCTGATCGAGCGCGGGATCGGCGCCGGTGATCTGGTGGCCATCGGCATCCCGCGCTCGATCGAGTCGGTGCTGGCGGTGTGGGCGGTCGCCAAGACCGGCGCCGGTTTCGTGCCGGTGGACCCGAACTATCCGCCGGATCGCGTGGCGCACATGGTGTCCGACTCCGGCGCGGTCTTCGGGCTGACCGTCGCGGCGGTCGCCGACCGGCTGCCGACCCGGGTGGACTGGCTCGTCATCGACGACGCGGGCATCGCCCCGCTGCTCGACGAGGTCGCCGGTGACCCGGTCACCAATGCCGACCGGCTGCGCCAGATCCGCGCCGAGGACCTGGCGTACATCATCTACACCTCCGGCTCCACCGGCCTGCCCAAGGGTGTCGCGGTGAGCCAGGCCGGGCTGGCCGGGTTCTGCGCGGAACAGCGCCTGCACTACGGCATCGACATCGATTCGCGCACCTTGCATTTCGCCTCGCCCTCGTTCGACGCCTCGCTGCTGGAGCTGCTGCTCGCGGTCGGCGCCGGCGCGACGATGGTGATCGTCGACCCGAGTGTCTACGGTGGCGACGACCTGGCCGCGCTGCTGCGCCGGGAACGGGTGAGCCACGCGTTCATCACCCCCGCCGCGCTGGCCTCGATCGATCCCGATGGCCTCGACGATTTCCGGGTGGTGGCGGTCGGCGGCGAGGCGGTCCCGCCGGATCTGCTGCGGCGCTGGGCGATTCCGCTCGCCGACGGCACCCTGCGACAGTTCCATAATGTGTACGGGCCCACCGAGACCACGATCGTCGTCAACATCAGTGTGCCGCTGAAGCCGGGTGATCCGCTGACCATCGGTGGCCCGCTGCGCGGAGTCGCCGAATACGTGCTCGACGACCGGCTCGGCCCCGTCCCGCCCGGCGTCACCGGCGAGCTCTACATCACCGGTGCCCAGCTGACCCGCGGCTACCACGCGCGCCCCGGTCTCACCGCCTCGCGCTTCGTCTCCAATCCCTTCGACCCGGCCGGTTCCCGGCTCTACCGCACCGGTGACCTGGTCCGCTGGACCGCCGAGGGCGCCCTGGAATACGTGGGCCGCAACGACTTCCAAGTCAAGATCCGCGGCTTTCGGATCGAGCTCGGGGAGATCGACGCGGTGCTCTCCGCGCACGAGAGCATCGACTTCGCCGCCACCGTCGGGCACGAACTCGACAGTGGCGCCACGATCCTGGTGTCCTATGTGCACGCGGCGCCGGGCGCGACCGTCGACACCGCCGCGCTCACGGCCTTCGCCGAACGCAGCCTGCCCGCGCACATGGTGCCGACCGTGCTGATAGAACTCGACACCATCCCGCTGACCCCGGTCGGCAAGCTGGACCGGCGGGCCCTGCCCGCCCCGGTGCTCGAGCACGCCGCGTTCCGAGCCCCGACCACGCCGGTGGAACAGATCGTCGCCGGGACCTTCGCCCAGGTGCTCGATCTCGGCGAGGACACCCAGCTCGGCCTCGACGACGACTTCTTCGCCCTCGGCGGCAACTCGCTGCTGGCCACCCAGGTCGCCGCCCGGCTCGGCGCCGCGCTCGACACCGACTTCCCGGTCCGGCTGCTGTTCGAGGCGCCGACGGTGGAGGCGCTGGCCCAGCGGCTGGCCGAATCCGCGGGCGCAGGAGCGCGTCCCGCGCTGGTGGCCGCCGAACGGCCGGAACGGATTCCACTGTCGCTGGCCCAGCAGCGGATGTGGTTCCTCAACCAGTTCGACCCGGAGTCGGTCGCCTACAACATCCCGATGGCGGTGCGGCTCGGCGGCGCGATCGATGTGGACGCGCTGCGGGCGGCTGTCGGCGATCTGGTCGCCCGGCACGAGACCCTGCGCACCGTCTACCCCGAGACCGACGACGGCCCGATCCAGCGGGTGCTGCCCGAGTCGGCGGCCACCCCACAGCTGGAGGTACACCGGATCCAACCCGCCGAGCTGGGCGCGGCGATGCACGCGCTCGGCTCATCCGGCTTCGATGTGCGCAGCCAGGTGCCGCTGCGGGTCGCGCTGTTCGAGCTCGGCCCCGACGAGTCGGTGCTCGCCGTGGTGGTGCACCACATCGCCGGGGACGGTTCCTCGCTGACCCCGCTGACCCGGGATCTGATGCTCGCCTACGCCGCGCGCTCGGCGGGCGCGGCACCGGACTGGGCCCCGCTGGCCGTGCAGTACGCGGACTACGCGCTCTGGCAGCGCGCCCTGCTCGGCAGCGAGGACGACCCGCGGTCGCTGGCCTCGGCCCAGCTGGCCTACTGGCGCGACGCGCTGGCCGGCCTGCCCGATCAGCTCGACCTGCCCGCCGACCGGCCGCGTCCGGCCGTACAGTCCTTCGCCGGTGGCCGGGTGCCGATCGAGGTCGACGCCGCGACCCACCGCGCGCTGCTGGCGCTGGCGCACGAGCAGGGCGCGACCCTGTTCATGGTGGTGCACACCGCGCTCGCGGTGACGCTGGCCCGGTTGGCGGGCACCGACGACCTCGCGATCGGCACACCCATCGCGGGCCGAGGCGAGGCTGCCCTCGACGACCTGATCGGCATGTTCGTCAACACCCTGGTCTTCCGCACCACGCTGCGGCCGGGGGAGCCGTTCACCGCGCTGCTCGCCCGCCAGCGCGACACCGACCTGCAGGTCTTCGCCAATGCCGACCTGCCGTTCGAGCGACTGGTCGAGGCGATCAACCCGGCCCGCTCGACCGCGCGGCACCCGCTCTTCCAGGTGGGCCTGTCCTTCCAGAACCTGACCAGGACCGGCCTCGAGCTCGGGGAGCTGGCGGTCGAGGGCGTCGACGTGGACCTGGCGGTATCGCAGTTCGACCTGCACGCGGTCGTCGCGGACACCTACGACGCCGACGGCGTCGCCCAGGGCATCAGCGGGGTGTTCACCTACGCCACCGACCTGTTCGACGAGGCGACCGCGCGCGGCTACGCCGATCGCTTCGCCCGGGTGCTCGCGGCGGTGGCGGCCGCGCCGCAGCGGCCCGCCGACGAGCTGGACCTGCTCTCCGACGCCGAGCGCGAGCGAATCCTGCACGGCTGGAACGCGACCGGACATCCCTGTCCGCCCGCCACCTTGGCCTCGCTGTTCGCCGAGACCGTCGCCGGAAACCCCGACGGCGTCGCGCTGATCGATCCCGACGGCGCGCCGCTGACCTACCGTGATTTCGCCGCGCGTGTCCATCGGCTGGCGCGACATCTGATCGCGCAGGGTGTCGGCGTGGAAGACCGTGTCGCGCTGGCGATCCCGCGGTCCGTGGATCTCGTCGTCGCCATGTACGCGGTGACGGCCACCGGTGCCGCCTACGTGCCGGTCGACCCGTCGCAGCCGGCGGACCGGATCGGTCACGTGCTCGACACCGCCGCTCCCGTCTGCGTATTGACCACGGCGGAAACCGGATTCACCGCCATCGCCGACAAAGCGCGGGGTGCCGAATCGTCCGGCGCGACGAGCGCATTGGGCGGCGGATCGGCTGCTGCCGGCGACACGCTGCGTGGCGAATCGGCTGCTGCTGGGGGCGCGTTGGGCGGATCGGCTGCCACCGGTGGCACGCCGCGTGGCGAACATTCCGCCGCTGGTGCCGGACTCGGCGCGGCCCCGGTGATCGTCGTCGACACGCTGGACCTGTCCGCTCTCTCGGATCAGCCGATCGCGGCGAACGAGCGGCGCGGAGTGCTGCGTCCGGCGAACACGGCGTATGTGATCTTCACGTCCGGTTCGACGGGCAAGCCGAAGGGCGTCGCCGTCTCGCACGGCGCGATCGTGAACCAGCTGCGGTGGAAGACCGCCGCGTTCGGACTCGGCCGCGACGATTCGGTCCTGCTGAAGACGGCCGCGACCTTCGATCTGTCGGTGTGGGAGTTCTGGTCGGCGGCGGTGTGCGGCGGCACGCTGGTGATCGCCGCGCCCGACGGGCACCGCGACCCCGCCTACCTGCTGGGCCTGCTCGTCGGTCGATCGGTGACGACGCTGCATGTCGTCCCGTCCATGCTCGACGCCCTGCTCACCGAAGCCGGGGGCGCGCTCCCGTCCGCGCTGCGCCGGGTACTCGCCATCGGCGAGGCCCTGCCCGCCGCGATCGCGCAACGCTTCGTGGCTACGAATTCGGCCGCGTTGCACAACCTGTACGGCCCGACCGAGGCCGCCGTCTCGATCACCGATCATCGCGTGACCACAGCCGATCGGACGACGGTGCCGATCGGCGCGCCCGCATGGAACAGCCGGGTCTACGTCCTGGACGCGCGGCTTCGCCCGGTGCCGGTGGGTGTCTCGGGTGAGCTGTACCTGGCGGGCGAGCAGCTGGCCCGCGGCTACTTCGGCCGCCCCGACCTGACCGCCGACCGATTCGTCGCCGACCCGTTCGCCGTTTCCGGTCGGGTCGGCGAGCACCTCGGTGCGGTCGACAGCCAGGTCCGGTCCCGCTCCGCGCACGGCGCCAGGATGTACCGCACCGGTGACCTGGTGGCCTGGACCGCCGAGGGTGAACTCGAGTACCGGGGTCGCACCGACTTCCAGGTCAAGATCCGTGGCTTCCGCATCGAGCTGGGCGAGATCGAGGCGGCGCTGCTGGCCACACCGCAGGTGGCCCAGGCCGCCGTGCTCGCGCAGTCCGACGCGCAGCTCGGTGACCGGCTCGTCGCCTACGTGGTCCCCGCCCCGGACGCCGAGCTCACCGCGGCGGTAGCCAAAGCGGCGGTGGCCCAGGTGCTTCCGTCGTACATGGTGCCCGCCGCCTTCGTCGTCCTGGATCGGCTGCCGCTGAACGCGAACGGCAAGCTCGACCGCGCCGCGCTCCCCGCGCCGGTGCTCGAACCGCGTCGTTACCGGGAACCGGTGGGGGACAACGCGATCGCCGTGGCGGAGGTGTTCACCGAGGTGCTCGGTGTCGCCCGGCCCGGTCTCGACGACGACTTCTTCTCCCTCGGCGGCAACTCGCTGCTGGCCACCCGGGTGGTGCACCGGCTGCGGGAACGCACCGGCACCGAGCTGACCGTGGCCGCGTTCTTCGCCGATCCGACCGTCGCGGGGCTCGCCGACCGGCTCAGCGCGGGTCCGGCCGGTCTCGGCGGTGACCTCGACGCGGCACTGGCGACCACGCTGCCGCTGCGCCGCGGCGGTGACCGGGAACCGCTGTTCTGCCTGCACCCGGTCTCCGGCCTGGCCTGGGCCTACGCGGGCCTTGCCCCGCATCTGCCCGAGGATCGCCCGATCATCGGGCTCCAGTCGCCCGCCCTGAGCGACCCGGACTTCCGGCCCGCCACCGTGGACGCGCTGCTCGACCACTATCTCGCCGAGATCACGGCCGCCCAGCCGCACGGGCCGTACCATCTGCTCGGCTGGTCGCTGGGCGGGGTGCTCGCGCAGGCGGTCGCCACCCGGTTGCAGGCGGCGGGGGAGACGGTCGCCTCGCTGACCCTGCTCGACAGCGTGCCCGGCGCCGATCTGGCCGACTTCGGCGCCGAATTGCGGGAGGCCTTCCGCGAACTCGGCATCCCCGATCAGCAATTGCCCGCCGCCGACCGGATGGCCGGTCTCGGCGCGGACGCCCTCGCCGCGCTACACGGCGCGCTGGCCGGGTCGACACCGATCTCGCTGTCGCGCTTCGTCGGGATGTACCGGGGTGCGCTGCGCACTGTCGAACTGGTTACCCAACTGACGCCGGATCGATTCGTGGGTGATCTCACCTTCTTCACGGCCCTGCGCACGGCCGGAAAAGCGCCGGGTGGCGCCTCGCGCTGGCGCCCCTATTTCAGTGGGGTCATCACCGATCATCCGGTCGACGCCAGTCATCAACAGATGCTCGGCCCGGTGGCCACCACCACAGTCGGCCCGGTAACGGCGCAGGTCATCGCCATTTCCGGGCGGTCCATCGATAGCCCCACGTAACAGGCTCCGCGCAGATTACGATTCTGTTGCAGAGAGTTGGTGTGTCGTGGCGCACACCTCGGCGACGGTCGGCGGCAGCGATATAGGTGTGGCTATGCTGTGTCCGACTCGGCTGCCGGACGCGAGAGGTGTATTGGTCTGTGGAAACCCCCCGCCGCACTGGCCGTGCCGGTCGCCGCCGAACGACCGGCGCACCACTGTTCGGTCAACTGCTTACGGCCGCGGTCGAATCCGCGGCCGGGTCGATAGCTGTCCGCTACAACCCGACCGGAATGCCGGGCGGTGAACGGCAGCTCACCTACTCCGAGCTGGACGCGGAATCCTCGCGACTGGCACGTGAACTCATCGATCGGGGCATCGGCGCGGGTGACGTGGTCGCGATCGCGATCGCGCGCTCCATCGAGTCCGTGCTCGCGGTCTGGGCCATCGCCAAGGCGGGGGCCGCCTACGTGCCGGTCGACCCGGCCTACCCGCGCGACCGGATCGCGCACATCGTCGCCGATTCCGGCGCGACGCTCGGCCTGACCACCGCGACCCATCGGGCCGCGCTCGGCACCGGGCTGTACTGGATCGAGCTCGACGATCCGGTGGTCGCGGAGCGGATCGCCGCGCGTCCAGGACACGCTGTCAGCTACGCCGACCGGGTCCGGCAGATCGACGATCGGCACCCGGCCTATGTCATCTATACCTCCGGCTCCACCGGCAAGCCCAAGGGCGTCGTGGTCACCCACGCCGGTCTCGGCGCGCTGGTCGCCGCCGAGCGCGAACACTTCGGCGTCGAACCGGATTCGCGTGTGCTGCATGTTTGCTCGCCGAACTTCGACGTGTCGGTGCTGGAGCTGTTGCTGACCTTCGCGAGCGGCGCGACCCTGGTGATCTCGCCGCCGCGGATCTTCGGTGGCTTCGAACTGTCGGATCTGCTGCGGCGCGAACGCATCACGCACCTGCTCATCACGCCGGGTGCGCTGGAGTCGGTCGATCCGGCCGGGCTGCCGGACCTGCGCACCGTGGTCGTCGCCGGTGACCGATTCGGTCCGGAACTGGTGGGCCGCTGGGCGACCAACGGCCGCGCCTTCCACAACGGCTACGGCCCGACCGAGGCGACCATCCTCGCCACCAGCACCGCCCCGCTACATCCGCGCGCGCCGATCACGATCGGCACCGCGGTGCCCGGCATGGGCCTCTACGTCCTCGATGCCCGGTTGCGGCCGGTGCCCGCGGGCGTCGTCGGCGAGCTGTATCTGTCCGGTCCCGCGCTGGCCCAGGGGTATCTGGGCAGGCCGGGCCTGACCGCCGAGCGGTTCGTCGCCTCGCCGTTCGGGGCGGGCAGGCTCTACCGCACCGGTGACCTGGTGCGCAGGCTCGAACCCGACGGCACGCTGGAATACCTGGGCCGCACCGACTTCCAGGTCAAAGTGCGCGGCTTCCGGATCGAGCTGGGCGAGATCGACAACGCCCTCACCGCTCACCCCGACCTCGACTACGCGGTCACCCTCGGCAAGACCATGCCCTCGGGCGCGACCGCGCTGGTGTCGTATGTGCTGCCCCGCGTCGGGCGCACGGTCGACACCGGGGCGCTGGCGGAATTCCTGTCCACCTCGCTGCCCGCGTACATGATTCCGGCCGTCATCATGGTGCTCGACGCGCTGCCGCTCACCTTGGTCGGCAAGCTCGACCGGGCCGCGCTGCCGACGCCGGTGTTCACCGCGCGCGGATTCCGCGCCCCGGCCACGCCCGCCGAACAGGTGGTCGCCGATGTGTTCGCCGCGCTGTTGCTGCGCGACGGCTCGGGCCGCGTGGGCGCCGACGACGACTTCTTCGAACTCGGTGGGGACTCGCTGCTCGCCGCGCAGGCCGTCGCCCGGATCGGTGCCGCCCTGGATGTGCGGGTGCCGGTGCAGGCCGTCTTCGAGGCGCCGACCGTCGCCGCGCTGGCGAACAAGGCCGAGCAGCACCGGGTCTCGGCGCACGCGCTGCCGCTGACCCGTCAGCAGCGTCCCGCGCTGATCCCGCTGTCCTACGCCCAGCAGCGGATGTGGTTCCTCAACCGCTTCGATCCGGCCTCGGCCGTCGACAACATCCCGGTCGCGGTGCGGCTGTCCGGCCGCCTGGACCTGCCCGCCCTGCGCGCGGCCGTCGCCGACCTGGTCACCCGGCACGAGGTGCTGCGCACGGTGTACCCGGTGTCGGACGGTTCGGCCGCCGATTCGGTGGTGCTCGACGGTGAGGGCCATCAGGTGGTGCTCGCCCCCGGCGATCCGGCGGCGGCGCCGGAGTTCGAGGTCGTCGAGATCACCGAGGACCAGCTGAGCGACGCCATCGCCGCGGCCGCGCTGACCGGCTTCGACGTCACCGCGGCGCCGCCGGTGCGGGTGCGGGTGCTCGCGCTGACCGAGCCGCGTCCGGCCGGGCCGGAGGCAGCAGCGGAGTACGAGCCGGATGCGGCTCCCGCGAGTTCGGTCAGTGAGCACGTCGTGGTCTGCGTGGTGCACCACATCGCCGCCGACGGGTTCTCCTTCGCGCCGCTGACCAGGGACCTGCTGACCGCCTACGCCGAGCGCCGCGGCGGTGGCGCGCCGCACTGGCCGCCGCTGCCGGTGCAGTACGTCGACTACACGCTGTGGCAGCGCGCGCTGCTCGGCGTCGAGACCGATCCGTCGTCGCTGCTGGCCGCGCAGGTCGCGTTCTGGCGCCGGACCCTGGCCGGCCTGCCCGAACAGCTGGAGCTGCCCACCGACCGGCCGCGTCCCGCCGTCGCTAGCCGGGCGGGCGGCACGCTGAGCGTCCAGGTGCCCGCCTCCGTGCACGCCGGCCTGTCCGCGCTGGCCCGCGACCACAACGCCACGCTGTTCATGGTGGTGCACACCGCGCTGGCGCTGCTGCTGGCCCGGCTCTCCGGCACCCGTGACATCGCCATCGGCACCCCGGTCGCCGGTCGTGGTGAGCAGGCGCTCGACGAGCTGATCGGCATGTTCGTCAACACCCTGGTGCTGCGCACCCAGGTCGATCCGGCGGCCAGTTTCGCCGCGCTGCTCGCCGAGGTCAGGGCCGACGACCTGGCGGCCTTCGGCCACGCCGATGTGCCGTTCGAGCGCCTGGTGGAGCTGCTGGAGCCGGTGCGCTCGACCGCGCGCCACCCGCTGTTCCAGGTGATGCTGACCTTCCAGAATCTGGCTCGCTCCGAGCTGGCGCTGCCCGGCCTGGCCGTCTCGGCCGCCGACTTCACGGTGCCGCTGGCGAAGTTCGATCTCCAGGTGGAACTGGCCGAGCGGATCGGCGCCGACGGCGCGCCGCAGGGCATGACCGCCTCGTTCGTCTACGCCACCGATCTGTTCGACCACGCCACCGTCGCCGATTTCGCCGACCGCTGGTCGCGGGTGCTGGCCGCGGTGGTGGCCGATCCGTCGGTGCCGGTGGGCGACATCGATGTGCTCGCCCCGGGTGAGCGCGAACTCGTGCTGCGCGAAGGGGATTCGCCGGGCATCGCGGTCCCCGAGGTGACCCTGGCCGATCTGATCTGCGTGCAGGCGCAGCAGCAGCCGGACGCGATCGCGGTGCGGGCGGGGGAGTACTCGCTGACCTTCGCCGATCTGCTCGGCCGCGCCTCGGCGCTGGCACGGGCGCTGATCGCCGAGGGCGCGGGCCCGGAAACCCTGGTAGCCGTGGCGGTTCCGCGTACCGAGGAGCTGCCGATCGCGCTGCTCGCGGTGCTGCTGGCCGGTGCGGGCTACCTGCCGATCGATTCCGGGTATCCCGCGCAGCGACTGGAATACGTGCTCGCCGACGCGAAACCCACTGTGCTGCTGACGACATCGGCCGAGCGCGCGCTGGTGCCCGCCGATCTCCCGGTGGTGCTGGTGGACGAACAGCTCGGCTATTCGACCGCGCCGCTGCGCCCGGCCGAGCGACGCGCGCCGCTGCGGCCCGACCACCTCGCCTACGTCATCTACACCTCCGGCTCCACCGGCCTGCCCAAGGGCGTGGGCGTCAGCCATCGCAATGTGCTGGAGCTGTTCGCCAATACCCAGCAGTTGTTCGAGTTCGACGCCGACGACGTGTGGACGGTGTTCCACTCCTTCGCCTTCGACTTCTCGATCTGGGAACTGTGGTGCGCGCTCGCCGGCGGCGCGTCGGTGGTCGTGGTCGATCACTTCACCTCGCGCTCGCCGATCGAGTTCCGCGAGCTGCTGGCCCGCGAGCGGGTGACGGTGCTGAGCCAGACGCCCACCGCGTTCGCCCAGCTCGACGAGGCCGACCGGGCCGCCCAGGCCGCCGGTGCCGCGCCGCTGCCGCTGCGCTACGTCGTCTTCGGCGGCGAGGCGCTCGACCCGCGCAAGCTCAACCGCTGGTACGCCCGCTACGGAACCGGGCCCGGCGCACCGCGATTGGTGAACATGTACGGCATCACCGAGACCACGGTGCATGTCTCGCATCTGACCATGGACACCGGGGCGACGGAGCTGCCGAGCAGCCTGATCGGCCGGGCGCTGCCCGGTCTGTCGGTGGCCGTGCTCGATGATCGGTTGCGTCCGGTGCCGTTCGGCGTCGCCGGTGAGCTCTACATCGCCGGCGGACAGGTCTCGCGCGGTTACCTCGGCAAGCCCGGGCTCACCGCGACCCGGTTCGTCGCCGATCCGTTCGGACCGCCCGGTGCGCGCCGCTACCGCTCCGGCGACCTCGGCCGCTGGATCGGTTTCCGCGGCACGCCCGCACTGGAATACGGCGGTCGTGGCGATCAGCAGGTGCAGCTGCGCGGGTTCCGGATCGAGCCGGGCGAGATCGAGGCCGCGCTGCTCGGGGTGCCCGGCGTCGGCCAGGCCACGGTCGTGGTACGCGTCGACGAACACGCGGGCGATCGGCTGATCGGCTACGTCGTGCCCGCCGACGGCGCCGCCCTCGACCCGGTCGCGGTGCGCGCCGCGGTCGCCGAATTCCTCACCGGCTACATGGTTCCCGACGCGGTCGTGGTGCTGGCCGCGCTACCGCTGACCGCCAACGGCAAGCTCGACCGGGCCGCGCTGCCCGCGCCCGAGTTCACCGCGGCCGCCGCCTTCCGCGCACCGACCACGCCGATCGAACTGAGCGTCGCGGAAGTGTTCGCCACCCTGCTCGGGGTCCCCGAGGTCGGCCTGGACGACGACTTCTTCGATCGCGGCGGCAACTCGCTGCTGGCCACCAGGGCCATCGCCCGCATCGATCAGGCGCTCGGCACCGACCTGGTGGTCCGCGACCTGTTCGAGGCGCCGACGGTGGCCGCGCTGGCCGCCCGGGTGCGTCCCGGCGAGGTGGCCGAGCCGCGTCCGCCGCTGGTCCCGGCGCAGGACCGGGGCGTCATCCCGCTCTCGCCCGCGCAGCAGCGGATGTGGCTGCTCAACCGGATCGACCCGGACTCCCCGGCCTACAACATCCCGCTGGTGTTGCGGCTGCGCGGCGCGCTGGACACCTCGGCGCTGCGCTACGCGGTCGCCGATGTGCTGGAGCGGCACGAGGCGCTGCGCACCCGGTTCCCCGCCGACGCGAACGGCGCGCCCTACCAGGAGATCATGCCGGTCAGCGCGGTGCTGCCGACCGGGTTGCCGATCGAGGAGTGCGCCGACCCGCGCGATCGCGTGATGTGGCTGCTCGCAGGCGGATTCGACGTCGCCGAGCGAGTCCCGTTGCGGGCCGGGCTGTTCACCATCCCGGACACCGATCCGCTGGCCGAGGAAGAGCACGTGCTCGCCGTCGTGGTGCAGCACATCATCGCCGACGGCGCCTCGCTCGCGCCGCTGGCCCGCGATCTGGTGATCGCCTACCGGGCCCGGGTCGAGGGTCGTTCGCCCAGCTGGGCGCCGCTGCCGGTGCAGTACGCCGACTACGCGCTGTGGCAGCGCGCGGTCCTGGGCGAGGAGTCCGACGAGACCTCCACCGCCGCACGCCAACTCGACTTCTGGCGGCGCACGCTGGCAGGCCAGGTCGGCACCGTGGACCTGCCGCACGATCATCCGCGACCGCCGCACGCCTCGCTGCGTGGCGCCGATGTGACCACCAGCCTGCCCGCCGACGTGCACGCGCGGCTGGCCGAGATCGCCCGCGCGCACAACGCGTCGCTGTTCATGGTCGTGCACGCGGCGCTGGCCGTGCTGCTGGCGCGCATCTCCGGCAGCACCGACATCGCGATCGGCACCCCGATCGCGGGGCGCGGTGAGCCGGAGCTCGACGACCTGGTCGGCATGTTCGTCAATACGCTGACCCTGCGCACCGAGGTCTCGCCGCTGCGTGGCTTCGACGAGCTGGTCACCCTGGCCCGCGAGGTCGATCTGGCCGCGTTCGCCCACGCCGACCTGCCGTTCGAGCGGATCGTCGACGAGGTCGCGCCCAGCGGCGCGGTCTCGCACAATCCGCTGTTCCAGGTGGTGCTCTCGTTCCACAACACCGAGACGCCGGTGCTGCGGCTGCCCGGGCTCATCATCGAGGCGATGGACCTGGCGGCCCGCTCGGCCAAGGTCGACCTGCAGGTCAATGTGGAGCCCCGCCACACCGCGACCGGCGACCCGGACGAGCTCGGCGTCGTGTTCACCTACGCCACCGACCTTTTCGACGAGCACACCGTCGCGACCTTCGCGCGCGGGTTCACCGAGATCATCACGGCGGTGGCGGCCGACCCGAAGGTCCGCGTCGGCGACATCGACCTGCGCGACGCCAGAGAGCGCGAACGCGAGCTCACCGCCGCGGACTACGCGCCCGTGCCCTCGGCCAACGGCGCCGCGCTGGCCCAGGAGCTGGCCGCCGCCGTCGAGGAGGATCCGGACGCACCCGCGCTCGACCTGGGCGGCGGCGAGCTGACCTACCACGAGTTCGACGCGCGCTCTTCGCAGTTGGCGCGGTCACTGATCGCGCGCGGCGCCGGTCCGGGCACCGGGGTGGCGCTGCGGCTCGATCGCGGGGTGAACGCGGCGATCGCGACCTGGGCGGTGCTCAAGGCCGGTGCCGCGGTGGTGCCGCTGGCGACCATCGACGGGCTGGTGACCGACCGGCTCGAGGTGAAGCTGGGCCTGACCATCGATATCGTCGACGCCCCCGAGGGCCTGGACTGGTACGACCTGGCCGACCCGGCGCTGATCGCCGAGCTGGCCGCGGAGTCGCCGCGCCCGATCGGCTACGCCCATCGCACCCGCGCCCTGCGCGGTGACGATGTGGCCTTCGTCGGCGGTGGCCGGTCGCTGAGCTACGACGAGCTGGCCGGCGCCGCCGAGCGGGTGGCCCAGCGGACCGGGCTGACCTTCGAGTCGCGCACGCGGGCGGCGGGCCGGCCGGATTCCGTGGCCGGCCTGTTGGAGATCGTCGCGGCCGGGATCGCCGGCGCGACGTTGGTGATGGCGCCCGACGACGGCGCCGACGAGGTGAGTCACGTGTTCACCGAGTCGGCGGTCGCTGTCGCGGCGCCGGGGGATGGCGCCGGCGCGACGATAGTCGCGCTGAGTGAGATGATCGGCAACGCCGGACAGCCGCAGCAGCGACGGGCGGCCGTCGGGATGGATGGGATAGGTGGATAGTGCATGACCGGGCAGCGGCTAGTCGGCTCCGTCGAACGGAGGGGACTGTTGTGACCCGGACGTCTCGGGTGTCCGCCCGTGCCGCGCAGCGCGGGAAGTCGCTGCCGCAACTGGTGTCGGTGGCGGTGGAGTCGAATCCGGGCGGCATCGCGCTGTCCTGGTCCGACGGTGTGTCCGCGCCCGTGCGATTGACCTATGCCGAACTCGACGAGCGCGCCAACCGGCTGGCCCGGTTGCTGATCGCGCGGGGCGTCGGCCCCGAGGACATCGTCGCCATCGGCATCCCGCGTTCGGCCGAGTCGGTGCTCGCGCTGTGGGCGGTCACCAAGACCGGTGCCGCGTTCCTGCCCGTCGACCCGAACTATCCGCCCGCCCGGCTCACCCACATGCTCGGTGACGCGGGCGCGGTCCTCGGTGTCGCGGTCGGCGCGGCGATGGATCGGCTGCCCGACACCATCGAGTGGCTGTGCCTCGACGACGAGGCCGTGCGCCGGGCGACCGAGGAGCAGTCCAGCGACCCGGTGACCCGCGACGACCGGGTCCGCCCGCTGCGCCTGCACCACCCCGCCTACGTCGTCTACACCTCCGGCTCCACGGGTCTGCCCCGTGGCGTGGTGGTGACCCACACCGGCCTGGCCAACGTCCACGAGTACCAGCGCGAGCACTACCGGCTCGGCCCCGATTCGCGGGTGCTGCAGCTCGCGTCGCCGTCCTTCGACGCCTCGGTGTTCGAGGTGCTGATGGCGCTGACCGGTGCTTCGACCCTGGTCGTCGTCCCGCCGACCGTCTACGGCGGCGACGATCTGGCGCAGCTGCTGCGTCGGGAGCGGGTCACCCATGCGTTCATCACCCCCACCGCCCTGGCCTCGGTGGACCCGCAGGGTCTCGACGACTTCCGGGTCATCGTGGCGGGCGGCGAGGCCTGTCCACCGGAACTGGTGCGGCGCTGGGTACTGCCGCTGGCCGGCGGTGGCGAGCGCGAGATGTACAACGGTTACGGCCCGACCGAGGCCACCATGGGCACCAACTTCAGCGCGCCGATGGTGCCGGGGCAGGTCGTCACCATCGGTCCGCCGATCCGCAACGTCACCGAGTACGTGCTCGACGAGCGGCTGGTACGGGTGCCCGACGGCATCATCGGCGAGCTCTACATCGCGGGCAACGCGCTGGCCCGGGCCTACCACCGCCGCCCGGCGCTGACCGCGGCGCGGTTCGTCACCGATCCGTTCGACCCGGCGGGCGGGCGCATGTACCGCACCGGCGATCTCGTGCGCAGGCGCGCCGACGGTTCGGTCGAGTTCGTGGGACGCAACGACTTCCAGGTGAAGGTGCGCGGCTTCCGGATCGAGCTCGGCGAGATCGACGCCGTGCTCACCGAACCCGACAGCGTCGACTTCGCGGTCACCGTCGGCCACGAACTCGACAACGGCACCACCATTCTCGCCGCCTACGTGCACGCCGCGCCGGGCGCGCGGATCGACCTGGACGAGCTGCTCGCGCACGCCAAGGCCGGACTGCCCGCGCACATGGTGCCGACCGCGCTGACCGTGCTCGACACCATCCCGCTGACCCCGGTCGGCAAGCTCGACCGCGCCGCGCTGCCCGCCCCGACGCTGCGCGCGCAGGAGTTCCGCGCGCCCTCGGGCGCGGTGGAGAAGCTGATCGCGCACATCTTCACCGAGCTGCTGCGCCCGGCGAACCCGATCGGCGCCGACGACGACTTCTTCGCCCTCGGCGGCAACTCGCTGCTGGCCACCCAGGCCGCGGCCCGGATCGGCGCCGAACTGTCGGCGCGGGTACCCGCCGGGCACGTCTTCGAGCGGCCCACGGTCGCCGGCCTGGCCGAGCTACTCGAGCCGCTCCAGGGCGGGGGCGGCCCGGTGGCCCCGACGCGCCGGGAGCGGCCGGACCTGATCCCGCTCTCACCCGCGCAGCAGCGGATGTGGTTCCTCAACCAGTTCGACCCGGCCTCCCTCGCCGAGACCATCCCGTTCGCACTGCGGCTGACCGGCCCGTTCGACCCGCGCGCCCTGCACTCCGCGCTGACCGACCTGGTGCAGCGGCACGAATCGCTGCGCACCTACTACCCGGCGGTCGACGGCGTCGGCCACCAGGTGGTGCTGCCGATGGCCGAGGCCGTGCCCGATGTGCTCGTCGACGAGCTCACCGAGGACGAACTGCCGCTGTGGCTGGGCGAATTCGCCACCACCGGCTTCGACGTCGCCCAGGGCGTCCCGCTGCGGGTGGCGCTGGCCGAACTCGGTCCGCGCGAGCATGTGCTCGCGGTGGCGCTGCACCACATCACCGCCGACGGAGCGTCGGTCGCGCCGCTGCTGCGCGATCTGCTCGGGGCCTACCTCGCGCGGCGCAACCGCTCGCGTCCGAGCTGGCAGCCGCTGCCGGTGCAGTACGCCGACTACACCCTGTGGCACCGCGAACTGCTCGGCGCCGAGGACGATCCCGATTCGGTCGCCGCCGCCCAGATCGCCTTCTGGCGCGACACCCTGGCGGGGCTGCCCGACCGGCTCGACCTGCCCACCGATCGTCCGCGCCCGCCGGTGTTCACCGGCCGTGGCGCCGAGTTCGGCTTCCAGATCCCGGCCGAGGTGCACACCGCCGTCGCCGCGCTGGCCCAGCGCAGCGGGGCCTCGGAGTTCATGGTCGTGCACGCCGCCTTCGCGGTGCTGCTGAGCAGGCTCGCGCACACCGACGACATCGCCATCGGCACCCCGGTGGCCGGCCGCGGCGCCCGCGAACTCGACGACCTGATCGGCATGTTCGTCAACACCCTGGTGCTGCGCTCGCGCATCGACGAGCACGCGAGCTTCGCCGATCTGCTGCGCGAGACCAAGCGCGCCGACATCGCCGCCTTCGCCCAGGCCGACCTACCGTTCGAGCGCCTGGTCGAGCTGCTCGACCCGGTCCGCTCGCAGGCCCATCACCCGCTGTTCCAGGTCGCGCTGTTCTTCCAGAACCTGGATCTGCCGAACCTGCGGCTGCCCGGCCTGGATGCGACGCCGGTCGAATTCGGCGGCGCTGTGGCCCGTTTCGACCTCCAGCTGACCATCGTGCCGGGCACCGACCCGGCCGAGCCGATGGCCGCGTCGTTCAACTACGCCACCGATCTGTTCGACGCCGACTCGATCGAGACGATGGCGGCGCGCTTCACCCACCTGCTCGCAGCGGTCGCCGCCGACGCCTCGGTGAGGATCGCCGAGATCGACCTGCTCACCGCCGCCGAGCGCGAACTGACGCTCACCGCGTGGAACGGCACCAGCCATCCGGTGACGCCCGAGCTGATGCTCGACGCGTATCGCCGTGCGGTGCAGGCGCATCCGGACGCCACCGCGCTCGTCTACGAGGGCACCGAGCTGACCTACCGGCAGTTCGACGAGCGGGTCAACGCGCTCGCCCGGCTGCTGATCCAGGCCGGGGTCGGCCCGGAAGGCCTTGTCGGCCTGGCGATCCGGCGTTCCCCCGAACTCGTCGTCGCCATGTACGCGGTGCTCACCGCCGGCGGCGCCTACGTGCCGCTGGACCCGGACCATCCGGCCGAGCGCATCGCCTACATCCTCGACACCGCGCGCCCGGCCGCCGTGCTGAGCGCCGAGGCGATGCCGGTCCCGGAGGGCACCGAACTGCTCCGGCTCGACGAACTCGATACGCGGGGCGTACCGGTCGATCCGGTGCGCCCGGCCGAACTGCGAGCGCCGCTGCGCGCCGACCACCCGGCCTATGTCATCTTCACCTCCGGTTCCACCGGAAAGCCCAAGGGCGTGGCGATCTCGCACGCCGCCATCCACAACCAGCTGGTGTGGATGCTCGCGAAATACCCACTGGCCCTGGGCGATGTCTATCTGCAGAAGACCGCGACCACCTTCGACGTGTCGCTGTGGGGCTACTTCATGCCGCTGCGGGTCGGCGCGACGCTGGTGCTCGCCACCCCGGACGGCCACCGCGATCCGGCCTATCTGATCGACCTGATCGCCCGGCACCACGTCACCGTCACCGACTTCGTCCCGTCGATGCTCACCGTCTTCGCCGCGCAGGCGGCGTCCGACGGCGGGCCCGCCGTCGGCGGCTCGGCACCCGCCGCGCTGGCGTCGCTGCGCGAGGTGTTCGTCATCGGTGAGGCGCTGCCGCCGGAGACCGTCGACGCGATGGCCGAGGTCAGCTCGGCCCGCCTGCACAACCTCTACGGCCCCACCGAGGCCGCGGTCTCGGTGACCTACTGGCCCGCCCGCCCGGGCGAGCGGACGGTGCCGATCGGCCTGCCGCAGTGGAACACCCGTGTCTACGTGCTGGATTCGCGGCTGCGACCGGTGCCACCCGGGATCGCGGGTGAGCTCTATCTGGCGGGCGATCAGCTCGCGCGCGGCTACGTCGCCCGGCCGGGCCTGACCGCCGACCGCTTCGTCGCCGACCCGTTCGACGCGGGCGAGCGCATGTACCGTACCGGCGACCTCGTGGTGTGGCGCCGCCCCACCACGACCGCGCCGCACCGGCTGGATTACCTGGGCCGCATCGACTTCCAGGTGAAGTTCCGTGGTCAGCGCATCGAACTCGGTGAGATCGAGACCGCGCTGCTCGCGCACGAAACCGTCAGCCAGGCGGTGGCGCTGGTCGCGCCCACCGAGCTCGGCGACCAGCTCGTCGCCTATGTCGTGCCCGCGCCCGGCCAGGCGGCCGATCCCGACCGGCTGCGGACCGTCGCGTCGAAGACCCTGCCCGCGTACATGGTTCCCGCGTCGGTCACCGTGCTCGACGCGCTGCCGCTCAATGCCAGCGGCAAACTCGACCGCAAAGCGCTGCCCGCCCCGCACTTCTCGGCCCGCGCCTTCCGGGCGCCGAGCACCGAGCAGGAGAAGCTCGTGGCCGGACTGTTCGGGGAAGTGCTCGGCCGCACCGACATCGGTGCCGACGACGACTTCTTCGCCCTCGGCGGCAATTCGCTCATCGCCACCCGGCTGGTCGCCCGCCTCGGCGCGGCCACCGGCGGCCGGGTCGCCGTGCGCGCGCTGTTCGAGACCCCGACCGTCGCCGGTCTGGCCGCGACACTGGGCACCGACACCGAGACGACCGCGACCAGTGGCCTCGGTACCGTCGCCCGGCCCGACGAGCTACCGCTGTCGCCCGCACAGCGGCGCATGTGGTTCCTCAACCGATTCGACCAGGGGGCGGCCGCCGGTGACGGCGCCGCCGCCTACAACCTGCCCTTCGCACTGCGCCTGACCGGCAGCCTCGACGTGACCGCGCTCGGCGCGGCCCTGCGCGATGTGCTGGCCCGGCACGAAGTGCTGCGCACGATCTACCCCGACACCGGCGACGGCCCGATCCAGCGGGTGCTGCCGGTCGAGCAGGTCGACCTCGATGTCGCCGTGCGTCGCGTCGACCCGGCCGCGCTGATCGACCACGTCGGCGCGCTCGCCGCCACCGCTTTCGACGTGACGGCCGAGGTCCCGCTGCGGGTCCAACTGCTCGACATCACCGGCGACGGCCCCGACGCGCCGACCGAGTACGTGCTCGCCGTCGTCGTGCACCACATCGCCGCCGACGCGTCCTCGATGGCGCCGCTGGTGCGCGATGTGACCACGGCCTACCTGGCCCGTACGGCGGGCCACGCCCCCGGCTGGCCCGCGCTGCCGGTGCAGTACGCCGACTACGCGCTGTGGCAGCTGGATCGCCTCGGTGACGAGAACGACGCGGAATCCGTCGCCGCCGCCCAGCTCTCGTTCTGGCGCGCGGAGCTGTCCGGGCTGCCGGACCTGATCGAACTGCCCGCCGATCGCCCCCGGCCCGCCGTCGCCTCGCTCGCGGGCAGCCGGGTGCCGGTGCGGATCGACGCCGACACCCACGCCGGGCTGGCCCGGATCGCCCAAGACAGCGGCGCCACCGTGTTCATGGTGCTGCACACCGCCTTCGCGGTACTGCTGGCCCGCATGGCGAGCGCCGCCGACGTGGCGGTCGGCACCCCGTTCGCCGGTCGCGGCGAGCGCGAGCTCGACGACCTGATCGGCATGTTCGTCAACACCGTCGTGCTGCGCACGCACTACGACGGCGGCGCGTCGTTCACCGAACTGCTCGCCGCCCAGCGCACCCGCGACCTGGCCGCCTTCGCCGCCGCCGACATCCCGTTCGAGCGGCTCGTCGAGGTGCTCGACCCGCCGCGCTCGACCGCCCGGCATCCGCTGTTCCAGGTGGGTCTGTCGTTCCAGAACGTCGACCGCGCCGCGCTGGAACTGCCCGGTCTGCGGATCGCGCCGGTGTCTGCGGAACTGGCGGTATCCCAGTTCGATCTGCATCTGATCGTCGGTGACGGCTACGCCGCCGACGGCACGCCGACCGGCATCGAGGGGTTCTTCACCTACGCCACCGATCTGTTCGACGCCGAGACGGTGCGGGCCTTCGCCGACCGGCTCGCCCTGCTGCTCGACGCGATCGTGCGGGAGCCGGGCGTGGCCGTCGGCGATGTCGACCTGCGCACCTCCGCCGAGCGCGCGACCGAGATCACCGCGGGCGCCGCGGATCTCGCGATCCCGGGTGGCACGCTGGCCGACCTGCCGTCGCTGGCCCGGCCCGAAACCGTCGCGCTGGTCGCCGATCTGCCCGAGGGCAGACTGGAGCTGACCTACGCCGAGTTCGAGGCCAGAGTCAATCGCCTCGCCCGGCACCTGATCTCGCTGGGCGTCGGACCCGAGTCGCTGGTGGCGCTCGCGCTGCCACGCTCGATCGATCTGGTCGTGGCCATGTTCGCGGTGGCCCGCTCCGGTGGCGCCTATGTGCCGATCGATCCCGACCAGCCCGCCGACCGCACCGATTACATCCTCGGCACCGCGGCGCCGATCTGTGTGCTCAGCAACGGTTTCCGGACCGACGCGGCGCCGGTGGTGCGGGTCGACCATCCGGTGATCGCGTCGGCCGATCCGTCGCCGATCACCGACGCCGACCGGCGCGCGCCGCTGCGCCCGGAGAACACGGCCTACGTCATCTTCACCTCCGGCTCCACCGGGCGGCCCAAGGGCGTCGCGGTGCCGCACGCTGCCGTGGTCAACCAGTTGCAGTGGCTGCGAGGCGAATTCGGCACCGACGCCCACGATGTGTTCCTGCTGAAAACCCCCGCCACCTTCGACCTGTCGGTGTGGGAGTTCTGGTCCGCCGCGGTGTGCGGCGGCAAGCTGGTGATCGCCGCGCCCGACGGGCATCGCGATCCCGCGTATCTGGACGCGCTCATCACCGACGCCGGAGTGACCACGCTGACGGCGGTGCCCTCGCTGCTCGACGCGCTGGCCGGGTACTGGGAGGCGCGGCCGCAGCCGCTCATCCGCATCCTCGCCATCGGCGAGGCGCTGCCCGCCCCGCTGGCCCAGCGCCTGCTGACCGCGCTGCCGGACACCAGGCTCGACAACCTGTACGGCCCCACCGAGGCCGCGGTGTCGATCACCGATCACCGGGTGACCTCGGCCGATGTGGTGAGTGTGCCGATCGGCACCCCCGAGTGGAACTCCCGGGTCTACGTCCTGGACGAGCGCCTGCGCCCCGTCGCGCCGGGCGTCCGGGGTGAGCTCTACCTGGCGGGCGCGCAGCTGGCCCGCGGCTATCTGCGCAAGGCCGCGCTGAGCGCCGAACGTTTCGTCGCCGACCCGTTCGAGGCGGGCGCCCGGATGTACCGCACCGGCGATCTCGTCGCCCGCGACCGCAGCGGTGCGCTGAACTACCTGGGCCGCACGGACTTCCAGGTGAAGATCCGTGGCTTCCGGGTCGAGCCCGGCGAGGTCGAGGCCGTGCTGCTCGGACTGCCGGGGATCAGCCAGGCCGCGGTGCTGGCCCGGACCGATCCGCGCTTCGGTGACCGGTTGGTCGCCTATGTGGTCGGCACGGATATCGAGGCGGCACAGCTGAAGTCGGCCCTGCGTGACAAGCTGCCCGCGTACCTGGTGCCGGAGGCGTTCGTCGTGCTCGACTCGCTGCCGCGCACCGTCAACGGCAAGCTGGATCGGGCCGCGCTGCCCGCGCCGGTGTTCGAGGCCGCCGCCTTCCGCGCGCCCGCGACGCCCACCGAACAGCTGGTCGCCGGCGTCTACGCCGAGATCCTCGGGGTCGACGCGGTCGGCGCCGACGACGACTTCTTCGCCCTCGGCGGCAACTCGCTGCTCGCCACCAGGGCCGCCGCCCGGATCAGCGCCGCGCTGGACCGCGCGGTCGGGGTCCGCCTGCTGTTCGAGGCGCCGGCCGTCACCGACCTCGCGCTGCGGGTACACCGCTCCGACGAGCTCGCGGCGCTGCCGCTGGTGGCCGGACCGCGACCGGACCGGCTACCGCTGTCGCTGGCCCAGCAGCGGATGTGGCTGCTCAACCGGCTCGATCCCGACGCCACCGTCTACAACATCCCCGCCGCCATCCGCCTGACCGGCGCGCTCGACCTCGCGGCGCTGGCCGTGGCCGTGGGCGACCTGTTCGCCCGGCACGAGGTGCTGCGGACCCGCTACCCCGAGCACGGCGACGGCCCGGTCCAGGAAGTCCTCGCGCCCGGCGCGGTGCGGGTCGACCTGACGCCCATGCTGGTCACCGCCGACGACCTCGCCGACGAGGTGCGCCGGACCGTGGCCGAGGGCTTCGACGTCACCGCCGCGCCGCCGGTGCGGCTGCGACTGCTGCGTCTGGGCGCCGATGATCACGTGCTGGTGTTCGTCGCCCACCACATCGCCGCCGACGGCTTCTCCATGGGCCCGCTCACCCGCGATCTCGTGCTGGCCTACACCGCGCGCACCGAGGGCGCCGCGCCCGCCTGGTCGCCGCTGCCGTTGCAGTACGCGGATTACGCGGTGTGGCAACGGGAATCGCTCGGCGACGAAGCCGACCCCGCCTCCACTGCCGCCGCGCAGCTGACCTACTGGACCGATGAACTGGCCGGGCTGCCCGAGGAGATCGCGCTGCCCGCCGACCGGCCGCGGCCGTCGGTGCAGTCCTTCGCCGGTGCCCTGAGCACCGTCGAGATCGACGCGCGGTTGCACGCCGGGTTGGCCGGGCTGGCCCGGGCCGAGGGCGTCACGGTGTTCATGGTGGTGCAGGCCGCTCTCGCGGTGCTGCTGGCCCGCACCAGCGGCACCGACGACGTCGCCATCGGCACCCCGATCGCCGGTCGCGGCGCCCGCGAACTCGACGATCTCGTCGGCATGTTCGTCAACACCCTGGTGCTGCGCAGCCGGGTCACCGAAGCCGAACCGTTCACTGCGCTGCTGCGGCAGACCCGCGACACCGACCTGCGGGCCTTCGCGCACGCCGACATCCCGTTCGAGCGGGTCGTCGAGGCGGTGCAGCCGGTCCGGTCGGCGGGCAGGCATCCGCTGTTCCAGGTGGCGCTGTCGTTCGAGAACCTCGCCCCGGTCGCGTTCGAGCTGCCCGGCATCACGGTCGGCGCGCTCGACGCCCGCACCGCCGAGGCCAAGTTCGACCTGCTGCTCACGCTGCGCGAACTGCCCGACCACGGCGGCATGCACGCCGAATTCACCTACGCCACCGATCTGTTCGACGAGTCGACGATCCAAGCGTTCGGCGCCCGGTTCGCCCGGCTGCTCGCCGAGCTCGTCGCCGATCCCGGGGTGGCGGTCGGTGACGTCGCACTGCTCGACGAGGCCGAGTTCATCGCGCAGACCACCTTCACCGGCCCGCCCGCCGAGCCGGCCCGCACGCTGTCGCAGCTGATGGACGCCGCCGTGCTGGCCAACCCGTCGGGCGTGGCCGTGCGCGGCGACGGTCGCGGCTTCACCTACGCCGACCTCGACGCCGCGGCCAATCAGCTCGCCCGTGGTCTCATCGCCCGGGGGGCCGGGCCGGAAGTCGCTGTGGCCGTGGCGATCCGGCGTTCGGTCGAATCGGTGCTCGCGGTATGGGCGATCGCGCGCACCGGCGCGATGATCGTGCCGATCGACCCCGGCTACCCGGCCGAGCGGATCACCCACATGGCCGCCGATTCCGGCGCGGTCTTCGGTGTCACCATGGCCGCCGAGCTGACCGGGCTGCCCACCCTGCCCGGCGACGCGGGCTGGGTCGCGCTCGACGACCGTGAATTCACCGCCGAGGTCGCCGGATACGCCTCGGTGGCCCTGCGCGAGATCGAGCTGCGGGCTCAGCCCAGCACGGGCAACGGCGCGTACATGATCTACACCTCGGGCTCGACGGGGCTGCCCAAGGGCGTCGTCGTGACCCACGCGGGCCTTGCCAACTTCTGTGCCGAGCAGCAGCAGCGCTACCAGCTCGATTCCGGCTCGCGCGCACTGGCTTTCGCCTCGCCGTCGTTCGACGCCTCGATGCTGGAACTGCTGCTCGCCCTCGGCGGCGCGGGCACGCTGGTGGTGGCGCCCGCCGGATCCGTCGGCGGCACCGAGCTGGCCGAGCTGATCCGCACCGAGGGCGTCACCCACACCTTCCTCACCCCCACGGTCCTGGCGACCCTGGACCCGGCAGGCGTGCCGGGGCTGCGGCACCTGGTCGTCGGCGGCGAGCAGGTGCCCGCCGAGCTGGTCGCGCGCTGGAACACGCTGGCGCAGCGCAAGTTCCACAACGGCTACGGGCCCACCGAGACCACCATCATGGCCGCCATCAGCGATCCGCTGACCCCCGGCGACGACACCCACATGGGCGGTCCGATCCGGGGCACCACCGCGCTGGTCCTCGACGGCAGGCTGCGTCCGGTGCCCGAGGGAGTCACCGGTGAGCTGTACCTGGGCGGCATCCAGCTCGCCCGCGGCTACCACCGGCGCGTCGGTCTGACCGCGGCACGTTTCGTCGCCGATCCGTACGGGGCGCCGGGCACCCGGCTCTACCGCACCGGCGACCTCGTGCGCCGCCGGGGCGACGTGCTGGAGTTCGTTGGCCGCAACGACTTCCAGGTGAAGATCCGCGGCCTGCGGATCGAGCTCGGCGAGATCGACGCGGTGCTGGCCGCCGCGCCCGGCGTCTCCTGGGTGACGACCATGGGCCGCGACAACGGCGCCGGGGCCACCATGCTGGTGTCCTACGTGCTGGCCGAACCGGGGGAGCGGCTCGATCCGGCCGAACTCACCGCGCTGGCAGGCCGGGTACTGCCCGACTACATGGTGCCCGCCGCGATCGTCGTCCTCGACGAGCTGCCGCTCACGCCGGTCGGCAAGCTGGACCGGCGCGCGCTGCCCGATCCGGTCACCGTGCGCCGGGACCACCGGCCGCCGCGCACCGCGGCCGAACGGGCGCTGGCGCGGGTGATCGGCGAGGTCCTCGGACACGACCGGGTCGGCCTCGACGACGACTTCTTCGCCCTCGGCGGCGACAGCATCACCGCCATCCAGGTGGTCTCACGGGCCGCCGCGGCCGGGGTGGTGCTGCGTCCCCGCGACCTGTTCGACGCGCGGACCGTCGGCGCGCTCGCCGGGCGCGCCGAGGTCACCCTCGACGCGGGCTCGCGCCCCGCCGCCCTGCCGCTGACCGCCACCGCGGCCCAGCTGATGGAGGCGGGCGACACCGCGGTCGAACCGCGCGCCGTGCTGCTCGACGTGCCCGTCGACTGCTCCGACGACGCGGTCGCCGAGGTCGTCCACGCCGTGATGAACCAGCATCCGATGCTGTGGGCGGTGCTCGACCGCAGCGGCAGCGAACCGGTGCTGGTGATCCCGTCGCAGGACGAGCGCACCGGCGACGCCTTCCGCAGGCTCGACGCCACCGACGGCGAGTCCTCGCTACCGGTCGACGACATCGTCGCCGCGGCCGCCGCCGCGCTCGACCCGGACGAGGGCCGCAATATCCACTTCGTGCTCACCGGCGACGGCGAACACAACTCCACCCTGGTCGTGGTCGCGAACAGTCTCGTCCTCGACGAGCCGTCCTGGCGCTCGGTCGTCGACCAGCTGACCACGGCGTGGAGCCGCGGCCGCCACGCCGCGCCCGCCGCGCCCGACGCAGGCCTCGGCGACCTGGTGCGCAGGCTCGCCGAATACCCGTCCTCGGCCCGCGCCCGCGCCGAACGCGAGTACTGGCATCGCGCGATCCGGTCCCGGGCAGGCGAAACCGCCGATCTGCGCCAGCGCAACCGGGTCTCGCTGAGCATCACCGGCGAGGGCACCGCCGCCGTCACCACCGTCGCCGACGCCTACCGCGCGACCGTGGACGAGGTGTTGCTCACCGCCGCCGCGCTCGCGCTGCACACCGCCGCCGACACCGCCGTCGCGCGGGTCATCGGCAGCGTGGTCCGCCTGCGCGCCGACCAGCGCGTGCTCGGCAGGCCCGACGCCGAGAGCGTGGTGGGTGGTTTCACCACCGACTACCCGCTGGTGTTGCGCCTGGACGGGGTCGACATCGCCGATGCGCTGGTGGGCGGGCCCGCCGCCGGAGCCGCGCTGGCCCAGATCAAGGAACTGCGCCGCAGCGTGCCCGCGCACGGTGCGGGTTTCGGCCTGCTGCGCTACCTCGACGTCGAGACCGCCGACAGTGTGCGCTCGCTCGACCGCGGCCGGTTCGCGGTGCGCTTCCGGGACCTGCGCCCGGCCCGGGTGCACACCGACCTCGCCGCCGACGATCTGGCGCTGGTGCTCACCGTCGACGCCACCGACGACGGCATGGTCGCTCGCTTCGACTACGCCGGCGCGCTGCTCACCGCCGACGCGGTCAAGACCTTCGCCGAGCACTGGATCCGCGCGCTCGGCGGCCTCGCCGAGCACGGATTACGGCCCGGCGCCGGCGGATTCACGCCGTCGGACTTCCCGCTGGTGCGCCTGGGCCAGACCGAACTCGGCCGGCTGGTGCGGCGCTACCCGCTGCTCAGCGATATCTGGCCGGTGACCCCGCTCCAGTCGGGCATGCTGTTCCACGCGCTGCTCGCGGAGAACTCGGTCGACCCCTACATCACCCAGTTCGTGCTCGACCTGGACCCGGCCGTGGACGACGAGCGGCTGCACCAGGCCGCCCAGACCGTGCTCGACCGCCACGACAACCTGCGCGTCGCCTTCGCCACCGACGCCGCGGGCACCCCGCTGCAGGTGGTGCTCGACGACATCGACGTGCCGTGGCAGGTCATCGACACCGTGCCCCACGGCGTCGACCCCGAGGGCACTGCGTGGTCACGCTCCGCTACCGCCGCCGGGCCCGCCGGTCTCGACGCGGCGGCCGCCGCCTATCAGCGGATCAAGGCCGCCGACCTGAGTGCCCACTTCGACATGGCGGTCGCGCCGCTGCTGCGCTTCACGCTGGTGCGCACCCCCGAGGGCGCGCACCTGCTGGTCACCAGCCACCACATCCTGATCGACGGCTGGTCGACGCCGCTGCTGCTGCAGGAACTGCTCACCGCCTACGCGGTCGGTGGGCGGTCCCGCCGCCTGCCGAAGGTCGCGCCCTATCGCGACTACCTGGCCTGGCTGGCCGAACAGGATCTCGACGCCGCGCGCCAGGCCTGGCGCACCGCGCTGACCGGCCTGGCCGAGCCGACGCCACTGGCGCCGGTCGACCAGGGCCGCGAGATCGCCACCGGGACCGGCGAAACCGGCTTCGAGCTGTCGCCGGCCGACACCGTCGCGCTGAGCACCCTCGCCGCCGGGCTCGGCGTCACGGTGAACACCGTGGTCCAGGCCGCGTGGGGCTTGCTCATTGCGCGCTTGGTCGACCGCGACGACGTGGTGTTCGGCGCCACCGTCTCCGGCAGGCCCGCCACCCTCGACGGCGTGGAACGCATGGTCGGCCTGTTCCTCAACGCCATCCCGGTGCGGGTACGGCTGCGGCCCGGCGACACCGTCGCCGAACTGCTGCGCAGGCTGCAGGACGACCAGGCGGCCCTGCTCGATCACCACTACCTCGGCCTCGGCGAGATCCAGGAGATCGCTGGCATCGACGCGCTGTTCGACACGCTGGTCGTGTTCGAGTCGTTCCCGGTCGACCGGGAGGCCCTGGCGCAGGCCGCGTCCGGCTCCGCCGCGGTCACCGGGATGGACGCCGCCAACGGCACCCACTACCCGCTGACCGTGCAGGTCGTCGCCGACAGTCAGCTCCGGGTGTCGGTCAAGTACCTGCGCGACGTGTTCGGCGAGGCCACCGCGACCGCACTGGCACAACGACTCTCGATGCTGCTGGCCCGGTTCACCGCCGCGCCGGAGAGCCGGATCGCCGAGATCGACGTGCTGCTGGCCGAGGAGCGTGCCGTCCTGTCGGCCGCCAACGCCACCGACGCGCCGGAACTGCTCGACGAGGCGACGCTGCTGTCGCTGTTCGACGCGCAGGTCGCGAAGACGCCGCACGCCGTCGCCTTCGTCGACGGCGAAACCTCGCTCACCTATGCCGAATTCGACGCGAAGGCGCGGGCGCTCGCCGCCGCGCTGGACGCCCAGGGCGCCGGTCCCGACGCGCTGGTCGCCGTCGCCATGCGCCGTGGCATCGACCTGGTGACCGCGATCTACGCGGTACTGCGCACCGGCGCCGCCTACGTGCCGGTCGACCCGGATCACCCGGCCGAGCGCACCGACCGGGTGCTGGCCGCGGCCGCTCCGGTCTGCGTGCTCACCACCACCGAGACCGGATTCGGCACGGCCGCCGAGGTTTCCGTCGTCACCGTCGACACGCTGGCAGCGACGTCGGCGCCGGTGCCGCGCGCCACGGTGCGGCCGGACAATCTGGCCTACGTCATCCACACCTCCGGCTCCACCGGAACGCCCAAGGGTGTCATGCTCACCCACCGGCAGCTGGTCGCCCAGTTCCGCTGGGCGCAGCGCGCCTACCCGCACGGCCCCGGCGACGTGGTCCTGCACAAGACGCCGGTCACCTTCGACATCTCGACCTGGGAACTGTTGTGGCCGTTGCAGACCGGCGCGACCGTGGTGATCGCGGCCCCGGACGGGCACCGCGACCCGGCCTACCTGGCCGGCGTGCTCGCCGAGCATGCCGTCACCACGGTGCATTTCGTGCCGTCGATGCTCGACGCGTTCCTCGCCGACCGCGCCGACGGCGGCTTCCCGGCCCTGCGCCGGGTGTTCGCCGCCGGTGAGGCGCTGTCGGGCGCGACCGCCCGGCGCTTCGCGCAGGCGCTGCCCGGCGTCGACCTGATCAACTGGTACGGCCCGGCCGAGGCGACCGTCGTCACCGCCGCGCGGGCCGATGCCGTTGCCGCCGTGAGCATTCCGATCGGCACGCCGGTGGCCAACACCCGGGTGCACGTGCTGGACCGGCAGCTGCGGCCGGTGCCGCCCGGCACCGCGGGCGAGCTGTACCTGGAGGGGGTGCAGCTGGCGCGCGGCTACCTCGGCGCCGCGGCGCTGACCGCCGAACGGTTCGTCGCCCAGGCGGGCGGCGGCAGGCTCTACCGCACCGGCGACGTGGTCCGCTGGACCGCGGAGCACGAGCTGGAATACCTGGGGCGCAGCGACTTCCAGGTGAAGCTGCGCGGCCAGCGGATCGAGCTCGGTGAGGTCGAGGCCGTGCTGCTGGATCACCCCGAGGTCAGGCACGCCGCCGTCGCGCTGGTGCACGGCCCGACCGGTGATCGGCTGGTCGGTTACGTCGTCCCGGTCGAGACGGCCGAGCAGCCGTCGGCCGCGACAACGCCGCCCGCGGCCGGATACTCCATCGAGAGCGGCGCGGGCACCACCGGACTCGACGAGGCGGCGCTGCTCGCCCACGCCAGAACCGCGCTGCCCTCGTACATGGTCCCCTCGACCCTGGTGACCTTGAAGTCGTTGCCGCTCAACGCCAGCGGCAAGCTCGACCGCAACGCGCTGCCGGTACCGGCCTTCACCACCCGGCCCTACCGGCCGCCGACGACCCCGCTCCAGCGCGCGGTCGCCGAGGTGTACGCGGAGGTGCTCGGCGCGGGCAAGGTCGGCCTCGACGACGACTTCTTCGAACTCGGCGGCAACTCGCTGGTCGCCACCAAGGCGATCAGCAGGCTGCGCACCCGGGTCGGCGCCGAGGTGCGGGTGCAGTGGTTCTTCACCGACGCCACGGTCGCCGCGCTGGCCGCGCGCATCGACGCCACGCAGTCCGACACCGGCGACTACGACGTCGACTCCGACGACGCGCTCGGCGTGCTGCTGCCCATCCGCAACCGGGTGCCGCACGGCACCGAGGCGAGCGGGCCGCTGTTCTGCATCCACCCGATGTACGGCCTGGCCTGGTGCTACGCGGGCCTGACGCAGTACATCCCGGCGCGGCGGCCGATCTTCGGTCTGCAGTCGCCGGCGCTGAGCCAGGCGGGCTACCTGCCCGGCACGCTCACCGAGATGGCCCGCCGCTACGTCGCCGAGATCAAGGCGCAGCAGCCGCACGGTCCGTACCGGCTGATGGGCTGGTCGCTGGGCGGTGTGCTCGCCCACGACGTGGCCACCCAGTTGCAGGCGGCGGGGGAGCAGGTGTCGCTGCTGGTGATGCTCGATTCGCACCCCGATATCGACGTGCCCGATTTCCACACCGCGGTCCGGGACGCGCTCGCCGAGCTCGGCGTCGACCTGAGCGCGGCGCTGCCCGCCTCGGGCGTGCGTGAGCTCAGCGAGGACGGCCTGGCCGCCCTGCACGCGATCGTGCCCGCCAACATGGCCGTGCTGACCCCCGAGCGCTTGCGCCGGATCTACCGCAGCGCGGTGCGCTCGGCCGAGCTGATCGCCGAGCACCAACCCGCGGTCTTCCGGGGCAGGCTGGAGTACTTCAGCGCGCTCGGACACGAGACGGCGTCGCGGAATTGGGCGCCGTATGTCGAGGGCGAGGTCCGCGATCGGCCGGTCGCGGTGGTGCATGATCAGATGACCTCACCGGAGGCGCTCGCCGAAATCGGCCCGCGCCTGGCGGAGTTGCTGGATGTCTGCGACCGGGAGTCCGGGGCACGATGACATCGGTGATGCCGGTGAGGCATGATGTGACCGCGCTGTTGTAACGATTCCTACTGTTGTATCGCCTGGGTAACCCGTAGGGTTCTGGCGTGGTGCAACCCATTCGAAACGAAGCGAAGGTGCGAAATTGATTCGTCGGCACACCCGGCGTCGTGGCTCCCGCGCCGCGGCGATGATCGCGGCGACCGCAGTGGCCGCCGGACTGCTGTCCGGCATCGGCGCGAGCCCGGCCTCGGCTGACCCGATCATCGATTCCAAGAGCCTGCTCGCCAACCCCGTTTCCGAGGACGGCTCCAAGATCGTCAAGGCCGAGGTGAAGGACTCGCGCAGCCTGCGGCTGCACGTGTACTCCGCGGCGATGGACACCAACATCATCGTCGACGTCCAGCGCCCCGCCGACGCCTCCGTGCCGCGTCCCACCCTGTACCTGCTCAACGGTGCCGGTGGCGGCGAGGACTCCGCGTCCTGGGTCGCCAAGACCGACGCGCTGGAGTTCCTCGGCGACAAGAACGTCAACGTGATCCAGCCGATCGGTGGCGCCTGGAGCTACTACACCGACTGGATCGCCGACGACCCGGTGGTCGGCCGCAACAAGTGGAAGACCTTCTTCACCGAGGAGTTGCCCCCGCTGATCGACGGCGCGCTGGGCACCAACGGCGTGAACGCCATCGCGGGTCTGTCCACCTCGGGTACCACCGTGCTCGCGCTGCCGATCGCCAAGCCGGGCCTGTACAAGGCGGCCGCGGCCTACTCCGGGTGCGCGCAGACCTCCGACCCGGTCGGCTCGGAGTTCGTCAAGCTCACGGTCGAGACCTGGGGCGGCGGCGACACCATGAACATGTGGGGCCCGCAGGGCTCGGCGGAGTGGGTCGCCAATGATCCCTACGTGCACGCCGAGGGGCTGCGCGGGCTGGATCTCTACATCTCCACCGGCAACGGCCTGCCCGGCCCGTACGACACCCTCGACGGTCCGTACGCGCTGCCCGGCGCCTACGGTCTGGCCAACCAGATCGTCATCGGCGGCGTCATCGAGGCGGGCACCAACTTCTGCACGCACAACCTGGCCAACCGGCTCAACGAGCTGGGTATCCCGGCGACCTTCAACTTCCGTCCCAACGGCACCCACTCGTGGGGCTACTGGAAGGACGAGCTGAAGCTGTCGTGGCCGGTCCTGGCCCGCGGTCTCGGCCTGTAGGGTCGACACGTTCGACGAAGGCCGCCCCGGTATCGCCGGGGCGGTTTTCGTTTCCCGGACCGGCTCTCGACGTTTGCGAATTGTGGTTAACTTAGGTTGACTGGTCCGGCGTCGCCCGGTGGGCACGCAGCCAGTTGTCAGTACCCGGTTCGCGGAACGGAAAGTGAGTGCATGGTCGCCGATCGCAGTGAGGCCGAACGCGCCTGCGAGCCGACCACCGCACCGGCGCGGGTCGTGCGCCGCAGGCCCAAGGACCGCAAGATCCAGATCATGCGGGCCGCCGCGCGCGCGTTCAGCGCCCGCGGCTACTACCCGGTCGGCGTGGACGAGATCGCCGCCGAGGTCGGCATCTCCGGGCCCGCCCTGTACCGGCACTTCGCCAACAAATACGCCCTGCTGGTCGCCGCCGCGGAGGAGGGCGCCCGGGGACTGCGCGATTGCGCGGCGGCCGCCGACGATCCCGCGTTGCCCCCGCGGGCCCGGCTCGACGCGCTGCTCACCGCCGTCGCCGAGCAGAACATCGACTTCCGGCGCGAGGCCGGTCTCTACCGCTGGGAACGCCGCTACCTCGAGCGCGAGGACCGCGTGCGCATCCGCGCGTTCTATCGCGAACTCGAGGCCATGGTCGCGGCGCCGATCGCCGACCTGCACCCCGGGGAGAGCCCCGACAATGTCACCCTGCGGGCGGTCGGCGCGCTGAGTTCGCTGGCCAGCATCGCCGCGCACCGCACCACGCTCTCGCACTCGCGCATCCTCGCGCTGCAACTCGACATGGCCTGGGCGATCGTGCGGGCCGAGCTGCCGCCGGCGCCCGCCGCCGCCGAGCCGGACAAGCAGAATCGCGGCCTGCCGGTGACGTCGAAACGCGAACAGCTGCTCACCGAGGCGATCAAGATCTTCGGCCGTAACGGCTACCACGAGTCGGGCATCGAGGAGATCGGCGCCGCTGTCGGCATCAACGCCTCCAGCGTCTACCGGCACTTCGACAGCAAGGCCGACCTGCTCGCCGCCGCCTTCCACCGCACCGGCGACCGGCTCGCCGTGGCCATCGGCGAGGCGCTGGCCGAGTCCGAGAGCCGCGCCGACGCCGCACGCCTCATCGCCGACCGCTACGCCCGGCTCACCTTCGCCACGCCGGAGATCATGCCGGTCTACTACGCGGAGTTCAGCAACCTTCCGCAGGCCGAACAGCACCGGCTGCGCGCCATCCAGCGCCAGAACGTCCTGGAATGGGCCAACCTGCTCGACGGCGACCCGATCGAGGCCAGGTTCCGCGTGCACGCCGCGATCGGTCAGATCATCGATGTCGGCCGGCTGTTGCGCTTCGACTCCCGCCCCGAGCAGCTGGCCCGGCTCGGCGCGCTCACCGGCGCGGTCCTGCTCGGTGACAAGGGCGACCGGGACGACGCCGCGACCTAGCCGCGGCCGTGCCGCAGCCGGAACAGGGCGCGCGCCGTATGCAGATGCCCGGGGTGACGATCGAAGGTCGATAGTCGGATCGGGGCCCGGTAGCGCCTGCGTGCGATCGACATCGTGCGGCTGAACTCGCGCAGACCCTGCTGGCCGTGGCTGTGGCCCTGCCCGTACTCGCCGACGCCGCCGAACGGCAGCGCCGGGATGCCGGTGAAGGCGGTCGAGGAATTGACCGTCACCACGCCGACCCTGAGCTGCTCGGCGATGAACTCCGCGCTGGGGATATCGCGGGTGAAGACGGTGACGGCGATGCCGTTGCCCGCCGCGTTCACCCTGGTCACCGCGTCGGCCAGGTCGGCGACGCGGTTCACCACCAGCACCGGGCCGGTGCCCTCGCCGGTGATCGCGATGCTCTCCTCCGGCACCTCGGACAGCACGATCGGTTCCACATAGGGGTCGCGGAAGGAATCGAGTCCGCCCAGGACCGCGTGCCCGCCGCGCGCGATGGCGTCGCGAACCTGCCTGCGCACCACGTCGACCTGGGCGGCGTTGATCATCGGGCCGTAGGCGGCGCGGTTGTCGGCGCCGGGGCGCAGCTTCGCCGCGCGCTCGGCCACCCTGGCCAGGAAGTCGTCGAAGACCGAGTCGGCGACATAACAGCGCTGGATCCCCGACGCGTTCTGCCCGGCGTTGGCCATCGCGCCGAACACCGCGGCCTCGGCCGCCGCGTCGAGCACGGCGTCGACGTGCACGATCATGCTGCCCTTGCCGCTGTGCTCGAGCACGACCGGTGTCAGCGTCTGCGCGCACAGCGCGATCACCTCGCGCCCGGCCGCCTCCGGTCCGGCGTAGGCGATCTTGTCGACGCCGGACTTGCACAGCGCGGTCGCGGTGCGCCCGTCACCGGTGACGGCCTGCAGCACCGGCTGATCGGGCGACACCGCGGCCCAGCTCGCGGCCAGCCAGGTGCCGACGCCGGTGGTCAGCTCGTGCGGGTGGAACACCACCGCGTTGCCCGCGGCCATGGCGTAGGCGATCGACCCCATCGGCGTGAACACCGGGTTGTTCCAGGCGCCGAGCACCCCGACCACCCCGAGGGGCAGATACCCGACCGAGGCGTGCTGATTGCGCGTGAACCAGCCGGTGGCCAGGCGCTTTCGGCCCAGCGTCCGCTCGGCGTTGCGGGCGGCCCAGTCCAGGTTCTCCACCGCGAGCATCACCTCGAGCGCGGCGTCGGCCTCCGGCTTGCCCGTCTCGGCACGCAGGATCTCCACCAATTCGCCGGTGTGCCTGGCGATATGCGCGCGCCAGTCCAGCAGCAGGCGCTTGCGGGCCGCGAATCCCAGTTCGCCCCACCAGTTCTGGGTGGCGCGGGCGGTGCGCACCGCGCGGGTGACCTCGGCCGGGCCGTGCACGGGATACCGCGCGAGCTCTTCGCCGGTGCGCGGGTCGAACGACGTCAGCGCGTCGGATCGGCCCGTCGGCGCGGCGGCGCCTGCCGGTGCTGAGTCGCCCATTGTCACCTCTCACGAGATCGAACACGCCCGCGCGCGGGCCGGTGAGACGAGTGTTTCCCCGCCGCCAGCGTATGGGCGGCCGAGCGTGCCGACAAGGTCAGCGCACTGCCCTTCCACTGCCCTGGTGAGCAAGACCACTCCCGGCGCGCGAAACCGGCCGGGTCCACGCAGTCCCGACCCGGAAAAGCGCCGGACCGGTAACATCGCGCCGAACGGTATGGATCACCTACCGGGAAGCAAATTCCGCGTGCGCTCGTCCGGTCAGGGCGCCGCACCCGGCCGATGGTGGAGAGTTGATGCCGAGTTCGATCTCAGTGGATTCGCCCGCAGGTGGCGTCGCGTCGCGCGGCGGTGAGCCCGCGGTGCTGGTGTCCGATGTGCGCAAGTCCTTCGGCGATGTGCACGCGTTGCAGGGCATCAGTTTCCAGGCCGAGAAGGCCAGCGTCCTGGGCATCCTCGGACCCAACGGCGCGGGGAAGACGACCACGGTCAAGATCCTGTCGACGCTGCTGCGCCCCGACTCCGGCACCGCCGTCGTCGCCGGGCACGACGTGCTCACCGACAGCGCGGGCGTGCGCCGCTCGATCATGATGACCGGCCAGTACGCCGCCCTCGACGAGAACCTCTCCGGCCGGGAGAACCTCGAGCTGTTCGGCAGGCTGATGGGCCTGGCCAAGTCGGCCGCCCGCAAACGCGCGGACACCCTGCTCGAGGAATTCGACCTGGTGAGCGCGGGCAAGCGCGCCGTGCGCAACTACTCCGGCGGTATGCGCCGCCGCGTCGACATCGCCTGCGGGCTGGTCGTGCGGCCCGAGGTGGTGTTCCTCGACGAGCCGACCACCGGCCTGGACCCGCGCAGCAGGCAGGGCGTGTGGGACCTGGTCACCGCGCTCAAGAACCAGGGCATCACGGTCCTGCTGACCACGCAGTACCTCGAAGAGGCCGACGTGCTCAGCGACAACATCATCGTGATCGACAAGGGCACCGTCATCGCCGAGGGCACCGCCGATCAGCTCAAGGCCCGCACCGGCGGCAGCTTCTGCGAGGTCGTCCCGCTCGACGTGAGCCGGATCCCGGCGACCGTGCAGGCCCTCGGTGACCTGGTCCCGGCCGCCGTCGCCGCCGAGATCGACGGCGCCGACAAGCTGTCCATCCCGGCCCCCGAAGGCGCGGCCACCCTCGCCGAGGCGCTGCGCAGGCTCGACAACGCCGGCATCGACCTGGCCGACATCGCGCTGCGCAGGCCCTCGCTCGACGACGTGTTCCTGTCGATCACCGGCCATTCGGGCGGCCACTAGTGAGTGTGTCCGCTCCCGCGGCGAGCACACTGTTCGCCGAGCTACCCGAGGTGCGACCGAGCAGCTTCGCGCAGTGGCGCGCGCTGACCGGGCGCATCGTTCGCACCATGGCCACCAAGGGCGAGCTGGTCGTCGCCGTGCTCACCCCGCTGGTCGTCACCGTCGCCTTCTATCTGCCGCTGCGGTACGTGATGAAGGTGCAGGGCATCGACTACGCGCAGTACGTCATGCCCATCGTGGTGCTGCAGACCATGGCGATGACGATGATGTCGAACGCGCAGCTGGCGGCGTTCGAGGCGCTCACCGGTCTGAGCACACGATTGCAGACCATGCCGATCGGCTCGCTGGTTCCGCTGATGTCGCGGATCTGCGCCGGTCTGGTGCGGTCGGTGGTGTCGCTGATCGCGACCGTCGGCTACGGCTACCTGATCGGCTTCCGGTTCACCGGCGGCTGGCTGCAGGCGCTGGCCTTCTGCGGGTTCGCGCTGGCCGTTGGCATCGTGCTCACGCTCGGCGCCGACGCGCTGGGCAGCCTCACCAAGAACCCCGAGGCGCTCAGCCAGGCGCTCACCCTGCCGATCCTGATCTTCGGCATGATGTCGACCGGGTTCGTGCCCGAGGCCAGCTTCCCGGCCTGGGTGCGGCCGTTCGCGCGCAACCAGCCGATCTCGCAGTTCGCGCACACCCTCAGCGATATGGCCGCCGGTCACTTGAGCTGGGCCGGCACCTGGGTGTCGCTGGTGTGGCTGGGCGGACTGGCGATCCTGTTCCTCCCACTGGCGGTGTGGGCGAGTGTGAGGCGATCATGACAACAATGGATACGACCGAACGGATCCAACCGCCCGAGTCCGTGGCGGCCACCGCCGCCGAGCTGCCCGTGGTGCACGCCAAGCCGGAAGGCTCGGTCTCGGTGTGGTTCACCCACAGCCTGATCCAGTGCAAACGGCTGCTGATGGTGTGGCTGCGCGACCCGTCGACCACCATCCAGACCATCGCCTATCCGGCGGTGACGCTGCTGATGTTCCGCATCGTGCTCGGTGATTCGATCACCGCGGCCACCGGCATCCCGAGCATCTACGGCCAGGCCGCGCTGCTGACCCTGGTCGCGGCCATGACCGGCGCGGTGGTGAGCGCGCTCGGCTTCAAACGCGAGAAGGCGGCGGGTCTGCTCAGCCGCTTCTACACGATGCCGCTGAACAAGGCCTCGCTGCTGACCGGCAGGCTGCTGGCCGAGGCGTTGCGCATCCTGATCACCACGATCATCGTGCTGCTCGTCGCGGTGCCGCTGGGCTTCCTGTTCATGGAGGACCCGCTCACCAATATCGCGCTGATCTTCGTGCCGGTGCTGTTCGGCCTCGGTTTCGCGGTGATGGTGACGGCCCTGGCCACGATCACCGAGGGCGTGATGCTGATCAGCCTGATCGGCATCCTCAACACCCTGCTGATGTTCTTCAACACCGGCTTCGTCCCGGTCTTCGCCTACCCGACCTGGTTGCAGGACGTGGTCGCCAACCAGCCGATGAGCTGCGCGATCGACGCGATGAAGGGGCTGTCCTACGGCGGCCCGGTCGCCGAGCCGCTGCTGAAGACGGTGGCGTGGACCGTGGGCATGATCGCGGTCTTCGCCTACCCGGCGATCGTGGGCTACAAGAAGGCCGCCGAGACCTCGTAGGTCCTTCCGGCAGCGAGCGGCACGTGGGTCAGCCCACGTGCCGTTCTTCGTTCGCGGGGGCGAACGGGTAGTCGAGCCAGCGATCGCGGTTGGTCCAGCCGACCAGGTCGTAGCGCCAGCGGAACGGCCAGGTGTGGGCGACGGTGTTGAACAGCACGGCGCCGAGCGCGGTGTAGTCGGCGTGGGCCGAGAGCAGGGCCCGCTGACCGCGTTCGGATTCGGTGAAGAACGCCTCGAACATGGCGATCGACTGGTCGGTGGTGAGCCGGCCCAGTCCCCACAATCCGCGCATCCGCATCCAGTACACCGCCCGCGCCTGCCACGGCCACAGCGCGGCGATGGGGTCGCGGCCCTGCTGAACGGCATCGATCGCGGTGTCGATGAGGGCGAGCGAGTCGGCCACCGAGTAGCCGGTGCACGGGTGCATCATTCCGCCGCGCGAACCGAACGGCACGGCGACCGCGGTGCCCTTCTTCGGCGGCGCCTGGTCCAGCGGATAGTGCGCGGCCTCGTGCGGCTCGTCGCCGGTGAGCCGGATGCCGTGCGCCGCGAGCCTGCGCAGCGTTCGCTTGCGGAGCTCGTGCTGCGGCATCCCGCCGCGTAAGCCCAGGCTGGTCTCCTCGAAGATCACCGTCCCGTCGCCCAGCGGCACCGCGTAGAGGAACGACGGCGGCTCGTCGGGACCGGCACCGTTCTCGGGCCGCCAGTCCAGCAGCAGCCCCTCGCCGTCGGCCACCATCGGCGCCGCGGTTTCCGCGTCGACGAAGATCCCGTGTGCCGACGCCGCCCGGCGCCGCCCCAGCACGGGCAACCCGCGGGTATCGAACACGACCGCCGCGGAGAGCACCGTCCCGTCCGCGAGTTCGACTTCGTGCTGGTCGACGCGGCGCGCCCGATCCGCGAACACGGTGGCGTCATCGAGGGCCAGGGCCGCGTGCAACCCGGCCTTGGACAGCACACAGTAGGGCCGCTGGATCCGATGCTCGGTCTTGGTCCATACCGTGGGCGCCTCGATCCGCTGCGCGATCACACTCGCGGGCAGCCACGTCGGCAGCTCGTCGATCCAGCACGAGAACGTCGGCGGAAACAACCGCTCCGGCCGGGGATCCACCGCCGCCACCCGCAGCCCCGCCACCGCGGCGCGATGCGCCAACCCCCGCCCGGTCGGACCCAGCCCGACCACGCAGATATCGAATTCCCGCACAACGCTCACGCCCGCATTCAAACCGCACCGGACCGCACGGCGCAAGCACCGCTGCTCGGCTCAGTCCTCCAGGGCCAGGGCCTGGCGGACGGTGAGTCGGCCCTGCGTCTGCATCAGCGAGCGGCGGTAGATGCGTTCGGCCACGACCACGATGCCGTAGGTGGCCACCGCCATCAGGGCCAGCGAGAGGAACGGTTCCCACCAGGCGGCGGTGCCGTCGGCGAGGCGACCCGGCATGGCGACGATGGACATGATCGGGACGTAGGAGGCGATCACCCGGGCCGTGCCGCTGAGGAAGATCCCCGCGAACAGCACGATCATGATCAGCATCGACAGGGGAGTGGCGGTGGACTGGAGGTCCTCGCTGCGGGTCGCCAGCGAGCCCGCCACCGCCCAGAGGCTGGCCAGGGCGAGGAAGCCGACCAGGAAGAAGACGATGAACCACCCTGCCGCACCGGCGATCCGGCCCAGCTGATCGGCCTGCCCGGTGGCGGCCAAGCCGATCAGTCCCGCGCCGACGAACAGGCTGAGCTGCGCGAACGCCAGCACCGCGTTACCCGCCACCTTGCCGATCAGCAATTGCCGCAACGGCATCGCGCTGGCCAGGATCTCGACGATCCGATTCTGCTTCTCCTCCACCACACTCTGCGCGATGGACATGCCGAACAGCACCGACGCCAGATAGAACAGGAACGCGAACACGAACGCCACGATCTTGGCGAGCCCGGGATCGACCCCACCCTGTTCCAGCAGCGCGTAGGTCACCCCGGCACCGCGCGCCAGCTCTTCGAGCGACACTCCGGCGGCCTCGGCATTGCGCTGCAACGCGAGCTGCGCGGCGGCGGCGGTGATGTAGGTGGTGGCGTCGTCGTTCTCGGCGGTCTTACCGATGAGCTGCCAGCCGCCGTCCACCGGCACCAGCCCGACTTCGACGTTCTCGTCGCGCACCTGCTGCTCGACGGCGGCCCGATCCGGGAGCGGATAAGCGGTGAAGGTGATGTCGGTGTCGGCCGCGGCGGCCAGGCCACCGGCCGCCTGGACCACCGCCGCCGTCTCCGGCCCGGTGACGGCGACCTCGATCTTGTCGGGTCTGCTGCTGACGAACCCGCTCACGGCCAGCGACGCCACGATGGCCACGATGGTGATCACCGTCGAGATGACGAAGTTGCGATCACGCAGCTTCACCACGATCTCCCTGGCGGCGACGATCCGCCACACGCCCCGCGACGCGGAGGTACTCACGCCGTCACCTCCCGGTAGATCTCGGCCACCGTCGGCCGCAGTTCGGCGAATTCGCGCACCGACCCCCGCGCCAGCGCCTCGGCGAGCACCGCGTCGGTACTCGCCCCGGCCAGCTCGATGACCGCCGCCGATCCGTTCGTCTCGACCACCCGCACCCCCGCGAACTCCCGCAACCACCCCGGGTCACCATCGGTGACCAGCCGATATCGCGCCGCGCTCGTCGCCCGCAGCGCCGCCACCGTGCCCTGCCCGACGACCCGCCCGGCGGCGAGGATCACCAGCTGATCGCACAACCGCTCGACCAGATCCAGCTGATGCGAGGAGAACAGCACCGGCACCCCCTGCTGGGCGTACTCGCGCAGCAGTTCGGCCATGGAATCGACGGCGACCGGATCGAGCCCGGAGAACGGCTCGTCCAGGATCAGGGCGGTCGGCTGCGCGATCACCGCCGCCGCGATCTGCACCCGCTGCTGGTTGCCCAGCGACAGCGACTCGAGCTTGTCCTTGCTCCTCGCCCCGAGACCGAAGCGTTCCAGCAGTTCGGTGGCCCGCGCCTTCGCCTCGGCCGCGCTCAGTCCGCGCAGCCTGGCCAGGTAGACGAGCTGATCGAACACCGGCTGTTTCGGGTACAGCCCGCGCTCCTCCGGCATGTATCCGAACGAGCGGCGATCGAGCGCGGTCACCGCCCGCCCGTCCCATCTGACCTCGCCGCCGTGCACGGCCAGCACCCCCATGATCATCCGCATGGTGGTGGTCTTGCCCGCCCCGTTCCCCCCGACGAAGCCGGTCAGCGCCCCCGGCGGCACGGCGAAGGACACCTCGTCGACCGCCACGTTGTCGCCGAAGCGCCGGACCAGTCGCGCGACTTCCAACATCGAACTCCCCGTCTGTTGTCGTCTCGCCACAACCGTACCGATCCAACGCTTTTCAGGGCCCGATGTTCAGCTCAGCGCGGCGTGACCCAGGTGGTGATGTCGGCGTGCACGACTTCGATGCCGTCCTTGTCGTAGATCGACACGGGGACGGTGAGTTCGGTGCCCTCGGTGATCGCGTCGAAGTCGGGGATCTCGGTCAGCCGGGCGACCGCGCGCAGTCCGGACTCGGCCTTGGCCAGGTACTGCACGTTCATCGACTTGGGAATCCAGCGATGAGTGGTGGGCACGGTGGCCTCGCTGAGCATGCCCATCGCGACCTCGGCGAGGTTGCAGGCCGCGATCGCGTGGAAGGTGCCCAGGTGGTTGTGGATGCCGAACCATTTGGGCGAGGTCACCTCGCAGACGCCGGGCTCGAGCCGCACGACCTGGGGCAGCACCGTGCCGAAGTAGGGCACCCGAGCGACCATGCCGAGCGAGAACAGCGTGTGCCCGAGTCGGTTGTCGGGCAGTTTCTTCCAGCCGCGGTACGTCGCGGTTTCCTGTGCCATGCCCGTATCTTACTCAAAAGTAAGGTAGCGCGGAACCCTCTGCCGACCAGCGGTAGCGTCGTGCCAGCTACCATGGGTCGGTACAGCTCAGCCGGCGGTGCGGTCCAGGTAGATGGCCCTGTTGGGGCGTGATCGATACCTCAGGACCCCCGATTTGAAGAGCGTCGTCGGCATGGTGCATACTGTTCGGGTTGCCTTGCACAGGATCATGTCTTCTCCACGGAGAAGACGGGTCGAGCGAGGCGAGCAGTAGTTTGTATCTCTCCGGCTAGCCGGTGTGGATACGTCCGGGACCACGTTCCAGGCCAAGGGTGAGCAAGTGACCAGGGCTGAAGAATGAGCGAGAAGGCGACACGCCCGACCGCGTGGGCCGGAGAACCATGACAGATGAACAGCGGCGAGGACTGGGCGGTGCCCGGTTGCGGTCTCCAAACTGAGACGTCTTCGTGTGTTCGGGCTGTGCAAATGAGGGTGGTGCAGGAGCCAGCTCCTGTGACCACGAAGGAAAGCGGAGAAAAGGACACTTAGCGTGGCGGGACAAAAGATCCGCATCAGGCTCAAGGCCTATGACCACGAGGCGATCGACGCGTCTGCGCGCAAGATCGTGGAGACGGTGACCCGCACTGGCGCCCGTGTGGTCGGGCCTGTGCCGTTGCCCACCGAGAAGAACGTGTACTGCGTCATCCGTTCGCCGCACAAGTACAAGGACTCGCGCGAACACTTCGAGATGCGTACGCACAAGCGCCTCATCGACATCCTCGACCCGACGCCGAAGACGGTCGACGCGCTCATGCGCATCGACCTGCCGGCCAGCGTCGACGTCAACATTCAGTGACGGGGACTCGAGATATGACTGACAACAAGAACCGGCCCGCAGCCGGCATCCTGGGCACCAAGCTCGGCATGACCCAGGTCTTCGACGAGAAGAACCGCGTCGTCCCGGTCACCGTCATCAAGGCGGGCCCGAACGTGGTCACCCAGATCCGCACCGTGGAGCGCGACGGCTACTCGGCCGTTCAGATCGCTTTCGGCGCCATCGACCCGCGCAAGGTGAACAAGCCGACTTCCGGCCAGTTCGCCAAGGCCGGTGTCACCCCGCGCCGCCACGTCACCGAGATCCGCGTCGCGGATGCCTCCACCTTCGAGGTCGGCCAGGAGCTCTCCGCCGATGTCTTCGAAGAGGGCACCTACGTCGACGTGACCGGTATCAGCAAGGGCAAGGGCTTCGCCGGCACCATGAAGCGCCACGGCTTCAAGGGCCAGGGCGCCTCGCACGGTGCGCAGGCTGTGCACCGTCGCCCGGGCTCGATCGGTGGCTGCGCCACTCCCGGCCGCGTGTTCAAGGGCATGCGTATGTCGGGCCGTATGGGTAACGACCGCGTCACCACGCAGAACCTCTCGGTTCACAAGGTCGACGCCGAGAACGGCCTGCTCCTGGTCAAGGGTGCCATCCCGGGCCGCAAGGGCAACGTCGTGATCGTCAAGAGCGCCGTGAAGGGTGGTGCGCACGCATGACCAGCCTCGACAAGAAGGCCAACCTGACGCTGACCGTGAAGGCCGCAGGCGGCAAGACCGAAGGCACCGTCGAACTCCCCGCGGAGATCTTCGACGTGACCGCCAACGTCGCGCTGATGCACCAGGTCGTCATCGCGCAGCTGGCCGCCGCTCGCCAGGGCACCCACGCCACGAAGACTCGTGGTCAGGTCTCCGGTGGTGGCAAGAAGCCGTACCGCCAGAAGGGCACCGGCCGCGCCCGCCAGGGTTCGACCCGTGCGCCGCAGTTCGCCGGCGGTGGCACCGTCCACGGCCCGCAGCCGCGTGACTACAGCCAGCGGACCCCCAAGAAGATGAAGGCCGCCGCCCTGCGTGGCGCCCTGTCCGACCGGGCCCGCAACGAGCGCATCCACGTGATCACCGAGCTGGTCGCGGGTCAGACCCCGTCGACCAAGGCCGCCAAGAGCTTCCTGTCCGAGCTGTCGGACCGCAAGAAGTTCCTGGTCGTCGTCGGTCGCGAGGACGTCGCCGCGTGGAAGAGCGTGGCGAACCTGCAGAACGTGCTGCCGATCGCCCCGGATCAGCTCAACACCTACGACGTCCTCAACAGCGACGAACTGGTGTTCAGCGTCGAGGCCCTGAACGCGTTCGTTCACGGTCCCGCCGAGGCGGCCCAGGAGGAGAGCAAGTGAGCACCATCGCCGACCCCCGCGACATCCTGCTCGCACCGGTCATCTCGGAGAAGTCCTACGGACTGATCGAGGAAGGCACCTACACCTTCCTGGTGCACCCGGATTCGAACAAGACGCAGATCAAGATCGCCGTCGAGAAGGTTTTCGGCGTCAAGGTCACCAGCGTCAACACCGCCAACCGTCAGGGCAAGCGCAAGCGGACCCGCTTCGGTTACGGCAAGCGCAAGGACACCAAGCGCGCGCTCGTGACCATCTCGGCCGACAGCAAGCCCATCGAGATCTTCGGAGGCCCGGTCGCGTAAGCGGCTGGTCATCCAGAAAGTAGAGAAGAACTCATGGCAATCCGTAAGTACAAGCCGACAACGCCGGGCCGTCGTGGCTCCAGCGTCTCGGACTTCGCCGAGATCACCCGGTCGACGCCGGAGAAGTCGCTGCTGCGCCCGCTCACCAAGTCCGGTGGTCGTAACGCGCACGGTCGCATCACCACGCGTCACCGCGGTGGCGGTCACAAGCGTGCCTACCGTGTCATCGACTTCCGTCGCCTGGACAAGGACGGCATCCCGGCCAAGGTCGCTCACATCGAGTACGACCCCAACCGCACCGCCAACATCGCACTGCTGCACTTCGCCGACGGCGAGAAGCGCTACATCATCGCGCCGAAGGGCATCCAGCAGGGCAGCCCGATCGAGTCCGGCCCCACGGCCGACATCAAGCCGGGCAACAACCTGCCGCTGCGCAACATCCCGACCGGTACCACGATCCACAACGTGGAGCTGCGTCCGGGCGGCGGCGCCAAGATGGCCCGTGCCGCAGGCATGAGCATTCAGCTGCTGGGCAAGGAGGGGCCGTACGCGACCCTGCGTATGCCCTCCGGTGAAATCCGCCGTGTCGACGTGCGCTGCCGCGCCACCGTCGGCGAGGTCGGCAACGCCGAGCAGTCGAACATCAACTGGGGCAAGGCCGGCCGTATGCGCTGGAAGGGCCGCCGTCCTACCGTCCGTGGTGTCGTCATGAACCCGGTCGACCACCCGCACGGTGGTGGTGAGGGTAAGACCTCCGGTGGTCGCCACCCGGTCTCCCCGTGGGGTCAGCCTGAGGGCCGCACCCGTAAGCCCAACCGTCCGAGCGACAAGCTCATCGTTCGCCGCCGCAAGACCGGCAAGAAGCGCTAAGGAGGAGGTAAGAAATGCCACGCAGCCTCAAGAAGGGCCCGTTCGTCGACGACCACCTCCTCGCGAAGGTGGACGTGCAGAACGAGAAGGGCACGAAGCAGGTCATCAAGACCTGGTCGCGTCGCTCGACCATCATCCCCGATTTCATCGGCCACACTTTCGCCGTCCACGACGGTCGCAAGCATGTCCCGGTGTTCGTGTCGGACAACATGGTCGGCCACAAGCTCGGTGAGTTCGCGCCGACCAGGACGTTCAAGAGCCACGTCAAGGACGACCGGAAGAGCAAGCGGCGATGACTGAAACCAACACCGAAACGGTTCAGAACCCGACTGCCCGCGCTACCGCTAAGCACGTGCGGGTCACCCCGATGAAGGCGCGTCGCGTCGTGGACCTGGTCCGCGGCAAGCGTGTCGAGGATGCCCTGGCGATCCTGAAGTTCGCGCCGCAGGCCGCGAGCGAGCCGGTCGCCAAGGTCGTGGCCAGTGCCGCGGCGAACGCCGAGAACAACCTCGGCCTCAACCCGGCCACCCTGGTCATCTCGACGGCTTTCGTCGACGAGGGTGCCACCATGAAGCGTTTCCAGCCGCGGGCCCAGGGCCGCGCGTTCCGGATTCGCAAGCGCACGAGCCACATCACCATCGAGGTCGAGAGCGTGCCCACCGCCGGCGCCACTCGTAGCCGCCGGAAGGGAGGGGCAAAGTAAATGGGACAGAAAATCAACCCCCATGGCTTCCGCCTCGGTATCACCACCGACTGGAAGTCGCGTTGGTACGCGGACAAGCAGTACGCGGAATACGTGAAGGAAGACGTTCAGATCCGCAAGCTCCTCGCCACCGGCATGGAGCGGGCAGGCATCTCGAAGGTCGAGATCGAGCGCACCCGTGATCGCGTCCGTGTGGATATCCACACCGCGCGTCCCGGCATCGTGATCGGTCGTCGTGGCGCGGAGGCCGACCGCATCCGCGCCGAGCTGGAGAAGCTCACCAAGAAGCAGGTTCAGCTGAACATCCTCGAGGTCAAGAACCCCGAGTCGGATGCGCAGCTGGTTGCTCAGGGTGTGGCCGAGCAGCTGTCCAACCGTGTGGCGTTCCGTCGCGCGATGCGTAAGGCCATCCAGTCGGCCATGCGTTCGCCGAACGTCAAGGGCATCCGCGTGCAGTGCTCGGGCCGCCTCGGTGGCGCCGAAATGTCGCGCTCGGAGTTCTACCGTGAGGGTCGCGTCCCGCTGCACACGCTGCGCGCGGACATCGACTACGGCCTCTACGAGGCCAAGACCACCTTCGGTCGCATCGGCGTGAAGGTCTGGATCTACAAGGGTGACATCGTCGGTGGTCGTCGTGAGCTGACCGCTGCCGCTGCTGCTCCGGAGCGCCCGCGTCGCGAGCGTCCGAGCCGCCCCCGTCGGTCCGGCGCCACCGGCACCACCGCGACCAGCACCGAGGTCGGGCGTGCCGCCACTGCAGTGGCGGAGGCTCCGGCAGAGAGTCAGGAGGGCTGACGCATGCTGATGCCCCGTAGGGTCAAGCACCGCAAGCAGCACCACCCGAGTCGCTCCGGCATGTCCAAGGGCGGCACCGCGGTGGCGTTCGGTGAGTACGGCATCCAGGCTCTCGAGCCCGCCTACGTCACCAACCGTCAGATCGAGTCGGCGCGTATCGCGATGACCCGCCACATCAAGCGTGGCGGCAAGATCTGGATCAACATCTACCCCGACCGCCCGCTCACCAAGAAGCCTGCCGAGACCCGCATGGGTTCCGGTAAGGGTTCGCCGGAGTGGTGGGTCGCGAACGTGAAGCCCGGTCGGGTCATGTTCGAGATGTCTTACCCGAACGAGGAGATCGCTCGTGAGGCCCTGCGCCGCGCGATGCACAAGCTCCCGATGAAGTGCAGGATCGTGACCAGGGAGGAGCAGTTCTGATGGCTACCGGAACACCGGCCGCAGAGCTCCGCGAGCTCAACGAAGAAGAGCTCGTGGCCAAACTGCGCGAGAGCAAGGAAGAGCTCTTCAACCTGCGCTTCCAGATGGCGACGGGTCAGCTCGACAACAACCGACGTCTGCGCGTCGTCCGTCATGAGATCGCGCGGATCTACACGGTCATGCGTGAGCGCGAGCTCGGCCTGGCCACGGCACCCGCTGGCAAGGGAGATGCGGCATGAGCGAGAACAAGGAAGAGCGCAACAGCCGCAAGGTACGCAGCGGCTACGTCGTCTCGGACAAGATGAACAAGACGATCGTCGTCGAGCTGGAAGACCGTCACCGGCACAAGCTCTACGGCAAGATCATTCGCACCACCTCCAAGGTGAAGGCGCATGACGAGAACGAGATCGCCGGCGTCGGCGACCGCGTTCAGCTGATGGAGACCCGCCCGCTGTCGGCCACCAAGCGCTGGCGTCTGGTCGAGGTCCTGGAGAAGGCCAAGTAAGGTCCCTCCTCGATCCATCGAGATCGTTGCAGCGAAGGCCCGTTTCCCCCTGGGAAGCGGGCCTTCGCCGTTCCTCGGGTCATACCGCTGTGGTTTCATCGTTGATACCATGGGTTTCATGGCGTGGACAATGCGGCTCACCGCTGACGAAGAGGCGGCGCTCGCTGCTCAAGCAGACGGCGAGGGTCGGTCCAAGAACGAGATCATGCGCGATGCGCTGCGTGCCTACCTTTTGCGCAATCGACAGTGGGAGACGCCGTTACTCGCAGACGATGAAACCTTCGACCTCGGTGGCCCGATCGGCAAGGACGATATTCGTGACGCGATGAATCGGTCCGCATGATCGTTGTCGCTGACACTTCTGGACTGCTCGCGATGTTCAATCGCTCGGACCCGGAGCACTTCGCGGTTCGGCGCGCGGCGGATTCGGCTAGTGCGCTCGTGGTCAGCCCGTTGGCGTTGACCGAGGTTCATCATGTGGCGAGTGTCCGGGCCGGGCGAAAGGTGGCCGACCGGATTCTCGGCTTGTTGGCAGAGCGCATCGCGTCCACTCGTGTCGTCCTCGCTCAGGTCGATGCCACTCAGCTGGCCACCGCGATCTCGGTGCGTGGGACCTACGACGGTCTGGATCTGCATCTGGTCGATGCGGTCTGTGTGGCGTTGGCGGCGGAATACGACACCGACGCTATTCTCACGCTTGATCGCCGCGACTTCCGCGTCCTTCGGCCACTGAACGGTTACCCCGCATTCCGGCTGTTTCCCGACGACTGTGAATGACTGGTGCCGCTGACGAACCCCCGGCGTACCTGACCGCTGCCGGGCGTCTGGCGACGACCTCGACATGCTGGCTAGATCCCCCGGGAAATCGGTGGCGGGGTGGGTGCTGTCACGCATCTGTCGATGCGGGCCTATCGGGACGTGCTGTCGATCGGGGCGGTGCGCAATACCGTGTTGCTCGGGGCGTTGGTGCGGGTGCCGCACGTCGCCGCTCGGTCCTGCTGGTCGGCCTGCGGACCACGACGAAGGCGGTCACCGGTCCGTCGCGGGTGAAGCGTCCCCGGCCCCGTAGGAGCCGGGGCCGGGGCGCGGTCGGTGGTCAGCCGGTGAAGGCGTACGGCTGACGGATCTTGCGGGCGAACTCGACGATATTGGTGACCGTGCTGCCGGAGACGCCGACTTCGGCCCCGATGCTGCGCGCGGACCACGACTGATCGGTGAGCTCGAGGATCTCTTCGATCTGATCGAGCGTCAGGCGCAGCGGGCTGCGGTGCGCGATCTGGCGGGCCAGGGCGCGGACCTCGGTGTCGTCGTCGAAGTCGTACTCGTCGATGAGGTCGTCCTCGTCGTGGAGATCGGGCTCGACCGGTTCGGAAAACTGCTCGCTCGCGGGAGCCGCAACCACCGCCGCGACCTTTGTCGGTCGCCTCGTCGAGAGGGCATTCGTCTCGCCCCGCGAAGGTGACTCCGCTTCGGGAGTCACGGCTTCCGGCTCAGCGAGTTGCTCCGCATTGTGCGCCGCGGACTCCGTAGCCTGCTGCTGCGTATCGCGCGCCGCGGACTCCGTGTCGTGCTGCTGTGCGACGCGTGTCGTGGACTCCGTGGCCTGCGGCTGTTCAATGCTCGCCGCTGTCGACTTCGTCACCGGCGCGGTCGTGGACGATCGCTGATCGGCAGAAGGCTGCTCGGCGACGGACGCCGAGTCGAGCTGTGGCGAGACGGTGGTGGCCGCTGTCAGCTGCGGCTCGGGCCTAGAAGCCGCCGCAGGCTTGGTGGACTGCTGTTTCGGTGCGGGCTCGCGCACCGTGCGCCGCTGCGCCGGGCCGGTGTTCGGCAGTTGCTCGGACGTGGGCGAGAGGTCCGGCGTCAGGGTGAGCTGTTCCGGCACATCGACCGGTGCCTGTGGATCGTTGTGCACCACTACCGATTCGGTGGGTGCCGCGGTGTCGCCGTTGCGGTCACGGGCGACGGAGCCGGCGTGCGCCGTCGCCTCGGGAACCGGGTCGGTACCGGTGGCCTCGCCCGCAGTGGCCTGCGCGGCGGCGGTGACCGGTATTCGCCGCAGCGTGGGCACCGCACCGTTGACGCGGGCGTGGTCGCCGTTGCGCCGGTACTCGGCGGCAGCCTTGTGGATCAGCTCGAGGGTGCCGGGCGCGGTCACCTTGTCGGCCGACGTCCGCCGGAGGCCATGAGTGAGCTGACCGCGACCAGCAAGGGTCTCGACGGAACCCGAGTCGACCTGCGCGGCGGCAAGTTCCGGTGCGGCATCCCGCCACGTCGAAGCTTCGGAGTCGGCGTAGTCCATCGCAGTCGTCACCGGTGCGACTACCTGCGCTACGGAAGTCTCCTGCGGTTCGAGCGCACTCGTCTGCGCGGCACCCGCGAGCATCGCGGCCCGCTCCTTGTCGGCGGCAACCCCCGACTGCCCCGTCGCCGACGTCCCCGCGACATCGTTTGCGACCGAGACGGTTCCGTGCCCGACCGCGCCACTGTGTGCGACCGTCACGGTCTCGCGCTCGACCGCGCCATTATGTGCGGCCGCGCCGGTTCCGTGGGCAGCCGCGAGGGCCTCGGCCTCGACTGCAATATCGTGTGCGACCGCAACGGATTCGTTTGTGGCCGCGACGGTGTCGTGCCCGACCGCGCGAGGCATCGAACCATCCTGCACCGCAATACGTTCCGGCCCGCTCGCCGCACCCGAGCTGACTCCCGCCATCGACATCACTCGCTCGGCAGCGGAGTACCCGGCCTCCCCGGGCAATTCGACCGAAGCCCCTTCGATCAGCAACGCGTATCGCGCTGACACCCACGCGTGCAACCAGATCACCACACCCACCATCACCGGCGCGATGGCGTATTCGGCGGCGCGGCCGAAGGATCCGGAGGCCAGGTGGGGTCCGGCGTTGAGGGCGACGGTGGTGCCGAGCAGGGCCAGTTCGAACACCAGGACCTTGCCGCGTTCGAGCTCGCGGCCCCAGCGGGCGGCGGTGGTGGCGGCGACCATGATGGTGATGATCGGGATCGAGATCATCGCCTCGATACCGAAGCTGAGCCAGTACAGCGGGTCGCTCATGTCCCCGCTGGGCACGAGATTGTGCTGGACGTTCACGCCCGCCCAGACCATGCCGAGGATGACGACCCCGATCAGTGCGCGCGAGGACCACTCCGCCCGCCGGTACAGCTGGGCCAGGCGCGCGTCGGCGCTGGAGACCCGGCGCCGGGCGGCCAGGGCCTTGCGGTGCCAGCGGGCGTCGGCCTCGTCGGCGCGGCGGATGAGTGCCCCGGTGCGCCGGTCGCGCTGTTCGGCGGCCAGTTCGTCGGCGACGGCGCGGCGGCGCTGTTTGCGGCGCTGGGCGCGGATCCATTCGGCCAGTTCGCGTTCGGCCCGGATCTCGGCGTCGGAGAGTGCGTCGTAGAGCGCCGTGTCGTGTTGCAGCGGGAGCTTGCCGCGCGCGGTCGCGACCTGCTGTGCGAGTGCCGTGATCTCGGTGTTCGGCGAGCTGACGGCATCCTCCATCGACCGATCGTCGGACATCTGGCGCCTTCCGGTCACTCGAACATATGGACTATCGAACATATGTGTGATTGCCAGAGAGCGTAAACGCCGTCCGCGTCGTGGTCAACGACAACCGGGCGATCGGGGTGGATCTAGGAGAGGGTGCGCTTCTCGTATTTCCCGCGTGCGGACGACCCGGCGACCGCCGCCACCTGGTCGGGTACCGCGCGGCGCAGCACGATATCGCGAAGCCGCTGCGGCAGCAGTCCGGCGAGATGGGTCAGGGGGCCGATATAGCCGGGCAGGGAGACTTCGAAGCGCGGTCGCTCGACCACGGCGAGCACCGCCCGCGCGACATCGGCGGGTTGCAGGAGTTCGGCTGCGCCCGTGGCCGTTCCGACCGCCAATTCGGTGTCGACGACACCCGGCATGATCACCGAGATGTGCACACCCGAGCCCCGGAGTTCTTCCCGCACACCGGTCAGATAGCCGAGCACCCCGTGTTTGGTCGCGGCATAGGTGGATTCGCCAGGAGGGGATAGTCGGGACGCGGCGGAGGCGATGGTGACGATGTGTCCGCGGCGGCGCGTGCGCATCGCGGGCGCGACCAGGCGCACGCCGCGGATGACGCCGTGCAGATTCACCGCGATCATCCGGGTGGTGGCGGTGTCGGGTTCGGTGTCGAACGCGCCGACCCACATCACGCCCGCGTTGTTGACGAGCACGTCGACCGGTCCGAGCAGGGCCTCGGTGGTGGCGAGGAAATCGTGGAACGAGCGCTCGTCGGTGACGTCGAGTTCGCACCCGTGCACCGTTCCCGGCAACTCGCGCGCCGTGGTGCGGGCGGCCGTGCCGGAGAGATCGCCGATGCAGACGCGCGCGCCCGCGACAGCGAACTGTCGCGCGATCTCGCGGCCGATGCCCGCGGCGCCGCCGGTCACCGCGACGACCGAGCCGGCGTGGGTGCGTTTCATCGGCGAAGCCTTTCGATCCAGCGGAAACAGTCTTCTGACATGTCGTCTTGTCAGAAATTGTGGCCTAGTATTCCACGCAGTCGCACAGAAGGACAGACTTCGATGACAGACCAGTCCGCCGATCGCCCCGCGGGTCGGCGGTACTCGGGACGGACCTCTGCGGAGCGAGTCCAGCAGCGCCGAACCGCACTGCTGGATGCCGCGCTCGAACTCTTCGGCACCCAGGGCTACGCGGTGGGCACGGTCAAGCAGCTGTGCGGAATCGCCGGTCTCACCGAGCGCTACTTCTACGAGTCGTTCCGCGACCGCGAGTCCTGCCTGGCCACGCTCTACGACGAGACGACCGCCCAGCTCCGCGAGCGCACGGTGGCGGCACTGTCGAGTGCCGGGCCCCGCCTCGACGATGTGATCACGGCGGGGTTGGCCGCCTTCATCGGGTATCTCACCGAGGACCCGCGCCGCGCCAGAGTGGTGCTGATCGAGGTCGTCGGCGTCTCCGCGCGGATGGAGGAACGCAGGCACGGCGTGCTGCGCGACTACGCCGAACTGGTCGCCGGGCTGTGGGCGTCGGCACGGGCCCAGCCGCTCCCCGAACGCAGCAGACTGACCTGTGTCACCGTGGTCGGCGGCGTGAACCACCTGCTGGTCGACTGGCTGATGGACGGCCGCACCACCCACCCCGACGACCTCGTGACGGTCTGCGCGAATGTCTTCGCCGCCGTTCGCACCACCGACCCGGCCCTGGCCGACGAGCGCTGACTCAGCGCAGCGCGGTGTGCCAGACGACGGCGGCGGCGAGCGCGCCCGCGCCGTTGAGCGACCAGTGCAGGGCGATCGGGGCGAGCAGGCTGCCGCTGCGCCTGCGCAGCCAGGTGAACACCACACCCGCGGCCGCGGTGGCCGCGACGGCGAGGGCGATGCCGATGATCTGGCCGACGAGTCCGCCGCCGACGATCCCGGACAGGCCCTTGTTGCCGCTGGTCAGGCCCAGCGAGGAGGCGATGTGCCAGAAGCCGAACAGCAGCGAGCCCGCCGCGAACAGTCCGCGGACGCCGAGCACCCGGTCGAGGGTGCCGTGCAGGACACCGCGGAAGGCAAGTTCCTCCGGGATCACCGTCTGCAACGGGATGACGATCATCGAGGCGATGAGCGCGCCGGAAATGGTGGCGTACCGGTCGGCGAGGAAGAACGGCCGGGTGATCGGCAGGATCGCGCCGATCGCGACGGCGGTGAGCACGATCCCGACCGCGCCGAGCGCGTAGATCGTGCCGCGACGCCAGTGCCTGGGGGACAGGCCGAGTTCGGCCCAGCCGAGCCCGCGCTTGCGCATCAGCGCCAGCAGCGCGAAGGCCGCGACCGGCACGGTGACGATATTGGCCCACGCGGTGGTGAAATGCGCGATCAGATTGGTGCAGGCCAGCACGACGACGACCACGCCGATATCGAGATAGGCGTGCAGCTTCGGCCGGGGATCGGCGACGGTGGCGGGTACGGGCACCCGACCGAGTGTACGGAAATATCACGGAATGGAAACGGTGCGATGACCGCAGGTCAGCGCGCGATTCCTGGGCGAAACCGGGACCGACCGGCGCTGCGTGTGGTCATCAAGATCGACAACCGGCCCCGGCCTGTGAGCTACTCGACAGCGGTCGCGGACCATCCGGGCAGGTCGGACCAGGCCTGGAGGGTGCGCCTGGTCTCGAACCGCCGTGGCTGTCCGCTGATCGGATCGGTGAATTCGAGCGAGGCGGCCAGCAATTGCAGCGGCCGGGTGTAGTCGTCGACGGATTTGTCGGTGACCACCGGATAGAAGTCGTCACCGAGAATCGGCACGCCGAGGCTGTTCATATGCAACCGCAGCTGATGAGTCCGCCCGGTGTGTGGCCGCAGCCGGTAGCGGCCGAGCCCGTCGCGGTGCTCGACCAGTTCCACCTCGGTCTCGGCATTGGGCTCGCCGGGCACCTCCTGCGCGGCGAGCACCTGCTTCTCCTTGATGATCCGGCTGCGCACGGTCCTGGGCAGTTCCAGTGCCGGATCGTAGGGCGCGATGGCCTCGTATTCCTTGCGCACGGTGCGGCGGTGGAACATCGTCTGATAGGCGCCGCGCGCCGCCGGGTTCACCACGAACAGGATCAGACCCGCGGTGACCCGGTCGAGCCGGTGCGCCGGAATCAGATCGGGCAGGTCCAGGTCGCGGCGCAGGCGGACCAGGGCGGTCTGGAGGATGTGCTGGCCACGCGGGATGGTCGCCAGGAAGTGCGGTTTGTCGACGACCAGGATGTCGTCGTCGCGGTGGACGATCCCGATCTCGAACGGCACCTCGGTCTCGACCGGCAGATCGCGGTGGAACCACACCGCCCCGCCCGGCACGAACGGCGCGTCCGGCGGCAGCGGCCCCGTCAGGTCGACGATCTCGCCGGCCCGCAGCATCTCGTCGATTCGCGCCGGATCGACGCGCGGCAGCCGCTCGACCAGGTGGTCTCGCACGGTCGCCCACTGCCCGTCCTCCGGGAGCCGGAGCCGGGCGGGATCGAGGCCGTGCCGCTTGGGCAGCGGCGGCTGCTGCCTGCGTCGCATACCGCCAGTCTCGTCGGCCCTCAGGCGTGGCGGCGCGCCAGCCCCGGATAGTCGACGATCAGACCGGCCTCGTCGTAGTCCAGCGTCGCCCGGTAGTCGACGCTCGGCGCCTGGTAGTCGTAGCGCTGACCTGCGCCGTCGGTGATCCGCCGATAGTGCTGGGGGAGCCGGCCGACCGCGAGGTCGGCGGCGCGCACGTACACCGCGGGCGCGTCGGCCGCGTCCCCGACCGCGAGCCCGAGCCGGTGCACCGGCAGCGCGTTCGTGCACGCCGACGCCTCGAGGTCGACGTCGAGACAGCCGTCGAGTTCGGGCGCGGGCGCTCCGTCGACCTGCCAGCGCCCGAGCCCGTCGGAACGGAGCGTGAGCGAGCGCCGGGTGTCGGGGTAGCGGCCGGTGATCTGCGCCGACCGGGTGTGCCAGCTGCCGTCGACCCGCAGGCGATAGTCGATCGCCCAGGCGAGACCGTCCTCGACCGCGGTCGCGCATCCTTCGATGAGAACGCCGCGTTCGCCGTCGCGGAAATAGGTCACTTCGAACCCGGTGCGCGCCTGGTGATGCGCCCAGGCGGCCACGGATGGCAGAGGAGTGAACACCAGAAATGATTTCCCGGAATTCTGTCGGCCAATCGTCAACCGGCGCGCTGGTCGAGGACCATCAATTTCGCTTCGACGAGGGTGTGCCGGGCGCGCCTGCGCACCCGGCACAGATCGACGCTGCATTCGAGATGAATCTGCATGGCCCGATGCGCTTGGTCGGGCGTCAGAAGACCGGGATCGATATGGCAGTCCGCAATCGCCGAAATTATTGACGTGACAAACATTTTCGCTCTCCCGCCGTGCGAAAGGATTCGGAGGTAGAGAGGAAATTACGCCCGGAATGTCGAATTGCCGAGGGGGTTGACCGCCAGTTCACACAACCTTCCCCGGTCGGCCACAACCACTCAACTTAGGCTAACCTACCCTTGGCACACTGCTGTGGACAGGTCGAGAGGGCGAGAAGTTATGACGGTGCAGGTAGCGCCGCCGCCGGGGGTGGAGTCGGGGAACCGGCTGCCCAAGGCGGCCGCGAAAGCGCAGAAGCAACAGCAAGCGCGGGCGCGCAAGGAGATCCTGGCGCCGGTGTCGGGAATGCTGACGTCGGCGAGCCTGCTCGTCGCGGTCGCCTCGGTCTGCACCGTCGTGCCGTTCCTGCTGATCGTGCAGGCCTGCCGGGAACTGCTCGAGAGCCCGGTCGACACCGATCGGGTGTGGTGGCTGTTCGGCGCGGCCGTGGTCGTCCTGATCGTGCGCGCGCTGCTGCAAGCCGTCGCGCTGACCTGGTCGCACGCGGTCGACGCCGGGTACCAGCTCACCCTGCGCCGGGCCCTGGCCGACAAGCTCACCCGGGTGCCGCTCGGTTGGTTCGGCGAACGCAGCTCCGGCGAGGTCAAGACCTATCTGCGCGACGACGTGGAGGCGCTGCACTACCTCGTGGCGCACGCCCGGCTGGAGTTCGTCGGCGCGCTGGTGGTTCCGCTGGTCACCCTCGGCTACCTGTTCACCGTCGACTGGCGGCTCACTCTGGTCCTGCTGATTCCGCTGATCGCCTACTTCTTCCTGTTCGGCAAGATCATGGACCGCGACGGCCGCGACCGTCTCGCGGTCTACACCCGCTGGGAGCGCCGCACCGCCGAGGCCACGATCGAATTCGTCGACGGCATCCAGGTGGTGCGGGCGTTCGGCCAGGCGGGCAAGGCGCACACCGAGTTCCAGCACGCGGTCGACGGTCAGGTGCAGGCGGCGCACCGGATGAAGATGCCGATCCTGCGCGTGCAGTCGGCCTCCGACATCGTGGTCATGCCGGTCTTCGTCATGCTGATCGTGGTCGTCGGCGGGCTGGCCTTCGTCGGCCTCGACTGGGTGAATCCGCTCGACCTGCTGCCGTTCCTGCTGGTCGGCTTGGGTATCGGCAGTTCGCTGCTCGGTCTCGGCTACGGCTCGCAGGCGCTGCGGGCCGGTGGCGCCGCGGCGCTGCGCCTGCACGAACTGCAGCAGACTCCCGAGCTCGACATCGTCGCGGCGACCACCGCGCCCGGCACGGGCCAGGACGGCGTCGTCCGCTTCGAAGGGGTCGAATTCGCCTACCGCACCGGCCATGACGTGCTGCGCGGCCTCGATCTCGAACTGACCCCGGGCACCATCACCGCGCTGGTCGGCCCGAGCGGCTCCGGCAAATCGACGCTGGCCAAACTCCTGCCCCGCTTCTACGACGTCGGCGCGGGCCGGATCACCATCGACGGCCGTGATATTCGCGAGTTCACCAGCGAAGAGCTGTACCGCACCGTCGGATTCGTGTTCCAGGACGTGCGCCTGATCCGCGGCTCGATCCGCGAGAACCTGCTGATCGCGCGTCCCGACGCCGACGACGCGGCGATCGAGCGGGCGAGCCGGGCCGCGCAGATCCACGACCGGATCACGGCGCTGCCGCGCGGCTACGACTCCGAGATCGGCGTCGACGCGACCCTGTCCGGCGGTGAGGCCCAGCGCCTCTCGATCGCCCGCGCGCTGCTGGCCGACACCCCGGTACTGGTCCTCGACGAGGCCACCGCCTTCGCCGATCCCGAATCCGAGGCCGCGGTGCAGGACGCGCTGGCCGCGCTCGTGGCCGGCCGCACTGTGCTGGTGATCGCGCACCGCCTGCACACCATCACCGGCGTCGACCGAATCCTGGTGCTGGAGAACGGAACCCTCGTCGAGCAGGGCACCCATGCCGAGCTGCGCGCCGCGGGCGGGCTGTATCAGCGGCTGTGGGAGATCAACGAGGCCGCGCTCGGCACGCTCGCCCTGGTGGAGGAAACACGATGATTCGCAAGGTTTTCCGCCTCGTCCCCGACGAGTTCGCCCCGCTGATCCCGCGCCTGCTCGCCGCCATCGTGCTCCAGGCGCTGTGCCAGGCCATCGCGTATCTGCTGCTGGTCCCGGTGCTGGAAACGCTCTTCGGTGACGATCTGGGCGGCGCCTGGCTGTGGGCGCTCGGCATGGCCGTGGCCGTGGCCGGTGTGGTCGTCTTCGGTTACCTACAGGCTGTACTCGGCCTGCGGATCGGCCTCGGCATGCAGCGTGGCCTGCAGACCCGGCTCGGCGATCAGCTCAACGCGCTGCCGCTGGGCTGGTTCGCCGACCGCGACTCCGGCCCGCTGTCGCGGGTGATGGTCGAGCAGGTCCGCGAGATGCAGGGCCTGATCGCCTACCTGCTCGCCAAGGTGCTCACCGGCATCATCGTGCCGCTGGTGGTCGCGCTCGGCATGCTGTTCATCGATTGGCGGATCGGGCTGGCCATGCTGCTCGCCGCGCCCGTGCTGTACCTGGTCAACAACCTGGCCAACCGCGCCTACACCGGCGCCGATGCCCGCCTGCACACCGCCGCGGCCGAAGCCGATTCCCGGGTGGTGGAATTCGCCCAGGCCCAGCCGGTGCTGCGCGCGTTCGGCGCGGTCGGCGCGGGCAACAAGGCGCTCGACGCCGCGCTGGTCGGTCAGCGCTCGGCGGTGCGCAAGATGATGGTCGCGACCGTGCCCGGGCTGATCGTCTTCGCGCTGTTCGTGCAGGCGGTGTTCCTGGTGCTGGCCTACCTCGCGGTGGTGCGGGTGACCGACGGCGCGATCTCGGCGGCCGCGGCGATCGCGCTGATCGCGGTGAGCTCGCGCTTCATCGAGCCGGTGAACCAGGCCGCCCAGCTGGGCGCGGCCCTGCGGTCGGCCGCCGCGGCCGCCGACCGGATCACCGAGCTGCTGGCCGAGCCGACGTTGCCCGCGCCCAGCGAGCCGGTGACGCCGGGTGCGCCCGCCGTGGTGTTCGACGAGGTGAGCTTCGGCTACCGGCCCGGTGAGCCCGTCCTGGCGGAGCTGAGCTTCACCGTGCCCGCCGGGACCACCACGGCGATCGTCGGCCCCAGCGGCGCGGGCAAGACCACGCTGCTGCGGCTGGCCGCCCGCTTCTACGACGTGAGCTCCGGCGCGGTCTCGGTCGGCGAACACGATGTGCGCGAACAGCCGTCGGAGACGCTGCTCGATCAGCTGTCGCTGGTCTTCCAGAACGTCTACCTGTTCAACCGCTCGGTGGCCGACAACATCCGCATCGGCAAGCCTGCGGCCACCGACGCCGAACTCGAGCGCGCCGCCGTCGCGGCCAGGGTCGACGAGATCGTCGAGCGGCTGCCCGACGGTTTCGACACCCTGGTCGGCGAGGGCGGCGCGTCGCTGTCCGGTGGTGAACGCCAGCGCGTGTCGATCGCCAGGGCCCTGCTCAAGGACGCGCCGATCGTCCTGCTCGACGAGGCGACCAGTGCGCTCGACCCGCACAGCGAGGCCGTGGTGGTCCGTGGCATCCACGAACTGACCAGGGACAAGACCGTTCTCGTCGTGGCCCACCGGCTCTCGACGATCGCGCACGCCGACCAGATCCTGTTCCTCGACGGCGGCCGCATCGCCGAACGCGGCACCCACCAGGAACTGCTCGCGCTCGACGGCCGCTACGCCGCGTTCTGGAACGAGCGGGAACGCGCCACCGGCTGGCGGCTCGAGCCAGTCTCGGTCTGACCCGCCACGACGAGGGCCGTCTCGCTCGACGAGACGGCCCTCGTGTGTGTCAGAAGCCTCGCAGATGGTCCGGGGTGATGTGGATCGGGACCGAGTAGGTGTCGAAGAACTCGGCTTCGGTCATCTTGATGTCGACGAAGCCCTGGGTGTACTTGCGGCTGTAGTCGGCGATCGTGGCGTCCGACACCGCCTCGCCGGCGCGTGCCGTCCCGGTGAACACGACCACCTCGCCGCCGGAGGCGGAGCTGTTGAAATTCAGCGCGACCCGCGGATTGCGGGCGAGATGATGCAGCCGCTTGGCCTCGGGCATGGTGTAGATCAGGAACGTCTCGTCCTGCCACAGGAACCACACCGGGTTCGGCTGCGGGGTGCCGTCGGCGCCGATGGTGGTCAGCCAGAGAACGTGCTCGTCGGCCAGGCGCTGGACGACCGTGGCGCCGAAGGGTGTGCTGTCGTCGAGAACGGACACGGCGTACTCCTCGCGGGTGTGGGTTCCGTACTGCGTTCCGCTGTCCACCTTCGCCGAAATCGCCCGCCCCCGCCACCACGTCTGGTCAGCGCGGCACCGGACCGCCCGTGACCCCGGCATGACCGGCGGCGGCGCCGACCTCGGCGTGTCGGCCCAGCAGGAACGGGGTGAGGATGTCGTTGGCGGTGCGCTGGGTGTCGGCCGGGGTACGTGATCCGCCGACGATCCTGGTCGCCACGAAACGCACCGGGGCGGCCAGGAATTGGGGCACGTCGGTGAAGCTGTAGTGGTCGGCGTCGCCGAATTCGTAGCGGAAGCCGGGGGCGCGAAGCCGTTCCAGCACCGCGCGATTGCCGTCGAGATAGCGCTGGGAATGCCCGGTCACGGCGTGGTCGCTCTCCAGCAGCAGCACCGGGCGATCGAGGGCGCGCTCGGGCAGATCGCCGTAGAGGGTGCCGTCGAGATTGGCTGCGGCGGTGAGCCGTGAGTCGGCGGCCACGGCCGACAGCGCGGCGGCACCGCCGAGGGAATGTCCGATGGCGGTGAGGTTTCCGAGGTCGACATGGCCTTCCAGCGGGCCGAGGACCTCGGGCCGGGCGAGCTGGTCGAGCACGAATCGCAGGTCGGCCGTGCGGGTTTCGAGACGCTCGGTCATGTAGCGGAGGGCATCGGGGTCGTCGGCGGCGATGTTCTCGACCGTGGTGGCCACCGTGCCGTCGGCGAGTTCGGTCACCGCCGACTCGTAGGGATGATCGATCGCCAGCACTAGGAAGCCGCGACTGGCCAGGTCGGCGACCAGTCCGGAGTAGAAGGCGCGCGGCGCGCCGTAGCCGGGGGAGAACAGCACCACCGGCCAGCGGTCCCGGTCCGGCGACACGGCGACGTCGGCGGTCGCGTGGGTGTCGATCCGGGTGTCCGCCAGCAGGAATCCCGGAATACCCGACACCTTCGACGGCAACCGGTCCTGCCCGTCGAGATACACCCACTGGCGACCGGACGAGACCTCGGTCGGATACCACGCCTGGACGACCACATTGCGCCGGTCTTCCTCGGCGGCGGTCGCCGGCTCGGGCCGCCGCTCGTCGACCCAGCGGAAGATCTCCGACCCGACGGCGTACGGTCCGGTGGGTTCGGGCAGTTCCGGCGCGGGCGGCACCGCCCACGGCAGGATCGCGAGCACGGCCAGCGCGCCGATTCCCGCGCGGAACCACGCCCGCCGCCGCGCTCCGGCGACATCGGTCAGCACGAACGCGAGCATCAGCGCGATCAGCAGGTAGAGCGGCCACCAGTGCCAGGAGCCCGCGAGCACCCACAGCAGCAGCGCGCCCAGGATCAGCACCGGCAGCGCGAACGGCGCCACGCGCCTGCCGAGCCGTGGCGACGCGACCAGCGTGATCGCGAGTGCCACGGTGGCGACCAGCAAGACAGCATCGATGACGGACACGGCGCTCGTTTCGATCCGGACGGCTCGGGCGTTCCCGACTTGTCCGATCAGCTTGCCGCAGCGCCTACTCCGGCCGCATCAGCACCGAGACCGACCGCTGGTCGTCCTCGGGGGCTACTTCCAGTACGCCTGCGACTTGATCGCGGTCTTGGGCAGCGCGTGCTGACCCTTGAGGGTCTTCACGATCGAGCGGGTGGTCTGTCCACAGCAGGCCACCCACGCGAACGCGTCCGCGGCGCAGCTGATCTCCAGCGCGGCTTCGCGCATGAGTCGGCCGTCGTCGACCCGCTGCAGCCAGGTGAGCTGGTGGTGCGGCTTGTTGCGCACCGGGATGGTCTGGTCGGACTCGTACTGCCACTCCAGCCAGACCCGCGCCGGGGTGTCGCCGATCGCGTCGAGCAGTGAGTTGATGGCGGGCAGCGAGGCGGTGTCGCCGAAGATGACGTACTCGCTCGGGGTCTGCTCCGGCAGCTGGAAGTCCGAGCCGAGGACGGTCGCGTCGAGCGGGTCGCCCGGCTCGGCGCGCCGGGCCCAGTCGGCGGCGGGGCCGTTGTGCAGCGCGAAGTCGATATAGGCGGTGTCGGTTTCCGGGTTCGGGTCGACGAGGGTGTAGCCGCGGTGATGCAGCTTGTCGCTCTCGGCATCCGGAATCCACAGGCGGATCCACTGGGTCGGGTGTACCGGGTGGTCGGCGAGCAACCCGCCGAGGTCGACGCCGATCCGCACGAACTTGTCGGTGATCTGCTCGGTGGATGTCACCGTCAGCTTGTAGTCGGCGCCGCCCCAGGCCTTGGTGATCAGGCCGTTCAATCCCTTACCCATGCCGTTAGGTTAGCCTAAGGTCACTAATTTGTCTGCACGGGTAGGGCTGTACTAGCCAGATAAGGTAAGCCTATGCAAATATGGGGACCGTGTCCGGGCGATCGCCTGTGGACGATCCCGGCGCGGATATGCGTGAGAGAGTGGAGAACGAACCGGTGGAGACCCTCCTGGTAGTCGGCGCGGGGCCGAAAGCCCTTGCGGTGGCGGCGAAATCGCACGTCCTGCGCACCCTCGGCCTGCCCGCCCCGCGCGTGGTCGTCGTCGAATCGCACGCGGTCGGCGGCAACTGGCTGCCCAGCGGCGGCTGGACCGACGGTCAGCACCGGCTCGGCACCAGCCCCGAGAAGGACATCGGTTTCCCGTACCACTCCACCTGGGCGCGCGGCCGCAATCGCGACATCGACCAGGCGATGGCCGCGTTCAGCTGGACCTCGTTCCTGATCGAGCACGGCACCTACGCCGAATGGATCGACCGCGGCAGGCCGAGCCCGCAGCACCACGTCTGGGCCAAGTACCTGCAGTGGGTCGCCAAGTCCATCGACCTCGAGCTCGTGCTCGGCCGGGTCGAGCAGATCCGCCACGGCGGCAACGGCATCGGCGACCAGTGGCAGGTCGGCGTCGTCGACGCCGACGGCCATCGCACCGAACTCGCCGCCGACGGCCTGATGATCACCGGCCCCGGCCGCAGCAGTCGCGCGCTGGCCGACCACCCGCGCGTGCTCAGCATCGCCGAGTTCTGGGACCTCGCGGGTAAGCGCGGCCTGCCCGCCGCCTCCCGCGCCGCGGTGATCGGCGGTGGCGAGACCGCGGGCTCGGCCCTGGACGAGCTGGTCCGGCACGAGATGCTCACCATCTCGGTGATCTCGCCGATGGCCACCCTCTACACCCGTGGCGAGAGCTTCTTCGAGAACTCGCTGTTCAGCGATCCGGTGAAGTGGAACGCGCTGAGCATCCAGGAACGCCGCGACGTCATCCGGCGCACCGACCGCGGCGTGTTCTCGGTGCGGGTGCAGGAGAGCCTGCTCGGCGACAGCCGCGTGCACCACCTGCAGGGCCGGGTCACCAAGATCGTGCCGCAGGGCGAGGTGCTGGCCCTCACCCTCACCAACGAGCTGCGGGCCGATCAGGTGCACAACTTCGACCTGGTCGTCGACGCCACCGGCGGTCAGCCGCTGTGGTTCCTGGACATGTTCGACCAGCAGACCGCCGACCTGCTCGAGCTCGCCGTCGGCGGCCCGCTGACCCAGCAGCGGATCGAGTCCTCGATCGGCTACGACCTGGCCGTCACCGGCCTGGCGGGCAAGCTGTACCTGCCGAACATGGCCGCCATGGCACAGGGCCCCGGCTTCCCCAATCTCAGCTGCCTGGGCGAACTCTCGGACCGCGTGCTGCGCACCGAACCCGCCCGGGCCCGTGCCGGCGCGGTCCACCTCGCGGCGTGCTGAGTTGTTGGAGCGCTGGCGCGCTCGAGTCGGCGGCCCCTTGGGTCCCGCCGGTCAGGCACCGTGGCTTGCTCCTTCGTCGCGTACGCCACGGCGCCTGACCGGCGGGACGGCCGCCGACGGCCGACTGTGTCGGCCTGCCCTCCCTAGGGGTCGGGCGTGGTGGTTGGGTTTGTTGGAGCGCTGGTGTGCCGCTTTTCTCGGCCTGTCCCTGTCCCTCTCCCTGTCGAGGGCGGGCGTGGGGGGCCGGTCAGGAGGCGGGGACCGGGAGGTCGGTCGGGGTGCGCGGGGTCGCGTAGAGCGCGATGCGGCGGGTGGGGCGGACGTCGAATTCGCCGACGCGGTGCCAGCCGATCTTGTCGAAGCTGCGGCAGATGGCTTGGTTGCGGTGATCCGGGTCGCCGAGCATGCGTCGGCAGTCGGGGTTGGCGGCGAAGACGGCGGCGGCCATGGTCGAGATCCAGGCGGACATGATGCCTTTGCCGATCACGCGGGTGTCGGCGGTGGCGATATGGAAGCCGATGTCGCCGGGCTGCGCGTCGTAGAGCCGGCCGATCTCGTCCTTGGCCGCGCGGTAGAACTCGAGGTAGGCGATGTCGCGCACACCGAGCTCCGGCTCGCCGAGCACGGCGAAGTCGAGGCTGAGAACGCAGGGGCGCGAGTAGGTTCCGGCCAGCTGGGCCCGGAAATCCTCGCGGCGGCGGTCGGCGTCCCAGTCCTGCTCCCACGATTCGAGCAGGTGCGGTCGGGCCATCCACTCGGCCAGCAGCTCGGGATCGGTGCCGTCCGGGTCGGCTACGCGCAGGGCGAAGGGCGCGGCGAAGACCGGCAGTGTCGGCGCCGGTGCGGCGGCCACCTCGGCGGGCAGGTCGGTCTGCTCGCGGGGCAGCACGTAGGGGGTCCCGGCGGGGTTCATCTGCTGGGTGCTCCGTTCGATCGTTACCTTGGTCACCTCGGTTGGTAAGGCTAGCCTATACTAATGCCCGGGTGTTACTGTTGCCCGACCGATCGCCCGGTGGTTGCCGGGCACGACCGAACCGGGTCGGCTTCGGGCGCAACAGGATTCGCCCCGGTCCCGGACGACTGCGCCGGGCGGGCCCGTGCGTCGGCACGGCGTTGGACAGTGCGAAACGGCCGCGCAGCGTGTGCGCGACCGGTGAGGGAGAACGACATGGCAAGAGAACTCGGCTGGATCCGGCAATTCCAGGCCCCCCGGACCGACTCCCTGCCGCCGCTGATCGTCTTCCCGCACGCGGGCGCCGGCGCCTCGGCCTACCGGGTGTTCGCCAAGCGTACGGCCCATGACTTCGACACCGTGGTGATGCAGTACCCCGGTCGGCAGGACCGCGTGCGCGAAGCCGCCGCCGAGACCCTGCCCGAACTCGCCGCAGGCGCCTTCGAGGCCTTCCGTGGCTCCGCCCACAACACCGGCGCCCCGCTGACCGTCTTCGGTCACAGCATGGGTTCCATCGTCGCGTTCGAGTTCGTCCGGCTGGCCGAAGCCGCCGGGTTGCCCGTGCGTTTGCTGGTGACCTCCGCGGCGGCCGCACCCCACCGGATCGCCGAGCTTCCCGGACATCCCACCGAGGACGAGGAATTGCTCGACCACATGGCCGCGCTCAACGGCACCGGCGCCGACGTGATGGCCAGCCGTGAGGTCATGCGGATGGCGCTGCCGGTGCTCAAGGCCGACTACCGCGCCTTCGACGCCTACTCCTGCGGCCCGGACGTCCAGGTCGCCGCGCCCCTGCTGGTGCTCGGCGGCGACGACGATCCGTTCGTCGGCCCCCGCGATCTCTACGCCTGGGAGACCAGCACCAGCGCCGAGGCCGAGGTGAATCTGTTCGCCGGTGGCCACTTCTACATCGACGAGAACATCGACGGCATCGCCGAGGTACTGGCCGGTCAGGCGCTCGCCCGATGAGCGAGTCCACCCCCGACCCCATCGTCATCGTCGGCATGGGCGTCGAAGCGCCCGGCGGCGTCGACACCCTGCCTGCGTTCTGGTCGGCGCTGGCCGAGGGCCGCGAACTGATCGGCCCGTTCCCGCGCGACCGCGAGTGGCCGCTCGACGAGCTGTTCGCCCTCGGCAGGCTCGACGGCTGGGCTCCCGTGCGCGACGCGGGCGGCTTCCTCGACGGCGCCACCGAGTTCGACGCCCAGTACTTCGGCATCACCCCGCGCGAGGCCGTCGCCATGGACCCGCAGCAGCGGGTGGCCATGCGAGTGGCCTGGCGCGCGCTCGAGCACGCCGGCATCAATCCCGGTGCGCTCGACGGTGATCCGGCCGGTGTCTGGATGGGCGTCTCGACGGTCGAGTACGGGCCGCGGGTGGCCGGTGTCAACGAGTACAGCGGCTACCGGGCCACCGGCACCGCCCTCGGCGCGGTCGCCGGACGTATCTCGCACGGGCTCGGCCTGGTCGGCCCGTCCATCAGCGTGGACACCGCCTGCGCCTCGTCGCTGACCGCGGTGCATCAGGCCGCCTCGGCCATTCGCGCGGGCGAATGCGACTGGGCGCTGGCCGGTGGCGTCTGCGTGATGGGCTCGCCCGGCGCGTTCTACGAGTTCTCCAAGAACAATGCGCTGGCCACCGACGGCCACTGCCGTTCCTACGCCGCCGACCCGACCGGGACGCTGTGGGGCGAGGGCGCGGGCGTGGTCGTGCTGGAACGGCAGTCGCGGGCCGAGGCGCTCGGACACCGGGTCTACGGGCAGCTGCTCGGCTCGCGGGTCAACCACAACGGCGCGGGCGCGCCGATCGCGGTGCCCAGCGCGCAGGCGCAACAGCGGCTCATCGAGGCCACCGTCGCCGCCGCCGGGATCAGCACGCACGACATCGGGCTGATCGAGGGCCACGGCACCGGCACCGCCGTCGGCGATCCGCTCGAATTGACCGCACTGGCCGCTACCTACGGCGATCCGGAGCGCGGCACGGACGGACCGCTGCTCGGCTCGGTGAAGTCCAACGCGGGCCACGCCCAGGCCGCCTCGGGGATGCTCGGCCTGATCAAGGTGCTGCTGTGCGGCGCGCACGGCGCGATCGCGCCGAGCCTGTGGGCCGACGCCCCGACCACCGACCTCGACTGGGACGCGACGAGTCTGCGGCTCGCCGCCGAACTCACCGACTGGGCGCCGCGCGCGGACGGCATGCGCTACGGCGCGGTGTCCTCGTTCGGTGTCGCGGGAACCAACGCGCACGCCATCGTCGGCCTGCCGGTGCTGGAGGAGACCAACCATGGCTGAGTACCGTCTGCCCGACGGCACCGTTCCCGTCCTGCTGTCCTCCGACAGCGTCGACGGACTGCGCGCCGAGGCCGCCGCCCTGCGCGACTACGTCCAGACCCATGCCGAGGCGACACCGGAACGCCTGGCGGACATGCTGTTCCGCACCCGCGTCGCCCGTCGTCGCCGGGCGCTGGTGCTGGCTCCGCCGTCGACGACCGACGCCGCCCGGACCGACCTGACGGCCGCGCTCGACGCGATCGCCACCGACACCGACCACCCGGCGGTGGTCCGGGCCGACACCGCCGCCGGCGCGCGCCGGGTCGGCTTCGTCTTCCCCGGCCAGGGCAGTCAGCGCCCCGGCATGGGCGCGGTGTTCTACGCGCTGTCCGACGCCTACCGCGCCGTTGTCGACGAGTGCGCCGCCATCCACGCCGAACGCTTCGGGCACTCCAAGCCGCTGCACTATCTGCTGGGCCACGAGGGTCGCTACGACGACACGGTGTGGGAAGTCCAGCCCGCGTTGATGTTCCACATGACCGGCCTGGCCGCGGCGTGGCAGGCGGCGGGCGTGCGACCGCACGCGACCATCGGCCACAGCCAGGGCGAGCTCGCCGCTGGCGCGGTCTCCGGCGTGATGACGCTGCGTGATTCGGTGCTCGCGGTGACCCATCGGGCCCTGCTCGCGGACCGGCTGTCCCCGCGCGGCTATTCGATGGCGGTCTTCGGGATGGACCGCGAGAGCGTGGAAGCGCTGATGGCGCGCAACTCGGGCTGGGCCGAGCTGGCGGTGGTCAACTCGCCGCACATCATCGCCATCTCCGGCGAACGCGGCGCCGTCGTCGAGCTGGTAGCCGCGGCCACCGAGCGCGGCCAGTTCGCCAGGGAGATCCGGGTCGCCTTCCCCGCGCACACCTCCATCGTCGCCGAGGTGCGGGCCGATTTCGAAGGCTTCCTCGGCGACGAGATGAGTGCCCCGAACTTCGCCGCCTCCGAGATCCCCTGCTACGGAGCGACGCTGGGTGAGGTGATCACGCCCGACCTCAAGCAGGAGGAGTACTGGTACTGGAACCTGCGCAACCGAGTCCGGTTCGACCGCGCCGTGATCAGCGCGGGCAGTGACGGCGTCGACCTGATGATCGAGGTCGCCGAGCATCCGGTGCTGCAACTGGCGCTCCAGGAGAACTTGAGTCTGGTCCCGAACCGTCCCGGCTTGCCCCCGCGCGACTTCCGCGTGCTCGGCACCTCGCTGCGCACCGCGGACGGCCTGTCGGAGTTCGCCCGGAATGTGGCCCAGGTCGCCGTCCTCGATGCCGACTATCGGTGGGACGCACTGCGGGTCGACGACACCGTCACCCTGCCGCTGCGCGATTTCCCGCACACCGTCACCGCGCCCAAGCGGCTGTGGGCACCGCTGGGGGCACACGAGACCCCGGCCGAGCTGGTCGTCACCACGCCGAAACCGCAACGGCTGGTGGAACAGTGGAGCCCGCTGCAGCGCCGCTCGCTCACCGCGCCACGCACCCTGCTGCTCGTCGACCACACCGGCGAGTGCGCCGACCTTGCCACCGCGCTGCTCGCGGCGGCCGACCGCCACGGTGCCGGCGCGCGCGTGCTCGGCCCGGCCGACCTCGCCTCCGGCGCCGCCTTCACCCTGAGTGACGGTGCGGCCGCCGACACCGTGGTCGTGTTGCTCCCCGAGACCACGGACGACGACACCGCCGCCGCCGTCGACGCGCTGACCGGCTTCTACGCCGACCGCGCCTGGGCGGGCGCGCTGTCCGCGCTGCGCCCCGGCGGCGAGTGCTGGCTGCTGACCGTCGGCGGTGAGACCGTCCTCGGCGGCGATCCGATCCCCGCGCTGTTCCAGTCGGGCGTCACCGCCGGATTCCGCAGTGTCGGCATCGAACACCCCGGCATCCTGTTCCGCCATCTCGATCTCGCCCCGTCCGAACCCGCGGCCGCGCAAGCCGCCAAGATCGTCGCCGCCGTGCACTCCACGGGGGAGGCCGAGCTGGCGTTGCGCGCGGGCAAGATGTTCGTGAAGCGGCTGGTGCTCGACACCGCCACCGAGACCGGTGCGCTCGGCACCGATCTCGATCACGTGGTGATCGTCGGCGGCACCGGTCAGCTCGGGCTGCGGTTCACCGACCATCTGGCGCGCACCGGCGCCGGTCGCGTCACGCTGCTCAGCCGCAGCGGCGAAACCGAGACGCTGGCAGGCGAACTGGCACGGCTGCGCGCGCTGGGCAGTACGGAGATCGTGGTGCGCGCCTGCGATGTCGGCGATGTCGCGGCGGTGGCCGCCTTCGGCGCCGAGATCGCCGATCGGCCGGTCGATCTGGTGATCCACGCCGCGGTGAACTATGTCGACGCCGAACTCGGCGAGATCACCGCCGAGGACGTGCGCACCGCCGCGGGCGCCAAGCTGCGTGGCCTGGACAACCTGATCGAGGCCGCCCCGCTGGCGGCCGACGCGCGGGTGCTGCTGTGCTCGTCCATGGCGGCGACCCTGGGCGGACGTGGACAGATCCTCTACGCGGTGACCAACCGGATGCTCGATGTGGCCGCTCGCCGGCTGCGGGCCCGCGGCATCGACGCGGCCAGCCTGCAGTGGGGTCTGTGGAGCGTCGCCGGTCCGCTCGACGACGCCGGTTTCGCCCGCGTCGAAGAGGCGGGGGTGTTCCCGATGGCGCCCGCCGACGCGATCGAGGCCGGGCTCGCACTGCCCGCCCGCGACGGCATGATCATCGCCGCCGACTGGGACTTCCTGCGGGAGGTGCTCGGCGCGTTCGGGCAGGCCAGTGTGCTCACCGGGCTCGAGTCCAGTGCGCCGGTGGCGCGGGCGGAGTCGTCGGCGACCGGGTCCGCCGACCCGGCCCAGGCGCCCGCACCCGCCGTGAACGATGCGCCCGCGGCCGACAGCACCCCGCTGGATCTGCGCATGCGCACCGAACTGCTCAAGGTCATCGGCGGCGACAGCGCCGACTCGATCGACGCCACCATGCCGCTGGTCGCGCTCGGCCTCGACTCGTTGCAGGCCTTGGACTTCCGCAAGCGGGTCAAGGCGGAGCTGGATCGCGATCTGCCGGTCGCGGCGATTCTCGGCGGCGCGTCGCTCGACGACGTCGTGCTGCTGATGGCACAGAACACCAACCAGGGCTGAGGGGCCGAACGAACATGTCTGACACCGAAGCCACCCTGTCCGTCGCCGAGCGCCGCAAGCTACTGCTCCAGCAGAAGCTGCGCGCGAGCGGCATGGCCGCCGCCACTCCCGAACCCGTGACCGTGCCGCGCATCGCGGCGGGGGAGCGCCGTCCGCTCACTCCCGGCCAGCGCCGCATGTGGTTCCTGCAGACCCGCGACGCCGACGACACCGCCCTGTCCATCTGCGTCGCCTACCGGCTCACCGGCCCGCTCGACGGCGAGCGCCTGCACGCCGCGTTCGACACCGTGGTGGCCCGCCACGACATCCTGCGCACCACCTACGGCGCGGACGCCGAGGGCGAGCCGTACCAGGTGTTCACCGACGACGCCCGCGCGCAGTGGCAGACCCACGACCTGACCGACCTCGCCGAATCCGGGCGTGACCTGCGGGTGGAGGTGCTGGCCCGGCGCGAGTTCGGCCGTCCCTTCGCCCTGGGCACCGAACTGCCGGTGCGCGCCACCCTGATCCGCACCGGCGCCGACGAGCACGTCGTGCTGTTCGCCATCCACCACATCTGCTGGGACGACGACTCCTGGTCGGTGTTCTTCGCCGAGCTCAACGCCGCCTACCGCGCCGGGTCCGGCGCGGGGGCCACCGTCCAGTTCGCCGCGATCGCGTCCACCGACGAGCCCGCCGACGCCGACATCGACTACTGGCGCCAGGCCCTGCGTCCGCTGCCCGAGCCGCTGGAACTGCCCGGTTCGCCTGCCGCGACGCCCGGCAGGCAGGCCCAGCGCCGCACCCACCGCCTCCCGGCCGACCTCGTCACCCGCACCGAGCAGTTCGCGCGCGAGCACGCCGCGACCCCGTTCATGGTGCTGCTGGCCGGTTTCGACGCGCTCGTGCACCGCTACACCGCCGCCGACGACTTCCTCGTCTCCATCCCGGTGACCGATCGCCCGGCAGGAACCGAACAGCTCATCGGCTACTTCGGCAACACCCTGCTGCTGCGCGCCACCTTCGGCGCCGACGACGACTTCGCCCAGCTCGTCGCCGCCGTGCGCGACACCTGCGCCGGCGCGTTCGCCCGGCGCGGCGTCGGCATCGATCGGGTGGTCCGCGAAGCGAACCCGGATCGCGTCGCCGGCCGCGACGGCATGGACCAGCTGGTCCGCCTCGGCTTCAGCGTGCGCAAGAGCGCCGACGGCTTCGCCATCGACGGCGTGCGCTCCACCCAGCTGGAACTGGGCGCGGTGAGCGCGCAGGTTCCGCTGGCCCTGGCGATCGTGCTCGAGGACGACGGCACCGCCGTGGTCGAGGCCGAGTACCAGACCGACGTGCTCGCCGAATCGCTCGTCGACCAGCTGCTCGCGCACTTCGGCCGACTGCTCGACGCCGCGCTGCGCGACCCGCGCCGCAGGCTCGCCGATCTCGACATGCTCGGCGCCGACGACCGCGCCGCGCTGCTGGAGCGCTCGCACGGCGTGCTCGTCGACCAGCCCGCGACCACCCTCGTCGCGCTGTTCGAGGCCGCCGCTGCCGCCACCCCCGACGCCCCCGCGCTCGCCTCCGACGACCTCGAGCTCAGCTACGGCGCGCTGCACGCGCGCGCGAACCGCCTGGCGCACTGGCTGATCGGGCAGGGCATCGGCACCGAGGACATCGTCGGCCTGCGCCTGGGCACCTCGGTGGAATTCATCGTCGCCGTGCTGGCCGTGCTGAAGGCCGGTGGCGCGTACCTGCCGATCGACCCGGCCTACCCGCAGGACCGGATCGAGTATCTGGTCGAGGATGCCCGCCCCCGGCTGCTGCTCGGTGCGGTGGAATTGGCGGCCGCGGAGGCCGTGGCGGCCGAGCTGCCCGCGACCGCGCCGACCGACGCGGACCGGCTGCGCCCGCTGCTGCCCGCCAACCTCGCCTACGTCATCTACACCTCCGGCTCGACCGGCAAGCCCAAGGGCGTTCCGGTGCCGCACGCCGCGATCGCCGAGCACATCGTGTGTTTCACCGCCGACTGGAGCATGACCGCGCGGGACCGGCTGATGCAGTCGTCGTCGGTGAGCTTCGACGCCTCGCTGGTCGATATCGCCATCACGCTCACGGTCGGCGCGCAGCTGATCGTGCCCAAGCCCAACGCCTTCCGCGACATCCGCTACGTCGCCGATCTGATCACCCGCCGCCAGGTCACCGTGCTGCACATGGTGCCCTCGATGCTGAGCACCTTCCTGCTGCTGCCGGAGGTGAGCGAATGGCAGTCGCTGCGTCAGGTCCCGGTCGGCGGTGAGGCGCTGCCCGGTGAGGTCGCCGACCGCTTCGCCAACACCCTCGACGCCGAACTGCGCAATCACTACGGCCCGACCGAGGCCGTGGTCTGCTCGACCCACATGCCGGTCGCGGGCCCGCAGGGCACCGGCGTCGTGCCGATCGGCATCCCCAACCGCAACGTCTACACCTACGTCCTCGACGAGGCGCTGCACCTGGTGCCCGACGGCGTCGTCGGCGAGCTCTACCTCGGCGGCGACCAGCTGGCCCGCGGCTACCTGGACCGTCCCGCGCTGAGCGCGCAGCGCTTCGTCGCCGACCCGTTCACCTCCGGCGCACGGCTCTACCGCTCCGGTGACTTGGTGCGCCGCAACAGCTTCGGTGAGCTCGAGTTCGTCGGCCGCGCCGACGAGCAGGTGAAGGTGCGTGGTTTCCGCATCGAACTCGGCGAGGTCGAGGCCGCGATCGCCGCGCATCCCGCCGTCGCGCACTGCGTCGTCATCGTCACCGAAGACCCCGCCGTCGGCGCCATGCTGGCCGCCTACGTGGTGCCCGCCGAGGAGTCGATCGACCTCGAACAGGTGCACGCCTTCGCCTCGACGGGGCTGCCGGAGTACATGGTGCCCAGCGCCTTCGCGGTGATCCCGGAAATCCCGCTGACCGTCAACGGCAAGCTCGACAAGCGCGCGCTGCCCGCCGCGACCCCCGCCGTGGCGCGCATCCATCGCGCGCCCGCCACCGCCACCGAGCGCAAGATGTGTGCCCTGTTCGGCACGCTGTTCGGGCTCGACCAGGTCGGCGCGGAGGATTCGTTCTTCGAGCTGGGCGGGCATTCGCTGCTCGCCGCCCGGCTCGTCGCCCAGGTGCGTGCGGAGTTCGGCGTCGAGCTCGATGTCCGCGTCGTCTTCGACAGCCCGACCCCGGCCGCGCTGGCCGCGAATCTGGTGGCCCGCTTCCTGGCCGAGTTCGACATCGACCTCGACGCCGTCGACTCCGACGAGGAGACCGTCGAGGAGCCGGTCGAAAGCGCTGCACCGCAGGCGAATCCGGGCCGTCCGGCGATCGGTGGCCGGCCGCGCGGCGAGCGCGTCCCGCTGTCGTACTCGCAGCTGGCCATGTGGTTCCAGTACCGCATGGAGGGCGCGGGCTCGGTCGGCAACCTGCCGCTGGCCCTGCGCTTCGACGGCGCGCTCGACATCGCGGCGCTGCGTTCGGCGCTCGACGATGTCGTCGCCCGGCACGAGTCGCTGCGCACCACCTTCCCCGAACACGACGGCGTCCCCTACCAGGTGGTGCATCCCGCCACCGCCGTGCCGCTGCCGATCCGCGAGATCGCGCCCGCCGACCTCACCGCGGAACTCGCGGCCATCGCCGGCTACGCGTTCACCCTCGACGGTGAACCGCTGCTCCGCGCCGAACTGCTGGTGCTCGACGCGAACACCCATGTGCTCTCGCTGCTGGTGCACCACATCGTCGCCGACCACGCCTCCTTCGGCGTGCTGCTCGACGACCTGACCACCGCCTACCGGGCCCGCGGCGAGCAGGGCGGCGCCCCCGGCTGGGCGCCGCTGCCGATCCAGTTCGCCGACTACGCCCTGTGGCAGCGCGAGCTGTTCGACCAGGCCGCGCCCAGCGAGTTCGCGATGGCCCAGATCGACTACTGGAAGACCGCGCTGGCCGACGTGCCCGAGGAGATCTCGGTCGCCCACGACCGGCAGCGTCCGCCGGTACTCGGCAAGCGCGGCGAGGTGGTCACCTTCGCGCTGCCCGCGAGCGTGCGCTCCGGGCTCGAGGCGCTGGCGATGCGCAGCGGCGCCACCGAGTTCATGGTGTGTCAGGCCGCGGTCGCCACGCTGCTGCACACCCTCGGCGGCGGCACCGACATCACCCTCGGCACCCCGGTCGCCGCGCGCACCGATCCGGCGACGACCGGCCTGATCGGCCTGTTCGCCAACATGGTGGTGCTGCGCAACGACCTCTCGGGCGCGCCCACCCTGCGCGACACCGTGAGCGCGGCCCGCGATGTCGTCCTCGACGCCAACGCGCATCAGGAGCTGCCGATCGAGCGGCTCGTGGAGGCGCTCAACCCGCGCCGCTCGCGCTCGCGGAACCCGTTGTTCCAGAGCATGATCCACTTCCGGGGTGCGGACTGGGCGCCGACCACGCTGCCGTTCGCGTCCTCGGGCGCCTCGACGGTCACCGTGCTGCCCGCCGACTTCGACGTCTCGTTCCTGGATCTGAACCTGAGCCTGAACGTGACCGCCGACGGCGGCATGGACGTGCGCGTCGTCGTCAACGCCGACCTCTACGACCCCGCCACAGCCGCGCTGATCGCCGACGCGCTGGCCGCCACCCTGCGCGCCTTCGCCGAGACGCCGGACCTGCCGGTCGCCGAGCTGCGGGTGCTGCCGCAGGCCGACCTGGACCGGCTGCTCGCCGCACCGGCGCCGATCGCCGCCGCCACCACCGCGGGTGCGGGCGCGGCGGACTCCGACACCGAGCGTCAGCTCATCGCGCTGATCGAGGAACTGCTCGAGATCGACGACGTCACCGGCGAGGACGGCTTCTTCGCCCTGGGCGGCGACAGCGTCATCTCGATCCAGTGGTCGGCTCGTGCCGCGGCGCTGGGCCTGCCGCTGACTCCGCAGATGGTGTTCGAGTACTTCACGATCACCGAACTGGCCGCCGCCGTCGACGCGGCCGCCGCCGCGGAGCAGCCGAACGCCGAGGAGCCCGAACAGGTCTCGCACGCCCCGATGAGCGCCTCCGGCCTGGAGGCCGACGCGCTGTCGGCGCTGACGGCGGCCTGGCAGGCGCAGGGCTAGTGAACACGCAGGGACGGAAGGACATCGCATGAGTGCCCCGCAGATCGAGGACGTGCTGGCGCTGAGCCCGCTGCAGGAGGGGCTCTTCTCGCTGTCGCGGTTGGCGGGCACCGAGATCGACCTGTACACGATGCAATTCGTGGTCGACATCGATGGCCCGCTCGACGCCGAGCTGCTGCGCCGCAGCGCGCAGGCCATGCTCGACCGGCATCCGAACCTGCGTGCCGCGTTCTGGGACACCGATGTGCCCAAGCCGGTGCAGATCATCCCGTCCCGCGCCGAGCTGCCCTGGACCGAGCGCGACGCGCGCACCACGGAGTTCGACGCGATCGCCGAATCCGAGCGGCGCGTGCCGTTCGCGCTCAACCGGGGCCCGGCGCTGCGGGTGCTGCTGCTCGACGTCACCGACGCGCCCGAGCCGCGCAAGCGGATGATCCTCACCGCGCACCACATTCTGATGGACGGCTGGGCGGTCGCGGTGTTCTTCACCGAACTGCTCGCCGTCTACCAGGCAGGCGGCAGCCTCGACGGGCTGCCCGCCCCGCGTCCCTACCGCGACTACATCGGCTGGCTCGGCGCCCAGGATCACGACGCCGCCGCCCGCCGGTGGGCCGAGTACTTGTCGCGGGTCAGCGCACCGCTGGTGCTCGCCGACGGCACCGGCGAGCGCGGTTCCGCCGTGCCGCAGACCACGCGACTCCGCTTGTCCGCCACCGAGACCGAGCGGTTGCAGCGCTGGGCCCGCGCCAACGGCATGACGCTCAATACCGCCGTCCAGTTCGCCTGGACGCTGCTGCTCGGCCGGATCACCGATCGTCGCGATGTCGTCTACGGCACCACCATCTCCGGCCGCCCCGAGAAGCTCGCGGGTGTGGAGGGCATGGTCGGGCTGTTCATCAACACCGTCCCGGTCGTGCACCGCCTCGAGCCCGCCGAGCCGGTTGTCGCGCAATGCGCTCGCCTGCAACGGGAGTCGGCCGCCATGCGCGACATCGGCTACCTGAGCCTGTCGACGTTGCAGCGCGCGGCCGGGCACGGATCGCTGTTCGACACCCTGTTCGTCTTCGAGAACGCCCCGATCGACGACGCCATCCAGACCGTCACCGCGCCGGACGGCGCGCGGTTCCGGCCGATCGAGATGGAGAGCCTGGCCCATTACCCGCTCACCGTCGTCTCGCACCTGAGCGAGGGCGATCTGCTGGTCCTCGTCGAGGCGATCCCGGCCCTGCTCGGCCACCTCGACCCCGCCGATCTCGGTGCTCGCCTGGTCGCGGTGCTGCGCGCGCTGCCCGGGCTCGACGCCGAGGCCACGCTCGACGCGATCGACCTGCTCACCGTCGAGGAGCACGCCGAACTACGCTCGGCGGCAACCGATATCGCGCCCGCGCCGACCGCCACGCCGTGGGAACTGTTCGCGCGCCAGGCCGCAGCGACACCTGACGCGACCGCGCTCACCACCACCTCGGGTGAGGTCTTCACCTATCGCGAGCTGCACGATCAGGCCTGCCGGCTGGCGGGGGAGTTCGCCGCTCACGGAGTGGGACCGGAAACCGTTGTCGCCCTGATGCTCCCGCGCGGCACCGCGTCGATCGTCGCCATCCTTGCGACCTTCGCCGCCGGGGCCGCCTATGTGCCGGTCGATATCTCGCTGCCGGTCGGCCGCATCGAATCCATTCTGCGTCAGTCGAACCCGGTGCTCGCCATCGCCTTCGGCAAGGATCGTGCGCTGCTCGACGGTATCGCCCTCGGTTCGGCGGGAGACCGTCACCGACTCGGCGGATCGGAAGCGATCGATGCCGGGTCGCCCCGCGCCGGGAACGATTCGGCGCGGGTCGATCAGCGATCGATGGAAATCTTGCTGCTCGACGACCCCGCCGTCGTCGACCGCGTCGCCGCCCGCCCCGCGCAGGCCCCCGCGGTGCGCCGCGAGCTCGAGCACAGCGCCTACATCATCTTCACCTCCGGCTCGACCGGCGAGCCCAAGGGCGTCGTCGGCACCAATGCCGCCCTGGCCGGGTACTTCGCCGATCACCTGGAGCGCTTCTACCGCCCCGCGATGGCGAAGCTCGGCCGCCCGCTGCGGATCGCGCACGCCTGGTCGCTCGGGTTCGACGCGTCCTGGCAGCCGATGGTCGGTTTCTTCGCCGGTCAGGCGCTGCACCTGTTCGACGCCGAGGAAATGCGCGACGCGCACCGGATCGTCTCCGCCATGGCCGAATTCGGCATCGACATGATCGACACCACCCCGTCCATGCTGGCGCAGCTGGCGGCGGCGGGCCTGCTCGACCGGGAGCTGCCGGTGCTCGCACTCGGCGGCGAGGCGATCGACACCGCCCTGTGGGCTCGCCTGCGCGCGCTGCCCGGCACGGCCGTCTACAACTGCTACGGCCCCACCGAGACCACCGTCGAAGCGGTCGTCGCCCCGGTCGCCACTTCGGAGATCCCGACCATCGGCACCGCCAACGGCGGCATGGCCGGATACGTCCTGGACTCGCGGCTGCGCCCGGTGCCGCCCGGCATCGTCGGCGAGCTCTACCTCTCGGGCGTGCAGCTGGCCCGCGGCTACCTCGGCAAGCCCGCCATCACCGCCGACCGCTTCTGCGCCGACCCACACCGGCCGGGTCAGCGCATGTACCGCACCGGCGACCTCGTGCGCAGGCTGCCGGGCGGCCGCTTCGGCTACCTGGGCCGCGCCGACGCGCAGGTCAAGGTGCGCGGCTACCGCATCGAGGTCGGCGAGATCGAGACCGCCCTGCGCCGCTCCGCCGACATCGACACCGCCGCGGTGACCGTGGTGCGGCGCGCCGGTGGCGCCTCGCTGGTCGGCTTCGTCGTCGGCAAGGCGGGACGCGCGGTGGTCGTCAGCCGGGTGCGCGCCGACCTGGCCCAGCGCCTGCCCGCGTACATGATTCCCGCGCGGATCGTCGTCCTCGAGCAGCTGCCGGTGAACGTCAACGGCAAGCTCGACGGGCACGCCCTGCACGAACTCGCCGAGCGGACCCTCTCGGCCGCCGACGGCAACGCCGCCGCCGAGACCCCCACCGAGATCGCGCTCAGCGAGGTCTTCGCCGAACTGTTCGACGGCCGCGCCCCCGGCGTCGACGCCGACTTCTACGAGCTCGGCGTCGACAGCATCGTCGCGATCTCCCTGGTCAACAAGGCCCGGCGCCGCGGCATCGCGCTCAATCCCCGAATGGTGCTGGCCTGCCCCACCATTCGCGAACTCGCCGCCGCGGCCGACGACGGCCCGGCCGTGGCCGCCCAGTCCGGCGCCGACGCCTACGGGGTGGTTCCGCCGCTGCCGGTGGTGTCGTGGATGTACGAGTACGGCAACTACCGCCGCTTCACCCAGAGCGCCTTGCTGCGCCTGCCCGCCGAAATCGACCGCGCCGGACTGGAAGCCACGCTGCAAGCCCTGCTCGACGCGCACGACACCCTGCGCGCCGTGCTCACCGACACTCCCGACGGACCACGCATGGTCACCAGGGCGCCCGGTGCGGTGCGGGCCGCCGATGTCGTCATCGAGGCGCCGCGCGGCCTCACCGGTGCCGAACTCGACTCGGCCATCACCGAATTCGCGCGCACCGCCAACGACGCCATCGACCCGCGCGCGGGCGACATGGTCCGGGCGGTGTGGTTCGCCGGGACCGGGAGTGGCGCGGATGCCGCCGGTGCGGATGCCGCGGCGGCGGTCGGCGGCACTACCTCGGGTGTGGCCGGGAACGACGGTGACGTCCTGTTACTGGCGATCCATCACCTCGCCGTGGACGTCGTCTCCTGGCACATCATGATCGACGGCCTGGCCGCCGCGTGGCAGCAGGTCCAGTCCGGGGTGACGCCGAAGATGCTGCCCGAGTTCACCTCCTACCGGCAGTGGTCCGAAGCCCTGTGGCAGCGCGCCGCCGAACCGGAAGTGCTGGTCCAGCGCGACTATTGGGCCGCCCAGGTCGCCGCGCCCGACGCCGCGCTGGGCGCGCGAGTGCCCGCCCCGGCCACCGACACCTGGTCCACTCTGCGCGTCAGCACGGTCGCGACCCCGGTCGCCCTGACCGAACGTCTGCTGGCCCGCGCGGGCAAGGACGAGGGTGTCCGTGAGCTGCTGCTCACCGCCCTCACCATGACCATGGCATCGGTGCATGCCGACAACGGAAACGACCCCGCCGCAGGCGCTTTGATCGCGCTGGAGGGTCACGGTCGCGCCGACGCCGAACTCGGCACCGACACCGCCAACACCCTCGGCTGGTTCACCAGCGTGTTCCCCGTGCGCCTCGGTGTCGGCGAGCACGCGGTGGATGTCGCCCGCGCGCAAGCGGATCAGGCCGCCACCCGCGCTCTGCTGGACAGCGTCGCGACACATCTGCGCGAGATCCCCCACCAGGGCCTCGATTACGGCCTGCTCCGCTATGTCGACCGCGTTCCCGACCTCCGCGGCGCGGCCGAGCCCCAGGTCGAGTTCAACTACCTGGGCCGCATCGACCTGTCCGGCACCGAGGGCAATCCCTGGTCCCTGCTGGTCGGCGCCCACGACGCGGCCCTGCCGCTCGACCCCGAACCCGACCTGCCGCTGCGGTACGCGGTCGACGTCATCGCCGGCATCGGCACCACCCCTGACGGCCCCGCCCTGACCACCAACTTCCGCTGGAGCACGGCCCTGTTCACCGAAGCCCAGGCGGCACGCTTCGCCGACCTCTGGACCGAGGCGATCGCCGCTCTGGCCGACGCCATCTGACGCGAGACACCGGCGAAAGCGGGCAGCCCCGGCTGCCCGCTTTCGCCGTTTCCGGTGGTTAGGCTGGCGGACGGAGCATCACGTTCTTCACCGACACCCTTCGGAAGGAAGCCAAGATGAGCCCCACCATCGGCGCCGTAGTCATCCCCGTCACCGACCTGGAATCGGCCAAGAAGGTCTACACCGCCCTCTACGGCACTCCCCACACCGACGAGCCCTACTACGTGGGCTACAACGTCGACGGCTTCGAAATCAGCCTCAACCCCCAGGGCGACGCAGGCGCGGGCCCCATCGCCTTCACCGACGTCGAGAACGTCGACGCCACCCGCACCGCCCTGCTCGCCACGGGCGCCACCGAACACTCCGCGCCCCGGGAAGTAGCCCCCGGCCTGCGCGTCTGCGTGCTAACCGATCCCGACGGCAACCCCTTCGGCCTGCGCGGGAAGTAGACATCCCGGCCGGGCGTCCCCCTCCGGGGCCGGGCCGCGATGGCGTCGATCAGGTCGGAGGTATCAGCGATGACAATGCAGTGGCGCTTGTCTCGAACTACGACTGCTGCGAGCCGACCTTCAGCCATGTTCCGGAGGTCCGGTGCCCGTGGATCGCCTTTCCGGCGACGCGCGCGGCCGGCCCGCCCCTCTCGCCGTCCGGCGTGCTGACGGCGTAGTCGGCGGTTCTGATCACGACCGTCCGGTCGAACACGTGGTCCACCCCGGCGTATTCGTAGACCACGTGGTCGTCCGCCTCCGAACGCAGCCGGAAGACCAGGTAGATCGCCATCGTCAGCGCCGACCGGACCGTCGGTCGGCGCAGATCGCGATCTGCCGGGCGAGCCGGTGGGTCAGTTCGGCGGGTGGGCCGGGGATGACGGTGAACTCGTCGGGGCCCTGGTGCTGCAGCAGGTATCGGCCGTCGTCGGGGTAGTCCAGCCAGAGGAAAGCCTTGCCGTCGCCGGTGGGTCGAGCGTCGACCTGGTAGCCCGGGTAGACGGTGATCTCGCCGGTCCCGATCCGGGCCCGGCGGAAGAAGCGCTGCGTCTGCTCGACGGTGGACAGGCGGGTCGGATGCCTGGCGTAGGTGGCCGCGTCGAGATCGCTGCGGCGCCCCTCGAAGCGGGGCGTGGTCCCGCCCGGCACGCGCGGCAGCGCCGCGACGATCTCGGCGGCCAGTTCGGCCAGCGGCACGATGCTCAGCGTGAGATCGCCACCTTCGTCCCGGGTCGGCCCGTGCGCCTGCACCGCCAAGGCCGCGTGATCCTCGATGATCCCCGCGTAGACCCGCACGACCTCGGTCTGACCGGGCCCGCACAGGCCCTCGATCTCGACCCGCACCTCCGGCTCGAGCAGCGCGCCGAACACCTTGTGCAGCCGCTGGTCGTAGACCTGCTGCAGCCGCAGCCCGGCCGCCCGACGCCGCTCGGCATGGATCTCGATCGTCTCCGCGAACTCGGGGCGAAAGGTCAGCGGATACGGCAGCCGGTCCCGCCCATGGCCCTCGACGCCGATGGCGAACGCGTGCGCGTCGAGCCGCCAGCGGCCCAGCGGCACCTGCTCGCCTCGCGTCGGTTCCCTGTCCTCCAAGGCTTGCTCCCAGCTCACGCGCCGATCACTCCACCCGGCGGCAGGGTCGGCGGCAACTGGCCGATGAGCTCGCTCTCCCGATCCTGAATGAGGTAATCGGGGCTGGTGTGCTCGTTCTCGTCGTCCTTGCCGTTGCCACCACGCCCGCCGCCCATCATGCCGGGCATGCCGCTCATACCCCGCGCACCGGCGGTACCCGCCGTCGCCGCCCGAGCGCCGGAGGCCGCGCCACCTGGCGTGCCCGACACACTGCGCCCCGCACCGGGCACGCCCGCGCCGGTGGACACACCGGACCCGGGCGATCCTCCGCCGGGCGAGCCGCCGGTCTTGGTGTCACCCGGGGTCGTCGGCTGCCCGGTTCCCGGCGTCGTCGTGGCGGGCGTGGTCGCCGACGGATCGGTGCTGCTGGGCGAGGTCGAGTCGTCGTCACTGCTGTCGTCGGTGCCGTCGTCGTTCTGATCGTCACCGGTATCGGTCGTCTGCGGCGAGGTCGTCCCGGGATTCTCCTGCGTCCCAGCGGGATCGGTTCCCGGCGTAGTGCCGTTGTTGTTGGTGGTCCCGTTGGTGGTCCCGTCGTTGCCGTTGCGGGTCTTGGGATCGCCGTCGCCGGGATTCTCGGTGTTGTTGACTGGCAGCGGCAGGACCGGAGTCTGCTTGTCGACAACGATCGAACCCGGCTGGTAGGTACCAATCATGAAGAGCCGGGCGTCTTCCTCTGCTTCGGTGGCCCGGTGCTTCGCGGCCTTGACCACACCGTTGCCGGGGATGTGGCTGATGAACTCGTCGAAGCTGGATACGTTCTCCGGCTTAGGAATCGCGATTTTCGCCTGCCCGAGGAGACCTTCCATGTGGTCGATGCCGTTGGCGACCATCTGAAACGCCGTATGCAGCTTCGCTGCGTCAGTGGTGTAGCTCTTGACCGCGTCGATTGCCGCGTTTCCCGATTGCCCCGACCACTTTTCGGACAGCACTCGCTCGAAGTTGGTCCGATACGTGTTGACCGCGGTCTCGGTCCCTGTCGTGAGCCGCCGCCAGCCATCCGCACCGGCGTTGACCTCCGTCGCATCAACACCGGCCGCGCCGTCCTTGCCGTTGAGCGCTTCCCATATCTTCAGGTGCGACCAGGTACTGAACTGCTCCGGGTCGGTCACCGATGCCTTGTCCATTGTCAGTCCGGAATCGGCGCTCAGCCGCGCCCACTCGCTGCTGATGATGGTCCGATCGCCCTCCCATTTTTCCCGGCCATCCTGATCGAGCCTGCTGAACTCGTCTGCCCGGTCATAGTTGTCTGCGACTTTGAAAATGCCGAATGTGCCGGCGTGGAAGAAGAACTCACCGATGGTGCCGTCGGTCCAGAACGACATCAGATGCCAGCTCCCGTCGCTCCGAGTTCGCCTGCGGTCTGCTGGTCGACGGCTTGTAGTTTGCCGATGGCTGCGAGAAAGGTATCGCGTTGATCGCGGGCGATGGCGATGTGCTGTTCCAAGCGCTGTACCGCGGATTCGTCGGCGGTGGCTTTGGCCTCGAGCTTCTTCTGGATCGCCATTGCAGAGGGAAGACCGCCCCATCCCGTCATGCGGTCGAGCTTGCTCGCGACGAGCTTCTGCGCTTCGAGGTCGATCACATACTGGTTTGCGACGTCGGCGATCGCCTGGCCGAGGCCTTCGTCGATCTCGAGCTCGCCGTCGACGGCCTGTTGCTTCATGTTCCGCCAGTATGCGGCGTGATCCTGAGTCATTTCCATACCCTCCCCGTATCTACTTCGGCAGGTGTGGCTCTAGCGCTGCCGCATACTTCCCCGCCATGTCACAGAGATCGCCGACTCGAGGCCCCTCAGTACTCAGCCAGGCTGCCGTCACTTCGAACATGCCTTGTTCAGCCTCGAATGACACGTAGCAGATGTCGGGAGTGCTGTTCTCCTTCGAGACCAGTCCGGGGCGGGAGTTGACCGTGGTCTCCCGGATGACGGTGACGCCGTCCTTCTCCCTGGCTTGGTCGAGCGTGTGGCTGGTCGAGCCGACACCGACCATACGGCGGCCCGAACCGTATCGATCATCGGTCGGTGCCCAGTCGCAGATTCGCCATGCGGACACTCCACTCGGTGGATCAGTCGTGACCAGCTTCGTCGTCGGGTCCAATCCAACGCTCCGCAGCACCTCATCCGACAGCGCCCCCCGACACGGGTTGAACACCTCGGTCGCCCCCGCCTTCGTAGGCGCGCCGGCCCCCTGCTCGGTATCCCCACACCCAGCAAGCACCGCCACACCGGCCAGCCCACAGACCATGGCCCGTATCACCACAACGCCTCGCACAGCTCTCCTACCTGGTCAGATGCGACAGTTCCCCGCCACTACATCCTTAGACGCACCCAACCCCCGACCGGTTCCATCCCCGCCTGCGGCCGTCCGCCATCGCTGACGACCTTACGGATACCCACCCGACCCGAACACAACCTCCTCGCAGTGAACGCCAGCCAGGTCCTGATGACTACCGGCGGCGGTCCTTCGCACGGAGCCGATAGCTCAAGACTGTCTACTGACGAATCGCGCCTACACCCCTTCAGCACGGTGGCGACTGATCACCAGCCCGGCGGCCAGCACCCCGAGGTGATCTTCCTTCTCGTCAGCGAACACCACCGAGTAGTCCGATGCTCCACCCCGCCGAACCGATACGTCACCGCCTCTTCGGTCTTCGAAGCCCGCCGAACAACCAGGTAGATCGCCACCACCGCCCCTATCCCGAGATTCGCATCGGTCGGGAGCCGATGATCGTCGTGGTCCGCACGGCTCAGAGGTCGAATGTCGCGGTGGTCAACCAGGGTTCGCGACGGTATTGCGAATCGGTGATGGGCCGCACCGCATCGACGAGAAACCGCGATAACCGATCGACGCGATAGTCGACCTTCCTGCTTATGCTGTCGACGGTGACGTAATGATCGATCGGCTCCCGCGGCGGATCTGCTCGGGAGACGGTTTGGATCCGATACGTCAGCACTCGCCCGTCATTTCCGACCAGGTCGATCCGCACCTGCCACGGCTTCGGATGAATCTGCCCTGTCCCGAAGTACGTATCGTCCCAGGACGACCGATCGAGCAACCGCGCCGGATGATCCGGCGGATTCTGGCCGAGATGAAAGACATGCGAGTTCTTCTTCACGATCCCATACACCGCGTACCCACCACCGGGTTCGGGAGTAATCCCTCGCGACGCACGCTCGGCCATCTCCGCATCCCTCCGCAAGTCCTCGGCATGCGGCCGCTGCTGACACACCCACACCGTCGGCGTCTCCCGAACGTCGAACTCGATCCGTGTGTTCAGCACTCGCCGGAGGTACTCCGCTACCTGCTCCGCAGTATCGAGCGGCTGATCAAAGGACACTGGCGTTTCTCCTCGAAATCAACGGTAGACGACGGCATCTCAAGACTCGGAGTGATACTCGACTCTGCAGTTCGAGACATCCAGCCCCTGTCGTCGCAGGCTGTCGATGACCTGCATCGTGTAGTGCCGGGCCGGCCGGTAGTGGTTCCCCCTGTCGCTGATCAACAGCACCTGCCCCGCCACGGCCTGAATTTCCCCGGCTCCAGCGACCGGGGCGCCTGCCAGCAAACTCGAAGGATGAAACTTTCCGACGATGTGAAAGGGTGCAGAGTACAAGTAGCCGTCATGATCCATGACGAATATCGCTCGACCGCCGTGCGGCGTCCAGAGCGTCACCGCTGCGGTCGTGTCGAACAGTGTGCCCTTGGAGTCCTGCAGCGCGCCACCGTAGCCGTGCAGCCGGAAGTGTTGTCGCGCTGTGTAGTCCAAGTAGTCGACTCGCGCTCCGCGCCACACCGTGTTTCCCGGGAGGTTCTCACCGCGGAATTCGGGATGCATCGGCGTCGTGTCGTACCTGGTCGCAGTCGGCAAGGTACCGGCTTCCTCCAGTTCGAAGATCGCTCCTGGCGCCAGTCGGCCGGTGTCCATGAGTTCACGAAGAGCGTTGTCCCCGTTGCGATCCGGGTCGATGCAAAAGACAGCGACGTCGGCGCTTCCGTTCCAGTACGGTGACACGAATCCGACCACGATGCCGGATCTCAAACGTAGTAGCAAGTACTGCAGACCTTGGCCGTCGAACGAGAACCCCCGCGAGAGTCGCGCTGCTGTCTCGTCAGGGCTATGAGATATCCGAGCGATAGGCAGGCTTCCGTGGAGCTCCGTAAAGTATTCGTCGGGTAGCTGGACGTAGGGAGGTACCGGCCATGGCCGCATCGAATCCATGCGGTCGACGACCAGGGCCAGGAACTCGCGCAGCTCGTCCGCCGGGTGTCGCATTTGGACCAGGGTCGGCAGCGGCGCACCGGAGCGCAGTCCGGCGGCGAGTGAGGTGTGTTCGTCGTCAGCCGATAAGAGCCCTACTGGCCGCTCCAGTAGTCCCTCGGCGATCCGATTTGCCACGCTCACATCCAGCTCTGCCTCGAACTGAACAGAATAAAGAATCGTATTGACTATGCCGCGCCAGTAGTCCAAGGGTTGTTCTTCCTCCCGTTTCTCTTCGGATGCTCGGCAGGTTCGGCCAGCGGAGAGCATTCAGTCGCCCCACGTGGTCCAGGCTGATAGCGGGAGTCCGTTCGAACGGGGTTGGATCTGCCGCACCTCGATGGTCATGGCGGTGATGGCCTCGGTGATCGAGCGGCCCAGCGAATCCGGTGTCGAGCGCTTGAAGGCGTCGGGCTCGATGTGCACTTCGCTGACACCGGCGATGGTGCCGGTGACCCGGACCAGGTTATCGGCCGACCACGCGCTGACCGCTTCGGTCGCCCGCGCCTGGGCGTCGAGCAGCGCGGACTTGTCGGCCGTGAACGAGTCGAGCATCGCGTCGATCTGCGCGCGCAACGCGTCGTTCGCCGCACGGGCCGGCGCCGACCAGTCCTCGTTCATGAACCCCTCGATCCGATAGGAAGCACGTCGAAAGGTTGGACGCGCCGGACCCGCCGACGGTTCCCCGGAGGTGAGATGGATCTCGTGGGAGTTTCAGGCGGTGCGCGAGCCCACGATGATGCTGCCGACGTTGCATTCCTCGAGTTCGTCGAGGCCGGTGGCGGTGGCGAAGGCGGCGGTGTCGCTGAAGCCCTGGGCGACGACGCCGAGGTTCATGGCGGTGGCGGCCAGGTAGACGGTCTGCATGAGGACGCCGACGTGCTTGAGGATATTGGCGTAGGCGACCTGCTCGTAGCTCCACATGACGCGGCCCGCGCGGGCCGAGACCAGCAGCAGGACCTGGGGTTCGGCGCCGCCGGCGAGGGTGGCCGAGGTGGACTTCAGCAGCTTCTGGACGGCGGGGGAGTCGGCGGGGGCGACCGGGCGCAGGACGTGGTCGGCCGAGTCGTAGTGGTACATCCCGTTGTCCAGGCCTGCGACATTGCGGATCACCGGGTAGATCTCGAGCTCGTAGGCGCCGCCGCCGGAGGGGTAGGGGCGGGAGCCGTCGGCGCGGGTGCGGGCGCTGCGGAACAGCAGCTCGCCCAGCTGGTCGGCGGTGATGGGGGCCGCGTCGTCGAAGGCGCGGGTCGACACGCGATCCTCGAGGGCGGCGGTCAGGCTGGGGTCGGCGGCGCGCAGGCCGTCCAGGTCCGGGCGGGCCAGGGCGATCGGCTCGCCGGCGAACGGCGCACGGCGGGCGGGCAATTCGGGGAAGCGGCCGTCGGCCCAGCGGGTCGGGCCGAAGTCGTCCCAGGTCACCGTGCGGGCGCCGAGGGTGCTGCGGCGGTGGAACCACAGGTCGGGGGCGCTCCAGGAGCGGGTGCGGAACTCGTGCTCCTCCTCGTCGCCGTCGACGAGGAAACCGCACCACTGCAGATCCGCCATGAACTGCGACTTCACCGCGGCCGGCACCGGCGAATCGGCGGCCATCGGACCGTCGAGCAGCGCCAGCAGCCGCGGGTCGTGCACGCGCAGATCGCACCACGCGCGCGGGTGCTCGAGCACGAAGCCCTGGGCGTCGCGGTGCAGGACGGCGAACTTCGACAGCGTCGCCGACCAGGTCGGCAGGGGCACCTCGGGACGCGGCGCCGGCTCGGCGAACGGGCGGATGCTGTAGAGGTCGCGGCCGCCGTCGCGCACCGTGACGGCCAGCCAGCCGCCGTCGGTGAGTTTGCGCATCAGCCCGGTGATGTCGTCACCGGCGGCGGCGGTCGACATCTCGGCCGCCGTGGCCGGGCCCTGGTTCAGCGTCTTCAACGCCTGCAGCGCGCCCGCGCCCAGCCCGGTCAGCTTCACGTTGCGCGGCGGATTCAGCAGCACCGCCCCGGCCGGGGTGGTGAGGCAGGTGACTCCGGCGCGCAGCGAGAATCGGGTCTGGGCGGGGTACGTGGAGGCGAGCACAGCGCAGTCCTTGCTGGGGTCGAACGTGGTGGGAGAGGTGCTACTTCGCCGCGGCGGCGAAGGCGGGGCCCAGCTTGTCGAGGATGTAGGGCACCGACAGCGCCGAGGGCTGGTTGATGGCGCTGATCTCCTGCGTGGTCAAGAAGACGACCGAGCCCTTCCGCACCGACGGCAGCTCGCCGTAACCGGGCAGCTGGCGGTACTTCTCGTCCAGGCCGGGGGAGTAGCCGGCCAGCAGCAGGTCGGCCGACAGCTCGTCGACGCGCTCCGGCGAGAGCGCCAGGCGGCCCTGGTTGGACGGCTGCGCGGTGAGGTCGGCCGGGATGCCCATGCCCAGCTGGGTGAACACCTTGGCCGAGCCGTCGTTCGGGTCGGTCAGCACCATCAGCTGCGCGGGGCTCGCCAGCCAGGTGCTGGCGAAGGTCTTGCCCTTCAGACCCGGGTTGGCGGCGCTGATCGCGGCGATCTTGTCGTCGACCTTCTTGATCACCGCGGTCGCGTCGGATTCCTTGTGCAGCACCTTGCCCAGCGCGGTGACCTGTTCCTGCCACGGGGTGACGGCGTCCTTGGTCAGCGCGGGCAGCGTCGGCGCGATCTTGGACAGCTCGTCGTAGGTCTTCTGATCGGCGATGAACGGATCGGCCAGGATCAGGTCCGGCTCCAGCGCGGCGACCTGCTCGGCGATGCTGCCGGTGGTGTTGAGGGCCTTGGCCGACTTCAGGCTCTCCGGCTCCCACGGCGGGGTGCTCTTGGAGACCGCGGAGACGTTGTCGATGTAGCCGACGGGGACGACGCCGAGCGCCAGCGAGGTGTCGAGCCACTGGTTGCCCAGGGCGACGATCTTCGTCGGCGTCCCGGTGACGGTGGTCTCGCCCTTGGCGTGGGTGATGGAGACCGGCTCACCCGAGCCCGCGGCATCGTCGCTGGAACCGCAGGCGGCGACGCCGAAGGCGAGCGCACCGGCGAGTGCGGCCACGGCCACGCGCCGCCAGCCGCGCGAAGTCCGAACAGACGTCATCGTTGCATCCTCCTTCATCGAGGAAGGTTCCTCGATCGGCTCGTCGAGCCGGTTCCAGCGTAGGTCAGCCTAGGCTAACCTACGTCGGTTTCGGAGGGGGAATCGTCCCTACAGTGTCACCCGCTGGTCCTGCGGCATGAACAGCTTGTCGCCGTCCTTCACCTCGAACGTGGTGTAGAACTCGCCGATATTGCGGACGACCTGGTTGCAGCGGAACTCGTTGGGCGAGTGGGTGTCCTGCAGGGACTGCAGGGTCGCCTCCTCGGTCTGCTTGTCGCGCCACTGCCGAGCCCAGGAGAAGAACATGGTGCGGAAGTCGGGCTGCTCGCCGGTGCGCTGGGCGAGCTTCTGATACGCCGCCAGCGCGATCTGCAGGCCGCGCAGGTCGGCCAGGTTCTCGCCGACGGTCAGCGCGCCGTTGACGTGCTGTCCCTCGGGCGCGCCCTCGGGGACCAGCACGTCGTACTGCTCGATGAGCTGCTGGGTCTTGGCGTCGAAGGCGGCGCGATCCTCCGGCGTCCACCAGTCGCGGCGGTTGCCGTCACCGTCGTACTTGGAGCCCTGGTCATCGAAGCCGTGTCCGATCTCGTGCCCGATCGTCGAGCCGACGGCGCCGTAGTTGACCGCGTCCTGGGCGTCCTTGTCGAAGAACGGCGGCTGCAGGTAGGCCGCGGGGAAGACGATCTGGTTGGTGGTCGGGCTGTAGTAGGCGTTCACCGTCTGCGGCGACATGCTCCACTCCGACTTGTCCACCTCGGTGCCGAGCCGGGCGAACGCGCGCTTGGACTCGAAAGCGTTGATGGCGATGAGAGATTCGATCAGCTTGCCGCGGGTCACCTGCACCGAGGAGTAGTCGACCCACTTGTCGGGGTAGCCGATCTGGGCGACGATCTTGTCCAGCTTGGCGATCGAGGCCTCGCGGGTGGGCTGCGACATCCACGTCGAGTTGGTGAAGTTGTCGCGGTAGGCGGCGCGCAGGTCGTCGACCATCTCCATGGCGCGTTCCTTGGCCGCGGGCGGGAAGTGCTTGTCCACGTACAGCTTTCCCAGCGGTTCGCCGAGATTGTCGTCGACGACGCCCACCGCGGAGCGCCACATCTCCGGCTTCTCCTCCAGGCCGCTGAGCACCCGGCCGACGAAGTCGAAGCGCGCGTCGGCGATCGCCTTGGGCAGAAAGCGCGCGTAGGTGTTGGCGATGTGCAGCTTGAGGTAGTCGCGCCACTGGGCGAGGTCGACCTCGCTCCACAGCTGCGCCGCCGCGGTGATGAACGACGGCTGGCCGACGACCATCTTGTCGAACAGCGACTTGGGCCGGTCGGTCATGCCCGCCAGCCACGGATCCCAGTCGAACTGCGGGCCGAGCGCGGTCAGCTCCTGCCAGCTCATCAGGTTGTAGGTGGCGTCGGTGTTGCGCAGGCGCACGCTGTCCCAGTGGTTCGCGGCGATCCGCTTCTCCAGGTCGACGGTTCGCTGCGCCACCCCGGCCGGGTCGGCCATGCCGAGGCCCTTGGCCAGCTGCTCGAGGTAGGTCTGATAGCCGGCCAGCTGCGTCGCGAACTCGGGCTTGCGGTAGTACTGCTCGCCCAGGGTGAGCCCGGCCTGGCTGACGCTGGGAATGTAGGCCCTGGAGTTCTTGCGGTCGATGCCGATGCCCATCCCGATCAGCCCGGAGATCGGCGCCTCGGCCATAACCTTGGCCAGCTCGGGCTTGCCCGCGGCCTTGTCGAGCGCGCCGAACAAGCCGTTGAGCGGCGTGATACCGAGGCGCTCGATCTCGTCGAGGTCGAGGCGGGCGTCGTAGAGGTCCTTGATCTGCTGGGCCTCCGACCCCGGCTTCGGGTCCTTGATGCCCTCGATGATCGCGCGCAGCTGCTCGAGCGTGCGGTCGTTGGCGTCGGTGATGGCGCCGACCGAGGACTTGTCCGGCGGCAGCTGGTAGTCGCGCAGCCAGGCGCCGTTGACGTGGCGGTACAGGTCGTCCTGCGGGCGGATCGCCGGATCGCCGCCGCCCATGTCCACGCCGGTGAGCTTCACTTCGGGGGAATCGGACGTGCAGGAGGCCAGCGCGGCCGCGACGGGCACCAGGCCCATGGCGATCAGGAATGCGCGCCGATCCACGACCGACGGACGACCGGACGATGTCACTAGGTTCCTTCCCCGATGCGGCAGCCGCACCCCTGCTCGTTGCGATCCAGCCCGCCCAGGCTACCGGCGGGCGGGCCGATCGGTGGAGGTAGCGGTGAGCCCGGCCCGTTCTGCGGGCCGGATCGGGGACGGCTAGTCCGAGGAGATGCCCGCGCTGCCGGTCGCCATGTCGCAGGCCAGTCCGCTGCCCGCGTTCAGGATCTTCGCGACGGTGGGCACGCGCTTGGTGACCAGTGGTGCTCCGGTGGCGTGCAGCAGCAGCGACAGCTGCACCTCGACCTCGGTCTCGACGTGGTAGTAGGCGGTAGCCTTGGCCACGGTGACGCCGCCGACGTTCACCTCCAGGTCGACGGTGTCGCTGGCGAAGAACTTGCCGTTGGCGACGAAGTCGACCTGCGCGCCGACGTAGTCGTCGAGGCCGACGACATCGATCTTGGAGGTGCAGCCGACGGTGAGGGTGTCGGTGAGCATGTCGATGATCGGCCCCGCGGTGGCGTGCGGGGCGGCCAGGGCGAGCACGGCGGCGAAGGCGCTCGCGGTGGTCGCGATCCGGCGGGTGGTCGGCAGGGTGATGTGCATGTGCGACTCCTCATCAGCTCGTACCTCGACGAGCAGGGCGACCGTAGCAACGGCGTGACCGCGCCCACAGAGATTTGAAACATATCTGCTTCAGATTTGTGGGAACGACCCCCGATTTGGGTCGACCTGGGGATTCACCTACACTAGACCGGTTGCCTGCGGGAGCTCTGCGCCCGCAATCCGGCAGTGAACCCCCAGTGGTAGGTATTTCCGCTGGCAGGCGCGCGTCCGGAGGGTGACTGACCATGTGCGTCGGGTCGGCAATCCGGCGTACGTATACATCCAGGTCCAGGAGGTGCTGAAGTGATTCAGCAGGAGTCGCGACTGCGCGTCGCCGACAACACCGGGGCGAAGGAAATCCTTTGCATCCGCGTGCTCGGTGGCTCGTCGCGTCGCTATGCCGGTATCGGTGACATCATCGTCGCCACCGTGAAGGACGCCATCCCCGGCGCGAACGTCAAGAAGGGCGACGTCGTCAAGGCTGTCGTCGTGCGCACCGTCAAGGAGCGCCGCCGTCCGGACGGTTCCTACATCAAGTTCGACGAGAACGCGGCCGTGCTGATCAAGCCGGACAACGATCCTCGCGGCACCCGCATCTTCGGCCCGGTCGGCCGTGAGCTGCGTGACAAGCGCTTCATGAAGATCGTTTCGCTGGCCCCGGAGGTGCTCTGACCATGAAGGTGCACAAGGGTGACACCGTCCTCGTCATCTCGGGCAAGGACAAGGGCGCCAAGGGCAAGGTCATCCAGGCCTACCCGGCGACCGGCAAGGTTCTCGTCGAAGGCGTGAACCGGATCAAGAAGCACGTCGCGGATTCCGCGAACCAGCGTGGCGCCTCCTCGGGTGGCATCGTGACCCAGGAAGCCCCCATCCAGGTTTCCAACGTGATGGTCGTCGACTCCGACGGTAACCCGACTCGCGTCGGCTACCGCACCGACGAAGAGACCGGCAAGCGGGTTCGGATCTCCCGTAAGAACGGGAAGGACATCTGACATGACCACCTCTGAGCAGACTCAGCCCCGGCTGAAGGCGCGCTACCGCGCCGAGATCAAGGACGCGCTGAACAGCGAGTTCGAGTACGCCAACGTGATGCAGATCCCGGGCGTCGTCAAGGTCGTCGTGAACATGGGTGTCGGCGACGCCGCCCGTGACGCGAAGCTGATCAACGGTGCCATCAAGGACCTCGAGCTGATCACCGGTCAGAAGCCGGAGGTCCGCAAGGCCACCAAGTCGATCGCGCAGTTCAAGCTCCGTGAGGGCATGCCGATCGGTGCCAAGGTCACCCTCCGTGGCGACCGCATGTGGGAGTTCCTGGATCGTCTGGTCTCCATCGCGCTGCCGCGTATCCGCGACTTCCGCGGTCTGTCGCCGAAGCAGTTCGACGGCAACGGCAACTACACGTTCGGCCTCAGCGAGCAGTCGATGTTCCACGAGATCGACGTGGATTCCATCGACCGCCCGCGCGGTATGGACATCACCGTGGTGACCACTGCGACCAACAACGAAGAAGGCCGTGCGCTGCTCAAGCACCTCGGCTTCCCGTTCAAGGAGAACTGAGCACATGGCCAAGAAAGCACTGGTCAACAAGGCCAACGCCAAGCCGAAGTTCGCGGTCCGCGCCTACACCCGCTGCCAGCGTTGCGGCCGCCCCCACGCGGTGTACCGCAAGTTCGGCCTGTGCCGCGTGTGCCTGCGCGAGATGGCCCACCGTGGCGAGCTCCCGGGCGTGCACAAGAGCTCCTGGTGACCCCGCGCTCCTCGTGAGCGCAGCCACCTAGGCGAATAACGAACGAAGGCACGGACTTCCGAGTGGAGTCCGTGCCTTCGTGTGTTCGCGGCACGGGTCAGCCGAGGTGCTGCCATTCCGCCCACGCCTCGTCGAGCAGTGGCGTGACGGCGTCGTAGATCTCCCACGTGTCCGGGACGTGATAGGTGGTCTCGTAGCGCGCGACCTCGGGGACGCGGTCGTAGGCGCGCAGGTATTGCCGGTAGACGGCCGCCGCGAAGGCCTGGCCGCGGGCGTTGAGGTGGCCCTCGTTCAGCTCACCGCAGCAGTGGTCGAGCAGGTAGCGGCCGGGGGTTTTCGCGCGCTCGCGCAGGGCCGCCAGCTCCGGCCGTGGCCGGGGCTCCGGTTCGCCCCAGACGAGCGCGGTCGGCGAATGCAGGTCGTGCGCGACGGCCCAGGCGTAGAACATGCCGATGTGGGTCGCTCCCGCCTCGCTGTCCAGGCCCAGCTCGGAGGTCGTGTCCGAGTGCCAGCCGCAGTCGTCGTAGGTCATGGTTTCCCCCTGTGGTCGATGGAGCCTCAGGATCGCAGTACGCACCGACAATTCGGCCGGTCGCCGCCCGCGCTTCCGGAAGATGGGTGAAATATTCGGATTTCACTCTTGTGGAATGCTCGCGTCGTGTTCCCTTGGCGCATGAAGAAGTTCGTCACTGTCGCCGCTCTGTCCTGTGCCCTGCTGTCGGCCCCCGCCGTCGCCACCGCCGCCCCCGTCACGCCCGCGCCGGTCGCCGACTCCGGTTCGGCGCAGGGCGGCACCGGTTCCTCGCAGGGTGGCTCGGGGTCCTCGGAGACCGCGCTGATCTGCTCGCCGATCGCGCAGGTGCTGTTTGCCACGGGCAGCGTAGAGAAGCCGCCGCTGTACGACCTGATGTGCATGATCGTCGGATAGCCCTCGAAGCTGTTGCCCCGGCAACTCGGGGCGTGCGCACAGCGGGGGCGGACGGCACGGTAGGCGCATGAAGAAGTTTGCCGTGTCCTCCGCTCTTGCCCTGTTCCTCCTCGCCCCGGTCGTCACCGCGACCGCCGCCCAGGCCGAGGCGCCGGTCGCGGACAGTGGGTCGTCGAGTCTGGATGTGCTCTGCAGTCCGGTCGGTGGGCTGCTCGTTCTCGCGGGGAGTGCGGAGAATCCGTACGGCCCGCTGCTCAGCATGGTGTGTGTGACCCGCTGACGGGCATGTCCCGGTAGGTCAGCGGAAGGGGGACCGGTCGATGCCGCAGCGGAGGTCGGCCGGGGGGAGTTGGCCGGTGAACAGGTAGTCGCGCTTGACGTGTTCGGCGCAGGTGCTGGGCACGTACATGCTGCTGTGGCCCGCGCCTTCGATCACGACCACGCGGGCGTGGGCCAGCTGCGCGGCGCCGGCGACGGCGCCGCGCAGGGGCGTCGCCGGGTCGTACCGGCTGTTGAGGACCAGGATCGGGGCGGCGGTGTCGCGATTCCAGGGACCGGTGTAGCGGTCGACGTCGCGAGCAGGCCAGAAGGCGCAGGGCAGGGCGTTGAAGACGGCGGTGCGGCCGAAATACGGGACGCGCAGGTCTTCGAGGGCGCCGGCCCGGCGGTAGACGGCGGGGTCGGTCGGGACGGCGCTGTCGGCGCACTGGATCGAATAGAACGCCTCGACGCGATTGCCCGGCTGCTCTTTCGCGAAGACCGCGTCGTGCGTCACGGCCGGAACCAGCGCGGTGCCCGCGTCGAAGAGTTGCTGCAACAGCAGCGCCAGGTCGGGATAGGTTTCCGGGCGCGCGAGGCTGCCCGCGGCCGCGACGAGCTGCCCGTACGTCCACGGGGTGCCGTCGACGACGATGGGCGCCAGGCGCGCGCGTTCGGCGAGCGCGATCCATTTGAGTTTCGGCTCGCCCGCCGAGAACGCGCAGTCCGGGCCCGCGGCCGAGCAGGCGCGCAGGAACGCATCGAAGGTCTCGGCGACGGCGTCGGCCACGCCCTGCCTGGTGTCCAGCGGCAGGGTCGCGCCGTCGGTGCCGTGTCCGTTCGCATTGCCCTCGAAGTCCAGCGACCCGTCCAGTGCCATCGCCCGCACCCGGCCCGGGAACATGTTGGCGTAGACCGCGCCGACCTGGGTGCCGTAGGAGATGCCGTGATAGCTCAGCGCGGCATCGCCGACCGCGCGGCGCAGCAACTCCAGGTCGCGGGCGGTGTTCGCGGTCGAGGCGTGCGCCAGGATCGCGCCCGCGGACTCCGCGCAGCGGCCCGCGATATCGGCGGAGCGGTCGAAGAACTCCGGCTCCTCGGCGGGATTCGACGGTGTGCCAGGGAAGGTCGCGAAGTAGGCCTGCTGCTCGTCGTATGAGGGAAAACAGCTGGTCGGGGCGCTGCGTGCGACCGAGCGCGGGTCCCACGACACCAGATCGAACCGGGCCCGCAGCTCCTCGGAGAACAACCACGGCCACCGCGCCCGCTCCCGCAGCCGATCGACACCGGACGGTCCGGGCCCGCCGAAGTTCACGAACAGGGTGCCGATGCGCCGGTCGGGATCGGTCGCGGGCAGCTTGATCACCGCCAGGTCGATCTGCTCGCCCTGCGGACTGCGGTAGTCCAGCGGCACCTGCGCCCAGGCGCAGGAGAAGCCGTCCTCGCAATCCGACCACCGCAGGTCGGGAGTGCCGGCGGCCTCGGCGAGCGGGTCGACGTACGGATCGGCGGCGCGGGCGGGCGCGGGGATGGTGAGGGCGCCGAGACCGAGCAGAACAGCGAGAACGCGAGTCCAGCTACGGCGAGTTCCACGGCGCCCAGAGCGCGAATACAACTGCCGAGCCTCCTGCACAGATCGGGCGAACCTCGCGAAGCTATCACATGCTTTCCTCAGGAAACTAGTTGGCGGCGAACGGAATTCGCCGAGCGCACCCCCGTCCGGCCTGGTCCGGACCGCCCGCGCGGGAATTTGTTTCGAATTGTTCGGTGAACGTGAGGTTAAATATCTCGAGGTCAATTCTGTGTTTTTCCCGATAATCGTGAAATCGCGGTGGCCGACACTCTGATCCATCGCTAGGGTCGGGATGGTCGCGCGGAAATGTGGCGCGACCGGGTGTCAAAGACGATCCCTAATTCCAGGACAACCGGAGGAGTGGGATGGTGACGACAACCACAGAAAAAACCGGGCGTGACCTGGCCCACCGGGCGCCGCTACGCGGGATTCCCGCGGGCGCGATGCCGATGGTCGCCTTTCTTTCGATATTGGCCGGATTCATCGGCGCGGCCGCCTATACGCATTCCGCCGGATATTTCGTGACATTCATGACCGGAAATACCGAGCGGGCCGTTCTCGGCTGGTTCGACAATGATCAGCTGCTGGCCGTCGGTGCCATCACGCTGCTCTTCTCGTTCGGGCTCGGCGTGTTCGTCGCCTCGCTGCTGCGCAGGCGGTGGTGGCGCGACAGCCGCCACGGCGCCGCGGTGGTGACCACCGCGGCGCTGGTGGTGGCCGCGGTCGTCGACTTCGCCCTCGACCGCACCGGCGGTCAGGAGGTGGGGTTCATCCCCATCGCGTTCGTCGCCTTCGCGGTCGGCGCGCTCAACACCGCGTTCGTGAAGAACGGCGAGACCAGCGTCCCGCTGAGCTATGCCACCGGGACCGTCGTGAAGCTGAGCCAGGGGATCGAAAGCCATGTCAGCGGCGGTAGCGCTCGCGACTGGCTCGGCTACGGCGGGCAGTATGCGGCCTTCGCGGTCGGCGCCTTCCTCGGCGGAGTGATGAGCCTGGTCGTCGGTGGCGAGCTGATGCTCATCGTGGCCGCCGCCGTCTCGGCCGCCGCGGCGATGCTCACCGCCAAGGCGGCGCGCGCGGTCGCGGCCTGACGCATCCGGCCGCGCGAACCGACCCCGATTTGGTCCTGACCACGGCGTTGCCTACACTAGAGCGGTTGCCTGGGCACCTCTGTGTCCGCTGGCGCCTCGCTGATGTGTGTAAGCGGGCGGACGGTCCAGGCGCCGAGAGCTCGTTAAGAGAACTCATCCGGTCGGTAAGTGCCGTCCGGACCAGCCGAATTGTTGTAGGCCCACGGTCGGCGTGTGTGAGCGCGCCGATGCTGCATGGGAACCGCAGCGAGAAAGGTGTCGAGGTCTAACCATGACCATGACTGATCCGATCGCAGACTTCTTGACGCGTCTGCGCAACGCCAACTCGGCGTACCACGATCAGGTGAAGGCGCCCCACTCCAAGCTCAAGGCGAACATCGCCGAGATCTTGAAGCGTGAGGGCTACATCGCCGATTACCGCACCGAAGACGCGCCGGTGGGCAAGGCCCTCGTCGTCGATCTGAAGTACGGCCCCAGCCGTGAGCGCAGCCTGCAGGGCCTGCGTCGCGTCTCGAAGCCGGGTCTGCGTGTGTACGCGAAGTCCACCAACCTGCCCAAGGTCCTCGGCGGCCTCGGCGTGGCGATCATTTCCACGTCGACCGGTCTGCTCACCGACCGTCAGGCGGCCAAGCAGGGCGTGGGCGGCGAAGTCCTCGCCTACGTCTGGTAAGGGAGGTCAGGACTAATGTCGCGTATTGGTAAGAAGCCCATCGAGATTCCGGCCGGCGTCGACGTCACCATCGACGGCCAGGTCGTCACGGTGAAGGGGCCCAAGGGCACCCTGTCGCACACCGTGGCCGAGCCGATCACCGTCACCAAGGGTGAAGGTAACGAGCTGGAGGTGGCCCGTCCCAACGACGAGCGCGCCAACCGTTCGCTGCACGGCCTGTCCCGCACCCTGATCGCCAACATGATCGAGGGTGTCACCAAGGGCTACGAGAAGAAGATGGAAATCTTCGGTGTCGGTTACCGTGTGGCCGCCAAGGGCTCGAACCTCGAGTTCGCCCTGGGCTACAGCCACCCGGTGCCGATCGAGGCCCCGGAGGGCATCACCTTCGCGGTGGAATCGCCCACCAAGTTCTCTGTGTCCGGCATCGACAAGCAGAAGGTCGGCCAGATCTCCGCTGTCATCCACGGACTGCGTAAGCCCGACCCGTACAAGGGCAAGGGCATCCGCTACGCCGGCGAGGTCGTTCGCCGCAAGGTCGGAAAGACGGGTAAGTGATCATGGCGCAAACTGCTAACCAGAAGGCCAAGCGGATTCCGCTGGGCAAGGACAACTCGACCAAGCGTCGGCTGTCCAAGACCCGCCGTCACTTCCGTCTGCGCAAGAAGGTCGTCGGCACCACCGAGCGTCCGCGCCTGGTGGTCAACCGCTCCTCGCGGCACCTGCACGCTCAGCTCGTCGACGACTCGGTGGGCAAGACCATTGCCGCCGCGTCCTCGATCGAGGCCGATGTGCGCGCGCTGGAGGGCGACAAGTCCGCCAAGGGCGCCAAGGTCGGTCAGCTGATCGCCGAGCGCGCCAAGGCTGCCGGTATCGAGTCGGTCGTGTTCGACCGTGGTGGTCACGACTACCACGGCCGCATCGCGGCGCTGGCCGATGCCGCTCGTGAAGGCGGGTTGAAGTTCTGATGACTGTTATTTCGAACGGAAGGAACGTCTGATGCCGGGACGTCAGCGGCGTGACGGCGGCAACGGACCCGCCGGACAGAACAGCAATGCCCCCGAGGGCAACCGTGGCGACCGCCGCGGTGGTGGCGATCGTCGCGGTGGCGGCGACCGCCGCGACAACGCTGCCGAGAAGAACCAGCTCGAGCGCGTAGTCGCGATCAACCGTGTCTCCAAGGTCGTGAAGGGTGGTCGTCGCTTCAGCTTCACCGCCCTCGTGATCGTCGGTGACGGCAACGGTCTGGTCGGCGTCGGCTACGGCAAGGCCAAGGAAGTTCCCGCGGCCATCCAGAAGGGTGTCGAGGAGGCTCGTAAGGGCTTCTTCCGCGTCCCGATGATCGGCTCGACCATCACCCACCCGGTTCAGGGTGAGGCGGCGGCCGGCGTCGTCATGCTGCGTCCGGCTTCGCCCGGTACCGGTGTGATCGCCGGTGGCGCGGCGCGTGCCGTGCTCGAATGCGCCGGCATTCACGACATTCTGGCCAAGTCGCTCGGTAGCGACAATGCGATCAACGTCGTTCACGCGACGGTTGCCGCGCTCAAGATGCTCCAGCGTCCCGAAGAGGTTGCCGCGCGTCGCGGTCTGCCGATCGAGGATGTCGCTCCGGCGGGCATGCTGCGTGCGCGTGCGGGACAGGGAGCCTGACCATGGCTGATCTCAAGGTGACCCAGATCAAGAGCACCATCGGCGCCAAGGCGAATCAGAAGGACTCCCTGCGTACGCTGGGCCTTCGCAAGATCCGTCAGAGTGTTGTCCGCGAGGACAACGCTCAGAACCGCGGTCTGATCAACGTCGTGCGCCACCTCGTAACTGTTGAGGAGGTCTGACATGACCATCAAATTGCACCACCTGCGTCCTGCGCCGGGTTCCAAGACCGAGAAGACCCGTGTGGGTCGCGGTGAGGGTTCCAAGGGCAAGACCGCCGGTCGCGGTACCAAGGGCACCAAGGCCCGCAAGAACGTCTCCCCGGCGTTCGAGGGTGGCCAGATGCCGCTGCACATGCGCCTGCCGAAGCTGAAGGGCTTCACCAACCGCTTCCGCGTGGAGTACCAGGTTGTGAACGTGGGCCGCATCGCGGAGCTGTTCCCCGAGGGCGGCACGGTCGGTAAGGCCGAGCTCGTCGCGGCCGGCGCCGTTCGCAAGAACGAGCTGGTCAAGGTTCTCGGCGACGGTGAGATCGGCGTGGCGGTCCAGGTGACCGCCGACAAGGTGACCGGCTCCGCCAAGGAGAAGATCGCCGCAGCCGGTGGCACTGTCACCGAACTGGCCTGACGGTACTGTTAGTCAGCAGTGGACACCGGACGAGTCGCGAGCTCGTCCGGTGTCACTGTTAGAGTTCAAGTGTTGTCTGCCAAGCTCGTCATCGGCTGACGTTTCCGTAGAACCGAAGTCGCATGGCATGACCATGTCGTTCGCCAGGAGGATCTGTGCTTTCCGCCTTCGTATCGGCCTTCCGGACTCCGGACTTACGGCGGAAGATTCTCTTCACGCTGGGGTTGATCGCGCTGTACCGGTTGGGTGCCGCGCTGCCGTCCCCCGGCGTCGACTACCGCGCGGTCCAGGACTGCGTGAAGCTGGTCTCCGGCGGTGATTCCGCCGGTATCTACCAGCTCATCAATCTCTTCTCCGGTGGTGCGCTACTGCAGCTGTCGGTGTTCGCGATCGGCATCATGCCGTACATCACCGCGAGCATCATCATCCAGCTGCTGACCGTCGTCATCCCGCGGTTCGAGGAACTGCGCAAGGAAGGCCAAGCAGGCCAGACCAAGATGACGCAGTACACCCGGTACCTGTCGATCGCGCTGGCGATCCTGCAGGCCACGGGTCTCGTCGCGCTCGCCGCGCGCGGTCAGCTGCTGCAGGGCTGCACCGAGCCCATCCTCGCCGACACCAGCATCTTCGGCATGATCATCATCGTCCTGGTGATGACCGCCGGTGCCGCGCTGGTCATGTGGTTCGGTGAGCAGATCACCGAGCGCGGTGTCGGTAACGGCATGTCGCTGCTCATCTTCGCCGGTATCGCCGCCCGCCTGCCGATCGACGGCAAGCGGATCCTCGACTCCGACGGTGGCCTGATCTTCGGCCTCGTGTGTGCCGCCGTCCTGGTGATCCTGGTGGCCGTGATCTTCGTCGAGCAGGGCCAGCGCCGGATTCCGGTGCAGTACGCCAAGCGCGTCGTCGGTCGCAAGATGTACGGCGGTTCCTCGACCTACCTGCCCTTGAAGGTCAACCAGGCCGGCGTCATCCCGGTGATCTTCGCGTCCTCGCTGCTTTACCTGCCGAACCTGATCGCGCAGCTGACCGGGTCCAGCACGGCGACGGAGCCGAGCTGGTGGCAGGAGATCATCCAGAAGTACCTGGTGAACCCGGGCAACCCGGTCTACATCGCGATCTACTTCGGTCTGATCGTGTTCTTCACCTACTTCTACGTCGCGATCACCTTCAACCCGGAGGAGCGCGCGGATGAGATGAAGAAGTTCGGCGGCTTCATTCCCGGTTACCGTCCGGGCAAGCCGACCGCCGACTATCTCAACTACGTTCTGAGCCGCATCACCCTGCCTGGCTCGATCTATCTCGGTCTGGTCGCCGTCCTCCCGAACCTGTTCCTGGACATGGGCTCGACCGGTGGAGCGGCGAACCTGCCGTTCGGCGGTACTGCGGTCCTCATCATGGTCAGCGTGGGTCTCGACACGGTCAAACAGATCGAGAGCCAGCTGATGAATCGAAATTACGAAGGGTTCCTCAAGTGAGAGTTGTTCTGCTCGGTCCGCCGGGTGCCGGCAAGGGTACTCAGGCCGTCCTGCTGTCGGAAAAGCTGGGCGTTCCGCACATCTCCACCGGAGACCTCTTCCGCGCGAACATCAGCCAGCAGACCGCCCTCGGTCGCGAAGCGCAGAAGTACATGGACGCGGGTGACCTCGTCCCGAGCGACGTCACCAACCGCATGGTCGAGGCCCGCGTCGGTGAGCCGGACGCGGCGAACGGCTTCGTCCTCGACGGGTACCCGCGCACGACCGACCAGGCCGATGCGCTGAAGAAGATCCTCGAGCACAACGGCACCGCGCTCGACGCCGTGCTGTGCTTCGTGGTCGCCGAGGACACCGTGGTCGAGCGCATGCTCGCCCGTGGGCGCGCCGACGACACCGAGGACGTCATCCGCAACCGGCTGCGGGTCTACCGTGAGGAGACCGAGCCGCTGCTCGAGTACTACGACGGTCTGGTCGTGACCGTCGACGGTATCGGCGAGGTCGACGAAGTCAACGCACGGGCGCTGAAGGCGCTCGGTCAGTAACCACCGATCGGAGTACTGAGGCCGGATGGTCTTCAACCGTAAGAAGAAGGTCGTGCCGTTCCGTTCGGCGGGCGAGCTGGATGCCATGGCGGCAGCCGGCGCGATCGTCGGGCGGGCGCTCGTCGCCGTCCGCGCCGCGGCCAAGCCCGGCGTCTCGACGCTGGAGCTGGACGAGGTCGCCGAGCAGGTGATCCGTGACGCGGGCGCCGTGCCGTCGTTCAAGGGCTACCACGGCTTCCCCGGCTCGATCTGTTCTTCGGTCAATGACCGTGTGGTCCATGGGATCCCCTCGGCGAAGGAAATCCTCACCGAGGGCGATCTCGTCTCCATCGACTGCGGTGCCATCCTCGACGGCTGGCACGGTGACTCGGCGTGGACGTTCGGCGTCGGCACCATCATCGAGGCCGACGCGCTGCTGAGCGAGGCGACCAAGTTGTCGATGGAAGCGGGCATCGCCGCGATGCTGCCGGACAATCGCCTCACCGACGTCTCGCATGCCATCGAGCTCGGCACCCGCGCCGCCGAGCGCGAGCACGGCCGGGCCTACGGCATCGTCGACGGCTACGGCGGTCACGCCATCGGCCGCGAGATGCACATGGACCCGTTCCTGCCGAACGAGGGCGCCCCCGGCAAGGGCCCGCGCCTGGTCGTCGGTTCGGTCCTGGCGATCGAGCCGATGCTCACCCTGGGCACCACCGAGACCAAGACCCTCGACGACGAGTGGACCGTGGTCACCACCGACGGCACCCGTGCCGCGCACTGGGAGCACAGCGTCGCCGTCACCGAGGACGGTCCGCGCATTCTCACCCTGCGCCCGGAGTAGTCGGCGCGCAGCAGGTTTCGAACGACGGCCCGGTCAGCCTTCCAGCAGGATGGTGACCGGGCCGTCGTTCGTCAGCTCGATGCGCATGTGCGCGCCGAAGTGCCCGGTGGCCACGGTCGCGCCGAGTTCGCGCAGGGTATCGGCGAAGGTGTCGACGAGAGGTTCGGCATGTTCCCCCGGGGCGGCCGCGTTCCAGGACGGTCGCCTGCCCTTGGCAGTATTGGCGTAGAGGGTGAACTGGCTGACCACCAGGATGGGCGCGTTCAGGTCCGCGGCGGAGCGGTCACCGTCGAGAATCCGCAGCCGCCACGCCTTGTCCGCCAGGGCTTTCGCGGTCGCCTCGGTATCGGTATGGGTGGCCCCGACCAGGGCGAGCAGCCCGTGCGGCACCCCCGCGCCGGCCGGGTCGATCCGGCCGACCACCTCGTCGTCGACGCTCACCTGGGCACTGGTCACCCGCTGCAGCAGTACTCGCACAAGCACCGATCATGCCAGGCGCCGACGACGGGTCAGGGCTTGCCGAAGAACAGGATGTCGGTGCCGTACTCGGTGAGCGGGCGACTCTCCGCGGCCTGCCGGATGCCGCTGCCGGGCAGCTCGGTGACCTTGGCGAACATCGGCGCGTTGCCGAAGGCCGCGCGGACCTGCGTTTCGGAGGCGTAGTCGGCGCCGTAGTCGGCCAGGGTCGCGAAGTCCAGGGGCGCCAGTGGCGCGTCGAGGGGGGCCTGTCCGGCGGGCCTGCCGAGCGCGGCGTACTGGGTGGCGACGCCGTTGTCGTAGAGGCACAGCTCGTAGGAGATGTTCTCGATGGTGGCGACGGTCAGGACCGGCCACTTCTCCGAGAGCCGCACGGCGAGCGGATGCTTGCCGAGCGCGCCGATCTCCCAGTTCAGGCTCTTCACCGAAATCCAGCTGCCGGAGGACTTCTCGACCAGCACCACATCGGCGGACAGCTCTACGGCCGGGTTGGTGACGGGTTCCTTGACCCCCCAGTGCTTTTCGTGCACCCCGGCGAATCGTCCCGCGTCCACCGGCTCGACACCGTCGCGCGCGAAGGCCGCCACGATCGCCGCCCGCACCTGCTCGAGCGCGTCCGGCGCCGAGCAGCGCACCGCGAGCGCGCCGTAGGTCGCCGAGATCTCCACCGGCCGCGACGGCGGTTCCGGCATCGCGCCCGCCGCGAGCGGCTTGAGCCCGACCAGCGCCAGCCGCCAGTTGATCTCGTCGATGGTGGCCAGGTCGCCACCCGACTGGTAGAGGATCTGCTGCTGGGTGAGCCGCCCGGCCCGCTCCAGCGTCGGCGCGCCCAGCTTGATCAGCGCCTGGGTGGTCTTGACGGTGAGATCGAGTTCTTCGACCCGGGTCTCGCGCAATCGCGCGGTGCTCGCCGCGGAGGTGACCTCGGAGTACAGCGTGCGATAGCTCGCGATGGCCTGCTTGCGTGAGCGGCCGACCATCATCGTGCGCAGCAGTGTGCTCAGGCTGGCCAGATACTTGCCGGGCTGTTCGCAGGTGCGCGCGTACATCGCGGCGCGGATCCGCACCGCGTCCTCGGTGGCCGCCACCGCGGCGTCGTGATCGAGCCGCATCAACCACACGCCGCACTTGGACAGCCCGTCGGCGCACATCGGCTGCACATCCGGATAGTCCTGCGCGACCTGGCGATACGCCTGGCACGCGCTGCGAATGGTGTTGGTGGCCAGCTGTCGATGTCCGACCAGCCGCGTCGCCTGCTCGAACAGCCGCAGCGAATCCTGCAGCGCACCGGCGTATTCGTAGCTGACGTAGCCGCCGACCAGCCAGTGCAGCCGGATGGCGACCGCCTCCTGGGCCGGTTCCAGCGCCTCGGCGGTGCGATCGCGACCCGACGGATCATCCCGGGTGGCGAGTAGGCCCTGGGCCAGCTCGGCGAGGGAGCCGGCCAGCCGCAGGTAGTCGGCGGGGGCCTGGCTCCTGGTCGCGGTACGGTCGGCCGCTACGCGCCGTTCGAGGCCGCTCACATCGGTCATGAGCAATTCCATCGCGACGTCAATCCTGGCCTCATCCATCGTTCGAGCACGGCCACTGGGCGGCCGTTCAGTGTGTCGTCCGAGTTTGGCACAGATCGGCGGTGGCTGCCGGACCGTCCGGCGAACCCGGATGTTCATCCACGAGGGAGTCCGGTGTTTCCCTGTGGCTGTGCATATTTCGCATTGCTTACTAGAATGCATGCGATCGAGCCGACTGCGCGAGGGTCGTCGGTGGGGCGCTGCGAGGAGCGGTTGGCGTGGGAGATTCTCCCTACGAGGGGTTGGCGGGCAAGGCCAAGATCAAGGTGGAGACGGGCGCCGCGCTCGAAGCCGCCAAGGCGTGTAGCTCGGCGATCGAGATATTCAAGGGCTGTCAGAACCTGATTCGCGACCACGATCTCAACAACTACGACGAGTCGAAGCTCGGCGGCAGCCAGGTCGACGCGGGTCCACCACTGCGGACCAAGTTCATCACCGAGGCCACCCAGGCCAAGGACCTCATCGGGCGCTACATCGATTCGCTCGAGGACCTGGTGACCATGTTCAAGGCCGCGGGCGAGTCCTACACCGAGACCGACAAGGGCTCGGGCGACAATATCGCCGCGCTCAAGGGGCAGCTGAAGGATGTGAATTCCGCGCCCGGAGCCAAGGACCTGAAGGGCGAGGTCACCGAGGCCGGTGGCTACAAGCCGGCGCACTGGGAAGTCGATGTCAAGGTGCGACAGGGCACCGGCATGGAAATCAAGATGGAGAAGCACAACTACGACATCGAGACCGCCAACGTGCCCAAGCACGCGGGTACCGCGACCGCGGAGTCGGTGGGGGTGCGGATTCCGGTGCGGGCGGCGGACAACATGTCCTGGCGCGACATGTACGACCTCGGTCAGCGCATCTCTTGGCAGGAAGTGGCCAACGACGCCCCGATCTGGGAGGCGATGGCCAACGCGGTGCACGGCGCCGCCTACGACCTCGACCAGAAGCTCGCCTCGATCACCGCCGATCGGTGGCAGAGCCAGGGCGGCGACACCGCGCGGGCGGCGATCGCCACTTTCGGCCAATCCGCGATGGTGGCCAGCGATTCCTTCAGGATGATGCAGTCGAACCTCGAGTACACCGCGAACTGGCTGTACGCGACCAAGGTCTGCATGCCGATCGAGACCGAGGACAAGTGCGACGACGATCTGCAGGAGAACCGCGATCGGTACGAGCGTCACTACGTCAACGGGGTGATGAACACCGAGAAGTTGTTCCCGGCGGCGGCCGAACCCGCGGCGCCCAAGGGCCCGGTGACGACGCCGAACAACAACAACAATAACAACAACAACAACAACAACAATAACAACAACAACGGCAACAACAACAACGGCGGAAACAACAACGCCGGAAACAACAACGGCGGCGGCAACAACTCCGGTGGCGGAAGCAACAACTCCGGTGGCGGTTCCCAACAGACGGCTGCCAGCCAGGCCGCCCAGCAGGCGGCGTTGCAGGCCGCCCAGCAGGCGCAGTCCGCGTTGCAGCAGAACGGGACCAAGGGCACCCAGAGTGGCACCGGGCAGACCGGGTCGACCGGTCAGACCGGCTCGACCGGCTCGGTCGCGGGGTCGGGCGGGTCGACCGGCTCGAGCAGTGGTTCGGGCTCGGGCGATATGTCGAGCATCCTGTCCTCGGTGATGTCGGCGGTCACCTCCGCCGTCAGTTCCCTGACGCAGGCGCTGCCCTCGCTGGCCACTGCGCTGCAACAGATCTCGGCCGACACGACCGGCTCGACCACCGCGTCGGGCCTACCCGACTTCAGCCAGCTCGGCAACCTCCTCGGTCAGTTCCCCGACCTGAAGGAGATCCTCGCGCAGTCGCCCGAGCTCACCGGGCTGATCGCGGGCAACCCCGCGCTGTCGCCGCTGGCCGAACTGCTCGGCGTCGAAACCGCGACCTCCGATCCCGACGGCGCCGGCGTGCCCGGGGAGACGACGGAAACCGCCACGGCTTCGCGGGCGTCGCTGCCCGACTTCTCCAACCTGCTGTCCGGCCTGGACGAGATCGTCGCCCCCATCACCGGCCTGGTCGCGGAGTCGCTGTCGACCGAGGCGCCCGCCCAGGTGGTCGAGGGCGCCGAAGCGTCGGTCCCGGTGCTCGAGCTGCCCGACCAGGCGTTCTCGATGCCCGACCAGGAGTTCCACGCGCCGATTGCACCACTCGACGACACTGATCCCGGAACGATCACGCGTGCGCGTCCGGAGGTCGGCGCGTGAGCCAGCGCTGGGAACTCACCGACATCGAATTCCGGGTGCTGTGGCAGCGCTTCGTCGGCACCGATCTGCCACGCCCACTGACCTTCCAGTCCACGACGCGTCTGCACGAGGACTACGAGGCCGAGAAGTACCAGGTCTGGCAGCGGCTACAGCACACCGCCGATCCGGCGCTGCGCACGGTCTTCGACGTGCTCGAACGGCCGGAAGCGTATGTGCGCCTGCGCGGTTGGAAGGACGACGCGCGCAGCAACGCCGAGTACTGGCTCAAGGCGCGCGCCGCCCGGGCCGGTGCCAGCGGGTATCTGATCTACCAGCTTCCGGGTGAAACCCCCACCCACAGTGGCGGTTACGTCGTCGTCGACATCGGGCCGTACGGGCTCGCCGACGCGATCGTCGACCTCATGCCCGCCACCGGCGCGGGGCGCGGGGGCATCATCCCGCTGGTCACCGGCACCGGCCGCGACGACGACCAGCAGCGACAGACCTCGATGTTCTTCGAGGAAGCCGACACCTCGATCGTCGATCGCAGTGCCGAATTCCTGAATCGGCCCGCCGAGCGCACCGGCACGATCAACATCCTGCAGAACCAGTCGATGTTCGGCTCCCGTGGCATGCACCGCGACATCCTGGTCTGGCGCGACCTGCCCGACGACGGCCGCTACGTCATCGGCCTGCCGAACGAGAACCCGCTCGCCACACCGATGTCCAGATCCGATCTGGTCGACGCGGTCAACAGCTCGATCGAGCGAATGATGTCGCGGGTGGAGTCCCATTGGGAGGCGAACGCCTAGGTACCGGACGTTCACGGCGGCGTCACGCGAGGTTCGCTCCGCCGTGTGAGACTGTTGCGCAGGCGAAGGACTTGTGGTGTGCTCGGTGCTACCACTCGTGGAGGGATGAGGGCGATGACGTTCGAATACGACGCCGACAACTTCCGGACCGCGGCGGGCAAGTCGCGCAATGTCGGAACCCAGCTCACCAACATCATCAACACCCTGAACAGCTCGCTGAACGGGCGCGGAAACGTCTGGGGCAACGACAAACTCGGCCAGAGCTTCAACGACGGCCCCGGCGGCAACGACGGCTACGACTCCTCCTGGACCAACACCAGCGACAACGTCAAGACCATGGCGAAGTCCATGGGCGACTTCGCGGACGGCCAGACCGAGAGCGCCGACTACATCGACAAGATGGAACAGGGCAACCGCAACGGGTTGACGTAGGAGGCGGACTCGACGCGCACGGTCCGGCCGCTACTGCATCGACTGACGGCTCAGGCCCAGCGTGGGCAGGTCGAGATCGGGGTGGCCGGCGCGGTCCGTCCAGGCGTCGTAGACGAGCCCGGCGGGGCTGGTGATGCCGTACCCGTCGCGGAGTCCGGCGACGGCGAGCTCGGCGGCGCGGCGACGGTCTACGCCCGTGATCGGCGCGTCGAAGTCGACCCACCACAGATGGGCGTTGTCCACGTCGGGCTGGTTCCAGCCGGCGTCGGTGATCGCCCGGTACCCGGCAGGGTCGGGCCGCCTGCTCTCGTCGAGAAACCGGTCACCGATCAGCTGAGCCGACAGCACGTCTTCGTCGCGAGCGAACTGGACGAAGCGGCGGATGCGGGCCGGTTCGGGTTCGAAGACGATCACCCGTGCGCCGAGCGGAAGGGCTTCGAGCTCGGCGGCCAGATGTTCGGCGAACGCGGTCCAATCGGTCACAGCTGCCCCTGTCGGGAGAGCTCGACGCCTTCGTCGAAGAGTTCCAGCCATTCGTTGGACGCCAGGGTGAGGGTGATCGAGCGGGGGAGCGCCGCGAGGATCAGTGTCGAGGCGGAGCCGGTCCAGCGCAGCTGGGGACTACCGTCGGTGATCCGGGCGCTCGGCGCGCCCAGCGTCGCCTCGAGTCGCGCGGCCATCGCGGTGTAGGCCTGCTGGACGAGGGTGTGGGTCTGGTCGGTGTCGGGGCCGATGGTGCTGGCGCTGACCTGGATCTGTTCGACGTCGCCGTCGTCGGCGAAGACCTTTCCGCTGGCCGAGCCGAGGCCGGTATCGAGCATGGCCCAGTCGTCGTCTTCCGAAGTGGCGACGACGCGCCAGCCGAATCGTTCGGCGATCTGGGGTATTTCGGCGAGCTGCCAGGACCAGTCGAGTGCGCGCAGTCGACCGCCCAGCTCGGCGACCTCGTCGGGGGTCCGGGTTCGGAAGTCGGTCAACGGTTTCTCCTCTTGGCTCGCGACAGGCAAGGACGGCACGGTCAGAAGTACGACAGGAACGCCGCGTCGAAATCGGGGTCGCGGGTGTCGAAGTTCTGCGGGGTGTAGTCGAGGGCGCGGACATGGTCGACGAACTCGGCCGGGAGGACGAGGGGCTGGTCGGCGAGGTACTTCAGGGAGTCCTCGCGCCAGATCCAGACGCCGTCGGAGTAGAGGGAGGGGCCGCCCTCGATGTCGGTGCCGGGGGTGAACAGGTCGGGTGCTTCGCCCATGACATCGAAGATCGCGCGGACCTTGCGCATGTAGTTCAGGATTCGCTCGCGGTCGGCTTCGACGGCGCCGGTGGGCGCGTCGTGTACCGAGGGCAGCTCGTCGTGCGCGCCCTCATACATCTCGCGGTACATGGCCACGGGCTTCAATTCCATTGCGTGCGTCCTGCTCTCGGTGTTCTGGAGTTCGTGCCCGGCTCTCGTGCTCGTCGGTCCGTGCTGGTCGGTCGAGCCCGCGCTTCGGCGAGCCGCCGACCTCGATCCTTCGCGTGCGCAACCGGGTCGTCAAGTTCATCCGTACCGACCGGTGGATGGCGGCGCCGGGGGCACGTTCCGGCCGCCTCTCGTTCATTCTGTCGTCACCGGTGATTCGCCGGTGCCTGCGACTCTGTTGCGCAGGCGAACGACTTGTGGTGTGCTCGACTCGGCACCACTGCGGAGGGATGAGGGGCGATGGCGACGTTCACGGACTCGAGCTGGTGACGTAGCCCTCCATGATCGATCTGCCGTCCGGGCTGCACTGGCTCTCGATCCTCGCTGGCATGGAATGGCCAGAAGGCAACGAAGACGAGATGTGGGCCATGGCCGAGGACTGGCGCACGGCCGCCGACAGTCTTCGTGGTCTCGTCGACGACATCGATGCCGCCAAAGACGCTGCGTTCAAGGCGTATCCGCAGGGTGAGGGCGTCGATGAGATGCTCAAGGCCTTCGAGGGAATGGCCCGCGGCGACCAATCGGTGACCAAGCTCGCCGAATTGTTCGACATTCTCGGCGATTCGGTCTATCAGACCGGTACCGAGATCGAATACACGAAGATCATGTTCCTGTCGTCGCTCGGACTGCTGGCGCTGGAAATCGCTGCGGCGTGGATCTTTCCGCCGACAGCGCCCGCGGTGGAGGCGGCCGCGATCGCGGCGACCCGGGTCGTGGCGCGCACCATCTTCGGCCGGGTGCTGGCCGCGATCCTGCGCCACGGCGCGAAGGCCGTGATCACCCGGGTGCTGAAGTTCGCCGCCCAGCACGTGGCGATCGACACCGCGCTCGGTACCCTGCAGGAACTCGGTGTCCAGCAGTGGCAGGTGGATCAGGGCCACCGCAAGGAGATCGACTGGAACCAGGTGAAGGCCGCGGCGGTCAGCTCCGCCGCGGGTGGCCTGGCGGCCGGTCCGTTCGGCAACTTCCTCGGCAAGCGGCTCGGCGACGGAATGTCGCCGTGGCTCAAGGGCGCGATCACCGGTACCGGCGCCGGTCTGGTCGGCGCGGGCGGCGGTATGCTCGGCCAGTTCGCCTACGACGGCTTCACCCAGGGCTGGGACAAGGCCTGGGACAACCTCAAGACCGCGGCCGCCGATCCGCTCATGTGGAGCGCGGGCGCGACCAACGGCGGTATCTCCGGCCTGAACAAGGCAGGCGCCAACGCCGCGTGGTCCAAGATGAACCCCGGCCTGTTCGAGCGCCCGAGCTTCAGTTCCCGGATCCGCGAGGCCATGGGGCCCGGCTACGACCTCGGGACCTTCGGGCAGGACAGCAACACCGCCGGTGGTGACGGTTCGACCAACCGCCCCGGTGCAGACGGTGAGAATCGGGCGGGCGCCGACGACGGTGCGACCGGTGTGGGCGGCGACGACGGCGTGCGCGCCGGTGCGGGCGACGACACCATGGGCAACGAAGGCTCGGGTGAGGCGCGGGCAGGCGCGGGCGACGACAGCCAGTCGATGCGCCCCGCCGGCGGGACCACGCCGGAAGCCGAGGGTGACGGCCCTACGAATACCGGTGCGGGACAGGCGAATCAGGATTCCGGAGACGACGGGCAGACGGCGTCCGATGGCGGCGGTGCCGGGAGCGGACGCCAGGAGTCCAAGCCGGAGGTGCAGACCGGGGACACGCAGGTCGGCGACGGTGGGCGTCAGGACGGTGGCAGTCAGGACAGCGGCGCCCGTGCCGAGGGTGAAGGCCCTGTGGCACAGTCCGATTCGGGGCCCGATACCTCGCGCGCCGGGGAAGCCGAGGCGGACGCCGGCGGTGTGGGCGTCAACGACGGGACCCGCACCGACGCGCAGTCCGGCGGTCAGCCGGTCACCCAGGCCAACGACACCCAGATGGCCAACCGGGACGCCACCGCCCAGGTCGGTGCGGCGCCGGCGACCGGGATGGTCGGTGCAGGCCCGGTGGCCACCGGCGGGCCGACCCCGGGGGCGACCGGCCAGGCGCCCGTCACGGGCCAAGCGGCGACCCCCGCTGCTGGTCAGCCTGCGGCCACCCCGGCGCAAACACCTTCCAGCCCAGCTCAATCCACACCGGGGCAGCAGGCGACGCCCGGTCAGCAGACCTCGCAGGGGCAGGGCGGACAGCCGTCGACCCGCCCCGGCGCGCCGGAGGTTCGGACCGGACTGCCCGAAGGAACCCCGTCGGCTCCGGAAAGTCGTTCCGCCACACCGGAAGTCCTCGGAGACGGCGGCACCGGCGAGTCGCGAGCCGACACCGACGGTGCGGGCGACACCCGCGCCGACGGCGAAAGCCGGGCGGGCGCCGCCGAACCGCGCGGCGGGGCGGGTCTCGCGGACACGCCGCTGCAGGGCCTGCACGCCGCGCCCGGTGAAGCGCCGCCGGTTCGATCGGACGCGGAGGTCACCGCCGACCCGGTCCGCGCCGGGGAATCCGAGGTACGGGCGGATCCGCTCGCCGATGTCGCGCCGGTCGTGCCGATTGTCGGCACCGACGCGGGAGCGAGCCCGGCCCGGCCGGGTACGGACGCGGGCCGCCCCGGACGCGCGGGCTCCGACGACACCACCGCGCGCGATCGGGCCGACAGCGGCGACGACCGCAGGCAGCCGCAGCCGGACGACAACGACAGCGGACCCGTCTACGACGCCAGGCTGCCCAATGGGCAGGGCGTCGTCCACCACCCCGATGGGACCGCGATCGGCGAGGACGCGCGCACGCACCGCGTGAGCCACAACGTCCGCAACGACGGCGCCCACGACGTGGTGGTGCACGGACGCCGCGACGGCTCGGTCACCCCGAGCAACGGCGACGCGGTCCACCCGCAGGACATCGTCGACGCGATCCGCGCCAACCCGAACTACGTGCCGGGCACCCCCATTCGACTGCTGTCCTGCCACGCGGGCAACGGCAACGGCTGGGCCCAGTACATCGCCGACCAGCTCGGCGTCGATGTCACCGCGCCCACCGATCGGGTCGGTGTGCGGAACGAGCCCGACTCCGTTCCGGCGATCGATCGCGGCGGCAAGTGGCGCACCTTCAGCCCGGATTCGGCCACCGCGCCCGACGACATCTCCTCGCTGCGCCCGGATTCAGACCCGAGCGATCCGAGCGACCTCGACACGTTCGACGGTGACGGGCCACCGCTGGATCGCGACCTGGTCGACTTCATGAGCGACGATGACCCGTCGACCCGTCCCTCCGCCATGTCGTTCCTGACTCCCGACGTCGGGACCGTCAACGCGCCGTTCAGCCGGACACCCGGCGTGGACGCGCATCTGCTCGGTGTGCTGGACATATCCGACCCGATGGTGCAGACTGCGGGCGATCCGCCCCGGATCACCCATGTCGATGGGGAACCGATCGACGAGTTCTCCCACCGGCTCAGCGCCGAGCGGGGCCAGGCGTTCGTCGACGCGTCCACGCCGGACGCGGGCCTGGTCGCCGACTACGAGCAGCACAAGGCCCAGCAGAAGGCGCTGGAGACCGCGAAGTCCGAGAAGGGCCGGGCGGTGCGTGACGCCGCGATCGCACTCAGGGAGGCCCAGGCGGCGCACACCCGTGCCGTCGAGGACGCCACAGCGGCCCGAAACCGCGGCGCCGAGGACGCCGACGCGCTCGACCGCGCCGCCCGGGACGCGGCGGACGGGGTGCAGCGTGCGGCCGACGGTGTCGCGGACGCCAAGCGGGAGGCCGCGGCGGCCAAGGATGCCCTCGAGAACTTCCTCGCCGCCGACGCGGCCGAAGCCGAGGCGGGCAATTCGCCTGCCAAACGGCTGGAGAAGGCCGAAGCGGAGCGGCTGCCGGCGAAGCGGCGTGGCCACGTCACCTCGATCACCATCGACCGTCTCACCGGTCGCGTCTACGAGGCGGCCAACGGCACCTCCGACCAGCGCATCCACCCCTCCGAACTGCACCAGACGCTGCACGACAACGTCGCCAGGTACCAGGACCCCATCGACGCCTACACCAACGGACGCGACCCGGCCCACTTCCCACACGCGGACAACCCGCTCGGCCACGCCGAGGTGCGCGGCACCAACGCCGCCCTGCACGACCGGGAACTGCTCAACCGGGATCGCGGGCCGAACGACCAGCTGCCGACCGATTTCGACGGCCTGGCCTCCATCCTCAATTCGCCCTATGTCCCCAGTCGCGGCGTCGAAGCTCCCTGCTGTGCCAACTGCACCAGGGTCGTCCAGGGCACCGAGAGCACCGCGGGCCACATCATCGACGAAGGCAGACCCCGGGTCGACCCGCTGCGCCACGCCGACCTCGAGCAGGCCGCCCGCGACGGCAACCCCGCCGAACCGCGGCTGGTCTCCCCGGAATATCCCGACACCGATTTCATGGGCGACGACGATGCCGCGAGCCCGACTCCCGGCGCTGGTGACCCGGTGCCCCCCGGGATGGTCCGCGGGGATGACGGGCTGCTGCACCGGCCGGGGGACCGGACGGACAGCTACCGCGAACCGGACGGCACCTGGCACCACGTCGATGATCCAGCAGATACCTTCCGGGACAAGCGCTTCCGGCTACAGAACGACACCGGTGGCTTCTACCGAGGCGACGACGACCCGCTCGCCGGAGCCGACTACGAGTACAAGGTGCAGAAGGGCGACACCGATTCGCACACCATGCAGGATCCCGGCCGCGCCGACGAGCTGAAGGAGGCCTCGGACAAGCGGCTCGAGCTGCAGACGCGGCGCGACAAGCAGCGGGTGAAGCTCGACCGTCTCATGGCCGAATTCGGCGTCACCGCCCGTAACGATCTGGCGCCGGACAAGGTGGCGAGCAAGATCGCCGAGCTGTCCGACGCGGTCGACAACGATGCGACGCTGTCCCAGGCCGAGAAGGAGGCCAAGGCGGCGAAGCTGATGGCCCTGGAGTCGACGGCGAACAAGTACTTCACGATGGGCGTGAAGATGGTCGCCCTGTCCAAGCTGCTCGGCGAGACCGCCGGACTCGACTACGCGCTGAGCAGGCCGGGCGCGATCCTGCTCACTCCGTTCGTCGGCGCCTTCGACGGGGCAGGCGTCGTCGACATCGCCTCGATCGTGCCGCCGACCCGTCCCGGTGATCCGCCAACTCTGCTCGTGGTGGAGGCCAAGGGTGTCGGCGCCACCCTCGGGGGCTCGAAACTGGCTCGGGCGGAACAGGGTTCGCCGGAGTACCTGCGGCGAACGCTCGAGATGGATCAGAATCTGCAGCGGATTCTCAACGAGACGCCCGAACAGATGCGCGCGCGGGGGATCGACCCCGACACCGCCGAGGGCCGGGCATTCCGCCGAGCCGTGGCGGAGCTGCTCGCGGCCCGCGAGAACGGCACCCTGAAGGTCGAGTACAAACTGGTGCACGCCTCGGCGAAGGGCGAGGTGAGCGTCACCGACCTACGGCTCGTCCGGGACGGTACCGATGTGCTGGCTGACGTGCCGTTGCCCGTCGACCCGGATACCCTCGACCGCCTGGCCGACGACGACTCGATCGACTACATGGGCGACGAGGACGGCGAGACACGCAACCGCAGACCCGATTTCGCCGAACCCGAACCGCCGCGGCGGGAGGTGCGCGTCGAGCTCGGGGACAACGGGGAAGTCGTCGCGCTGCACGTCCAGCTGGACGACGGGCAGTGGGTGGTCGCGCGCACCGACGGCGACGAGAGTACGCAGCACCCCCCGGCGCGACGCGACGACATTCCGGCCGTGGATACCCGGAATACGCTGCGGCGCTTGGTCGATCAGCTCAATGCGGGGTACGACGGGCTGAACCTGAAGTACCCGTCGGGGTCGGGGCTCGACGGCCGGGGCCAGACCGCTGTTCGAGACGGTGTGGCCGGTGGCGTACACATGGTGACCGATCCGCCCGCGCCGACCCCGGCCCCCGCGCCGCCGCCGGTCGACGGTCCGGTTGTCAGCGCGCCGCCGCCGGGAGCGGGTGATCCGGCGCTGAATGTGGCGCGGATCGGCCGGGAGGGGCTCACCTGGTACCACAACCGCGAGCACATCCCGATCTTCGGTCCGGTGCTGGGCAGGCAGGCGGATGTGGCGGGCGACTACCGGCCCGTGTACTTCCCCGACGGCACCGAGTACCGGCCGTGGATCAGCGACGCCGACCCCGACGCCGTGCGCGAGACCGTCGTCAGCGAGCTGCGCGCGAACCGGATGGAGCCCGACGAGGTCCGCGATGTCCTGAAGGAACTCTTCGATGCCGCGCGGGACCCGCGGCTGCGCCAGGACCTGATCGACGATCTGGAGTTCAACGGCCTCATCGATGCCGACGAAGCCCGCGTCATGGAGGAGACGCCGCCGAACCCGCCCGATCCGGCGCCGGAACAGCAGGGCCCGCCGCCCGAGGGCGAGACGCTCGCGGAGATGGCCGCGCGGCTCGGCATCGAACTCGATGGCGAGGGGCCGGAGGATGTGCGCCGGGCGATCGACCGGCAGAGCCATCGGCTGCTGCGCGAGATCGGTGCGATCGAGGGACTGGCCGACGCGGCCCGGCGGGCCGACGAGGAGCAGAGCCGCCCGTATCGGCGGGCCGATCATCCTGCCGACCCGGCGCCCGCGCCCGACGGCCGTTCGGTCTCCGGTCCGGATCGGCTGCGCGAGGTGGAATCGGACGGATCCCGCGACGACACCGCGGACTACGACGACACCGCCGACTTCGACGACGCGCCGGCACCGGAGCGCAACCACTGGGGCGACACCAGCGCCCCGCGTCCGGTCCCGTTCTCCCGGGAGGTCAGCTTCCTCGACAAGGATCCGCTCGGCCGGTTCTTGCGCGACCTGATCGTCGCCTTCGAAGGTGTCACCGCGCTGCGTGACTACGACCGGGTCGGCAACGGCGCGGACAGGCTGCCCGAATGGGCCAGCTTCTCCGACGACCGGGAGCCGGGCCGCGACGAGGCGCGGGCTCGCGAGTTCTTCGAGCACGCGCTGCGCCGCGACCAGCTGCGCGACGAATTGTCCAGCTGGGCAGCGATGTTCGGCCGCGACCTGAGCGAGCTGTCCGGCGACCGGATGGATTCGACGCTCAACGAGCTGCGCGACTCCGCGCGTGAACGGGCGCGCAACCTCGCGGACTTCATCGCCGCCGCACAGCCGATCCTGCAGGGTGACGGCGCGGAACCGGTCGGCAGGTCGTACGGCGACCAGGTCGCCCGGGTGCCCGACGCCGACGGTGGACCCGACCGGCTGCTCGTGGTCGACGGTGCGCTCGACCGCGAGGAGGCGCTGGCCCGAGCACTGCGGGACAACCCGGAGCTGGCCGCCGACATCGACAACGGGCGGCTGAAGCCGGACTTCCGGGCGGTGCACGCCGACGGGGCGGGCAGGCAGATCCTCGACCCGGTGGCCACCCCCGAGGTGCAGCACATCCGGCGCACCGTGGACGGCGCCGAACTGCAGGTGACGATGATGCGCGGGGAGGACGGGCAGTGGCGGCCGGTGCAGCCCGCGCCCGAACCGCCGCCCGCCCCGCAAGACCGCGCGGACATGGTGCGCGAGATCGTCGACCTGGCCAGGCAACTGAACCTCGGCCCGGCCGCGCTGCACCCGGACAACATCGACGCCACCATCCGCGCGTTGCATCTGGACAACGCCGTGCGGGCCGGGCAAACCGAGGCGCTGGCCGACTACGCCCGCACGATGGCCGATATCGAGACGTTCCACCTGATCGGTGACGCGCGCGGCCAGCTGGCCACCCGACTCGGGATCCCGGAGGGCGAGCTCACGCCGCGCCGGATCGCCGAAGCGCTGACCAATCCGAAGCAGCGCCGCGGTCTCCGTCAGCAGCGGTTCGAGGACCTGCTCGACGGGCAGCAGCGCGACCCGAGCAAGACCGCCGGCTACTCCCAGCAGCTGCGCAATGTCGACGCGGCCGCGGTGAAGGCGGCGCAGGACGCGCTGATCCGGGCGCTGAGCCCGGACAACCCGGACCGGTTGCGGCCGGTTGTCGCCACGATCGACCGCTTCGGCAGGCCGACGTACGGGCCCGCCGACAGCGGGATCGATCCGGCCAAGCTCCGCAAGCTCGTCACGCGACTGAACCGGCTGGGGGCGGGTGACTTCGCGCGGGACGCGCTCGCCGCGTACGCCGACGCGCTGCTGCGAGTCGATCCGTACACCGACCATCCGGCGGGCACCCTGGCCCGCGATCCGCGCACCACCGGTGACCCGCACATCTACGATCTCGACGCGATCCATGGCCTGCGCGCGGCCGCCGACGCTGCCGAACCCGGCGGTGGCCCGGTCGATTTCGCCGCACAGGTCGCCGACAATGTCGCGCGCTCCTATGGCGCCGACGAGCCGGTCGGCCCGAACGATCCACGCCCGCAGCCGAATCGGGATTGGGCCCGATTGGTCGGCGTGGATGTGTCCACTGCCGACGACGCGAAGTTCGTCGAGATCTACGAGGCCTATCGCGACGGCAAGATCGAGAAGCACGAGGGTCTCAGCCCGGAGAAGCTGGCTGCCGAGATCGCCGCTATCCGCGAGGAGATCCGCCTCCGGACCGAGCAGCTCGAGCGGCTGAAGGCCCTGACCGACGAGTTCTACCGGCCGGTCGCCGATCTGCCGGCCGCCGATTCCACCTCGGCCAGGCCGCACGGCGGCGCCGACCCCGACGCGCTGCCGGGTCGGCCGCGTGAGCTGCCCACCGGCCAACCGCCCGCCGATGGTTCGCAGCCGCCTGGGCGGCAACCGGATTCGAGCACCGATCCCGAGGCCGGATTGCCGCCGGAGCGTGGCACCGACCTCGACGACCGGGCCGACGCGAAGCTCGACCAGACCCTGCGCAAGCTCGACGAGGTCGCCGACGAACTGGCCGAACCGATCGCCTCGCTGGACGATCTGGTCGGGCCCGGCCGACCCGTCGACCCGCTGGCACGCATCGACGAGGCCGTCGAGCGTCAGAACCGGCTCGCCGACCAGGCCGATCAGCGTCGGGCCGACCAGGCCGACGCCGCGCTGGACGACTCGCTGCGCGAGCTCGACGCCGTCGACGCCGACCTGGCCGCGCTGCAGTCGTATTTGCGCGCCCAGCGGGAGTTCGATGCCGCGCAGGCCGAGATCGCGGCCCGGTTCGAGGAACTGGCGGCGCAGGACGCCCGGGTCGCCGCGCGGCGTGGCGCCGACACCGACCCCGACTTCGCGGTGCGTGCCGCCGATCTGGCCGCGCTGGAGTCCTACCTCGCGGCCCAGCAGAAGTTCGACGCGTTGCGTGCCGAACTCGCCGAGGCGGCGCAGGTCCGGCCGGAGGACCTCGACGCCGAAGTCCTGGCCGATCGGCAGGCGCTGGAGTCGTATCTGCGGGCGCAGCAGGAATTCGACGCCGCCCGTGCGGAAATGGCGGCCAGGTTCGCGGCCGCGGTGGAGCGGCAGGGTGCGCCGGAGCCGGTCGGGGACGGATCGGTCGGCGACGACGGCGCGCGCCGGGGGACTTCCGACGACGACACCGGCTCGCGTGACGACGACGGTGACGGCGATCCGCCCGCACCGCCGACCGCGCCCGCCGGTCCGCCGTCCAAACCGCCGTCGCGTCCGCCGACGGCCCCGAGCCCGGAACCCGAGGAGCCGTCGCGTCCGCCGATGGCACCGGAAACCCCAGAGCCGTCGAGGAGTTCGTCGCGATTCGACTTCGGCGTCCCGAAACCGCCGGCCGAACTGGCCGTGCCCGGCGAGTCCGCGCCCGTCCGGGCCGACGCCGACCCGGCCGCTCCCGGCGACCAGGCGAACCGCGTCCAGCAGCGCAGCGACTTCCTCGACGATGTGCATCAGTTCCTGCAGGAGCTGAGCGATCTGCCGCCGTCGGCGCACGCGGACGCGCCGCCGCTGACTGCGGAGCGGGTCGAGCAGGTGCGTCGGCTTGCCGAGGCGCTCGGCCTGGGTGAGGCGCTGACCGGTCAGCGTGATCCGCTCGGGGCGTTGGCCGAGATCGCCGATATGGCCAGGGCGCGTGGATTCCTCGACAGTGCGTTGGATCCCGATGCCGAACTCGGGCGTCCCATGCGCTACCCCGACGACTACGAGCCGCTCGACACCGACGAGCTCCAGGACGGTATCGACCAGTCACGGGTCGAGGGCGATCCCGCCGACCGCGCCGCGATCGCGGACGACCTGCGCCGGGCCGGGCTGGCCGACGACTCCCGGCCCTCGCTGGGCACCGAGCCGGAGCCGGACGCGCCGGCGCAACCGCTGCGCCCGTCCGCGATCCTGCCGCCCGAGGACGGCGCGCAACGACCCGGTGGCCCGCGGCTCGAGCCCGCCCAGCAGGCGTTGGACCGGCTGGCGGCCAGGTTCGGGGTCGACCCCACCGATTCCGGTTCCCTCGACGCCGCGCGGTACCGGCAGCTGCTGCGCGCGGGCGCGGTCGAGGCGTTCGCCTCGGCGGTGCGCCACGCCGAAGCGGCGACCGATCCGCAGCAGCGGGCACAGCGGGAGGCCGTCGCCCGACGCTGGGCCGCCCGTCTCGGGCTGCCCGCCGATCCGGGGTTCGCCCGGGCAGCCGACGACATCAACCGGCTGCGCGCCGGGGTGACCCGCGATGCGGGCGATCTCGCCCATCTGGACCACCTGTTGCAGGCCGAACTCGGCGACCGGGTGCTCTCGCTCGACATCGACGGCGAGAAGACACTGGTGCGGCTCGTGGTCGACGGACCGGACAGCTGGCATCTGGAACCCATCGCGCATCCCGAGCCCGCACCGCGCACCCGGACCACCGAGCAGGCGGTCGAGGTGCCGCCGAAGAAGAACTGGCTGCGCAAGCTGTGGGATCGGCTGGTCAATCGTGGCTACTACGGCGAGAATCCGAAGTACCCGTCCGGCTCCAGCCAGGACAGCGCGGGCCAGTCGCTGCTGGGCCACGATGCCGGCCTGCCGCTGACCACGGTGAAGGACGCGACGCCGGACGCGCCCGGTGGCGAGTACGACCAGCTCCAGATCAAATTCAACCCCGTACGCATTCTCAAAGAGGGCGTGTACATGTGGCAGAACCGTGAGCTGGTGCCGATTCTCAAGCACCTGTCCTCGCGGATCGCCGACCAGGCGGGCGAGTTCCTGCCGTTGCGCAATCTCGACGGCACCGAGTACAAGCCGTGGATCTCCGACGCCGATCCGGAGCTGCGCCGTCAGATCGAACAGGATCTGCGCGATGCCGGGCTCGAGCATCTGCTGGAACCGGAAAGCCTGACGCCCGCCGAACTGGCCGCGCGGGAGACCAAGGTGCTGCCGGAATCCGATGAGCCGGTCCAGATCTCGCGGGACGGCGAGGAAGTGCCCGCGGTCGCCGAGCCGCTGCCGCCGTGGTTGCGCGAGGTGGTCGACGCCGTCAACGGCCGTATCTCCGACGCGACCGTCCTGGAGGCGCTGGCGCACGAACTCGGTGTGCGGATCACCGATTTCAGCGAGGAAGGTCTGCGCAAGGCGCTCGCCGAGGCCGAGTACCGGCTGTTGCGCCGCGACGGTGTGATCCAGGCGCTGGAAGCGGCCGCCCGGTTCTTCAACCAGGAGAACACGGATATTCCGTTCCGGCCCGCCAACTTCCACAGCAAGGACCCGCTGGGCGCCTATCTGAAGGAAGTCGTCGCGGCCAGGGGCGACCAGTTCGATTTCACCATGCTGAACTGGCGCGGGGTGAACAACGGCGGCGAGTGGGTCAACCCGTGGGGTGACCTCAGCGACGACGGCGACGGACCGACCGTCCACGCCGAGGACGCGCGCAAGATCTTCGACGACGCGCTGCGCAGGGCCGGGTTGCGAGACGAGCGGTCGACATGGGCGCATCTGGCCGGTGCCGATCTGGACGCGCTGGTGCGCGACCTCGACGGCGAGATCGCGAAGCTGCGCGGGCACCTCGACGACAACATCGCACGGCTGGGTGAATTCACCCGGCGGGTAGCCGATTTCACCGCCGCGGACGCCGGCGACCGACTGGTCGTCGACGCCGAGAACGGCAAGATCGCCATCGTCGATACCGGCGCCGGGCACGAGGCGGCGCTGGCCCGGGCCTTGGCCGAGGCCGACGGGGACTTCATCGACCGGCTCAACCGCGGCGAGGTCGAGATCGAGATCCGCGCGGTCGGGATCGACGAGCACGGCCGCGTGCACCTGCTCGAGATCGACGCACCCGAAGTGCGGCACCTGCGCACCGAGGTGGACGGGCACACCGTCGACGCGACCATGCTGCGCGACGGGGCCGGCCCGTGGCGGATGGTCGATGCCGCGCCACGCGGTGTCGAGGCCGAAGCGAACCTGGCGGTCGTGCCGGAGGAACCGAATCTGCCGGTCCGGGAACCGCGTTCGCAGGCCGAGGTGCGAGCCGACATCGCCGAGGTCGCCGGACGGCTCGGGATCGACGACCCGTCGAACTTGCCGGGGGAGCGGCTGAACAGCCTGCTCGCCGAGCTGGACCGGGCCAATCAGGTGCGGGCCAGGCAGGTGGAGGGCCTGGTCGACTACGCGCGCAGCGCCGACGCGATCGACAACTTCAACGCTCTGCACAACGCGCGTAGCGCGCTCGCACTGCGCTTCGGCGTGCCACCCGAGGCGCTCACGCCGGAGGTGATCGCCGACGGGCTCGCCGATCCCGGCACCCGGGTGGAACTGCACCGTCAGCGCGCCAAGGACCTCACCGAGTACGCGAAACTGCTGCGCGCGTTCGACCCGGCCGCGGTCGATGCCGTGCAGGACGCGCTCGCTCCGCATCTCGGGCTGGCTCGCGGTGGTCTGCCGTTGGACGCGACCGCGCTCGCCGAGGCGCTGTCCAACCGCGCCGCGCGCGGCGACCTCGACGATCTGACCGGCCCGCTCGCCGACTACGTGCGCGCGCTGGCGAAGATCGATCCGTACGCCGACGACCTGGTCTACAACCCGGAGACCGATCCGCGTGCCGTCGGCGACGATCCGCCGGTGCACGACCGCGACGCCCTGGACTTCCTGCGGGAAGTCGGCGCCGATGTTCTCACCGACCGGTCGCCGCTGCCGCCCGCCCCCGAGGACGCGGTTCCCGGTCCCAGCCGCGATCACGCCCGGCTGCTCGGTGTCGATCTGACCGGCGCCGACGACGACCGTGTGGCGCAGGTCTACGAGTGGTTCCGCGACGGTCGCATCGACAAGCACGAACGGCTCACCCTCGAACAGCTCGCGCAGGTACACGCGGAGATCCGCGACGAGATCCGGCAGCGGGCGGCCGATATCGCCCGGTTGCGGGAGCTGCTCACCGAGCCGTTCGTCACCGATCCCGAGCTCGGTGGCGCGGACAAGCCCGCGCTGGACGGGCCCTCCGAGGCGCGCCCGGCGGGGCCACCGACGCCCGGCCTGCCTGCTCCCGCCACCCCGGCCGTGCCCGGATCGTCCGTGCGACCAGGACTGCCCACAGGCTCGGAAGCCGACGGTCACAGTGGCATTCCGCCTGCGGACGACGGTGGCCGGGATTCGCGGGGTGACGACGATCCGGGCGAGCCGCCCGCGCCGCGGCCCGCGCCCGGCGGCCCGCCGTCGAAGCCGCCCGCGCATCCGCCGACCGCGCCGAGCCCGGAACCCGAGGAGCCGGCGAAGAATTCGTCGCCGTTCGACCGGGGCATCCCGACCGCACCCGCGGAACTCGCGGTGCCCGATGCCGCCGGGCTGGATCAGCCGGGTGCCGAAGCACCGGCCGATCCGTCGAGCCGTGCCGAGCAGCGCGACGTCCGGATCGACGATGTGCGCCAGTTCCTGCGCGACCTCGGTGATCTGCCGCCGTCGACCCACGCGGACGCGCCGCCGCTGACTCCGGAGCGGGTCGAGCAGGTGCGTCGGCTTGCCGAGGCGCTCGGCCTGGGTGAGGCGCTGACCGGTCAGCGTGATCCGCTCGGGGCGTTGGCCGAGATCGCCGATATGGCCAGGGCGCGTAGATTCCTCGACCGTGCGTTGGATCCCGATGCCGAGCTCGGTGCGCCGATGCGCTACCCGGACGACTACGCGCCACTGAACCTGGATCAGCTCCAGGACGGTATCGACCAGTGGCGGGTCGAGGGCGATCCCGAGGTCCGCGCCGAGGTCGCCGACGACCTGCGCCGGGCCGGGCTCGACGATGGCTCCCGGCCGTCGCTCGGTACCGAACCGGAACCGAACCCGCAGGCTCAGCCGCTGCATCCCACCGCGATCCTGCCGCCCGCCGACGGCACCCAGCAGCCGGGCGGACCCCGGATGGAGCCCGCGCAGCAGGCACTGGACCGGCTGGCCGCGAGGTTCGGGGTCGACCTCACCGACCCCGGTTCGCTCGACGGGGCTCGATATCGGCAGCTGCTGCGCGCGGGCGCGGTCGAGGCGTTCGCCTCGGCGGTGCGCCACGCCGAGACGGCGACCGATCCGCAGCAGCGGGCGGCTCGCGAGGCCGTCGCGCGTCGCTGGGCGGCCCGGCTCGGGCTGGCGGCCGATCCCGGTCTCGTCCGCGCCGCCGACGACATCACCCGATTGCGCGCCGGCGTCACCCGGGACGCCGCCGATCTCGCGCATCTGGATCGGCTGGCGCGTACCACACTCGACGACCGGATGCTGTCCGTCGATGTCGACGGCGACCAGACACTGGTCCGGCGGGTCGAGGACGGACCGGACGCCTGGCACCTCGAACCCGTCGCGCGGCCCGAGCCGACGCCGCAGGTGCGGCCCGCCGAGACAGCTGTCGAGACACCCAAGAAGCGCTGGCTGCGCAGGCTGTGGGACAGGATCGTCAACCGTGGGTTCTACGGCGAGAACCCGAAGTACCCGTCCGGGTCGACCCAGGACAGCGCCGCCCTGTCGATGCTGGGCCACAGTGCCGGGCTGCCGCTGACCACGGTGAAGGACGCGACCCCGGACGCGCCTGGCGGCGAATACGACCAGCTCCAGCTCAAGTTCAATCCGGTGCGCATCCTCAAAGAGAGCATCGAGATGTGGCGCAAGCGCGAGCTGGTGCCGATCCTCAAGCATCTGTCCGCGCGCATCGCGAACCAGGCGGGTGAATTCCTGCCGTTGCGCAATCTCGACGGCACCGAGTACAAGCCGTGGATCTCCGACGCCGATCCGGAGCTGCGCCGTCGGATCGAACAGGAACTGCGCGATGCCGGGCTCGAGCATCTGCTGGAACCGGAAAGCCTGACACCGGTGGAACAGGCCGCCCGGGAAGCGCCGGAGCGCACCGAAACCGCTGAGCCGCGGCAGTCGACGGGCGAACCCGAGCAGTCGCCCGCGGTCGCCGAGCCGTTGCCGCCGTGGTTGCGGGACGTGGTCGACGCGGTCGACCAGCGCATCGCCGACGCCACCGTGCTCGATGCGCTCGCCCGCGAACTCGGCGTGCGGATCACCGATTTCAGCGAGGAAGGTCTGCGTAAGGCGCTCGCCGAGGCCGAGTACCGGTTGTTGCGTCGCGACGGTGTGATCCAGGCGCTGGAGGCCGCCGCGCGGTTGTTCAACCAGGAGCATGCCGACATCCCGTTCCGGCCCGCCAACTTCTTCAGCAAGGACCCGCTGGGCGCCTATCTGAAGGAAGTCGTGGCGGCCAGGGGTGACCGCTTCGGCTTCGACATGCTGAACTGGCGCGGGGTGAACAACGGCGGCGAATGGGTCGACATCTGGCCCGATCTGAGCGACGACGGTGGTTCGGGGACCGTGCACGCCGAGGACGCGCGCAAGATCTTCGACGACGCGCTGCGCCGTGCGGGCCTGCGGGACGAGCGGTCGACGTGGGCCCATCTGGCGGGCGCCGACTTGGAAGCGCTGGTCCGCAACCTCGACGCCGAGGTCGCCAGGCTGCGTGGGCAACTCGACGACAATGTCGGTGTGCTGGGCGAATTCACCCAGCGGGTGGCCGATTTCGCTGCCGGGGATACCGGTGACCGGTTGGTCGTCGATGCCGAGAACGGCACGATCGCGATCGTCGATACCGGCGCCGGACACGAACGTGCGCTGGCTCGGGCCTTGGCCGAGGCCGACGGGGATTTCCTCGATCGGCTCAATCGCGGCGAGGTCGAGATCCAGGTCAGGATCGTCGGGGTCGACGACCAGGGGCGCGTGCGCGTCCTGGAGGTCGACGCGCCGGAGGTCCGGCACCTGCGGGGCGAAGTCGACGGCCGCACCGTCGACGCGACCATGGTGCGGGACGGGTCGGGTCCGTGGCGGATGATCGAGACACCGCCGCGGCACACCGCGCCGGAGACGAACCTGCCGGTCGTCGCCGATGAGGTGAATCAGCCGGTCCGGGAACCACGTTCGCTGGCCCAGGTGCGCGCGGAGCTCGCCGAGGTGGCGGGCAGGCTGGGCATCGACGATCCCTCGAACCTGTCGCGTGAGCGACTGACCGATCTGCTCACCGAGCTGGAACGGGCCAATCAGGTGCGGGCCAGGCAGCTCGAGGCGGCCGTCGACTACGCGATCAGCGTCGACGCGGTCGACAACTTCAACGCGCTGCACAACGCGCGCAGCGCGCTGGCACTGCGGTTCGGCGTCGACGCGGGCGATCTCGGACCGGAACTGGTCGCCCAACGGCTCGCCGATCCCGGCACCCGGGTGGAACTGCACCGCCAGCGCGCCAAGGACCTCACCGAGTACGCGAAACTGCTGCGCGCGTTCGACCCGGCCGCGGTCGATGCCGCGCGGGACGCGCTCGCTCCGCATCTCGGGTTGCCGCGCGGTGGTCTGCCGCTGGACGCCGCCGCGTTGGCCGAGGCAGTGTCGAACCGCGCGGCCCGGGGTGCGACGGACGATCTCACCGGTCCGCTCGCCGACTACGTCCGGGCGCTGGCGAAGATCGATCCGTACGCCGACGACCTGGTCTACAACCCGGAGACCGATCCGCGTGCCGTCGGCGACGATCCGCCGGTGCACGAGCGCGACGCCCTGGACTTCTTGCGGGAGGTGGGCGCCGCCGATCTCGGCAACCGGTCGCCACTGCCACCCGTGCCCGGCGACGCCGTCCCCGGCCCGAGCCGCGACCACGCCCGCCTGCTCGGCGCCGACCTCACCGACGCCGACGACGCGAAGGTGGCGAAGGTCTACGAGTGGTTCCGGGACGGTCGCATCGACAAGCACGAGCGACTGACCCTGGACAAGCTCGCCGAGGTGCACGAGCAGATCCGCGACGAGATCCGCAGGGCCGCAGCCGATATCGCCCGGTTGCGGGAGCTGCTCACCGAACCGTTCGTCACCGACCCCGAACTCGGCGGGGCGGACCGGCCCGGGCTGCCCGCGCCCGCCGAGGACGCCGCCGGGCCGACTCCCGCTGGATCGCCTGCGCCCGGCCTCACCGCCTCTGGTCCGGCCGTCAACGGCGCGCCGGTGCGTCCAGGACTGTCCGCGGGCCCGGAGAGCGGGCCGCCCGCGGAGAACGCCGATACCGGGCTGCCGGGCGACGCCGGCCCGCGCGAGCCCCGTCGGTCCACCGATCCGGATGATCTCGTGGCCGAGAATGATCCGGCCCGGCCGCCGGTGTCGCGGCCGGTGACCGATCCGGGTGATCCGGGCATCGCGACGGATCACCCTGCGGCTGAGGGTGTTCGCCGTCCGGCGGGCGCTGATTCCGATGAGCCCGGTGCGGATGCCGATCGCGGCGCCGCCGTGCCGGAGCCTGGTGACGGTTCGCGCCGTCGGTCGCCCATCGATCCGGAAGGTGTCGTGGGCGAGGCTGATACCTCTCGGCCGCCGGTGTCGCGGCCGGTGACCGATCCGGGTGATCCTGGCCTTCCGGCTGATCATCAGGCGAGTCAGGGTGTTCGTCGGCCTGCGGTCGGTGAGGCGGACGAATCCGCGGTGGACGCAGGCCGTGGGCCTTCCGCGCCCGGTGACGGTTCGCGTCCTCGGCCGGTGGGCGGTGATCCGGACGCCGATGGTGGCGGTCGGAACAGGTCCGATGATCCGGATGCCGATCGGGACGGTGGGCAGGAGCCGGACAAGGGTTTCGATCCGGGTGGGCAGGCGCCGCCGCGCACTCCGGACGGGGATCGACCGGGGATGGGGCGGCAGCTGCCGGGGTCGGCCTATCGGTCGCACATTCCGCATCCGCCGCACGAGTACGAGGTAGAGCTCGAGGTGCCGCGGTTCGACGCAGTCGCTTGGCCGGTACCCCCACTGGCATCGACACCGGAGCCGCCACGTACGCCGGAGCCGCCGCGTTCGCCGGAGCCGCCGAGTCCGCCCGAGCCGCCGCGTTCGCCGGTGCCGCCGAGTCCACCAGGTCAGGTGGATCCGCCGTGCCCGCCGGAGATTCCCGAGCCGCCGTGCCCGCCGGTGCCGCCGCAGCAGCAGGAACCGGCTCCGCACGAACCGACGGTCCCGTCCTTCCCGATTCCGCCGACCCCGCCGGTCGGTGGTCCCACCATGCCGCCGTTGCCGCCGTGGGGTACCCAACCGCCAGGGCCGGTTCAGCCGTACCCGCCTGGGAGCGGTGAGCCGTATCCGCCGGGTGGCGGTCCGTCGTATCCGCCGGGTGGCGGTCAGCCGTATCCGCCGGGTGGCGGTCTGTCGTACCCGCCCGGTGGCGGTCAGCCGTATCCGCCCGGTGGCGGTCCGTCGTACCCGCCCGGTGGCGGTCAGCCGTATCCGCCCGGTGGCGGTCAGCCGTATCCGCCCGGTGGCGGTCAGCCATACCCGCCCGGTGGCGGTCCGTCGTATCCGCCGGGCAATGGGCAGCTGTATCCGCCGGGCAATGACCAGCCGTCCGCACCGGGAAATGGTCGCGGCAACGGGCAATCCGGTGGGCAGCAGCCGGGCTCCGGCTATCCCTCGGGTGGTGCTCCCGGGTATCCGCCGCCGGCGATGCCGCCGAGCGCAGGGCAGAGCGGTCAGCGCAGGCCGTATCGGCCGGAGTACCAGGCTCCGGTCGAACGGGTCAGGCTGGTCGTGCGCCCGTACGCCAGCGGTGTGCTCGCCGAGTTCGATCCGCAGTCGGGGGCATTGCGGCCCGCCGCGCCGGGGCAGATCGGCGCGGACGGCCTGTACGCCGACCTCGGTGGGGTGACGGTGATCTTCTACCGGCTCGCCGACCGGCTGATGGTGCAGGTCGGCACCCAGGCGATCGATCTCAGCGGCGCCGCGCAGGTGGGCTGGGAACGGTCGGCGCAGCGGATGACGCGATTCACCGTCGCGGTGGGTGGCAGGCCGATGGGTGAGCTGATCTACCGGGCACTCCCACCGGAACTGGACCTCGGACTGCTGATCCGTAACGTAGTTGCCGATCCCGCCAGCCGGATGACAATGTTCAGCGACAGAGCCTGACCGATCGGAGAGGTTTCCCCAGGTGAGTGACGATCCGATCGAATGGAACGATCCGGACGTGGAGATCGATGCGGCGACCGGCAGGTTGTCGTATCGCGGTGAGCCGTACACCGGCGCGGTGACCCACACCCGCCCCGACGGCACCTGGCGCGAGTACTGGAGCTACGACCATGGCGAGCGCGACGGCGACTGGTCGGGCTGGTACCCCGACGGCACGATGCGCTACAACGGCGAGTTCTACCGCAATCGGCCGGTCGGCACCTGGCAGGAGTGGTACCCCGGCGGCGCCCGCCGCCTCGAAGACGTCTACGACATCGAAGGCGTCCTGCAGACCCACTCGGTCTGGGACGAGGCGGGCGCGCTCATCGAATTCGCCGACGAGCGCACCCGCAAGGGCATCGCCGCCGACGCGGTGTCGTCCGACGACCCCGAATTGCGCTGGGACGAGACGGAAAACCGGATGTACTACGGCGGCGTGCCGTTCACCGGCCAGGAATTCCGCCGCCCGGCGCCGAGCGCCCCCATCACCGATCTGGCCACCTACGCCGACGGCTACCGCGACGGGCCGACTCGCGGCTGGTACCTCGACGGCACCCCCCGCTACACCAGCGAATACGCCGATCGGCACGAGGTGGGCCACTGGGTCGAATGGTTCCCCACCGGAGACCGCAAGGAAGAGACCGTCTTCGACGACGACGGCGCGCTGCTCACCCGCACCCGTTGGGACGAGGCGGGTGCGGTGATCGCGCGGTACGGCGAAGACCGGGACTAGACGAAGGAGTGCGCAGTGGCTGACGAGCTGGCCGGTGATCCCGATGTCGGATTCACCCTCACCACGGTGGTGACCGATGACGGCGGGATTCCGGAGCGCGCCGCCGCACTGAGTCATCGGATCGCGAAAACCGTGGCGGCGCTGGGACCGCCGGGCTGGACCACGGTCGAGGCGTCGTTCGCGATGACGGCGGCGGCCGAGGTGTCGATGATCGTCTTCCACGACGAGCAGGGGCGCTTCGCCCGGGTCTTCCCGAGTCCGGAACTGCTGGAGTCGTTGCGCGAGCACCGGCACATCTCCGCCTCGATGGGCGACGGTCCGTGGTGGCGCTACCTGCTCACCCTCACCAACGCCGGCCGGATGGAGGTCGACTACGACTACGGCGACGAGCCGTTCCCGGACGATCAGCTGTTCCCGCCGACGGTGTACCGCACCGACATCGAGATCTATCCGCGCGATCGCCTGCCGATCTGGCTGGCCGCCTACATCCGCCATGGCAATCGGCAGGTGCGCGGCCCGGTGGCCGCGGCCGAGCAGGCGCGCGCGGATATCGCGGCGGGCCGGGGCGCGGCAGGCTCGGCGCCGGACGTGGAGTTCCCCGCGCTCGAGCCGATGGCACGCCGATGGGCGCTGATCGCCGCGGCTTTCGTCGCGGTCGGCTCCAAGTGGGGGCCGCGGGTGACACCGGCGTTCCATGTCTTCGAGGGTTCCAAGTTCAGCGGTTCCACCCTGTGCCTGCTGCCCGGCGACCGCGCCGTGCTCTCCGGCGGGGTGTGGAACGCACCGGAACTCGACGCCGTCTACAACAAAGACCTGCCGATGCCGGACTTCTACCTGGGTGCCCCCGACTGGGTCGCGGCGCCGGTGATCAACCGGCGGGCCGAGAACGGTCTGCTCACCTTCTGCTACTGGTGGGAGGGGGGCCGCTGGTACCGGGGTGCCTCCGCGGGGGCCGACGCGCTCGCCGCCGCGGTGCCGGGGATGTGGGATACCAGAACCGTTGTCGAGGTGCTGACCGGACTGCTCGGCGAGAAGGCGTCGCAGGCGCAGAAGGATGCCGTGCTCGGTCTGGTCGAGTCCGCCGAGCGGGCGGCCGTGGCCAGGGAGTCCTTCACACGGGTCTTTCCCGCCGACGCCTATCACGTCGACGCCGCCTGGTTCGAGCTGAATCTCGCCGGTTTGCTCGGCACGCATTCCGTGGGCCTGGCGCGGTGAGCTGAGCGCTGGTGCTGTTGCGCGGGCGTGGTGGGTGTGGTGTGCTCGCTCACCGAAGAGCCGCTCGGGACGGCTCGGAAGTCGGAGGGAATCGAGTATGACCAACGAACACGCCAAGGCGCAGATGGCGGACATCCTCGAGACGGTGCAGAAGCAGATGCAGGCGATCGCGCAGGTGCAGCAGGACCGCGCGAAGATCATCGCCAGCGCCACCGTGCGCAAGCGGGTGACCGTCACGGTCAACGCCGACTACAAGGTGATCGAAACGAAGTTCACCCCCGACATCGACGATCTCACCTACACCGAGATCGCCAAGGCCGTCACCGAGGCCGCCCAGCAGGCCGCGACCGAGGTCGCGCGCAAGACCCAGGAGATGATGGCGCCGATTCAGCGGGAACGCGCTCGGCTCCCGAAGATCACCGAATTGGTCGACGACATGGATGGATTCGCCATCCCGCAGCCCGTGGAGGCGTCGCTGGAACCGCCCAACTCGCCTGAGCGGGAACGGCTCTCAGCCGACGAGCCGGACGGCGCGCGGGATCGCTCGCGGACCGCCACCGACGCGAGCTGGTGAGATCGGCGGCGGCGGATGGTCGAGCCATCGCCACCAGCGGGATCGGCGCTGTACATGCGGAATTCATCTGTCGGACCGTAGAATCGTTAGCAAGCCGTGCGAATCGGCGGTGTCGTGGTAGCGGTGCCAGGCGGGGCGCGAGGCGGCACCGGTACGGACAGGGAGGGTCGACTTCATGACGGGACCATCGGCGCAGGATCAGTGGGCGGGGCTGCGTTCGGCAGCCTCGGACGGATCGCTGATGCTCGAGCCGTCGGCGCTGCCGAACCTGGTCGAAGCCGCCAACAACGCGCGGTACTGGGTCAATTCCGTCAAATCCGCCGCGGACGGTGTCGCGAACCTGCCCGATTTCTCCTCGCTGGAGTCGGGTAAGCAACTGTCGAAGCAGTTCGAGGGCAAGGCCGGTCAGCTGAAGACCGTGCTCGGCAAACACGAGACCGTTCTCGACAATGTCGCCAACACCTTCCTCGACGCGGCCCGGCATTACAAGGGCGCCGAGGACGGAAGCAAAGTCGATCTGGAATCGCTGCGCACCAAGATCGAACAGGGCCGCAGCGCCAGTACGAAATTGGTGCTGCCGCCCACCGTCGTCCAATATCCGGCGGTCGCGACGGCGGTGAACCTGCCGAAGATCCTGGCCGACGGCAAGACGTTCGATCCGGCGGGCATGAAGGCCGAGACCCCCAACTACAACTACAACGAACTGCAGGCGATCATGTCGTCGCTGTCGACGGTGCCCGGCAGTCTGGCCCACACCGCGTTGTTCTGGGGTGATCTGGCGGATCTGCTCAAAACAGGTTTCGACGATCTGAACGCCAAAGTCGAAGCGAGCAAGAAGAGCTGGACCAGCCCGGGCGGCGCCACCCGCGCCATGGCGGCGATGTCGGCCTATCACGAGGCCAACGGCTTGTTGGTCGAGCAGACCAAACAGGTGGCCGCGGCGCTCGACTACACCGTCGGCTGGATCAACGCCACCTCCAAGGGGCTGGCGACGGCGCTCATGCTGCCCCGCTGCTACTCCGACCCCAACGGTACCCAGGCCCAGGCGGACAAGGAGACCTGCGCCAAGAACGGCCGTCAGGTCATGTGGAACACCTATGTCCCCGGGCTCAACAGCACGACCAGCCATATCCCCACGCTGCCCGAGCCGACCGCGCCGACCACGGGCGACGGGACCGGGAACGGCAATGGGAACGGCAACGGCAACGGCAGTGGAAGTGGAAGTGGAAGTGGAAGCGGGTCCGGCTCGGGTTCGGGCTCCGGCTCGGGTTCCAGCTCGAAATCCGGGGAATCCCTGGCGGCCTTCGATCGGGCGCTCGCCGAGTTGCAGGGACAGAAGTCGGGCAGCGACACCGGTGGCAAGGACAGCACGGGGAGTCAGAACGGGTCCGGCGGCCAGAACGGTGGCAGCGGATCGAGTGGTTCGTCCGGTGCCGATCAGCTGACCTCGGCGCTGCAGTCCGGTCTCGAGCAAGCGAGCTCGGCCGCGCAATCCGCGCTGGAGCAGGCGTCCTCGGCCGCCGAACAGAGTTCCCTGGCGGGGATTCCGGGCTCCGCGGCGCTCAGTTCGCTACAGGATCAGGCCAAGAAGGCGCTCAGCGCCGCGAGCAAAGGCGGGGGCGGCGGCGGTGGTTCGGGCGCCGGCGGCGGTGGCGCGGGAGCCGCACCGCTGTCGCCGAGCTTGGACAGCGCGTCCAAGCTGTTCCCACGCGCCTCGGCCGTCACGGGGGCCGAGGGCTTCCGCGCGGGCGTGGCGTCCTCGGCCGCCGGTTCACCGATGGGCGGCATGCCCATGGCGCCGATGGGTGGCGCCGGCGCGGGCGGCCAGGGCCAGCAGAAGGAACACAAGCGGGCCGACTACCTCGACTCGACCGACCACTTGGACGAGGCCATCGGTGACGCGCCGATCGTGGCGAGGCCGGTGGTGGAACAGTGACGCCCACCTGGGAATTCACCGGTGACGAGTTCGACGCGCTGTGGACGGGCATCGAAGAGGAGTACATGCCCGACCCGTTCATCCACACCGGCGCACCGGGCGACGCGGACGAGGCCGAATTCGTGCGCAAGGACGCGTGGGCGCGAATCAGGCGGCGGTGGGGACACGAGCTCGACGAGATCATCGATGTGCTCACGCACCCCGACATCCGGATCGCGGTGCGTGGCTACGGCGGTGGCGAGAAGCTGATCGATCCCGCCTATTCGGTGCGCATGCTCGCGGTGCGCAAGGGCGAACTGGGCTACCTGGTACGGCAGCGGCCCGGCGAAACCCTCTACCACGCCGAGGGATTCGTCGTCACGCGGCACAGCGCCCTGTCGCTGGGCGAGGTGATCGCCGATCACCTGCCCGAGGCCGAGGCGGGCCGTGGCCGCGACATCCGCCTCGACGAACCGGGCGATGATCAATTCGACCGCACCTATGGTCGCTCGCTGGTGCAGCACTACGACGACGACTCCGCGGTGCAGACACAGACCTTTCAGCAGGCGCCGCTGGATCGTGACGGCTTCATCGACATCGAGCAGGGCTGGTCGCGATTCGGTCCGCGCGGGATACTCCGATTGCGGCTGGGCTGGCGCGATCTGACCGACGACGGTCGCTATGTGATCGTCCCCGGCACGCCGCCGGTGGCCGTCGGTGCCGATCGCCGACGGGTGGTATCGCTGATCAACAGCCAGATCGCCGAAGTTGTCAGAGCCATCAGGGATGATCGGGCCTAGTGCGGATGGGAGGGGCATCGATGGACGAGTTTCCGACCGAGTTCAGCGCGTCGTCGCTGACGGGGGCGATCACGGTACGGACCACCGAGCAGGGGCTGCCGGTGGGAATCACCGTCGACGCGGATCAGCTGCGCCGCGATCCCGCCGACCTGGCGGCCGAGATCCTGCGGTTGTGCCAGAAGTCGGCCAAGCGGGCCGGACTGGCACGGCGTAATCAGCTGGCGGAGGCCGGGTTCGATCCGGTGCTGCTGGCCGCGACGGGATTGCCGACCGAGGCCGAGGTCGCGGCGGCGGAGATCGTCGAGGAACAGGAGTACGACACCGAGCCGGACAGCTGGCTACGGTCGGTCTAGCGAGCGAGAGGGGAGGACACGGCGATGGTCGAAACCATGGATGAGCTGATCGCGAAGGTGCAGGGCCAGCTCTATCGGCTGCAGGACCTGACCGAGGCGACCAATGGCATCAGGGCGCAGGAAACCTCGCCCGACGGGGCGGTGACGGTGACCGTCGACGGCAGCGGCGCGCTGGTCGGGCTGGAACTCTCCGCGGCGGTCGGCCGATTGTCACCGGCCGATTTCGAGCAGGTCCTGGTGCGGACCGCGCAGGCCGCCGCACACCGTGCGTTCGGTGAGCGCGCCGAGCTGGTGACCGCGTACAACCAAACGGGCATGTGAGATTCAACTGGCTTTAACCGCCGATTTGTGTGGCGCGGGTTTCCGACGGGTAGATAAGGTAACGAAACACCATGGGCTGTTTCGAGATTGGACGATAGCCATGAATCACGTTGCGGTAGTTCCCGACGCAGTTCGTGCGTACGCGGGTGCCTCGGCCACCATGGCGGCGGGGGTCGCCCAGGCGGGCGCGGTCGACCAGGCCGCCACGATGGCCGCCGCGGTGCCCGTGTTCGGCCTGATCGGCCAGGAATTCCTGCTGTCCTTCGCCTACGCGCAGGCCAACCATCTGACCTCGGTGGCGCAGCTCGCCGCGGTGCACGCGGGTACCGCGCTGACCGCCGCGCAGGCTGCTGCGACCTATGAGGGCGCCGACGGTGCGGCCAAGCTGGGCATCGCAGCGGTCGATCAGTAGCCATGACCTATCCCGGGGGAAGCACGGCCGATGCGGCGGCATCGGTCGACCCGACCGTGCTCGAGCTGCTGCGCGGTAGTTCCCTGGCCCCGATGCTGGACCAGCCGGTGAGCCAGGTGCTCAGCTCGATGGGTCTGCCGCAGTTGCCGCAGTTGCCGGAGTTCATCCAGCTGCCGGAAATGCCCGCGCTGCCGACGATCGACCTGTCCGCGCTGATGCGGCCGCTCACCGATCTGGCCTCCGCTTTCGGCACCGGCGCGCTCGGCGGCACGAACTCCACGTCCGGCACGTCGTCGAATCCCACCGACGCGCTGTCGAATATCACCTCGGTGCTCGAGACAGCGATGTCACTGGGGTCGACCGCGTTGCAGACGGTGATGCAGCTGTGGCAGAGCGCCGCGGCGACCGAGGCGACGAACAAGGCGACCGCGGCGCAGTCCGACGGTGCCAACCTCGCGACGCAGAGCGTGCAGGAGAAGGCGGTGCTCACCCACGCGGCGGGCAACGTCGCCGTGGGTGGTGCCAAGCTGGCCGCGGTGATCGCACGCTATTCGGCCACTGTGGCCCTCGCCCCGCTCTACGCGGCGACGCCGGGCGGGCAGGCGGTGCTGATCGCGGCCACCATGGAGGCCATGGCCGAGGGTCTGGCCATCACGGCCGAGACCAAGGCCGAGATGGTGGCGCGGAGCGGCGAGATGGCGCAGGCGGGCGAGAAGGTCCCGGTGACCAATGCGCCGTCCGGTGTCGACGCGAGCAGCGAGTCGCTGAGTCAGCTGATGAGCCTGATCAGCCCGTTGATCAGCACGGCGAGCACCGCGGTGTCGTCGCTGGGTTCGCTGGCCGAGCAGGTGAGTTCGCTGTCGACGAGCACCACCGGCACGACCGAAGACGCGGCGACCACCGGCGCCGAGATCGCCGATGCCGACACCGAGACGGCCGAGGGCCTGTCCGGCGCCGGCGGCGGAGGCGGCGCGATCGGTGGCATCGGCGCGGTCGGAGGCGCGGCGGCGGCATCGTCGCCGTTGAGTCCCTGGCAGGGCGGTCGCGGTGGCGGGCTGTCCACTGTGGGCGCCACCGGTGCGATCGGCGGCACGGGCGCGGGCTCCGGTGGCGCGAGCACGACCACCGCATCGGCGAGCGGCTCGGCACCGGGCTATATGCCGATGGGCGCCGGCGCGGGCGCGGGCATGCCGATGGCACGCGCGATCGATGGTGGCGGCAACGAGGCCGTGCACTCGCAGTTGGTGACCGGCAATCACGGCGACGAAGTCGTCGGCCAGATCGCGGGGGTGGCGACCCCGGTGGTCGGTGCCGCCGAACCGGTGACCACCGAAGCGCCGCCGGACAAAGAACTCTCACTGTGACGCGGCACGACCACGACAGGAGTGGCAGATGAGTAACACCTTCGAATTCGATTCGGCCGCGGCGAGCAAGGCCGCGGCAGCACTGGACGGCATCGCCGACCGGCTCACCACCGAGCTGTCCGCGGTCGCCCCGACCCTGCGGGTGGTGCCCGCGGGCGCGGACGAGGTGTCCACGCGCGCCGCGACCACCGCCAGCGGTGTCGCCGACGACTACCTGACCGGTGCCGAGGCCGGCGCGCACGAGATGAACAAGCTCGCCGCCACCCTGCGGGCCCAGGTCTCCGAGTTCGATCAGATGGAAACCGACAACACCACCGGCTTCAACGGGCCTGCGGCGTAAAGGCATCCATCACCGATGATCGAACCACCGCAGCCCGGCTTCACCGGAGTGGTGTGGGAGGCGCGTGAGCCGCACAAGCTCGCCACCGACCTCACCACCGGTGCCGGACCGATGCCGATGGCCGACGCGGCCGCCGCCTGGACGCGGCTGGCCGCGGCCTTCGGCGCGGCCGTGCTCGACTACGAGCAGGTGCTGCAGACCCTGCGTGGCTCCTGGAAGTCGGGGAGCAGCGAGCAGGTGTGGGAACGGATCTCGACTCTGCGGGAGTGGCTGATCGACACCGCGGCCGCCGCGACCGCCAATGCCGCACGGCTGCAAGCTCAGGTCCTCGCCTACGAGGTGGCCGCGCTGGCGATGCCGAACACCGCCGACATCGCGGCCATCACCGCGATGCAGCAGGCGCTGGAACAGGTCGGCACCGCGCTGGGCGCGCCGATCAAGGCCATCGCGGCCCAGACCGACACCGAGGCGGACGTGGCGAAAGCCGTCGCCTCCCGGGTGATGCGCAGCTACGAGGCGGCCAGCGAACCGCTGGCGACGCCCTGGTTGCACGCGCCGCCGCCGCCGATCGCACCGGAATCCGCACTGGCGGGCGAACAGTCGGCGAAGGCGGGAACTCCCGGGGCGCCGGGCGCCGCGGCGGTGCCGGGGCTCGGCGCACTCGGCCTCGGTGCCTTGCCGCCGATGCCCGCTCCGGTGCAAACCGCGTATCGCGCACCAGTTTTCGTGCAGTCCGCCGCGGCGGCTACCACCACCCCCCAGCCGACGCCGGTCGCCACTCCGACCGGACAGGCCGCGCCGGTTGTGCCCGGCGCGATGGGCGCGGGCGCGGGTGGACAGGACTCGGCGTCCCGCTTCCCGCGCGCCGGCCTCGCGTACGAGGAATCGGACCAGCTGGTCGCCGAAGGCGAAATCCAGGCTGCCCCCGCTGTGCTCGGCGTCGCCGAACGCCCCGCGCCCCCGACCGGGAGCGCGTCCACGGCGACCACGGAGGGTCGGCCATGACCACCCTCACCAATGATTCGTTGCTGGCCGTCGCCGATCGGCTCGGTGTCCAGACCCTGCCTCTCGTCCTGGCGGTCGGTCCGCAGCAGGACAGCTTCGACGCCTGGCGCGCCGCCAGGGACGCCGCGGTCGCCGAGCTCACGGCTACCGGTGTCTTCGACGGCTACGGTGACGTCGAGCCCGACCTGGCGGACGCGCTGCACACCCTCGCCCAGCCCGATGCCGAACTCGTGGCCCGCAGCTACGGCGACGGCGACCGGCGCCGAATCTGCTTGGCCCGCCGTGGCGCGAGCCACGCCAGCGCGGTCCGGGTCGGCGCCGGTTTCGAGATCGGCACCTGTGCGATCGACGGTTCCGACCGCGAACTGGCCCGCCTGCTGCTCGCCGCGCTACCGCAGTGCGCGCCCGCGGAGGTGGCAGGCGTGAGCGTCGCGGCCGATGATCTGGCGGCGCGCTTGGACGCCGCGGAGACAACTTCCCAGTACGTGGACGCGATGTACGCGCTCGGCATCGACGCGCACCAGGCGACCGTCCTCGGCGCGGCCTTCGGCACCTGCCATGGCTACACCGAGATCGTCGCCGCCGTCCACCATGACGGGCTGACCACCCGAGCCCCTGGCGCGGTCGCGGTGTACGACACCGCGCGCGGCCGGATCGTCGTCGCGCCGATGACGGCGCCCGACGGGCAGGTGTGGTCGACCATAACGCCGGGCACCGACCATCGCCTCACCCAGGCCGTCGGTGCGCTCCTCGAGGGGCTTCCCGGTGGGGGGTGGCGGCCCGACTAAGCCATCTCTCGTTTCAACCATCAAGTAGGAAAGGTTCGGCACATGCCCCCTCAGGGACCAGTAGGTGTAGAAGCCGGCGGCGTAGACGGCGTCGTCTCCAAGCTCGAAGGCACGATCAACAACCTGCGTACGTCGGTCGGTCAGATCGACGACGCGGCCCAGGCCGTGCTCCGCGGCTGGAAGGGTGACGCCTCCGACGAGTTCGTGAAGGTCGCCCAGGCCTGGCACGACGAGGCCGATGCTCTGAACAAGAAGTTCGACCGGCTCACCGAGGCCGTCAACACCGGTAAGTCCACCCTCGTGAACATGGACGGCGCAGGCCTGTCCGGCGGTGGTTCCACCAGCGGTGGCGGCAGCTACACCAACCTCTGACCGCGAATCAGAAACGAACAGGAACTGAGCTCATGACCATTCTTTACGATCCCGCGGCGATGAACGAGCTGTTCAGCGACCTGCAGACCTACGGCGGGAAGATGAAGGGCGAGATCGACGAACTCGAGGGCGCCGCGACGGACTTCCGGGCGAACCTGCAGGGTGACAACGCGATCTCGAACTTCGATACCGCGCACAAGAACGTCACCACCGAGCTGACCGACACCCTCGACAAGCTCGACAAGCTCGCCGCCCAGGTCGAGTCCGCGCTCAACCGCGCGCTCGAGGCCGACGGCAAGGTCGGCGACGGTTTCGCCGACTTCTGAGCTGGTGGAGCGCTTGCGCGCTCCGGCGCGGTCCCCTGAGGACCCGACGACAAACGGGGCGTGACTCTGCCCGAAGGCACGAGTCACGCCCCGTTCTGCCGATTCAGCGGGCTGCCAGGGATTCTCCGATGTAGTGCATCTCGTCGGGGGTGGTGACCATCGAGACCGTGGCGCTTCCGGTGCTTGTCCGCACGGTGATCCGGTTCGGAGCGTAGGGATCCTGGACGAGAGTGACGTCGGGGGCGATCGCCTCCGGATCCCGCTCGGTGGTGCGGATCTCGACGATGGTGGCGCCACCGAGGTGGCTGGTCGGGGCGATGCCGTCGAAGACCAGCACCGTGGTGGTCGGGTAGGGGGCCGCGGGAACCGGCGGCGGCCCGGGCGGCGTCTGCGGCGTCGCGCCCGCCGCGCGCGGGGCGATCGAGAGCAGCTGTGGGGTCGCGAGGTTGGCGACCATCGACTGCCACGCCTGCGGCCGAGCGGTGTGCACGACGGCATGGGCGCCGAGCGCGGTGGCACGCAGGATGACCTGCTGGGCCAGGTCCAGGTTTCCGATCACGTCGACGTGGCGGGTACCCGCGCCGATCAACGGGACCGCGATGCCCTGACCGCGTTCGTCGGCACCGATCAACTGGCCACAGCCGGTGGTCGGCACGGAGATGTCGGTGAGCGCGGTGAGGGTGCCGCGGTAGCCGTCGCGACCACCGAAGTCCTCGGCCGCGCCGATGGGCAACGTGTCCAGCAGGATTCGGCGCTGGCTGCCCGGCAGCTCGCGCAGTCCGGCGACCGGCGCCTGCTCGTAGGGGGCCACCGAATCGAACCGGACCACGGCGTTGAGGACGACGGTCCCGGCCTTGTCGTACGCGCGTCCGATGCGCCGGGCGCCGGGATGCAGACGCAGCGTCACCGTGGTCGACAGCGAGGGCAGCGACCAGATCTCGGCCAGCCCGTTGGTGCCGATCATCGGCGCGGTGAGCTGGTAGTGGGTCAGGTGCCTGCCGAATTCGGATTCGAGGCCGTGCGCCGACTCGGTCAGGTGCAGCGGGTCGAAACCGTGGGTCAGCTCGCGTACCGCGCTGTTCATCTCGGTGGCGGTGAGGACCGCGGCGTCGATACCGTGGGTGGCGAGACGATTGGCGACCCGGCGAGTAGCGATGATCATGGTGCGCAGCGCACCGGTCGCGCCCCCGCCACGCTTGTCGACCGCCGCCGCGTTGGCCACCGGGTCCAGCCGCAGCACGAGCCAGCAGGTGCGGTGCGCGATGGCGGGCAGCGGGCCGAGGATCCGGTCGTACAGGTGCGCGGCCGCGCCGGTGCCCGCGGTGCGCGCGCCGGTGGCGATCACGTCGATGCTCACCAGCTCCACGTCGAATTGGTCCAGGCAGCGCGCGACCTCGGTCAGCGGCAGCAGCTGGTCGGCGCTGAGGGTGCCGCGCTGGAGCAGGGTGAGCGAGTCCGGCGGCGGATCGATCCGGAGCATGGTCAGCAGCAGATCGCCGTCCCAGCGCACGCCACAGCCGCCGCCCTCGGGCAGCGGCACATCGAACGCGGGTGCCCGGTCCAGGGTGTCGGTGCGGCCGCGCGCACGGCGCGCGAGCCAGCCGCCGAACCGCACCGCGAGCGTGCGCCGGCGGATCGGGACGAGCCCGATCAGCAGCACGGCCACCGACCCACCGATCGCCCCGTAGCCCGAATTCGACGTCGCGAGGACCACCCAGGCCACGATCGCCGCCAGCACCGCGACCGATACACACGCGCGCAGCGGATACATCCGGAACAGCCAGAATTCCGGGTCACGCAGTGTGTCGTAGGCATTGTCGCCGGCGGTTTGCCCGGCGTTCATACTGTTGTTCAAAATCGTTGTCCCTGCTTGGCATCCGTCGAATCATGGTGAAGGACAATTCCGGATTTACGGTACCGTGTCCGACGAGATGGTGATCAACGCAGCAATGGAGTCCCTGTGCCGGCACAGCTGACAACCAAGGCCCAGGTCAACGGTTATCGTTTCCTGCTGCGCAGGCTCGACCACGCGCTGGTCCGCCGCGACGTGCGCATGCTGCACGATCCGATGCGGTCGCAGAGCCGGTCGATGATGGTCGGCGCGGTTCTCGGACTGATCATCGTGGCAGGCGCGGCCATTCTCGGCTTTCTCAAACCGCAGGGCGCGATCGGTGACGCGCTGATCGTCAGCGGTAAGCAGAGCGGCGCCATGTATGTGGTCGTCGAGGCCAAGGAGGGCGAGAAGACGCTCCATCCGGTGCTCAATCTCGCCTCGGCCCGGCTGATCGCCGGCGACGCCCAGACGCCGAAGTCGGTGAAGGACGACAAGCTCGGTTCGATGCCACGCGGTCCGCTGCTCGGCATCCCGGGTGCCCCGGCCGCCATGCCGGGATCCAAGCAGGGCGACAGCTCGAACTGGACGTTGTGCGAGACCACTCAGCTCTCGGCATCCGGGAGCGCGTCCGGTGCCACCGGCGGGCTCACCACCGCCATCGTCGGCAAGCCGGAAACCGGTGACCGGATCGGCGCCGCCGGCGCCGACGACGCGCTGCTGATGCGCCGCGACGACAAGACCTACCTGGTGTACCAGGGCACCAGGGCCGAACTCGACCCGAACAACTCGGTGATCGCGCGCACCCTCGGGCTCACCGGCAAGCAGGTCCGCCCGATCGGCAGCGCGGTCCTCGGCGCGACCACCCAGGCGCCCCCGCTGGCTGTGCCGACCATCGAGCGCGCGGGCGAGCCGGGCCCGGGCAAACTGTCGAATGTGCCGATCGGCGGCATCATCTCGGTGACCGGGGTGCAGGCCGCCGGTCAGGAAACGATGTACGTGGTGCTGGCGGACGGGGTACAGCGGGTCTCGGAATTCACCGCGGACCTGCTGCGCAACGCCGATTCGCGGGGCATGCGGGAGATCGCCGAGCTGGCACCGGACGTGCTCGACCGGATGCCGGTGCTGCACACCCTGCCGGTCGACGGTTTCCCCGAGCGCAAGCCGCGCATCCTGGCGGCCGAGGACGCTCCGGTCGCTTGCGTGCACTGGGCCAAGAACCCGGGCATCGCGACCGCGCAGGGCACCTCGGTGGACGGTCCGGCCGAACGCGCCACGGTGACTCTGCTCGCCGGAACGAAGCTGCCGCTGGCCGCTTCGGCCAAGCCCGTGACCCTCGCGACCGCCGACGGCTCGGGGGACCGGATGGACGCGGTCTACCTGCCGCCGAGTACCGGCGAATTCGTGCAGGTCACCGGGACAGAGCCAGGGAGCCTGCGCCGGGAATCGCTGTTCTACGTGGCCGACAACGGAATTCGCTACGGCATTCCCGACGCGGCCACCGCCGCGGTGCTCGGGCTCGGCGACAAGCCGCGACTCGCGCCGTGGTCGATCATCGGTCAGCTGGTCCCCGGCCCGACGCTATCCGCGAAAGACGCTCTGACCAGCTACGATTCCTTGCCTTCCGCGAGCAAGTAGCGAACGCGGCGGGGGSCCGGKGCGCAGTGCACCGGGCCCCGCCGTATTCGGGCTCAGCTCAGATTCGGCACCTGACCCACATTGAGCGTGGCGACGATCCCCTTCAACGCGGTGCGCATGTCGGTCTCCTCGATCCGCATGAGCACGTCGTCGTCGACCTCGGCCAGGTCGAGGCCGTCGGTGTTGGCCAGCCGGAACTCGCGTTCCTCCTCGGCCGCCTCGATCACGTTGCGGATGAAGCGGCCGTTGCCCGCCAGGTCGACACCGCGGCGCGGCTGTCCGCTCTGGTCGGTGCTCTCCAGGTCGTAGAGGAACCGGCAGGTCTCGATCAGGGTTTCCAGTGCTTCCGGCGCCAGCTGTGAATCGCGTCCGCTCGCGACGATTTCACCGATCTGGCCCAGTTCTTCGGCTGTGTACGAGGGGAATTGGAGGCGCTTGGCGAATCGCGACGCCAGACCGTCGTTGGCGGCCAGTAGCCGGTCGATCTCGCCGTCGTAGCCCGCGATGATCACCACGAGCCGATCGCGGTCGTTCTCCATGCGCGCCAGCAGCGTGTCCACGGCCTCGCGTCCGAACGCGTCACCGCCGGAAAGACCGGTCTGGATCAGCGTGTACGCCTCGTCGATGAACAGCACGCCGTCCATGGCGCTGTCGATCAGCTTCTCGGACTTGATGGCCGTGCCACCGAGGTTCTGGCTCACGAAGTCGACGCGCTTGGCCTCGACCACCTTGTCGGTCTTCAGCAGTCCGACACCACAGTAGATCTTGGCGACCACACGCGCGATGGTGGTCTTGCCGGTGCCGGGCGGACCGGTGAAGGCCAGATGCTGGCCACGGGACTGGCTCGACAGACCCTTGCCCGCGCGGATCTTGGCCAGCTGCGCGGACGACTGCAGCTTGGCGACCTGGTTCTTCACCGACGCCAAACCGACCTGCTTGTCCAACTGCGCACGCGCCTCGGCGAGTACGGTTTTCGCGCGGTCCTCGGCAGCGGCTTCGTTCATCGCGGCCAGCGAGAGGGCCGAGGTGGGATCCCACTTGTCGGTGCGGGCGTCGATCACCTCGCGGCTGGTGACCACGATCCGGAAGGTGCGATCGCGCATGGCGTTGGTGTTGGCGGCGAAGTCGGGCAGCTGCGAATAGACCTGCTCGAACAGCTTCTGGGCCTCGGCCTCGTTGCCCGATTCCCGCAGGCACAGGCCCCGGTTGTACATCGCGGTGAACTTGGCCGACGGGATCGGGCCCGCCTCGGCCTGTTCCATCCGCCGGATGGCCTCGCCGAAGAGACCGAGCTGCGCGCACGCCGTACCGACCATCACGTTGGCGCCGGTGGCCAAGTACGGGTCCTTCCAGTCCGCCGAGCCGGCGAGCACGGTCATCACATCGGGCCAGCGCTGGGTGTTGTAGTGCAGGATGCCGCGGATGTAGGCGCTGATCCGGTCGTCGATCTGCTTGTCCGGATCGTCGGCACGGGTGGCGCGCAACTCGGCCAGCTTGTCGAGCACCTGCTCGGCCTGGTCGTAGTCCTTGTCGGCGATCAGCTGGGCCGCCCACGCGAGCCAGATCTCGGTGAGCCCGGCCAGCGGGTAGTCGATGTAGAGGCCGGGGAGGAACCGGCCCGCCATCGCCCGCGGCGCGAGGCCGAGCCTGCGCTGCTCGCGCCCGAGCGAATCGAGGCTGGTGCGATGCAGATTGAACAGCACCTCCTTGGTCACTTCGCCTGCGGCGGCGCGGCCGAGCCACGCGTCGCACATCGACGAATCCCATTCCGTCGCGCGCTGGAAGGCCAGCTTCGCGTACTCTTCGTCGCGCGCGGACTCCTGACCGTCGATGGACAGACCGAGCGAGAGGACGCCCGCGTCGAAGGCGCGCTGAGCCTGGCGAATGTCTGGCATGTGGTGTCGGACCCCGAAATCTTCGTCTGGTGGACAGCTGCTGTTCAATCCGGCGGCGGGACTTCGATCGCGCCGGTTTGCCCTGTCCGTTAGATTAGGTAACGCTGCCGTGTGGTCGCAACGGAAGTAGTCAGCTACGACTGAGAGTTCATCACTGGTGTCGACGTTGTTAGGCAATGAGCCCGAACTATGCCGAGTTTCAGTGATCGGGGGTGATACGCAGCTCGACATCGGCCTACCCGCCACGGTTCCGATCGCCGGATTCATCGGCGACCTGGTGGCCCTGATCCGTTCACGTGATCCCCGCCTGCCGGACGGGGACGAGGACTCCGCCCCGGTCCGCGCCCAGCACTGGACATTGGCCCGGCTCGGGCAGGACCCCCTCGCGCCGAGTCGCACCCTGACCGAGGCCGAGGTCTACGACGGCGAGCTGCTGGTACTGAGCCCGGTGACCCGCAAGGAGTCGCCCGCGCTCTTCGACGACGTGATCGACGCCGTATCCCGGCTCACCGCAGGCGAGTTCCGCGGCTGGTCCGGCACGGCGGCACGGTGGGCCGGACTGGTGATCGCGACGATCGCGATCGTCGCCGCGCTCGTGCTGCTCGCGGTCTCGCGCGCCGACAGCGATCCGCTCGTTCCGGCGTTCGCACTGCTCGGCACCGGTATCGCCGCGTCGGCGGCCGCCGGTATCGCCGCCCGCAAGTTCGCGGATTCGCTGACCGGCAACTGGCTTTCGCTCGACGCCCTGCTATTGCTGTTCGGCGGTGGCGCGCTGATCGTGCCCGGTCAGCTCGGCGCGGGGCAGGTGCTGCTCGGCAGCGTCGTGCTGCTGGTCGCGGCCATCGCGGGCTACCGGATCACCGGAATCGGCGCCGGGCTGTTCGCCGCCGCGATCACCCTGAGCGTGTTCGGCGCGGTGGCGGGCACCGTCTACCTGCTGTGGCATCCGGGGCTGGCCAAGCTGTTCGCGGGGGTGTTGGTCGCGGCGGTGATCCTGCTGTCGTCGGTGCCGCGGCTGGCCGCGGTGACAGCCCGGTTGCCGATTCCGCCGGTGCCGACAGCCGGTGGGGCGATCGACCCCGCCGACCACGAACAGCGGCCGACGATCGAGGGTGTCGGCGCCGTCGGCGCGATCGCGCTGCCCTCGGCGGCGGGTCTCGGTGAACGTGCCCGTGTCGCCAATCAGATCCAGACCGGGCTGGTCATCGCCTGCGCGGTCGCCGCGCTGGTCGGCGCCGTCGGTGCGGCCGATCCGCTCGGGCCGTTCCACTCCGGTGGCGTCGCGCTCGCCGCGGTCGCCGCGGTCGTGCTCTGCCTGCGTGGGCGCTCCTACGCCGACCTGGTGCAGGCGGCCACCTTGATCACCGCGGGCGCGCTCATCATGATCGCGCTGCTGACAGGTCTCGGACTCGGGCACGATTCGCTGGAATTCGTCGCGGTCGCACTGCTGTTGCTGACCGCGGGCAGTGTGATCGGGTTCGGCGTGATCGGCCCGCATCTCGAGGTGACCCCGGTGACCAGGCGGATGATCGAAATCTTCGAGTATCTGCTGATCATCACGATGGTCCCGCTCGCGCTGTGGGTCATGGACGTGTACTCGACCGCTCGCAACATATGACCCGCGCACCCTTGCGGCGCGCGGTGCTCCGGCTGACCTGCGCGGCGACCGTGCTCGGCGCCGTGGCGGGTTTCCCGGCGCCCGCAGGCGCGATCGCCCCGCCCCGGATCGATCAGGGCGCGCTCGACGCGGCGCTCGCGCTCAGCGGCAAGCCGGCCCCGCTCGAGCCGACCGAACAGCGCGAACTGTGCGCCGAACCCGTGCTGCGCGGGAGCGCGCCGAGTGAGCCACCGATGGCGCAGCGGGTGCTCGACCTGCCCTCGGCCTGGCAGTTCAGCCGCGGCGCCGGTCAGAAGGTCGCGGTGATCGACACCGGCGTCAACCGGCATCCGCGGCTACCCGCGCTGCAGGCGGGCGGTGACTACGTGAGCGATTCCGACGGCACTGTCGACTGCGACGGGCACGGCACGCTGGTGGCGGGCATCATCGCCGCGCGGCCCGCACCCGAGGACGCGTTCGTCGGGGTCGCTCCCGAGGCGGAGATCCTCACCATCCGCCAGCTCAGCCTCGCCTACGAAGCCAAGGATCGTGGCGCGGACAAGTCGCAGGGGTCGTTGCGCAGCGACGGATACGGCAGCGTGCTCACCCTCGCCGGCGCCGTCGTCCGCGCGGTCGACATGGGCGCGACCGTGATCAACATTTCCGAAGTTGCGTGCACCGCGGCCGGTTCCAACACCGCCGACGGCGCGCTCGGCGCTGCCGTGAAGTACGCCTACGACCGCAATGTGGTGGTCGTCGCGGCCGCGGGCAATGTGGAGCAGGGCGGACCGTGTCAGAACCAGAACGAAGGTTCGGGCTGGAGTTCGGTGACCACCGTCGCCTCGCCGGCCTGGTTCGCCCCGTACGTGCTCGCGGTCGGCTCGGTCGACGCCGACGGCAAACCCTCGGCGCTGTCGCTGCGTGGTCCGTGGATCGGGGCCGCCGCGATCGGGCGCAACATCGTGTCGCTGGACAGCAAACCGGGCGGCGCGGGCCTGGTCGACGGAGTCCAGACGATGGACGGCGTGCAGCCGGTCGACGGAACCAGTTTCGCCGCACCGTATGTCGCCGGGCTGGCCGCGCTGATCCGGTCGCGCTATCCGGAACTGTCCGCGCAGCAGGTGATCGAACGGATCACTCGCACCGCGCACGCGCCGGGCCGCGGGCGCGACGACGCCATCGGGGCCGGCCTGATCGATCCGCTGGCCGCGCTCACCGCGCCGCTGGCCACCGAGCCACCGAGCGAGGGCGCCGATGTCGGGCACGCGATCGCGGCGCCCTACGTGGCGCCCGAGCCGGATCCGCGACCGCGCCGGGTCGCGATCATCGGTTCGCTGACCCTGTTGGCCGCGTTGGGAATCGGCGCCGCGTTCGGCTTTCCGTTCCGCAGGCGCGGTGCCGACCTCAACCAGGAATTCGAGTAGTAGAGGGATCGATGGCTACCGAAGGTTTCGTTCGTCGCCCCCGGATCGCGCCGCCGCGCGCACCGGGCGGTGAAGTCGCGCTCACCCCGCCGCCGGAGATCCAGCGCGCCATCCCGTCGCCGCTGATGATGAAGCTGATGCCGGTCATCATGGTGGTCGCGGTCGTCGGCATGATCGCGATGATGGTCTCGATGGGCCGCAATCTGCTGGCCAATCCGATGATGATGATGTTCCCGATGATGATGCTCATGTCGATGGTCGGCATGATGGCCGGCATGCGCGGGGGCGGCCCCAAGCGCGCCGTCGAGCTCAACGAGGAACGCAAGGACTACTTCCGGTACCTCGATCAGGTGCGCAAGGACGTGCGCATTACCGGCAGCAAACAGCTGGAGACGCTCGGCTGGAGTCATCCCGAACCGGCCGACCTGCCCGCACTGATCGGCAGCAGGCGGATGTGGGAGCGCCGCCCCAACGACCCGGATTTCGGGCACGTGCGGGTCGGCGTCGGCAGCCATCGCCTCGCCACCAAGCTGGCGCGTCCGGAGACCGGTCCGCTGGAAGACCTCGAGCCGGTCTCGACCGTGGCGCTGCGCCGGTTCGTGCGCACCCATTCGGTCGTGCACGAGTTGCCGACCGCGGTGTCGATGCGCGCGTTCCCCGCCATCAATATCGGCGGCGACCTCGACGAAGGCCGTGAACTGGTGCGCGCCATGCTGATGGAGCTGACCACCTTCCACGGACCGGACAACCTCGTCGTCGCGATCGTCTGCGCCGACCCGGACGGGCACTGGGCCTGGGCGAAATGGCTGCCGCACGTGCAGCATCCGTCGGTGCGCGACGGACTCGGCTCCGCCCGGATGATCTACACCTCGCTCGGCGAGCTCGAATCCGCGTTGCAGACCGAACTGATGGAACGCGGCCGGTTCATGCGCAACCCGCAGCCGACCCAGGGCCGGCTGCACGTGGTCGTGGTGATCGATGACGGCTACATCAGCGGAAACGAGCGCATCATCAGCGAATCCGGGCTCGACTCGGTGACCGTGCTCGACCTGACCGCACCCGAGAACGGTCTCGCGGCGCGGCGTGGTCTGCAGCTGGTCGTCGGCGACGGTGCGGTGTCGGCGCGCAGCGCCGCAGGCGTGGAGCGCTTCGCCACCGCCGACGAGGTCAGCGTGGCCGAGGCCGCGGCATTCGCCCGCGCCCTGGCGCGGTACCGGGTGGCGACAGCCGCGCAGATCGTCAGCCTGGGCGAGGGGACCACCAGCGACCCCGGCCTGATGGCGCTGCTGCGCATTCCCGATGCGGCCCAGATCGATCCGGCCAGGGTGTGGCGGCCACGCACCGCGCGCGAGCGGCTGCGGGTGCCGATCGGCATCACACCGGACGGCACGCCGGTCGAGATCGACATCAAGGAATCCGCGGAGAACGGCATGGGCCCGCATGGGCTGTGCATCGGCGCGACCGGCTCCGGCAAGTCGGAATTCCTGCGCACGCTGGTGCTCTCACTGGTCACCACGCATTCGCCGGACGCGCTCAACCTGGTGCTCGTCGACTTCAAGGGCGGCGCGACTTTCCTCGGGCTCGACTCGTTGCCGCACGTCGCGGCCGTGATCACCAACCTGGAAGACGAACTCTCCCTGGTCGACCGCATGAAGGACGCGCTCGCCGGTGAGATGAACCGCCGCCAGGAGCTGCTGCGCTCGGCGGGCAACTACGCCAACGTCAACGACTACGAGAAGGCCAGGGCGGCGGGCGTTCCGCTCGATCCGCTACCCGCGCTGTTCGTGGTCGTCGACGAGTTCTCCGAATTGCTCTCGCAGAAGCCGGACTTCGCCGAGCTGTTCGTCATGATCGGCCGGCTCGGGCGCTCGCTGCACGTCCATCTGCTGCTGGCCTCGCAGCGCCTGGAGGAGAACAAGCTGCGCGGCCTGGAGTCGCATCTGTCCTACCGGATCGGTTTGCGTACCTTCTCGGCCAACGAGTCGCGCGCGGTGCTCGGCATCACCGACGCCTATCACCTGCCCAGTGTGCCCGGCGCCGGCTATCTGAAAAGCGATGCGTCCGAGCCGCTCCGATTCAACGCGAGCTATGTCTCGGGTCCGTATGTGGCGCCCGTCGGCACCGTCGTCGACGACGACGGCGCGCCGATGGGCGGCCAGCGACCGGTGGTGTTCACCGCCGCGCCGGTCGAGGTCACCGATGCCACGCCGGAGCCGATCGAGACCGACGACGATCCGATCCTGCGCGGCAGGCTGGAACTGCCGCCGCCACCGCCGAGCGTTCCGGTCGCCGAGGAGGGGATTCCGGACTCGCTGCTCGACGTCGTCGTCAAGCGGCTGACCGGCCACGGCCGCCCGGCCCACGAGGTCTGGCTGCCGCCGCTGGAGGAATCGCCGACCGCGGACATGCTGCTGCCCGACCCGGATTGGCGCTCGCCGGTGAACCGGCACGGTCAGCTGTGGATGCCGATCGGCGTGATCGACAAGCCCTACGAACAGCGGCGCGACGTGCTGACCATCAATCTGGCCGGCGCGCAGGGCAATGTCGCCGTGGTCGGTGGCCCGCAGTCGGGCAAGTCGACGACGCTGCGCACCATCATCATGGCCGCGGCCGCCACCCACACGCCCGAACAGGTGCAGTTCTACTGCCTGGACTTCGGTGGCGGCAGTATGGCCGGCCTGGTCGGCGTCCCGCACGTCGGTTCGGTGGCGGGCCGGCTCGACGGTGACCGGGTGCGGCGCACCATCGCCGAGCTCACCACCCTGATGCGGCAGCGCGAGGAACGGTTCGCCGAACTGGGCATCGAGTCGATGACCGAGTTCCGCAGGCGCAAGTTCTCGGCGCTGGAAGCCAGACAGATCAACGGCACCACCGCGCCACCCGGGGACCCGATGTCCGCCGACCAGTTCGGCGACGTCTTCCTGGTGATCGACGGATGGGGCGCCATCCGTGAGGAATTCGATCTGCTGGAACCGCAGATCAACGCCATCGCCACCCAGGGTCTCTCGTTCGGCGTCCACCTGATGATCGGCGCGTCCCGCTGGGCGGAGATCCGCCCGGTGGTCAAGGACCAGATCGGCACCCGGCTCGAGCTGCGCCTCGGTGACCCGGGTGATTCCGAGATGAATCGCCGCACCGCGCACCAGGTTCCGGTCGGCAGGCCGGGCCGCGGTCTCACCGCCGAACAACTGCACATGCTGATCGCGTTGCCCCGCTTGGATTCCGACTCCGATCCCGCGAGCATCGCCGACGGCGTCACCAGGGCACGCGAGGAGCTGATCGCGCTCTACCCCGGCCGGCGCGCGCCCGAAGTGCGCATGCTGCCGCTGAGCTTCCCGCGCGAGCAGGTCATCGCCGCCGCCAGGGACCAGGGCGTCGTACTGGATCGCACCAAGGTCGTCGTCGGTCTCGGCGAGTCCGAATTGCAGCCCCTGGTACTCGATTTCGGGGTCGAGCCCCACTTCATGGCCTTCGCCGACGTGGAATGCGGCAAGACCACGTTGCTGCGCAACATCGTGATGAGCATCGCCGAACAGTCCACCGCCGCCGAGGCGAGGGTGATCCTGATCGACTACCGGCGCACGATGCTCGGCGTGCTCGAGGGTGACCAGCTGGCAGGCTATTCGACCTCGTCGCAGACCTGTGGGCCGATGATCCAGGAGGTCGCCGCCTACCTGGCCAAGCGGATCCCCGGCTCCGACATCACCCAGCAGCAGCTGCGCGAACGCAGCTGGTGGTCGGGCCCGGAGATCTATGTCGTCGTCGACGACTACGACATGGTGGTCACCGGTTCGGGCAATCCGTTCGCGCCGCTGCTCGAGTACCTGCCCCAGGCCCGTGACATCGGCCTGCATCTCGTCGTCACCCGCCGGATCGGTGGCGCCTCGCGTGCGCTCTACGACCCGGTGCTCGGTGCGATGAAGAACCTGTCGGTCCAGACCCTGATCATGAGCGGGTCAAGGGACGAGGGAAAGCTGGTCGGTGACGTGCGCCCGAGCAAGATGCCGCCCGGTCGCGGCACGCTGGTCTCGCGCAGTCAGGGCATCGAGTTGGTCCACATCGCCGACCTGCCGCCGGTGTAGCGGGTCAGCCGGGCAGTCGGCCGATCGGCAGCGCCTGGGTACCGGCCCGGTGGTGGGTCTGCCGGGAGATCGGCGGGCCGCACCAGCTGTCGGTCCGTCGCTCGAACAGGGCGCAGGACGGGCCGTCCGCGCGCGGCCCCGCGATGCGCGCCAGCGTGAAGCCTGCCCGGCGGTAGTACTCGTGGAGTTGGTGGTTGGACGTCCAGGCGTCGAGCCGGACCCAGTCGCGGTGCTTCTGATCGGCCAGCCGGGCGGCGTGCGCGAGCATCCGATGCCCGACCTGTCTGCCCGCGAACCGCAGGTCCACGATCATGAAATGCACGATCACCGCCTCGGCCAGCTCCCACGGCGACCACAGGCCCGGATCGGCCCGCTGGTTGACGGTGATCGTGCCCGCCGGTTCCCCGTCGACCTCGGCGATCCACGTCTCGCCCGCGTCCAGCGCCCGGCCGACCGCGCCGGCGAAGATCTCGATGGGACGGCCCCGGCCCGCGACCGTCCACTGGTCGGAACCGCGCGCGGTGAGCCAGGCGGTGCGTTGCACCCGCAGGCGGCAGATCAGCGGCAGGTCGCCCAGGGCGGCCGGGCGCATCCCCACGGTCATGGCAATGCGACGGCAGGTCCGGGTGCGATGCCGAGGGTGTGGGCGATGACGGCGGTGCCCGCCGCGTCGCCGAGTTGGTAGGCCAGCCGGTTGCGGCCCGCCAGGGAACGATGCCGGGTCGCCCGGGTGACCCGTTCGTGGTTGGCGCCGATGCGCAGGTGGTCGAGCAGGACGGTGCCGGTGGCGACGCCGAGCACGGCCGCCTCCTCGGCGGTGGCGGGCCGGGCGGCGAGGGTGTCGCGGTGGGCGGTCTCGCCGTAACCACGGTCGGCCAGCCGACGGGTGGTGCCCTCGGGAATGTCGTGGGGGGAATCGATGCCGGCGGCTTCGGCGAGATCGCGTGGGTAGAAACTCACCTCCCACGACCACGGTTCGTTGTCGAGGTATTGCACCACGGTGCGGGCCAGCACCCAGGAGTCGACAGCGACTCCGAGCCATTGCGCGACCTGGTCGTCGGCGGGCTCCATCCTGGTGCTGAACTCCTTGGCGGGCTCGCGGTTGGCGGCGCGCGCGATCTCTTCGAAGATGTCGTGCGCCGAGCGCGGCCGGTCCGGGCGGATGTGGTCGGTGACCACCGATTCCAGTACTTCCTGGTTTCGGACGATGGTGCCGCGGGAAGTAGCTGTGTAGACAAGGTTTTCGGCGACGAGCACTTGGATCGCGTTGCGCGAGGTGGTGATCGAGACCTGCATCTGCTCGGCCAGTTCGGCATGACTGGGCAGTCGATCGCCCGGCTTCCACGTGCCCGCGCGGATCTCCTCGCGGAGGAGGTCTGCGATCCGGAGGTAGGTCGGACCGTCCGCCATCATGCTCCTCGGTAGGTCGTGCAGGTAACGAAGTGTACTCGTCTGCGTTACCTACGGCCGAGTAATGCTTGACAGGAAGCTTGCGAGGTTTATTGTAATGAACGTCCTGATCCGGTGCTGTGCGGCGACGACGGCGAGGCAACGTGGCTGGTGCGGAGAGTTCTACGGTCGTAATGGCTTTCCCCGACACATTGCGGTGTGTCGATCCCGCCGGGCCGCCGGCGACTACCGGCCTCCTGCCGCTCTCCGACCTTCTCGTCCGGGCGTGTCGCGGACATCGGGTGGTGGGGGGACCACTGCTGTGGTTCGCGCGTGATCTCGCGGTCCTGCACGAGAAGCGCATCGTCGGGCGCGGCGGATTCGTCGACACCGATCCGGTGGTCCTGCGTGAGATCGATTGCCGCCGAGCCGAACTGGTCCTCGCGATCGACGACTGGGTGCATCGCGGCGTCCCGCAGCACCGCCTGGGCGCGACCCTGCACACCGAGACGATCGGCGCGGTCATCGACCGGCTGGCCGAGTCCTCGGTGCGGGCGCACCACGCCCTGATGACCATGCCCGCCAACGACGAGATGCTGCACTGCGCGTGGCACCACCTGGCCGAACTGGCCGACGCCTACGACGACCTGGTCCGCGACGTGATCGCCGGTCGCCGCAGGCTGCCGGAGTGGTGACCGGTCGGCCCGCGGCGTCTCTCAGCCGAAGCGGTGGTGGTCTACCCCGAACTCGTCGGCGACGGTCGCCGCCAGTTCCACGTACGCCCGCTTGGTCGTCTTGTGCAGCCGGTGCAGATCGATCTCGGCGCCCTCCGACAGGTGCTCGTCGAACGGGATGATGTGCACGGCCCGGCAGCGCGAGAGGAAGTACTCGCGCAATTGCTGGACACCGACATTCGGTGAACCCTCACGCGGCAGGTTGATCACCACGACCGCGTTGCGGACCAGGTGGTCGTGCCCGTGCAGCGACAGCCAGTCCAGCGTCGCCGCGGCACTGCGCGCGCCGTCGATCGCCGCCGACGAGATCAGCACCAATGAGTGCGCCAGATCGAGCACGCCGCTCATCGCCGAGTGCATCAGGCCGGTGCCGCAGTCGGTGAGAATGATGTTGTAGAACCGCTGCAGGATCCGGGCCACGGCCCGGTACTCCTCGTCGTTGAACGACTCCGACGCGGCCGGATCCCGTTCGCTGGCAAGCACTTCCAGCCTGCTCGAACTCTGCGAGGTGTGGCGGCGGACATCGGAGTAGCGCTCGATCGACGGATCGAGCAGCAGGTCGCGCACGGTCGAGCGGGTCTGCAAGGCCACGCGCTGCGACAGGGTGCCGAAGTCGGGGTTGGCGTCGACCGCGATCACCCGGTCGCCGCGGATCGAGGCGAAGATCGAACCGAGGCCGGTGGTGGTCGTCGTCTTGCCGACACCGCCCTTGAGCGAGAGCACCGCGATCCGGTAGTCACCGCGCACCGGCTGCCGGATGCGGGCGACCAGTTCCTGCAGGCGCCGCTCCTCGGCGGACATCCCCGGATTGATCGCACCACCCGAAACATGGTGCACCGCTTTACGCCAGCCACTGCCCGGCGCCTTCTTGACCCGCTTGACCGGCACGTTGTCGAGCGACGGCGGCTGGTAGCCGTGCTGGGCGTGCGCGCCCCAGCCGGGCTGCTGGTACTGGCCGGGTTGCTGGTACTGGCCCGGTGCCTGCTGGTACGGCGGCACGGTCGGGCCGCCCTGGAACTGCTGGGGCGCGACGTCACCCGGCTGCTGGTACGGCTGGACTCCGTCGGGGCGCTGGAACTGCGGCGCGGGGGTGCCATCGGGCAGGTACTGCGGTGCCGGGGAACCATCGGGCAGCAATTGCGGTGCCGCGCCGTCCGGCCGCTGGTACGGCGGGACCTGGGCCGCATCGGGCTGCTGGTAGTGCCGGGTCGCCTCGGCCTGCGTGCCGTCGGGACGCAGGTGCGGTGTGGCGGCGCCATCGGGCTGCGGTACGGGCGCGCCGTCCGGACGGTGATACGACTCGGGCAGGTGGTGCGCGGGATCACTCGGCTGGTACCGGCCAGGGGCCTGCTGATACGGAGAGACCGGGTTCGGTGGCTGCGCGAATTCGCCGGAGCGGAAACCGGTTTGCGGTGCCTGCGGCTGCTGTCCGGCCTGCCAGGTGGGCGGCGCGTAGTCGCCGGGGGCTTGATTCCGAGCGGCCTGAATCCGCGGGTCGTCGCCGCGGAACATCCCGGTCTGCGCGTCCGGCGTCGACGGGGTACCCGTGCCGGGCGACGGATCGCCGGGAATCGCCTTGTACTGCGACGAATGGTAAGTCGGCGTCTGCGAGACGTAGTGCGACTGCTCGGGGCCCGGCGCCTGCGGCGGAGCGATCGACTCGCCGGGACGATACGGGGACCCCGCGCCGCTGGGCGGCGTGGATTCGCCTGCGCTGTAAGCGGACCGGGACTCGGGGGCACTCGACGGCGTACCGGCGGTGAGATCACCCGGCAGGCTCATGCGAGTGGTGGCGTCGGCCGGCGCGGCTGTGGTGGGCGCGGCATCGTCAGGTGACGGTGCAGTGCGCGGGGTGGCCTCCGCCGATGTCGCTGGACGCGTCGGTGTGTCGGAGGTCGACGGGTTGTCCAGGCGCGCAGGCGGTTCCGGCAGGGGTGGCGGAATCCGTGAGGCGTCAGGTGACAGTGCGTCGGCGGGGTGCGTGGTACCCGTGGCGGATCGGTCGTCCAGGTGCGCGGGCGGTTCCGGCAGGCGCGGGGGAGTCCGCGTGGTATCCGGTGCCGCCGATGCCCTGTCACCGCTCGTCGGGGCTGCGGACTCCGGCTGATCGAGGCTGTGCCGACCGCGGGTGCTGCCTGCCTGTTCGCTGGACTCGGACGGGGCGAGTTCGCCCGACTTCGCCGGTGCGGCATCGGCCGGGTCCGGCAGTGGCCGGGCAACGGGCGCAGATGCCTGGTCGGGCGTGCGCGCGAGGTGCGCTTCCGGCGACGGCGGGCGCACGTCGGCGACCGCGTCATCGGGCGTCGGCCACCCGCCCACCGAGGCGGCACCGGTCGACGGAGCACCGGTAGCGGCATTCGTCACCGGGCCGAGCAGCGGGTCAGCGCTACCGGTCGACGGCGCGGGCGATTCGACGGCGGACGTCGGCATCGGGCCGAGGATCGGGTCGGACGGGGCAGAGGTGGAGGGCTCGCCCGGTGCGGTCAGGCGCGGTGGCGCTTCGGTCGGCCGGGTGCGCGTGGGCGGATCCGGCAGCGGCGGGGGCGGCGGCAGGTCGGGGAGCTGGCGCTGTTGCTGGCCGGGGCCCAGGGGGGTGAACCCGTTCGACGGTGGCGCGGGCGTGCGTGTGGGCAGGGCAGGGCCGGAATGGTCGTCCGCCGATGCGGTCGGGTCGGCGTAGGAGGCGGCGGAGCTCTCGTGCGGGCCGGTCGGGCCGACCTGCGGCGCGGCGGCCGGGCCACCGTGCGACGGCGGGCTCTGCGGAAAGGAGGTGCCCGTGGGCATCGACGGGTCGCCGGTGGGCGCGGGTGCGGGCGGTGCCACCGGGGCGCTGTCGTTGTACGGTGCCCGCTCCTGCGGCCACGGCGGCGGCGAACCAGCGCCGACGGTCGGTCCACCCGGCCATCCGGCGCTCGGCTGATCGCCGGGAATCAGTGGGTTGGCGGTCTCGGCGGTCCACTCCGACTGCCGCCTGGGCGGCTGTTCGGCGGGTGGCCGCTGCGTGATGGGCTCGGGGGCGGGATCGGGCCGGTGCTGCTCGGGCTGCTGGTCCTCGCCCTTGCGCCGGCGGCCGCGCTTGTCCTTCTTGGCATCGTCGTTCCCGCCACGGCCCATGAAGCGGCGGCGTTTGGGTGCCTCGTCGATCAGGTCGTCCTGGGGGAGGTTCTCGACCGGAGCCTCGTAGCCGACCTGGGTGACTTCGCTCTCCGACAGCCACGGCGGCAACATGGGGAGGCTGTCGTTGTTACGACTCACCGGCGCGTTCCGCTCACCAGGGTCCCCCGATCTGCTCGACCCACATCTCCGACGCCGGTGAGTTTACGCGACAACCCCGGCGCGGTGGTGGGCGGTCCGGGCGGCCGACCCCGCCGGACCGGCGGCCGGTTCGGGGCGTTTTTGCCTCTGGAGTGCAGTACCGGTAAGCTTGAGCGGCGGTGCACCTATGCGCCGACTGTTCGCATGCCAGCGAGCAGCTACGAGGCAATCCAACTCAGGTTAGAAGCATAACCGGGATCGCGGAGGATATGGCGAAGAAAGACGGGGCCATCGAGGTCGAGGGTCGAGTTGTCGAGCCGCTGCCCAATGCGATGTTCCGGATCGAGCTCGAGAACGGTCACAAGGTTCTCGCGCACATCAGCGGAAAGATGCGGCAGCACTACATTCGTATCCTTCCGGAAGACCGTGTGGTCGTCGAGCTGTCGCCGTACGACCTCTCTCGCGGCCGGATTGTCTACCGCTACAAGTGAGACCCGCTCGACGCCGCGAGCCTGACGGCACGCGGCGTCGCATGGTGTTCCGGCCCTGGTCGGAGCGCGCTACAAGACTTCCCCAGTCGTCGGCTGGGGAAAAACTGTGTTCACAGACCCTTGTGGACCAAGAAAAGATTGGACGGACGTGAAGGTTCAGCCGAGCGTCAAGAAGATCTGCGAGAAGTGCAAGGTGATCCGCCGCCACGGCCGGGTCATGGTGATCTGCGACAACCTGCGCCACAAGCAGCGTCAGGGCTGATCCAGCCTCACCGCCGGGCACCGATCGTCTGATCGGACTGACCGAAAAGAAGAACTCCCAGCTCCAGCACGCACGCAGGCTGTGCGCGCCAACCACCGGTACGGAGGCCGGTGCCCCCACCTGAAAGACGGGGGGACGGACAGGGAGCAGACCTCCGCAACCATTAAGGAACCTGCCACATGGCACGTCTGATGGGCGTCGATCTCCCGCGCGAAAAGCGCATGGAGATCGCGTTGACCTACATTTTCGGAATCGGGCGCACCCGCGCCACCGAGATCCTGGCTCAGACCGGCGTCAGCCCGGACCTGCGCTCGAAGGATCTCAGCGACGACGACCTGACCAAGCTCCGCGACTACATCGAGGCGTCGGAGTTCAAGGTCGAAGGTGACCTGCGCCGCGAGGTCCAGGCCGATATTCGCCGCAAGATCGAGATCGGCTGCTACCAGGGCATCCGCCACCGTCGTGGCCTGCCCGTTCGTGGTCAGCGCACCAAGACCAACGCGCGTACGCGCAAGGGTCCGAAGAAGACCGTCGCCGGCAAGAAGAAGTAGGGATAGCGTATGCCTCCGAAGAGCCGGGCCGCTGGCCCGAAGAAGACTCAGAAGTCGCGTCGCCGGGATAAGAAGAACATCCCGCACGGCCACGCGCACATCAAGAGCACGTTCAACAACACCATCGTCTCGATCACCGACCCCGAGGGCAATGTCATCTCGTGGGCGTCGTCGGGCCACGTCGGCTTCAAGGGTTCGCGTAAGAGCACCCCGTTCGCCGCGCAGCTCGCCGCCGAGAACGCTGCCCGCAAGGCGCAGGAGAACGGTGTCAAGAAGGTCGACGTGTTCGTGAAGGGCCCGGGTTCGGGCCGCGAGACCGCGATCCGTTCGCTCCAGGCCGCAGGCCTCGAGGTCGGCTCGATCTCCGACGTCACCCCCCAGCCCCACAACGGCTGCCGGCCGCCCAAGCGTCGTCGCGTCTAGCGGGAAAGGAAACAGCTAAAAAATGGCACGTTATACAGGCCCCATCACCCGCAAGTCGCGTCGTCTGCGCGTCGACCTCGTCGGAGGCGACCAGGCGTTCGAGCGTCGTCCTTACCCGCCCGGCCAGCACGGCCGCGCGCGGATCAAGGAATCCGAGTACCTCATGCAGCTGCAGGAGAAGCAGAAGGCTCGCTTCTCCTACGGCGTCATGGAGAAGCAGTTCCGTCGCTACTACGAAGAGGCCAACCGCCTCAAGGGCAAGACCGGCGACAACCTGCTGCGTCTGCTCGAGTCGCGTCTGGACAACGTCGTGTACCGCGCCGGTCTGGCGCGCACCCGTCGTCAGGCTCGTCAGCTCGTCAGCCACGGCCACTTCGTGGTCAACGGCGTCAAGGTGAACGTCCCGAGCTACCAGGTCTCCCAGTACGACATCATCGATGTCAAGGAGAAGTCGCTGCCGACCCTGCCGTTCCAGGTCGCGCGTGAGACCGTCGGCGAGCGTCCGGTTCCCGGTTGGCTGCAGGTCGTCCCCGGCCGCCTGCGCATCCTGGTGCACCAGCTGCCCGAGCGCGCGCAGATCGATGTGCCGCTGCAGGAACAGCTCATCGTCGAGTACTACTCGAAGTAAGCGCTTTTGGTGGGGGTCGCGCACACGGCGACCCCCGCACTCACTGACGAGGCATCAAATAGCGGATGCCCTGAACAGGAAGTAGATCCTCATGCTGATTTCCCAGCGTCCGACACTGACCGAAGAGGTTGTGGCGGAGAACCGCTCGAAGTTCACCATCGAACCCCTCGAGCCGGGCTTCGGTTACACCCTCGGCAACTCGCTGCGTCGTACCCTGCTGTCCTCCATCCCGGGGGCCGCGGTCACGAGCATCCGCATCGACGGTGTCCTGCACGAGTTCACCACCGTTCCCGGTGTGAAGGAAGACGTCACCGACATCATCCTGAACCTCAAGGGTCTGGTCGTGTCCTCCGAAGAGGACGAGCCGGTCACCATGTACGTGCGTAAGCAGGGCCCCGGCACCGTCACCGCTGGTGACATCGTGCCGCCCGCCGGCGTCGTCGTGCACAACCCGGACATGCACATCGCCACCCTGAACGACAAGGGCAAGCTCGAGATCGAGCTCGTCGTCGAGCGGGGTCGCGGTTACGTGCCCGCCGTGCAGAACAAGGCGACCGGTGCGGAAATCGGCCGGATCCCGGTGGATTCGATCTACTCCCCGGTGCTCAAGGTGACCTACAAGGTCGAGGCCACCCGTGTCGAGCAGCGCACCGACTTCGACCGTCTCATCCTCGACGTGGAGACCAAGAACTCCATCACGGCGCGGGACGCGCTGGCTTCGGCCGGCAAGACCCTGGTCGAGCTCTTCGGCCTGGCCCGTGAGCTCAACGTCGAAGCCGAGGGCATCGAGATCGGCCCCAGCCCGGCCGAGGCGGATCACATCGCCTCGTTCGGTCTGCCGATCGAGGACCTGGACCTCACCGTCCGGTCCTACAACTGCCTCAAGCGCGAGGGTGTGCACACCGTGGGCGAGCTCGTCGCCCGCACCGAGTCGGATCTGCTCGACATCCGTAACTTCGGCCAGAAGTCCATCGACGAGGTGAAGGTCAAGCTCCACGCGCTGGGCCTCTCGCTCAAGGACAGCCCGGCGTCGTTCGACCCGTCCTCCGTGGTGGGTTACGACGCGAGCACCGGAACGTGGAGCGACAGCGGCACGTTCAGTGACACCGACGGCGGCGAGCAGGACTACGCCGAGACCGAACAGCTCTAGGTCGCCAGGGGGGCACCCCCGGTGAACCTTTCCCAAGGAGAATCCAATGCCTAAGCCCAAGAAGGGTGCTCGCTTCGGCGGGTCGGCGTCGCACCAGAAGGCGATCTTCGCCAACCTGGCCACGGCGCTTTTCGAGCACGGTCGTATCACGACCACCGAGTCGAAGGCCAAGGCGGTTCGCCCCTACGCCGAGAAGCTCATCACCAAGGCGAAGGGCGGCACTCTCGCCGACCGTCGCGAGGTCATGAAGGTCATCCGCAACAAGGACATCGTGCACGCGCTGTTCGCGGAGATCGGCCCCTCGTTCGAGGGTCGCGAGGGTGGCTACACCCGCATCACCAAGGCGCTGCCGCGCAAGGGTGACAACGCGCCGATGGCCGTCATCGAGCTGGTCCGCGAGAAGACCGTGACCAACGAGGCCGATCGGGCTCGTCGCGTCGCCGCTTCGCAGAAGGCCGAGGCCGCCCCGGCCGCCGAGGCCGAGGAGACCGTCGTCGAGGAGACCGTGGCCGACGCCCCGGCCGCCGACGAGGCCACCGAGGACAAGAAGGACGCCTGATTCTCTTCGAGTCCGGCCGAGCCCGTCACCCTTCGTGGGTGACGGGCTCGTTCTTTTGCCAAAGACAGGTGCGGAGGAAGCGATGGACGACACCGAGCGGGAAGCGATCCGGGTGCGGCTCGGGATCAGCTACGACGGCACCGATTTCACCGGCTGGGCGCGTCAGCCGGGACTGCGCACGGTGCAGGGCACGCTCGAGGAGTCGCTGTCGAAGGTGTTCCGCGAACCGATTCAGCTCACCGTCGCCGGGCGCACCGACGCCGGGGTGCACGCCGAGGGCCAGGTCGCGCATTTCGACACCACCGGCGAACTCGACGCCGACAAACTGCTGTACCGGATGGCGCGGTTCCTGCCCAAGGACGTGCGCATCACCGAGGTCTCGCCCGCGCCGCCGCACTTCGACGCCCGCTTCTCCGCGACCCGTCGCCACTACGTCTACCGGTTGACCACCGCCCGCTACGGCGCCGAGCCGTTGCAGGCCCGCAGCGTTGTCGCCGCCAAGCCCGGTCTCGACCTCGACGCCATGCGCGCGGCGTCCCGGCAGCTGCTCGGGCTGCACGACTTCGCCGCCTTCTGCCGCCGCCGCGAGGGCGCGACGACGGTGCGTGAGCTGCAGCGGTTCGACTGGGAGCGCGACGGCGAGCTGCTGAACGCGCGGGTCAGCGCGGATGCCTTCTGCTGGTCGATGGTGCGCAGCCTGGTCGGCGCCGTGCTGGCCGTCGGCGAGGGCCGCCGCACGCCCGAGTGGGTGGCGAGCCTGCTGACCGAGACGGAGCGATCGAGCTCGGTGACCGTCGCGCCCGCGCACGGCCTGAGCCTGGTGCGCGTCGACTACCCGGCCGATGCCGACCTCGCCGCGCGCAACGCCCAGACCAGGGAAACCAGGACGCTGCCCGCCGCGGGCGGGTGCTGCGGGGAGTAGCCGCCGCGCGGTTGCTGTCGCCACCGGGCGCACGGCGATACGATGGCAGACTCGACGTCAGCGAGAAAGCCGGGCAGATGGCAGACGATTCTGGTGGACGTGCCCGTACGGTCAGGCGGATTGCCGTGGCCTTGCTGGTCTGTGCGACCGGCGTGCTCACCCTCGTGACGGTGCTCGCCGGCTACGCGCGCGCCGAGCTCCTCGATACCGATCACTACGTCGAGACCATGGCCCCGCTGGCCCACGATCCGGTGATCCAGGACGCCGTCGCCGGTGCGCTGACCCAGGCGGTCATGACACGCGTCGACGTGCGCGGTGCCGCCACCGAACTGGTCGACGCGCTCGACGACCGTCGTGACCTCAGACCGCGCGTCGAGGCGGCGCTGCGCAGTGTGCCGACCCTGCTGGCCACGCAGTCCGAGGCGCTGGTGCGCGACGCGGCGGACACGCTGGTGCGCAGCGACTCCTTCGCCCGCCTGTGGGAGTCGGCGAACCGGCAGGCCCATCGCGCTCTCGTCGCGTCGCTCACCGGGGTGGACGACGGTGTGCTGCGGGTGAGTACCGACGGCGTCGTCTCGCTGTCGCTGGAACCGATGCTGCGCGAGGTGGAGACGCGGCTCGCGGATCGTGGCTTCGACCTGGCCCGCCTCGATGTCGATCCGCAGGGCGAGTTCGTCCTGATCGAATCCGCCGACCTGGCGAAAGCCCAACGGGCCGTGCGGCTGCTCGACCGGGGCGCGATCGTGCTCGGCGTCGCCGCGCTGGGCTGCGTGATCGGCGCGGTGCTGGTGGCGGGCAGCGGTTCTCGGCGACGGGCGCTGCTCGCGGTGGCCCTGAGCATGCTGGTGTCGATGGTGGTGCTCAGCGCCGCCCTGCTGATCATGCGCACGGTCTATCTCGACCACGTACACAACGTCTCGCAGGAGGTGGCGAGGACGGTCTACGACACACTCGCCCAGCCGCTGCGGGTGACCACGCGGGTGGTCGCACTGGTCGCCACGTTCACGGCGCTCGGCGCCTTCCTGGCCGGGCCGTCGACCCTCGCCACCAAGATGCGCGACACCCTCGACGGCGCGATCGCGCGGACGCGGCGCGGGGAGGGCGGCCGGGCCTCCCGCTTCGCCGCCGCGTATCTCGGCCCACTGCGGGCCGCGGTGTTGGTCGTCGCCGCGACGGTGTTCGTCCTGTGGGACTACCCGACGCCGTGGGTGACCGCGCTCATCGCCCTGGCGGCGGTGGTGGCCTTGCTGGTGCTGCAGATCCTCGCCCGCCCCCACCGTCGTGTGGCGTGAGCGGCGGTGGGACAACCACCGATTCCGGATAGCGTGCACCATCCCGGGTGACAACCGTTCGGGCGGAGGTGTCGAGGCAACGGCCGGCAGGCCACCGAGCCGGCTGGGCACGGCGTGCCGCTGGTCGCCTCGGCGCCGGTGACGGCGGCAGGGTCGACTGCCCGGCCCGGCCGGGGCGAAAGCGATGGTGCGGCAACGGGTTCTGGCGCCGTTGTCTACGATGCGGATGGAGCGTGCCAAGACGTTGCTGCGGATGGAGCCGGCGGGGCCGCTCGTTGCGGTGGCGGCCGCGGCGGGTTCGCCGCGGAGTGGCGGTTCTGCCGGGCGTTCCGGGCGGCAACCGTGGTGACTTCGGCGGAGTTCCGGGCGAAGCCGCAGGCCGCGCACTTCGTTAGCTAGTCGAACGGTGATGTTCGTCAAATTTCCTGACAGCGGGTCGGCGCCGGTGGAACGATCGGGCGATGCAGGGGTTCGAGGGTTTTCCCGAAGTCTGCTCGACCGAGCCGACGGCGACGCCGGACGCGTTCGGATTCTGGGCGGACCTGGTCGGGAGTGCGCTCACCGAGGTCTCGATCGCGCCCACGGTCGACGGCGAGTTCGCGGGCCGGATCCGCTCGGCGGACTTCGGTGACGTGGCCGTGGGGACAGTGCGGGTGCAGGGGCACGAGCTGCGCCGCACCCGGCGGCACATCGCCAGGGCCGGCGAATTCCATGTCATCGGCAGCGTCGTGCTCGGCGGCCGGGCGGAGGTGGAGCACGCGGGACATCGCGTCGTGCTGACGCCGGGGTCGATGATCTTCTACGACACCTCCCGTCCGATCCGGTGGCGGTCGGACGCCCCGATCGAGGATCTGACGATCCGGGTGCCCCGCCAGCGGGTCGTCGACTTCCTGGGGATCAGAGCCGAGGCGCTGCCCGCCGGGATGATGCTGGGCGCCGGTGGGGTCGGCGCGACGCTCGCCCGGTTCTTCCAGCGGGTGGCCGAACTGCACTATTCCGATCCGGCCGCCGCCGGGATGCTGGCCGCCAGCGGGATCGATCTCGTCGGGGCGGCCGCGGTGATCGCCGCGGGTGGGCGCCCCGGTCACGCGCAGGCGGAGGCGATGAGCAGTCAGCGCGTGCTGGACTACGTGCGCGCCAACTTCACCGATCCCGGCCTGACGGTCGATCGGATCGCCGATGCCTGCCGGGTGTCGCGCCGCACGCTGTATCGCATCGTGGCGGAGTTCGAGGGTGGGCTCGGCGCGGTGCTGCGCGGGCTGCGGGTGGAGCGGGCCCGAAAGTTGCTGGAGGCCGGGGACATCGGCTCGATCGCGACGGTCGCCGCGGCCTCCGGCTTCGCCACCGAACGGCAGTTCTACCGAGTGTTCCGGGAGGTCACAGGAATGACACCGGGCGAATACCGGATGGTTGCCCGGGCGCGAGTGGCGTTGCGCTGAGCGTGACCCGGCGACGCGCGGGGGTCGGTGATCAGCATCACAAGGTGGCGGCGGTCATGCGGCGGGGCGGGCCAAATCTCCTGTAAAGGCCGGGGTCGGTTGAAGATTTGAGTTTAGTTGATATTTCCATTTCGAATCACTCGTTGGCAACGACCCGCTGAATCTGGCAGGCTCGGACACCGGGCGACGGGTGATTCGTTGTTGCGCCCACGGTTTGCTGGTCGGTTCGCAGGAAAGCGAGGTGGTTGGCGTGGAGTCGTCTGAGCCTCTCGTCGAACTGAGACTGGACGACAGTCCGGAGATGGCCGCGGGTGAGGCTTTCGCGGAGTGGGAATCCCTGCTGTCGGAGAGCTATGTGCCACTGGCGGTGGATCCCGAACGCGACGAGGTGTTCCACGGCCGCATTGTGCGCGGCAGCCTGCCCGGCTTCGAATTGTCGACCGTCGGCGCCAGTGGCCAGCGTATTCGGCGTACCAAGAGCGGCATCGCGCGTACCGACGGGGAGTTCCTGTTCGTCAGCATCCTCACCGAGGGATTCGGCAGGCTGCACCAGGACGGGCGGATCGCGGTGCTGCGTCCGGGCGACATGGTCTTCTACGACACCACCCGCCCCTATCACTGGGACATCGACGGCTCCTGGTCGCAGGTGGTGGCCCGCGTCCCGCTGTCGGTCCTCGGCGAACACATCCCCACCGGGCGCGACGCGCTGCCCACGGCGACGACGGTGCACGCCGAGAGTCCGGCAGGCGTCGTCGCCGGGTTCTTCCGCGATCTGGCCCGCATCCAGCAGAGCGCGCCCGAGCAGGCGGTCGTCCTGGCGGACAACGGGGTCAAGCTGCTGGCGTCGGCGGTCACGCTCGCCGGTGGCGCGCTGCCGACCGGGCAGTCGGCCCAGGCGCTGTCGCGGGAGCAGGTGCTGTCGTTCATGCGGTCCAGGTGCACCGATCCGGCCCTGACCGTCGACGAGATCGCGCGCGCGTGCCTGGTGTCGCGGCGCAGCCTGTACCGCCTCTTCGACGAGACCGGCGACGGCCTGAGCACGGTGCTGCGGCGCATGCGGGTCGAGTGCGCGCAGGTGCTGCTGCTGCGCGATGCCGGCCGGTCGACATCCTCGATCGCGCTCGCCTCCGGCTTCGCCTCCGAGCGGCACTTCTTCCGCGCGTTCCGGGTGGAGACCGGGATGACGCCGGGGGAGTATCGCCTGGTCACCGGGCAGGTGCCCGCGAGCGGCGAGCCTCGCCGCCACACCGCGTGACCCCGCGTTTTCTGGGCGTTATGTCCGTATTCCCGTGGCATACTGTGCGCACGCAGGGCCGAGTGACGGAGGGGGCTGAGCGGTCATGAGCCAACGAACGACGGTGACCGTCCGGGCCGGCGACGGGCTGCCCCAGCGCGCGGTGGTCGAGCGGTGGGAATCGCTGATGAGCCAGACCTACATTCCGCTCGCCGTCGCGCCGCACCGCACGGAGGGTTTTCGGGGCCGGATCGCGGCGACGGCGTACGACGATCTGCTGGTCACCTCGGTGCAGGCCGGCGCGCAGACCGTGCGCCGGACGCTGCGGCAGGTCGAGGCCGCCGCCGACCGCCACATCCTGGCCAGCATCTACCTGGGCGGACGTGGGGTGCTGCACCAGGACGGCCGGTCCGCCCACGTCGACGCGGGCAGCATGGTCATCTACGACAGCGCCCGGCCCTATCGCTGGGAGGTCGACGAGGACTTCGACAAGGTTGTCGTCCAGGTGCCGATCGACGCGCTGGCCGCGGTCGGCGCACCCCTGGCCACCATCCCGTCGGCCATCGCGCTCGGGCCCGAACATCCCGCCGCCGCGGTCGGCGCGTACTTCCGCGGGCTGGCGGGCATGCAGCACGGCGACCCGGTGGTGGCCGCCGAGCTCGCGCGCCATGGCGTCGGACTGCTGGCCTCGGCGCTGCAACTCGCGGCGGGGTCGGTGCCGCGGGGCCCGTCGGCCGCCGAATCGATCCGGGCCGGAATCCTCGCTTTCATGCGGCGCCGGTTCGCCGACGCCGATCTCACCGTCGATACCGTCGCGCAGCGATTCGCGATCTCGCGCCGCACCCTGTACCGGCTGTTCGAAGGCGACGAAAGCCCGGCCCGGCGATTGCTCCGACTGCGCCTCGAACACGCGTGCGAATTATTGCGCGACGGGCACATGCGGCCGATCGAAGAGGTGGCCGCGGCCGCCGGATTCGCCGCCGAGCGTCACTTCTACCGGGTGTTCCACGCGGAATTCGGAATGGCGCCGGGGGAATACCGTGCGGGATATGCGATGTGTGCCGGGCTGTAATCGAAAAGAATTCTTTTCCATCGGTGATATCCTCTTCCCAGTCGAGGGGGGTACTCGACGAGTCTCTACGTCGTGTGAATGCGAATACGACGAGGTGTCACGATGACAGTCGATGTTCCGGCAGCAGTTGATCAGTCGCGTCTTCCCGGGGTGCTCGCGGTCGGCACCGGCGGGGCCGACGAGCAGTTCCAGCAGTGGGAAGCCATGCTGACGCAGACCTACGTGCCACTGGCCGCCCGCCCGGCGGGCGCGGAATCGTTCCACGGCCGCATCGCCCACCATGCCTATCCGGACTTCGGGCTGTCCCGGCTGGCCTCGACTCGTCAGCAGGTCACCAGGACGCGGTCGCTGATCGCGCGGGCCGCCGAGGAGTACCTGCTGATCAGCATCCATACCCGGGGTTCGGCCGTGCTGAGTCAGCACGGCCGCAGCACCAGGGTCGGGGTGGGGGAGATGGTGTTCTACGAGTCGAACGCGCCGTACGAATGGCGGGTCGGCGAGGACATCGAGCAGGTCATCGTGCAGATCCCGATGGAAGCCGTGCGCCTGCGTCCGGGGATGTCGGCGGTGCGGGTCCCGGCCGCGCGCACCATTCCCGCCAACGGACCGGTCGCGATCGTCAGTGGGTTCCTGACCGACCTGGCGCGGTTGCAGGATCGCGATACCGCCCAGGCCGCCGCGCTCACCGAAACCGCCATCGACCTGATCGCCTCGGCGGCCGCGCTGGTGGCGGGTCAGCCGCTGGCCGGTCCCGGCGAGAGTTCGCTGACCCGCGAGGGCGTGCTGGCCTATGTGCGGGCCAACTACACCGATCCGGCGTTGTCGATCGATGCCCTCGCGGCGGCGTGTTTCGTTTCCCGGCGATCGGTGTACCGCGTGTTCGAGGAGCACGGTGAATCGCCCACCGATCTGTTGCGGCGGCTTCGCGTGCGCCATGCGTGTGGAATGCTGGTCTCCAGACCAGACCTGACGTTCGCTGCCATCGGCGCGGCATCGGGCTTCGCCACGGAACGGCAGTTCTACCGGGCCTTTCGTCGGGAAACAGGCCGAACTCCCGGGGAGTACCGCCGGTTTGGCACGGACGGTCAGTCGAGTGGCACGGTATGACAGTTTATGTCCGCGCTATCTGCGAGAGAGTGAATCGAACACCTTTCAAGGATTGAGCGACAAGGGGTCACGATGTTTGGTCGGGTACGCGTTGCTGCGGTGCAAGCCGAGCCGAAGTGGTTGAACCTGTCCGCCGGGGTCGAGCAGGCCATCGGACTGATCGAAGAAGCCGCCGACGGTGGTGCTCGGCTGGTCGCGTTTCCCGAGACATTCCTGCCCGGATTCCCGTGGTGGATGTGGCTCAACTCGGTCGATTGGGGCGAGGAGTTCCTCGCCCGCTATCTCGCCAATTCCTTGACCGCCGACGGCCCCGAGTTGCGAGCCATCGCCTATGCCGCGCGCCGCAAGGGTATTCACGTGTCGATCGGGTTCGCCGAGCGCGCGGGCCGCGAGGTGTTCATGTCGCAGGCGCTCATCGATGTGCAGGGCGAGATCGCCCTCGCCCGCAAGGGGGAACCGACCGGCCTCGAGCGCACGGTCTTCAGCGCGGCCGACGACGAGGTGCTGGTGCGCGACACCGAGCACGGCCGGATCGGCGTGCTCGGCGGCGCCGACCACATGCGCGCCGCGCTGCGCGCCCGTATGCACGAAGAGCGCGAACAGATCCACATCGCGTCGTGGTCGGGCTTCACCGTGTACTACGGCGAGGGCAAGGAGTGGGGCCCGGAGCTCAACACCGCGGCCAGCGTGCGCTACGCGATGGACGGCGCGGCCTACGTGATCGCTCCCGTCGCCGTGGTGCCGGTCGCCGGCTGGGAGGTCGTCGACGCGCGCCTCCCCGACCGTCGGCTGCTACGCGGTGGTGGCGGCGTCTCCCGCATCTTCGGCCCCGGCGGCCTGGAGCTGGCCACCCCGCTGGCCGAGGGCGCTGAGGGCCTCCTCTACGCCGACCTCGACCTCACCCGCAGCCTCCGCTCCGCCCCGGCCGCCTGCGGCGAGCGCGAGAACTTCCGGGTGCCCAGTGGCCGGATCCGCCGGGAACCGGTTCAAGTCGAGCTGGCGGGCACCTGAGCGCCTGACGGGACTGTCCACGCCGGATACCGTAGGGACGATTACGCCTGACGTCGTGTGTCCCGGAGGGTTGGCTGCCCATGGCCATCGAACCGACAATGCTCGAGTTCTCCTCGCCGACGCCGCGGAGTGCGGCGCGCGACGAGTGGGAAGCGCTGATGTCGCGGACCTATGTGCCGCTCGCCGTCGACACCCATCCCGACCAGCCCTTCTACGGCCGGGTCAGCACCGGATCGCTGGCAGGCAGGGGGGATTTCAGTCTCACCACGGTCGCGGGGAGTAGTCAGGAGTTCCGTCGGACAGCGAGTCACATCGCCCGCTCCGACGACGAGTACCTGCTCGCCAGCATCCATACCGTCGGCCTGGCGTGCCTGAACCAGGACGGCAGGTCGGCGGTCGTCGGTCCCGGCGACATGGTCTTCTACGACACGTCCAGGCCGTACTTCTGGTCCAACGGAACCGATTTCGAGCAGGTCGTGGTGCAGGTGCCGATCCGGCTGCTCCGCGAGCAACCCGGTCTCGGCCAGCTGGACCTGCCGACCGCGGTCACCGTGCCCGCGGCCAGCGCGCCCGGGGTCGTGGCGAGCTTCTTCCGCGGTCTGGTCAGGGTCCGGCGGGAGGCGCCCGCCCAAGCGGAGGTGCTGGCGGGCAACGCCCTCGATCTGTTCGGATCCGCGGTGGTGCTGACCGCCGGATTGCGACCGGTCGAGGCCGCGGCCGACGCGCTCAATCGCGAACAGGTCCTGGTCTTCCTGCGCGAGCATTGCACCGACCCGGACCTGACCGTCGATGAGGTGGCGCATGCGTGCCATATCTCCCGCCGAACCCTGTTCCGGATGTTCGACGGCGCCGGTGACAGTCTCGCCGCGACCTTGCGCAAGATGCGCGTGCAGCGGGCGAAAAGGCTGCTGGCGCGGCATCGTTCGCATCCGCCGTGCACCGTGGCCTTCGACTCCGGCTTCGCCTCCGAACGGCAGTTCTACCGCGCCTTCCAGCAGGAAACCGGCATGACGCCCGGCGAATACCGTCGATCACACATCGGCTGACCCCTTCCGTTCCCGGCGAGCGTCGATGGTGAACGAACCGGCCGCGCCGGATGCGCACTGGTATCGGGTCTTCGGCACGCCCGGCTCGGTCGAGCCGCCGGCTGGCACTGATTGTCAGTGGGATGGCACGGCTGGTCTGTGGATCGGCGTACTCGCTGCCCGACACTGGATTCCAGTGCTGGGTGAGAACAGGGAGCGGGCACAATGGCGATTCGGGTTCGCGCCGCGGCCGTACAGGCAGAGCCGACGTGGTTACATCTGCCCGACGGGGTCGCGCAGACGATCGGATTCATCGAGGACGCGGCGGCGGGTGGCGCGCGGTTGGTCGCGTTTCCCGAGGCCTTCTTGCCGGGCTATCCGTGGTGGCTGTGGCTGAACTCGGTCGACTGGGGCGCGGAGTTCCGGGCGCGGTACCTGGCCAACGCGATGACCAGGGACGGCGCCGAGATGCGGGCCATCGCCGACGCGGCGCGGTGGGCGGGAGTGCACGTGGTGCTCGGCTTCGCCGAGCGCGCGGGCGAGGACCTCTATCTGGCGCAGGCCATGATCAGCCCCGACGGCCGGGTCCGGGTGTCGCACAAGCCGTCGCCGAGATCGCTGGAGCGGGAGGTGTTCGCCGACGGCATCGCGCCGCCGATGGTCCACCACACCGAGCTGGGCCGGATCGGGGTTCTCGGCGGCACCGATCACCTGTGCCCGGACCGGCGCGTCGCCCTGTGGCGGGAGCAGATCCACGTCGCCGCGTTCTCCGGGTTCACCGTGTGTCACGACGTCGACGACGACCTCGCCGTCGCGGTGAACAGCACGGTCGGCGAACAGTACGCCCGCGACAGCCGGACCGTGGTGATCGCGCCGACCGCGCTCGTCCCGATGACCGGCTGGGCCGTCGTCGACGCGCGCCCGCCGGGGCATCCGATGCTCAGCGGTGGCGGTGGGGTCGCCCGGATTCTCGGACCGGACGGCCGCGACCTGGTGCCGCCGCTGCCGCCCGGCAAGCCCGGGGTGCTGTTCGCCGACTTCGTCGTCGACGAGTCGGCGAATCCGTGGACGGACGGCCAGGGCTACCCGCGGGCCTGCTGAGGCCGGTCAGGACCGGACCAGACGCGCGATCGCGTCGGTCGCCTCCTTGATCTTGGCCTCGGCCTCGGGCCCGCCGGCCACCGCCGCGTCGACGACACAATGCGAGATGTGGTCCTCGAGCAGGCCCATCGCGACGGCCTGCAGCGCCTTGGTCATCGCCGAGACCTGGGTCAGGATGTCGATGCAGTACTTCTCCTCCTCGACCATCCGCTGCAGGCCACGCGACTGGCCCTCGATCCGGCGCAGGCGCTTGAGATAGTCCTCTTTGGCGGTGATGTAGCCGTGGCCCTGGTGGCCCGTGTGCTCGCCGCCGGTCGTGGTGTCGGGGGTGGGTGCGGTCACCGGAGGTCTCCTCGCCTGACGGGGTGCCCGGATTACCGAGCTGATACCCCCCTAGGGTACAGTTTCCGGCCGGAAATGTCAGATGCGGCCGCCGGCGCGGTCCCGGTGATGCGCCGGACCTGGCCGGACGGGAGAATCACCGGTATGAGTTCGCTTCCCCGGCCCGCACTCGCCGTCATCGGCGGCAGCGGTTTCTATGACTTCTTCGACAACGACGCGGTGCACGTCGAGGTCGACACACCGTACGGCGCGCCGAGCGCGCCCGTCGCCATCGGCGAGGTCGACGGGCGCGCCGTCGCGTTCCTGCCGCGTCACGGCAAGCAGCACGAGTTCGCCCCGCACACCCTGCCCTACCAGGCCAACATGTGGGCGTTGCGTTCGCTCGGCGTGCGTCGGGTGTTCGCGCCGTGCGCTGTCGGCAGCCTGCGCGCCGACTGGGGCCCGGGCACCGTCGCGGTGCCCGACCAACTCGTCGACCGGACGGCGGGCCGCCCGCAGACCTTCTTCGACGGCGGCGGCGTCCACGTCTCCTTCGCCGACCCCTACTGCGACGACCTGCGCACGGCCGCGGTCAAATCCGCGGGCGACGAACTGCGCGTCGAGGACTCCGGCACGATGGTCGTGGTGCAGGGCCCGCGCTTCTCCACCAGGGCCGAGAGCCGCTGGTTCGCCGGACAGGGCTGGGACCTGGTCAACATGACCGGTCACCCCGAAGCCGTGCTCGCCCGCGAACTCGAGATGTGCTACGCCGCGGTCGCTCTCATCACCGACCTGGACGCCGGCCTCGAGGAGGGCGACGGCGTGCACGCGGTCGACGTCTTCGCCGAGTTCAAGAAGAACCTGGGCCCGTTCAAGGAGCTGATGCGCCGCGCGGTCGCCGCGGTCGACGGCGAGGACACCTGCGAGCGCTGCCGCGTGCACGCCGGGGTCTCGCTGCCCTTCGAACTGCCCTGATCACCGCGCGGGCGCGGTGACCTGCAGCTGGGCCAGCACGAACGCGGGCGCCGTACCGTCGGCGCCCGCGGGCAGCGGCGACACCTCGACGTCGGCGACCAGCCAGCCGCCCGCCTCGGCCGCGAGCCGCAACCCGGTCATCCCCGCGCGGGCCGCGCCCGCCAGGATCTCCGCCCGCGCCGCGACGATTCGGGCGCGGTCGTCGGGGTGCGGGATCAGCCGCTCGTCGATTCCGCGCCAGCGCAACCCGGGCACCGGCTCGGTGACCCATCGCACCTGCCGGACCTGCGCGGTGTCGAGGATGCACAGGTACAGGCCCGGTTGCGTGTCGCGCAGGAGCGCGAGTGTCGCGGCCTCGAACGACTTGGGCTGCGGGGCGATGCTGTCGGTGACGTCCACTGTGAGGCCGCGCCACGAGAACCGCTGTGCCGCGGTCCCGTTGCGGGCCGCTACCAGCAATGACCGGGGTCCGGTCGTCGAGTGCACGGTGGCGATGCCCGACCAGCGGCTGTCCGGGTCCGAACGGGTCAGCGCGGCGACGATATCCAGCGCACGATCGAAGCGCTCGATCCGCTGGAAGGCCTCGGCGCCGGTGAATTCGCCCGGCGTGGAACCGAGATGGGAGCCGAGACCGTCGGGGCGGGTGCGCACCACCCTGGCCTGCGCGTCGATCTGGAACATGCCGACGCCGAGATCGTCGGCGGGCGCCCGCTCGCCCACCCAGACCTTCACCGCGTGCGTCCCGGCGTCGGGCCAGACCACCGGCTCGGCCCGCAACCGCAACTCCGACCAGGGCTGTCGCGACTTGGGCAGCACCCGATCGACCGGTGTGCCGGAATCGTGAGCGGTGGCGATCATCGGTTGCAGCGCGACGGGGATCGCGCGCTGATACGACGCCCACTCCCGCGGCGTCGACCCCGTGGTCAGCATCGACCACCTCGCGCCGAGCGTCTCCACCAGCTGCCACTGCCCGATGATCACCTGTTCTGCCCCCTTCGGTTACTCCCCACCTGCGGATATCGAACGAAATCGCCTGCGCCCATCGTGCCCGATCCGCCGGCCGCCGCGGGGCGGGGGTCCGTCGATAAGCTCGCGGTATGGACACACCGTTGCGGTTGGAGGTCATCGTCGCCAGTACCCGCCCGGAGCGGTTCGCGCCCGTGGTGGCCGACTGGTTCCTCGGTGTGCTCGGCGAGCGGCCGGAGTTCGCGGTCGGGGTGCTCGATCTGCGCGATATCGCCCTGCCCGTCGACCTCACCGAGACGCCCGAAGCCGACGCGTTCCGGGCCAGGCTCGCCGCGGCCGACGCCTTCGCCGTCGTCACCTCCGAGTACAACCACGGATATCCCGCGTCCCTGAAGACGGCGCTGGACAGTGCCAAACGGGAGTGGCGGGCCAAGCCGATCGGCTTCGTCTCCTACGGCGGTCTCTCGGGCGGCCTGCGCGCCGTCGAGCAATTGCGGCAGGTGGTCGCCGAACTGCACATGGTCTCGGTGCGCGAATCGGTGAGCTTCGCCCAGGCCAAGCGGCGCTTCGATGCCCAGGGCGCCACCGACGATCACGCCGCGATCGACGCGAGCGCGCGGATGCTCGGCCAATTGGCTTGGTGGGGAAGAACATTGCGGGCCGCCCGCGCCGCCGACCCCTACCCGGGCTGACCCGATCAAGCCGGTCCTCGTGGCATGCCCGGGCGGCCTGCGGCTACCGCCTCCGCTGACCGGTCAGGCAGGTGCCATCGAGCGTTGCCCGCGCGGCTGGCCGATGTAGGTCGCCTCGCGCGGGATCGACACCAGGGTGAGGTTCACCCTGGTGGTGCCGGTGCGCAGCACCACCCGGTTGCCGATCGCGCCCGGCTGGAAGATCTCCAGATCGGGGCGGGACGCGGGCCAGCCGTTCGGATCGCCGGTCAGGTAGACGGTGGTGACACCGGCGTGCGGCGCGGGGGCGAGCACACCGTCGACGACGGTGGCGGTGAAACCCGCGTCGGACTGGTGTGTTTCGACCGCGATGGTCAGCCGCTCCGGATTGCCGACGGTGTTGACCAGGTGCTCCCAGGCGTGCGCGCGATCGGTCCGCACGAGCACCCGCTCGCCGACGGCCAGCGCGCGGAACACCAACTGCTGGGCCAGATACAGCTCGCCGGCCACGTAGACCGAGGAGATACCGGCGCCGATGATCCTGGTGGCGACGCCGTTGCCCTCGTCGTCGGAGCCGAGCAGCTGGCCGCAGCCCGCCGACGGCAGGTGCAGCGCGCCGATGACATCGATCGGGTATTCGGTGGTCGGCACGGTGTCGTCCACCCCGGGCACCGCGATCGGCAGGTGCGCGAGCAGGGCGTCGCGGTGGCGGCCGTTCATCGAGATCATGCCCTTGGACGCGGTCTTCTCCGGCAGCTCCCGCGCGGTCAATCGCCATGCGGCACCGACACTCACCGACTCGGCGTCGCTGCCGGGGCGCAGCCGCACCGCGACAGTCGTGCCCCGCGAGGGCGCGACCCACAGCTGGGCGAGCAGATCCGAGCCGAGCTGCTTGGGGTCCACCGCGCTGCCGATATTGACGGTGTTGCCGATCTCGGCGAACTTCCACCGCTGGGTGAGCGTGCGCGGGTCGAGGCCCGCGGTGATCTGCTGGACGGCCTTGCGGATCTCGGGCGCGGTGAGGATACGCGCGCTGCAATCGGCGTCCTCGAGCGTGCGCATGATCCGCTGGGTGGCGATGGTGACCGCGCGCGAGGCGCCGTCGGTACCGCCGCCGCGCCGGGCCGTCGCGTCGGGGCATTGCACCGAGTCGTAGCTGATCGCGAGCCAGACCGTGCGGTGCGCGGTCGCGGGTAGCGGGCCGAGCAGAGACTCGTAGATCGCGCCCGCGGGCGTGCCGGAGCGGCTGCGGTGGCCGTGGCTGATGATGTCGATGCCGCTGAGCAGGATGTCGTGCTGGTGCAGACAGGCGGCCAGCTCGGGCAGGGGGAGCAGGTGGGAGGCGTGCACCGCGGTGCGGGCGATCCTGGTCAACCCGCCCTTCGGGGGCAGCACCTCGACCACGGTGACCACCCGGCTGCCATCCCAATACAGACCGAGCGAGCGGCCGTCGGTGTCACGGAAGTCGACGGTGTCGCCGAGGGTGTACTCGCGCTTGCCGAGATAGCGGCGGATCGTGCCGATCCAGTCGAGGATCGTGCGCTTGCCGATCGGGATCAGCGGCACGATCGCGACGACGATCGCGATGCCGAGAGCGGGGAAGGGGCCGAGGCCGCAGACCAGAGCCAGGAGCCCCACGGTCAGGCCGAGCACCTGCGCGATGAGCAGCTGCGGCAACGTGATGCGACCGAACAGTGGACGTGGACCAGCACCGGTGTACTCGGCCATTGGTTCCTCCCCCGAATGTGAACAAGTGCTGCCGGGAACTGTACTGTGTTGCCCGGACGAGAGCACTGTTCGGGGGAGGAACCATGCCTTCAAAACCCACCACACGCTGGCAGGTCAGCGGCTACCGCTTCCTGGTGCGGCGGATGGAGCACGCCCTGGTGCGCCGGGATGTGCGCATGCTGCACGATCCGATGCGCGCCCAGTCCCGTGCCTACGCGGTGGGTTTGGTGCTCGGCCTGGTGGTGCTGGCGGGCTGCGGCATCCTCGCGCTGCTGCGCCCGCAGGACAAGATCGGCGACAACAAGATTCTGATCGGCAAGGAATCCGGTGGCGTCTATGTCGTCATCGACAACGTCGTGCACCCCGCGCTCAACCTGGCCTCCGCCCGGCTCGCCGCCGGTGAGGCGGCCAAGGCGGTCATCGTCAAGGAGTCCGAGCTCGGCAAGAAGCCGCGCGGTCAGCTGATCGGCATTCCGGGCGCGCCCTCGTCGCTGCTGTACGACAAGGACGGCAAGGGCAGGCAGTGGTCGGTGTGCGACCAGCTCAAGTCCGACGGCACCGCCGATCTGACCACCTCGGTGCTGGCCGGTTCGCTCGATCTCGGCGACAAGGCCTCGGCGATGCCGACGAACAAGGCGCTGCTGGTCAAGGCCAAGGACGACGTCTTCCTCGTGTTCGACGGCAAACGCGCCAAGGTCAACATGAACGACCCGGCCGTCACGCTCGCGCTCGGGATCTCCGGTGTCACCCCGCGCACCATCAGCGAGGGCGTGCTCAACGCGATTCCCGAGGTCCTGCCGATCATCGCACCGGTCATCGACAACCCCGGTGGCGTGCCGTCCTACAACGTCAGTGGTCACAAGATCGGCGATGTCGTCCAGGTGTTCAACGCGCCCAACCAGGACTACGTGGTGCTGCAGGACGGTCTGCAGCCCGTCTCGGCGCTGACCGCCCAGATCATCCGCAACTCGGTCAACTCGACCATGCCGGGCACCACGATCCAGAACACCGAGCGCACCTACGCCAAGGAGTCGCGGGCGCTGAAGGTGGACAACTACCCGAAGGAACGACCGGTCCTGATCACCGCCAAGGATCAACCGGTCAGCTGCCTGTCCTGGAAGCCGATCCCCGGCGCCATCGACAACAACGACGCCACCGCGCGCGCCGAACTGACCGTGCTCACCGGTATCGACCTGCCCATCCCGGACAAGGCCAAGCTGGTCAGCCTCGCCCAGGCCGACGGCTCCGGCCCGAAGGCCGACTCGGTCTACATCCCGCCCGCCTCGGGCGCCTACGTCCAGACCACCGGCATCGAACCGGACAGCCGCCGCAAGGACAGCCTGTTCTACATCGCCGACACCGGAGTTCGCTTCGGTATCAAGAACTCCGACGCGGTGAAGGCACTCGGGCTGGAGAACGTGAAGGCCGAGCCCGCGCCGTGGCCGATCGTCGGGCTGCTCGCGGGCGGCCCGAGCCTGGGCCGGGAGGACGCGATGGTCGCGCACGACGGCGTCGCCCCTGACTCGTCCCCGGCCAAGCAGCCGGTGGCCACCGTCGCCAACAGCAAGTAGTCAGCCGACCGGCGGCGATTGCGACCGGGCGGCGCGCAATTCGGCGACCTCCGAACGCAACTCGCGCACCTCGTCGACGAGTTCGGCCAGCGTGCGTTCGGCGCGGTCGGTCGCGTCGTCGACGGTCTTGAGCTGCTCGACGACCCAGCTGGTCATGGTGCCGATGGCGAAGGAGATCAGGCCGATGCCCAGCGTCATCAGGACCAGTGACACCAGCCTGCCCTCGCTGGTCACCGGGTAGACGTCGCCGTAGCCGACCGTCGTCACCGAGACCGCCGACCACCACAGCGCGTCGCCGAAGGTCTCGATCTTGCTCTCGGGCGCACCGAACTCGGCGTCGAAGAAGGCCAGACTCGACAGCAGCAGGATCAGCAGCGAGCTGGTGCCGACGAAGGTGACCAGGCGCGTTCGCGGGTGCGTCGCGCGATTGAGCGTGTCGAGCAGCAGCAGCGCGGCGCGCACCAGACGCAGCGGACGAAACGGCGGCACCAGCACGACGAGCAGGTCGAGCGGATGCTTGCGGACGAATCGGCGCCGATCGGTGGACAACCGCAGCCGGACCGCGAAGTCCACCGCGAAGACCGCCCAGATCCCGACATCGGCCCACACCAGGCAGGCGTCCAGGGTCGGCGAAGCGTCGGTGTCGAGCACCCGCCACGCGTACAGCAGCAGGAACAGCACGGCCAGCACCATCATCGGCAGGTTGGTCGCCTGCTCCCACCGCTGCCGACGGGTCTGCGGGCGCTGCTCTGTGGTCAACGGATCCATACTGCTACCTGGGTCGACGGGCTGCGCGGAGTGCGCTCGACCAGGACGGTACCGCGTCCGCTCCCTCAGGTGTCCTCGCGTACTCCGAATCGACGCCGGATCGGGAACGAGGCGAGCATGCCGAGCACGAACAGCAGCCCGACCACGCCCGCGCCGATCAACCCGACGTTCCTGGCCGTGTTGTCCGGCACCGGGGCAGGCGCGGGAACCGCGAGCTGCACCTGCTTGGCCGGCGACGGCCGCTTGGGTGGCAGCGCCCCGGTGACCTCGGCGGTGAGCGCCGCGATCGGATCGACGCTGCCGTACCCGATGTACTGGTTCCAGCCCTCGGCGGGCGCGTGCGCGGTCGCCTGGATCCGCTTCATCACCTCTTTGGCACTGAGCTCGGGGAACCGCGCGCGCACCAGCGCCACCACCCCGGACACCAGCGGTGTCGCGAAGCTGGTGCCGCTGATCGGGCTGGTCTGGCCCTGCTGGTTCACCGTTCCGGTCGCGGTGCCGGGCCCGCGCGGGTTCAGCGAGGTCATGTTCTCGCCGGGCGCGGCGACGCTGAGCCACGGCCCGGCGACGGTGAACTTCGACGGTGCGCCGTTCGCGTCGATCGAACCGACGGCCAGCACGTACTCGTCCCAGCGCGCCGGGCTGACGTTCATCGCCGTCTTGGTCCACGGGTCGGCGTTGGGCTCCAGCGGATCGACCACCGTGTTCGCCGTCTTGCAGGTATCCGAATTACCCGCCGCCACCACAGGAACCGCGTTCTTGACCTCGACCGCGTACTGCAGGGCCGCGCCGATCGCGCGGTCGTTGACGTCCTTGTTGGTGCCACACCAGACTTCGGAGACGTTGATGACGCCCGCGCCCATGTCGGCGGCGCGCCGGATGGCCGAGGCCATCGTGTTCAGGTTGCCGTAGCCATCGGGCAGGTCCTCGGGCGCCTTGTTCCGGTTGGCGCCCTCCTTCTGATACATCTTGCTGGTCTGCCGGATCGTGAGGATGCGAGCCTCCGGCGCCACTCCCGCGAATCCCTGGCCGGGCACCTGGGTCGCCGCGATCAAACCGGCCACGAAGGTGCCGTGCGCGTCGCAGTCCTCGGCACCGTCACCGGAATTGGCGACGAAGTCGCCGGCCGCGATCATGTCGGGCAGGCGGTCGTGCCTGCTCACGCCGGTGTCGATCACCGCGATCAATTGGCCTGCGCCGCGCGAGAATTCCCATGCCCGAGCCAGATCGAGGGACCGTTGCGCGTCCGGGATGGCTGGCCCGTCGCCACCGGTGGCCACCGTGGTGCACACCGCGTTCGAGCCGACTTCGGTCTTCTCCGGCGGCGCGGCCGGATCGCCCGCGGGCAGATTGGCGGGATCGGCGGCGGGCGGCCGGTCGGCCGAGGCGGGCGCCGCGCCCAACCCGAACGACGCGCCCACACCGAGCGCCACGGCCGCCGCCGCGACGCGCAGGCTCGCGTTCACAGCCCGCGAACGAGGGAGTAGAGCTCGGCGACCCAGAACACCAGCGGCAGCACCGCGGCGACGAACGCGTACTCGAGCAGTTCGACCGCCCGGCGCATCGGCGGCGTCGCCGACTGGTTCGGCACGATCAGGCCGATCACCAGCGCGGCGATCAGGATCGCCAGCGCGGCGCCGAAAACCACCAGCGGCTGGCGCATTTCGAGCGCGACGCCGATCAGCATGATCAGCACGATCGACGCGCCACCGGCGATCAACACGATCGCCTGCTCGGCGCCGGCATAGGTGCGGCTGCGGAACATCAACACCGCGGCGCACACCAGCGCGAGCGCGATGCCGGGCCAGTACGGGTCGTCGGCGGTCGCGTCGATCGCCAGCAGCGCGCCGACGACGGTGACCAGCGTGGTCGCGGTGACCAGACCGGCGAGGTAGTTGCGGGCCCGCTCCGACCGGGCGCGCAACGCGTCCAGAGTGGGCAGCGCGCGATGGTCGTCCGGGTCGTCCTCGGTCGGATCGATCGGGGTGCCGGGGGAGGGGACCGGCGGCAGCGGCAGCTTCGCCAGCAGCATCGACACCCGCGGCGACAGCGAGAGCCCGAGGAGTCCGACCGCGGCGACGACCGCGCCGATGGCCTTGACCGGCTGGTCGGTGAGCAGCCCGACCAGCGCCGCCGGGATGACGAACACCGAGATCGCGGCCGCGCCGATGAACAGCGCGAGGCCGACCCCGGTGACGCGCCAGGCCAGCACGGCGGTCGCGCCGAACAGGGTGGCGCCGAGCAGCAGATGCGCCCAACCGTAGTGATCGGGCACCACCAGCATTCCGCCGGTGAACGCGGTCGGCAGCGCGCAGCCGCCCAGGACCAGCGCGGCCGAGGTGTCGCCGTACATGCGGCTGAGCACCGTGCCCGCGACCACGCACAGGATCGCGACCAGCAGCGCGAGCGAGCCGGTCACCCAGAACGGCAGCGCGTCCGGGGCGGCCAGCAAACCGAAGCAGCCGACCAGCATGGTGACCGCGGCGAGCACCGAACCGGTGATCCGCGCCGTCTTCGGGGTCCAGCTGCGGTAGTGGTCGGCGTCGGCGATCGCGACGTTGTACATGATGTCGTCGAACAGCGGCGTCGGCGCGGTGTGCGAGGCGCTCTCCAGCATGAGGAGCTCGCCGTCGCGCACCCCGTGCTCGCCGAGACTGAGCGAATTCGAGAACGGCGGATGACCGATGCGCGCGAGCACCCATTCGGCAGGCTCGTAGCGCTCACCGTCGTTGTCGAAATCGTTGGAACGGCTGTGCTGGGCGACCATGTCGACCACGCTCGGGATGACGAGCGCGACCGGTACGTCGACCGGAATCGCCATATCGACCTGCGTGTGCTTGGCCAGAATCGTCACCCGGGCCAGATCCGGTGCGCGAACAATGCCGCGCGCGGAATCCTCCTCGAGATGATCGAGTCGCGCGTGCGTCAAAACTCCCCCAACTCCGTCTCTACCTCGTGTTTCCGCTCGACCCCTCGGGCGATCGACAGTTTGCGGAACTCACCGTTCGGACAGCAGAATGCCTGACGAACCATACGACATGTCGGCCGCGACCTCTACACTGAGCCCGTCGCGAGGGAAGACAGCGAATAGTCAAGCAGGGGGAGTCTTCGACCATGAGCACAGTACGGTTCCAGCGCCGTGCCCGGCGCGAGATGCCGCGCACGCCGGGCGGCGAGGTCACCCTGCAGCCACCGCCCGAGATCCCCCGGATCACGCCGGGAAACCTGCTGATGAAGATGATGCCCGTCGTCATGGTCGTGGGCATGGTCGGCATGATGGCGCTGATGTTCACCCAGGGCAGCGGCATGCTGTCCAACCCGATGTCGATGATGTTCCCGCTGATGATGATCATGTCGATGGTCACCATGTTCGGCCAGGGCAGCGGCAAGGGCGCCAAGGCCGCCGAGGCCAACGAAGATCGCAAGGACTACCTGCGCTACCTCGACCAGGTCCGTAAGGACGTCGACGAGACCGCCAAGCAGCAGCGCGCCGCCGTCGAGTGGAGCCACCCCGAGCCCGGCCTGATCTGGATGCTCGCCGGCACCAGCCGCATGTGGGAGCGCCGCTCCGGCGACAAGGACTTCTGCCACGCCCGCATCGGCCTGGGCGGTCAGCGCCTGGCCACCCGCCTGGTCGCCCCGGAGACCGGCCCGGTCGAGGAGCTCGAACCGATCGCCGCGGTGTCCCTGCGCCGCTTCGTCCGCGCCCACTCCACCGTCCCCGACCTGCCCACCGCGATCGCGGTGAAGGGTTTCGGCACCATCGCCCTCGACGGTGACCGCGCCCAGGCCCGCGACATGACTCGCGCGATGTTGTTGCAGCTGTGCATGTTCCAGGCTCCCGACCAGGTGCTCGTCGCCGTGGTCTGCGGTCCTGACACCGCGCGCGAGTGGGAGTGGACCAAATGGCTCCCGCACACCCAGCACCCCGAGGTCTCCGACGGCATCGGCACCCAGCGCATGTTCTACGGCTCCATCCGCGAAGCCCTCAGCAGCCTGCACCCGCTGCTCGGCAACCGTGTGCGTTACTCGCGTAACCAGCCGAACAACCCGAACCTGGTGCACGTGGTGATCGTCGTCGACGGCGGCCTGCTCGAGGCCGAGGACGACCAGCTGCGCGAATCCGGCTTCGAGGGCGTCACCATCATCGACCTGTGCAATTACGCACCCCGCCTTGCCGTTTCGCGCGGCATCAAGATGGTCGTCGAAGACGGCGAATGCCTCGGCCGCGGCGCCACTGGCAACCAGGAACGCTTCGCCACCATCGACCGGGTCAGCGCCGAACAGGCCCAGCAGGCCGCCCGCCGCCTGGCCCCTTACCGCGCCGCCACCCAGCGCAGCAGCGACGTCGAGACCGACGAGTCCGAGACCATCTCGACCTGGTCGCAGCTGATGAACCTGGGCGACATCGGCAACTTCAACCCGGCCAGCGCCTGGCGCCCGCGGTACGGACGTGAGCGTCTGCGCGTGCCGTTCGGCCTCGGCGCCGACGGTGCTCCGGTCGAGCTCGACATCAAGGAAGCCGCCGAGAACGGCATGGGCCCGCACGGCCTGTGCATCGGCGCCACCGGTTCCGGTAAGTCCGAGTTCCTGCGCACCCTGGTGCTCAGCCTGCTCGCCACCCACTCGCCCGACCAGCTCAACCTGGTCCTGGTCGACTTCAAGGGTGGCGCCACCTTCCTCGGCCTCGACGGCGTCCCGCACGTCGCCGCCGTCATCACCAACCTCGAAGACGAGGCCGACCTCGTCGACCGGATGAAGGACGCCCTGGCGGGCGAGATGAACCGCCGCCAGGAGGTCCTGCGCCAGGCGGGCAACTTCGCCAACGTCTCCGAATACGAGAAGGCCCGCGCCGCCGGCGCCGACCTCGACCCGCTGCCCGCCCTGTTCGTCGTGCTCGACGAGTTCTCCGAACTCCTCACCCAGCACCCCGATTTCGCCGAGCTGTTCGTGATGATCGGCCGCCTCGGCCGCTCGCTGCACGTGCACCTCCTGCTCGCCTCGCAGCGACTGGAAGAGGGCAAGCTCAAGGGCCTCGAGTCCCACCTGTCCTACCGCATCGGCCTGAAGACGTTCTCCGCCAACGAGTCCCGCCAGGTCCTCGGTGTCCCCGACGCCTACAACCTGCCCAACTCGCCCGGTGGCGGCTACCTCAAGGCCGACTCCGGCGAGATCCAGCGCTTCCAGGCCTCCTACGTCTCCGGTCCCTACGTCGGCGGCGGCTCACAGCGCGAGGTCACCAGCGCGGGCATCGTCGGCGGCGAAATCGACGTCAACGCACGCCCGTTCAGCGCCAATCACGTCGCCTTCCGCACCTCCGACCGCGTGCCGGTGGCCCCGGAGTCGACCTTCGAGCCCGAGCCCACCGGCGACGACGGCGATCAGATGTCGAACCTGAACATGCTGGTCTCCCGCATCACCGGCCACGGCCGCCCCGCCCATGAGATCTGGCTGCCGCCGCTGGACGAGGCGCCGACGCTGGATCAGCTGAACCCGCGCTCGATCATCACCGGCGAGTACTCGCCGATCGCCACCCTGCGCGCCGCTATCGGCATCGTCGACCGTCCGTACGACCAGCGTCGCGACCCGATGATGCTGGATCTGTCGGGTGCCCGCGGCCACGTGGCCATCGTCGGTGGCCCGCAGTCGGGTAAGTCGACGGCCCTGCGTTCGCTGGTCATGTCGATGTCGATGACCCACACCGCCGAGCAGGTGCAGTTCTACTGCCTCGACTTCGGTGGTGGCACGCTGTCCAGCCTCGAGGGACTCCCGCACGTCGGCTCCGTGGCCAACCGCCTGGACCCGGACAAGGTGCGCCGCACCGTCGCCGAGATGAGCACCCTGGTCCGGCAGCGCGAGCAGCGCTTCCACCAGCTGGGCATCGAGTCCATGGTCGAGTACCGCCGCCTGCGCGCGATGGACCCCAACAGCAGCCCCGCCGCGGCCGGCGCACACGCCGACCCCTACGGTGACGCGTTCCTGGTCATCGACGGCTTCGGCACGATCCGCCAGGACTACGAGGCCCTCGAACAGCAGATCACCAACCTCGCCCTGCAAGGCCTCTCCTACGGCGTGCACGTCGTCATCGGCCTGTCCCGGTGGATGGAAGCGCGACCGGCCCTCAAGGACCAGATCGCCACCCGCATCGAGCTGCGCCTGGGTGACCCGATGGACTCCGACATCGGCCGCAAGTTCGCCTCGCTCGTGCCGCAGGGTCGTCCGGGCCGCGGTATCACCCCGGACGCACTGCACATGCTGATGGCCCTGCCCCGCGTCGACGGCAGCTCCGACCCGCTCGACCTGAGCGCCGGCGTCGCCCACGCGGTCGAACTGATCGCCCAGCGCACCCCCGGCCGCCCGGCCCCCGGCACGCGCACGCTGCCGGACCTGCTGGACCGGACCGAGCTGCTGCGCGGCATGCGCAACTGGCCCGCGGAAGTCGACCGGTCGCGTCCGAACATGCTGGTGCCGATCGGTGTCAACGAGTCCGAACTGGCGCCGGTCATGCTGAATCTGGCCGATACGCCGCACTTCCTGGTCTTCGGTGACAGTGAATGCGGTAAGACCGCGTTGCTGCGGGGAATTGTCCAGGGTCTCGTCGAGTCGAACGAACCGTCGCAGGCCAAGATCATCCTCGGCGACTACCGGCGCACCCTGCTGGGCACCATCGAGACCAATCACCTGGCCGGCTACGCGCCCTCGGCGGAGGTGCTCACGCCGTTCGTCCAGCAGGTCGTCGGGATTCTCAAGTCCCGGATGCCGGGTGCCAACATCACCCAGCAGGAGCTGCGAGCGCGATCGTGGTGGACAGGTCCCGAGCTCTACCTGATCATCGACGACTACGACCTGGTCGTCACCCCGTCGGGTAACCCGCTCTCGCCCCTGGTCGAATTCATCCCGCACGCCAAGGACATCGGCTTCCACCTGATCATCGCCCGCCGCTCCGGTGGCGCGTCGCGCGCGCTGTACGAGCCCGTGGTGTCGCGCATGCGCGACGTCGGTTGCATCGGCCTCGTGATGAGCGGCAGCCGGGACGAAGGCCAGCTCTTCGGCACCGTGCGCGCCAGCGCGATGCCTCCGGGGCGAGGAACCCTCGTGACCAGGAACGCGATCGATCTGGTGCAGTTGGCATGGGCACCGGCCTTGTGACCGACATCGACGTCGTGGTCGGTGATGCGCGCGTCCTGGCGCGCACCTCGGCCCGGCACGTGGATGTCGTTCCGACGGTGATGCCGGTGCCGAACGGCATCCTGGTCGGCGCGCCGACCGGCCCGTCGCAACCGGCGGTCTCGGCGCTGTCGCTGGCCGACTCGGCCTGGATCGGCTATGAGCCGCACCCGCTTTCGATCACCGCGGCCACCGACGCGGTGGTCGACGATGTCCTCGCGGGGGTTGCGCCGACTCCGCCCGGCGCGAGTATCGGTGTCGCACACCCCAGTTCATGGTCGACGGCGCGCCGCTCGATCCTGGCCCGCTCATTCGCCAGGTACTCGGGTGCGGTCACGTTGGAACCGATCGCCGCCCGCGTCGCCCGGCTGCGCCAGACACTGGCGACCACCGAGTTCGTCGTTGTCGTCGAAATCGACCCGCTGGCCGTCACGGTGAGCGCGGTCGACCGTTCCCGGGACCAGATCTCGGTCGCGGCCTGCGAGCACGAACCCACCCTGGGCGCGGGTGACTGGAACGACGACGACATCGATCGCCTGGCGGCCATGATCCGCGAGGTCTCCGACGGCTCCCGCCCGACATCGGTACTGGTCGTCGGCCCGGCCGACGACCACCTGCTGGAGCGCTTGCGCGAGTTCGCCGCCGAAACCTGGACCACCCAACCGACCCCGCTGGTCCAGCCGCTGGCCTTCACCGCGCTGCTGCTGCCGCAATCCGGACTCACCGACGACCGGGCGCGTCCGATCCCGGCACAGAACGCCGAATGGGTCGGCACCCTCCGCGAACGCGCCGCCGCCGCAGCACCCGAACCGCGCCTCGGCACCGCCAAAATCCTTGCGGCAGCAGCGGTATCGCTGGTGGTCGTCACCGCGGGCATCGTCGCGGTCGTGGCCACCCGCAGCACCGATGCCGACGCCGCGGAGGCCACCGTCGCCCAGACCACCTCAACCCCGACACCGGCGCCCCTGTCGCCGAAGCCGTCGACCACCCAGCCGACCGCTGCCCCTACCCAGCACGCGCTGGGCCGCGTCAGCTTCACCGTCCCGGCCGGCTGGCGCCTGGCCACCGGCTCACCAGCAGACCGCGCCGCGCTCGTTCCGCAGACAGCCGCCCCCGGCCGAATTACTGTGACGTACAACACTGTCGCGGACCAGGCTGGATATGATGAAGTGCTTAGGGACATCACCGCGCGGATCTCGCGCGCCGAGCCCGGGCGGTTCGGTACGCCGGAACGCGATGTGGTGTTCGCCGGGCGCCGGGGGATCGGCTACCAAGAGCTTCCTGGCGACGGTTCCGTCGTCAGGTGGTACGTCCTTCTCGACCATGGCGTCCAGACCAACGTCGGCTGCCAGCACGGCTCGGGAGGATGGGGGACTGTCAGTACTGCGTGCGAGGAAGTGATGCGATCAGTGTCGATCTCGCCGTAGGTTTCGGAAATTTCTCCGAAAGATGATGGAACCGAACGCACCGTCGGTGCGTCGAACCTAAGTAGAAGGGCTCAGATCGCCAGCAGGGGGGTCTGGTCCACCTTGACCACGAAGGAGCCAGAAGATGGGTTTCAACGCAACTCCTGACCAGATCAGGACGTTCTCCGACAAGATGAACCAGAAGCACGCCGACATCCAGGGGATGATCACGCGCGCCGAGGGGCATGCCAACGACGTCAACAACCCCTCCTTCCAGGGTGAGGCCGGCCGGGCGTTCCAGACGTCGATGCAGGAGTACCTCAGCAACGCCAAGCGTCTGAACGACGCGCTGGATCAGGCTGCTGACACCGTTGGGCAGATCGCGGGGAAGATCACCGACGCGGAAGTCGACAACGCTGCGCAGATCATGAAGAACAGCGAGTCCTCCGTCCCCCAGCTGAACATGACCACCACCACCACCTAACTCCGCAGCTAACTCCGCGACGACTTTCGAAAGGATTCACCATGGCTGACATCGGTTCAATCAGGTACGACTTCAACGCGATCAACGACGCCGGCGCAGGTCTGCAGTCTCAGGCGCAGAACATCACCACTGCTCTGCAGGACTACGAGAACGAGTTCCAGCGCTTCATCGAGGAGCACTGGTCCGAGGGTGAAGGCTCGACCGCCTTCGCGATCATGCAGACCAAGTGGCAGCAGCAGTCGATGGACCTGAACACGAGCCTCCAGAAGATCGGTGCCACGACTCTGTCGGGTTCCGAGAACATGAAGGCGACTGACGTCGCGCTCGCAAGGATGCTCGAGGGCTGACCGCGGGATTGAAGGCGGGGCGGGTTCAGGCTAGCGCCTGAACCCGCCTTCTTCGTACTCCAAACTTATTCAGTATTCGCGAGAAGCTTATATTGGGCCGCGGTTCGCTGATAGGTATCTTGCAGGTTGGTGCCGACTACTCTCGCTACATATCTGCCCACGACAATCCTGCACTGTGGTCGCAAGTTGCTGTATGTTTCATCTTCGATATCGACGGCGTAGCAGGCTGACGTCGGAATATTCGGGTGTGGAGTCGGTGGCATGAGGCCTGTCAGATCGTGGGCGCCGCCACCGAAAGCGGCTGAAAGTCTATCGGCTGCTTTGGCATCTCTAGCACGGTAGACGATGGCACCTCTGGCATCCGAAACATAATCTACACCGGCGTCCTCGAACGCTCTCGATATATCTAACGGACGTTTGGTGGACGATACAACTGCGCGTGCAGGGTATACCTGTGGAACATTGGCATTCTGTTCACTCGGAATGGTGCGACTGAGCATGCCATCGATGTCGAAGGGGAGTGTGGGTATATCGTGCAGCGGGGTTCTGTGATAATTTGGCAGCAGGCCTATCTGCTTATCATAGAATTTCTTGACTATATTTGAGTAGTCTGAGAAGTCTGGCGGTCGACTTACGGGATCGTCGATCTGCATATAGATCAGTATGTCGTCGTGCACAAGCCAAGAGCGCATCTTGGCGCCACCGAACGGATCCTGGCCCAAGATCTTGGTTAGCGCCGCCGGATGTCCGGGGATTGGGTAGGTATCGCCAGGAGTGCGGTCGACAAGCTTTTGTGCCGCGTTGCGGGCACTGTCGGAAGTCTCGAATCGGAGTGTGTAGGTCTCCAGGTTTCGACCAAGGGTTGGCCACTGGCGGCGTTGTCCGAATGTGCGCCATCCGGCTACCAGTCCGGGGACTTCGTTGGCGAAATCCCTTTCCTTTATTCCAGTAAACTCGAAATACGGTGGCTCGTCGGCTGTCACGCGTTGCCGGTACCCAAATATCGAGCCGTACGCGAATCGGTCATCGTATTCGAAGGGGATGGGCGTATGGTCGGCAATGTTCAATGCTTCACGGATTGCGCCAGACTGTGGAGTTCTGACGGAGGTGATGTCTATTGGCGAAGTCGGATAATTGCCGGAATCCAGCTTCGTGATGTCGATCGTGGTGGTGGAATCCTGCGAGTCGCCGCAGGCACTACTGAAGATGGCGGCAATCGCCAGTGTGACCGCCAGGGCGTTGCGCATTTCGTCACTCGCATTTCTTTAGAATTGCGTACTGTGCGGCTGTCCGTTCCTGCAATGAATGATCGACTTGAGCGGTCGAGTAGAACGAGGTCTGTGCGACGACGGCGACGTACCGATCGTAGACCACGGCGCACATGAGATCGTAATTCCGGCTAGGGTCAGGAGTATCCAGTCGCAAACATTGTGCGTCGGCGATGCCCGGTGGTGGCTCCAGGGCTACATCATTCTTACCTCGCCTGGACAGAAAAGTCTGCAATTGGAATGAAGATGCGAGATCTTTGGTTCGATAAACGGTGCTCCCGCGCCGTGCGATCAGATCAACGCCGGTTTCTTCGAATTTCTTGCGGGCTTCGGCTGGATTTCGTTCGAAATGTAGCATTCCGGCAGGTTGGAAATAGCCGTAATCCTCATCCGATTGAGACGAGTCGCGCTTTTGGTCTCGGACCATGGTTCGACGTACGAGGTTCTCTGGATCGAGTGGCTGGTCGAGGACGTCGTCCAGGGGAATCGGATTCTGTTGATCCAGCGATCGAACTTGCATCCCGAGGGTGTCCTCGACCGATATTGCGAGCTTTTCGGTGCCGGGCGTGGAGGTCCTAACTTCGGTCATCACGATGTAGGGGCCATGCGCAAGCCATGTGACGATCGTTTTGTCGTCGCTTGTGGACGACTTCGCGGTTGGATATCTGGGAGTATCGACTCGGCGCGGATTCGACGCCATCGTAATTCGGTCGAGTTCTTCGGTTGTCCGCGCGCTCACAGTGTCGGACGCGAATCGGAGAACCGCGATGGAGATCGATTTCGGACTGCGCACACTGCCGTTGGACTGGCTAGTTGAAACGCCCGTGACAAACTCGACGCTGTCCTTGAAAACGCGCAGATGCTCGTCGTGTATTCCACCCACGGTGGGGACGGCGTTCTGATCGCCGAAAATGCGGGTACGCCCGGGCACCTTGAGGTCTGGGTCGATGTCTATCGGATGTGCGAGAAAGTTGAGGAGACGCCGCCCCTCGACGAGCCGAACCTGCTCCGGACCTCTTGCTCCAGATTCGATTTCGAACGCGATGGGCTCCGTTTGAAAAGGGCCGGTTCGCAAAAAGTTGGAGTCCACACCGGTGGCGCCCGGAACTGGATTTCCTGTGATCTCTGATCCGCATCCTGTGCTTGCGGTGGTAACGATCCCAACGACCAGTGCTGCGCGCAGGCCGACCTTCAACCAAGACGATTCGGTGGTCATTGTGAGCACAACTTTCTATTTCATCGCCTTTGCGATGGCAGGAACGACCTTTTCGATGAGAATCTGCTGGGATTGGTCACTCCAGACCTGGAAAGCCTGAACGGCTGACGGGTCGTCGATGACCACGACATCGCCTCTTCCGCTGGTCAAGGAGTAGGGGAGTCCGCGGAACCCTCCATTGCCTGCCTGGCTGTCGGTCCGAAAGACAATGACCACATCAGTGTCATTCTTGACGCTGTAGTCTCCAACGGACAGCGGGCGGGGAGATTTCTCGTCGCCAACGGCCTTGTATTGCGAGTTGTAGTCGAAATCCAAGTCGCGCAGGAACTTCCACTGATCGCTCGGATTGAGCACCACGGAGAGTGACGAGTTGCCGAAGTTGTAGGCGGTGACGGTTTTTCCGCTGAACTCAGGGTGCTGGGTCCGGACTTGCGCCATCGGGTCACCGCCGCCGCCACTGGGTGAACTTCCGGATTTGGCCATGATGAGGATGCCCGTTCCGACCAATGCCGCGACGACCAGTGTGATGATCCCGGGCACCAGCAGCTTTCGGCCCCGCTTCGGCCGATGGGGCTTCGGATTCCGGGCAGTGAGTATGTCGTTTTCGGAGACGCCGCCCGTCGGGGGTGCATAGCCGACGACAGCGCGGCTGGGATCGGTGCCCCATTGCGGGGATACGACATCGGTGGCGGCGGTGACCGGGCCGTTGATCGGCATGCGTGGGGCAGTGTTGAACCCCTGGGACGCCGGCGCCTGCATCGGCGCGCCGAACAGGGCGTTGTGCGCGTCTTGGATGAATTCGCGGCAGGTGTTGTAGCGGTGAGCTGGGTCCTTGGCCATGACCTTGGCGATGACGTGGTCGATCGCGGGTGGGAGGTCGGGGCGGACGGCGGTGACTCGGGGTGGGGGCTCGTGGAGGTGGCCCATCATGACCATGGCCGGGACCGTGGCGGGGTAGGGGTTCTGGCCGGTGAGCAGTTTGTAGAGGGAGCAGCCGAGGCTGTAGATGTCGGCGCGGTGGTCGAGCTTGGTGCCCATCAGCTGCTCGGGGGGAGCGTAGGCGACGGTGGCCATGAAATTGCCGGTGGCGGTGAGGTCCTGGCCGTCGTCGGCGGATTTGGCGACGCCGAAGTCGGTGAGCAGGACGCGTTCCTCGTCGCCGTCCTCGGCCGCGGCGATCATGAAGTTGGCGGGCTTGATGTCGCGGTGCAGGAGGCCGCGGCGGTGCGCGTAGTCGAGGCCCTTGCCGACCTCGCCGATGATGCGCAGCGCTCGGTGCGGGGGCATCGCGCTCGGGCCCTTGGCCACCTCGGCGGAGGCATCGGTGCCGTCGACGTACTGCATGGCGATCCACAGCTGGCCGTCCTCGTCGCCGCGGTTGTAGACGGCGACGATGTTCGGGTGGTCCAGGCCGGCGGCGAGATTGGCTTCCCGTTCGAACCGGCCCCGGAATTCGGGGTCGGTGGACAGGTCGCCGCTGAGGACCTTGAGGGCGTCGCGGCGGGGGAGGCTGGGGTTCTGGGCGAGGTAGACGGTGCCCATGCCTCCGGCGCCGAGGACCTTGATCACTCGGTAGCCACCCACAATTGCGCCGGGCCGCAAGGCCATTCGCGTCTCCTCAATCCTTCGCGCGCCCCGCAGTGCACGTTCCAACAGGGCAATCTAGCAGGTGCTGTCGCACCCCACAGTGCTCGTGCGTGTCAGCTGAATCCGACCAGCAGCTTGTACTGTGCGGCGGCCCGCTGGTAAACATCCTGCAGGTTGGTGCCGGATACGCCGAACACATATCGACCGATCACACCGTGACACGTCGGGGGTGCGTCGGACGCGTACTTCACTTCGGGTTTCGCATTGAAGCAATGGACGACCGGAAGATTCGGCGGCCCGTCGACCTTCATGTAATCGGTATCGCTGGTCGTTTCGTTGTCCAGCGCCGCGCGGAAGCGGCCTGCCGCAGCCTCGTCGCGCGTGCGGTACACAGATCCGGTGTCGAATGCCACGAGGTCGACCCCGGCGTCGGTGTAGGCGGGCACCATGATCGCGGGATGCTCCTCGAGATGCAGAACAGCCTGGAGCGGATAGGCCGCGGAGCTGCTGGTTCCCTTCTTCGGGCGCTTCGCCGCCTCGGTCGGCAGCACATGACCCAAAAGGCCCTCGGTGTCGAGCGGCAGCTTATCGATCTCGTTCAGCGGCGTCGGGGTGTACGTGCGGAGCATCTCGAGCTGCTTGTCGAAATATTTGCGCACGACTTCGGCGTCCGCGGCCGGGTCGTAGGGGAGACCGATCGGATCGGTGACGTCGATGGACAGCAGCATGTCGCCGCGGACCAGCCAGGCGCGCAGGTGCTGCAGCCGCAGCGGGTCGGTTTTGACCTCCAACTTGGCCAGGCTGTCGGGGTAGCTCGGAATCTGATAGGCCGAGCTCGGCGTGCGGTTCGACAGTTCGGTCGCCGCGAATTTCGCCTGATCCGGCGTCGAGAAGCGCAGGGTGATCGTCGAGACTTCACGGCCGGCGTAGAGCTGGTCCCGCCGATTCGCGGAACTGTCCCATCCGGCGACGACACCCGGAACGACGGTATTGAAATCGGTGGATTCGATTCCCGAGCCGCTGAAGTACGGCGGGTCGACCGCGGTGATGTGCCGACCGCCGCTGAATCCGGTCGCGAAGATGAAGCGCGGATCGAATTGGGAGGCGATCGGAGTCGCGGCGCCGATGCGGATCGCCTCGCGCAGGGCACCCGAGGTCGGTACCCGACTGGGCTCCAGGTCGACCGCTGTCGTCGGGTAGTTGCCGGAATCCAGTTTGGTGACGTCGACGGCCGGTGCCGACGGTGTGGCGGCGTCGGAGCCGCCGCACGCGGCCAGTGCGAATCCCAGGGTCAGCAATGCGCTGCTCAGGCGAAGTTTTCGCGTCATCGTCTACTCGCTCTTCTTCAGGATCGCGTACTGCGCGGCGGTCCGTTCCTGCAGTGTCGCGTCGACCTGCAGTGCCGCACGTGACGATGTCGCCAGTGACATGACCACGGCGACGTAGCGTCCGTAGACGACGACACAGATCCCGTTGTAGCCACGGTTCGGGTCCGCTTCCTCCAGCCGGAGGCATTGGGCGTCGGCGATACCGGGCGGTGGATCGAGCGCACTGTCGCTCTTGCCCGGCTTGGCGAGGACGGTCTGGAGTGCGAACGCGGCCTCGACATCGCGGGTCCGGTACACGGTGCTGAAACGCCGACCGACCAGGTCGACGCCGGCCTTCTCGAATGCCGCGCGGGCTTCGGCCGGGTTCCGTTCGAAGTGCAGGATCCCCGACGGCTCGAAGGTGCCGAAGTCCTCTTCGTGGTAGCTCATGCCGTACGGGTCGCCCGCCGGTGACTTGCCGGTCGCCCGGCGCATGATGCCGTCGGGATCCAGCGGCAGGTCGAGCAGATCGTCGGGGGCGATCACCCGGTACTTGTCGAGGGCGGGAATCTGCAGGTCGAGGGCCTTCTTGATCTTGGTGGCCAAGCCGGCCGGATCGGAGGTCTCCTGCGACATGCTGACGGCGATCACGAACGGACCGTGCGCCTGGAAAGCGCTGACCGCGCTGCCGTCCTTGCTCGATGCGTTCGCCTCGGCGTAGCCGGGGATCGTCACCGGCTGGCGGGGATTTTCGCCGGTGGTGCTCACCTGGTACATCGCGGCGGCGGCGTTCTTGCTGTCCTGCGCGGTGGCGAAGTGCAGCACGCTCAGGTGCATTCCCTTGGAATCGCGCACGCTGCCGTTCGTGCGTGCCCCGGTGACGCCGGCGATGAAGTTGTTGTCGGTCACCGCGGCCTTGAACTGTTCGGGCAGGCCGTCGTCTTTCGACATGTCCGTGCCGTCGGCGAACACCCTGGTCGTGTCCCGCTTGGTCAGTTCTGGGTCGACATCGATCGGCTGGATCAGAACGTTGAGCAGTCGTCGCCCCTCGATCAACCGGACCGATTTCGCCGTGTCGGAGTACTTCAGCTCGAAGGTGGTCGGCTCGGTGACGGTCGCGCCGGTCTTGAGCGTCGCCAGGTCGACCGGTGTCATGCCGGGCTTGGCCTGGCCGGAAATCGGTGCCGCGCATCCTGATCCGACGACCAGGACGGTGAGCAGCCCGGCCAGCCGCAAGGTGTTGTTCATCTCGGGCATCCTCATCGGCGGGTGAGCAGAACGTATTGGGCGGCGACCTGCTGATGGAGGTCCTGCAGGTTCCCGTCGCGGATCTGCGCGGCGTAGCGGTCGACCTGCAGGTAGCAGATGTAGTCGGAGGTCTTCACCTCACCCTGGGACTCGTAGGTGTTGGCCCGGCACGCGACCGCGTCGGCCAGCTTGTCCGGCGCCGAAGCCTCCTTCGAGTCCTCTTCCGGCTTCTTCCACTCGTCGACGAGGGCCTTCGCGCCCGCCGTCGTGGTGGACCGGAAGACGACCGAGTCGCCGAAGGTGATCAAGTCGACGCCGTTCTTGGTGAAAGTGTTCAGCAGATCGGCGTCCGGATCGGCGAACAGGCTCAGTGCCCCACGGCCGGTGAAGTATCCGTCGGGCTGCGCGCGGACCGGTGCCGACGGATCCGAGGGCAAGGTCCGCCCGAGCAGCCCGGTCGGATCGAGCGGGACGCGTTCGAGCTGGTCCGACGGGGTCGGCACGAATTTGTCCAGGAGTGGGATCTGCACCGCGAGCGCTCGTTCGACCTGTGCGGTCAGCGAGGCCAGATCGGGTGCCTTGGTCTCGTCATCGATCTTCATGAAGATCACGTAGCGGTCGTGGACCGTCCAGGAACCGATCGAGGAGACCGACGGCCGCCAGTGCGCGTAGGTCTTCGGGTACTTGGTGATCGACACGGATTCGTTGTCGGCGTTGAAGGTGAAGTCGTCGTGCTCGAGGGTCGGACCGACGGTCTCCGCGGTCTTGGCATCGGGGAAGATCAGGACCGAGAGGTTGAGGCTGCGCCGCGGCTCGCCCCCGCTGGGACCGGTCGCCCAGGTGTTCAGCCAGCCGGCGACCAGATCCTCGGCGACCTCGTCGAAGGTGTCGTTGATGATGAGCTTGCCCAGGCCCTTGCGATTCAGCACGATCTGCGTGGGATGGACCAGCGATTCCCGGCGATTGTCGTAGACATAGGCGGGGTCGATCTCGAAGGGGACGGCCACGTGGTCCGCGAGCCGCTGCGCCTCCCACGCCCGCCCCTGGTTCAGGCTCTTGGCGTTGCCGACCGTGCGCGGCTGGGTCTGGTAATTGCCGAAATTCAGGTTCGACGAGTCCGGCTCGGTGCGCGTCGCGCTTCCCGATACCTGCGAGCCGCAACCGATCACGGTGGCGGAAACCACGACGGCGACTGCCGCCTGAACCGCTACGCGCGCCATCGTTGCACCACGGTTGAGCAGCACGCTCTCCCCCTCCAACTGACTAACTGATCCGATCGTGGGCCGACTCGGTCCGAGTCACAGGCCCACCCTTCCCCGGTGATCTGGCTCGCGGGCATAGTAGCGCACCCGCTTGCTCCGAGCTCGCGCTCCAGCAGCGGAGGGCGCCGACGCCGACCGGTCGGGCGGGCTACTTGATCCGGCTCTCGAGGATCGGGACCAGTCGCGACAGCAGGGTCTGTTCCGAGCTCGACGTCCAGGAGCGCATCGCGGTGACGCTGATCGGGTCGTCGATCGGAATGACGGTGGCGCGGGAGCCGGTGATCTGGAAGGGCAGGCCGAGGAGGCCGCCGCCGCCGGCCTTCGCGTCGCTGCGGACGGCGAGGATGTAGCTGTCCTCGGGGACGTCGAGGCGGTCGAAGGAGTTGGCGACCGGGCGGGGCGAGGGCTCCTCGCCGGTCTTGGTGTAGTTGAAGTTGTAGACGAAACCGAGGTCTTCGAGGAATTTGGTCTGCAGGGTGCCGCCCAGATAGGTGGCGACCTTGTTGTCGGCGTCGACGTCGACCATCAGGACGGTCTTGCCGGTGAAGGCCGGATTGTCCTTGCGGGCCTGCTCGATCGGGCTCAGCGCGGCGGTCGAGACGGCGGTGGTGCCCGACCCGCCGGTAGCCGGGGTGTCACCGGCCGACGCCCAGATGCCGATGCCCGCGGCCACCGCGACGACGGCGACCAGGGCGCCGAGGGCGAGGACCAGGCGGTTCTTCGAATTCTTCGGTGGGTCAGCGTGATTCGTCGCTCCGATCGCGGTCACGGCGGTGGGGGACCACTGGGTGTGGGTCTGGATCGGGTGCGTCGCCGACGTGTGGTGGCCGGGGGGAGTCGAGCCGGGGACGAGGGCGGCGGTCGCGGCGGCGGTGAAGTCGCGGCAGGTCGAGAACCGTTCGTTCGGGTTCTTGGCCATGGCGCGCGCGAAGACGTGGTCGATCGCGGGCGGCAGGCCGGGGCGCACGGCGGTCGCGCGGGGCGGCGGTTCGTGCAGGTGGCCCATCATCACCAGCGCAGGCTGGGTCGCGGGATACGGGTTCTGGCCGGTGAGGAGTTTGAAGAAGGCGCAGGCCAGGCTGTAGACGTCGGCGCGGTGATCGAGGTGACCGCCCGACAGCTGTTCCGGCGGGGCGTAGGCGATGGTGGCCAGGAAGCTGCCGGTCTGGGTGAGCTCGGAGGCGTCGTCGGTCGACTTGGCCACGCCGAAGTCGGTGAGCAGCACTCGCTCGTCGTCGCCGTAGGTGTCCGAGAGCAGGAAGTTCGCGGGTTTGACGTCGCGATGCAGCAGGCCGCGGTGGTGTGCGAAATCGAGGCCCTTGCCGACCTCGGTGGTGATGCGCAGGGCGCGCAGCGGGGTCATCGCGTGCGGGTCGCGGGCGAGTTCGGCGGCGGCGTCGGTGCCGTCGACGTACTGCATGGCGATCCACAGTTGGCCGTGCTCCTCGCCGCGGTTGTAGACCGAGACGATATTCGGGTGGTCCAGGCCGGCGGCGAGATTGGCTTCGCGTTCGAAGCGGGCGCGGAACTCGGGGTCGCGGCTGAGTTCGGGGCTGAGGATCTTGAGCGCGTCGGTGCGCGGCAGGCTCGGATGCGCGGCCAGATAGACCGAACCCATGCCGCCCGCGCCCAGCTTGCGGATGATGCGGTAGCCACCGACGATGGTGCCCGGGCTCATCGTCATCTCTTTCGGTCTCCTGACTCGTTCCGTGTGCCGCGCTCCGGCGGGAGCATACTGGCCACCCCGTCGACCCGCAGTGCGCAGATCACCGGCTGTTGGCGAAGACGGCGTACTGCGCGGCAGCGCGTTGCTGAGCGTCGAGGAGTTGCTCGCTGCTGACGATCCCGACGTACTGCTTGTAGGCGAGCAGGCAGCTGAAACGCTTCTTCGCGGCCAGCTGCTTGTTCTCCACACAGGTCGCGTCGGTGAGGTTGGGCGGCGGGGCGACATCGGTCGCGGCGGGCCAGAGGAACAGCTTCTCCGACACCGCGCGGCGCGCTGTCTCGGCGTCGGGCGTGCGGATGCCGATCGAGCCCCACGACAGAGCGACCTGCTGGGCGTTCATCTTCGTCAGCTGCTGCTCGATGTACTGGCGGTGATCCGGGAGCGGTCCGCCGGAGTAATGCAGAATGCCGTGTGCGCCGGTGACCAGGAAGGACGAGCTCTCAGGGCTGGTCAGTTCGTCGGGGTTGAGGGTGCGCATCAGGAGATGATCGGGGTCCCAGGGCAGGGTCATGAGCTGTTCGTCGGTCAGCGGCGTGGTCTGGGCCAGCGACTCGATCTGCTTGGTGAGCGCCGACTCGGCGAGGGCGGTGAGCGCGGGCAGGTCGGGCGTCGCCACCGAGAGCAGGAAGGCGATCACATACGGACCCTGCGGCAGCACGACCCGCACGAACGGCGCGTCGGGGCGCCACTGCGCATGGGCGGCAGGGTATTTCGGCAGTGACACCGGCTGGTTGCGCCCCTCCTGCGCGGCGAAATCGGCGTCGTGGAATTCCTTGGCCGCCGCGGTGGCCCGCTCGCCGTCGGGGAACTGCAGGATCATCGTGGTCGCGGTAAGGCGGTTGCTGTCCTTCTTGGTCGGCCAGGTGTCGCTGGTACTGACGCTGAGATCCTTCGACGCGCCGCTGGAATGGAAGCCGTAGAGCATCTTGTGCTTCTGCGCGATGGCCGACATCGCGGTCTGGTTGCCGAGTTCGGCCGGCAGCAACCGGGCGTTGTCGGCGTCGGCCCGGTTGCCGTAGATCATCTGCGGGTCGATGTCGTAGGCGGTGATCGCGTAGTCGGCGATCCGCATGGCCGCCAGCTTGTACATCTCGTAGAAGGCCGGGATGGGATCGTCGTCGTGGGCGTTGGGCGGTTCGACCGGGTACGCGCCGACATCGAGAGTGCGGACATCGATCTCGCCCGGCACGCCGGTGCCGGACACGGTGGCACCGCAGGCGGTGAGGACGGCGGTCAGCAGGGCGGCGATCAGCACCGTGGCGGTGCGCTTGCGGACGGTCATCGGGCGTTCACCAGCAGGGCGTACTGGGCGGAGATGCGCTGCTGGGCATCGAGGAGCTGGTTCGACCAGACGTAGGCGGCGTAGCGGTCGTAGGACACCGCGCAGTAGAAACGGACGGCGAGCTTCTCCCGGCCGATGTATTCCTTGCACTTGGCGCTCGGCAGATTCTTGGGTGGGTCCGCGGCGGTGAACTTGCGGGTCAGGCCGCCGAGTTCGTCGCGCACCGCCTGCGCGCCGGCGATGTCACGCGCGCGGTAGACGTCGGAGCCGTCGTTGGCGAACAGGTCGACGCCGTTGTCGGCGATCATCTTCGTCGTACTCTCCGGGTCGGAGGAGAAGTGCCGCGCGGTGCGGCCCGCGTACACCCCTGGCGGGTTGATCCACGAATCCTCGCGCGGCCGTGGGGCGGTGCGGCCGAGCATGTTCTCGCGGTCACGCGGCAGCGTCATCAGTTTGTCGACGGGGGTGGGGGTGAATTTCGCGACCGAGGGCACGATGGTGTCGAGGCTCTTGCGGGTCAGGTCGAGCAGAGCCTGTTTGTCCACCTTTTCCAGATAGATCTTCAGGTAGTCGTAGAACCAGGTGTAGATCACGAGATGGCCGGTGGCGAACCAGGATCCGATCGATTGCTGGTCGGGCTGCCAATGCGCTTTCGCGGCGGGATAGCCGGGAATCTCGAGCGGCTGGTTGTTCGGCGCGTAGCCGAAATCGAGTCGTTCCAGGGCGGTCGCCGCGGCGGCGGCTTTCTGCTCGTCGGGGAAGATCATCACGGCATTGACCATGTCGATGCCTTTGTTGTCGGGCGCGGTCTGCGCCGAACTCACGAAACCGCCGATGAAATCCGGCGCGATCTCGCCGAATCGATCGACCGCCATGATCTTGCCGAGCGAGGCCTCGGCGTCGATGAACACCGTGGCGATCGACGGATTGGCGTGGATGAAGCGCGCGTCGACGTCGGCGGGCGTGGGAACGTGGTCGCCGAGCCGCTCGGCTTCGATGAATCGCGCCTGGTCCTGGTTCGCGACCGTGCCGACCTGGCGTGGCTGCGTCGCGTAGGCGCCGACATCGAGGGTGGCGATATCCACCGGACTATCGCTCGCGCCGGACGGTTCGTCGCCGGTGCCGCATGCCACGACGACACCTGCCAGCACGGTGGCCGCCAGCGCGGCGCACGCGGTCCTGGCTGATCTCGTGGCTCGCAACTCGATCATTCCTCCCCGAAACGATGGTCGGCGGAATACTACGTCACCGAATTCGGGGATGGGTGGGGCCGTGGTGCGGCTACGGACTCACAAACTATTCGCGAGCAGGGCGTACTGGGCGGAGATCTTCTGGCGGACGTCGGGTTCCTGGTCGGAACTGACGATGCCGAGATAGCGCTTGTACGGGACGTAGCAGCGGTATTTGTACTCTTCCTCGGCGTCGCCCTGGTTGTTGAGTTGCAGGCATTTGGCGCCGGGGATGTCGGTAGGGGCGGGCAGGGTGTCGTAGTGGCCCGCGCTGTCGATGAGGCCGGTCATCAGGGCCTTGGCGGCGGCCAGGTCGCGCACGCGGGTGATGGAGCCGCCGTCGACCAGGGCGACGGCCTCGGCGCCGGTGGACTCGACCAGGCGCTGGCGGGTGGTCTGGTCGTCGGCGTTGTTGACCAGGTGGGCAGGGTTGTAGACGGCGAAGGAGTGTTGGTCGGGGTGCTCGCCGGACCGGTCCTCGACCACGGCGCGGGCCAGGAGGCGCTCCGGGTCGATCGGCAGATCGCCGAGTTTGTCGAAGGGGGTGGGGGTGAAGGTGGCGAGCTGGGTGAGTTCGGCGGCGAGAGTCTTGTCGACCCAGGCGGTGAGGTCGGCGGCGTCGGCGCGCGGGCGCTGGATGAACAGCGAGATCACGAACTCCTTGTGCGCCAGGAACGCGCCGATGGTCGGCACGTTCGGGCGCCAATGAACGTAGGCCTCGGGGTATTTGGTCGAGGGGAGCTTGCGGTTGTCCGGTGACACCGCCAGGTCGACGTCCTCGAGTTCACGGGCGGCGAGGGTCGCCGCGGTGGCATCCGGGAAACGGAAGACAGCGGTGGTCACAGCGGTCGCGTCGGCCGCGGGGCGCTTCTGGCCCGACGGATCGGGCTTGTCGGAGCCCAGCGCGGCATAGCCGGTGACGAATTTACGGTTCTCCAGAACAGGTTTGGAGACATTGGCGACGAAGTCGAGCGCGCGCTCCACATCGGGGACCACGGTGCCGCCGCGGCCGTGGGACAGCGACGGATCGATCCGCACGGCGGGGATGACGGCCGCCGACATGCGGGTGCCCTCGACGAGCGCGCCCCGGCTGCCCGCGGTGTCGTCGTAGCTGTGGTGATCGGTGGCGTAGGTGCCCGTCTCCAGGCCGCGCACATCGGGTTCGGCGGCGACCGGGGTTCCGGTGACCGCGCAGCCGGTGAGGGCGGCGGCGATCATGGCACCACAGAGTGCGGACGCGATACGGATCTTCGTCGAATAGATCATCGGTGCCCCTTGATGTTCCTCCCGCGGTCCCTTGAAGTTACCGGACCAACGGCGCCCAGGGGGACCTATGTGGGCGGGTTTGCCATAGTCTGGAGGACATGGCGACGACCCTGCTGCGCAGTTCCGGTAGAGGCCGATACCTGTGAGGGATCGGCAGGTCGAAGTCGTGCTCGGAAGTCATGCGGTCGCGCGCGTCGCGGGCGCGGTGATCGTGGTCGCCCATCGCGGGCACGGCAGGCTCACTCCCGACGACACCGCGGCGGTCGCGCTGGAATCGCTGGCCGAGCTCGTGCGCGCCGCCGCCGAGGAAGCGCCGGGCGGACCGGGGTCGGTGGTCGCGCGGGAGGCGACGCGCTGGCTGATGAAGTACGCCGAGCAGATCTCGCCGGGCACGCCGATCGATTTCGGGGTGCTCTCGAGCGCCGACAACGGCGGGGTCGCGATCTTCCTGCACGGCGCGGTGACGGCGGTGCTCGCCGGGGACGGCGCCGCGGAGTACTACCGGGGTAGCGACGCCGCGTTCACCGTCGACCGGGTGGCCTCCGAGCCGGCCACCGCGGTCGCGCTGTTCGTCGACGACGCCAAGGGCCGCATTCCCGATCTGCCGCCGGAGCGCGGTGTCGGGTGGCTGGTGGAGGGGATCGCGCAGGCGGGCGGCGCCGTGGTGTGGTTCAACGGGACCCGCTCCCGGGTCCGCACCGCCGAACCGGCGGCGGGCACGCGCAGGCCACCGCCGCCCACCGCCCGCATCGATCGGGAACCACGTCCGGCGCAGGCGGATTCGCGTCCGGCCGAGCCGCCCGCCACCGGGATGCAGCCGGCGACGTCGCTGATGGACGCGGCCACCGGTGCCACCGGACCGGCGCACGCGGCCGTCGACCCGCACAACGCCGAGACCAGGAACGCGGGCACCAACCCCGCGCCTGAACCCGACCCCGACCTGCAGCGCCGCCTCGAGGCGACGGCCAGGTCGACGGTGCTCACGGTCAAGGTGATGGGATTCAAGTGCGCGCGTGCGCATCCCAGCGATCCGCGCTCGGCGTTCTGCACGGTCTGCGGCATGCCGGTCGACCAGACCCAGGCGCTCAGCGAGGTGGTGCGTCCGCCGCTGGGCATGCTCGTCCTCGACGACGGCATGACCTACCTACTCGCCGCCGACGCGGTGATCGGCCGCGACCCGGAGAACTCCGAAGCCGCCCAGCGCGGGCTCATCCCGCTGCGCGTCGACGACACCTCCGGCGGCATGTCCCGCGCGCACGCCGAAGTACACCTGGTGAGTTGGGACGTCCAGCTCGTCGACCGCGGTTCGACCAACGGCACCCGTACCCGCCTGCCCGGCTACCGCGACTGGATCCGGCTCACCCCGAACCAGCCGATGGTGCTGATCCCCGGCACCGAGGTGATGATCGGCAACCGTGTCCTGCGCTTCGAGCCGGCCGCACCACCCCCGTTCGGCTGACAGAGCCGCACACCACCACGCCCGACCCCACGGAGGGGCGGGTCAGCCGGCGCCCTGAACCCAGCCACCGCGCCCGACCTCTAGGGAGGGCAGGCAGGCGAAGCCTGCCGTCGCGGCCGTCCCGTCGGTCAGGTGCCGTGGCGTCCGCGACGAAGGAGCAAGCCACGGCACCTGACCGACGGGACCGGAGGGGCCGCGACCTCGAGCGCGCCAGCGCTCCAACAACTCAGCTGTACCGCGACAAGCAGGTGGTCTCGCCGTTGAGCACGCCCGCCCGGAAGGCGTCGACGCGGGAGAAGCCGCTGGGGACGGTGTTGCCCTCGGTGTCGCTGGCGGCCAGGCCGTCGGTGAGCAGGCCCGAGACGGCCTCGTCGAGGTCGCCGGCCGAGAGCTGGATATCGCCCTGGCTGACCGGGCGGCCGGGCTGGGCCAGCTTGCCGGTGACGACACCGGACAGGCAGGCCGCGCGCAGACCGGTCTTCGCGCCCGTCAGCGCCTGGCCGTGACTGCGCTGCACGGCGAGGGTGTAGCGGGAGATGAACACGACATAGCCGTTGTAGTCGCCGCTGACCTTGACCGGGAGCGGGCCGTCGTCGTCGGTGTCGACCGAGCCGCGCTGCGCCAGCGCGGGCACGTCGGTGGCGATGACGTTCCTGGCCGGGCAGTAGGTGACCGGTTCGGTGGCGGTGCCGTCCTTGCAGTCGATCCTGGCGCCGGAGTATTCGTAGGTCGGAACGTCCTCGACCGGCAGGATCGACTGCAGCGCCTTGCTCAGCTCGACCAGGTTCTCCTTGGAGATCGGGTACTCGCCGCGGCCCTGGTCGCCGGAGAAGCTCTGCGGCAGGTTGCCGCGGCGCTGGTCGATCTCCTCGTCGTCGATGCCCTTGCAGCCGCGCGGGCCGTCGGTGAAGCCGATCTGCACCGCGGTGACACGCTCGAAGGCCGAGCCGTGCACGCTCTCGGGGTCGTCGGGGTCGGAGTCGCGGATCGAAACCGTCGCGGCCAGGACGGAATTCAGGCCGTCGGAGGTGTTGATCGTGAAGTGCTTGGACTTGCCCTCGGCGACGTGGCGCATGAACGCGCCGGCGAAGCAGTCGGCCTGCTGTTCCTTGACCAGGACCGGGGTCTTCTTGGTGACCAGCTTGGCCATGGTCTGGATGGCGTGGCCGTACTCGTGGGCCAGCACCATGACCACCGACATCTTCCCGAAGGTCTCGCTCATGGTGGGCAGCAGCATCGCGCGGTCCCAGCCGATGGAGTTGTCGCTGCGGCAGTAGGCGGCGTTGACCAGGTGGTAGGTGGTCTCCTTGCAGAATTCGATCGCCTGGTTGCGCGAGGCCCTGGCGTTCCAGGACACCAGCTTCTCGACCGGCTCGAAGGTCTCGCCGCGGAACTCGACGCCGAAGGCGTCCTTCCAATACGACTGGATGTCGTCGATCGCGTTGAGTGCCAGCGCGTCGACCTCGCCGCCGTCGCCGTTGGACGCGGTCAGCGCCGAATCCGGCACGTTCGGCCGCGGGCCGTTCGGGCCGCCGGTGGTCGGCAGCCCGGCCACCTGGAACGGGTCGTCGTAGATCGAGACCCCGTGGCCGTCGATCGCCCGCGTGCAGCCCGCACTCAGCAACGCGCATAGCACGGCGGTGATCGCAATGAGCACTTGGGGTTTCGGCATCAGTCCCCCTGGTCGGCCGGATACTTGTGCAGGTCGATCGCCGGATCGGGACTGAAGCCGTCTCGGGGGCACCGCCGATGTCCGGGCGATGGCATAGTATCCGCTCCATGTCTTCACCGGGGGCGCAGACCATCACCGTGCGCCATGATGGAACCGAACGAGTCTTCGAAGCGAGCCAGCAGATCACCATGGGCCGGGCGCCCGAAGTGACGCTGTTCGTGGACAGTCCGCTGGTCTCGCGCGTGCACGCCACTCTGCGTTTCCAGAACGGCGCGTGGGTGCTCGCCGACAACGGCAGCACCAATGGCGTTTTCGTCGACGCGCGCAGGCTGAGTCAGCCTGTGTCGATCGATCGGCCCACACAGGTGCGTCTGGGGGACGCTATCAGTGGGCCGTTGCTGCATCTGGTGCCCGCGGCGCCATCGTCGCGGCATGCCGCGACGATGCTCGCACCGCCGTCCCAGCCGCAGCAACAGCAACGTCCGCCGCAACGTCCGCAGCAGCAGCCCTACCAACCGCCGTCCAGACCGGCGCCGCAGCAGCCGCAGTACGTGCCGACCTCGCAGCTGCCGTCCCAGCCGATGGCGCCGCAGGACAACATCAACATGACCCGCCGCGCCGACTCCTCGATGCTGCCGCCGGTGCGCAAGTCGGCCTCCACCGAGCCGGTGGCGCGCGGCGATCGCATTCCGCCCGGCGGCCTGAGCATCGGCCGAACCTCCGACAATCAGATCGTCGTCAACGATCCGCTGGCCTCGCGCAAGCACGCGCGCCTGGTGTCCTCGAACGAGGGCCTGGTCATCGAGGACCTCGGGTCGGCCAACGGCACCTTCGTCAACGGTCACCGTCAGCAGCGCACGGTGCTGCGCGAGCGCGACATCGTCACCATCGGCAATATCGACTTCGTCGTCACCCAGGGCGCGCTGGCGCATCGGCAGAAGCCGGTCGCCGAGCTCGGCCTGACGGTGCACGGGGTCGGTTTCACCGTCGAGGGCAACAAGCAACTGCTCGTCGACGTCAACATGCAGGCCGGTCGTGGCACGCTGACCGCGCTGATCGGCCCCTCGGGCGCGGGCAAGTCGACGCTGTCGAAGCTGATCGCGGGCAGCACCCAGCCCTCCGGCGGTGTGGTCACCTTCGAGGGCCGCAACCTGCACGCCGAGTACGAGGCGCTGCGCTCCCGTATCGGCATGGTCCCGCAGGACGACGTGTTGCACCGTCAGCTCACCGTCCGCCAGGCCCTCGGCTTCGCCGCCGAACTGCGGCTGCCGCCCGATACCACCAAGGCCGACCGCCAGCAGGTGATCGACGGCGTCCTGCAGGAGCTCTCGCTCACCCAGCACGCCGACACCCGCGTCGACCGGCTCTCCGGCGGTCAGCGCAAGCGCGCGTCGGTGGCGATGGAGCTGCTGACCGGTCCGTCGCTGCTGATCCTCGACGAGCCGACCTCGGGCCTGGACCCGGCGCTGGACCGGCAGGTCATGCAGATGCTGCGCGAACTGGCCGACGCCGGTCGCGTGGTGATCGTGGTGACCCACTCGGTCGCCTGCCTGGACATGTGCGACCAGGTGGTGCTGCTCGCGCCGGGCGGCAAGACCGCCTTCGCCGGGCACCCCGGTGGCGTCGGCGCCGCGCTCGGCACGACCGACTGGGCCGAGATCTTCGCCAAGGTCGCGGCCAACCCGGACCAGGCCTTCGCGGCCTATCGCTCCAGGCAGGCCTACGTGCCACCGCCGCCGCCACCCGCGCCGCTGAACCGCGGCAACGCGGGCGCGCCACCGCAGTCGAGCGGGATGCGCCAGTTCAGCACGCTGGCGCGCAGGCAGTTGCGATTGATCTTCGCCGACCGGGGCTATCTGATCTTCCTGGTGGTGCTGCCGTTCATCCTCGGCGCGTTGTCGCTGGTGGTGCCTGGTAGCGACGGCTTCACCGAGGGGCCGCTGATCGCCCAGCCGGACGGATCGTTCGCGCGATCCAGCGGTGGCGAGGCGCAGCAGCTGCTGGTCGTGCTGATCCTCGGCGCGTGCTTCATGGGCGCCACGCTGACCGTGCGCGACCTGGTCGGTGAGCGGTCGATCTTCTATCGCGAGCGCGCGGTCGGCCTGCTGCCGTCGGCGTATCTGATGGCCAAGATCGTGGTGTTCAGCGTGACCGCGTTCCTGCAGTCGGCGGTGCTGGTCGGCATCACCTTCCTCGGCAAGAAGGCGCCGCCGGAGGGCGCGCTGATCCCGAACGGCAGCGTCGAGCTGTACTTCGACATCGCGATGACCGCGGTCTGCTGTGTGGTGTTCGGTCTGCTGATGTCGAGCCTGGCCAAGTCCAACGAGCAGGTCATGCCGATGCTCGTGGTGATGATCATGGTGCAGCTGGTGATGGCGGGCGGCCTGATCCCGGTGACCGACCGGGTCGGCCTCGAGCAGGTGTCGTACCTGTTCCCGTCGCGCTGGGGTTACGCCGCGGGCGCGGCGACCGTCGACCTGCGCGAGCTGGTCATCGGTGCGCAGGAGGATCCGCTCTGGGAACACAAGCCGGGGATCTGGATCCTCGACATCGTGCTGTTGATCGTGATCACCTCGATTCTGGCGGTCATCACCTGGAGCCGGCTACGCCTGAAGAAGTCGCAGGCATGAGCGGTCAGCGCCCGGAGGCGGCAGCTCGCGTCACCACGGAGGGCGCCCGAGCATGCCTGAGCGGGCACCGCATGAGCGGTCAGCGCCCGGAGGCGGCAGCTCGCGTCACCACGGAGGGCGCCCGAGCATGCCTGAGCGGGCACCGCATGAGCGGGGATCGCAAGGTCAGGGCCATATCGGCGGGCATGCTGCGCGTGTCGCCCGCCGACCGGGCACACTTGAGCCTGTGACCGTTCGAGTTGGGGCCCTGCATCTGGGGTGGGATGTGGTGTCCGTTGCCGCGGGCGGCGGTGAGACTCCGATCCGCCCGGTTCAGGTGGAGGGCACCTACACCCCACCCGCCTATCTGCTCGCCGACGCCGCGGGCAGGCTGCACACCGCAGGTGTCGACCGGCAGCGACCGGATCTCGGCATGGCGATCGCCGACGTGCGCGACATCCTCGGGCACCCGCAGATCGTCATCGCCGGCGCCACCTGGCCCGCCGAGCTGGTGTTCCGGGCCCGGCTCTACAACCCGCTGGCCGCGGTCGGCAAGTACCTGCGCGGCAAGCCGCAGCTGGTCGCGCTGCCGTATCCGGACAGCTGGCCGGAGGAGAAGGTCGACACCTACGCCGCGCTCGTCGAGCAACTCGACGTGGTGGTCGAGCCGCTGCCGGAGAGCGTCGCGCTGTCGGGCTACGTGCGCGCGCTCGGGCTGGTCTCGCCGCCCAGCGAGCGGCACCGGCACGGTATCGGCGCGACCGGCGTGTACTCCGACGGCCGCACGCTGCTGGTCGTCGCGGTGCACGGCGACGACGAGCAGCCGACCGAATCGGTCGAGGTCGCGGTGACCGCGGAGGCGCTGCGCGATGCCCGCTCGGCCGACAATGTGGTGATCGAGGCGATGGCGGCGGCCCGCTCGATCGGCGCCGACACCTCGACGGTGCTGCTGGCGGGCAATGTCTGCTTCAACGACGCGCTGCGGCTGGCCTTCCAGAACCACCTCGGCCAGCGCCTGCACGTGGCCGATCACCCGATGCACGCGCTGGTTCTCGGTGCCGCGCATCTGCTGGTCACCGAGCCGGACCTGGACGAAGACGACTATCCCGAGACGCAGCACCCCGGCCAGGGGTATGCCGCGCAGGTCGGCTGGGGCGCCCCGGCGCCGCAGACCGGTCAGCCGCCGAGCCCCGCGGGCATCGTCGCCGGACCGCCCGCGCAGGCGAGCGGATCGCCGCGGCACGCGCTGGCCGAGCCCGACGACGACGATCGCCGCGGCAAGCTGATGGGCAAGGTGAAGAAGGGCTTCTTCGGGGCACCGGCGGTGCTCGGCATGGTCGCACTGGCGGCGACGGGCCTGCACGCGAATGCCGCCGGTCCCGCGGTCGCGGCCGAGGGGGAGCGGGTGACCTGCGCGTTCACCCCGTACGCGAACACGGTCCCGCCGGAGGGCATCGCGAGCGCGCGCGGCGGCGGCCTGATCGAGGACAACGCCTGCGTCACCCCGGGCATCGATACGCTGCGCTACCTGATCCCCGGGCCCGCGGGCGCGACCGACCCCGGCCCGCCGGTGGTGATCTAGCCGCTCGCCCGATTGTGGTGGCGTGATGCGTAGCTGGTATCGTGGCTCGCTGGCGTGTGGAACGCCGAACCGTTCGCGGATCGGCGTCTCCTCGAAGTCCCGGGTCTCCACCGGCCGCCGGGACGCTCTCGAACCACACCCGTGGCCGGCAACACCGACGACAGACAGGGAACGACTGTGCCTACGTACAGCCCCAAGGCGGGTGACGTGACCCGTAAGTGGTACGTCATCGACGCCACTGACGTAGTCCTCGGCCGTCTTGCCGTGCAGGCCGCTGGCCTGCTGCGCGGCAAGGGCAAGCCGACCTACGCCCCGCACGTCGATGGTGGCGACTTCGTCATCATCATCAACGCGGACAAGGTTGCCATCTCCGGCAACAAGAAGCAGGACAAGCTCATCCACCACCACAGCGGACACCCGGGCGGCCTCAAGTCGCGCACTGTCGGCGAGGTGTTGGCGACCCGTCCCGATCGTCTCGTGGAGAAGGCCGTCAAGGGCATGATCCCGAAGAACAAGCTGGGTAACGCGATCGCGGGCAAGCTGAAGGTCTACGCAGGCCCGAACCACCCCCACGCCGCGCAGCAGCCGGTTCCGTTCGAGATCAAGCAGGTGGCCCAGTGACCGCTCCTGAAGAGTTCAACGAAGAGTACGACGTGGTCGACGAGACCGTGGTCGAGGTTGTCGAAGACGGCGAAGGCTACGAAGCCGAGTACGTCGAAGAGGCCACCTACGCCCCGATCGTGATCGATCGCCCGGTGCAGACCGTCGGCCGCCGTAAGGAAGCCGTCGTTCGCGTGCGCCTGGTTCCCGGCTCGGGCAACTTCGTGCTCAACGGCCGCACCATCGAGGACTACTTCCCGAACAAGGTGCACCAGCAGCTCGTGAAGTCCCCGCTGGTCACCGTCGAGCGTGTCGAGAGCTTCGACATCTTCGCTCGCCTGGTCGGTGGCGGCCCGTCGGGTCAGGCAGGCGCTCTGCGTCTGGCCATCGCCCGCGCGCTGATCGAGGTCACCCCCGAGGATCGCCCCGCGCTCAAGCGTGCCGGCTTCCTGACTCGTGACCCGCGTGCCACCGAGCGTAAGAAGTACGGTCTGAAGAAGGCCCGTAAGGCGCCTCAGTACTCGAAGCGCTGATTTACGCACTGCCGGCCACCGTCCCGCGCATACGCTAGGTATGCTGCCCGCGAGAGCGGGGAGGGGCTCGGTCGGTGGAGCACGTGTGCGAGAGCAGGCTTCCAGCACGGCTGGTCGCCTGCTCTCGTGCTGTATTCGGGGACCTACTACCAGTAGAGGGTTTTATGGGACGGCTGTTCGGCACAGACGGTGTTCGCGGGCTCGCCAACGAGTCACTGAGCCCGGAACTGGCGATGCGCGTCGCGGGTGCGGCCGCGCAGGTGCTCTCGCGCGGCAAGAAGCGCGCGGTCGCGGTGCTCGGCCGGGATCCGCGGGCCAGCGGCGAGATGCTCGAGGCCGCGGTGACCGCGGGCCTGACCTCCGTCGGTGTCGATGTCCTCTCGGTGGGTGTGCTGCCCACGCCGGCCGTGGCGTACCTGACCGGCCTCTACGACGCGTGCTTCGGCGTGATGATCTCCGCCTCGCACAATCCCATGCCCGACAACGGCATCAAGATCTTCGCGGCGGGCGGGCACAAGCTCGACGACGCCGTGGAACAGCGGATCGAAGCGCTGATCACCGAGGGTGTCACGGTGCGTCCGACCGGTGCGGGCATCGGCCGCGTGCGCGGCGACTACACCGTCGAGGGCACCCACGAACGCTATGTCGAGCACCTGCTCGAGTCCACCGGCCAGGACCTGTCCGGCCTGACCGTCGTCGTCGACTGCGCGCACGGCGCGGCCTCGGAGGTGGCGCCGCAGGTGTACCGGGAGGCGGGCGCGACGGTGATCGCGATCAACGCCGAACCCGACGGCCTCAACATCAACGACGGCTGCGGCTCGACCCACCTGGACGCGGTTCGCGCCGCCGTCCTCGCCCACGGCGCCGACCTGGGCATCGCCCTCGACGGCGACGCCGACCGGTGCCTGGCGGTGGACGCCGCGGGCGAGATCGTCGACGGTGACGCGATCATGGCCGTGCTGGCGCTGGCGATGCGGGAGTCGGGCGAGCTCGTCGCCGACACCCTGGTCGCGACCGTGATGAGCAACCTCGGCCTGCACATCGCCATGCGCGCCGCCGGGATCACCGTGCTCACGGCCGCCGTCGGTGACCGCTACGTGCTCGAAGAGCTGCGTCGCGGCGGGTTCAGCCTCGGTGGCGAGCAGTCCGGGCACGTCGTGTTCCCGCGCTACGGCACCACCGGTGACGGCGTGCTCACCGGCCTGCGGCTGATGGCGCGGATGGCCCAGACCGGGCGTCCGCTGAGCGAGCTGGCCGCGGTGATGAGCACCGTGCCGCAGGTGCTGGTGAACGTGCCGGTCAGCGACAAGGCCGCGGTCGCCGCCGCTCCCGAGGTGCGGGACGCGGTCGCCGAGGCCGAGCGGATTCTCGGCGAGTCCGGCCGGGTGCTGTTGCGGCCCAGTGGAACCGAGCAGCTGGTGCGGGTGATGGTCGAGGCCACCGACCCGGCGCAGGCGCGTCAGCTCGCCGACGATCTGGCCAAACGGGTCGCGGCAGTCTGACTCCACCTGGCGGGTCGCGCCCGGCCCATCTACTATCGGCATACGCCGTAGGACCTGTGTGCCGGTGGCGCGTGTGCTGCTCGGCGCACCGGATAGTTTGGCGCGCAGCACGATTCGAAGGGGGCCGATTCATGCCGCCGCTGTCTGCCCGGAACTACCGCGACGACCGCTACCCGGTCGACTACGGCGAGCCCGATCCCTACCACCGCTGCGGTGGCGCGTGCGGCCGGCCGGGGTGCCGGGATGTGCCGCAGGGGTATTCGCACACCGTCCCGATCCGCGACGAGGGCTACGGTCAGCCGGTCGAGCACTACGAGCCGGTCGGCGAACCGTCGCGCGGGTATTCCTTCCCCGTGCCACGGGTGCCGCGCTCCCGGTCGTTCGTCGTCGTCGTGGCGATCCTGTTCGTGACCGGTCTCGCCGGACTGATCGGCGCGAAACTCGGGTCCGACATCGACCTGTTCGGTGCTGCGGAAGCGGCCGTGGTGCAGTCGTTCTGATCAGAACTGGCCGACGGCGAATCCGCTGAACAGCACCAGGAACCCGACGATCTCGCCCACCATCAGCCCGTACATCGACAGCCGCAGTTCGGCGGGGATCCGCCCGGCGAACTGGTTGGTCGTGTCGCGCCGCCACCCGTGCAGCGCGTAACTGGCGATCGCACCGGCGAAGAACGCGAGAATCACCAGGTCCGCACTCAGGTTGACCACCGTCGGCCACGCGCTGAGCTCGGTGAACACCGCGAGCAGCACGCCTGCGAAGGAATACAGCAGCGCCGCGCGATGCGCGATGTCGACGTAGACGTGCGCCGCGCCCGCGGCCGAGGTACGGATGCCGTGGTACTTCCACACCCCGAGCAGCAGGGCGCTCAGGAAGATCAGCCCGGTGACGAGCAGCGTGACGCGGGTGTCGATCCCCAGTGCGATGTCCATGGCACGTCCTAACCCTCGGTGAGCGACCCGCTCGTCATGTGCCAACGGCGGGTCGCACGAACAGAATCCAGCATCCGGCGATCATGCGTCACCAGAATCAGCGTGCCGGTGAAGGATTCGACGGCCTGCTCGAGCTGTTCGATGGCGGGCAGGTCGAGGTGGTTGGTCGGCTCGTCCAGGACCAGCAGGTTCACCCCGCGCGCCTGCAGCAGCGCCAGCGCGGCGCGGGTGCGCTCGCCGGGCGACAGGGTGTCACAGGCCCTGGTCACGTGTGGACCGCGCAGGCCGAATTTCGCCAGCAGCGTGCGCACGTCGGCATCGGGCCACTCGGGCATCGCGGCGCTGAAGGTGTCGGCCAGGGCGTCGGGTCCGCGGAACAGCCCGCGAGCCTGATCGACCTCGCCGATCAGCACACCGGAACCCAGTGCGGCCGAACCGGAATCGGGCGCGATCTTACCCAGCAGCAAACCGAGCAGGGTGGACTTGCCCGAACCGTTGGCGCCGGTCAGCACGATCCGGTCGGCCCAGTCGATCTGTGTGGTGATCGGCCCGAGGACGAAATCGCCGCGCCGCACGACGGCGTTCGCCGCGGTCGCCACCACCGCGCCGCTGCGGGGCGCGGTCGCGATCTCCATCCGCAGCTCCCACTCCTTGCGCGGCTCCTCGACCACGTCCAGCCGCTCGATCCGGCGCTGGGTCTGCCGGGCCTTGGCGGCCTGCTTCTCGGTGGACTCGGCGCGGGTCTTGCGGCCCATCTTGTCCGAGTCGTTCTTGCCCTTGCGCCGCGCATTGCGCACGCCGTGCTCGAGCCAGTTGCGCTGCATCTGCGCCCGCGCCTCCAAACCAGCCTTGGTGTCGGCGAATTCGTCGTAGGCCTCGCGGGCGTGTTTGCGGGCGATCTCCCGCTCGGCCAGGTACGCCTCGTACCCGCCGTCGTAGAGCCCGACCTGCTGCTGGGCCAGATCCAGCTCCAACACCCGATTCACGGTGCGCGCCAAGAACTCCCGATCATGGCTGATCACCATCAAGGGCACCCGGACACCTGTGACGAAGCGCTCCAGCCGGTCCAGGCCGTCGAGGTCCAGATCGTTGGTCGGCTCGTCGAGCAGCAGAATGTCGAAGCGCGACAACAACACCGAAGCCAGCCCCGCGCGGGCGGCCTGACCGCCGGACAGTCCCGTCATCGGGGTATCCAAGCCGCTGACCAGTCCGTGGGTGAGCCCGAGATCGGCGGCCACCTCCTCGGCGCGCTGGTCCAGATCCGCGCCGCCGAGTGCCAGCCAGTGCTCGAGAGCGGGCGAATAATCGTCGTCCCCGCCGTCACCGAGCCGTTCCGCCGCGGCGTCCATCACCTGCTGCGCGTGCGCGACCCCGGTCCGGCGGGCCAGGAACTCGAGGACCGTCTCGCCCTCGATCCGCTCCGGCTCCTGCGTCAGATACCCGACCGTCGCGTCCGGCGGGCTGAGCGTGATGCTGCCCTCGCCGGCCGCCCCGTCGGCCAGCATCCGCAGCAGCGTCGACTTGCCCGCGCCGTTGACCCCGACCAGCCCGATCACATCGCCGGGCGCAAGGGTGAAATCGAGGTCGGCGAACAGCGTCCGCTCGGCGTGGCCGGCGGACAGACCGGTGGCTTGCAATGTCGTGCTCACCGCCTAAGTCTGCCCGCCTCGGGGTCGGACCCTGAGATCGGGCCCGCCGGAAATCAGGGTGCGGATGGGTCTGCCGACCGATGCGGGCCGGGGTCCCGGCTCGGCACAGTGGAGTCATCACCACTTCCCGAGGAAGGCAACACACAATGACTGCCCCCGTCCGCCGCTTCACCCGTTCGACCAGCGACACATGGATCGCAGGCGTCTGCGGTGGCATCGCCGAGTACTTCGGCTGGAACGCCAACGTCGTCCGTCTGGTCTTCGTCGTCTCCTGCCTGCTGCCCGGCCCCCAGTTCCTCCTCTACCTGGTCCTGTGGCTGATCATGCCCAAGAAGTAAGGCCCGACCGCTCCGGCAACCGCTCGCGGATGACAGGATGGTGGCAACCCCGCCGCGCCGTCATCCGCGAGTTTTCCGTTTGAGGAGGAGTCCCATGGTCACCTCGGGCGACATCCCCGGCCTCGGCCTACCCGACATCGACGCCCATTCCCCCCTGGGCGGCCTCGGCCCGGTCGAGCTCCACACCCCGTCCCAAGACCTGGACGGCGACGGAGTAGTCGACTCCCTGACCGACGCCACCCCCCACGACACCACCATCTGGTCCGACTACGACCACGACGGTTTCGCCGATCACGTGACGGTGGTCGAGGCGGATGGGGATTACGCGGCGTGGGAGTACCACCGACATCCCGACGGGACATCGGAGTGGCGCAGGACCGACCAGGGGAACCTGGGGAAGTGAGTGAACTCGGCCCGCCGGTGAGGGAACCGGTGGGCCGGTTCGCGCGTCGAAATAGGTAGTGCGCCGCCGTGGCGTGTTCGAACTCGGCTGAAGGTGGGGGAATGGGCGACACAGTTTCGGGCGGACTCGTGGTGAACCAGGCCGCGATGACGCAGACGGTCAACAGCTTGAAGGACACGGTGTCGACCACCCGTACCTCGGCGAAGCAGGTCGCGACGTCGGAGTGGGTCGCAGCCGATGCCGGACGTGCCTATACCGGGAGCGGGCAGAAGATCGATGCCGCGTTGGATCGGGTCGTCAGCTGGGCCAAGGTCTGGACGAGTGCGTCCGAGGGGCTCGCTGATGCGATCGGCAAGGCGGCCATCGAGTACACGGATGTCGACACGAAGACCGCCCGTGGACTCGACGGTGCCGCGCCGGCGCCCGCGAAGTGAGGCGGGTCGATGACCAAGTCAATGAATGATCTCCTCGACGAGGGCGCTCCCGGTCTGCAGTACTTCGAACAGCTGGGCCCGCGCTATGTCGCGGCCTTCGGCGGGAGTTTCAATTTCTACGAGTTCGTGCGGCCGTACGACAACGAGCGCGAAATGAACATCACCAAGCTCGAAGCCGCCGCCAGTGCGCTCCGGCAGCTGTTGACGACGGCTGATTCCAAGATCACCGCACAACAGTCGGCCGCCCAGTCGATGCAGACAGGCTGGCAGGGTGCGGCCGCTGAAGCCGCCGCGGGTCAGCTGAGCCGGATCGCGACGATGGCGGGCGAGGACCGTGACGCGGTACGGAAGTTCGAAGCAGCGCTGACCAAGGCGGCGGCGGAGATCCCCGGTCTCGTTAAAGCCAAGGCGGACACGGTCTTGAAGTTGACCGACGGCGCGGTCGAGTTGTATGTCGGGGGAAAGACCAAGAAGATGCCGACAGTCGGCGGATTGGATCCGACCGCCATCGACAGGGTTATCCGGGGCGCCGAGACCGGGCACGCCCTCGACAACGACTTGGACACCATGACAGGGCACCGCAATTCGGCAGGTGCGGAGGATGTGCCGAACAGCGCCAAGGAGATCAAGAACAGGACCTCAGCGGAATACAAGGACGCGATCAAGGCGATCTGCAAGCGGTGGCTGTCGGTGGTCTTCATGCCTGATTACAACGGCAAGGTGCAGATCTTCAACGATCAGTGCACTACGACGAAGATGGCTATCGAAACACTCTTCAACGCCGCCGAGACCGCTGCCGCAGGCGTCGTCGAACGAAGCTACCCGTCCGTGTCCGGAACCGGTACCGCACCAGTCGAAACCAAACAGCAGCCGCAGGGCGACCAGCCGAAGACAACGGGGGACCAGACGACCACGGCGGGCACCCAAGCTGGCGATCAGACGACATCGAACGGTGGTCAGACGACGGCCGCCGGTACCCAGTCCGGCGATACGACCACCACCGGGTCGACTGTCAAAACGACCACTGGGACAAAAGACACCAGCACCACAGACGATGACACGACGGACGACGACGACTCGGACACCAGCGAGGCGCTCAGCACTCTGACCTCGACGATCAGCGAGCTCGGCACCACCCTCTCGGAGTCATTGACCGGCGATCTCGGCGACACGCTCACCTCCGCGATCGAATCGGTGGGAACGTCCATCAGCGATGGCATCGAGCAGATGACAGAACAAGCGAGCAGCTTGCTGTCCGGCGGGACCGAGGCCTCGTTCCAGCTCGGTGACACCAAGGTGAGCATCGAAGCGGGCGAGAACGGGCTGTCGCTGACGACGACCGATGCCAACGGCGGGTCGACGCAATACAAGCTGACGTTGGACGAGAACGGGATTCCGGTCCTGACGCAGGATTCGACGTCAGCCGATGGCACGACCACCGGACAAACGGGCGTACTCGGCTCGGGCACACCGCAATCCGGAACAGGTGAAGGCGAAGCCGGTCTCGCTGATGCGGGTACCGGAGGCCGTGGTGGCGCGGATGCGACCACATCCGAGACTCCCGATCTGACGAACGCCCCGGTCACCAGCGAGATCGGTTCGGGCGAACAGTCTTCGGGTTCCGTCGCTGGTGGTGTGCCCGTCGGTCCCCGGTCGACCAAGCAGGAGACCGACGGTGAGCACGTGCCGAGCGTCGAGGATCACCCGGTGAGCGACCCGGGCGACAGCGGCGCGGTTCTCGCCGAGGCAGGGCCGCTGTGACCGCGGTGAGCGCTGCCGGTTCGCCATCGATTCCGGGAGAATGATCGACTGTGGACTACGCGGCAGAGATCGAGCAGATCGCGGCGGACGCGCGTCGGCGTTCGGCGATCTTGATGGACGAGATCGACGAGATCAACCGTCAGACCTCGCTCCGTGCAGAACAGTTCGCGGTCGACGCCGCCCAGCGGCTACGCGAGCTGGCCGATGCGGAGCCGGAAGCGGAGGTTGCGGAATCCGCTGAACCGCAACCGGTCCAGCCCGAACCGGTGTACGAGCCTGCCCGCGCTGCCGCACCCCCGGTGCTCGCGACCTTCGTCCCCGACCCGTCGATGACTCCCGAGCAGCAGCGGCAGGCCGAGATCCGGGCAGCGGTCGCGCGGGCTCGGGCAGCGCGGGAAGCTCGGTCGACGGTGGCGCCGTCCGACGGCGACTACGATTCCGAATCCGAGTACTACCGTCGCTCTACTTGGCTGGACTGACGAGGTCTGATCGGACAACCTAGGCGCATTCGGGGTGCGCCGAAGACTGGGAGGAATCCGGGTCAGGCCGCACTGAACCCGATATCGGCAGGAAGAATGTACGGATCTGTACGGTTTTCGGTAGCTTTGCCTGCGTCATCGTCCATCCGGACGAGTACCCCGAGACCGACCGTCGGCGCGGTCGCGCGATGAATGAAGCCATCCGCCTGCTGACATCGGCGGCGACACCCGACCCCGAGTTCGGCGACGACCTCGAGGCCGTGCGTAGCACGGAACTGCGGTCCCGACGTGAGGCGTTCGTGGAAATGGCGACCGCCGCGTTTCCGCCACAGCCGTTCGACATGCTCGCGGCCCGAATTCGTGCGGGTGTGTGGGCCGATCTAGCGCGGCGGGGCCAGGAGATCGGTGCCCATGACGTCCTGGTCGCCGCTACCGCGATGAGCATCGGCTGGCAAGTCGCTACGGCGAACGTCCGCCACTTCGAACGCATTCCAGGACTCGAGGTTCGAGCGGTCCGTCTCAGCTGAAGACGCGACCGAGTCGATCGCGTGGAGATCGGTTCCGGCCAACCGGACCGGATTGCGCAGTGCGCGGTTCAGTCTGCGTTGCGCCGGGTCGTCAGGCGAATCGCGAGAGCCACGAAGACGACGGCCACCGAGAGGGCACTCCACATCAGCAGCGACGGCTCGTTCTGCGTGTACATGATCGGAACGGCGGCGGTGAGTGCCGCGGATCCGCCGGCCAGTGTCCAGGTGACCGGTGCTTGCTGCGGGCCGGTGCGGAGTGCGGGGGGTTGCGCGATCAGCAGGATCAGCGCCAGCAGCGCGAGTGGTGGGATCGTGAGTTGCAGGAGGTAGAGGTTCGGCCAGAGGCTCCACCACCCCTGATCCATCGTGAGATAGATCAGCTCGATGGCGCCGACCAGCGTGACGGGGACGGCGGCGAGAACCGCGGCCACGCCCGCATCGAGGGGCTTCGGTGCCCGCGTGCTGAAGATGACCGCCAGGGCGCTGCCCATTGTCGCGGCGGCTGATATCACTACGGCGGCGCTCACCGCGGCCCTCGGGAAGGAACCTTGTCCCAGTGCCAGGGCCAGCGGGCTGCCGATCGCGCAGATCGTGAGGCCGACGGCGAGTGCTGTTCGAGATCCGAGGAGATGGCCCCATCTGGCCGCCGACACCAACGGGACCAGCACGGCCAGCGCAAGGGCGGGCCCCACCATGACCTCCGGGTACCACCTCAACCAGTAGGCCAGTCCGCGGGTGCTGAGCGCGAGAGCGAAGAACGCGCACCACAGCGTCAGCAACAGGGGACTTCGGCCCATCGGGCCCGGGTGCCGCGGTGGCACGCGCGCGGGTATCGCGGGCGGAGGAAAGTTGTGCGGCGGTGCGGCGATGGGCCGGGCATTCGCTGGTAGCGGTGGTCTCCCAGCGGGGGCGGCGAAGCCCGCCGGTGCGGCAGCGTGATTGCCCACCGCACGAGCGGCTGCCAGGGCGAACTCCGTGCAGGAAGCGAACCGGTGATTCGGATCCTTCGCCAATGCGCGTTGGATAACCAAGTCGAGCTCGGGCGCCGATCCCGGTCGTCGTTCGGACACCCGAGGTGCCGGCGCGGCCAGGTGGGCGCCGATCACCGCGGCCGGGTTCGTGGCGGTGAAAGGGGGTGTGCCGGTGAGGAAGGTGAATAGTGTGCAGGCCAGGGAATACTGGTCGCTGCGGTGATCCAGTATTCGGCCGGAAAGCTGTTCAGGAGACGCGTAGGCCAGCGTGGCGGTGAATGTGCCGGTCTGGGTAACGCCGTTGACATCGTCGCGGAGCCGCGCGATGCCGAAGTCCGCGAGGAGCACCCGTTCGGGTAGGTGCGGATCAGGACTGGACAGCAGGATGTTGGCGGGCTTCACGTCGCGATGCAGGATGCCGCGACCGTGGGCGAAGTCCAGCGCCGCGGCGATTTCGATGATGATGCGGATCGCCCGCGCCGGATCGACGCTGCCGAGGGTGCCGCCATCGCATCCGGGAACGTATTGCATGGCGATCCACAGATTCGGCCCTTCGATGCCGCGATCCTGCACGGCCACGATGTTCGGGTGATCGAGTCGTACCACCAGATCGGCTTCACGTTCGAATCGCTGCCGAATCTTATTGTCGCCCAGTAGATCTGCGTTGAGAATCTTGAGAGCTACCTGGCGCGGCAGTCGCGGATGCCGGGCGAGATACACCGTACCCATTCCGCCTCTGCCCAGGACCCGTTCAATCCCATAGCCGGCGAAGGTCTCCGAAATCCCCCTGGTGTCCACAGTTGTTCCTGCTCTTTCTGGCGTCGCGAGGTTCGGCGGATGCGTCCGGTGATCGGTTCCTCCGGGTGACTTACAGCGGGCCGGCCTCCGCCAGTTGTGCACCCGAATCGCCGGCCTGGGTATCGGGGACCGTAGGTGGTGGTTCGGCGGCGGGCTCGTCCTCGGCGGTCCAGGCCGGGGCGCCGTGGTAGCTACCCGGGTTGTGTTCGGCTTCCTGGCCTTTGGCGTTGAGCGAGCCAGTCGGATTCGGCGTCGCGCCGGACGATGTCCCGGCGTCTTCGAGGCCCGCGGGGCCTTGGCCGGAGGATGCCGAGGGCTCGCCGGTGCCGACAGAGCCCGTCGAGGCGGTGTCGCTCACCACGGGGATGCCGTTCTCGTTCAGGGTGAGGCCGTATTGATGGGAGGTGCCGGTGGAGTCGGTTGTGGTGAGTTGAAGCTGTCCATCCGTGCCGGTGTCCAAACTCAAAGTGGTTCCCGCAATATTGAATTCGGTCGAACCGGTGCTGCTGAACAGAGTGCTCAACTGCTCGATGCCGCTGGTGATCGATGTGCCGAGCGAGCTGAGGCCGGTGCCGATCGATTCGGCGATGGACTCGGCAGAGGTCGATGATCCCGAGGTCAGGCTCGACAGTTCGCTGACCACGGAGCTCAATGTCGACAGTCCACTCGAGACCGTGGAGAGCAGGCTGCTCAGGTCCGTGGTCGAGCTGTCGTCGTCATCGTCATCGTCATCTGTCGATGTCGGGTTCGTGATTCCGGCGGTGGTTGTCTTCGTCTCGTCCGTTGTCGTGCCGGTGGTGTCTCCGGTTGTCGTGCCGCCGGCGCCGGTCGAGGTGTCGGTTGTGGTGCCCGCCGGGTTGGTCGCCGGTGATGTGCCCGGTGACTGGGGATTCGGTTGCTCGGTGGTCGGAGCTGGTGGCGTGGACAGATGCTCGACATTGTTCAGTGCGTCGGTGACGACCTTCAGATATGCCTTGACCGCCGTGTCTGTTTCGGTGCACAGATTCGTGTAGGCCCTGAAGTATCCCTCGGCGCTCTCGCGAAAGTGTTTGCGCCATTGGTCGCAGAGTGCCTGGGCTTGATCATCGAAATAGGTGGGGTCCATCCCGGCTCTGTAGTCCGTGAGAACATCTGTGGTTCTGGCGACACCGAACACGCCACGGTCCATCAGTTCCTCGACACGAAATCGGACCTTATCGCCGATTCCTCGTCGTTCGGCATAGTTGAGGATCAACGACACATCATCGTCGCCTGACGACGCGTCGTCGCCGCCTTTGTCGTTGAAGGTTAGGCCGCCCCAACTTCCATTGGTCATGTCGACGCCATTGATTTTGGTGACTTCGTAGAGCTTGCCGAAGGCGTTGGCCTTTCGCTGTAGGCAGCTCTTGATCCCGTCGACGGCGGCTTCGAGAACAGTGGGCAGCTGGCCGATTTCCGTGGCTGCTTCGTCGGACCAGGAGTTCAGGTTGCTCAGCTTGACCTTCGCCGCGCTACCACTCGTGCCCTGCCATGCGCCGTCGAGGACCCGCACGGCCTGCTCCTGATCACTCTGCGCGGTCTCGATCTTGGGCATCGCGGCTGAAATGCGGCGAGCGGCTCCGACGAGATTGTTCAGCTTCATGTCCGCTTGCTTGAAGTACGCCTTGGCCATTGCGTCTTCGGAGTCCAGCGAGATGCCGGTGGCCGCGGGGGCCCCGGAGAGCTCGTACCGTTCCTGTACCAGATAGAACCACTTCAGGAACGGTTTGTAGACGTCACCGCCCATGCTTCCGTTCGAGGCCCAAGGTGTCGACCCGTACGACAGGATCTGGCTTGCGTCGAATGCCGTGTTGTACGTGCCGGAGTCGGCCGAGATCGTCTCGTCGACTTCGACGTCGCCTGCGGCATGATCGCCGTAGCCCGCCCACACGGCGGACCTGTCGGTTCCGGCCCCGTTGACGGTGACCCACGCGCCCGCATTGCCCGCACCCAAGCTGAGCTTGGAATCGTCCGACATGGCCTACTTCCCCCCGATGGTCAGATCGCCCTTGGTGTCGACCGAGACCGTATTGATCGCGGCGGAGAACTGCGCGTCGGTGTACTGCACGCTGTCGGCGCTATTGGTCAGCGCGTCGCCGAATGCGGTGCAGGCGCTCGACCAGTTCTTCACCGCGGTGGTGGTGTGCTCGAAGCCAGTGACGATAGCCGCCGCTTCGGCGGCGTACTCGGCGCCCAGGTCGTTCTTGTCGAACATGTTTCCCCAGGACCCGGCGACCGCCGACAGTTCTTGCGCGGCGCCACGCAGCTTGGCGCTCTGTGCGCGGACAGTGTCCGCGTTCATGTTCAACCAGTCACTCACCGGAAATCCCCTCCATACCGCTACACCAGCCACGAGTCACGGCCGAACCCATTGGCTCGTGCGTCGTCGACGTCGGTCCAATCCGACGGCTGCACATAGACTTCCCGGCTGTGGGCCGGTGATGCCGCTTGCTGTGCTCGCATTCGGTACTCGTACATCAGTCGGTCGCGTTCCTCGCGGGCTTCTCGCGCCGCGCGTTCCTCCGGCGTCTCGGCGCCGAACCCCATCGCGGCGACTCGCTCGCCGATCTGCTGGGTCGCCTCGTCGGCTTCGCGCTCGACCTGTTCGACCCGGCTTTCGACCTGATGGGTGGCGGCGATGTGGTCGTTGGTGATGCTGTCGATTCTGGCGAGCCAGTTCATCGCGGACCACCGCCCCATGGTGTCGACATGGCATGTTCCTCTTGTTCGTGCAGCCGGGTGAGGGCTCGATCGATCCAGTTCGTGAAGAGCGTGGTCAGGTCGGCGGCGCCGGCCCGACTCAGCCGTACGTGCTCGCGATTGCGCTGCATGAGATAGCGACCGTCGTCGGTGAAATCGAACCAGCGTGCGCTGGACCGGGGTTCGGGGCGATCGGTGATCGGGCCGGTGCGCAGTTGTGCCCAGGCGGAACCTTCGCGGGGGAAGGTGATCGCCGCGCGGCCCGCGATCGTGGACTGCTCGCCTGGAGTCCACTGAGTACGTGGACTCTCACGGATGCTCTGCCCGGTGATGGTGGTCGCCGTGATACTCGCCGCGAGTCCGTCACTTTGTGTCCACCTGCAGCCCAGCCACTTGCGAGAGCTACCCGGAGTATTCCAGTTGTTGTCCTCGCTCCCAGTCGATGTCGGAGCCACGGTCGCCTGGTCATCCGGGCTGTCGGATCCACGCCCGCTCACCGCCAGCATCCCCGCGACAGCCAAGCCGGCGACCAGCGTCGTTCTCCGACTCGCCTGCACAGGTTTCTCCTACCGATTCCGGCACCCCGGGACTCCCCGCCCGATGAGCAACGACCTTACCGGACCGTCCAGGCGGCACGAGGCTGCTCATTCGACGCCGAACCGCAGTTCCGGTAGATCATCGCGACGGATCCGTTCCTATGGGGATTGGACGCGGCACCGGCCCTGTCGGTTCCCTGTTCCGTCAACGAGTGTCGCGGCGACGTACCTGCACGACTCGTGGGGTGGCGGAGTCGTCGCGACCAGACCGGGGGTTCCAGATGTGGCGCGCGAGATCTGGGATCGTCGGTCGGCCTCCGTCGCTCGGGCGAATCTTGACCAGCCCGAAGATCAGGTCACCGACACTCGCGCGTGCCCATCGCGGTAGCAGTACCGAGTTGACGATGATGACTGTCGCGACAGGCAGGACCACGACCGCCAGCAAGAGGCCCTCCGGGCTCTCGGGAAGTGCGATCAGGGACAGGCACGAGCCGAAGAACGTTGCCAGCCACAAGCATCCGTCCACCGTGCTCGCCAGGGAAGCGCGCATCGAACGAGGCGAGGGGTACCTCGGATCTCCCGGCGCACCATGATATTTCGCGACCTGCCGCTGCGTGGTATCGGCGGTGCGGTGCTCGGTCTCACCCGTGTTCATCGCGCCATTCTCACACGGGTAGGGTCGCGCTCACCGGGTGGCGGGATTCAGGGTATGGGGAGGAAAATTCTCGTGGAGAACAGGCTGGACGAGTCGATCGATCACGCACGCCGGTTCGCCGAACAGCTCGAGAATACGGCGAAGAGGTATGACGAGTTGCAACGCTCGATGGTCGCGCTGGCCGTTACCGCGAGATCGACGGACGGCAGCGTCGAAGTGACCGTGGACAGCAACGGGGTGCCCAGCGCGATCACCCTGGCCGAATCCACTCGGGGAAGGGATCCCGTGGTGGTGTCGGCCGCCATCATGGAATGTATGCGGAGTGCGCAGGCGAAACTTCGCCGGCAGGTCACGAATCTCGTGAGCGACGTGGTCGGGAACGATGCGCCTGCTGTCGACATGATCAGTCGATACGAGCAACGGTTCCCTGATCCGGAGCCGATCGGTACGGCGGAACAGGACCTCGAGGCACCGAATTCCTTCGCACCGGAACATGCCTCGCGGCCACCAGCCGGGGAAATCGCCTATCCGCCGCCGCCGAGTCCCGCGCAGCAGTGGAGCCGAAAGCCGAACCGCGAAACGGTCGTCGCGCCGGATGAGCCCGACGAGGACGAGCGGTACTACAGCCGGAAGTCGTGGCTGGTCTGATCATGGGGAGTCCTGCTGATTTTTCGATTGATCCGGATGAAGTCCGCGCGCATGCGGCCAAGATGACGAACCTGATGTCGAAGATGACCGCGGCTTTGGAAGCCGCCACCTATCTCGGCTCCGCCGATGACGGGTTCGGTGAGATACCTCGACCGTTCGTCGAATGGATATACGACGACGATCACGAGACGGCGATCGCCGCGATTCGGAAGTTGGCCGAATCGGTGTCGGTACTGCCCGGCAAGCTCGAGACCGTGGCGTCGGCGGTCGAAGACGTGGACGGAAAGTTCCGTGCGAGCTTGGATGGACTGAAAGCTGGGATCGCTGCATCGAACGGGGGTCGGTAGCAGTGGTCGGTTTCGATGACCCGAAGGCGCCTGAGAACGGGCTGCTCGCGAGTGGTGTGGACTCCAACCAGGCGTATTACCAGGAGGATGTGTCACTTCTTTCCAACGTCGGTCTCAACGGTGACCAGAAGACAGGCACCCCTGGGATTCTGAAGGGCACGATCGCCGGCGACGCGTGGGATGTGTACGGCAACTTCGCGTCGGGGCAAGTCGACGCCGCCATGCTCGGCATGCTCGGATTGGCGGGCAGTGTAATGGAAGTCGCCTACAAGGTGTTGGATCCGTTTGCCTTCATCGGTAGTCAGGTCGCGAAATGGATACTCGACCACGTGGAGTTCATGCGGAAGGGCTTGGACGAGTTGGCCGGCAACCCGGACATCGTCGAGGCGTATGGAAAGTCTTGGACGAAGATCTCCACCGAATTGACGTCCGTTGCCGCCGACTGGAAGTCCAGCGTAGAGCAGGATATCGACGATTGGCAGGGTGCTTCCGGTCAGCAGTATCGGGTCAGTGCCTCCAGCCTCATCGATCAAATCGATGCCGCTAGTGGCATCGCGGCCACGATGGGCAAGTCGATGGAGTCGGTGTCGAAGGCGGTCGACGCTGTTCGCACTCTGGTCCGCGACCTGCTCGCCAACTTGGTCGGCGCGGCGATCGGCTGGACGATCGAACTCATAGCGACGAGCGGTGCGGCGGCCGCGCACGTGATTCCCGCCGCACTGCGCCGAATAGCCCGGGACAGTCTTTCCTACACAGACATGCTGAACGATCTGAAGAAGATCTTCACCGACATCAAGACTCTGATGGAGCCGATCGGCAAGGTCGGCGCGATCCTGACCGGTGGTTCCGGTCTCAATCAGGAGCAGCCGCAGTCCGCGTGATGTCGCACGACTCGAAGGTCGTCCGGTCGGATTCCCGCTGAGCTGGACTACTTCCGGATCAGCTTGGCGACTGTGCCGAGGGAGAGTTTGGGGGCTTCCTCCTCGACCACCGCGGTCGGGTCGACGACCTTGGTGTGGGGGAGGGCTGCTTCGGGGTCGGCGAAGGGGGCGTAGGTCTTGTCGCCGAGGAGGGTGGACAGGAGGTAGCCGGTGAGGAGGGCTCGGGTGGTCTTCTCGGTCTTGTGTTCGTAGCGGCCCGCGCCGAGGGCGGCGAAGAGGCGGCGGCCTTCGATGATGCCGTTGTGGGAGGCGCCGTCGATGGTGCGCAGGAGGGAGGGGCCGGCCCAGGCGGTGGCGAGGGCGCGGGCGTTGGAGTTGACCGAGTCGAGGTCGGTGGCGCCGGCCAGGATCAGGCCGGGCGTGTCGATATCGGGGGCGATGTTCTCCGCGGCCGGGGAGGTGGGGGCGGGGAACAGGGCGGCGACGGCGGCGACGCGGCGCTGGGCGGCCGCGATGACGGCCGCGCCCGCGCCCATGCCGTGGCCCGCCAAGGCGAGGCGGTCGGGGTGGACGCTGATGGTGCCGTCACCGAGGCGCACCTTGCTGACGATGTCGAGCGTGGTGAGCAGGTCGGTGCCGAGGTCCAGGTGTGACGGGATCGGGCCGCGTTCGGTGTCGGGCGCGGCGACGACGAAGCCCCACGAGGCGACGTGCTCGAGCAGGCTCTTGTAGTTCTCGGCGCTGGTCAGCCAGCCGTGCGCGAACGCGACGGCGGGCAGGCTCAGCCCGGATTCGGGGGTGTACACCACACCCGGCTGGCCCGCGATGCCCAGATTTCCGCGCAACACCCGGTGGGGGCCACGCGCGGACAGGGTGCTCAGGAGCGACTTCACAGACACCGACACGGCGAGAAGGGTATCCGATCAGTAGGGTGGGGGACCATGTGCGGAATCGTGGGCTACGTCGGGTACCGGGACGCGCTCGGCGTTGTCGTCGACGCGTTGCGACGCATGGAGTATCGCGGATACGACTCCGCGGGCGTCGCGATTCTCGACGGAAACGGGTCGATCGCGGTCGAACGCAAGGCGGGCAAGCTGGCCAACCTGGAGGCCGAGCTGGCCGAAGCCGGGGCCGAGCGGTTCGCGGGCACCAGCGGCATGGGCCACACCCGGTGGGCGACGCACGGCGCGCCGACCGACCGCAACGCGCATCCGCACCGGGACGCCTCCGGCAAGCTCGCCGTGGTCCACAACGGCATCATCGAGAACTTCGCGCCGCTGCGCCGCGAGCTGGAGAACGCGGGCATCGAGCTGCTCAGCGACACCGACACCGAGGTCGCGGTGCACCTGGTGGCGCGCGCCTACGCCGAGGGCCCCACCGCGGGCGATTTCACCGCCAGCGCGCTGGCCGTGCTGCAGCGCCTCGAGGGCGCGTTCACGCTGGTCTTCACCCATGCCGATCACCCGGGCACGATTGTTGCCGCCCGGCAGTCGACGCCGCTGGTCGTCGGGGTCGGGCAGGGCGAGATGTTCATCGCCTCCGATGTCACCGCGTTCATCGAGCACACCCGCGAGGCGGTCGAGCTCGGGCAGAACCAGGCCGTGGTGATCACCGCCGACAGCTACACCGTCACCGACTTCGCCGGCAACACCGAGGGCGTGACGACCAGGCCGTTCACCATCGACTGGGATCTGGCCGCCGCCGAGAAGGGCGGCCACGACTACTTCATGCTCAAGGAGATCGAGGAGCAGCCGACCGCGGTCGCCGACACCCTGATCGGGCATTTCGTCGTCGACGAGAACGGCGGCCGGATCGTCCTGGACGAGCAGCGCCTCGCCGATCAGGAACTGCGCGAGTTCGACAAGGTGTTCGTCGTCGCGTGTGGCAGCTCCTACCACGCGGGCCTGCTGGCCAAGTACGCGATCGAGCACTGGACCCGGGTGCCGGTGGAGGTCGAGCTGGCCAGTGAATTCCGCTATCGCGACCCGGTCCTGGACCGGTCGACGCTGGTGGTGGCGATCTCGCAGTCCGGCGAGACGGCCGACACGCTCGAGGCGGTGCGCCACGCCAAGGAGCAGAAGGCGCGCGTGCTCGCCATCTGCAACACCAACGGCGCGCAAATCCCGCGCGAGTCGGACGCGGTGATCTACACCAGGACCGGGCCGGAGATCGGTGTCGCCTCGACCAAGGCGTTCCTGGCGCAGGTGGCGGCCAACTACCTGGTCGGCCTGGCCCTGGCGCAGGCCCGTGGCGTGAAGTACCCCGACGAGGTCGCTCGCGAGTTCGCCGAGCTCGAGGCCATGCCGAAGCTGATCGCGCGGGTGCTCGAGACCGGTGCGCAGGTGCGGGCCATCGCGCGCGAACTGGCGCACGTGCCGACGGTGCTGTTCCTCGGCCGCCACGTCGGGTACCCGGTGGCGCTGGAGGGCGCGCTCAAGCTCAAGGAACTCGCGTACATGCACGCCGAGGGCTTCGCCGCCGGTGAGCTCAAGCACGGACCGATCGCGCTGATCGAGGACGGTCTGCCGGTCATCGTGGTGATGCCCTCGCCCAAGGGGCGCCCGGTGCTGCACTCGAAGCTGCTGAGCAATATCCGTGAGATCCAGGCGCGCGGCGCCCGGACCATCGTGATCGCCGAGGAGGGCGACGACACGGTGCGGCCGTTCGCCGACGACCTGATCGAGATCCCGGCCGCGCCGACGCTGTACCAGCCGCTGCTGTCGACGGTGCCGCTGCAGATCTTCGCCGCCGAGGTGGCGCAGGCGCGTGGCTACGACGTGGACAAGCCGCGCAACCTGGCCAAGTCGGTCACCGTCGAATAGATCGACTCCGCCCAACTCCGTCCCCGCACGCCCCGACCTCGGGGAAGGGCAGGCCGGCGAAGTCGACCTGAGCGCACCAGCGCTCCGACAACTCGGCCCCGTACGCCCGACCCCTGGGGAGGGCAGGCCGACGAAGTCGGCCGTCGGCGGCCGTCCCGCCGGTCAGGCGCCGTGGCGCACGCGACGAAGGAGCAAGCCACGGCGCCTGACCGGCGGGACACAGGGGGCCGCCGACCTCGAGCGCGCCAGCGCTCCTAAGACACCGTGATGGTCCCCCGCATGTCTGGGTGCAGACTGCACAGGTAACGGTAGGTGCCGGGCTGGGTGAAGGTGTAGGACCATTCGCCCTTGTCGATGATCGGGCTGTTGATGCCCATCGCCTTGTCGCCGATGCCCTGCACGTTGTGCGGGGCCTTGTCGGAGAACTTCCAGGTGACGGTCTCGCCGACCTTGATGGTGGCGTCGGCGGGGGAGTACTTCATCCCGGAGACGTCGACCGTGAGGTTGGTCGGCTTGTGCTCGGTCTGGGTGGTCGTGGTGGTGACCGGACGCGGCTTGCGGGTAGTGGTGGAGGCGGCGTTCCCGGAGTCGCCGGAACAACCGGCGATCAACAGGGTGGCGGCCACGACGAATCCGGCGACAACCCGGGTGGATGCGGCGCGGTGACGAACCATCGACATGGGTCTGGAGCGTAGTCTGCGAACGATCGCGGACCTGTCGTGGGCCGCGCGGGCGGCCGGGAGGCGACGATGACGGATCGGCGTGGCTACTTCACCGCCGACCAGGTCAGGGCGGCCGAGGCGGAGCTGTTCACCCGCGTGCCCGCGGGGATGCCGATGCGCCGGGCCGCGTACGGGCTGGCCAACGTGGTGGCCGACGAATTGCGTTCCCGGACCGGCGGTGTCGCGGGCCGGGCGGTGGGGCTGCTGGTCGGGTCGGGCGACAACGGTGGCGACGCGCTGTGGGCGGGGTCGATGCTGGCGCGGCGCGGCGTGGCGGTGCGCGCGGTGCTGCTGAGTCCCGAACGCGCGCATCCGGCGGGGTTGGCGGCGCTGCGGAAGGCCGGCGGGCGGGTGGTCGACCGGCTCGACGCGGTGGATCTGGTGATCGACGGGATCGTGGGGATCTCCGGCCGTGGACCCTTGCGCCCGGCGGCCGCGGAGCTGGTGGCGGCCGTGACGGTTCCGATCGTCGCGGTCGATCTGCCCAGCGGCGTCGACGTGGATACCGGCGCGGTCGACGGGCCCGCGGTCCGCGCCGAGGTGACGGTGGCGTTCGGGGCCTACAAGCCGGTGCACGCGCTGGCCGCGCCGTATTGCGGACGAATCGTGCTGGTGCCGATCGGTTTACAGCTGCCCGAACCCGACCTCGCCCAGCTCGCGGCCGCGGCGATCGGGGCGGACTGGCCGGTCCCCGGCGCGACGGACGACAAGTACAGCCAGGGCGTGGTGGGGGTGTGCGCGGGCAGCGCGAAGTATCCGGGAGCCGGGGTGCTGAGCACCGGCGCGGCGGTGGCGGCGACCTCGGGCCTGGTGCGCTACGTCGGCGACGACACCGAGGTGCTGGAGAAGTTCCCCGAAGTCATTGCCAGCCACACGATCTCGGGCACGGGGCGGGTCCAGGCGTGGGTGTTCGGTCCCGGCGCGGGGACCGACCTCGCGGCCAGGGACCGGCTCGCGCAGGTGCTGGCCACCGAGCTGCCGGTGCTCGTCGACGCCGACGGGCTCACCCTGCTCGCCGCCGAACCCGCCCTGGTGCGGGGCCGCACCGCACCGACGGTGCTGACGCCGCACGCGGGTGAGTTCGCCCGGCTCACCGGTGCCGAACCCGGTCCGGATCGGGTGGAGGCGGTGCGCGCGCTCGCCGACGAGTGGCAGGTGACCGTGCTGCTGAAGGGCCGCGCGACGATCATCGCGGCGCCGGGGGAGCCGACGCTGGTCAGCGATGCCGGTGGTTCGTGGGCCGCGACGGCGGGCTCGGGTGACGTGCTGTCCGGACTGCTCGGCGCGCTGCTGGCGGCGGGTCGCCCGCCCGCGTGGTCGGCCGCGGCCGCCGCTCGCGTGCACGCCTTGGCCGCCAACCTCGCCGCATACGACGGCGAGCCGGCGGCCGCGCCGATCTCCGCCTCGCCGCTGTTGCGGCACATCCGCCCGGCTATCCGCGTGCTGCGGGAACTCGCGGGCGAATGACCACACGACCCAGGCGAGAATTCCGAGACGACCGCGAACCTGCCCCCTCGCGTGTGGACGGGGAGTGCGCGTGGTCGGCCGCCGCGGGGTGAGGTAGGCAGCCCAGCTGCCACGAATCCGGCGGGTCCTGGCAGGATCGAAGCCGTGAATGCGCAAGTGGAGACTGTCATCGACCTGGATGCCATCGCCCACAACGTGCGTGTGCTGCGCGAGTTCGCGCAGGGCGCCGGGGTGATGGCGGTGGTCAAGGCCGACGGCTACAACCACGGCGCGGTCGAGGTCGGGCGCACGGCGCTGGCGGCGGGAGCCACCGAGCTGGGGGTCACGACCGTCGCCGAGGCGCTGGCCCTGCGCGCCGCCGGGATCACCGCGCCGATCCTGTGCTGGCTCAACACCATCGATGCCGATTTCGGCGCCGCGATCGCGGCCGATGTCGAGATCGGGGTGTCCTCGCTCACGCAGTTGCGGGCCGTCGAGCGGGCCGCGCGCGCGAGCGGCCGGACCGCCACCGTGACGCTCAAGGTCGACACCGGCTTGAACCGCAACGGGGTCTCGGTCGCCGAGTATCCGCAGGTCCTGCGGGCACTGCGCGTCCTCGTCGACGAGCAGGTCGTTCGGTTCCGGGCGATCTTCTCCCACCTCGCGCACTCCGACGAACCGGAGCATCCGATGCTCGACCGGCAGCGGGAACGCTTCGTGGAGGCGATCGCGCAGGCCAAGGAGCAGGGGCTGGAACCCGAGCAGGTGCACCTGGCCAACTCCGCGGCCACGCTGACCCGCCCCGACCTGCACTTCGACGTGGTGCGCCCGGGCATCGCGGTGTACGGGCTGTCGCCGATCCCGGAGCTCGGCGACTTCGGGCTGCGGCCCGCGATGACGTTGCAAGCCGAGGTCACCCTGGTGAAACGGGTGCCGGCGGGGGAGGGCGTGTCCTATGGGCACCGCTGGATCGCGCCGCGTGACACGACGGTCGCGCTGGTGCCCGCCGGGTACGCCGACGGTGTATTCCGCTCGCTGAGTGGGCGTTTCGAGGTGTGGCTGGGCGGGTCCCGGCACCGTAATGTCGGGCGGGTGTGCATGGACCAGTTCATGGTCGACCTCGGCGACAACCCGGGCGGCGTGCGGGAGGGTGATCGGGCGGTGCTCTTCGGCGGCGGCGCCGGGCATCCGCACGCGCTCGACTGGGCCAGGCTGCTCGACACCATCGACTACGAGGTGGTCTGCTCGCCGCGCGGCCGGGCCGTGCGCCGCTACGTGGGGACCGGCCGATGACGCGGGGCAGGGTGATCCTGCGCGGCGGCCTGGCGACCGCGAGCCTGCTCGGCGCGCTCGCCGTCGCGCACACGCTGCGCCGGATCGGCGCGCGCGTGCTGTGGCCCGCCGAACGCGACGAGTACCGCGACGAGAACTTCGCCCTGATCGACGAGGACGAGCCGGGGTCGGTGATCGCCGACGACGGTGTGTCGCTGGCCACCCGCACCTACGGTGACGAGTCCGCCGAGGTGACCGTCGTGTTCGTGCACGGCTTCTGCAACAGCATGGAGTCCTTCCACTTCCAGCGCCGCGATCTCGCGCGCGCCTGGGGTCCGCGGGTCCGGATGGTCTTCTTCGACCAGCGCGGGCACGGCCGCTCCGGCACGCCGAGCACCGAGAGCTGCACCGTCGCCCAGCTCGGCCACGATGTCGCCGCCGTGCTGCGCGAGTGCGCGCCGACCGGGCCGGTGGTGCTGGTGGGCCATTCGCTCGGCGGGATGGCCGTGCTCGCGGCCGCGGCGCAGTTCCCCGAACTCTTCGCGGCGCGGGTGCGCGCGGTCGGCCTGTTCTGCACCGCCGCCGCCGAGGTGACCGCGACCGGGCTGCCGCAGCTGCTGCGGCATCCGGCCATCGACGGGTTCCGGATGGCGGTGCGCACCGCGCCCGCCGTCGTCCAGGTGAGCCGGACCGCGAGCAAGCAGCTGGTGACGCCGATCCTGCACGTCAGCTCGTTCCACGGTCCGGTGAGCCCGACGCTGTCGCGATTCACCACGATGATGATCGACCGCACCCCGGTCGTGACCATCGAGAAGTTCCTGAAAGCGATTGAGTTGCACGATGAGTCGGCGGCGCTGCCGGTGCTGGCCGAGATGCCGGTGCTGGTCCTGGGCGGCGCGCACGACATGGTGATCCCGTTCCGCAATTCGCGCGCGCTGGCCGCGGCGCTGCCCGGCAGCGAGCTGGTGCGGGTGCGCGAGGCCGCGCACATGCCGCACCTGCAGTACCCCGAGGTGACGCTGGACGCGCTCGACCGGCTGCTGGCCGCCGCCGGCTTCGGCGACGCGCGGAGTGGGGAGGCCGTCGGTGGCTGAGCCACAGCAGCGTGTCCTCGCCACAGTCGAGGACACCGAGGCGTTCGGCCGGGAGCTGGCCGCGACCCTGCGCGCCGGCGACCTGGTGGTGCTCGACGGTCCGCTCGGCGCCGGAAAAACGGCGCTGACCAGGGGAATCGCGGCGGGTCTCGGCGTGGCTGGCCGGGTCAGCTCGCCGACCTTCATCATCGCGCGGGCGCACAAGGCGGGGCAGCGGCCCGACGGCACGCCCGGCGTCGCGCTGGTGCACGTGGACGCCTACCGCCTCGCGGGCGACCTGGACGAACTCGACGCTCTCGACCTCGACACCGACTTACATCACGCCGTCGTGGTGGTGGAGTGGGGCAAGGGTGTCGTCGAACACCTCACCGAGCGGCATCTGCGGGTGCAACTCGCCCGGGAACCGGAATCCGATGTGCGCACGGCCATCTGGGAGTGGATCGAATAACCCGTGGATCGGCGGGCACCGGTGCGCGCCGGGCGCGGAAACCACCCGGTATTGTTGAGACAATCATGCTCGTACTAGCAGTCGACACCGCGACACCCGCCGTTACAGCGGGATTGGTGCATCTGTCACCTGCCGCCGACGCGGACGCCCGGCCCGCCGTGGCGACGCTCGCTGCCCGCGTGAAGGTCGACGCCCGCGCCCACGCCGAAGTGCTCACCCCGCAGATCCTGGAATGCCTCACCGAGGCCGGGGTGCGCCGCGACGAGCTCGACGCGCTCGTCGTCGGGATCGGGCCGGGCCCGTTCACCGGGCTGCGCGTCGGGATGGCCACCGCCGCCGCCTTCGGTGACGCGCTGGGGCTGCCCGTGTACGGGGTGTGCAGCCTCGATGCCATCGCCGCCGAGGCCGAGGCCACGGGCGAGCAGCGCGACATCGGCGAACTGCTGGTGGTGACCGACGCGCGCAGGCGCGAGGTCTACTGGGCCCGCTACCTGAACGGGACGCGCAGCGCCGGACCCGAGGTGTGCAAGCCCGCCGAGGTCCCGCTCGGCGACGCCGCCGCGATCGCGGGCTCGGCCGCCCACGTCGACTACTTCGATCTGCCGGTGCTGCCGAGCGAGACGCCCTCGCCCGCCGGGCTGGTGACCGTCGCCGCGGCCGAGCTGCTGGCCGGTACCGCGCCCGAGCCGCTGGTCCCGCTGTACCTGCGCAGGCCCGACGCCGTGGAGAACAGCTTCCGCACCCTCGACCGGACCGGGGCGTGAGCGCCGTGTCCGACTACCGGATCGCACCGATGACGGTGCACGACATCGACCGCTGCGTCGAGCTCGAGCACCTGCTGTTCCCCGAGGACGACCCCTGGCAGGCGGTGTCGTTCCGGTCCGAGCTGGCCGGCGCGCACAACCGCTACATCACCGCCCGCGACGCGAACGGCGCGATGGTCGGGTACGCGGGCATCGCGCTGCTCGGCGACGCCGCGCATCCCGAAGCCGAGGTGCACACCATCGGCGTCGATCCGGACTGTCATCGCGGCGGCATCGGCACGCTGCTGCTGGAGGCGTTGCTGGCCACCGCCGCCGAACGTGGCGGCCCGGTGTTCCTCGAGGTCCGCACCGACAACGCGCCCGCGATCGCGCTCTACGCCAAGCACGGTTTCCACATCATCGGGCTGCGCAAGAACTACTACCACCCCAGCGGCGCCGACGCGTACACGATGCGCAGGCCCGAACTCACCGTGGCGGCCGACGAATGGGCCGCGCGCGGCAGGCAGGACGAGGTGCTGTCGTGATCGTCATGGGCATCGAAAGCTCGTGCGACGAAACGGGAGTCGGCATCGTCCGGCGCCACCCGGATGGTTCGCTGGAACTGCTCGCCGACGAGGTGGCCTCCAGCGTCGACCAGCACGCGCGCTTCGGCGGCGTGGTCCCCGAGATCGCCTCGCGCGCGCATCTCGAGGCGATCGTGCCCGCCATGCGCCGGGCGCTGGCCGCCGCGGGCATCAGCAAGCCCGACGCGCTCGCCGTCACCATCGGGCCCGGCCTCGCCGGTGCGCTGCTGGTCGGCGTCGCCGCGGCCAAGGCCTACGCGGCCGCCTGGGACGTACCGTTCTACGCGCTCAACCACCTCGGCGGGCACGTCGCGGTGGACACTCTCGAGCACGGTCCGCTGCCGCCCGCGGTGGCGCTGCTCGTCTCCGGCGGGCACACGCACCTGCTGCAGGTCACCGACCTGGGCTCGCCGATCACCGAACTCGGCAGCACGGTCGACGACGCCGCGGGCGAGGCCTTCGACAAGGTCGCCCGCCTGCTCGGCCTCGGCTACCCGGGCGGTCCCTGCCTCGACGCGGCGGCCAAGGACGGGGACCCGCGCGCGATCGCGTTCCCGCGCGGCATGACCGGTCCGCGCGATGCCCGCTACGACTTCTCCTTCTCCGGCCTCAAGACCGCGGTAGCCCGCTATGTCGAGGCCGCGCAGCGCCAGGGCATCGGCCCCGACCAGCTGCCGATCCCGGATATCGCCGCGTCCTTCCAGGAGGCGGTGGCCGATGTGCTGACGATGAAGGCCGTGCGCGCCGCGACCGATGTCGGCGTGGACACGATCGTGCTCGGCGGCGGTGCCACCGCGAATTCGCGGATTCGTTCGCTGGCCGAGGAACGCTGCGCGGCAGCGGGATTGACCCTGCGGGTGCCCAAGCCTCGGCTGTGCACCGACAACGGGGTGATGATCGCGGCGCTCGGTGCGCACGTGATCGCGGCGGGCGCGCAGCCCGCGGAATTGACGGTCGCCACCGATCCGGGTCTGCCGGTGTCGGTGAGCGCTCTGCGCGGCTAGTCGATCAGCTGCAGTGGCGCGCTCTCCGGTGTACTCGCGGCGGGCGGCACCGGGAGCAGGCCCTGGGCGGGCCGCTGGGACGGTGAGGTGTTCGGCGTCGACGGTCGCTGCTGCTGGCCACCCGAGGACCCACTGTCGATCGGGCCGAGCGGCGACTCCGGGTAGGGGATCTGCGGCAGATTCGGATCCGGGCGCAGCGTGGGCGCCGTCGTCGACGACGGCGGCGCCATCTGGCTCGGGGGCGACGACGGCGGCGTGGTCGACGGCGTGGTCGGGGCCGGGGTCGTGGTGACTTCGGTGGTGGGCGGCGCGTTGGTGACGCCGGTGCGGTCGGTGCTCTCGCGATTCTGGGGTGTCGGTGCCTGCTGCGGCACCACGGGTAACGGCGGTTGCCGCACGGTGCTGCTGGTGCCCGCGGGGGTGACATCGGCGGGGTCGGGCGAGACCGCCTGCACGCCGTAGCCGATCACCAGGCCGACCACGACGACCGCGCCGGCCAGCGTCCCGGCGACCTTGGCGAAGGTGCCGCTCGGGGCGTCGCCCAGCGCGGCCACCTGCAGGGCCGAGGGTGCCGCCGCGTCGGCGACGAGCGCGGCGCCCTTGGCGATCACGGCCTCCGGATCGGGCACGGTGAGGACCGGGACGTCCAGCCTGCCGTGCAGCGTCTCCACGACGGCGGGGATGTTGGCGCAGCCGCCGATCACCGCGACCGCCTCGGGGTACTTCGGCGCGCGGGTGAAGACCGAACCGGTGAACAGCGCGATATTGCGCAGCAGCCCACCGATGAGCTCCTCGAAATCGGAGCGGGTGAGCTTGAGCGGCTGCCCGGCGACGTGGTCGATAGTGACCGCGGGCGCGATCGACAGGTGCTCCTTGGCCGCCCGGCCCCGGTTGGTCAGGGTGCCGCGGTTGGGCCTGGTGCCCCGGCGGGCGTAGTGCAGGTCGACGAGGTGGTGGTAGATCAGCTCGTCGATGGCGTTGCCGCTGAGCGTGGGCGTGCGTTCGGTGTGCAGGATCGTGCCGTCGGCGTAGTCGACGACGGTGACGGTGAGTCCGGTGGCGCCGAGGTCGACCACGGCGACGGTGGCGTAGCGGCCGAGCAGGCCGGTGTCGCGTAAGTAGGTCATCGCCGCGGTGCCCTCGGGCACCAGCCGCAGATCCCGGTGCCGGGTGGTGGCGGCCCGGATGGCCTGGGCCTGCTCCTTGTTCCGGTAGGCGACGGCGACGCTGGTCGGTGGGCGCGATCGGGCCGACTCGGCCCTGCGGTGCGCGCCGGTGGAATAACGCCCGAGCGGTTCGCCCGCCATGGCGGCGCCCTGGGTGACGGGCAGCTGGGTGGTCATCAGCTCGATCGAGGACGACACGAGATCGCCGAGATCGGAATGGGCCGCGTCGGCGGAGACGACGCGGTAATCGAAGCTCTGCTCACCGGCCGGACCGGTGGCGACCAGCGCTGAGCACACCACCTCGTTACCTGCGGAGATGCCGAGGGATGTTCGCATGTTCACCTCCCTTCGAGCGGATGGTTCTGTGATGCCGACCATCTCGAATGGAACGCTATACATATCCTTTCACAGCCTGTTATGCGAACGTTACAGATTGTGGCAAGCGATGTGAAGATCACTGGCCAGTGTGGGCGTGTCGAAAATGCGACATTGGCAGAACCCGGCCTTGAGCGCTGGCACTCTCACGTATAGAGTGCTAGTCGGCACTGTGTAGCTGTGCTTGTGCCAGTCGACTACTGGGCTTCGGGTCCCGGCACCCGCGACGACGGGGCTGACGCGCAGGGTCGGATGCAGACCGAAACCCGGTCCGGGACAACAGTTCCGGACGACCGAATTCCCCTGAAAGTGGAGGGCTCAACGTGGCGAGCGTGAACATCAAGCCGCTCGAGGACAAGATCCTCGTCCAGGCCAACGAGGCCGAGACGACGACGGCCTCCGGCCTGGTCATCCCGGACACGGCCAAGGAGAAGCCGCAGGAGGGCACCGTCATCGCCGTCGGCGAGGGCCGGATCACCGACAAGGGTGACCGCATCCCCGTCGACGTCAAGGAAGGCGACGTCGTCATCTACAGCAAGTACGGCGGCACCGAGATCAAGTACCAGGGTGGCGAGTACCTCATCCTGTCGGCGCGCGACATCCTGGCCGTCGTCACCAAGTAGGCCAACGCCGCATTCGCGTTCCGCCCCGGCGTCGTCCAGCGACCCGGGGCGGATTGCGTTCTCACTCGCGGCATGAGCGACGGACCCGGAGGCGGCAGCTCGCGTCACCACGTAGGGGCCCGGGAGTGCCGCCATTCAACACAGGAGCTGAATCCTTTATGGCAAAGCAGATCGAGTTCGACGAGAAGGCTCGCCGGGCTCTGGAACGCGGTGTCGACAAGCTCGCCGACGCCGTCAAGGTGACCCTCGGTCCCCGTGGCCGCCACGTCGTGCTGGCCAAGGCCTTCGGTGGCCCGACCGTCACCAACGACGGTGTCACCATCGCGCGGGACATCGACCTCGAGGACCCCTTCGAGAACCTCGGCGCGCAGCTCGTCAAGAGCGTCGCCACCAAGACCAACGACGTCGCCGGTGACGGCACCACGACCGCGACCGTGCTGGCCCAGGCCTTCGTGCGCGCCGGCCTGAAGAACGTCGCCGCGGGTGCCAACCCGATCTCCCTCGGCCAGGGCATCGCGCTGGCCGCCGACAAGGTGTCGGAGGTGCTGCTGGCCGCGGCCACCCCGGTCTCCGGCGAGCAGGCCATCGCCCAGGTCGCCACCGTCTCCTCGCGCGACGAGGAGATCGGCGCGATGGTCGGCAAGGCGCTGACCACCGTCGGCAAGGACGGCGTGGTGACGGTCGAGGAGTCCTCGACCACCCAGACCGAGCTCGTGATCACCGAGGGTGTGGCGTTCGACAAGGGCTACCTCTCGCCCTACTTCGTGACCGACCCCGAGACCCAGCAGGCCGTGCTGGAGGACACCTACGTCCTGCTGCACCGCGACAAGATCAGCTCGCTGCCCGACCTGCTGCCGCTGCTCGAGAAGATCGCCGAGTCCGGCAAGTCGGTGCTGATCATCGCCGAGGACATCGAGGGCGAGGCGCTGTCCACCCTGGTGGTCAACTCGATCCGCAAGACCCTCAAGGCCGTCGCGGTCAAGGCGCCGTTCTTCGGTGACCGCCGCAAGGCGTTCCTCGACGACCTGGCCGTCGTCACCGGTGGCACCGTGATCAACCCCGACCTGGGCGTCACCCTGCGCGAGGCCACCATCGAGCAGCTCGGTCAGGCGCGTCGCATCGTCGTCACCAAGGACGAGACCGTCCTGATCGACGGCGCGGGCACCGAGGCCGACATCGCGGCCCGCAGCGCGCAGCTGCGTCGCGAGATCGAGGCCACCGATTCCGACTGGGATCGCGAGAAGCTCGAGGAGCGTCTGGCGAAGCTGGCCGGCGGCGTCGCGGTGATCCGCGTCGGCGCGGCCACCGAGACCGCGCTCAAGGAGCGCAAGTACCGCGTCGACGACGCGGTCGCGGCGGCTAAGGCCGCGGTCGAGGAGGGCATCGTCGCCGGTGGCGGTACCGCACTCGTGCAGGCCGCGACCGCGCTGATCGAGCTGCGCGACTCGCTGACCGGTGACCAGCGCGTCGGCGTCGAGGTCGTCCGCAAGGGCCTCGAGGCGCCGCTGTTCTGGATCGCCACCAACGCCGGTGTCGACGGCGCGGTCGTCGTCAGCAAGGTCGCCGAGGGCAAGGAGGGCTTCAACGCCGCCACCCTGACCTACGGTGACCTGCTCACCGACGGTGTCGTCGACCCGGTCAAGGTGACCCGCTCCGCCGTGGTGAACGCCGCCTCGGTCGCGCGGATGATCCTGACCACCGAGAGCGCCATCGTGGAGAAGCCGGCCGAGGAGGCCGACGACCACGGGCATCACGGCCACGCGCACTGACCCGCGGCACGACGAAGGCCCCTGGACCGCACTGCGGTTCGGGGGCCTTTCGTTTTCGCGCTAGCTGGCTACCGGGGGCTCTTCGGCGTCGAGCGCGGCCAGCAGGCGCGCACGCAGGGAGGGGGGAGGTGGTGTCGGGGTACTCGCAGCGAGTTCGGCGAGGACCGTGCGGGTAGCGCGGATCTCGTGCAGGAACTCGGTACAGAGGACGGGGTCTTCGGTATCGATGATGGTCTGGATCGCGTGATGGTCTTCGTCGTCGATCAATCCGAGCGCGACGGTGTGCGCGAGATCGATCTGGGCTTCGTTCATCTCACGTCACCCCCAAACTTTTCTTCAGTCGTGTCAGTCCGTCCCGAATACGGGACTTGACGGTCGGTAGTCCGATGCCGAGGTGCTGAGCTACCTCCGCATAGGTGCGCCCGCCGTAGTAGGCGAGCGAGATCGCCTCGCGCTGCGTCTCGGTCAAAGTCGAGAGCCCGCGCTGGACGGCCTGTTGTTCGAGTCTGCGTTCCACCTCCTCCGTGACCTCGTCGAATTCGTTGCCGAGAACCCGTATCCCGTACGCGACCTCGCGCTGGGTGTGGGCTTGCTCGGCACGAACCCGGTCGACCGCCCGTCGGTGCGCCAACGTCATCAGCCAGGTCACCGCCGACCCCTTGGCGGGGTCGAAACTCGTTGCGGTGCGCCAGATCTGGAGATAGACCTCTTGCGTGGTCTCCTCCGCGTATCCCGGGTCGTGGAGGACCCGCAGGATCAGGCCGAAGACGCGCGCAGACGTCCGGTCGTACAGTTCGGCAAAGGCTTGCTGGTCGGACAGGCCGCATCGTTCCAACAGTGCAGCTAGCTCGACTCCTTCGGCCGCGCGTGCGGTAACCGCAGAATCCACGCTCGGTGGGAAGGCTTCGCTTCGGAACCCATTCTGTGTCATCGGTCACGAATGTAGCCCGCGGCTATGACCTCCCTCCGCCCGGGGGTGCCTTGTTCGGGTGCCAGCTGTTTGCTAGAGATTCGGCACGCCACGCCGGGCGGATGGGAGTTGATTTGCCGAAGTATCTAGACGGCCATGCGGCGCCGGTTGCGGCGCGCGTGCATCTCGCGTTCGGTCTCCGACATCCCGCCCCAGATGCCGTACGGCTCGCTCACCTTGAGCGCGTGGGTACGGCACTGCATCAGCACGGGGCAGGCCCGGCAGATCTCCTTGGCGCGCATCTCGCGCGCGGTGCGGGCACGGCCACGTTCGCCGTCGGGATGGAAGAAGACGGCGGAGTCCTGGCCGCGGCACGAACCGCGCATCTGCCAATCCCAGACATCGGCGTTCGGGCCGGGGAGGTGGGTGGGCATGGGCATGGTGAACTCCTTGTGGTGCGAGCTCGTCAGCGTTGTCGAGCGACGTGGTGCGGCAGGTCTTCGCGCCACCTCGCGCGGAGGTGGCCGGCTCGACGGTGCCTGACGGTGCCGAAGGTGGTCGCTGCAATTTCGCGCGGCGCCGACCCCGGCGATGAGCTACGTTAGGTGCACGCGGGAATTTCCGTCAATAGTTCGACGCATTGGTACCGCAAATCCGCAACGCTGAAATTTAACCTGCGCACTGTTTACATTTCATGCTCGACCCGTCCATACTGTTCGGTTGGCTATGGATGGGTCGCCGCGCGGTGCTCGCGGTGTCGGGCGTTTCCCCAGGTCGCGCCAGGCAGGGCCGGTTTCGGCCCGCTGGGCCGCCGGTCGGGCGGGTGTTCCGGGTCACAACGGCCCTCCGCCGTGGACGGGGCGCAGATGGCGTAATCGGGGCGCCGAGGTTAATTGCGCGAAACGCATGTGAATTCGAAACTTTGCGGTAGCGGTGCCGGCGGGCGGAGATTTACCTGATGGCAACATGAGCCATCGGAGGAAAAGCTGATCGGTAGCTGCGCCTGCGTCGTCGTGACATATCACGAGAAGGCCTCGCCGCCGGTGGCGGCTACAGTCTCGGCGTGCAGACAACGGCTTCACCCGCGGATATCGGTTCCGAAATACTCGCTGCGACTGCTTTCGGGCCAACGCCCGGCACGGCCGCTGCGGAGTTGCCGACTCCGGCTACCCCCCTGGACAGGTGGTATCGCGCTGTCGCGCTCGGCGCGCAGGGCCGCTACGCCGCTGCCAGAGCGGAGCTGCTGACGCTCACCCGCGCGCGCATCGATCCGGCGCTGCGCTCGCGCGTCGAGAGCACCCGCGGCTCGCTGCTGCGTCAGCTCGGCGGGCACGCCGCCGCCGCGACCTTCGACGGTCGCGCGGCCACGCTCGCCACCGGCGCCACCGGCGCCGCCCGCGCCGAGGCGCTGGCCGACGCCTACACCGGCCTGGCCGCCGACGCCCTCGGCACCGGCAGGCTCGCCCTGGCCCGCCGACTGCTCGGCCGGGTGGAACCGCTGCTGGCCGACGCCCCGGCCCGCTGCGCGGTGCGCTGGCACTGGGTGCGCGCGGAGACCGCGCTGGCCGGGGGCGCGGCGGCGCCGGCGCTGCGCGACGCCGAGACCGCGGTGGCGCTCGCCGCCGCCCTGCCCTCGGTGCGGCACCGGGTGAAATCGGCGCTGCTGGTCGCCGCCGCGACCGCCGCCACGGGCGACCTGGACGGGTCGGCGCGACGGGCCCGCGCGGTCGACGACGAGTGCCGCGAACACGGCCTGTTGCCCCTGCGCTGGGCCACGGCGCTACTGCGTGCCGGGGTGTGCGCGGAGGCCGAGTCGCGGGCCGCCGCAGCCGAAGCCGCAGATCATGCGGCCCGAATCCGCGCATGGGGTGGGGATTTCACGGCGCCGTCCTGGTGACCCCTCCCCGGTGATCTTCCTGAGAGGTCTCATAGAAGGGGCCAGGCCCGCTAGCGGGTGATCAACGGGTCGCTATTGTTAGTCCCGTTCCGCCCCTTCGGTGGAAGCTCGGTCACATTGGACCGCGCCACTCGTAACGCCAGGAAAATCTCTGACGATGACGCATATGGGCGAAGAGTTGGACCTCGCCGTCGCTGCGGCTGCGCAGGGCGACAGGACTGCTTTAGCTCAGGTACTGGAACTGATCCGTCCGCTGGTAGTCCGCTACTGCCGGGCCAGGATCGGGGCCGCGGAGCGCGGGCAGCTCTCCGCGGATGATGTTGCGCAAGAGGTCTGTTTGGCTGTGATGACCGCCCTGCCCCGCTATCAGGATCAGGGTCGGCCCTTCATGGCCTTCGTTTACGGCATCGCTTCGCACAAGGTCGCCGACGCCCATCGCAACGCCGCCCGTAACAAGGCGGAGGCGATGGCCGAAGTACCAGATGTCATATCCACCGACCAGGGACCGGAGCAGCGAGCTCTCGACTCGGAGACGAGCAGGCAGATGAACACTCTGCTGGCAACACTCCCCGAGAAACATCGGGAAATCCTGATCCTGCGCTTGGTCATGGGTCTGTCAGCAGAGGAAACCGCAGTCGCCGTGGGCAGCACGGCGGGGGCGATACGAGTAGCCCAGCACAGGGCACTCGCGAAACTGAAGTCACAAGTGGCGAGGGCAGGTGAAATGTATGGCTAGGGATGGCGAGCGCGGTCGAGGCGACCGGAAGGTTTGGCGTGGGTCGCACGACAGCGGTCCCTACGCCGCCGAGGATGCCGGTGATTCCGGTCCGGTCGACATCGCGGCGGTGCGCAGCGATGATGCGCTGATCGACGCGATCGCGAGCGACGGACCGGTGCGTACCGACAGCCCCGAGGAGTTCCAGCTGGCGTCGTTGCTCGCGGATTGGCGAGCTGACCTGCTGGCCGAGCCGATGCCCGCGGGTCCTGATCTGGACACCGTGTTCGCGGCGGTCAATCAGGAGATCGGCGCGCGGCAGGTTCGAGTCGGAGCTTCCTCGCGCGGACGTCTACGGCTGGTACGACCCATTCTCGGCGCGGCCGCGGCACTGGCCGTGGTCTTCGGCGGCATCACAGCGTTCTCCTACAGCGCGGCACCCGGCGATCCGCTGTGGCGCGTCAAGGAGGTCGTGTTCAGCGAGCAGGCGCAGTCGACCGTCGTGGCACGTGCCGACGACGATCTCGTCGCCGCGCAGAACCTGCTCGACGCCGGTAACCCGGAGCAGGCGCGGGCCCGGCTGGAACAGGCTTCGGCCACCGCGAGCCAGGTCAACGACCCGGGCAAGCGGGAGGATCTGGTCGCCCGCTGGAACCTGCTGCGTGACGAGCTGGCCAAGCGCGCGCCGGAGATCGCCGCCCAGCTGGCGCCGTCGGCGCCGACCTCACCCGGACAGACCAAGCCCACCTCACCGTCGCCGGCCTCGCCGACCCCCAACCCGGGCAGCACCGCTCCGGTGGCGCCGACCGGTCCCGGTGGTACCGCCGACCCGTCCTCGGAGCCGCCGGTGATCCTGCAGACGCCGGGTCCGGGTTCGGAGACCAAGCCGCTCGTTCCGCCGGTCACCGTCGAACCCACGGTGCCGCCGGTGACCACCGTGCCGACCACACCACCCCCGGTGACGGTCGACCCGACCACCCCGCAGACAACCATCGCCGAACCACCGCCGGTCACCGTGCCGACGGTGGTCCCGACGTCCGCTCCGGTGCCACCCACGGTGCCACCGACCCTGCAGACGCCGCCGGCCATGACGATCCTGCCCGCACCGCCCGCGGTGCCGTCACCCTGATCGTCGCGTTCTGACGACGAAGGCCCCGAACCTCAGGTTCGGGGCCTTCGTCGTTGGTGTCTGTCGATGCCGTGCGGCATCCGTCCCCCGCGCACGCGTGACCGGAGCGGGGGAGCGGCGCCCAGCGGACGGCTCAGCTGTCGAAGCCGTCGAAGCCGTCGCCGTGGAACGCCTCGTTCATCGAGGCGTCCGCGTAGCCGCGGCAGTAGTCCCAGGTGACGTACGCCTCGGGCGTCGGGTCGTAGGCGGGCTCGTGCGGACGGACGGTGCCGTCGACGAGTAGCTGGAGCAGGTTCGCCCGCAGCATGTCCCAGTCGTGGTAGTGATCTTGCCGACAATCCTCGCAGCTGACGACGAGCCCGCGGATGCCGCGATGGGCCAGCAGGGCTTCGTAGACGGCGAGGTCGGCGAGATCTTCCTCGACCGCGAGGCGCTCATGAGGATCCAGCGGCTCACCGGGCTCGATCGCATCGAGCGCGGCAGACGGGTCGGAGGGGTCTCCGGCGAAGGGATCCGGCGGCAGGCCAGGTGGTAGATGGTCACGCACATCCCCACGGTACGCAGTACTTGGTGGTCTGCGCCAGCGATGCACCGGGCAAGTTTGCCGCGGGGCTCACTTCACAGGCGTGTTCGCCCGCCGGATACCATGGAATGCAGGCGTCGGCGAGCTTGTTCTCACCGACCATCAATCATTTCCGCTCAGCACCGTCGCGCTGCATCTATCGGCGTCGGTTGCTACCGACGACCAGGAGGGGTCGATCCGAATGAGTAATCCCGTGTCGGGCGAACGAATCGCGGTGCGCCCTCCTACGGGTGGCGACGATCCGACCAAGATCGCCATGCTCGGCCTCACGTTCGACGACGTGCTGTTGCTGCCTGCCGCCTCGGATCTCATCCCCAGTTCCGTCGAGACCTCCAGCAGGCTCACCAGGGAGATCACCCTGCGCACCCCGCTGGTGAGTTCGGCCATGGACACCGTCACCGAGGCCCGCATGGCCATCGCGATGGCGCGTGCCGGTGGTATGGGCGTGCTGCACCGCAACCTCTCGGCCGCCGATCAGGCCGCCCAGGTGGAGACGGTGAAGCGGTCGGAGGCGGGCATGGTGACCGACCCGGTCACCTGTCGTCCCACCGACACCCTCGCCGAGGTCGACGCCATGTGCGCCCGGTTCCGCATCTCGGGCCTGCCCGTGGTGGACGAGACCGGCGCGCTGGTGGGCATCATCACCAACCGTGACATGCGTTTCGAGGTCGATCAGGATCGTCGCGTCGACGAGGTGATGACCAAGGCGCCGCTGATCACCGCCCAGGAGGGCGTCACCGCCGAGGCCGCGCTGGGTCTGCTGCGCCGCCACAAGATCGAGAAGCTGCCGATCGTCGACGGCAACGGCCGCCTGCGCGGCCTGATCACGGTCAAGGACTTCGTCAAGACCGATCAGTACCCCAACGCCACCAAGGACCGCGACGGCAGGCTGCTGGTCGGCGCCGCGATCGGCGTCGGCGAGGACTCCTGGTCGCGCGCGATGACGCTGGGCGACGCCGGGGTCGACGTGCTGATCGTCGACACCGCGCACGGTCACCAGTCGCAGGTGCTGCAGATGGTCGCCAAGGTCAAGGCCGAGGTGGGCGACCGGATCCAGATCGTCGGCGGCAATGTCGCCACCCGCGCGGGCGCCGCGGCGCTCGTCGAGGCGGGCGTCGACGCTGTCAAGGTGGGTGTCGGTCCCGGCTCGATCTGCACCACCCGCGTGGTCGCCGGTGTCGGCGCCCCGCAGATCACCGCGATCCTCGAGGCCGTCGCCGCGTGCAAGGCCGCCGGTGTGCCGGTCATCGCCGACGGTGGCGTGCAGTACTCCGGTGACGTCGCCAAGGCCATCGCGGCCGGCGCCTCCACCGTGATGCTCGGCTCGCTGCTCGCGGGCACCGCCGAGGCCCCCGGTGACCTGATCCTGGTCAACGGCAAGCAGTTCAAGAGCTACCGCGGCATGGGTTCGCTCGGTGCCATGCAGGGACGCGGCCAGGCCAAGTCGTACTCCAAGGACCGCTACTTCCAGGACGACGTGCTCGCCGAGGACAAGCTGGTCCCCGAGGGCATCGAGGGACGCGTGCCGTTCCGTGGCCCGGTCAACCAGGTGATCCACCAGCTCGTCGGCGGCCTGCGCGCGGCCATGGGCTACACCGGTTCGCAGAACATCGAGCACCTGCAGAACGCGCAGTTCGTGCAGATCACCGCGGCGGGCCTCAAGGAGAGCCACCCGCACGACATCACCATGACGGTCGAGGCCCCGAACTACACCGGGCGCGGCTGAGTACAATAGCTGCGTTTGTGCGCCGGAGGGCCGACCTCCGGCGCACAAACACGTGGGCAACTCGCACCTGGCAGGGGCTTGCGGTCCGCTGACCAACAGCGAAGGCTGGCGTCGAGATGTTGTCGGCCTTCCAACACCAACGTTCCCCGCACCCGCGACCTCGAGGAGCGGCGGCCACGCAGTGGCCGGTTCGCGGCCGGGCCGCCGGCCAGGCGCCGCGGCGTCGGCGACGCAGGAGCAAGCCGCGGTGACCGACCGGCGGCCCCCCGGGGGCCGCGAACTCGAGCGCGCCAGCGCTCAGAAAGCAGAGCGTGACTGTGCGTGACATGGTGGAAATCGGAATGGGCAGGGTCGCGCGGCGGACCTACGAGCTCGACGACGTCGACATCGTCCCCTCGCGGCGGACGCGCTCGTCCAAGCAGGTCTCGCTGGCCTGGCAGCTCGACGCCTACCGTTTCGAGATCCCGGTGCTCTCGCACCCGACCGACGCGCTGGTCTCCCCGGAGTTCGCGATCGAGCTGGGTCGCCTCGGCGGCCTCGGGGTGATCAACGGTGAGGGCCTGTGGGCCCGGCACGCCGACGTCCAGGACAAGGTCGATCAGCTGATCGATCTCGTCGACAAGGGGGGTTACGAACGCGCGATCTCCCTGCTGCAGGAATTACACGCCGCGCCCATGCAGCCCGATCTGCTCGCGGCCGCGGTCGCGCAGGTGCGCGCCGCGGGCGTGACCACCGCGGTGCGGGTCAGCCCGCAGAACGCGCGGGCGCTGACCCCGGCGCTGGTGCAGGCCGGGGTCGACCTGCTGGTGGTGCAGGGCACCATCATCTCCGCCGAGCATGTGGGCGACGGTGAGCCGCTGAACCTGAAGACCTTCATCGCCGAGCTGGACGTGCCGGTCGTGGCCGGTGGCGTGAGCGACCACCGCACCGCGCTGCACCTGATGCGCACCGGCGCCGCGGGCGTCATCGTCGGTTACGGCTCCTACCCGGGCGCCACCACCACCGGCGAGGTGCTCGGCATCGGCGTGCCGATGGCGACCGCGATCGCCGACGCCGCCGCGGCCCGCCGCGACTACCTCGACGAGACCGGCGGCCGCTACGTGCACGTCATCGCCGACGGTGACGTCGCCACCTCCGGCCAGCTCGCCAAGGCGATCGCCTGTGGCGCCGACGCCGTGATGCTCGGTGTGCCGCTGTCGGTGTCGGCCGAGGCGCCCGGGCGGGGCTGGTACTGGCCCTCGGCGACCGCGCACCCCTCGGTGCCGCGCGGCTCGTTCCTGCCGGTCGACGAGTCCTGGCTCGACGGCGCCGACGGCACGGTGACCCGCCCGAACCTCGAGCGCGTGCTCTACGGCCCCTCCGACGACCCGTTCGGCTCGCTGAACCTGGTCGGTGGCCTGCGCCGCTCGATGGCCAAGGCCGGCTACTCCGACCTCAAGGAATTCCAGAAGGTCGGGCTCAGCGTCCGCTAGCGCACGGGGGTCAGGGCGACCCTTTCCCGCAGGAACCGTGCGATCGCCGCGTTGACCGGTTCCGGGTGGGTCATCGTGACGGCCAGCCGGGCGCCATCGATCTCCATGAAGGTGGAGGCGGTGAGCCCGTCGGCCAGCGTGCGGGCGCGCGTGCCCGCGATGCCGCTGTGGGTGGCGTGGATGATCAGTGCGGGGCAGGTGATCTCGCGCAGCCGGTCCAGCACGGAGTCGCGTCCGAGCAGGCAGCCGACGGCGGCGTCGAGGCCGTTGTGGGCGTCGCTGACCCAGCGTTTGGTCCACACGTCGCGATGCCGATCGTCGTCGCCGATCAGCCAGTCGGCCAGGCGGCCCGCCGCTTCCTCGCGCGAGCCCTTGTCGTGCCACTCGTCGAGGAAGCGCTGGGTCGCGGTGGACTGCTCCCTGGTCGGCCCGTGCGCCTCGGTGCTGATGAGGATGAGCGCGGCGACCCGCTCCGGCGCGACCAGCGCGGTCCGCAACGCCGTGAATCCCCCTTGCGCGGTGCCGCCGACCACGGCGCGCTCGGCGCCGATGTCGTCGAGGACCGTCAGCGCGTCGCGCGCGGCGGTCCAGTACGTGAACGGCAACCGCTGATCCTTGGTACGGCCGTGTCCGCGCGCGTCCCAGGCCACGATCCGGAATTCGGGTGCCAGCACGGCCTGCTGCGCGGCGAACATGGTGCGGTCCATGAAGAACTCGTGGGCGAGCAACACCACCGGCCCCGTGCCACCGCTGTCCTCGTAGTAGATGTCGGCATCGATCGCGCGGGCGAATGGCACGAGCACGAGGATAACCAGCCCGACCGGGGATTGCGCAATGTTCTCCCAACGCGTGTGCGCGCACCGATGCCCGCTGCTCGGCCCTCGTGCGGCGTCACTAAACTGTCCCGGTGGCAGAAACTCAGAGACCGGTCCTCGTCGTCGACTTCGGCGCACAGTACGCCCAGCTGATCGCCCGCCGGGTGCGCGAGTCGCGCGTGTTCTCCGAGGTGATTCCACACACCATGACGGTGGAGGAGATCGCCGAGAAGCAGCCGCTGGCCGTCATCCTGTCCGGCGGCCCGTCCAGCGTGTACGCCGAGGGCGCGCCCCAGCTCGACGCCCGGCTGTTCGACCTGAACGTGCCGGTGTTCGGCATCTGCTACGGCTTCCAGGCGATGGCGCAGGCCCTGGGCGGCACGGTGGCCCACACCGGCACTCGTGAGTACGGCCGCACCGAGCTCAACATCGACGGTGGCGTGCTGCACGGCGGCCTGCCGACCATCCAGCCGGTCTGGATGAGCCACGGTGACGCCGTGACCGACGCCCCCGAGGGCTTCGAGGTCACCGGCACCACCGCGGGCGCCCCGGTCGCCGCCTTCGAGGATCGCGCCCGCCGCCTGGCCGGCGTCCAGTACCACCCGGAGGTGCTGCACTCGCCGCACGGGCAGCAGGTGCTGAGCCGCTTCCTGCACGAGCTGGCTGGTATCCCCGCGCAGTGGACCCCGGCCAACATCGCCGAGGCCCTGATCGAGGACGTGCGCGCGCAGATCGGCGACGGCCACGCCATCTGCGGTCTGTCCGGCGGTGTCGATTCCGCCGTCGCCGCCGCGCTGGTGCAGCGCGCGATCGGTGACCGCCTCACCTGCGTGTTCGTCGACCACGGTCTGCTGCGGGCCGGCGAGCGCGAGCAGGTGCAGCAGGACTTCGTCGCGGCGACCGGCGCCAAGCTGGTGACCGTCGACGCGGTGGACAAGTTCCTGGGCGAGCTGAAGGGCGTCTCCGACCCGGAGGAGAAGCGCAAGATCATCGGCCGCGAGTTCATCCGCTCCTTCGAGGACGCGGTCTCGGGCATCGTGCTCGAGGAGGGCGCGGCCGCGGGGACCGCGCCGAAGGTCGAGTTCCTGGTGCAGGGCACCCTGTACCCGGACGTCGTCGAATCCGGCGGCGGCACCGGCACCGCGAACATCAAGAGCCACCACAATGTCGGCGGCCTGCCCGACGACCTCGAGTTCGACCTGGTCGAGCCGCTGCGCCTGCTGTTCAAGGACGAGGTCCGCGCGGTCGGCCGCGAGCTGGGCCTGCCCGAGGAAATCGTTGCCCGCCAGCCCTTCCCGGGCCCCGGTCTGGCCATCCGCATCGTCGGCGAGGTGACCGCCGATCGGCTCGACCTGCTCCGCCAGGCCGACGCCATCGCCCGCGAGGAACTCACCGCCGCGGGCCTGGACAAGCAGATCTGGCAGTGCCCGGTCGTGCTGCTGGCCGACGTGCGCTCGGTCGGTGTGCAGGGCGACGGCCGCACCTACGGTCACCCGATCGTGTTGCGCCCGGTGTCGAGCGAGGACGCGATGACCGCGGACTGGACCCGCCTGCCCTACGACGTGCTCGAGCGCATCTCCACGCGCATCACCAATGAGGTGTCCGACGTCAACCGCGTGGTGCTCGATGTGACGAGCAAGCCGCCGGGCACCATCGAATGGGAGTAGGGCGCTAGGCCGGTCGCCGTGGCGGCGCCACCTGGGTGAGCAGCAGCCTGCCGAGGAGGAAGCCGCCGGGCGGCCGATGGGTGGTCGGCGGCAGCGCCTTCGCCAGCGGAGTGGGCTGCCGATCGGATCGGGAATCGTCCATTGCCGTGTGTCCTCCGACGACAATGGCCCGTCACGGTGACGGGCCATTGTCGTATCTCGGTGTTCGGTGAGCTTTCGTCAGTGTCGTTTGCCGCGCGGGGAGATCGTCAGCATCAGGCCGATGACGATCGCCGCGATCACCACGCCCCAGCCGATCGGCAGGATGCCGCCGCTGTCGGGGGTCGGTGCGCCGAGCAGCGCCCAGACGCTCAGGGCCAGGGCGATCAGTCCGGTGCAGAGCAGGGAGAACGCCGGTCGGCGGGGTTCGGTGCCGGTCGGGTCAGCCACGGGTCACCTCCACGTCACCCAGGTGCATCTTGATGTGCAGGTCCAGGACCGGGGCGCCCGGTGTTTTCGGGCCGCTCAGCCCTTCGACGCAGGTCGCGTCGGCCACCCGGATGTCACATGTCGTGTTCACTGTCATCCCTTCGGGCAGGTGCACTTTCGCGTCACCGATGTTCACCGCCACTTCGACGCTGCGCGATTCGGTGAGGTTCAGGCCCCGCAGATCCAGAGTGCCCGAACCGATGTCGAGGGCGTAGCGGGGCTGGAGTTCCGACACCGAGGTGGGCGCCCAGACGCGATCGCCGATGGCGCCGCCGTTTTCGAAGTCGATCGGCCCGATCAGCGAGGCCAGCAGGACGAACCCGGCCAGCGGGGCGGTCAGTACCAGCAGTCCGTAGCCGCGCCGCAGGAACGCGCCCGCGATCAGCCCGAGCCCGACGACCGCGAGCGCGACGGCCGCGATCCGCGCCGGGGTCATCCATTCGACGCCCGAGGCCGCGGCCGCACCGGCGAACGCCGCCGCCAGGATCGCCAGGCCGATGGTGACCGGGGTGAGCCGCGACCGCGGCTTCTTCGGCGGCGGGGGCGGCACCGCCACGGCGTAGCGCGGTGCCGCCTCGGGGAGCTCCCAGGCCAGCGGCGCGATGCCGAGCGGATCGATGCCGCTGGGCACCTGCGCGCCGCTGCGCGGGAAACCCGGTGTGGGCGAGGGGAGGTCCGTGCGGAGGACGGCGGTCGCGGCGAGCCCGAGGTCCTGGATCGGCGCGGGTGTCGCCACCTCGGCCGATCCGGCGTCGCGCTTGTCGAGATCGATGGTCGTCGTGGGTTCGCTCGAATCGTCCACGGGGCGGACGAGATCGGTCGATGCGGCATGCGGGGTGGCTTCCGCTGTGTCGGGCTCGGCCGTGCTGGCGGGCGTCGAGGTGGCGGTGTCCATGTCGGCGGGTGGGTTCGTCGTGTCGTCTACCGCTGCGGCCGCGGCGGATTCGCTCGTCGCGACCGCGTCGACTACGTCCGCCGAATCCGACGCGTGCGCGACGTCGGTGGGGCCGGGTTCGGCGGTGGCCGGTGCGAGGTCCTTGTGCAGGACGATCGTCTCGGTGGTGTCGACCCGGAGCAGGGGCGTGGATTCGGCTGCGTCGGTGCGGGTTTGCGCGCGAGGCGGCACGGTTGTGGCCGGATCGGGGACGTAGGCGTCCGGCAGCTTGGTGTAGGGCGTGTACATCCCGGTCGGTGGCACGTCGGGGACGTACGGGTACCCGCGGACCGGCACGCCGGTCGGGTAGCCCGCGGCCGGGTAGCCCGCGGTGCCGAGTGATTCGGCGCGGACGGTGTCGAAACCGCTGGGCAGTTCGGGGTGCCGGATGTAGAGCATCCACCAACCCGCCAGCATGAGTCCCATGCTGACCACCCCGGAGCCGCCCATTCCGAGCCCCACCGGACCCATGGTCGATACCGCGATCGCCAGCGCGACGATCAACACGATCGTCTTGGTCTGCGAGTGCGTGCCGCGCGCGTGATCGGTCAGCGCCTCGGCCGCCGACGCCTCGTTCCCCGCGGAGCTGAGCACCAGCCACGCGAGCAGATACAGCACGATGCCCGCGCCACCGAAGATCGTCGAGACCACGAACGCCACCCGCAGCAGCACCGGATCGACGCCGTAGCGGAGCCCGAACCCGGCCGCGACGCCGGCGATCGGCCCCTGCCGCGGCAGCCGGACGGGCCGCGTATGCCACATCTGCTGGATCTGGTCACCGAAGCTCGTTCTGCTCATGTCCTCCATGGTGTGCTCGACCAGTCCTTTCGCACATCGGGGTGAACCCTGAGGTTTGCCCGGGTTCCCCGGTCAGGCGCAGGGTGGGCGGTAGGAGACGTTCGGGACCTGACGGTGCCAGACGGGTTCGGTGAGCGCGTCGCCGGTGGCCGCGCAGATCCGGGCGGCGACCTGCTCGGGGTCCAGCTCCCAGACGCCGAGCTGGCCGTTGTCGGTGATCACGACCAGCTGTTCGCCGTCGGGATGCACGACCACCCGGCGATTGCGTCCGTCGGCGGGCCCGATCGGGCCGACGCCCTTGTGGGGTGCGCGCGGGTCCTCGATGGACCACAGCACGGTGGTCCCGTCATCGCTGGACAGGGCCAGACTGTCGCCGCCGATCGCGGTGGACAGCGAGATGATCGGGGACATCTCGGTGCGGATAGGGTCGGTGAGCGGCGCGATCGATCCGGGCTCCGCGACCGCCCACAGCCGGAAGTTGTCGAACTCCGTCACGATCATCGTGCGGTTGTCGGGCAGCAGCTGGGACGGCTGGAAGGTGGTCGTGGCGTGGGCGTCCACGGTGCCGATCAGTCGTGGATGGTCCGGGTCGGCCAGGCTCCAGATCTGGCGCAGGTACGGCTGCGCGCTGTCGCCGGGGTCGTAGGACATGGTCTCGAGCCGGTCGCCGTCGGCGGCGAAGCGGCCCGAGGAGAACTGCCCGTGTGTCGCGGTGAGCGGTGCTCCCCGGCGCACCGGTGCGGCCCGATCGGTGACGTCCCACAGCTGGAGCGTGGAGCCGTGGATCACCATCATCCGGTCGCCCTCGACGATCGATTCCGTGGTGTCGTCGGCGGGCCACGGTGCCAGCGGGCGCGGGGCCGCTGGATCGTCGAGGGCGAACACGAGTCGCTGGGCGCCGTATCGGTCGTGGACCGAGAGCGTGCGTCCGTCGGAACTCAGCGCCGGGTCCGACCGGCCGGGCGCACCGGCGATCGTGGTCACCCGGACCGGGCGTCGGGGATCGCTGGTGTCCCAGACCACGAGGGACCCGCTGGCGGACAGCACGGCCATCCGGTCGCCCGCCTGATCGAACACGGGCGTGAACGACGAATGCGGTGCCGTCGTGACCATCGATCGGGGCATCGTCCACAGGCGCAGCGATCCGTCGTTGCCCGCGCCGGCCAGCGTCGACGTGCCGGGCAGCTCGATGAGCGAGCGCGGGCCGCTGTCACAGACCGAGGCGACGGCCTGCAGGCAGGGGCCGGGACTCACCGCCAGCGCGGGTCCGGCCGGCTCCGGTTGGGCCGGATCGATGATGTTCCACAACCGGCCCGCTTCGGCGGAGCTGGTCGCGAGCCCGGTGCCGTGCCCGGTGAAGGCGATCGAGTGCAGGACGTCGTTGTCGACCCGGAAGGGCGAGCCGTAGCGACGTGGGCGATCGGGGTCGGTGACCTGCCAGAGTTCCACCCGGCTCGATTGCGGGCCCGCGGCCTCGGCCGATCCGTAGGTGCCGACGGCGAGCATCGTGGCGTCCGGGCTGAACGCGAGGTCGCGAAAATGATCGCTGCCCGGGATGACGATGGGGGCGCCGACCGGCCGTGCCGTCACCGGATCGCGGACATCCCACAGCTGCACCACATCGGGCGCCCCGGTGTCGAAGACGAGTCTGCCGATCGCGAGCAGGGCGCCGTCGGGACTGAACTCGACGACCGATTGCACGTGCGCGGAGCCGTCACCGGGCAGCTCGATGCGGCGTACGGGACCAGGCCGCTCCCCGAGGGACCAGAACGTCACCGTCGTCGCGTCCGACTCGACGAGGTGGGTGCCGCGCGGGCTGACCGCCATCGACTGCCGCCGACCGGGGGTGAGGGTCTGGAGCAGCCGCGGTGCCTCCGGCCGTGCGAAGTCCCACCACTGCACGCCGGACGGCCCGTTGGTGACCGCGCCGGTGCCGCCGGGGACGAAGGCCAGCACATCGATGGGGACGGCGAAATCGGATGCGATTCGTCGCGGTCGCCGCGCGTCGGTGGTGTCCCAGAAGCGGGCATGGCGGGCGAGATCGATGGAGACCAGCAGCCCGTCCGCCGGGCGGGCGACCAGGGTGTCGATCTGCTGGTCATGGGCGGGAATCGTGGTCGCGAGCGGCAGTTCCTGGCTGTTGAGCAGCTGGGTCCTGCTCGCCGGGTCGGGGCGCATCCGGAACGCGGCCAGCGACAGCTGCGCCGACAGCGACGGATCGCTGGTCCTGCTCCGCTGGGCGGCGGCGACCAGCTCGGTGTAGTCGCGGTCCGCGGTGCGCTGGTCGGCGAGCTTGCCGCGGTCCCAGGCGACGACACCGGTAGCCAGCAGCGCGAGCACCACGGCGGCGGCACCGGCCCGTCGGCGCCGGCCGAACCGGGCCGATCGCCCGGAGGCGTCGAGGAAGGCGCGGGCCCGCGGGCTGGTCGCGGTGCCACGGGCGTGCTCGTTCGCGCTGTCGAGCCGGGTGCCGCGATAGAGCAGCGCGGGATCGCGGGCGGCCGCCTCCCATTCGGTGGCGTCGGTCTCGAGGCGCTGGCGGACCAGGTGTCCGACCCGATCGGTGTCGATCCACCCGCGCAGCCGGGGCCAGGCGGTCAGCACGATCTCGTGGGAGAACTGCACCGAGTCCGCGTCCAGGGCGAGCAGCCTGCTCGCGGCGAGCACGTCCAGCGCCTGCCCCGCGGCGGTGGGATCGGCGCCCCGGGCGAGCAGTTCGGTCCGGCCGACGACGCGGCGGGTATCACGCGTGTCCTGGCCGACGGTGACCAGCGAGCCCAGCAGTTCCTGGGCGGCGTTCTGCTGGGCCGGGGTGAGTTCGCTCCACGCCGATTCGGCGGTCTCGGCGACCGACCCCGCCACCGCGCCCGCCGTGCGATACCCGGCGACGGTGAGTTTGCGGCCCTCGCGCTGCTGCCAGGTCGCGGCCATCACATGTGAGAGCAGCGGCAGGGCACCGGGGTCGTAGCCGTCGGTGTCGGCGTGCGCGCCGAGCCCGCGCAGCTCGGTCAGCACCAGCTCTTCCAGGCCCTGTTCGAGGGTGAGACCGGCTGCGGCCGCCGGCCCGGTGATCGCGCGCGAGACCTCGTCCAGCGACATCGGACCGAGCAGATAGTCGTTGTGCTGCAGGCTGTCCCGCAGGATCGGATGGTGCAGGCAGCGCTCGTAGAAGTCGGCTCGCAGCGCCAGGACCACGGTGAGTGGATCACGCGGGCGGCTGGTCAGCTCGGCGAGCGCGGTCAGGAACGCCGAGCGTTCGGCCTCGTCCGGGCAGAGGGTGAACAGTTCCTCGAACTGGTCGACGACGAGCACCCGGAGGTCGGGGCCGAGCGCGGCGGCCAGCCCGGCGGTCGGTGCCGTGCCCGGTGTCATGGTGGCCGACGGCAGGTCGAGGGCCGGGCGCAGGCCCGCGGCCAGCAGCGAGGACTTGCCCGCGCCCGAGGCGCCGATCAACACCACGATGCCGGTGGTGGCGCGGACCAGGTCGACGAACGCGGTGGTGGCCTGTTCACGTCCGAAGAACAGCGCGCGCTCCTCGGCCCGGAAGGCCCGCAGGCCAGGGTAGGGGCAGGTGTCGCCCTCGCTCGCCGTCGCCGTCCAGGTCACCGATTCCTGCCACAGGCGCCGCCATTCGTGCGGGTCGGCGAGCCTGCGCGGCAGTTGATGCTGGGCTTTTTCGGTCAGCTCGACCAGTGTCAGGATCACCGGCAGCAGCGATTCGAAGCGGGCGGGTACGTTGCGCCCGGCTTTCCAGTCACTGATCCGCTGTGCCGACGGCGTGCCGGTCTGGGTGTTGCGCATGCGCCGCTCCGTGGCTGAGGCGACACGGCGCAGCGTCGGATTGCCCGCTGCGGCATAGAGTTCGGCGAACCGCTGCGCGAAAAGCGCACGTGGCGAAGAACTCTCCTGATCCTCGATGGTCAAAGAACCCCCCGTTCGGTGAAAACGACCGAGGAGAATGATATTTGGCGCATCGGGACCCGGCGCGCCGCCGGGTCCCGATGCGGTCAGAGGAACATGGTGTCGCCGAAGACCGAGTTGGTCGCGCTCACCTGCGGCGTGGTCGCGGTGACCGTCGCCCAGGAGTAGATGTTGAGCGGCCCGCCGCAGTTGCCGACCATCAGATGGAAGTCACGGTTCACCAGGTAGGTGGTGCCCGTGCCCAGCGGCATGCTCCCCACATCGATCTTCTTGATCTCGCCGGGCGCCAGCGACAGGCTCAGATCGAGCCCCGCCGAGATCGACGGACCGATATCGGCCGACGCGTCCGGTCCCGACGAGCCGAACCCGATGGTGGCCCCCGCGCTCACCGAGATCCCGCCGTCCAGTCCCACCGACAGCGTCACGTCCACCGCGCAGGCGACGAGGTAGCCGGACTCGAGCGTGCCGCTCGCCCCCGGGGGCGCCGTCACGTACGCGGTGTTGTCGAGGAACACCTCCCGGTTGGTCGGCATGGCGTTGAGCGCGGGCACCTGCCGGTAGGACTGCTCGGTGTGGCCGAGGGTCAGCTCGAAGCCCGCGGGTCCGTGATAGGTCGTCTCGTGCGGGGCCATCGGTGTCGCCGAGGCGACGGGAGCGATTCCGACGGTGGTCAGCGCGATGGTGGCGGCGCCCAGCACGGTGGTGATGATGTTCAACGTTCCTCCCCTGTGTGTGGGCCGCTGTTTCCGGCCCGTCATCAAGGTAGGAATTCGTCCGGTGCCGACGCTGGCAACGGACCCGCTCTGAAGCCGATAATCGCAGGTGAGAGTGCTGTGTCCGGTTGTCCGGTCCGGACAGGAATCCGCCCCGAACAGCCCGGAACCGGGTCAGATCACCGCGTACGGGTACCCGGCGGCACGGCCCTGGAAGGACAGGATGCGGGGGTTCTGGACGCGGCCGTCGCGGATCTCGACGGCGCGCCGGATGGTCTCGCTGCCCTCCCAGGCGTCGGGGCCGGCCAGCACGATCGGGACGTACTCGAGCAGTGCCTCGGAGTTCTCCCAGGTGGCCGAATCCCAGAGAAACGAGGGACTGTGGTCGACCCCGTAGTGGTGCAGCTCGGCGCCGAGGGTGAACATCGGGTCGGCGAAGGTCGTCGGGCGCGCCCAGGAGAAGCCCATTCCCTCGTCGCAGGAGACGTCGATGAACAGGGTGCCGCGGGCGAACAGCTCGAGATCGTCCTCGGTGACGAACATCAGCGGTTTCTCGGTGTCCTGGAACATGCAGTTGACGATCACGTCGTAGGTGGCCAGCACCTCGGCCAGCGGCCCCGGCTCGGGCGCCTTCAGCGCGAGCGTGCGGCTCGGGTCGGCCGGGTCGCGCTGGAAGTGCTGCATGCGCACCGAGGCGAACGGCGAGGCCACCGCCGACACGCTGCGCTGGGTCAGCACCGTCACATCGCTGATGCCGAGTGCCGAGAGCGCGCGGACCGCGCCGCGCGCTGTCGCGCCGAAGCTGATCACCGCCGCCCGCTTGCGACGCCCGTAGTCGCCGGTGATGCCGCGCAGTTGCAGGGCGTGCATGACCGAGCAGTAGCCGGCCAGTTCGTTGTTCTTGTGGAAGACGTGGACGCTGAAGTTGCCCGCCGTGGTCCAGTGGTTCATCGCCTCCCAGGCGATCAGGGTCAGCGCGCGGTCCACGGCCAGCTGGGTGATCCGCCGGTCCTGCACGCAGTGCGGCCATCCCCACACGATGGTGCCGGGCCGCATCTGTTCGAGGTCTTCGGCCAGCGGCTTGGCCAGCAGCAGCACGTCGCATTCGGCGAACAGTTCCGCGCGGGTGCGAAAGCCCGCGACCAGGGGCGCGAGGAGTTCGTCGGGATAGCCGAACCGGTCACCGTAGCCGTGTTCGAGGAAGATCTGACCGCGCAATCCCGGATCGATCCGGTCCAGATGGGCCGGGTGGATCGCCAGCCGGTGTTCGTTTTCCTTGCGGGAGGTCGCGACGAGGCCGACGGTCAGGCGCTTCACAGTTGCTTCACCTGGTCAGCCTACGCGTACCGGGCGGCGCGGAAAGCGGCAAGATCAGGGAGATTCCCGATGCCGGGGGCCGCGCGAGCGTGCCAGTATCGAAGGATGGATCCGTCTGTTCCCGCCCGCGCCGCCGCCCAGGGGCCCGTCGCCCCGCGCGGGTACGGCACCGCACCGGGGAACAACGCCACCCCGCCGCCGAACAGCGCACCCCGCTATCCCGGTGGCCCCGGCGCCGCGATGAACCCGGGCGGACACCGGCACCCGAAGGGCCCGCAGCGCTTCGTCGCACGGGCGCTCGGCAACGGCCAAGCTGTCTACGGCACACCGCACCCCTACGTCCCGCAGCCGCAGTTTCGCCCCGCGCCCGGCTACTACCCGGCCGGGTACCCGACGCCGTCGGGGTACGGCGTGCCGCGGGGTTACCGGCCGGGCGTGCTGCCGACGCCGGGCCCCGAGCCCGTCGGCCCGCCGCTGCCGGAGACCCCGCGACTGGTCCGCCGGACCGGTGGCCGGGTGGTCGGTGGCGTCGCCGGTGGGCTGGCCGATCATCTCGGCGTCGACGTGTTCAAGGTGCGGATGGCGTTCGTGCTGCTGTCGGCCCTGGTCGGCGCGGGCCTGGTGGCCTACGGGCTGCTGTGGATCTTCACCCCGGGCGGCAACGACGCGGCCAAACCGACCGGCGACGAGCGCAGGCAGGCGATCGGCCTGGCCCTGCTCGGCCTCGGTCTCGCGGTCACCGTGGGTTGGCTGTTCCAGGGCACCGCCGCGAAGGTGATCGCCCCGATCGTGGTGGTCGCGGTCGGTGCCGCGCTGGTCTGGCGCGAGTACGACGTCGCCGCGCCCGGACCTCGCGCGCTGTTCGGGCTGCCCGCGCGGCCGTCGGTGGTCACTTGGTCGCGGATCGTGGCCGGGGCGACGCTGATCGTGGTCGGCCTCGGCGTGGTGGTGCTGGCCAGGATCGACCTGAGTTCGCTCGGATCGGCGTTGATCGCGGTCGCGGTCACGCTGGTCGGCGCGGGCCTGCTGACGGTGCCGCTGTGGCTGCGCATGGTCCGCGCGCTCAACGCCGAGCGCGGCGCCCGCATCCGCAACGAGGAGCGCGAGGAGATCGCCTCGCACCTGCACGATTCGGTGCTGCAGACCCTCGCGCTGATCCAGCGGCAGGCCGAGGACCCGCAGGAGGTCCTGCGCCTGGCCCGCAGCCAGGAACGCGAACTGCGCAAGTGGCTGTTCGACGACACCGCCCCCGCCCAGTCCAGCCTGGCCGCCGCGCTGCGCACCATCGCCGGTGAGGTGGAGGACCAGCACGGGGTGAAGGTCACCCCGGTGACCGTCGGCGATGTGGCGATGGACCCCGGTGACACCGGCGCGGGCCTGCCGAAGGAACACTTCACCGCGCTGCTCGGCGCGAGCCGGGAAGCGCTGGTCAACGCGGCCAAGCACGCGGGCGTCCCCGAGATCGACCTGTTCGCCGAGACCGAACCGCATCAGGTGAGCATCTTCGTCCGCGACCGCGGCGCCGGTTTCGACACCTCGGCCGTGCCCGCCGACCGGCGCGGTGTCGCGAAGTCGATCTGCGCCCGCGTCGAACGCCGCGGCGGCACCGCCGTCATCGACTCGACCATCGGTCGCGGCACCGAGGTGCGCATAGTGATGCCGCGCTCGGACTCCGGCACCTCGGACCCGGCCGCCGACGCCGCCCCGGCCGACGCGCCGCGCCCGCCCGAGGCATGAGCGATCCGCAACGGCTGCCCCCGAGCGATATTCGTGGGCCCGATGCCTCGGTCCGAACCGACATTCACGGTCGTGTGGTACCGATGAGAACAAGTCGATCGCCGGTGGGATGAGAGTGAGCTGTCAGTGAGTGTTCGGGTGTTCCTGGTCGACGATCACGCGGTGTTCCGGTCCGGCGTGCGCGCCGAACTGAGCCGCGAGACCGACATGGAGGTCGTCGGCGAGGCGGGCGCGGTGGCCGAGGCGGTCGCGGGGATCGACGCGGCCAAACCGGATGTGGTGCTGCTGGACGTGCACATGCCCGACGGTGGCGGTGTCGCGGTGCTGACCGGGATCGCCGACGGCCCGGTGTGCCTGGCGCTGAGCGTGTCCGATGCCGCCGAGGACGTGATCGCGGTGATCAGGGCGGGCGCGCGCGGGTATGTCACCAAGACGATCTCCGGCGCCGAACTGGCCGACGGCATCCGCCGCGTCGCCGGGGGTGACGCCGTGTTCAGTCCGCGGCTGGCCGGTTTCGTCCTCGACTCGTTCACGGGCCGATCGCCGGTGCCCGAGCCGCCGCTCGATCCCGAGCTGGACTCGCTCACTCCGCGCGAGCTCGAGGTCCTGCGCCTGCTGGCCCGTGGCTACACCTACCGCGAGATCGCCGAGACCCTGTTCATCTCGGTGAAGACGGTGGAAACCCACGCCTCCAACGTGCTGCGCAAGACCCAGCAGTCCAATCGCAACGCGCTGACCCGATGGGCCCATCGCCGCCGGATCGAGTGATCACATCACCGCGATGATGATCGCGATCAGGATGACCAGGCCGATCAGCACGCCGGCGCCGATGGCCAGCGGCGCCCCGTTGGGCAGGTTGTCGACGAAGCTGCCGCTGCGCTGGGCCGGTGCCTGGGCGGCGGCCAGCGGGGCGCGCTGCGGGCGCGGCAGCGGGGCGGAATGCGGGCTGCGCAGGCCGCTGGCGGAGTTGCGGGCGGCCCAGGACGGGATGGTGCCGTCCTCGGTGCGCAGCGGCACGCCGAGGATGTAGGCGGCGGTGCCGGGGCCGAAGGCGGCGGTGAGGATCTCGTCGCGCGCCTGGGCCATCGTCGGGCGGCGCTGCGGGGCCGGTTCGAGCATGTGCAGCAGCGGCTGGGTCAGGATGCCGCTGCGGCTGGGCGGGATGATCCGGCCCATCGCGGCCCGGGTGACGACATCGTTCTCGTCGTCGTCGAAACCGAACGGCGGCTGGCCCTCCAGCGCGGTGTAGAGCGTGGCGCCGAGGGAGAACACGTCGCTGGCCTCGGTGGGCTGGGCGCCGCGGGCGACCTCGGGCGGCAGGTAGGCGGGGGTGCCGGTGATGGTGCCTTCCGGGTCGTCGCCGTGGGTGTCGCCCGCGCCGCGCGAGATGCCGAAGTCGCTGAGCTTGGCCTTGCCGAGATCGGGACCGCGATCGGCGACGAGGATGTTGCCCGGCTTGATGTCGCGGTGCACGATGCCTGCGGCGTGCGCGGCGGCGAGCGCGTCGGCCACCTGCGCGCCGATCTGGGCGACCTCGACCGCGGGCAGCGTGTCGAACAGCGTGAGCGCCTTGGCCACGCTGCGCGAGGGTAAGTACTCCATGACGAGCCAGGGTTCGCCCGCCTCGATCACCACGTCGTAGACGGCGATCGCGTGCTCGTGCGACAGCTTGGCCGCCACCCGGCCCTCGTGCACGATGCTGCTGCGGATGCGCTCGGCCTCGGCCTCGCTCAATCCGGCCGTGGAGAGCACCTGCTTGATCGCGACCTCACGGTTCAGCAACCGGTCCGTCGCGAGCCAGACCGCGCCCATGCCACCGCCGCCCAATTTCGACTGCAGGCGGTAGCGACCCGCGACGAGGTAGTCGGGGCCGATATGGGGACGAGCACGTTCGGTCACGGGTGCGAGGGTAGTCGAATATGCCGATGACTGGCCGGTATCACGACGCGCGGGTATAAGGGGGCCCGCTGTGGACACGGGGCGGGGGTGGGTGTCACCCTGGTCGCGATCGAACGTATATTCGAATACGATCGATAGCTGAAACGGTGCTGCCGTTCCGGTGCTGGGCGGTTCTCCGCTCGCGGGTCCATCGTGGAAGTAGGTGGTGTTGATGGGTTCGGATGCGTTGTCGCCCGAGGTGGCGGCCCGGGCGCGCACGCTCGACGAACTGCGCAGGCGGATGGCCGCGGTACCGGGCCGGGGCGAGTCCGCCACCGGGCACATCCCCCGTGAACAGCCATTACGCCGCGATCTGTTGCCGGTGCCCGCGCCGCTCGCCGAACTGTTGCCCGAGGGTGGCCTGCCCAAGGGTGCCGTGGTCGCCTATACCGGCGCGCACTCGTTGCTGTCCGGTCTGCTCGCCGCGGTGACCGGAGCCGGTGGCCACGCCGCGGTGGTCGGCCTGCCCCGGCTGGGTTTGCTGGCCGCCGCCGAGATGGGCGCGCAGCTGTCCCGGCTGGCCGTGATCCCCGATCCCGGCCCCGATCCGGGCGAGGTGGCCGCCGTCCTGCTCGACGGCCTCGATCTGGTCGTCCTCGGGCTCGACGGCGTCGCCGTCCCACCCGCCCGCTGCCGGGTCCTCGCCGCCCGCGCCCGCAACCGCGGCGCCACCCTGGTCGTCGCGGGCGGTACCTGGACCAATCCGTCGCTGCGCCTGGACACCCGCGTCACCGGCTATCGCGGTCTCGGCCCGGGCCGCGGCCGCCTGCGTTCGGTCTGCCTGGACGTGCGCGTCAGCGCCAAGGCGGGCCCACCCCGGCACGGCCGGATAGACCTGTGCGCCAAGGCCGGTCGCACCGAATGGCTCGCCCGCGAAGCGGAGACCCGCGCGGCGGCCGACCTGCGGGAGGCCGTGTCGTGACCGGCCGGCGGCGGCCATCCGGTCAGGCGCCGATCGCCTGCCCGACGGCCCCGCCGAGCCCGGGCCGCCGCACGGCGGCTCGACCGATCACGGTGTGCCCCGAGCCTGCGACGACAGTGGCGACGGCGCCGAGGCTGTCATCGGCCTCGACCGGTGGTTCCGCGCCGGAGCCGCATCCCGGCGGTCGGCCGGGGCGGTTCCCCCGCCGGTGGCGAACGCTGACCAGCGGTGGACATCCGGCCGCCGACGGTCGTCGCGTCGGGGACAGCCGATGACGCGGGCCGAGCGCGTGCTGGCGTTGCTGTGTCCGGACTGGCCCGCGGTGGCGGCGGCCGCGGCGGCGGGGGTGCCCGCGGATCGTCCGGTGGCGGTGCTGCACGGGAACCGGGTGGTGTCGGCGTCGGCGATCGCCAGGGCCGAGGGTGTGCGCGAGGGCGTGACCCGCAGGGAGGCGCAGTCGCGCTGCCCCGATCTGGTGGTCGCCCAGGCCGATCCGGACCGGGACGCCCGGCTGTTCGAACCGATCGCCTGCGCGGTCGACGCGACGGTGCCCGGTGTCGAAGTGCTGCGCCCTGGCCTGCTGGTGCTCGGCGCGCGGGGCGCCACCAGGTTTTTCGGTTCCGAGGAAGCGGCGGCGGTCCAGCTGATCGACGCCGTGGCGGTGGCGGGCGCCGAGGCCCAGATCGGCATCGCCGACGCCCTGTCGACCGCGGTGCTCGCGGCCCGCCGCGCCGCGTTCGTCCCGGTCGGCGGCGGCGCCCGCTATCTGGCGCCGCTCCCGGTGGCCGAGCTGGCGGCCGAATCCGCGCTGGCCCCGCCGGAACGCGCCGATCTGGTCGACCTGTTGCACCGCTTGGGATTACGCCGGGTCGGCGACTTCGCCCGGCTCACCCCCGCCGACGTCGCCTCCCGCTTCGGCGCCGACGCGGTGCTGGCCCACCGCCTCGCCCGCGCCCTGCCGGAGCGGGCGCCCTCCGCGCGCAGGCCACCGCCGGAGCTGAGCGTCGACCTCGACTGCGATCCGCCGATCGACCGGGTCGACGCCGCCGCTTTCGCCGGCCGCACCCTCGCGACCCGGTTGCACACCGCCCTCACCGCCGCGGGTGTCGCCTGCACCCGGCTGGCCGTCACCGCGCGCACCGAGGCGGGGGAGGAACTCTCGCGGATCTGGCGCTGCGCGCGCCCGCTCACCCCGCTCGACACCGCCGACCGCATCCGCTGGCAGCTCGACGGCTGGCTCACCCATCGCGATCGCCCGACCGCGCCGATCGTCGCGCTGCGCCTGGAACCGGTCGAGGTGGTCGCGGCGGGTGCGCTGCAACTCGGCCTGTGGGGCGGGGAGGGCGAGGAGACCGAACGGGCCCGCCGCGCGCTGGTCCGGGTGCAGGGCCTGCTCGGCGGCGAAGCGGTGCGCGTCGGCGTGCTCAGCGGCGGGCGCGGTCCCGCCGAGCGGATCACCATGATCGCCCTCGGCGACGAGCTCACCCCGGCCGCCGACCCGTCTCAGCCCTGGCCCGGCCGGCTCCCCGAGCCCGCGCCGACACTGCTGCTCCTGCACCGGCCCATCGTGCACCTGACCGCCGCCGACGGCACCGCCGTCGAGGTCACCGACCGCGGCCTGTTCACCGCCGACCCGGCCCGCCTGCACTGGGGTCGCAGGCAGTGGGCACTGCTCGGCTGGGCGGGCCCGTGGCCGGTGGACGAGCGCTGGTGGGCCGCCGCCGAGCAGGCGGGTCCGGCCGCCCGCGCCCAGGTCCAGCTCGACGCCGAACCCACCGAGATCAGGGCCGTGCTGCTCGTCTACGACGCCGCCGCCTGGCACGCCGAGGGCGTCTACGAATGACCGAACACAGGGTGCCCTTACCGCTGGCTCCGGCGCCGGTTCTACAGTGAAACGACGCCTGTTCCGGATCGGCCGGACATCGGTCGTGGAAGGAGCCGTCATGAACCCGTTCGAGAGCATGTCGTGCTCGGTGGCCGCGACGGAGCTGTCCCTGCTCGGCACCGCGGCACATGTCACCGGCTGGCTGTGCATCGAGCATCCCGGTGCCTGGGGCCACGACGTGATCGGCGACGAGGTGCTCGGCCCGGAGATCACCGCCGAACTGGCCGCCCGCACCACCGCCGCGAAGGTCCGCCCGACCCTCATCCGCCGTCCCGGCCGCAACGAGTTCACCGGCACCCGCACCGTGCTGCTGGTCAGCTCGCGCCCCGAGGGTTCCTGGTGCGAGCGGTTCGAGATCACCGACCTGCGTCAGCTCCTCGACATCGACCTGCATCTGGTCGACGGCCCACCGCCGGGAATCGGTGCGCGCGTGGACGAGCCGCTGGTCCTGGTGTGCGCGCACGGCAAACGCGACCAGTGCTGCGCCCGGCTCGGCCGCCCGATCGCCGCCACCCTGGGCGCCGCCCATCCCGACCGCGTCTGGGAGGCCTCGCACACCGGCGGCCACCGCTTCGCCCCCGCCGTCGTCCTGCTCCCGTCCGGTCTCACCTACGGCCGCGTCGACGCCGACGCCGCCGAGGCCATGCTCGCCGCCGCCGACACCGGCGCCGTCTCGCTCACCGGCCTGCGCGGCCGCAGCTGCTACGACCCGATCGGCCAGCTCGCCGAAGTCGCTGTCCGCGAGCGGTTCCCGGCCCTGCCCGCCGACGCCTTGGTCGTCGAGCCCGATTCGAGCCACACCGCCGACCCGACCCTGGCCGGCGCCGCCGTCGTCACCCATCGCGACGGCCGCCGCTGGCGCGTCACCGCCCGCACGGTCCCCGCTCCGCCCCGCAAGGCCAGCTGTGGCGGCGCGCCGAAACCGGCCACCTACCTGGAAACCGCCGCGGTGGAGGAACTGTCAGTGCAGGCGCACCGGTAGTTCGGTCAGTCCGCGGATGAGGGTGCTCGTCTGATACCGCGGATCGTGGGCGTCGGGGGCGAGCGTCAGGGCGGGGAAACGGGAAAGCAGCGCGGTGAAGGCGATCTCGGCCTCCAGCCGGGCCAGCGGCGCGCCGACACAGAAATGGATGCCGTGGCCGAAGGCGAGGTGGCCGTTCGCCGCGCCGTCGACCCGGAGATCATCGGGGTCGGGGAACCGGTGCGGGTCACGGTTGGCCGCGACGAGCGCGACGTGGACGAACTCGCCCGCGGGAATCTCGATGTCGCCCACCGTGATCGGCTCGGCCGTGACGCGCTCGGTGGACATGTTCACCGGGCCGTCGAAGCGCAGGAACTCCTCGACCGCCGCGGGCACGCCGGCGGGATCGTCGAGCAGCGCCCGCCACTGTTCGGACGCGCGCAGGAGCGCGAGGGTGCCGTTGCCGATCAGATTGACCGTGGTCTCGTGTCCGGCGACGAGCAGCAGGAACGCCATCGCCACCAGCTCCTGGTCGGTGAGGCGGTCGCCGTCGTCGTCGGCGAGCACCAGCCGCGAGAGCAGATCGTCGGCGGGCCGCTCCTGCTTGGCGCGCACCAAGTCCGACAGGTAGGTGTGCATCTCGATCGCGGCGGTGGCGCCGTCCTGGGTGAGCCGGTGCACGCCGACGAGCAGTCGGGTCCAGGCCTGGAAACGGTCGCGGTCCGCGAACGGTACGCCCAGCAGCTCGCAGATCACCGCCACCGGAAGCGGAGTGGCGAAGGCGGCCATCAGGTCTACCTCGTCCTCGGCGGCGAATCCGTCGAGCAGCGCGTCGGTGATCTCCTGGATGCGCGGTCGCAGCACCGCCACCTGCCGGGTGGTGAAGGCCTTGTTCACCAGTTTGCGCAGCCGGGTGTGCCCCGGCTCGTCGGTGTTGAGCATGTGATCGGACAGCACCAGCGCCCGGTTGTCGACCAGCGTCCCCGTCCGGCTCGCCATGGTCGCCGCGAGTTCCGCGATGCCCTTGTGCAGCCGCGAATCCGCCAGCAGGGCCCGGCCCACCGCGTAGTCGAGGACCACCCACCGGACGATGTTGTCCGGAAACCGCACCCGATGCACGATCCCGCGCTCCCGCCATCGGCGATAGTAGGAGTGCGGATCGTCGTAGAAATCGTTACCGATGGTCTCGACCGTCGCAGGGCCCGAGTGATTCGCCGCCATGGCTCCAGGCTACGCCGACCGCGTCGCCACGAACTCGGGAAATCGGGCGAATTCTGCTGCTACACAGTAGCTTTCGCGCGACTCACCAATGGGTGCCCGGCACCCAGCGCGCGGCGCGTCGCAGGGCGCTGCCGGTGGCCTTGCGCGCCGCCGACTTCGGTTTCGGCTCCGTTCGCAGCGCCGTCGGTTCGACGGCCGGTTCGGCGGGGTCGACCGATTCGCCCTTGGCGGCGGGGGAGTCCGGCAGGGCGCGGTAGTAGCGGTGCAGGATGCGGTCGCGCAGCTTGGGGGTGAGCAGCGCGCCGTACTCGGCGAAGGTGCCGAGCGGGACGTCGATGCGCTTGGGGCGCTCGGTGAGGGCGCGGACGATGGTGGCGGCGGCCCACTCCGGTGATTCGGAGGGGCCCTGGTCGCCACTCGGCGCGATCATCGGGGTGCGCACCAGCGGCATGTGGATGGTGGTGAAAGTGACGCCGTCGGCCAGGGTTTCGACGGCGGCGACCTCGGTGAACTTGTCCAGCGCCGCCTTGCTGGCGAGGTAGGCGGAGAAGCGCGGGGTGGCGACCTGCACGCCGGCGCTGGAGATGTTGACGATGTGACCGAAGCCGCGTTCGCGCATCTGCGGCAGCAGCGCCAGCGTCATCCGCAGCGCGCCGAAGTAGTTGACCGCCATGGTGCGCTCGAAGTCGTGCAGGCGATCGGTGGACCGGTGGATCGCGCGGCGGATGGACCGGCCCGCGTTGTTCACCAGCATGTCGACGTGGCCGTGCTGGTCGAGGATCGCCTCGACGGTCGACTCGACGGACTCGGCGTCGGTGACGTCGCACTGATAGCCGTGGGCCCGGCCGCCCGCGTCGACGATCTCGGCGACCACGGCGCCCAGTTCGTCGCCGCGGCGGGCGAGGAGGAAGACCACGGCGCCCTTGTCGGCGACCGCCAGCGCGGCGGCGCGCCCGATCCCGGACGACGCGCCCGTGATCACGACATGACTGCCGGTCAGATCGTGCCGCCGCCGACCGCGACGGCCCTGTGTACCGGGAGAAACCTGTGACATCACTGCTCCTTTGCAGCTCGTTCCCTCGAACTTACTCCAAAGTAAGTTCCGGGACCAGGCCCGGCGAAAAACTCGAAAATATGTTCGAACTCCTCTCGCCAACATTCGAACGTATGTGCGATACTGGGCCACATGGCGGACGATCGGATGGCGGATATCTATGCCGCGGTGCGGCTCGGCGGTGGCGACCCGGAGGCGGCGCGCGCGGCGCTGACCAGGCTCTGGGACGAGGTAGGGGAAGGCGGCGACCCGTTGCATCGCTGCGTGATCGCGCATCACCTGGCGGATGTGCAGGAGTTGCCGGAGGGCGCGCTGCTCTGGGATCAGCGGGCGCTGGCCGCGGTGTTCGGGCCGGGCGTCCCGCTGGACGAGGGACTGCGCGGATTCTTGCCCTCGCTGTATCTGAATCTGGCCGACAGTCACCGTCGCGTCGGTGATTTCGACATGGCGCGGATGCAGCTGACCATCGCGCGCGGGCACCTGGACGTGCTCGCCAACGATGCCTACGGCGCGGTGATCCGGTCGGGTCTGGGGCATGTGGAGGCCGCGCTGGAGTCGCAATCGATGGAGCGTTTGCCCGCGAGTTGAGGGGTCGGGCAACCGCGATCGAGTGGGAGGTGCGGGTGATGCGGGGGCCGTGAGAGGAGTGGGCGCGTGGGCTGGAGCAACGGTCCGCCGACCTGGTCGGAACTGGAACGGGTGCTGTCGGGCAGGCCGTCCCGCCGTCCCGCCGAGGAGATGCATCCCGGCGACGGCGGTGACAGCCCGGCCTGGTCGCGCAAACGCGGTGCGTACGAGGCGAACTCGATCGCCAGGCCCACCGTGTCGACGGTGCCCTTCGCCGAGCTGCACGCTCACTCCGCCTACAGCTTCCTCGACGGCGCGAGTCAGCCGGAGGAACTGGTGGAGGAGGCGGTGCGCCTGGGGCTCGAGGCGCTCGCGCTCACCGATCACAACGGGTTCTACGGGACCGTCCGGTTCGCCGAGGCGGCCAGAGAATGGGGAATGCCAACGGTTTTCGGTGCCGAACTGTCACTGGGAACCGATGCGGAGGCGGCGCCTGGCCGAGGGGATGCGGTCAGGCGCCGTTCTGTTCCCCGGGGCGGGCTGCGGCCGATCGGTGATCCCCGGGGTGCGGTCGGCGGCCACGCCGACGCCCCGGACGCGCTGCCGCGCACGGGGACTCCCGACCCGAACGGGCCGCACCTGCTGGTGCTGGCGCGCGGGCAGGAAGGGTATCGCCTGCTGTCGCGGCAGATGTCGGCGGCGCACATGGCGGCCGGGGAGAAAGGCGTCCTGCGCTACGACCTCGACACGCTCACCGCCGCCGCTGCGGGTCACTGGCACATTCTGACCGGGTGCCGGAAGGGGCATCTGCGCCTGGCCATGGAACAGGACCTGCGCGCGGGCGACACCCGGCTGCCGAAAGCCGAAGCGGCGCTGCGTGAGCTGATCGAACGCTTCGGCGCCGACCGGGTGAGCGTCGAACTCACCCACCACGGCATCGCCACCGACGACGAGCGCAACGAGTACCTGGTCGCGCTCGCCGACCGCCTCGGACTGCCGGTCCTGGCGTCCACCGGCGCGCACTTCGCCTCGCCCGCCCAGCGTCGCCGGGCCATGGCACTGGCCGCGATCCGGTCCAGGAGCAGCCTGGACGCGATGGCGGGCTGGCTCCCGTCCACCGGCGGCGCGCATCTGCGCTCCGGCGCGGAGATGGCCGCGCTGTTCGCCGAGTACCCGCACGCGGTGGCCAACGCGGCGGAACTGGCGCGCGAGTGCGCCTTCGACCTGCGCCTGATCGCCCCGAAACTGCCGCCGTTCGAGGTCCCCGCCGGGCACGACGAGGATTCGTGGCTGCGCGAGCTGAGCTATCGCGGCGCGGCCGAGCGCTATGGTCCGCCGGAGCGGAATCCGAAGGCGTACGCGCAGATCGAGCACGAGCTCGCGGTGATCAAGAAGATGACCTTCCCCGGGTACTTCCTGGTGGTGCACGACATCGTCGACTTCTGCAAGCGCAGCGACATCCTGTGCCAGGGCCGGGGCTCGGCCGCCAACTCCGCGGTCTGCTACGCCATCGGCATCACCAATGTCGACCCGGTGCGCAACGAGCTGCTGTTCGAACGCTTCCTGTCCACCGAACGCGACGGCCCGCCCGACATCGACGTCGACATCGAGTCCGATCGGCGCGAGGAGGCCATCCAGCACGTCTACGCCAAGTACGGCCGCGACTACGCCGCCCAGGTGGCCAACGTCATCACCTATCGCGGCAAGTCCTCGGTGCGCGATGCCGCACGGGCGCTGGGCTTCTCGCCGGGGCAGCAGGACGCCTGGAGCAAACAGGTGAGCCGCTGGTCGGGGGTGTCGGCGGAGCAGGGCACCGATATCCCGGCACCGGTGCTCGAGCTCGCCGGCGAGCTCGACGGCCTGCCCCGGCATCTGGGCATCCACTCCGGCGGCATGGTGATCTGCGATCGGCCGATCGCCGACGTGTGCCCGGTGGAGTGGGCGCGGATGGCGGGGCGCAGCGTCTTGCAGTGGGACAAGGACGACTGCGCCGCCGTCGGCCTGGTGAAGTTCGACCTGCTCGGCCTCGGCATGCTCTCGGCGCTGCACTACATGATCGACCTGGTGCGTGAGCACAAGGGCGAGGAGGTCGAACTGCACGCGCTCGATCTCGCCGAACCCGCCGTCTACGAGATGTTGCAGCGCGCCGACTCGATCGGGGTGTTCCAGGTGGAGTCGCGCGCGCAGATGGCGACGCTGCCCCGGCTGAAGCCGCGCACCTTCTACGACCTGGTGGTGGAGGTGGCGCTGATCCGGCCCGGTCCCATCCAGGGCGGGTCGGTGCACCCGTACATCCGCAGGCGCAACAAGCTGGAGAAGGTCGTCTACGACCATCCGGCGCTGGAGAATTCGCTCGAACGCACGCTGGGCGTCCCGCTGTTCCAGGAGCAGCTGATGCAGATGGCGGTCGACGTCGCCGGGTTCACCCCCGCCGAAGCCGACCAGCTGCGCCGCGCGATGGGCTCCAAGCGCTCACCGGAGAAGATGGAACGGCTCAAGGACCGTCTCTACCAGGGCATGCGCGACCTGCACGGCATCACCGGCGCCGTCGCCGACCGGATCTACGAGAAGCTCTACGCCTTCGCCAATTTCGGCTTCCCGGAGAGTCATTCGCAGAGCTTCGCCTCGATCGTGTTCTATTCGTCCTGGTTCAAGCTGCATCATCCGGCCGCGTTCTGCGCCGGACTGCTGCGTGCCCAGCCGATGGGCTTCTACTCCCCGCAGTCGCTGGTCGCCGACGCCCGCCGCCATGGTGTGCTGGTGCACGGGCCCGACATCAACGCCAGCCTGGCCGAGGCCACCCTGGAGAACGTGGGCACCGAGATCCGGCTCGGCCTGTCCGGCGTCCGCCACATCGGCACCGATCTCGCCGAGCGGATCGTCGCCGAGCGCACCGAGGCGGGCCCGTTCACGTCGATGCTCGACCTCACCGGACGCGTGGAACTGACTGTCGCCCAGGCGGAGTCACTGGCCACCGCGGGGGCGCTGGACCGCCTGGTCGATGCGGTGCCCTGGTCCGGCGAGCAGCGACTTCGCGGTGCCGCGACCGGGACGAGTCGAGCCGCCGCGCGCGCGGTCGACGATGTCACGCCGGTGGATCGAGCGGGTGCGACGGTGCGCGTACCGGCGGAGTCGGCCGATCGGGCGGACGAACGCCCGGTCACCGGGCGCGGCAGCAGCGTGCGCCGGGCCGCGCTGTGGGCCGCGGGTGCCGCGGCGGGCGAGCGTCCGCACCTGCTGCCCGGTACCGGACCGGCGACCGTCGCCCCGTCCCTGCCCGGCATGAGCGCACTCGAACTCGCCGCCGCCGACGTCTGGGCCAGCGGCATCTCGCCCGGCAGCTATCCCACCGAATTCCTGCGCGCGCACCTGAACTCGCTCGGTGTCGTCCCGGCCGCCGACCTGCTGCTCGTCGAAGACGGCACCCGCATCCTGGTCGCGGGCGCGGTCACCCACCGGCAGCGTCCAGCCACCGCGGCGGGCGTCACCTTCCTCAACCTGGAAGATGAGACCGGCATGGTCAATGTCATCTGCTCGGTGGGTCTGTGGGCCCGCTACCGCCGGCTGGCCCAGAACGCGACCGCACTGCTGATCCGCGGCCGCGTCCAGAACGCCGAGGGCGCGGCCAGTGTCCTGGCCGACCACCTCGAACACCTCGACCTCACCATCGCCGCCCGCTCCCGCGACTTCCGTTGAACCACTGCCGAATCGATGCCGGACATCCGGGAATCGCTGCGGTATCAAGGAAGTGGAGCATCGAATCGTGGGGGCCGCATGTCGCACTCCGAACTGAACGCACTGTCGGTGACCTACCGGCAGGGCTACCACTGGGCCGTGGTGGATCTGCTGGCGTCGCTGCCATCGATCGTGCTGAGCGGTTGGCTGCTGGTGGGAATCGCGGCGCTGTCGGCGAACTGGGTCGCGGTGCTGGTCGCCGTGCTGTGGGTGGCGTCGGGCCCGGTGATGCTGGGCTGGCGCCGGCTCCTGCTGGGGGCGATGGCGCTGTCGTCGGAACGGGACCTGCCGGACGAACACGACCGGGTGAACCGCGCGTGGGCGCGGGTCGCCGAGGCCGCCGGTGTGCCCGCCGCCACGACCACGGTGTGGGTCATGCGTTCCGAGGCCGTCAACGGAGCCGTCAACGCCAGCGGCTATGTCAGTGTCACCCGCGCTGCCGTCGAGGCTTTCACCGAGCGGCAGCTCGAAGCGCTGATCGCCCACGAACTCGGGCATCGCCTGCAGGGCACCGCCACTTGGCGGTCGGTGATCCGGTGGTATCGGTGGCCATTCGAGTGGCTGGTACGCGCTGTTTTCGCGCCGGCGGACCGGTTGATGGTTCCGTTGCACCCGCGCCTGTTGCGATTCTCGAACCGCGTGATCGCCGCCCTGCGCTATTCCGCTCTCGGTGTGGCCGCCGCGACCACGCTGCTCGCGGCCCCGGCCGTCCTGGCCTACGGCACCGCCGCCTGCCTGCTCTTCGCGGCACTCGCACTGCTGCTCGGCCCCTGGGGTTCCGCACTCGCCCTGGCTCTGGCCGCTCTCCAGCCGCTGATCCGGCCCCGGCTGTCGCAGCGCCTCGAATTCCTGGCCGACCGCGTTGTCGTCGACCTCGGCTACCTCGACGACTTCCGCCACGTCCTGCGACTCGTGTACGACCGTTCGACGTTTCCCGGCTCCGCCTACCTCACCGAGGTCCCCACCCTGCTCGCCACCCACCCCCGCCTCGACGACCGCCTCGCCGAACTCGACCGCTACGCCCACCGAACTCACTGACCTGCGACTGCGGTGATCTCGCCGAGCTGGACCAGCTCGTGCACCGCGATCTCGCCGCGGCCCAGCTCATCCGGGCCGAGTACGAGGGCCTTCGGCTCGACCTCGCCGACGCGTTCCGCGTCCTGCCCGCCGACGTGTAGATCCGCGGGTGGGCCCGCTCGGGCCACTCGCGCATTACGCTGCGATCATGCGCAAGCTTGCGGTGGTGATGGTCGGGGTGCTCGGGCTGGTATTGCTGGCCGGGTGTGGGAACGACGTGAGCGAGAGTCCGGCCGATCACGCGTCCTCGCCGACGATCTCGGGCCCCGCCGCGGCGGTGGCGCCGGGGTATCGGGAGGGGGCGCCGGCGAAAGAGAGTCCGGCGCCACCGGATTCGGACCGCAAAGAGGTGATCACCGGGTCGGTCGATGTCACCTCGGGTGATCCGATCGGCGCGGCGGCGCAGGTCACCGAGCAGGTGCGTGTGCTCGGTGGGCGGATCGACAGCCGCACCGAACAGCCGGGTACCGACGACCGCGCGCCGCGCGCCGTGCTCAGCGTGCGGGTTCCCGCGGACAAGACCGATGCCTTCATCACCGGGCTCGACGGGGTCGGCACCGTCACCAGGGTGAGCACCAATCGCGACGACGTCACCATGCAGTGGCAGGACCTCGACGCCCGGATCAGCGCCCTGCGCGCCTCGGTCGACCGGTTGCGCGCGCTCATGGCGGGCGCGACCAACACCGCCGACCTGATCGCCGCCGAGGAGGCGCTGGCCAGCAGGCAGGGCGAACTCGACAGTCTCACCGCGCAGAAGCGTTCCCTCGACGACCAGGTCGCGCTGTCCACGCTCACCCTCACCTTCACCGCCGACGACAAGGACGCCCCCGGCGATCCGGACAACTTCTGGGACGGCATCGTCGCCGGGTGGAACTCGCTGATCGACTGGCTCCACGACGCCGTCGTCTTCGCGGGCAAGGCGGTGCCGTGGCTCGGCTTCCTCGCCGTCCTCGGCGGGGTGATCTGGCTGGTGCTGCGGACCGCGCTGCGCCGTCGCCGCCCCGCACCGCCCGTCGCGAAAACCCCTGCGGCCGCGCAGACACCCGAGGAGGAACCGACCGATGCCGACCGTACGGGCGACGATCAAACCGAACAGCCGTAAAGGCCCACTGGTCGAAGTCGCCGACGACGGCACCCTCACCCTCTACGTCCGCGCCCCGGCCGTCGAGGGCAAGGCCAACAAGGCCGCCATCGAACTCCTCGCCGACCACTTCGGCGTCGCCAAATCGGCGGTGCGCTTGACCGGCGGCGCCACCTCCCGCTTCAAGCGTTTCGACATCGACGACTGACGCCGGAGCTCAGTCGATGACTTCGACCCGGCACGGCAATCCGGGTGTTCTGCTGAGCGGCGCGTCGCTGTGAGCAGTGGAACATCGAGTCGTGCCGCCAGCGCGGCGTGGAGGCCGTCGTAGAAGGTGATCGTGTGACGGAGCAGCCAGTCCTGCTCGCTGAGCCATCCCTGGTGGCATAGCGCCGATCGACCATCGTCGCCAGCATGCGCAGGCCGATCGTGGCGGTATCGGGGTCGATCAGGCCCTCGCGCTCATGGCGGCGCAGCACATTACCGACTTCGGCATCGATGAGATGTGGCGCGTGGCAGGTGCTGGCCTCGATCAGCCGTCCGACGGCGGTCCCGACGGCGTCCTTGCGCAGCAACGCGGTCGAGGCGGTCGAGGCGTCGAGCACGTACTCCTCACTCGCCACGGGCGTCGTCCAGCGCGCTCAGGATCGATTCGCGATCGGCTCCCTCGCTCGTGTCGCGCTCGAGCGACTGCTATACGGCGCCGGGGAAGCCCAGTTGGCGCCAGGCCTCGTACACCGCGACCGCCGCGGCGTTGGACAGGTTCATCGAGCGGCGGCCGGGCAGCATCGGGATGCGGACCTGGTCGGTGATGTGTGGGTCGGTGAGGACCTCGGCGGGCAGGCCGGTCGGTTCGGTGCCGAACAGCAGGGCGTCGTTGTCGCGGTAGGCGACCTCGGTGAAGCGGGTGGTGGCCTGGGTGGTGAACGCGAACACCCGGTCCGGCGCGATGGCCGCCCACGCCGTGGCCAGGTCGGGATGCACCGTCACCACCGCGAGGTCGTGATAGTCCAGCCCGGCCCGGCGCAGTTTCGACTCCGAGAGGTCGAAGCCGAGCGGCTCGATCAGATGCAGCGCGCAACCGGTCCCCGCGGCCAGCCGGATCGCGTTGCCGGTGTTGGGCGGGATCACGGGGTTGTGAAAGATCAGGTGCAGCACAGCGCATCACTCTGTCATGCCGGGCTCGCGCGCCCGGTTCGCCCCACCGATCGGGCGCGGGCCGCCCGCCGCGCGGCCGCGTCTGGAACAATCGGGGCCGTGAACAAGGTGGAGACGACCGGGAAGCATCGGGTCGTGCGGTTGAGCGCGGGGGAGCAGTACCTGCGCAGTCACCTGCCGATGACCGTGGTGAGCGCGCTGATCCTGGTCGCGATCGTGTTCGTCGCCTGGGATCGGTGGCGGCGCGGCGCGATCATCTTCGGCAGCGCGGCCCTGGTGGCCGCCGCCTTCCGGCTGTGCCTGCCGACGGTGCAGGTCGGCCTGCTCGCCGTCCGCAGTCGTCCGTTCGACGTGGCCACCCTGACCGCGCTCGGCAGCGCCATCGTCTTCCTCGCCGCCACCATCAACACCCTGGGCGTCAGCTGAGATAGCGCTCGGTGAACACCGCGCGCTCCCGCGGCCTGCGGCCGGGGTGCGGCGGCGTGCCCGCGCCGTAGCCGACGGCGACCATGACCGCGATCGCGGTCTCGGCGTCGGCGTCGATGCCGATCGCCTGCTTGACCAGCGCTTCGTCCCAACCGTTCATCGGCGCGGAGTCGAGTCCGAGCCCGGTCGCGGCGAGCATCACGTAGGTGGCCGCGATCATCGCGTTCTTCACGGCGTTCTCGCGCAGCAGCCCGCGCTCGCGCATCGAGTGATAGTCGGCGCGCGAGTCGAACTTCGCCAGGAACTGCTCGTTCCACGCCCCGTTGCGCGTCGCCTGCTCGGCGATATCGGCGTTGGCGCCGGTCCAGGCCGTCGGATCGGCGACGAACACCAGCACCGCGGGCGCCTCCAGCGGCTGCGGCTGACCGAACGCCGCCGCCGAGAGCGCCTTGCGGCCCGCTTCGCTGGTGACGACGACGATCGAGCGGTCCTGCATGTTCCAGGCGCTCGGCGCCTGCACGGCCAGCTCGAGCAGTTCGTCGAGCAGTGCGGGATCGAGCGGCTCGGGCCGGTAGTGGCGGACGGTGCGACGGGTGCGGATGGCCTCGGTGACCGAAAGTGTCTGTGTGTTCATGATTCCTACTATCGGAGAGTCGCTCTCCATTGGGAAGTAGGCACCTTTTTGTGCGTTAGACTCGGTGAGGTGCGCACGATTCACGAGGCCACCGGCCTGCCCGCCGACGTCTACTCGGCCAAATGCCCCACCCGCGAGGTCCTCGACCACATCGCAGGCAAGTGGACGGTGCTGATCGTGGACGCCCTCGCCGAGGGCACCCTGCGCTACACCGATCTGCGCAGACGCATCGACGGCATCTCCCAGAAGATGCTCACCCAGACCCTGCGTCAGCTCGAGCACGACGGATTCGTCGCGCGCACGGTGTATCCCACGGTGCCGCCGCGAGTCGAGTACACGCTCACCGATCTCGGCCACAGCCTGCGCGAGCCGATCGCGGCACTGCGGGAGTGGGTCGAGACGAACATCAATCGCATCGAGAAGGCCAGGCACGCGACGGCGTCCTGATCCGTCGACGCGATCAGGCGGACTCGACGACCCGCTGTTCCCACAGGCTGCGGGTGCCGGTGTTGCCGTAGCGCTCACGGGCTTCGGCGGGGCTGATCGTCGACCGGGTGCGCGGCGGGGCGGCGGCGGCGTGCGCGGCCAGGATCTGTCCGGTCGTCTTCGCGACGAACGGGCTGGCCAGGATCAGTCCGCGGTTGTCGCGGCGCGCGGTGGCCCACACGAGCGCCTTCCACGGAAGCCGCGCCGACGCGTCGACGATGCCCGGCCGATCGAACCGGCCGAGCTCGCGCATCCAGGTGGGTAGCGTCGCGATCGTCGCCAGCGACAGCACGCGGCCACCGACGGCGAACGTCATGCCCTTGCTCGCCGACGGCCACAGCAGGAAGTGCATGGCCCGCACGGCCCGCTCGCTGACGCACAACTGCGGTCGGACCCGCGCGAAGTAGGCGCGCACCTCGTCGCGATTGCGCGGCACATCCGCGGGCTTGCAGGTCTGGAGTTCGGCGGCGATCACGCACTCGGCCCAGTATCGGTCCTCTTCGGCCGGACTCAGCGGGCCGGGGCCGAACATCTCGTAGGCCTTGAGGACCGAATGCCAACCGGTGACGTGGATCCACAGCTGGGAATCGGGGCTGTTGGCGCTGTAGCGCTTGCCGCTGATCGGTTCGATGCCGGTCATCGGCGCGTGCACCTTCATCAGGTGCTCGGCGGCCTGGATGGCGGTGCGGCCGTCGCCGAGCGCGACCAGCAGGAAGTAGGACAGCGTGTGGTCCAGGCGGGTGGCGGGATTGTCGTAGATCCCGTGCGAATCGGCCACCGCGGCGGTGAGGAAGGGGTCGAAGTGCTCGAGCGTGACCGCGCGCTGGAACCCGATCAGCGCGGTCGGTGCCGCCCACACCTTCCAGGTGGGGGAGTCCGGGCCGAAGAAGCCGTAGTCGTCGCGACGCAGAGTCGACGCATCGAATGCCATTGCACCTGCTCCTTTGCAGTTGCCGAGGAAGCCCTCGCAATTGAATACAACACCACCGTAGCAATTGCTCGAAACGAATACAACGGTTGCGTAGGATTGGTGCCGGGAGCCCGGTACCGGGGTATCGTCCAGGCGACGACAGGAGGAGCGCGTGACCGCGACGCAGGACCGACCACCGCGGCGCCGCTATGCCCCGCGCCTGCCACCGGACGAACGCCGCGCCCAGCTCCTCGACGCCGCGTTCACCGTGCTCGAGCGCAGGGAACTGCACGAACTGAGCATGGAGGCCGTCGCGCAGGAGGCCGGCGTCGGCAAGCCGGTGCTCTACACCGTGTTCAAGACCCGTGCCGAACTCGTCGAGGCGCTGCTGGAACGCGAACGTGAACGCGGTCTGGAGCAGATCGCCGACACTCTGCCGGAGAACCTGGTCGGCACCGAGCCGCTCGCCGCCGCCTCGGCGACCGTCGAGGCGTTCGTCGGTGTGGCACTGGCGAATCCGACCCGCTGGCGGCTGATCCTGGCGACCCCGGCGAGCGCGCCGGACGAGTATCGCGCGGCGTTGACGGCGGCCAGGGCAGAGATCCTGGCCCGCGCGGAAGCCCTTGTCCGCGTGGGCATCGCGATGTCACCGCGCTGGGCGGCGATGGACGCGGCACTGCTCGCGAACTCGACCCTCACGGTCGCCGAGATGCTCGGCAGGCTCGCGGTCAGCGAACCCGAGGAGTATCCGCGCGAACGGCTGCAGGCCTATGTGCGCTCGATCATGACCCTGCTGGCCGGGACGACACGGGACTGAAAAGGCCCGGCCGTCAGCGGTTCTCGCGGGCCAGCCGCATGGTTTCGGTGAGCAGCTTGGACACCGCGGCGGCCTCGGTGAGGAAGCCGTCGTGCCCGTCGCGCGAGTGCACGATCTCGAGTCCGGCGCAGCCCGGCAGCCCCTCGGCCAGCTCGGCCTGGGTGTGCAGGGGGTAGAGCCGATCGGAATCGACGCCGCCCACCACGACCGGCACCGTCGTCGCGGCCAGCGCCGCGGCGATCCCGCCCCGGCCGCGACCGATGTCGTGGCGGTTCATGGCCTCGCTGAGCAGCACATAGGTGGCCGGATCGAAGCGCTGACACAGCTTCTCGGCCTGGTGCTCGAGGTAGCTCTGCACCGCGTAGCGCCCGCCCGTCCACGGATCCTCGTCGCCCTGGGGACGATTGGTGAAGCGGTGGTCGAGCTCGCCTTCGGTGCGGTAGGTCAGGTGCGCGATGCGCCGGGCCAGGCCCATGCCGGTCATCGGCGCGCGGCCGGTGCCGTGGTAATCGCCGCCCTGCCAGTCGGGGTCGGCCGTGATCACGGCCATCTGGGTGGTCTGGGTGCCGATCTGGTCGGCGGTGGCGCGGGCGCCGACGGCCAGCACCAGCGCGGCCGCCGACCGCCCCGGCTGTCCGACGATCCACTCCAGTACCCGCATGCCACCCATCGATCCACCGACGACGGCGGCCAGCCGCTCGATCCCGAACAGATCGAGCAGCTGCGCCTCGGCGGTGACCTGGTCGCGGATGGTCAGGTCGGGAAACCGCGAACCCCACGGCGCGCCGTCGGGCGCGAGCGAGGACGGCCCGGTGCTGCCCTTGCAGCCGCCGAGCACGTTGGTCGCGATGACACACCACTCGTCGGTGTCGATCGGCGCGCCGGGGCCGACCATGCCCTCCCACCAGCCGGGCTGGGCATTGTCGGCGCTGGCGATGACGTGGGAGTCACCGGTCAGGGCGTGTTCGACGAGCACCACATTGTCGAGTGCGGGCGAGAGCTCGCCCCAGCGCTGCACCGCCAGCCGCACATCGGGGACCACGGCGCCGTTCTCCAGCGCGACGTCCCCGATGGCGACCACGCCGAGTCGCCCGTCCGGCGGTGGCAGCAGGGCCACACCGGTTGCGGGACGGGCGATCGGCGATTCGGTGCTCACAGTCACGTGTTCGCCGCCGCGAAACCGGCGCGCAGATCCGCCAGGATGTCGTCGATGCCCTCGATGCCCACGGCGAGCCGGACCAGCCCCGGGGTCACGCCGGAGGCCAGCTGCTCCTCGGGCGTCAACTGCGAGTGCGTGGTCGACGCCGGGTGGATCACGAGAGAACGCACATCACCGATGTTAGCGACATGGCTGTGGAGGCTGAGCGCGTCCACGAACTTCTTGCCCGCGTCGACGCCGCCGCGCAGCTCGAACGCGACGATCGCGCCCGCGCCCTTGGGGGCCAGCTGCTTGGCCCGCGCGTACCACGGCGAGGACTCGAGACCGGCGTAGTGCACGGCCTCGACGCCCGGCTGCTCGGCAACGAACTTCGCCACGGCCTCGGCGTTGGCGACGTGCCGCTCGACCCGCAGGCTCAGCGTCTCGATGCCCTGGGCGATGAGGAACGCGTTGAACGGCGACACCGCCGCGCCCAGGTCGCGCAGCAGCTGCACGCGCGCCTTGAGCGCGAAGGCGGGCGCGCCCAGGTCGGCGAAGACCGCGCCGTGGTAGCTGGGGTCGGGCTCGGTGAAGCCGGGGAAGCGGGCGTTGCCGTCGGCATCGCGCACGGTCCAGTCGAAGGTGCCGCCGTCGACGATCACGCCGGCCACCGCCGCACCGTGCCCGCCGAGGTACTTCGTCGCCGAGTGCACGACGATGTCGGCGCCGTGGGCCAGCGGCTGGATCAGGTACGGGGTCGCGACGGTGTTGTCGACGATCAGCGGGATGCCCGCCTTGTGCGCGATCTCGGCGATGCCGGGGATGTCGAACACGGCACTGCTCGGGTTGGCGATGGTCTCGCCGTAGAACGCCTTGGTGTTGGGCCGGATGGCGGCCTGCCACTGCGCCAGGTCGTCGGGATCCTCGACGAAGGAGACCTCGATGCCGAGCTTGGGCAGCGAGTAGTGGAACAGGTTGTACGTGCCGCCGTAGAGGTGCGGGCTGGACACGATGTGGTCGCCCGCGTTGGCCAGGTTCAGGATCGCGAAGGTCTCGGCGGCCTGGCCCGAGGCCAGCAGCAGCGCCGCGACGCCACCCTCGAGCGCGGCGACGCGCTGCTCGACGGCGTCCTGGGTGGGGTTCATGATCCGGGTGTAGATGTTGCCCGGCTCGGCGAGACCGAACAGCGCGGCGGCGTGATCGGTGTCGCGGAAGGTGTAGGAGGTGGTCTGGTAGATCGGCAGCGCCCGCGCGTTGGTGGCCGCGTCGGGGGACTGGCCCGCGTGGATCTGCTTGGTCTCGAAGGACCAGTTCTCGGGCAGGGCAGAGTCGGTCATGAAAAGCTCCAGGGTTGTTCGCCGGTGTTTCGCGTCAGATGGGTTGGATCGACGGACAACAACACATGGGGGCCTCCTGCGATGCGCGCTTGCTCCCGGCCTTCGGGAGCCCGGTCATCACCCGGAGCACCCCACCGCAGCTGGAGGGTTGCCGACCAGCGAGCCGGGGCTTGGCACTGGTACTCATGACCTTGCCGACATGTTAACCGGCGATTGCGCCCGCGCGGAAACTTCCCCCGGTTTCATGCCGTGGATCACTCCGCCGCCGGTGTGCCGACCGCTGGCGTGTCGGGGTCCGGCTGGGCGCCGCAGATGCGCCGAAGCTCGTGGTAGGCGCGCAGAACGGCGTCGCGGGTGACCAGCGCGGCGGCCTCGGGGGTCGAGCTGAGCAACGCGTCCTCGACCGAGACGAGCGAGAGGTGGCACAGCATCTGCCAGGTGCCTGCCACCAGCCGGACCGAGAAGTCGTCCGGGGTCGTCGACATCCGCTCGGCCAGTCGCGCGCAGACCGCGATGTTCTTCTTCTCGGCGTACTCGAGTGCCCGCGCGTTCACGGCCTGGCTGGCGCGCATGATCCGCTGCATCTGCAGGAACTGACGCAGGAACCGCACGCCGTCGGCATCGGCCTCGGTGTCGATGACCTGCAGGTAGGCGCCACACAGCGCCTGTAGCTCGTTGTCGGTGCGCGGTTGCTCGCCCAGCGCGACGGCGACGGCGAGCCCGAAGTCGTCGATCGGGGCGAGCACGATGTCTTCCTTCATCGGGAAGTACCGGTTCACCGTGCGGGGGGAGACGTCGGCGCCCGCGGCGATCTGCTCGACGGTGGTCGCGTCGAAGCCCTGTGAGTCGCACAGGTTCAGCCCGATCTCCACGATCGCCGCCTTGGTCTGCAGCTTCTTGCGTTCGCGCAGGCCGGTCGGCGCGCGATCGGGCCCGGTAGGGGCTGCGGGTTCGGTCGTCCGGTCCGCGCTGATCGGAGTGGTCGAGTCCAGCATTCCTCCAGATTACCGTCCCACCCGATTCGTCTGTCCTCGCACGTCAAATGTCGCAGTCAGACATTTTGCTCTTGACGCCAATTGTCTCGCGGTGTCAGGATTGAGCGCGAGCCTTCGAGTGACTAGGAGTCCGCGGTGACCGGCACCGAAATAGATGCGAAACCTACTGAGGTACAACAGAGTTCGACACGCTGGTGGGCGCTCGCCGTGCTCGCCTCCGCGCAGTTGATGGTGATCCTCGACGCCACCGTCGTGACGATCGCGCTCCCGTTCGCCCAGAAAGACCTCGGCATCAGCGAGGGCGACAAACAGTGGGCGCTCACCGCCTACACGCTGATCTTCGGCGGCCTGCTGCTGCTCGGCGGCCGGATGGCCGACTACCTCGGCCGCAGGCGGATCTTCCTGATCGGCCTGGTCGGCTTCGCCGCCGCATCGGCCCTGGCCGGACTCGCCCAGGACGGCTTGCAGCTGTTCCTCGGGCGCGGCTTGCAGGGCGCGTTCGCCGCGCTGCTCGCGCCCTCGGCGCTGTCGCTGCTGTCGGTGACGTTCACCGACGTGAAGGAACGGGCCCGCGCGTTCGCGGTATTCGCCGGCATCTCGGCCGGTGGCGTCGCGTTCGGGCTGATCGTGGGCGGCGCGCTCACCGAGTACGTGTCGTGGCGCTGGACGCTGCTGATGAACACCCCGGTCGCGATCGTCGCGCTGCTCGGCGCGCTGGCGGTCATCGTGCGCGATGTGCCCGCGCCGCGCCTGGGCGGCTACGACCTGCCCGGCGCCGTCACGGTGACGGCGGGCCTGGTGGCGATCGTGTACGGATTCAGCCGGGCCGCCGAGGACGGCTGGCTGGCCGGGAGCACGCTCGGCCTGCTCGGGGTGGGCTTCGCGCTGCTGATCGCCTTCGTCGTCATCGAGGCGCGCTCGTCGAATCCGCTCCTGCCGCTGCGCATTCCGGGCGAGATCAACCGGGGCGGCGCGCTGCTGGCCGCGCTGCTGATCCCGATCGCCATGTTCGCGATGTTCCTGTTCCTGAGCTTCTACTACCAGAACACCCTCGGCTACTCGCCGCTGAAAGCGGGCGTCGCGTTCCTGCCGTTCCCGGTGGGCATCGCGGTCTCGGCCGGTGTCACCAGCGCGCTGATGCCCAAGCTCGGCCCGCGTCCGCTGATGGTCGTCGGCGCGCTGCTCGGCACCGTCGGCCTGCTGTGGCTGGCCCAGCTCGGCTACGGCGACGGTTACGCGCTGAGCGTGCTGCCCGCGCAGTTGCTGATCGCGCTCGGCATGGGCCCGCTGTTCGTCGGGATGCAGGCCGTCGCGCTGCATCAGGTCGACGCCGCGGACTCCGGTGTGGCCAGCGCCCTGCTCAACGCGGCTCAGCAGGTCGGCGGCGCGGTCGGCACCGCCCTGCTGACGACGCTGTCGGTGCAGGCCGCGAAGAACTACGCGACCGACAACCCGACCATCGACCACCTCGTCGAACGCGCCTCGATCTACAGCTACGATGTCGCGTTCTACGTCGGCGCCGGGTTCTTCCTCGCCGCCGCCGTGGTGATCGCGGTGATGATCAGGGACAAGCCGGAGAACCTGATCGAAGGCGACGAGCACGCCACCCGGGTGCCGGTCGCGGTCTGAGTTCGGAGCACCGGGCCCCGCACGCCGTTTCGGCAGGCGGGGCCCGCGTGTGTGCCGGGCGGCGGCGCGCGGGCCAGGCGATCGCAATTCGTTCGCAAGTGGGCGCCAATCGGCCGCGGTCACGCTCTGTGCATGACTATCGAGACCGCCGATGAGGCGAACAACACCGCGCTAGCGCATTCCGCCGACCGCACGTCGAGCTCCGTCCCGCCGGGGAGTCGGGATCGGGGCAGGGCAGTGGTCCTGGCCGTGGGCGCGGCCCTGTGGGCGGCGGGCAACCTCATGCATCCGCTGGAACACGCCGAGTCCTCCGAGCAGGCGGCCACCTGGGCGGCCGCGCATCTCACCTTCGCCGTCGGCGCGGTGCTGATGGCGGTCGGGCTGCCCGCGCTGATCCGGGCCATCCGCAGGCCGGGTGACGAGCGGGCGGGCAAGATGCTCACCCTCGCGCACGGGTTGCTGTTCGCCGGGCTGGCGGTGGTGATCCCGATCGGGGCCTATCACGAGGTGTTCGTCAGCACCCATCTCGACCACCACGCCGCGACCGAGATCGCCGACGCCTCGGCCGCGGTGCTCGCGCCGCTGTCGCTGGCGTTGCTGCTCGGGTTCGTGCTGCTCGCGGTGTACGCGCTGATCCGGCCCGCCGCCGTGTTCGGCCGCTGGTCCGGCGTGCTGATCATCCTGGGCACGCTGTCGATGACGGTCGCGGCGATGCTGCCCGGGGTGCTGCCCGGCGCGGAGGGCTGGTGGATCATCCCCGGAACCGTCGCCCAGGGTGTGGCGATCGGCCTCGCGGGGGTGCGTATCGCCAGGTAGATTGACCGCATCGAAGACGAAGGACCGTACGGCGGCACGCCCGCCGTACGCATCGAAGTGCTCGGCCCGTTGCGGGTCGAGGTGGGTGGGCGGCCCGCCGATCTGGGTGGACCGCGTCAGCGCGCGCTCCTGGCCCGTCTGGTGCTCGCCGGCGGCGAGGTGGTTTCGACCGATCGCCTGATCGACGACCTGTGGGCGGGCGACCCGCCGCCGAAGGCCCTGGGTGCCCTCCAGGCCCACATCTCCTACCTGCGCCGCGCCCTCGAACCCGATCGCCCGCCCCGCGCCCCGGCCACCGTGCTGATCTCCGAGGCCCCCGGCTACGCACTGCGGCTCGACCGGTCCGCGGTCGACGCGTGGCACTTCGAACGCCTGCTCGCCGACGGCGATCGCACCGATCCGGCGCAGCGCTACGCGGCGCTCGGTGCGGCCCTGGCGTGCTGGCACGGTGAGCCCTACGCTCCCTTCGCCACGGCCCACTGGGTCGTCCCGGAAGCCACCCGCCTGCACGAACTCCGCCGCGTCGCCGTCGAACGCCGCGCCGAAGCGGCCCTGGCGCTCGGCCGGTCGGACGAGGCCCTGGCCCTGCTGCACCCGCACGTCACCGATCACCCCGACCGTGAGAACGCCGCCCGCCTCCTGGCACTGACCCACTACCGCCTGGGCCGCCAGCTCGACGCCCTGGCCACCCTCCGCCGGGTCCGCGACTACCTGGACACCGAATACGGCGTCCGGCCCGGCCCGGCCCTCGCCGCCCTCGAAACCGCCATCCTCACCCACGCCCCGGAACTGGACCTGCCACCGACCCACTCGACCGCTGCGGCGCACCCCGCCGAGCCGATGCAGCAATCGACCGGGGCGGTGCACTTCGTCGAGCCGGTGCGGCAATCGACCGGGGCGGCGCACCTAGCCGAGCCGGTACCGGGATCGACCGGCGCGGTACACCCTGCCGACTCGGTGCAATCATCGGCTGGACCAGCCCAGACCGATCCGGTGCAACCGTTGGCTCGACAAGCGCGGCCGGGTCCGGTGGAACCGTCGGCTGGACCTGCGCGGCCGGGTCTGGTGGATTCGTCGGCTGGACAAGCTCAGCCCGCCGGTGGTGGGGAGTCGAGAGGCTCGGCGATCGGTTCGACCGAAGCCGTGCGGTCTGCCGACGGTAGGCCGCCGGTGACCTTCGCGGAGGCGGAGCCGCTCACCGACCACCGCGTCGGACACCCGGCGCGATCTGTCGGCGACGATGCCTCGGCGACCTCGGCGACCTCGGCGACCTCGGCGACCTCGGCGACCTCGGCGAGCGCGGCGAGCGCGGCGAGCGCGGGTGTCGGGGGAGTGGGTGCGGCGAAGGCCGCCGGGGCCGGCGGTGGTCCGGATCGGCCCGCCCCGCGAGCGCGGTTCAGCGCGGACGCGGTCGGCTACGACGCCGAACGGGCGGCGCTGCGCGCCGAGGCGGCCGAGGTGGTGGCGCACGGGCGGGCCCGGGTGGTGTGGCTGGAAGGGGAAGCGGGAGCGGGGAAGACGACGCAGAGTGAGGCCCTGGCCCAGGTGCTGGCCGGGGACGGGTGGACCGTCGCCGGGGCCGCGTGTCCGGAGGTCGACGGTGCGCCCGCGGCGTGGGCCTGGACGCATCTGCTCGAAGGGCTCGGCGCGGAGGCGGAGCGGGAAGCCGGTCCGTTCGGCATCGCGCGGGCGGTGGCGCGGGCCTGCGCGCAGCGACTGGTCGACGGGCCCGTGCTGGTGATCCTCGAGGACGTCCATCGCGCCGACAGCGCCACCCTGCAGATCCTGCGCCAACTGGTGGCGTGGCTGGCGCATCGCCCGGTCCTGGTCCTGGTCACCGCGCGCGGTGACGAGGCCGACGCGGGCGTGCGCGCCTCGGCCGCCGCGCTGGCGGCGGTGACCGGCCGCCGCCTCGAACTGGGTGGCCTCGACACCGCGGCGGTGCGCGCCATCGCGAGCCGGGCCGGTCTGCGGGCCATCGACGACGACACCGCCGAACGCCTGCGCGCCAGGACCGGCGGCAACCCGCTGTTCGTCCGCGAGGTCGCCACCCTCGCCGCGGCGGTGGGCGACCTGCACGCCGTGCCGGACGGCGTCCGCGACGTCCTCGGCCGCCGGATCGCCCGGCTGCCCGCGGGCGCGGCCCGCGCCCTGCGCCTGGCCGCCGTCTGGGGCGACGACATCGACTTCGACACCCTGCTCGAGCTGACCGCCGAACCGGAGGACACGCTGATCGACCTGGTCGACACGGTGACCGTCGCCGGACTGGTCCGCATCGCGGACACCGATCGGATCACCTTCGCCCACGCCCTGATCCGCGACGCCGTCTACGGCGACATCCCCACCCTGCGCCGCGCCCGCCTGCACTGGTCGGCCCTGGAACTCCTCGAACGCCGCACCGGCGCGTCCACGGCGGACCTCGAATCCGCTACCGGCACCGTCGACCTCGACGCCATGGCCCACCACGCCATCGCCGGGGCAGGCACCGCGAACGCCACCCGCGCGCTGCGCTACGTCCTCGCCGCCGCCCGCCGCCGCACCGCCCGTCGCGCCCACCAGGACGCCGAGCCACTGTGGCGCTCCGCCCTCGAATTGCACACCAGCGCAGGACACGTCGACGCCACGGCACCGCGCGCCGACCGCCTGGCGGCCCTGTCGACCACCTGCGCGCTGATCAACGCCCTCGCCTACGGCGGCAACGACGAACAGGCCCGCATCCTGCGCGTCGAAGCTCTGGCAACGGCGCGCGCCCTCATGCCGAACACCGCTGCCGCGCGCGACGACGATGCCAGGATCATCGCGACCGATCCCGTCGTCGCGGTCCTCACCTGCTGGCGTGCCCCCACCATCTGGACCAGCCGCGAACGCGGTCTGCCCGACCCCGGCATGTGGGCGGAACTGGCCGCCGCGTCGGCGCGCACGACAGCGCCGGACCTGCGGATCCGGCTGCTCGTCAGCACCGCCTTCGAAGTCGTCGGCTTCGACAACCCGCACGCCTTCGCCTGCTCCGCCGAGGCCTTGCGCACGGCGCGCGAGCTCGGTGATCCCGAATTGTTGTGCGCCGCACTCAATGCCAGGGCCTTCGTCGCGCTCGGCCCCGACCTGTGGCCGGAGCGCGGCGCCCTGGCCGACGAACTGCTGCGGGTGTCGACCGAGGCGGGGCTGCCGGAGTACCAGGCGGTCGCGCATTTCCTGCGCTTCCTCGTCGCCTCGGGCGCGGGCCGGCTCGTCGCCGCGCGAGCCGAGATCGCCAAGGCACTCGACTGCGCCGAGGGTGGCCAGCTCGGCCCGCTGCTGGTCGTGTCCACCGCGCACCTGGCTGTGCTCGCCGCGCTGCGCGGCGACTTCGCGACCGCCGAGGCCATCGATGCCGACCTCAGCGCGAAGATGATCGCGGCAGGTCACGCCAACGGCGCCGAACTGGTCCTGCTCGCCGAGATGATGACCGGCTGGGCGCTGGGCGACCTCGCGCCCGGCCTGGAGGGTTTCGCCGCGCTGAACGCGGTCGCGCCGCACGCGCTCAGGTCCGCGTACATGCTGGCCCTGCTCGACGCGGGCGACACCGAGCGAGCGGCCGCTGTGCTCGGCGCGGGCACCCCGGTGCTGCGGGACTACTACTGGTGCGCGATGTCGGTGTTCGAGGCCAGGGTGGTCACCCGGATCGGCACGATCGAGGCGGCCCGGCAGCTCTATCAGGATCTGCTGCCGAGGGCGGGCACCATCGCGGGAATGGACTCCGGGTCGGTCGCCTTCGGCCCGGTCGACACCGTCCTCGCCGAACTGGCCGACCGGCTGGGTGACCACGACGCCGCGACCGCGCACCGCGCCGCGGCCGAGGACGTGCTCGCCGCCATCGCGACCGAACTGGCCGCACTCGACGATCTCGGCACCACCGCGGGCGGGCCGTCGGCGACCGCGTAGCCCGCCGCCGCCACTGGTTCATCCACCGGCCAGCACACGCTCCCGACGGCGGTATCCGATACCGAACACCGTCAGCATCACCCGCACCGGCAGTCCACCCTCGGCCCTCAGTTCGGCGAGTTCCGTCGGCGCGCAGACCGCGACCATGCGCGGCAGTTCGAAACTCATCACCGCGCCGCCGCGGGCCGCCGCCTCGACCCGCTCCCACTGCGCGGTGGTCAGGTACTCGGTGATGATCGGGAAGACCGTGCGCTCCTCGTCGGCGATGTGCTCGTCGAGCACGGTGTGCAGCCGGGTCAGCCGCTCGGCCAGGTCGGCGGCGGCACCCGGGCGGCGGGCGACCAGGTCGGCACAGGTCGTCCTGATCTGGGCCAGCGCCGGGTCGAGCTGGGCATGGTCGTCGGTGAGCTCCCTGAGTTCCACCGCGTCGCCCGCGGCGGCGGTCAGCGTCGGCCAGAGCACCTCGTCCTCGACGCGGTGGTGATGGTGGATGGAGTCGCACAGCAGGCCGAGATAGTCGGCGATCGCGCGGACCCGCCGCGGCGGACACGGTGTCCGGGTGGCGGCGAGTTCCCCGGTCAGAGCGGCGAACCGGGCGGTATCGGCCAGCATCGCGCGATGGGCCAGGCGCATGCCGAGTAGGTTGGGTGTCGAGCGTATGTCGGTCATGACCCGACAGTGCCCTCGGTCACTTGCGACCCGTTTGCCGTCCGCTGCGCCGGCGGAGTCCCGCACAGCGGGCCCTCCCATCGCGGTGAGGTAGGGGGCAGCAGTACGCTCGTCTTGTTTGCACCACACGTCCCGCAGACAACGCGGGGCATATACGTTGTCTGTTGGAACAGCTGGGGTCCGCTCACAAGCGTGTTCGCCTGGCCGTGCAATGAGGGCACCATCCTAGGAGGACACGAAGATCCATGTCCAAGATCAAGGTTGAAGGTACCGTCGTAGAACTCGACGGCGACGAGATGACCCGGATCATCTGGCAGTTCATCAAGGACAAGCTGATCCACCCGTATCTCGACGTGAACCTCGAGTACTACGACCTCGGCATCGAGTACCGCGACAAGACAGACGACCAGGTCACCGTCGATGCCGCGAACGCCATCAAGAAGTACGGCGTCGGCGTGAAGTGCGCCACCATCACCCCCGACGAAGCGCGGGTGAAGGAGTTCGGCCTCAAGAAGATGTGGCGCTCGCCCAACGGCACCATCCGTAACATTCTGGGTGGCACCATCTTCCGCGCGCCGATCATCATCTCCAACGTGCCCCGCCTGGTGCCCGGCTGGACCAAGCCGATCATCATCGGCCGCCACGCGTTCGGCGACCAGTACCGCGCCACCGACTTCAAGGTCTACGAGGCGGGCACCGTCACGCTGACCTTCACCCCGGAGGACGGCAGCGAGCCGATCGTGCACGAGGTCGTGAAGATGCCCGAGGACGGCGGCGTCGTCATGGGCATGTACAACTTCAAGAAGTCCATCGAGGACTTCGCGCGGGCCTCGTTCAACTACGGCCTGCAGCAGAACTACCCGGTGTACCTCTCCACGAAGAACACCATCCTCAAGGCCTACGACGGCATGTTCAAGGACACCTTCCAGGAAGTCTTCGACGCCGAGTTCAAGGCCGAGTTCGACGCGGCGGGCCTGACCTACGAGCACCGCCTGATCGACGACATGGTCGCCTCCTCCATGAAGTGGGAGGGCGGCTACGTCTGGGCCTGCAAGAACTACGACGGCGACGTGCAGTCCGACACCGTGGCGCAGGGCTTCGGCTCGCTGGGCCTGATGACCTCGGTGCTGCTCACCCCGGACGGCAAGACCTGTGAGGCCGAGGCCGCGCACGGCACCGTCACCCGGCACTACCGCCAGCACCAGCAGGGCAAGCCGACCTCGACCAACCCGATCGCGTCGATCTTCGCCTGGACCCGTGGCCTGGAGCACCGGGGCAAGCTGGACAACACCCCCGAGGTGATCGGCTTCGCGCAGGCGCTCGAGGACGTCGTCATCAAGACCGTCGAAGGCGGGCAGATGACCAAGGACCTGGCGCTGCTCGTCGGCGGCGACCAGGGCTACCTGAGCACCGAGGAGTTCCTGGGTGCGCTGGACGTGAACCTCGCTCGCGCCCTGAAGTGAGATAGAGCTGGGGCGCCGCGTCGAACCGCGGCACCCGCACCGCTGGGCAAGGCGCCCGCATCGGACCCGATGCGGGCGCCTTTCTCGTCGCCGGGCATCGGGGTGGGATAACTCACCCTCGCCCCGGGTAGCGATCGGGAAGCGGGGCCCGTTGCATGGATGCGTGACTTCTTCCCTCTCCGCCTCCGGTCTCGTCGAGACGCCACGCACGAACTGGCATGTCCCGGCGATGCTCGCGCTGGCGCTGGGAGGGTTCGGCATCGGCACCACCGAGTTCGTGACGATGGGTCTGCTGCCCGATATCGCGGCCGACTTCGACATCTCCGAGCCGACGGCCGGGCACGCGGTGTCGGCGTACGCGCTGGGCGTCGTCGTCGGCGCGCCGCTGATCGCCGCGCTGTGCGCCCGGGTGCCGCGCAAGAAACTGCTCATCGCGTTGATGGCCGCGTTCACCGTCGGCAATGCCGCGACGGTGCTGGCCCCGACCTTCGGCACGCTGGTGGCGGCCCGGTTCGTCTCCGGTCTGCCGCACGGCGCCTACTTCGGTGTCGCCTCGCTGGCCGCGGCTACGCTCGCCCCGGTCGGGCAGCGGGCCAAGGCGGTGGCCGCGGTGATGCTGGGGCTGAGCGTGGCGAACGTGATCGGGGTGCCGGGCGCGACCTGGCTGGGCCAGCATCTGGGCTGGCGGGACGCCTATGTCGTGGTCGCGGTGATCGGGGTCGCGACGGTAGCGGCGCTGTGGCGGTTCGTGCCGAGCCTGAGCGGTATGAAGATCACCAACCCGATGACCGAACTCGGCGCGCTGCGCCGCCCGCAGGTGCTGCTCACCCTGGCCGTGGGCGCGATCGGCTTCGGCGGCATGTTCGCCGTCTACACCTACATCGCCACCACCATGACCGACGTCGCGGGCATGCCGATCGGCGCGGTCCCGATCGTGCTGGCCCTGTTCGGCCTCGGCATGATCACGGGCAACGTCCTCGGCGGCATCCTGGCCGACCGGGGCGTGGACCGCTCGATCCTCGTCGGCATGATCGCGATGGTGATCATCCTGGCCGGCTTCGTTGCGGCCGCGCACAACCCGATCACCGCCTCGATCGGCGCGTTCCTGGTCGGCGCGTCCGGCGCCGCCCTGGCCCCCGGCCTGCAAACCCGCCTGATGGACGTCGCCGCCGACGCCCAGACCCTCGCCGCCGCCCTCAACCACGCCGCCCTCAACATCGCCAACGCGGCGGGCGCCTGGCTGGGCGGGCTGGTCATCGCCGCCGGTCTCGGCTACACCGCCCCCGCCGCCGTCGGCGCCCTCCTGGCGATCCTCGGCGTCGGCCTGTTCACCGTCACCGTCTGGGCCGCCCGGCGCCGCGCGCCGGACACCGCCGGCTGACCCCGCTGTCGTGCGTTCCGCCGGAGCGTCACAGCTCGGACCATGCGACTCCGGACCATGGCGGGATTCGTCCAGCCAGCAGCTGGAGGTGGAAGTCGGGGCCGTCATGTGTCCGGTCCCGCTCGGGATCGGTGAGCTGACTGATGGTGCAGATGTAGTCGCCGTTCGGGAGTTCGACGCTGGACCCGTAGATCTCCTTGTCGTCGTCCACGGCGGAGTCGGCGAACTGGGCGGCCATGGTGACCGTGTCCAAATTGACGACGACCAGCTCACCGCCCGTCACGGTGATGGGGCCGGCGATCTGCCTGATGATCGGCAGCCGCGGATCTACCGGCGAGTCCGAGAGGTCGATTTGCCATTGCTCCTCGCCGCCGGTTCCCCAGAGCAGCATCGTCCGCTGCCGGATCTGCGATTCGACGCGCTCGAACAGTAGCTCCAAGGTCCAGTCTTCGCCCACGAACGACGTGTACGCGTGTGGGTCGACAAGACCGAGATATCCCGAGTCATCGGTCATTTCGTCGATCCGATGCCGAAGCTGTGCCATGCAGGAGTCCTCCCCGGTTTGCTCACCGAACCCTACAAGCACGGAGGCCGGTCGGGCACCGAGCTGCAACGCGACAACCCGTGCACCGACCCCTGCCCGCGCCCGATCCACCGGCTGAACGCCCGGAAATGTCACACTCGGGCGCGCCGCGTCGTCTCCTCTGCGCAGGACCATCGGCAACAGGAGAGGTGTCATGTCAGTAGTGATCAGCAACCCGTCCGAACTGCACGATCCGACCGGGTTCGGGTACAGCCACGTCGCGCGGGTGACGGGCGAACTGGTCGTCATCGCGGGGCAGTACGACTCCGATGCCGAAGGGCACACGACCAGTAGCGATTTCGGCGAGCAGGTGGATCGGGCGTTCGCGAATCTGGGCGTCGCGCTGCGGTCGGCGGGGGCGGACTACGCCGATGTCGCGCAGTTGCGCACGTTCGTCGTCGACCACGATGTGGAGAAGCTGACGGTGCTCGGCGCCAAGATCGCCGAGATCTGGGGTGACCGGCCGCCCGCGCAGACCCTGCTCGGGGTCGCCGCGCTGGCCCTGCCGGGCATGCTGTTCGAGGTGGACGCGCTCGCGGCGCTGGGCTGAGGTGACCGCGCACTCGCCGACCGCCCCGGCGGCGAGTGCGCGACGGACCGACGCGGCTAGGCGGGCGGGTTGCAGGAGTACGCCGAGCCGCACTGCAGCTGGCGCAGGAACGAGCCGAACTCGTCGAGGAAGGCACTACCCGTGGACGCACCGCCCGGAGCGGGTTCGCCGGGGGCGACGACGGGGGCGGGGGTCAGCGGAGCGGCCGTGGCCGGGCCCGCGGCGAGGACCGCTCCGAAAGCCAGCGCCGCGATGCCTGCGCCGAGCAGCTTGGTGAACGCCATGGTGAATCCTTTGTTCAACTGTGTGACCGTGAAGGGCGGCTCGAAGTGTTGCATACATGACCGATCGGTCGCAATAGGCGTTGGTATGCTCGGAAAGTGGCGCGTACCAAAGAATTCGACCCCGACGTGGTGCTGGACCGCGCGCTGGATCTGTTCTGGCAGCGTGGCTACGAGACCACGTCGATCGCGGATCTGATCGAGCATCTCGGGATCGCCAGGGGCTGCATCTACGCGACCTTCGGCAGCAAGCACGAACTGTTCATGCAGGCGCTGCAACGGCACCTGGAGATCGTCGACGCGCGGATCACGGCGGAATTGGCCCGGCCCGGCCCGGCGCTGCCCGCGATCAGAGGGCTGATCGATCGGTTCGTGACCGAGTCCTGCGCGGCGGACAGATTCCTCGGTTGCCTGGTGACGACCGCCGCGGTCGAGCTCGCCGCGCGCGACGCCGAGGTCGCGCGGCTGGTCGAATCCAGCTGGGCCCGTACGGAGACGGCGCTGTTCTCCGCCCTCTCGCGCGCCCGCGCGCAGGAAGAACTGCCGCCCGACGCCGATACCCGCGCCATGGCCCGCTTCCTGCTCGTCTTCTTCCAGGGCGTCTGGGTGCTCGAACGCGCGCCCGATTCCGCCACCCGCCTGCGCGACGCGGGCCGGGTGGCCGCGTCGATCCTGGGCTGAGTTCGGCCCTTTCAGGAACGATCGGTCAAGTTTGTGAGCTACCGGCCGCGCCCGCAGGCCGCGCCCAGCCGACGCTGAGCTGCACCGCCCGCTGCCACCGCTCGTACTCCTCGTCGCGGACGGCGCGGTCGGCCTGGGGCACCCATTGCGCCGCCACCCGCCAATTGCTCCGCAGCCCTTGCAGATCCGGCCAGTACCCCACGGCCAGGCCGGCGGCGTAGGCCGCGCCGAGCGAGACCGTCTCGGTCACCAGCGGACGCATCACCGCGACGCCGAGCACGTCGGCGATGATCTGCATGAGCAGATTGTTCGCGGCCATCCCGCCCGCGACCCGCAGCGATCGGGCCCGCAATCCGGCATCGGCGTTCATCGCCTCGACCACATCGCGGGTCTGCCAGGCGGTGGCCTCCAGCACCGCCCGCGCCAGGTGCCCCTTGGTGACGTAGGAGGTGAGCCCGATCAGCAAGCCCCTGGCATCGCTGCGCCAATGCGGTGCGTAGAGCCCGGAGAAGGCGGGGACCAGATAGCAGCCGCCGTTGTCGTCGACGGTGCTCGCCAGGGTCTCGATCTCCGGTGCGGTGGCGATCAGACCGACGATGTCGCGCAACCACTGGACCAGCGAACCGGTGACCGCGATGGGACCCTCCAGCGCGTACACCGGGTCGGGACCCACCTGGTAGCCGATGGTGGTGAGCAGTCCGTGTTCGGACCGGATCAGGTCGGTGCCGGTGTTCATCATCAGGAATCCACCGGTGCCGTAGGTGCATTCGGTCTCGCCGGGAGCGAAGCAGGTCTGGCCGAAGAGCGCGGCGTGCTGGTCGCCGAGGGCCGCGCCGATCCGGACGCCGGGGGCAACCGTGCGCGCGATCCCGAAATCGCCGGTGGAGGGCTCGATCCGGGGGAGCATCGCGCGCGGAATATCGAAGAACCGCAGCAGTTCCTCGTCCCACTGCCGGGTGGCCAGATTCATCAGCAGGGTGCGGCCCGCGTTGGTGACATCGGTGACGTGCGCGCCGGTGAGATTCCAGATCAGCCAGGACTCCATGGTCCCGAACAGCACCTCGCCGCGTTCGGCGCGGGCCCGCAGCCCGTCGACGTGGTCGAGCAGCCAGCGCAGCCGGGGTGCGGCGAAATAGGTCGCCAGCGGCAACCCGCTCAGCTCCGTGATCCGGTGCGCGCCCGGCGTTTCCCGGAACCGCTCGACGAGTTCCTCGGTACGGATGTCCTGCCAGACGATGGCAGGCCGCACCGGCACCCCGGTCGCGCGATCCCACACCACGGTGGTTTCGCGCTGGTTGGCGATCCCGATGGCGGCCACTTGCTCGACGGTGATCCCGGCATCGCGCAGCGCCGCGGGCACGATCCGCTCGACCGTCCGCCAGATCTCCAGCGCGTCCTGCTCGACCCAGCCCGAGCGCGGATAGCGCTGGCGGTGGGTCCGCTGGGCCAGGCCGGCCAGCCTGGCGTGACGATCGAACACGATGCAGCGGGTGGAGGTGGTGCCCTGATCCAGGGCGAGGACATACCGGGGCGTCACCGGATTCTCCCGTTCGTCACGCGGCGCCGGGGTCGTGCGGGGCGCGGCTGGGTGGCCCGGATCATCGCGCCGCTCCGAGATCGCGGTGCACGGCCTGCGCGGCGGCGCGCACCTGCTCCACGGCGGCGGGCCGGATCTGTAATCGGTTGTCGCACAGCCGATCGGTCGGTCCCGAGATGCCGATGGCGGCGACCACCAGTCCTCCTCTGGCGCGGATCGGCGCGGCGATGCCCGCCTCGCCGGAGCGATACTCCTCGACCTCGCCGGCCCAGCCGGTGCGCCGCACTTGCGCGATCGCGCGGTCCAGTGCGGTCGGGTCGACGATAGTGCGGCGCGTGAAGGACTGCAGCGCAGCTGGGTTCGATGCCGCGTCGTAGGCGAGCAGCACCTTGCCCAGCGCGGTGGCGTGCGCGGGCAGCACCTCGCCGACGGCGAGCACCTGCTCGGTGTTGTCGGGCCGGAACACGTGGTGCACCACCGTCACCCCCGACGGTCGCGCCACCGCCATCCGCACCGACTCGCCGGTCCGCGAGGCGAGCGCGTCGGCCCGGTGGATCGCGCGTGAGCGCAGTTCGTTGACATCGAGGTGGTCGGTGCCGAGCTCGCCCAGCGCGGGCCCGAGCAGATACCGCCCCGTCGCCGGGTCCTGGTCGACGAAGCCCACCCCGAGCAGCGTCCGCAGAATCCCGTGCGCGGTGGGTTTGGCCAGGTCGAGCGCGGCGGCGATCTCGCCCACCGCCATCGGCCCCGACCCGCGCGCGAGCAGCCGCAGCACGGCGGCGGCTCGCTCGATCGACTGGATCGGACCCGGCACCGCCCGAACCTATCAGCCCGAGCGTTCGGCATTGTCGAACGGCGGCCGTGGCGGCGGGGCCGGGCCGTTCCTAGCGTGGGTGCCGGGCTCGACGGTGAGCCCGCTCGAAAGGACCACGATGAATCGGTATGTGGGCGCGATCGACCAGGGCACGACCTCGACGCGTTTCATGGTTTTCGACCGCGGTGGCACGGTCGTCGCCCGGCATCAGCTCGAACACGAGCAGATCATGCCGCGGCCCGGCTGGGTCGAACACAATCCCGACGAGATCTGGGAACGCACCCGCACCGTCGTGAAGACCGCGCTCGCCTCGGCCGACCTCACCGCCGCCGATCTGGCCGCGATCGGCGTCACCAACCAGCGCGAGACCACCGTCGTGTGGAACCGCCACACCGGTCGCCCGTACTACAACGCGATCGTCTGGCAGGACACCCGCACCGATCGGATCATCACCGCACTCGAGGCCGCCGGGCACAGCGATCTGATCCGCGAGCGCACCGGTCTGCCGCCCGCGCCGTACTTCTCGGGCGGCAAGCTGCGCTGGATCCTCGACAACATCGAGGGCGTGCGCGCCGACGCCGAACGCGGTGACGCCCTGTTCGGCACGCTCGACACCTGGCTGATCTGGAACCTCACCGGTGGCATCCGCGGCGGCGTGCACGTCACCGATCCGACCAACGCCTCGCGCACCATGCTGATGGATCTCGAGACCCTGCGCTGGGACGACGAGCTGCTGCGCGTCTTCGACATCCCGCGCGCCATGCTGCCCGCCATCGCGCCCTCGTCGAACCCGGCCGGTTTCGGCACCACCAACCCCGACGGGCCGTTCGAGCGCGCGGTCCCGATCGCCGGGGTCCTCGGCGACCAGCAGGCCGCCGGCGTCGGTCAGGTGTGTTTCCAGCCGGGCGAGGCCAAGAACACCTACGGCACCGGCAACTTCCTGATGCTCAACACCGGCACCGACATCGTGCGCTCGGCACACGGCCTGCTGACCACCGTCGCCTACCAGTTCGGCGACGACAAGCCCGTCTACGCGCTGGAAGGTTCGATCGCGGTCACCGGCTCGGCCGTGCAGTGGCTGCGCGACCAGCTCGGCATCATCGCGGGCGCCGCGCAGATCGAGGACCTGGCCGGCCAGGTCGACGACGCGGGCGGGGTGTACTTCGTGCCCGCGTTCTCCGGGTTGTTCGCGCCGTACTGGCGACCCGACGCGCGCGGCGCCGTCGTCGGCCTCTCGCGCTACAGCAACAACGCCCACTTGGCCAGGGCGACACTGGAATCCATCGCCTATCAGACCCGCGACGTGGTCGAGGCGATGCAGCGTGATTCCGGGGTGCGGCTGGCGACGCTGCGGGTCGACGGCGGCGTGACCGTGAACAAGCTGGCCATGCAGATCCAGGCCGATCTGCTCGGCGTCCCGGTCTCGCGGCCGGTCGTCGCCGAGACCACCGCCCTGGGCGCCGCCTACGCGGCAGGCCTGGCGGTCGGGGTCTGGAACTCCACCGACGAACTGCTCGCGAACTGGCACGAAGACCTCCGCTGGTTCCCCGCCTGGTCCGACGAGCAACGCGAACGCGGGTACGGCCGCTGGCTCAAGGCCGTCGAACGCACCCTCGACTGGGCCGAACTCGACTGATGACCGATCACCTCGACAAGGAGCACACCGTGTCCGTTCCCCTGGACTCCCTCTACCGCGACAAGGCGATCGCGGCGCTCGGCGACCGCGAGATCGACGTGCTGGTGATCGGCGGCGGCGTGACCGGTGCCGGCGCCGCGCTCGACGCCGCCGCGCGCGGTCTCTCGGTCACTCTGGTCGAGGCCCGCGATTTCGCCGCCGGTACCTCGAGCCGGTCGTCCAAGCTCATCCATGGCGGCCTGCGCTACCTGGAGCAGCTGGACTTCGCGCTGGTCCGGGAGGCGCTCAAAGAGCGTGGGCTGCTGCTGAACACGCTCGCGCCGCACCTGGTGCACCCCGTGCCGTTCCTGTTCCCGCTCCAGCACCGGGTGTGGGAGCGCGCCTACATCGGCGCCGGCGTCGCCCTCTACGACACCCTCGGCGGCGCGCGCGCCGTCCCCATGCACAAGCACCTGACCCGTTCCGGCGCATTGGAACTCGCGCCCGCGCTGCGTTCGGACGCGATGACCGGCGCGATTCGCTACTACGACGCCCAGGTCGACGACGCCAGGCACACCATGATGATCGCCAGGACCGCCGCCGACCACGGCGCGACCGTGCTGACCCGCACCAAGGTCACCGGGCTCGTGCGGGACGGGGCGCGGGTCGTCGGCGCGCACGTCGTCGACCTGGAAACCGGTGTCGCCCACACCATCCGGGCCCGCAGCGTGATCAGCGCGACCGGTGTCTGGACCGACGACATGATCAAGATGACCGGCGTCGACTTCCCGTTCCACGTGCGGATGTCCAAGGGCGTGCACATCCTGGTCCCGCGTGACCGGCTCGACCTGCACACCGGCCTGATCATGCGCACCGAGAAGTCCGTGCTGTTCGTGATCCCGTGGGCCGAGCACTGGATCATCGGCACCACCGACACCGCGTGGGAGCTGGACAAGAACCATCCCACCGCCACCGCCGCCGACGTGCAGTACATCCTCGACCATGTCAACGCGCTGCTGCGCGAGCCGCTGACCAGAGCCGACATCGTCGGCACCTACGCCGGGCTGCGTCCGCTGATGACCGGCGCGTCGAAGGAGACGGCCAAGCTCTCGCGCGAGCACGCCGTGGCCGAGCCCGTGCCCGGGCTGTTCGTGATCGCGGGCGGCAAGTACACCACCTACCGGGTGATGGCCGCCGACGTGGTCGACGCCGTCGCCGCGCGCCTCGGCGGTGACATCCCGGCCTCGACGACCGCGCAGCTGCCGATCGTCGGCGCGCAGGGCTATCGCGACATGCTGGCCGAGTCCGCCGAACTGGCCGCCACGGTGGGTCTGCCGCTCGAGGTCGTCGAGCACCTGCTCGGCCGCTACGGCGCGCTGGCCACCGACATCTTCGATCTGATCGCCGCCGATGCCACGCTGCGTCAGCCGATTCCGGGCGCACCCGACTACCTGGCCGCCGAGGCCGTCTACGCGGTCACCCACGAGGGTGCGCTGCATCTGGACGATCTGCTCACCCGCCGCACCCGCATCTCCATCGAGGTCCCCGACCGTGGGCTGGCCGCCGCACCGGAGATCGCCCGGCTGATCGCGCCGCTGCTGGGCTGGGACGACGACACCGCCAACGCCGAGATCAACCGCTACTACGACCGGGTCCATGCCGAACTGGCCGCCAACGAGGCGGGTGACGACGAAGCGGCGAACTCCGCCCGGCTGGTCGCTGTGCGGTGACGCGACGAACTCCCGCTTACCAACAGGTCTGTATGTAAGCGGTAGGATCGCCCGATGACCAGCACCGCAGCCGACAAACCGCAGCGGCGGACGCAGGAACAGCGCAGCAGCGAGATGCGCGTCCGGCTGCTCGACGCGACCATCGACTGCCTGGTCGAGTACGGGTACGCGGGGACGACGACACCGCGAGTCGCCGAGCGGGCCGGGGTGACTCGCGGCGCGCAGGTGCACCACTTCGGGTCCAAACACGACCTGGTGGTCGCCGCCGTCAAGCATCTGGCCGAGCGACGGGTGGCGGCGGCGATGAGCGAGATGACCCAGGTCTCGGTCGGTGACGATCCGGTCGGCGCCGCGCTCGAGTTCCTGTGGGAACTGCATCAGGGACCACTGTTCATCGCCACGGTGGAACTGTGGGTGGCTGGCCGGACCGATCCGGTGCTGGCCGCCGCGATGGAAGAGGTCGAACCGCTGGTCAACACCGCGGTCCTGCGGGCGGTGGCCGAGCTGGTTCCGGATGATCTGCGCCGCAAGGGCGCCCGCGACTTCGCCTACACCGCGATGGACGCGCTGCGCGGCATCCTCGTCGCCAACTTCGTCGTCCCCGACCCCGAACGCGCCCATCGCCGCTGGCGTCGCGCCGCGGTGGACCTGCGTGCCGCGGCGGCCGCCGTGATCACGGCCGATTCCCAGTGAGCGCGGGCAGCGCGGGTCGGTCGGGTCGATACCTGGGTGTGGCGGGATAGTCCGACCGCGCGCCCGGACATGCCGCCGCGACACCACATCGGTAGCGATCGGTTCCACCGGCGGGGCCGGATGACTAGCGTGAGCGCATGTACTCGCACATCGAGCCCTCGCGGGCGCAGGCACCGGACACGCTCTCGTGAGCCGGGGCACCATCGTGATCACCGGCGCCAGCTCCGGCTTGGGCGCGGAGATGGCCCGCCAGTTCGCCGCCCTCGGCTACGACCTGGGCCTGTGCGCCCGGCGCACCGAACGGCTCGACGAGCTGCGCGCGGAGATCCTCGCGGCGCATCCCGATCGCGTCGTCTCGGTGAAACAGCTGGACGTCACCGATGACGCCGCCGTGTTCACCGTCTTCGCCGGGTTCGCCGCCGAGTTCGGCACCCTCGACCGAGTCGTGGTGAACGCCGGACTCGGCAAGGGCGCGCCCCTGGGCACCGGCAAGCACGCCGCCAACCGCGAGACCGCCGTCGTGAACTTCCTCGCCGCCCTGGCCCAGACCGAGGCCGCGATGGAGATCTTCCGCGCGCAGGGTCGCGGTCACCTGGTGATGATCTCCTCGATCTCCGGCCTGCGCGGCATGCCCAAGACGCTGACCACCTACGCCGCCACCAAGGCGGGCGTCGCGGCGCTGGCCGAGGGCCTGCGCGCCGAAGCCGTTCCCGGCGTGGATGTCTCGGTGATCTACCCCGGCTACATCCGCTCGGAGATGAACGACCGGATCAAGCACGAGCCGAAGTTCATGGTGGACACCGAAACCGGCGTCCGTGCCATGGTCGCCGCCATCGAGAAGCGCCGCGCCAAGGCCTACGTCCCCGACTGGCCCTGGATCCCCCTCGCCTTCGCTCTGCGCACCCTGCCCCTACCCCTGGTCCGCAAACTCCTCTGACCACGACGACGGCCGTGCCGGGCGAAAGATGGTCGCCCGGCACGGCCGTCGTGGGTGGGTCAGTGCTGGCGGGGCAGCAGGTGCTTGCCCTCACGGTCGGTGGACAGCGCCAGCGAGCTGATGTATTGGATCTCGCCCTCGGGGCCGGGGACCGCCGAGGCGATCATGTCCGGTCGCTCGAACTCCATGCCGGTGACGTGGCAGGGCAGCAGGTCGCCCGACGGGTTGCCGTGCTCGTCGAACATCGGCAACTCGATGCCGTCGTCGGCGCGGCGCAGGTAGTACTTGCCCTTGGTGGCGATCGCGGTGAGCGGGGTCGCGACGAAGGCCACCAGCACCGCGACCAGCGGCGAGTACGGCTTCAGCAGCTCACCGAAGAGCCCGAAGAAGGTCATGATCGACAGCACCGCCGACAGGCCGAAGCCGACCAGGCCGACCGGGTTGAAGTCGTAGAGCATGCCGCGCCGGAACTCCGGCACCTTCGGCGAGATCTTCAGCAGGTACTTGTTCACCGCGATGTCGGTGGCCACGGTGACGATCCAGGCGATGCCGCAGTTGGCGTAGAAGCCCAGGATGTTGTTGAGGAAGTCGAACATGTTCGCTTCCATCAGCACCAGCGCCACCCCGAGGTTGACCACCAGGAACACCAGGCGACCGGGATAGGTCTTGGTGACGCGGGTGTAGGAGTTGGTCCAGGCCAGCGAGCCGGAGTAGGCGTTGGTGACGTTGATCTTGATCTGGCTGATGACCACCAGCACCACGGCCAGCGTCATGGCCAGCCAGCCCGGCACCATGTCGCGGTAGATCTCCAGGAACTGGTGCACCGGCTGGTTCGCGATGCCCTGCGCGGCGGGCAGATTGGCGATCAGGTAGACCGCGAGGAACAGGCCGACGACCTGCTTGGCCGCGCCGAAGAGCACCCAGCCGGGGCCGGCCAGCAGCATCCACCCCCACCACTTGGCGCGGTTCTCGGGGGTGCGCGGCGGCATGAACCGCAGGTAGTCGATCTGCTCGGCGATCTGGGCGATCAGCGACAGGCACACGCCTGCGGCCAGCAGCGCGCCGGACACGCTGACGCCGCCACCGTTCTCGCCGCCGTAGGCGAAGAACGAGCCCACCGAATCGGGGTGGCGCACCAGCAGGAAGCCGAACGGCGCCACCATCAGCAGCAGCCACAGGGGAGTGGTCCACACCTGCAGCTTGGCCAGGGTGTTCATGCCGTAGATGACCAGCGGGAAGATGATCACCGTCGAGGCCAGATAGCCCATCCAGAGCGGAATTCCGAGGCCCAATTCCAGGCCCTGGGCCATGATCGAACCTTCCAGCGCGAAGAAGATGAAGGTGAACGACGCGAACACGATATTGGTGATCACCGAGCCGTAGTAGCCGAATCCGCTACCGCGCGTGATCAAATCCAGATCGATGTTGTAGCGCGCCGCGTAATAGGCGAGCGGAAATCCGGTCAGCATCACCACGACGGCGAAGATACCGATGCCGATCAGCGCGTTTCCGGTGCCGTGCGCGATGCCGATATTCGCGCCGATCGCGAAATCGGCGAGATAGGCGATGCCGCCGAGAGCGGAGATGCCGACCACTGCCGGGCTCCATTTGCGGTAGCTCCGCGGGGCGAAACGCAGCGTGTAGTCCTCGAGTGTTTCTTTGGCAGCGGTATCTGCTCCGGCCATTTCCCTCTCCCTCATCCACGCGGCCGTCGAATTCGGCGGCTCACCGACGGTGCTCGATGGATGTAGACGCCAATTTTCCGAACCGTTACGCCGCTGTTACGCGGCCCGATGGTGACCGGGGTCACGAAAAGCGTTGTGAAGATACATGCAGGGTTGTATGTTTGTGCGGAGCCTGAGGATGGGAGTTCGATGACGAACAAGGTCTATGTGGTCGGCGTAGGGATGACGAAGTTCGAGAAGCCGGGCCGCAAGCAGGTCGAGGAGGCCGACGGGACCACCCGGGCCTGGGACTATCCGGACATGGCGCGGGAGTCGGGCACCAAGGCCCTGGCCGACGCCGGCATCGACTACCGCGAGGTCGAGCAGGCCTATGTGGGCTACGTCTACGGCGAGTCCACCTCCGGGCAGCGCGCCGTCTACGAGCTCGGGATGACCGGCATACCGGTGGTCAATGTCAACAACAACTGCTCGACCGGCTCCACCGCGCTGTACCTGGCGGCGCAGGCGATCCGGGGCGGGCTGGCCGAGTGCACGCTGGCGCTGGGCTTCGAGAAGATGCAGCCCGGTTCGCTCGGTTCCACCTGGGACGATCGCGAACAGCCGATGGCCAAGCACGTGCTGGCCCTGGCGGAGATCTCCGAGGTGCTGTTCCCGGTGGCGCCGTGGATGTTCGGCGCGGCCGGTCGCGAGCACATGAAGCGCTACGGCACCACCGCCGAGCACTTCGCCAAGATCGGTCACAAGAACCACAAGCACTCGGTGAACAACCCGTATTCGCAGTTCCAGGACGAGTATTCGCTCGACGACATCCTGGGCTCGCGAATGATCTACGACCCGCTCACCAAGCTGCAGTGCTCGCCGACCTCGGACGGTTCCGGCGCGGCGATCCTGGCGAGTGAGGCGTTCGTGGACCGGCACGATCTCGCGGAGCAGGCGATCGAGATCGTCGGGCAGGCGATGACCACCGACTTCGCCTCCACCTTCGACGGCACCGCCAAGAACCTCATCGGCTACGACATGAATGTCGCTGCCGCGCGCAAGGTCTACGAGCAGGCGGGCCTGGGCGCCGACGACTTCCAGGTGATCGAGCTGCACGACTGCTTCTCCGCCAACGAGCTGCTGCTCTACGAGGCGCTCGGCCTCTGCGGCGAGGGCGAGGCCGGGAAGCTGATCGACGCGGGCCAGACCACCTACGGCGGCAAGTGGGTGGTGAACCCGTCGGGCGGCCTGATCTCCAAGGGGCATCCGCTCGGCGCGACGGGCCTGGCCCAGTGCTCCGAGCTCACCTGGCAGCTGCGCGGCACCGCCGACAAGCGCCAGGTCGACAACGTCACCGCCGCGCTCCAGCACAACATCGGCCTCGGCGGCGCCGCCGTGGTCACCGCCTACCAGCGCGCGGTGCGCTGACCAGCACGAGGAGAACCGCAATGGGACACATCGAAGCCACCAAGACCGTCACGGCCACTCCGGAGGCGCTGTGGGCGGTCGTCTCCGACCCGCAGACCTGGGACAAGTGGTTCACCATCCACGAGAAGTTCATGGAGGAACCGCCCGCCGTGCTGGCCGAGGGCGCCGCACTGGTCGCCAAGATCGTGATGCTCGGCATGGCCAACAAGATCGAATGGACTGTCCGGGCGGTCCAGGTGCCGAACCGGCTGACCCTGGCCGGTGCCGGAATGGCCGGTGTCCGCACCGAATTCACCTTCGACATCCAGCCCGCGGGCTCCGGCAGCACCATCCTGGTCTCGGGTGACTTCGAGGGCGCCCTGATCAAGGGCGCGCTGGGCAAGGCGGTGGAGAAGGACGGCCGCACCCAGCTCGACAAATCCCTCGACCAGCTCGACGCGCTGGCCTCGGCGTAGGGGCGCGGGGATGACAGCACACGCAGCGGGCGGCCGCATCGTCGAATTCGACGACGCCGGCCTGGAAAAATGGAGCGACGCCGAGGAATTCGCCGTCACCGCGGAGCGGATCGTCGACTACGCCGCCGCGACCAACGACCCGATCCGGACCCATCGCGACGGCAGCGTCGCGCCCCCGGTCTTCGCCATCGTCCCGGTGTTCGAGGCCATGATGATGCCGATCCTCGACGTGGCGCCGATGGACATCTTCGGCCGGGTCGTGCACGGCGAGCAGGACTTCCACTTCCACCGGCCGATCCGCCCTGGTGAGCAGCTGGTCTCGCGGGCCAAGGCGGTCGGCTACACCAGCAAGTCGACCGGCACGACCGTCACCATCCTGGTCGAATGCCGGGACACGGCAGGCGAACTGGTCAACGAGCAGTACCTCACCGCCTTCTTCCGCGGTATCGACGCGGGCAAGTCGGTCGGGGAGCAGGCGCCTGCGCATCGCTTCGACGAAAGTCGACGCGCGAGCGCGCCGTTCGCGGTTGTCGAGCACCACGTCGACGACGACCAGACCTTCCGCTACTCGCCCGCCTCGGGCGATCCGATGCCGCTGCATCTGGACGAGCAGGTCGCCAAGGACGCCGGACTGCCCGGGATCATCGCGCACGGGCTGTGCACCATGGCGATGGCGTCGTGGGGCGTGCTCACCGCGACGGCGGGCTCGGACGTGCATCGGCTGCGGCGCTTCGCGGTGCGTTTCGCCAAGCTCGTCTTCCCCGGCGACGATCTGCAGACCCGGATCTGGCCTGTCACCAGCGCGGACGGCGTCACCACCTATGCCTTCGAGACGGTGCGCGGCGCGGACGTCGTCCTCAGCGACGGCCTCGCCGAGATCGCCGACTGAACCCTTCATCACACACAGGAGTCATCCATGAGTTCCCTGGCAGGCAAGGTCGCCGTGATCACCGGCGCGGGTCGCGGCATCGGCCGTGAGCACGCGCTGTTGTTCGCGCGCGAAGGCGCGAAGGTCGTGGTCAACGATCTCGGCGGCAGCAATGCCGGTGAGGGCGCCGATTCCGGCCCGGCGCAGCAGGTGGTCGACGAGATCGGCGCGGCGGGCGGCATCGCCGTCGCCAATACCGACGACATCGCGACCTGGGACGGCGCGCAGAACCTGATCGCCCAGGCGGTCGGTGAGCTCGGCGGGCTCGACATCGTCGTCAACAACGCGGGCATCCTGCGTGACGTCTTCGTCGCCGCGATGGACGAGGCGCAGTGGGACGCGGTGATCGCCGTGCACCTCAAGGGCCATGCCGCCGTGCTGCACCACGCCGCCGCCTACTGGAAGGCGCAGAGCAAGGCGGGCAACCAGCCCAACGCCGCGGTCGTGAACACCGCGTCGGCCTCGGGAGTCACCCTGCCGAACGCGGGCCAGGCCAACTACGGCGCCGCCAAGGCGGGCATCGCGGCGCTCACCCAGGTCGCCGCCGAGGAACTGGGCCGCTACGGGGTGCGGGTCAACGCGATCGCGCCGATCGCGCGCACCCGGCTCACCCTGGCCACCCCCGGCATGGGCGCGATGTTCGCCGCCGAGGCCGCCGCGGCCGAGGAGTCCGGCGGGTTCGACGCGTTCAGCCCGGCCAATATCTCGCCGCTGGTCGCCTACCTGGCCTCGGACAAGTGCCCGATCACCGGCAAGGTGTTCGCCGTGCAGGGAGGCGCCATCTCCGAGCTGGCCGGCTGGCACGATGTGAAGACCATCGAGACCGAAGGGCCGTGGGCGATCGACGACATCGCCGTGCGGCTGCCCTGAGCGGCGGGAGAACGACGATGTTCGAATGGTCCGAAACCGATCTGATGATCCGCGATGCCGTGCGGACCTTCATCGACAAGGAAGTCCGTCCGCATCTGGACGCCCTCGACAGCGGTGAGATGCTGCCGTACCCGATCCTGCGGAAACTGTTCAGCCAGTTCGGGATCGACGCGATGGGCGAGGACGCCGTCACCAAGATGCTGGCCAAGGAGGCGGCCGGTCCCGGCGAGAAGTCCGGCGGCGGCGGTGGGTCGCCGTTCGCCGGGCAGCAGTCGATGATGGCGGTGCTGATCAGCGAACTGTCCGGCGTCTGTATGGGTTTGGTGTCGGCACTGGGTGTCAGCATCGGGCTGGGCGCCACCACCATCATGTCGCGGGGCACTCTCGCGCAGAAGCAACGCTGGCTCGCCGACATCGTCACCCTGCGCAAGGTGGCGTCGTGGGCGATCACCGAGCCCGACTCCGGCTCGGATGCCTTCGGCGGCATGAAGACTCGCGTCGAGCGCGACGGCGACGACTACATCCTCAACGGCCAGAAGACCTTCATCACCAATGGCCCGTGCGCCGACGTGATGATCGTCTACGCCAAGCTCGACGAGGGCGACGGCGCCGACAAGCGCCACCGCAAGGTGCTGACCTTCGTGCTGGACAAGGGCATGCCGGGGCTCACCCAGGGCAAGCCGTTCAAGAAGATGGGCCTGCACTCCTCACCGACCGGTGAACTGTTCTTCGACAATGTCCGGCTCGGCCGCGACCGGCTGCTCGGCGAGACCGAGGAGCATCGCGGTGGCGACGGACGCGAGAGCGCCAGAGCCAGTTTCACCGCCGAGCGGGTCGGCGTCGGCTTCATGGCGCTGGGCATCATCGAGGAGTGTCACCGGCTGTGCGTCGACTACGCGCGCACCCGCACGCTGTGGGGGCAGGAGATCGGGAAGTTCCAGCTGATCCAGCTCAAGCTGGCCAAGATGGAGGTGGCCCGGATCAATGTCCAGAACATGGTGTTCAACGTGCTCGAGCGTGGCAAGGCGGGCAAGCCGCCGAGCCTGGCCGAAGCGTCGGCGATGAAGCTCTATTGCTCGGAGGCGGCCACCGAGGTCGCGATGGAGGCGGTGCAGCTGTTCGGCGGCAACGGCTATATGAGCGAGTACCGGGTGGAGCAGCTCGCGCGTGACGCGAAGTCACTGATGATCTACGCGGGCAGCAACGAGATCCAGGTGACCCACATCGCCAAGGGTCTGCTCGGCAAGTAGCGATCGGCGAACCCGGCCGCGAGAGCGCCTCGCGCGGCCGGGTTCTCGCGTGCTCAGACCGCGCGCAGGTGACCGCGGCTGGCGTAGATGTGCTCGGCGATGAGGGTGGCGATCCGGTCCGGCGCCTCCAGCATCGGCACGTGACCCACGCCGTTGACCAGGATGCGATCCGCGGATTCGGGGAGCTCGCGCAGGTAGCGGGTGGCGTAGACATGGTTGGGGATGATCCGGTCGTACTCGGCGAGCAGCATGCGGACCGGGGCGGACAGCTCGCTCAGGTCGTCCATCGCGGGCGCGCGCAGGCTGCCGAGCAGCATCGGCACGATCGCGTCGCAGTGCAGGACGGCCGCGATGATCGTGGCGAGGTCGCGCTTGGCCACCGCGCTGGTGTGCTTGCTCAGCATCAGCGCGGCGACCTGCTGGACCAGCGGGTTGTTGATCACCAGGCCACTGATCCGCTTGCCGACCTCGACGAACGGGACCAGCGAGGCGAACTTGGCGCCGATTCGCACCTGAGTGAACGAGGGCGAATCCCAGCCGCCCGCCGGCGCGATCGCGGTGAGCGTGAGCGCCCGCCCGCGCCGCGTCAACTCCAGCCCGACCCAGGCGCCCAGCGAGTTGCCCGCGATGTGACAGGTCTGCCAGCCCAGCTCGTCGAGCTGATCCTCGATCTGATCGGCCAGCGCGTACACATCCAGAGACCAGCCCTCGACCTTCGGCCCACCCCAGTGCCCGGCGAACGCGGGTGCGTACACCTCGCAGTGGGCCGACATCCGCCGCGCCACCTGCTCCCAGCAGTGCGGCGACAACATGAACCCGTGCAACAGCAGGACCGGATCACCGGACCCGAGGTGCAGCGCCGCGACAGGCGACGGCCGGGCAGTGGACTTGGCGGTGCGTGACGTCATCGTCAATCACCCCTTCCTGGACGACAGTGTCCGGGGGAGCATTCCTGACCTGTCATTGTACGGTCGTCCGGTGGCTCTCATCCTTTCAACCGTGAACGTCAACGGCGTGCGCGCCGCGGCGACCAAGGGCATGTTGCCCTGGCTCGACGCGACCGAAGCCGACATCGTGTGCTTGCAGGAGACCAGGGCGACCGATGCCCAGGTCGCCGCCGCGCTGGCGCCCGCGCTCGAGGCGGGCTGGGTGCTCTCGCACGCCGAACCGGAGTCGAAGGGGCGCGCCGGAGTCGGCATCCTGTCGCGCCGGACCCCCGACGCGGTGCGGATCGGCTTCGGCAGCAGCGAGTTCGCCGAGTCCGGGCGCTACATCGAGGCGGACTTCGACGAGGTCACCGTGGCCAGCGTGTACGTGCACTCGGGGGAGGAGAACACCCCCAAGCAGGACGAGAAGTACCGGTTCATGGCCGAGTTCGGCGCCTACCTGAAGACGCGGACCGGCGAGTTCGTGGTCAGCGGTGACTGGAACATCGCGCCCGCCGAGGTCGACCTGAAGAACTGGAAGGGCAACCAGAAGTCGGCGGGGTTCCTGCCGGAGGAACGCGCCTGGATCGCCGAACTGCTGGCGGCCGGCTACGTCGACGTGGTGCGGGCCCTGCACCCCGACGTCGCGGGCCCCTACAGCTGGTGGTCCTACCGTGGCCGCGCCTTCGACAACGACTCGGGCTGGCGCATCGATTACCAGCTGGCCCTGGGTGAACTGCCCGGACGCGCCAAGCAGGCCGTCGTCGAACGCGCCGACGCCTACGACCAGCGCTGGTCCGACCACGCTCCCGTGACGGTGCAGTACCGATGAATCTCTCGCGCAAGACGCTCGGTCTGCTCGGCGGACTCGTGCTGATCGTGCTCGCGGTGGGCTTCACCCTGCTCACCGGGCGCGGCGGCGAGGACACCACCGCGGCGACCACCACCCGCGCGGTCGCCGGGGTCACCACCACCAAGGCCGCGCCGAAGCCGGGCCCGCCCGCCGGGAATTCCAGCGCGGCCCCGGTCACCAAGGCGGCGGGCGTGCCCGATCGCGCCTACGCCACGCTCGTGGAGATCGATGCCGGACGCTGGCCTGATTCGGCGAACGCGCCCGGCACCAAGGGCGGCGAGCAGTGGATGAACCGGGGAACCAAACTGCCGCCGAAGGATTCGGCGGGCAAAGCCGTGACCTACCAGGAGTGGGACGTCAATCCCAAGCAGCGCAACCGGTCTCGCGATGCCGAGCGCATCGTCACCGGCAGCGACGGCACCGCCTGGTACACCGGCGACCACTACGAGACCTTCACGAGGATGCGCTGATGACGACGCGAATGACGCTGTCGCGGTTCCTTGCTCGTCCCAGCGCGGAGGCGCCCGCCGTGGCCGCCGCGCCGCCGGTGCTCGGCGCCCTGCCGGTGGACGCCAACCAGTTCAGCGGCGTCCGCTACGACGCGCCGGCCGACTACCGCGTCCGCGAACTGCGCGGACCCAAGATGCGCACCACCGCCGAACTCTTCGACGAGTTCGCCGCGGCCTTCCAGTTCCCGTACTACTTCGGCGCGAACAAGGACGCCTTCGACGAATGCCTGCGCGACCTGGACGATTTCGTCGGCGACGCGCCCGGCTACGTCGTGGTGGTCCGCGCCGCCGCCGAACTGCTCGCCGACGACCCCACCGAGCGCGCCTGGTTCGACAGCGCCATGCGTGACTGCGCCGCCTACTGGTCGCGCCGCGACGTCGCCTTCCGCGTCGTCCTGCAGGGCGAGCCCGACGACTTCGGCGCCGTCACGCTGACCGACTGACGACAAGCGGATCGGCGCTGACGACACCGGAGGTCGTGTCGGTGATCGACAGCGTGATCGGCCGACGGATCGTCGCAGCCGTGCGGCAGCCTCGGACCGAACTGCGCGTGGGAGTGCCACGCGTCGCGGGTCGGTGATCGGTCGGCTTCAGCGGTGCCGTTCGGCCAGGTCGTCGCCGAGGAGGACGAACACCTCGGTGACCTGGTCGATCAGTTCCTCGCGGGTCAGGTCCAGATCGCCGGCCAGCCAGGTCGTGAGGGTCTGGGTCAACCCGCCGATGAGGTAGATCGCGCGGAAGTCGACGAGCTTCTGCGGTACCTCGACCCCGTAGAAGCCGGTGCCCTCGGCGGCGACCAAGCGGGAGAACGCCCGCACCGTGCGGGCGGTGCGGGCCCGCAGCTCCGGCGTCGCCATGCCCGCGATCAGCGCGGCCTTCGCCTTGCGCGGGTCGTCGATGAGCACCGAGATGCCCGCGTCGATCGCGGCGCGCGACTGGGACCTGCTGTCGGGGTCCGCCGTGGCCAGCGCCGTCACGATCGATGCGGTCAGCTCCTCGGCGATGCGGTCGAGCAGGGCCTCGAGCACGCCGTCGCGATGCTCGAAATTCTCGTAGTAGTAGCGCTCGTTGAGGCCCGCGCGGGCGCAGAGCCCGGCGACGGTGAGCTTGGCCTGCCCGTCCTCGGCGACGATGTCGAGCGCCGCGTCGAGGAGGGCGGTTCGGCGTTGGGCCTGTCGTTGTTCGGCCGAGACGCCACCGTAGGTGCGTTGTGCTGCCACAGCTCCCATTCTGCGTCCTGCCGTCGCGGGAAGGTTTTCTGGTAGAGACTCTTGCCAGATTATCAAATCTGGTGGATTCTATTGCCAGATGCACTCGATGAGGAGGCGCAGCATGGCCGCACGGCAAGGCGAACCCGGATATTTCGCCGACGATTCGATGATTCGACGGGTGATGAGCAAGCGGGCGGTGGGGCTGACCTACGGCGTCCGGGCGCTGGTGATCGGCGCGGTGCACCCGCTGCTGTTCGTCGGCACCAGCGAGCACACCGCGCACCGCGCGACGCCCTACACCCGGCTGGCCATCACCGGTGCGCTGTTCGAGGCGGTCTTCCTCGGCAGCAAGGCCGAGGCCGACCGTGCCCTGGCCTTCACCCGGCGCAAGCACGAGAAGGTGGTCGGCGCCCTGCCCGAGGACGCGGGCGCGCACTATCCGGCGGGCACCGCCTACGCCGCGCACGATCCGCACCTGATGTTCATGACCATGGCCTTCACCTTCGACTCCGCCGAGGCGATGTACGACCGGCTGGTCCGCGAACTCACCGCCACCGAACGCGAGGACCTCTATCAGGACTACGTTCGCTGGGGCGAGCTGTTCGGCATGCCGCGCGAGGCCGCGCCCGCCGACTACCCGGCCTTCCGCCGGTACTTCGACGACTACCTGAACTCGGCCGAGCTGTTCCTCACCGAGGAGGCCGATCTGGTCGGCTCGTACCTGGCGGGCCATCGCAAGGCCTATCGCCTGCGCCCGCCCGCCGAGCAGGTCGGCTCGGCACTGTATCTGCTGGTGCAGGGCAGCCTGCCCGCCCGGATCCGGGACATGTACGGCATCGAGTGGGGGATCGCCGATCAGCTGGCCTACGGCGCGCTGTGCCGTAGCCTGCGGACCGCGCACGTCGCCCCGCCGCTGGCGCCCCGGGTGCTGGCCGGCGCGCTCGCCGGGCCGAGCACGCCCTCCTACCAGCTGCTGGCCCGCCGCGAACAGCGGATGGTCAAGGCGGGCAAGCCGAGTATGCCCGGCGTCGATCCGCGCAACTGGGTGCAGCGAAATGCCGCGGTGTGACCGGCGGGCCCGGAGGCGGTAGCGCAGTGTAACCACGCAGGGCCGTCGGGGCGCACCGCCCGACAAAACGGTTTGAGCGTCATGGAAAGATCGGGGGCATGTCCAGTCCTGCCCCGGCCGCGACGGCCGAACGCAAGCAGCGGGTGCTGTCGGGCATCCAGCCCACCAGCGACTCCTTCCACCTCGGCAACTACCTGGGTGCGCTGCAGTACTGGGTGACCATGCAGGACGACTACGACGCGCTGTACTTCATTCCGGACATGCACGCGATCACCGTCAGCCAGGACCCCAAGGCGCTGCGGGCCCGCACCAAGGCCGCCGCCGCCCAGCTGCTCGCGCTCGGCATCGACCCGAAGAAGTCCACCCTGTTCGTGCAGAGCCAGGTGCCCGAACACGCCGAGCTGGCCTGGGTCCTGAGCTGCATCACCGGTTTCGGTGAGGCCAGCCGGATGACCCAGTTCAAGGACAAGTCGGTCAAGCAGGGCGCGGAGAACGCGACGGTCGGCCTGTTCACCTACCCGGTGCTGATGGCCGCCGACATCCTGCTCTACCGCCCGCACCAGGTGCCGGTCGGCGAGGACCAGCGCCAGCACCTGGAGCTGACCCGAAACCTGGCCCAGCGCTTCAACACCCGCTTCAAGAAGACCTTCGTCGTGCCGGAGCCGCATATCGTCAAGGGCACGGCCAAGATCTTCGACCTGCAGGATCCGACCGCGAAGATGAGCAAGTCGGCCGCCACCGACGCGGGCCTGATCAACCTGCTCGACGATCCGAAGGTCACCGCGAAGAAGGTCAAGTCGGCGGTCACCGACACCGAGCGCGAGATCCGCTACGACCCGGAGCACAAGGCGGGCGTGAGCAATCTGCTGGTGATCCTGAGCGCGCTCACCGAAACCCCGATCGTCACCCTGGAGGAGAATTTCGCGGGTAAGGGTTACGGTGATCTCAAGGCCGACGTGGCCGACGCGCTGGTCGAATTCGTCACTCCCGTCCAGCAGAAGGTGCAGGAATACCTCTCGGATCCGGCCGAATTGGACCGGATCCTGGCCTCGGGTGCCGAGCGGGCACGCGAGATCGCAGGCAACACACTGGCGCAGGTGTACGACCGGGTGGGCTTCCTGGCTCGCTGACCCGGTGTGCGCCTGCGGTTTCGGCCGAAAGGGCGCGTGCCATGCAGCTCGTCGACAACATCTCGGCCGCGGTCGAGAAGCAGATCGGGCGCAGGCCCTGGCTGGATCATCTGGTCAGGGCCGGCGGTCGATTCCAGCGGCAGCGCGGTGACTACTTCGCCGCGGGCATCACGTACTTCACTGTGCTGTCGCTGTTTCCGCTGCTGATGGTGGCGTTCTCGGTGGCCGGTTTCATCCTGGCCGGGCAGCCGGAGCTGCTCGCCCGGCTCCAGGAGAGCGTCGTGGAGAACATCCCGGGCTCCTTCGGCACCCAGATCAACGACCTGATCGATCAGGCGATCCGCTCGCGCGGCACGGTCGGTCTGCTCGGTCTGCTCGTCGGTCTGTATACCGGGCTCGGCTGGATCGCGAATCTGCGGGCCGCGCTCACCGAGCAGTGGGAGGTGCAGAGCCCCGAAAGTCCGTGGTGGCGTAGCAAACTGTCCGACCTCGGCGCGCTGATCGGCCTCGGCCTGGCGTTCGTGGTCTCGCTCGGGCTCTCGGCGCTCGCGTCGAGCGGGCTCGGCGCGCAGCTGCTCGCGCTCATCGGCGCCGATCATCTGCCCGGCGCGCCGGTGGTACTCGCGGTGGTGTCGATCGCGCTCGGTCTGCTCGCCTCGTGGGCGGTCTTCGCCTGGATGATCGCCCGCCTGCCGCGCGAGCCGGTCTCGCTGCGCAGCGCGGCGCGCGCGGCGGCGCTGGCGGCGATCGCGTTCGAGATCTTCAAACAGATCGCCGCCATCTACCTGCAGATGGTGCTGCGCAGTCCGGCGGGCGCGACGTTCGGCTCCATCATCGGTCTGATGGTGTTCAGCTACACCACCTACCGCATCCTGCTGTTCGCGACCGCCTGGGCGGCGACCTCGTCGGACAACGAACGCGATGCAGAGGTGGCGCCGCCGAACGCGGTGGTCATCCGGCCGCGCGTGGTCGATCGCGGCATGTCGACCGGGGCGGGCGCCGCCTACTTCGGCGCGGGCGCGGTCGCCGCGCTGGCGCTGCTGGTGTTCGGCAGGCGCCGCTGACTCAGCGCCTGCGCCGGTAGCTGCGCCGCGCCCACAGCAGCAGCGCCAGCACCACGATCGGCCCGCCGATCAGGGTCGCCACCCGCGCGGCGTGGTGTGGCTGCTGTTCGGGTTGGGCCTGCGTCCCGTCGGCGCGCGGCGGGGGCGTGGCCAGCGGCACGCTGGGATGCACTGCCGCGCTGCCGGACTCGGGCAGCTTGCCGATCCGGGCATCGGCGTCGAGCGCGAAACCGTAGTCGAGCAGCCGGGCCGCCTGTTCCCACGGCCGGATCGGGCGCACGTCGGCCTTGAGCAGGGTGACGACCAGCCGGTGCCCGTCACGCTCAGCGGCGGCGACGAAGGTCTGCCTGGCGTCGTCGGTGAAGCCGGTCTTGCCGCCGATCGCGCCCGCGTAGTTGTAGAGCAGCTGGTTGTCGTTGGCGATCGGGAAGCCGGGGTGGTCCTTGTCGTCGGGGATCTTCGGATCGGCCGGGTAGCCGGGGAAGTCGGCCTGCTCGGTGTGGATGAGCTCGGCGAACAGCGGGATGCTCATCGCCTCGCGGAACAGCACCGACAGGTCGTAGGCCGAGGTGCTCATGCCGGGGCCGTCCAGGCCGGACGGGGTCGCGGCGCGAGTATCCAACGCGCGCAAAGACTTCGCCACGTCGTTCATCTTCGCCACGGTGGCTTTGTCACCGCCGAGCTGGGTGGCGATCGCGTGCGCGGCGTCGTTGCCCGAGCACATGATCAGCGCCTGCATGAGCTGGCGGTTGGTGTAGCGGCCGCCGGGCCCGATGCCGACCCTGGTGCCATCGACGTCGGCGTCGGCCTGGGTGCCGATCACGACCTTGTCCAGGTCGAGAGTGCGCAGCGCGACGATCGCCAGCGCCACTTTGATCGTGCTGGCGGGGCGGTAGCGCCCGTGCGGGTCCTTGCCCGCGAGCACGCGCCCGGTGTCGAGGTCGGAGACCATCCACGCGGTGGCCGAGATGTCGGCGGGCAGGGGCGGGGCGCCCTTGGGCAGCACGACGCCGCATTCGCTCATCCGGTCGCCGCCGATCGGGGCATCGGGCACCGGTAGCGCGCTCGGCGTCGGCTCGCCCGGCTCGGGCACCTCGGAGGCGTCGATCGGGGCGGGCGGTCGCGTCTGCTGCGGGCAGTCGTCGGTGTTCGGCGTGGTGAACGGGGGTGTGGTCGTCGTGCTCGGTCCGCTGCTCGGTGGCGCGTCGGAACCGGGGACGGCGGTGGCGGCGGGGGCGCAGACCAGGGTGGCGGCGATCGCGGCGGCGCCGAGGGAGCTGGCGGCGCGGACGCCGAGTTCGCGGATCTTCATCGCCACAGAGAGTAGCGAGCCCGCCGGGCGCCGGCGCAGCGGCCGGTGGCAAGTCTTGACATGATCTACTAAATGAGAGTTACTAGCAAATGACTGTAACTTTCATTTTGGAGGAGATATGCGGACGGAATCCCCCCGCCGCTGGCTCGCCCTCGGCGCCCTCGCCCTGGCGATGCTCACGATCGGCCTCGACGTCACCGTGCTGACGGTGGCCCTGCCGACGCTCGCGGTCGACCTCGACGCGAATACCTCGGCGCTGCAATGGTTCAGCAGCGCCTACACCCTCGCGCTGGCCGCGCTGATGCTGCCCGCGGGCGCGCTGGGCGACCGCTACGGGCGCAAGAAGGTGCTGCTCGGCGCGCTCGTCGTGTTCGGACTGGCCTCACTGGCCTGCGCGTTCGCCGGCTCGGCCGGGCAGCTGATCGCCGCCAGGGTCGCGCTCGGCGTCGCCGCCGCGGCCATGATGCCGCTGTCGATGGCGGTGCTGCCGGTGCTGTTCACCGAGCCGGCGCAGCGTCAGCGTGCGCTGACGATCTGGGTCACCTCGACCGCCGTCGGCCTGCCGCTGGGGCCGATCCTCGGCGGCTGGCTGCTGCGGCACTTCTGGTGGGGCTCGGTGTTCCTGATCAATGTGCCGCTGGTGGTGCTCGGCGCGCTGGCGGTCGCGACCCTGGTACCGGAATCACACGGCGACACCGGCTTTCGCATCGATCTGCTCGGCGCCGCGCTCTCGGCCGCGGGTATGCTCGGGCTGACCTACGGCTTCATCCGGATCGGTGACCGGGACTGGGCCGATGCCCTCGGCTGGCTCGCGGTGGCCGGTGGCGTCGTCGCGCTCGGCGCCTTCCTGTGGTGGCAGCGGCGGTGCGCGCACCCGCTCATCGATGTCGGCCTGTTCGCCGCTCCCGGTTTCCGCTGGGGCACGGCGTTTTCCCTCCTGGTCAGCTTCGCCATGTTCGGCATGTTCTTCACCGTCCCGCAGTACTTCCAGGCGGTACTCGGCGTCGACGCGCTCGGCAGCGGCCTGCGACTGCTGCCGATGATCGGTGGCCTGGTACTCGGCAGCAGGCTGGTCGACCTGCTGCTACCGCGCCTCGGGGTGCGCGTGGTGCTCACCGCCGGCTTCCTGGTCCTGGCGGGCGGGATCGGGCTCGGCGCGCTGACCAGGGTGGACAGCGGCTACGGGCCGACCGCCCTGTGGACGACGGTGCTCGGCGCGGGCATGGGTCTGGTCATGCCGGCGGCGATGGGCCTGGCGATGGGGGAACTCACCGCCGCCCGCGCCGGTTCGGGTTCGGCACTGCTGCAAGCACTCCGGCAGGCAGGCGGCACCATCGGCGTCGCCGTGCTCGGCACGGTGCTGGCCACCACGTACCGGACCGAACTCGGCGCGCTGAACCGGGAGCCGATCTCCGACGGCGTCAACGCGGGCGTGGCTGTCGCACACCGGACGGGCGATCCGGCGACGCTCGCCCAGGTGCAACAGGCCTTCGTCGCCGGCATGAACACCATGCTCGGGGTATGCGCCGCGCTGTGCGTGGTGGCGGCCGCCGCGGCGGCGCTGGTACTGCGCGAGCGGGCGGCGGCACCGGCTGACGCGCCGGATACGGCAGAATCGATGCATGTCGGTTGAGATGTCGCTGCGCGAGCGGAAGAAGGAGCGGACCCGCCGCACCATCCGGGTCGAGGCGTTCCGGCTGTTCCGGGAGCAGGGCTACACCGAGACCACGGTGGAACAGATCGCGGCGGCCGCCGAGATCTCGCCCAGCACCTTCTTCCGCTACTTCCCGACCAAGGAACAGCTCGTCATCGCCGACGACCAGGACGCGCTGATGATCGAGGCGCTGGCGGCGCAACCGCGCGGCCTGCATCCGCTGACCGCCTTCCGCAACGCCACCTCGGCGGTGTTCTCGGGCATGTCGCCCGCGGACATGGCCTTCGAGCAGGAACGGCACGCACTGCTGTACCACGTGCCGGAGCTGCGTCCGGCGATCGGCCTGGAATTCCAGCGCAGCATCGAATTGGCGGCGCAACTGCTGGCCGAATACACCGGCAGACCCGCCGACGATTTCGAGGTGCGGGTGGCCGCCGGCGCGATGATCGGCACCATGCTGGCCATCGTGACCACCACGCCGGTCAACGCCGACAATGTCGGGCACGCCCTGCGCTTCCTGCAGGCGGGGCTGCCGTTCGGTCCGGATGACGCACCGAACGGCAGCGACCGGAGCTGACTACTCGCCCTTTCCGTGCTACACGGGGCAGCCGTGGGCCAGCGGGCCGAGCAGCTTGTTGTTGTCGTAGAAGTGCTCCAGCTCGAGGATGCGCAGGTCTTCGCTGACCCGGGCGATGGTGACGCCGAACATCTCGATCTGCTCACCGGTGGGCTGGTGGCCCTTGTACTCGCCCTCGTACTTGCCCCAGTGCCGCCAGCGGAAGCTCACGGTCGGCGGGCCGGACAGCACCTCGATGACCTCCCAGAAGAAGCCGCCGGGAAACGCGGTGTGGAAGACGTGGTGCGAGGACTCGAAGGTCTCGTTCGCCGCCTCGTAGTACGGGTTGTCGCCGATCAGGATGTTGTAGCTGCCGATCCGGGCGAATTCCTCGGCATCCTGCCATTCGCCGCCGTTGACCCGGCCGCGGTACTGCTCGGCGACCACCGACAGCCAGGTGGCCGGATCGCCCTTGTGCGAGACCTCCATCTCGAAGACCTTCACCAGGTCCTCGACGATCGCCTCGAGCGAGCCGGGGGCGTGCTCGGTGGTGCGCTCGCGCGGGATCACCTCGTGGCTGAGTTCGTAGTCCGGGACGTTGCCACGCCATTCCGTCGGTGCCGCCGCGGCGATCACCGCTTCGCGGCCCTGCAGCCACAGCGGGGCCTCCGGCTCGGGATTCTGCTCGGCTTGCGTATCTGTCACATCCACAGTCATTTTCGGTCTACCCGACCCTTTCGGAAAAGCTCGTAGAACCGGTCGAAGGTAACAGCGACCGCTCCGCCGCGCCTGCCGCGTCTCAGCAGATGAGAATTGCGAAACGTTGAACTGTGTTCTGTGACAACGTTTTCGGAAACGCTATGAGACGGCGTGCGGATGGTGTCCGAGTCTGGCGGGTGTCTCGTCGTCCATGGTCGCGAAGAATTCGCCGAGCACGCCGACGATCTGAGCCACCGAGTCCGCGCAGAACAACACCGGCTGGTAGTGGGTGATGTCGTAGTCGATGGTGCCCATCGCCGCGACGTCGAGCGGGCGTAGCCGGGCGTGCCGGAATTCGTCGATCTCGCCGAAGGAGGACAGCAACCCGGCGCCGTAACAGCGGATCTCGTCGCCCTCGCGGACGACGCCGAACTCCATCGAGAACCAGAACACATCGGCCAGGAATTTCAGCGCCGTCTCGGTCTCCAAGCGCGCCACCGCGGCGCCGACCGTCTCGTAGAGCGCGGCGAATTTCGGGCTCGCGATCTGGTTCGCGTGGCCGATGATCTCGTGGATCGCGTCGGGCTCCGGGGTGTAGAGCGGGGCCGAGTGGTGACGGATGTACTGGGTGGAGTGGAAGGTGCGCTCGGCGAAGGAACCGAAGAACTCGCGCAGCGGGACCAGTCCGGCGGCAGGCACGTAGCTGAAGCCGGTCAGCGGCGCGAGCAGCCGCGACACCTCGTCCAGCTGTGGGATGTGATCGCGCGGCAGGTCGAGCGCCGCCGCTGCCTCGCGCACCTCGCCGCACGCGTAGATCTCGTGCTTGCGGGCCAGCTCGGCCGAGGCGATCCGCCACACCCGCTGCTCGTCGTCGGTGTAGTCGATCCGTGGAACGGGGGAGCCCGGCTGATAGTCCAGCGCCATCGCGGCGATGGCGTTGCGGCGAGCGCGGTAGTCGCTGTCGTCGACGCCGGGATGATCCGCGCTCAGGTGCACAGTGACATCGCCGTCGCGCTCACGCGTGACCGGGGAGTACAGCTGCGCCTCGGTGAACATGCCTCCAGGCAAGCACCGCGCGTTCCCGTCGACAACAACGACGCGCACAACTGCGCAAACTGCACAGTTCTCGTGGCGAAAGGCCGCTGTTTCCGGCGATCATCAGGGTTTTCTGCGCGCTTGCCTGCACGCGATCGCGAGGTTCCCGATCGGTTGCTGTGCGGGCTTGCGAACGCGGGTATTCGGTAACGACGCGGTGAATCGGCCGACGCGTCCGGCGCGAATAACGCAAGATTGCGATCGACGAAGGAGGACGATTGCGATCCCTGCGGATAGATCTCGATCAGCACCTGCTGGCCGCGGCGGCCGACATCATGGGCACCGCCGACAGCAACGCGACCGTCAACGAGGCGTTGCGGCGCATCGTCGTGCACGAGCGTCAACTACGCAATCTCGAACGGCTGATGGCCGATTCGATCTTCAGCACCCCACGGGAGGACGAGCGCGACGCGATGCTCGCCGCGGACGCGGTCGCCGAAGGATAGCTCGGGGCGAATGTGTCGGTACCCGCTGGGATCATCGGTCTCGTCGCCGATCCGCAGGGGGAACGATGTCGGTACCGATCGCGAATCTGCCCGTCGCCCAACGCCCGCGTGAGCGCTTGCTGCTGCTCGGCCCGCACGCGCTCAGCGATGTCGAGCTGCTAGCGCTGCTGCTCGGGCAGGGTACGCGCGGGCAGTCCGCGCTCGAGCTCGCGGCGCACCTGCTGGGCGAGTACGGCGGATTGGCCGAGCTGGCCGCCGCCCGGCCGGAGGAACTGGCGCGCAGGGCGGGCATCGGACCCGCCAAAGCGGCGACGGTGATCGCCGCGTTCCATCTCGGCACCCGGTCGCGCACCAGCGAACCGGTGCCGCGGCTGCGCACCCCCGCCGATATCGCCCGCGTCGCGGTGCCGCTGTTCGCCGGCGCCAGGGTCGAACGCCTGCTCGTCCTGATCTGTGACACCCAGCATCGCCTGCGCCACCGCGCCTTCGTCGCCGAGGGCGCCATCGACCACGTCGCCGTCCCCGTCCGGGAGATCCTCAACACCGTCCTGCGCCATGACGGCCGCGCCTTCGCCGTCGTCCACAACCACCCCTCCGGCGACCCCACCCCCAGCACCGACGACCGCCGCGCGGGCACCCTCCTGTCCCGCGCCGCCGACATCGTCGGCCTGCGCTACCTCGACCACCTCGTCATCGCCGGCGACTCCTGGACCACCGCCCCGCCCCTGGACTGACTCCCTACTGCTCGATGTCGGCGGCGCGGAGGCGGGACAGGGCAGTGGGGTCGGGCCAGTGGCGGGCTTCGAAGCGGATGGGGTCGAGGGTGGGCAGGGGAGTGAGGCCGAGGATCTCGACGACGGTGGGGAAGGGGACGGTGCAGACGAGTTCGACCTCGTCGTTGTCGTCGCGGCGCAGGAAGCGCACGACGTCGGTCTCCGGGAGCAGGTATTCCACGCCCTCGCCCCAGACCACCGAGGTGAAGGCGCCGTCGGTGGACTCCTCGTAGTTGACCGCGGCCGCGTAGGCGGGGGCGATGTCGAGGTCGGGCAGTTCCAGATATTCCTCGAACATGGTGTTCAGATGGTCTGTCTGGATGCTGTATTCGGTCGCGGCCAGGCCCGCACGCGCCCGCAGCGCCAGCGGCATCGACGGGTGCGGGCCCGCCTCGTCGAAGGGGACGACCGTGCCGTGCTCGTCGACCGTGTAGCCCTGCGGCGACACCGGGCGGGCCGCGTCGCGGTACTGCTGCTCGATCATCTCGAACACCTCGACCAGCAGCTCCGGATCGTCGGGAACGACCAGCAGGGAATCGTTCTCGGCGATGAACGCCACCGGGCGGGCCGCCCCGCCCGCGTACCCGGCCAGCCAGCCCGGCACCAGCAGCCAGGAGGCGCAGTAGGAATCGCCGTCATCGACGAAGCGCAGGATCTGTAGTTCGGCCGGGGAGCCGGGCTTGCTCAGCGCCAGGAGATTGTCGCGCGCCGCGGCGAAGACCTGCTCGGCGTCGACACCCCAGGACGCGACCTGCTCGACGGACACGAACGCCCGTGTCCGCGGCAGATCGACGACGATCACCTCGTCGATGAACGGGAACGCCGCGCGGTGCAGCGGGCGCGGGCCGTCCTGGCCCAGCGTCACCGGGCGCAGCACCGAACGCAGCATCGGGCGCACCGAATCCCAGTCTCCCGGTACGTCGTCGGAACCGGTCATCGCCGCGACGAAGGCGGTGACCCGTTCCTCGCTCTCGGCGGGGCCGAGATGGCGGCACTCACGAAAAATGTTGTCCAGGAAGATCACCCGGCCGTCACTGTGCTGCACGCTGAAATCCTCGGCCGAGTACTCGGCATCACCGATCCCGTGCGCCCGCACACTCGCCAGCACGGTTTCCACGAACTGCTCGCGTTCCATCGCCGCTTCCCTCCCCATCCGGTCGGCTCTGGACTCGATCTTGGCCCACCGCACCGACAGAGTCGAGCCGTCGGCCGGGGATAGACTGCGTGAGCAGGCTCGATGGATCGAGGTGGCCGTCATGCCCAGCCCGCCCGGCGGTGTCCGCGTGGTGCGCGTGGGCGAGGTCGGCCTGGAGGTGATCGTCGGCGGCCGCGGCGTGCCCCTCGTCCTGATCCAGACCGGGCTGCTCGCCGAAGAATGCGCGCCGCTGGCGGCCGCACTCGGCGGCGAGTTCACCACGGTGCGCTACCACCGCCGGGGCTACGCGGGCAGCGATCCTGTCACCGGTCCCGGCTCGATCGGCCGCGACGCGCGCGACTGCGCGGCCCTGCTCACCGCGCTCGGCATCGACGCCGCGCACGTGCTCGGGCTCTCCTACAGCGGTGCCGTCGCCTTGCAGCTGGCGGCCGACGTGCCGGAGCGGGTCCGCTCACTGACCCTGATCGAGCCACCACCGGTCCACAATGCCGAATTCCGTTCCGTCACTACCGAACTCCATCGCGCGTACCGGCACGAAGGCGGCGCGGTCGCCTTGGACCGTCTGATGCGCATCATCAGCGGGCCGGGCTGGCGCGAGCTGCTGGACCAGCAGCTGCCCGGCGCCGAGAAGCAGGCGGCGGCCGACGCGGGCACCTTCTTCGCCACCGATCTGCCCGCGCTGTTGAGCTGGTCGTTCACCGCCGCGGACGCGGCCCGGGTCCGGGCGCCGGTGCTCTACCTCGGCGCGACGGCGAGCGGTCCGTGGTTCGCCGAGGTCGCCGAGCTGATCACCACCTGGTTCCCGCGAGCCGAAACAGTGCTGCTCGCCGGGGCCGACCACGGCCTCGCTCTCACCCACCCGGCCGACCTCGCCGCGGCGATCATCGCGTTCGCGGCCGGCCGCTGATCATCGGTCGGCGAAACCGGTGGTGCGGGCCAGGTCGGCCAGCATGGCGTCGAACATGATCTCCGGATCGGCCAGCGGAATCGGGTAGTTGCCGAACACCTCGAGGGTGACGTGGCCGAAGAGCCGAGCCCAGATCTGCACCATCAGATAGGTGACGCCCAGGTCCAGCTTCTCGGCCGGGAACTTCTGGCCGGACTCCGAGAGCATGGCCAGCAGATCGGTCTGGAAGGCGACGAGGTCCTCGCGCAGCGCGGCCGGGATGGTCTCGCCGGGCGGGGTGGCGATCTCGAAGCTCACCAGCAGCCTGCCCGCCGCGGCGAGGAAGATCCGGCCGAAGGGCTCGTCGAAACGGCGCATCATCGACCGGCCGGCGGTGGGCGAGGCGAACACCAGGGTGAACTCCCGGGGATTGGCCAGCGCCCACCGCCGGAAACCGCGGCAGATGGCCAGGAACTGCGCCGCGCCGTCGTCGGGCAGCACCGCGATCTCGGCCGAGAGGAACGCGGCCAGGTCGGTGCAGAACTCCACCCGCAACCGCTCGATCAGCTCGTCGCGCGAGGCGTAGTGCCGATAGAGCGCGGGCGCGGTGACGCCGAGCTCGCGGGCGATCGCACGCAGGGTGACCGCGTCCGGGCCCTGGGCGGCCAGCAGCGCCCGGGCGACCCGCCGGATATCGGCATCGGTCACCACGGGCGCGCGGCCACGCGCCTTTCCCGTCACCCGGCCACCCCCTCGATCATGGTTCGGTTCAAGCGTATTCGACCTCCCAGCGCTTGATGCCGTTGAGCCAGCCGCTGCGCAGCCGCACCGGGTCGGCGACCTGGCGCAGGTTCGGCATCGCGTCGGCAATGGCATTGAACATCAGGTCGATCTCCAGGCGGGCCAGATTCGCCCCGACACAGTAGTGGGTGCCGGTGCCGCCGAAGCCGACGTGCGGATTGGGGTTGCGCAGCACGTCGAACTCGAACGGGTTGGCGAAGGCTTCCTCGTCGAAGTTGGCCGAGCTGTAGAACAACCCGATCCGCTGGCCCTTCTCGATCTGCTGTCCGCCCAGTTCCAGGTCGCGGGTGGCGGTGCGCTGGAACGCGGTCACCGGGGTCGCCCAGCGCACGATCTCGTCCGGCGCGGTGCGCGGGCGCTGCTCCTTGTAGAGCTCCCACTGGGCGGGGTTGTCGACGAAGGCCTTCATGCCGTGGGTGATCGAGTTGCGGGTGGTCTCGTTGCCCGCGACGGCGAGCAGGATGACGAAGAAGGCGAACTCGTCGGAGCCGAGGTGCTCACCGTCGACATCGGCGTTCACCAGCTGGGTGACGATGTCGGCGGCGGGACAACCGCGGCGTTGCTCGGCCATGTTCCAGGCGTAGCCCATCACCTCGGCGGTGGCGGTGTGGTGGTTGCCCTCGAACTCCGGATCGTCGTAGGAGATCATCTGGTTGGTCCAGTCGAAGATCTTGCGGCGGTCCTCCTGCGGCACGCCGAGCAATTCGGCGATCGCTTGCAGCGGCAGCTCGACGGCCACCTGTTCGACGAAGTCGCCGCGTCCCGCGCGCTTGGCGTCGAACACGATCCGTTCGGCCCGCTCGGTGAGCGCGGCGCGCAGGTTCTCCACCGCGCGCGGGGTGAACCCCTTGGACACGATGCGCCGGATCTTGGTGTGCTGCGGCGGATCCAGGTTCAGCATGAGCATGTTGCCGAGCATGTCGATCTGCTCGCGGGTGGTCTCCTCGTTGAACCGGATGATGGCGGTGTTCTCGTGCGAGGAGAAGTCGTCGGGGTTCTTCGAGATCTCCTTGATGTCGGCCAGCTTGGACACCACCCAGTAGCCGCCGTCGTCGAACCCGCTGGCGCGGTCCGGCTGGGCGCACCACCAGACCGGCGCGGTCCGCCGCAACTCGGCGAACTCCTCGATCGGCAGTCGGCTGGCGAGCAGGTCGGGATCGGTGAAATCGAACCCCGCGGGGATGTTGGTGCTGGTCACGGCTATCTCCTCCGGTCCGGTGCGCGGACGTCACAACGTGATGTGGAACACGTTCTCGACGATGTAACCACGTCCGACCCGTTTATGAACAGCGTTTAGTAATACCTGTTTACAAAATGTGTCGAGGAGATTCGCGCGGTTCGCCGACCGCGACCGCCGCCCACTCGGCAAGATGGCCGCGTGGACCTGCCGTTTCTGCGCGCGAACCCGCATCTGCTGCCGACCTTCCTCGCGCACCAGCGCCTGCGTACGACGCCCGTGCCGGGCGGCTCGATCAGCGTCGCCGAGCGGATCGTGCTCGACGACGGGACCCATCTGTTCCTCAAGACCTGGCCGGGTGGCGCGTCCGCCGCGCCGACGGCGGCGGCCACCGCCGCGCCCGCCGGTCTCTTCGCGGCCGAAGCGGACGGTCTGCGCTGGCTGCGCGAGGCGGGTGGGGTCGCGGTGCCCGAGGTGTACGCGGTCACCGAGGAACTGCTGCTGCTGGAGTGGATCGAGCACGCCGAGCCGAGTCCCGCCGCCGCCGAACGCTTCGGGCGCGAGCTCGCCACCACCCATCGAGCGGGCGCGCCCTGCTTCGGTGCGGCGGTGTCACCCCACGCCGCCTCGCTCGATGCCGGGCGAGGCGGCGTCGGACCGGCCGGATTCCTCGCGGGCCTCCCCCTGGACAACACCCCGGGCGACGACTGGCCGACCTGGTTCCGCGAACGCCGCATCCTGCCGTACCTGAGACTCGCCGTCGACGCGGGCGGCCTGGACGCCGCCGACGCGGCACTGGTCGAATCGATCCGCATCGAGGCGCCGGACGAACCCCCGGCCCGCATCCACGGCGACCTCTGGCCCGGCAACGTCCTGTGGAGCCGCGCCGACACTCCCTGGCTGATCGACCCCGCCGCCCACGGCGGGCACCGCGAAACCGACCTGGCCACCCTCACCCTGTTCGGCGGCGCTCCCCACTTCTCCCGAATCGTCGCCGCCTACGACGACACCCACCCACTGGCCCCCGACTGGCGATCGCGCATCCCCCTCCACAACCTGCCGCTACTCCTGGTGCACGCGATCCTCTTCGGCCGCGCGTACCGCACCGCCGTCCTCGACGCGGCCGCTCCCTATCGCTGAAACAAGACGCGGCCGTCCGGTGCCCGCAGCCCGGTCTCCGATCGACCCGGTGCGGACCGTGCGGACGGACTCGTGGCGAATCCTGGCGTCCGTGAACGACGAAGGCCGCCTCCATCGAAAGATGAAGGCGGCCTTCGCCGAGACCGGGGGAGATCAGCGGGTGAAGAGCAGGGCCCGCTTGACTTCCTGGATGGCCTTGGTGACCTCGATGCCGCGGGGGCACGCGTCGGTGCAGTTGAAGGTGGTGCGGCAGCGCCACACGCCCTCGACGTCGTTGAGGATGTCGAGACGCTCGCGGGCGCCTTCGTCACGGCTGTCGAAGATGAAGCGGTGGGCGTTCACGATCGCGGCCGGGCCGAAGTAGCTGCCGTCGCTCCAGTACACGGGGCAGGAGGTGGTGCAGCAGGCGCACAGGATGCACTTGGTGGTGTCGTCGAAGCGGGCACGGTCGTGCTGGGACTGGATGCGCTCGCGGGTGGGCTCGTTACCCGAGGTGATCAGGTACGGCTTGACGGCACGGAACGCGTCGAAGAACGGCTCCATGTCGACCACGAGGTCCTTCTCCACGGGCAGGCCGCGGATCGGCTCGACGGTCATGGTGAGGGTCTTGTTGCCCTTGGGCAGCAGGTCCTTCATCAGCACCTTGCAGGCCAGCCGGTTCACACCGTTGATCCGCATCGCGTCCGAACCGCACACACCGTGGGCGCAGGAACGCCGGAAGGTGAGGGTGCCGTCCAGGTAGGACTTGATGTAGATCAGCACGTTGAGGAAGCGGTCGGTCGGCAGGACCGGCACCTGGAACGAATCCCAGTACGCGCCCTTGTCGTTCTCGGTGCTGAACCGGGCCACCTTGACGGTGACCATGACCGAGCCCTCGGGAACGGGCGCCGGCTTCTGCGTGGTGGGTTCGGCTACAGCAGTCATCAGTACTTACGCTCCATCGGCTCGTAGCGGGTCTGCACCACCGGCTTGAAGTCGAGGCGGATCTCGGAGATGAGCTCCGGACCCTCCTTGTAAGCCATCGTGTGCCGCATGAAGTTGACGTCGTCGCGGTCCGGGTAGTCCTCGCGGGCGTGGCCGCCACGCGATTCCTTGCGGTTGAGCGCGCCGACCACGGTGACCTCGGCCAGCTCGAGCAGGAAGCCCAGCTCGACGGCCTCGAGCAGGTCGCTGTTGTAGCGCTTGCCCTTGTCCTGCACCGTGATCCGGGTGTAGCGCTCCTTGAGCGCGTGGATGTCGGTGAGGGCCTGCTTGAGGGTGTCCTCGGTGCGGAACACGGCGGCGTTCATGTCCATCGTGTACTGCAGCTCGGTGCGGATGTCGGCCACGCGCTCGTTGCCGTGGTCGGACAGGATCAGCGTCAGCCAGTCCTGCACCATCTGCGCCGGGTTCTCCGGCATCTCGACGAACTCGGTGCGCTGGGCGTACTCGGCGGCCGCGATGCCGGCGCGACGGCCGAACACGTTGATGTCGAGCAGCGAGTTGGTGCCGAGCCGATTGGCGCCGTGCACGGACACACACGCGCACTCACCGGCGGCGTAGAGGCCGGGGACCACGTCGGTGTTGTTGCGCAGCACCTCGCCACGGATGCGGGTGGGGATACCGCCCATCACGTAGTGGCAGGTCGGCATGACCGGCACGAGCTCCTTGACCGGGTCGACGCCCAGGTAGGTGCGCGCGAACTCGGTGATATCGGGGAGCTTCTCCTCGAGCACGTCCTCGCCGAGGTGGGTCACGTCGATGTAGACGTAGTCCTTGTTCGGCCCGGCGCCCCGGCCTTCCAGCACCTCGAGCACCATCGAGCGGGCGACGATGTCACGCGGCGCGAGGTCCTTGATGGTGGGGGCGTAGCGCTCCATGAAGCGTTCACCGGAGGCGTTGCGCAGGATGCCACCCTCACCACGAACCGCCTCGGAGATGAGGATGCCCAGGCCGGCGAGGCCTGTCGGGTGGAACTGGTGGAACTCCATGTCCTCGAGCGGCAGGCCCTTGCGGAACACGATCGCCATGCCGTCACCGGTCAGCGTGTGCGCGTTCGAGGTGGTCTTGTACATGCGGCCCGAGCCGCCGGTGGCGAACACGATCGACTTCGCGTGGAAGACGTGGATCTCGCCGGTGGCCAGCTCGTAGGCGACGACGCCGGTGGCGACGGGGCCGCGCTCGGTGTCGGTCATCACCAGGTCGAGCACGTAGAACTCGTTGTAGAACTCGACGTCGTGCTTGACGCAGTTCTGGTACAGCGTCTGCAGGATCATGTGACCGGTGCGGTCGGCGGCATAACACGCGCGACGCACGGGCGCCTTGCCGTGGTCACGGGTGTGGCCACCGAAACGGCGCTGGTCGATCTTGCCCTCGGGCGTGCGGTTGAACGGCAGGCCCATCTTCTCCAGGTCCATCACCGCGTCGATGGCCTCCTTGGCCATGATCTCCGCGGCGTCCTGGTCGACCAGGTAGTCACCACCCTTGACGGTGTCGAAGGTGTGCCATTCCCAGTTGTCTTCTTCGACGTTGGCCAGCGCGGCGCACATGCCACCCTGGGCCGCGCCGGTGTGGCTGCGGGTGGGGTACAGCTTGGTCAGGACCGCGGTGCGAGCCCGGGGACCGGCCTCGATCGCCGCGCGCATACCCGCGCCACCGGCGCCGACGATGACGACGTCGTAGCGATGCTCCTGAATCGGACGGGATTCACTCATGCGAGGTGGCCTGTTCCTAACCGGTGATGTTGGGGTCGAAGGTGAAGATGACGTACGTGCCGACGCTCATCACCAGGATCATCGAGACCACGAGGATGGTCTTGAGCCAGAACCGGGTGGAGTCCTTGCGGGAGTAGTCATCGATGACGGTCCGCAGACCGTTGCCGCCGTGCAGCTGTGCCAGCCAGAGCATGGCCAGGTCCCAGAACTGCCAGAACGGGCTGGACCAGCGACCGGCCACGAAGGCGAAGTTCAGGCGCTTCACGCCACCGTCGATCATCAGCATGATGAACATGTGGCCGAGCACCAGCACGATCAGCAGCAGGCCGGAGAACCGCATGAACATCCACGCGTACTTCTCGAAATTGCTGCTCGACTTGGCCCGGGGGGAGCGGGGAGCGTCGAGGCTGGCCGGGCGGTCGTAGGACTTGCCGAGGACAGGTGCAGACATATCAGTGCTCCGTCAGCAGGTAGAAGAACTGGCGGCCGACGCCGGCGGCGGAGACCAGAACCCAGATGGTCAGCACGATCCACAGCATCTGCTTCTGGAAGCGCGGACCCTGCGACCAGAAGTCGACCAGGATCACGCGGACGCCGTTGAGAGCGTGGAACAGCACGCAGACGACGAGGCCCATCTCCATGAGCGCGACCAGCGGGTTCTTGTACAGCTCGATCGCGTGGTCATAGGTATCCGGGTTGACCCGGACCAATGCCGTGTCCAGCACGTGCACGAAGAGGAAGAAGAAGATCGTGACACCGGTGATCCGGTGCAGCGCCCAGGACCACATGCCAGGGTCGCCGCGGTACAGCGTCTTCCGCTTCGGCTGGGCCGGAGCCGGAGCTTCTATCGTGGTCATAGAGTGCGGTGCCTCCAACGTCGTTGATGGACCCGGTCACAGATCCGACGCCGGCGTGCGTGGAGAGGCAAATGCCCAGGTGGCTGCGCTGTGTTCGCGAGCGCTGGCCCGCCGCCGGGAACCTGAACCGATCTTCGGCTGACTCTAATCCTCTCTGTTTCGCGGAACTAATTCGGCGTGCCGTGCGTTGCGTGCGAATCAGCCGAGTTAGGTTTACCTTTCTCCATGCCGGATACTGGTGCGGAGGCCCGATTGTCGACGCGTTCGGCGGGATCGGCTGGAGGTTCGCGATGCCTGAAATCGACTGGAATACCTTGCATGACATGGCAATTCGCGCTATGAGGTCGGCGTATGCCCCGTACTCGGGATTCCCGGTGGGTGCCGCGGCTCTCACGGCGGCCGGTGGAATTGTGAGCGGTTGCAATGTGGAAAATGTCTCATATGGGCTAACCCTGTGTGCCGAATGTGTACTCGTCGGTAACTTATTCGCTTCGGGTGGGGGACGCCTTGTAGCCGTCTCGGTGACCGATTCCCGGGGCGAAATCCTGATGCCGTGCGGACGCTGCCGGCAGCTGTTGTTCGAGCACGGCGGCGCGGAGTTGCTCGTCGACCACGCCGAGGGGCCCAAGCGGCTGAGCGAACTGCTGCCCTACGCGTTCGGGCCGGACGATCTGGCGGCCGGTCGGACTGGCAAAGGCCCGTCACCACTGATTTAGTGGGCACATGGGTAACTCGTCGGGGACGAACGAACGCTCCACCCACCTGCCGCCGGTCGCCGACGTGAGTCCGTCCGCGCCTGCGTCCGGCCAGGAAACGCGGAGTGGCGGCCACAGCGCGGTATCGGTCATCACTACCAAACGCGACGGCGGGGAGCTGTCCGACGCACAGATCGACTGGGTGGTCGACGGGTTCACCCGGGGAATCGTGGCCGACGAACAGATGTCGGCGCTGGCCATGGCGATCGTGTGGCGGGGGATGACCCGGCGCGAGACCGCCCGCTGGACGGCGGCGATGATCGGCTCGGGCAGCCGGCTGGACTTCACCGACCTGCCCCGGCCCACCGTCGACAAGCATTCGACCGGCGGGGTCGGCGACAAGATCACGCTGCCGCTGGCCCCGCTGGTGGCGGCCTGCGGTGCCGCCGTGCCGCAGCTGTCGGGTCGCGGACTCGGCCACACCGGCGGCACGCTGGACAAACTCGAGTCGATCCCCGGCTGGCGGGCCGATGTCACCGTGCCGCGGATGCGCGAAATCCTGGCCGATCCCGCGATCGGCGCGGTGGTGTGCGCGGCGGGCGCCGACCTGGCCCCGGCCGACAAGCGCCTCTACGCGCTGCGCGATGTCACCGGCACGGTCGAGTCGATCCCGCTGATCGCGAGTTCGATCATGAGCAAGAAGATCGCGGAGGGGACCGCGGCGCTGGTCCTGGACGTGAAAGTCGGCTCCGGCGCGTTCCTCAAGACCCTCGACGACGCGCGCGAGCTGGCCACCGTGATGGTCGAGCTCGGTCGGGACGCGGGCGTGAACACGGTCGCGCTGCTCACCGCGATGGACACCCCGCTCGGCCGGACGGCGGGCAATGCGCTCGAGGTCGCGGAGTCGGTGGAGGTGCTCGCCGGCGGTGGACCCGCCGATGTGGTCGAACTGACGCTGACGCTGGCCCGCGAGATGGTCGCCCAGGCCGGCCTGCACATCGACCCGGCCGACGTGCTCGCCGACGGCCGGGCCATGGACCAGTGGCGCGCGATGATCCAGGCGCAGGGCGGCGACCCCGACGCACCGCTGCCGGTGGCGCGCCACACCGAGGTCGTCCGGGCCGAATCGAGCGGCATCCTCACCCGGCTCGACGCGATGGGCGTCGGCACCGCCGCCTGGCGGCTCGGCGCCGGTCGCGCGCGTCAGGGTGAACAGGTGCAGGCGGGCGCCGGGATCGAGATGCACGCCAAGCCGGGTGACGCGGTGGTCGCGGGCCAACCGCTGCTCACCTTGCACACCGAGACACCGGAGGCCTTCGCCGGCGCTCTGGCCGCTCTCGTGGACGCGGTGGCGGTCGAACCGGACTCCGAGGCGAAGCCGGGGGACCTGGTCCTCGGCCGGATCGGCTGACGACCAGTTCCGGGGGCGGACGTCGGTGATCATCGGCGCCCCGCTGGGGATGGTGGCGACGATCATCTGCGGCGGGCTCGAACTGCCCCTGTTGGCGTTGCCGCTGCCCGTGTTGTTCTTGTTCATGCTGGTCACCGCCGCACTGCCGGGTACCGAACGCCGGCTTCGGGCCGGGCACACGGTGCGCGAGCCCGCGGCACCGTTCGGCTGAGACACCGCACCATCGGCGACCGAACCGGCGGACTCAGGTGACCCGCAATAGTCCGTCGCGGGTCGGATATTCAACGAGACGGTTGCCACGCGGGAAGTTCGCTGCCGGGATCGGCGCATGCGGCTACCGTCTAAACATGACTGGACCGGCGCCCCTAGACCTTGCTTCGATCCGACGCGCACCGAAGGCCTTGCTGCACGATCACCTCGATGGTGGTCTGCGGCCCGAGACGGTGCTAGAGCTGGCCGCGGACTGCGGCTATGACGAATTACCCGCCGACGATGCCGAGAGTCTCGGGGCGTGGTTCCGCGATGCCGCCGACAGCGGATCGCTCGAGCGATACCTGGAGACCTTCGCCCACACGGTCGCCGTGATGCAGACCCCGGAGGGGTTGCGGCGGGTCGCCCGCGAGTGCGCGATCGATCTCGCCGCCGACGGCGTGGTCTACGCCGAGGTGCGGTTCGCGCCCGAACAGCACCTGGAGAAGGGCCTCACGCTCGACGAGGTCGTGGAGCACACCATCGCCGGTTTCCGCGAGGGCGAGGCGATCGCGGCCGAGCGGGGCGAGGTCATCCGGGTGACCTGTCTGCTCACCGCGATGCGGCACGCGGCCAGATCCCGGGAGATCGCCGAGCTCACCGTGCGCTTCCGCGATCGCGGGGTCGGTGGCTTCGACATCGCGGGCGCCGAGGCGGGCTTCCCGCCCACCCGCCATCTCGACGCCTTCGAGTATCTGCGAGCCAACCACGCGCACTTCACGATTCACGCGGGTGAGGCGTTCGGATTGCCGTCGATCCACGAGGCGCTGGCCTTCTGCGGCTGCGATCGGCTCGGCCACGGCGTGCGCATCACCGACGACATCACCGTGCCCGGCGATATCGAGGACGCCCAACTCGGCCTGGTCGCCAACTACGTGCGCGACATGCGCGTCCCGCTGGAACTGTGTCCGTCGTCGAATGTGCAGACCGGCGCGGTGCCCTCGCTGGACAAGCATCCGTTCGACCTGCTCGCACGGCTGCGCTTCCGGGTCACCGTCAACACCGACAACCGGCTGATGAGCGACACCACGATGAGCGCGGAGATGCTCAAGCTGGTGGAAACCTTCGGCTACGGCTGGTCCGACCTGGAGCGCTTCACCATCAACGCCATGAAGTCGGCGTTCATCCCGTTCCCCGATCGGCTGAAGATCATCGATGAAGTGATCAAACCGGGCTACGCGGTACTGCTCGGGTGAAACGCGAACAGGGGCGGTGCCGGATCGGCACCGCCCCTGTGTCGTCGGGCGCTATTCCTGGGTGAGCCGCGCTTCGAAGGCGCGCTGCAGGTCGCGGAACTGCTGGGCCTCCGCGGCGAACGGCGGGTTCGGCGCCATCCGGTTGGGGTCCGGGTTCAGCAGGTAGGAGACGTACCAGCCGAGCGGATTCGACTGTGCCAGCGCCTGATCCACGCTGTCGTCGTCGGCGTAGTCGGCGGCGTCGCTGAACAGTTCGACGGCCAGGTCGAGCTGCTCGATATCGACCGCTTCCGGGCCCTCGGCCAGGTCGTCGACCAGACCGGTGAGCACGTAGACGTTCTCGTCGGTCACCTCGACCTCGAGCGAACCGTCCACCGCCGCGGTCTGCACCTCGGCGAAGGTGGAGACCCGGGCCAGCTCGTGCTCGTGGTCGTCGGCCAGGTAGCGGGCCAGCGCGCGCTCGGAACCGAACACGGTGATGGTGCGGCCGTCACCGAGGAAGATCGGCTCGTCGTCGAGGTAGCAGCGCAGGGTGAAGTGCTCGCCGTCGGAGGTGACGATCTTGACCGGGTCGATGCCGACCTCGTGCCAGAAGGAGTCGTCCTCGTCCTCGTCCTCTTCGTCGTCGTCCTCGGCGGCGAGGTCGACGCTCTCGAACTCCTCGTCCTCCTCGGCCACGTCGTCGGCGTCGACCTCGTTCTCCTCGGCGGCCAACAGCTCGGCCTCGGCGACGGCGACCGCGGCCGCGTCGACCTCGGGGGTGCTGACGACACCGTCGATCGCGTCGAGCACGTCGTCCCAGCCCTTGACGATGGCCGCGCCGACCTGGTCCCACAGCTCCTCGCCGTCGCGGCCGACGAAGGTGCTCGCCCCGCTGGCCAGCGCGCCGAGTACCGGGTTGGACCCGAAGAACTTGGTCACCACGTCGAGCTCGCACACCTCGCCGATGTTGCGCACCATCGCCAGGGTGTCCTCGAGCTCGCCGACGACATCGACGTCCGGGTCGCCCGCCGCCAGCTCGGGCACGGCGACCAGATCGAAGCTGAAGTTCTCCTCCGGCTCCAGCTCGGCGGCCGAGAGACCAGCGATGATCGCCCAGGACGGGTGGTCGACGAGATCGTTGTCGGAGTTGGTGCGGATGAACGCCGCCAGCTCCGCAACGGACTCGAATCCGTAGAGGTCGTCCTCGTGACCGAGGAACGCCTCCCACTCGTCGTCACCGTCGCGCCAGCGCGGTGCCCACAGGGTGACGAGATCGCCATCGGTCAGACCGAGCTCGATCGGGACGATGTCTCCAGAAGCCATGACGCGAAGCCTATCGACCTTCAGCGCCGGGCACTATCCGGCCCGGGTGCTAATTGCTCCGAGCCCTGCGGCGCGGACCCGGTGAGCGATTCGTTCAGTGTCGCAATGATGTTGGAACGAGCCGCGCCGGCGGTCTCGGTGGCCTGCCTGCACGCCGTCAAGATGAGCTGCGCGGCCTCGGTGGGCGCCAGCGCGGTGATCCCCTCGTCCAGCGACAGCGCGACCAGTGCGCCGTCGCTGTTGACCTCGGCGGTGACGAGTCCGTCTTCGGTGGTGAATCGCCCGTTGACCTGCTTCAACCCGTACAGCGCCGCCTCCAGCGCCTCGAGTTTTCCGGTCACCCCGGCGACCAGGGCATCCATTTCCGCGCTCACAGTGGCCTCATCCAACTCGTCTGACCGGTGTCGGCGTCGTCGATGCGATCGAGCTCGTCGACCGCCTGGCGCCGGGTGGGCAGGTTCATCCGGTCCAGCAGGTGATCGGGGATCTCGGCCTGCTCGCTGTAGATCTCGCGCAGGCGGGCCGCGGCGGCGATGGTCGAGCGCCTGGTCAGACGCAGGATCTCATCGGCCAGCGCCTGGGCGCCGTACTGGTACTCGCTGCGTTCGAACTTGATCGCGATCGGCAGGCCCATGCTGGTCGCGCGGACCGAGATGGTGCCGGACCGGTTGGTGCTGACCGCGGACTCCACATTGGGAACCTCGGGGATCGGCGTGCCGGTCATGCGGTAGGCCTGTAGAAGCCGTAGAACTCCATGCCACTGTTCTCCGTTCGGATGGAACTGATCGAGACGGGATCGCCTGCCTCGACGAGCTGCCCGTTGCCGACCACCATGGCGACGTGACCGTCCCATACGGCCAGATCGCCCGGCATCAGGTCACCGGGGGATACCTGAGGATGTCCGATGTGCTGTTCCTGTGCGAGCCGGGGGAGCTCGACCCCTGCCTCGCCGTAGGCGTACTGGGTCAGGCCGCTGCAGTCGATGCCGGAGCCCGGGCTGTTGCCGCCCCAGACGTACGGGGTGCCGACGGCGCTGATCGCCGAGCGCACCGCCGTCGCGGCCTCCTCGTTGGGCGCCTCGACGGTGCTGCCGTCGGGCAGGGTGATCTTGACGCCGGTGCCGGTCGACCCGGTCGAGGAGCCCGACGACGACCCGGTGGAGGTCTTGCTGCCGTTGTTCGTCGTGGTGCCGGTGGTGGTCGACTTCGAGCTGCTGGAGGTACCGCTCAGCGCGCTCGACAGGCCCGAGGACACGGCGCTGAGCACCGAACCGCCGGTGCCCGACAGCAGGCTCGACGCCGAGGACGCGAGGCTGGAGATGCCCGAGGACGTGCTCGCCAGTGACGTGCTCGACGGCGCCGGGGTGAGCTCCTGGATCGCCGCGGTCTGCGTGCCCAGCTCCTCCTCCACCCGGCTGACGACGCCGAGACCCTGACCGATGTGGTCGATCGCCGAGCTCACCACGGCCACCAGGCCCGCGGGGGTGGCCAGGGTGGGGCTGAGCGCCGACACGTCGGCGAGGAAGGAATTGACGATGGTGTCGAGATCCTTCTGCCCGGTCTCGACATAGGCCGCGGCCTGGTCGACGACGGTCGCCATCTCGTTGCCGGTGTCGGACAGGGTGGCCGAGGAGGTCTGCACGCGCAGCGCCTTGGAGGTGGCGGCGTCGACCGCCATGCCGTCCCACGCGGTGTTCACGTTGTTGATGCTGTTGCGGCCGAGCTCGTAGATCTGGTCGAGGTTGGTCGAGGTGGACCGCAGCCCGTCGGACGCGCCGCCGGTGCCCAGCACCCCGGTGCCGAAGCTGGACAGCAGATCCAGCAGGGGCTGGGCCAGTCCGCTGAGGTCGATCATGCCTCGGTGCCGATCTCGCCCGCCGAGCCGAGCCCGCCCGCGAAGTCGGCGTCGGTGTCGACGAGGGTGGTCGCCGCGCTCGCGGTCGCCGCGCTCATACTCGCCATGACCGCCGAGAGCTGACCGATCGCGGCCACATGGCCGGCGTGCGCCGCCGAGTACGCGGCGACGAAATCGCCGCCGATCAGGCCCATGATCGGGCCGAGCAAGCCGGGGGCCGAGGCGATCGATCCGGCGACCGCCGTCGCCAGGTCGGTGGACATGACCCCGGCGGTCGCGCTGTAGGCGACGATGCCCTCCGCATCGGCCGACATCTTAGTCATCGAACTTCCCCCAATCCTCGAGTTCCCGGGCAGAGTACGTCACTCTCTTGCTTGGACGCACCGAGGCCGCATTCGGTTCCCTCGACCGCGAAAATTTCCCCAGCAGCCGCACCCGGAGCGCCTGGTGACCCTATCGTTTTTTCATGCGCACCGACACCGTCGATCACCCGCTGGCCGCGACCCTGCTGAGCACCATGCGGGACGCCCGTACCGACAACGCCGCGTTCCGCACGGCATTGCGCGACCTCACCGGCATTCTCATGTACGAGGCGCTGCGCGACGCGCCCGTCGTGCGTGAGCCGATCGACACGCCGGTGGCGGTCACCGAAGGCGTGCGGCTGGCCGCGCCGCCGCTGCTGGTTCCGGTGCTGCGCGCCGGGCTCGGCATGGTCTACGCCGCCGCGGATCTCGTGCCCCAGGCGCGGGTCGGTTTCGTCGGCATCGCCCGCGACGAGCAGACCCATCAGCCGGTGCCCTACCTGGAATCGCTGCCCGCCGACCTGAGCGGCCTGCCCGTGTTCGTCCTCGATCCGATGCTCGCCACCGGCGGCTCGATGCGCCACACCCTCGAACTCCTCGTCGCCCGCGGCGCCACCGACATCACCGCCGTCTGTGTCGTCTCCGCGCCCGAAGGTGTTGCCGCCCTGGCCGACTCCGGCCTACCTGTCCGTCTGGTCACCGCCGCCGTCGACGAGAAACTCAACGAGAACGCCTACATCGTCCCCGGCCTCGGCGACGCGGGCGACCGCCAGTTCGGACCGCGCTGAAATCCTGTCACTGACCGGCCGATCTGTGTCATTCTGCCTCTATGGGGAGTGCGGACAGCAGCGGGGACGAACCGGTCGATCGGGTCTACGCCGATGTGCTGGAGTGGGTCTCGGGGTACTTTGCCGGGCTGGTCGGTGACACCGTGGGATACCGGCCGGGCGAGCAGGTGCACTGGTGCCCGGAATGGTGGCGGCACGCCGGTGCGCTGGTCCGGCTCGATGCGTTATGGCAAGCCTGGGAGGAACTGCGGCTCGGCGGCGGGTTCGGCCTCAGCGTGTGGTTCCTCGATCACGCGGATCCGCATGTCCGCGTGCTGCTCTCGTCGTCGGGGCCGTTCCGGCAGTGCTCGATCGAGCGCGGCCACCGCTCAACATCGCCACTGCCGATCGCCGAGATGCCACCGGCGGATCGTGAACTGTTCGACCGCCCGCAGGTGCGCGAAACCCGGTGACGCGGCCTGCGCGTCAGTCGTTCCGAACGAACAGCTCGAGGTGGTCACAAGCGACGCATCGGTAGGCGTCGACATCGACGGCCGCTTTACGGGAGCGCCTCGTGCCGCCGTAAGAGCCGCTCTGGAATGGACCTTCCAGCCATCGAGTCTCGGCCTCGGCATTGCTTCCAGTACCTTCCAGCCTGCCGAGGCGCAGAACAGTTCCGCCGCAATGAGTGCAGTGCTTCTCGATCACCGCGTCCCCGTGTCGAGGGAACGGCAGTAGTCGGCCAGTTCGGCTAGGCGGTGGGCCGCGGCGGTGCGGGCCTGCGGAAGGGCGGTGGGGTCCGGGACCGGGGCGAAGACCTCCAGGTAGCACTTGAGTTTCGGTTCGGTGCCCGAGGGACGCACGACGATGCGGAAGTCGTCGGCGTCGAAGATCAGGGCGTCGGTGCGCATCCGGCCGCGGACCTGGGACTGGTCGGTGAATTTCACCGGGGTCGCGGCGATCTCGCTGGGCGGGTTCGCGCGCAGGGCGGCGGCGAGGGCGCTCGCGGCGGCCTGGTCGGGCAGGCGCAGGGAGACCTGATCGCCCGCGTGCAGGCCGAATTCGACCGCGTAGGAATCGAGTTCGTCCTGGAGGGTGCGGCCCTCGGCCTGCAGCAGGGCGACGAGGTCGGCGGCCGCGACGGCGGCGGAGATGCCGTCCTTGTCTCGGACGGTGGCCGGGTCGACGCAGTGGCCGATGGCTTCCTCGTAGGCGTAGACGAGCCCTTCGCCCGCCCTGGCCAGCCATTTGAAGCCGGTGAGGGTCTCGGCGTAGCGGGCCGATCGGGCCGGGGCCAGCTTCGACAGCAGTCGCGAGGAGACGAGGGTGGTGGCGACCAGCGGGTCGCCGGTGGCGGTGCGCAGGACGTAATCGGCCAGCAGCACACCTGTTTCGTCGCCGCGCAGCATGCGCCAGCCGGCGGGGCCGGGCACGCCGAGGGCGCAGCGATCGGCATCGGGATCGAGCGCGATCGCCAGATCGGCGTCCACCCGTTCGGCCAGTGCCAGCAGCAGGTCGGCCGCGCCGGGTTCCTCGGGGTTCGGGAACGCGACGGTCGGGAAGTCGGGGTCGGGGGCGAACTGCTCGTCGACGACGTGCACGTCGGTGAATCCGGCGGCGGCCAGCGCCCGCACCGCGAGCTCCCCGCCGACGCCGTGCAGCGCGGTCAGCGCGATCCGCACCGGAGCCCGCTCGCCCGCGCCGCCGAGCACGCCGGGCAGTTCGGCGACGCGCGCGAGGTAGCGGTCGACCAGTTCCGCGCCGGACGGGGAGACCGGCTCGCGCGCGATCGGGTCGCCCACCGCCTCGATGCACCGCTCGATCTCGGTATCGGCGGGCGCGATCAGCTGGGACCCGCCGTCGAGGTACACCTTGTAGCCGTTGTCGGCGGGCGGGTTGTGCGACGCGGTGATCTGCACCCCGGCCACCGCGCCCAGCTGCCGGACCGCGAACGCCACCACCGGCGTCGGCACCGGCTCGGGCAGCAGCGTCACGGGAAAGCCCGCGGCCGTGAAGATCTCGGCGGTCGCGGTGGCGAACTCGGCCGAGCCGTGCCGGGCGTCGCGCCCGACGACGACCGCGCCGCCGCCCAGGCACCGTTCGCGCAGCCAGGCCGCGACACCGGCGCTCGCCCGCGACACGGTGGTCACGTTCATGCCGTCCGGGCCCTCGCGCAGCGGTCCACGCAGGCCCGCGGTCCCGAAGCGCAACATCTACACGCGCTCCAGGATCCCGCGCAGCAGCTTGCCGAGCCGAGGCGCGGCGGCCTGGCCCTCGGCGAGCACTTCCGCGTGCGACAGGTGCTGACCGGTGACGCCTGCCGCGAGGTTGGTGACCAGCGAGATGCCGAGCACCCGCGCGCCGCGCGAGCGCGCCTCGATCGCCTCCAGCACCGTCGACATGCCGACCAGGTCGGCGCCGATCGTGGCCAGCATGCGGATCTCGGCGGGTGTCTCGTACTGCGGGCCGGTGAGCCCGGCGTAGACGCCCTCGGTCAGGCTGGGGTCGATCTCCCTGGCCAGGGCGCGCAGTTCGGGGTCCCAGGCATCGACCAGGTCGACGAAGCGGGCGCCTTCCAGCGGCGTGCGCGCGGTGAGGTTGAGGTGATCGGCGATGAGCACCGGCTCACCGACCCGCAGGCCGGGCCTGATCCCGCCCGCGGCATTGGTGAGCAGCACGATCTCGGCCCCCGCCGCGATCGCCGCCGTCACCGGGTGGACCACCTGCTGGGGCGTGTAGCCCTCGTACAGGTGCTGACGGCCCATCAGCAGCAGCACGTTGTTGTCGTCGACGGTGACCGAATGCACCATGCCGCCGTGGCCCTGCGCGCTGGGTTTGCCGAAGCCGGGTAGCTCCGGCATGGCGATCGAGGCGTGCGGCGCGCCGATCTCGGCGGCTGCCTCCTGCCACCCCGATCCCAGCACCACGGCCACGCGATGACGCGGCACTCCCGTACGTTCGGCGATCGCCTGAGCGGCCTGTTCGGCAAGCATGGGCTGAGTCTATGCGGCGCGGGCGCCGCGTGTTCGCGGCCCCGAGGGGTCGCCGGTCAGGCGCCGCGGCTTGCTCCCTCGTCGCGTGCGCCGCGGCGCCTGACCGGCGACCCGGCCGCGAACCGGCCGCTGCGCGGCCGCCCCTCCTCGAGGTCGGGGGTGCGGGGTCGGGCGGGCGGGACGCTATCCGTTGGCGGGCGGAGGCTACCCGTTGGTAGGTAAGTGCCCAGCTGCGGTTTATTCTTCCCGTCATGCCGTATTTGGAGCGCTCCGGTGATGTGTTCGTCCTGTACCTCGGGAACGAGGGGGAGACCGACAACGAGAACCGTTTCTCGCCGGGTTGGATCGATGCCTTCCACGCCGCCCTCGACGAGGTCGAGGCGTCGGAGGGTGCTGCCGCGCTGGTCACGGTGGCGACCGGCAAGTACTACAGCAACGGTCTCGACACCGACTGGCTGTTCGGCAACCTGGACAAGATCCACGGCTACCTCGACCGGGTGCACACCCTCTACACCCGCCTGCTGACCTTCCCGATGCCCACCGTCGCCGCGATCAACGGCCACGCGTTCGGCGCGGGCGCGATGCTGGCCTCCTCGCACGACTTCCGTGTGATGCGCGGTGACCGCGGCTTCTGGTCGCTGCCCGAGGTGCACCTCGGCATGCCCTTCACCGTCGGCATGAACGGCCTGCTCAAGGGCCGGCTGAGCAACCAGGTGTGCGTGCAGGCGATGACCACCGGCCACCGCTTCGCCGCCGACGAGGCGATCGCGGCGGGCATCGTGGACGCGAAGGCCGACGCCGAGGAGGTGCTGCCCGCCGCGATCGGGCGCGCCGCCGCGCTGACCAGCCTGCGCAAGCCGATCACCCCGATCATCAAGACCGCGCTGCACGCCGAGACCCTGGCCGCGCTGGCCACCCCGGTCACCGCCGAGAACCTGCCGTTCGGCAGCTGACTCCCGCGCCGGTGCGCCCCGGACCGCCGCTGATGCGAGACTGGGGGGTATGGCACCCTCGCGCACCGGCGAATTCTCGGCCACCGCCTCCGATGCCGCGATCGCCGCGGCATCGGAGGAGCTGATCGGCCTCTCGCACGCGATCCACGCCGAACCCGAGCTCGCTTTCGCCGAGACGCGCAGCGTCGCCAAGATCCTCGCGTCCCTGGCCGAGCGCGGTTTTCTGATCACCACCGGCGTCGCGGGCCTGCCGACGGCCTTTCGCGCCGTCTACGGCAGCGGCCCGCTGACCGTCGGTATCTGCGCCGAATACGACGCGCTGCCCGAGATCGGGCACGCCTGCGGGCACAACATCATCGCCGCCTCCGCGGTGGGCGCCGCGATCGGACTGGCCGAGGTCGCCGATCAGCTCGGTCTGACCGTCGTCGTGCTCGGCACGCCCGCCGAGGAGAGTGGCGGCGGCAAGGTCCTGATGCTCGAGGCGGGCGCCTTCGACGACATCGCGATGGCGATGATGGTCCACCCCGGCCCCGCCGACATCGTCGGCGCGCGCTCACTGGCCCTGGCCGACCTGTCGATCGTCTTCCACGGCCGCGAGGCGCACGCCAGTGCCGCACCGGAGCTCGGCCGCAACGCCGGTGACGCGGTGACCCTGACCCAGGTTGCCGTCGGCTTGCTGCGCCAGCATTTGCGCCCTGGCCAGCAACTGCACGGTATAGTCGCTGACGGTGGCGTAGCCCCCAACATCGTGCCCGGACGGGCGGAGTTGCTGTACTACCTCCGCGCGGCCGATTCCGCGTCACTCGACGACCTGATGCGACGAGCGAAGGCGTGTTTCGAGGCGGGCGCCCTGGCAACCGGCTGCACTCACGACATACGGACGCTCGCGCCCACCTATACCGAGCTCACCCCCGACCCGGTTCTCTCGGCTGTCTACCGCGCGCAGATCACCGGATTGGGCAGGGTGCCGATCGCGCCCGAGCTCGAGGTGCTGCGTCCGCTCGGGAGCACCGACATGGGCAACGTCACCAACGTGATCCCCGGTATCCACCCGGTGATCGGCATCGACGCCGGTGGCGCGGTGACCCATCAGCCGGACTTCGCCGCCGCCGCGGTGAACGCCTCGGCCGATCGCGCGGTGCTCGACGGCGCCCGCGCACTGGCGCGTACCGCTGTCGCGATAGCGCGCGATGAAGTACACAGGGACAGGTTGTTGCAACGGCTGGTCGAACGACAGGAGGACATTCGGTGAGCATTTCCGGCTATTCGGGCACCGCGCGCGCAGGCGCCGACGCGCTATCGATGGGCGTGGGAGCCCACTCGATGATGCGTGAGAACGCGGTCTGTCCGACCATGCCGGACACCGAACGAACCGATATGCCAGGAGCGGAGATCGTCGACGCGTGGCTGGCCGAGCACACCGCCGACCTCGTGCAATGGCGCAGGCACATCCACGCCAACCCCGAGTTGTCGCGCGCGGAGTTCGCCACCACCGAGTTCGTCTCGGGGTGGCTGACCAAAGCGGGTCTGAGCTGGGACGTACTGCCCGGCGGCACCGGCCTGATCTGCGATCTGGGGCCGACCGGCACGCGGCGCATCGCCCTGCGCGCCGACATGGACGCGCTGCCGATGCAGGAGTTCACCGGTCTGAGCTTCGCCTCGACCGTGCCGGGCGTCTCGCACGCCTGCGGGCACGACGCGCACACCACGGTGCTGCTCGGTACCGCGCTGGCGCTGGCCGAGGCCGAGCACACGCTGCCGGTCGGGGTGCGGCTGGTGTTCCAGCCCGCCGAGGAAGTGATGCCGGGCGGTGCGCTCGACGTCGTCGCCGCGGGGGCGATGCAGGGCGTCGACCGGATCTTCGCGCTGCACTGCGACCCCCGGCTGGAGGTCGGCAAGGTCGGCCTGCGGACCGGGGCGATCACCTCGGCCGCCGACACCGTCGAGCTGGTGTTGGACTCGCCGGGTGGGCACACCTCGCGCCCGCACCTGACCAGCGATCTGGTCTACGCGATCGGCACGGTCATCACCGGCCTGCCCGGGCTGCTGAGCCGTCGGGTGGATCCGCGCACCAGCACCGTCATGGTGTGGGGCGCGGTCAGCGCGGGCAAGGCGCCGAACGCGATCCCGCAGACCGGCATGCTCACCGGCACCGTCCGCACCGGCGACCACGCCACCTGGCTGCTGCTGGAACCGCTGGTCCGCGAGATCGTCGACGGCCTGCTGGCGCCGACCGGCGTGCGCTACCAGCTCAACTACAAGCGCGGCGTGCCCCCGGTGGTCAACGACCCCACCTCGGCCCTGATGTTCGAGAACGCGGTTCTGGCGATGGGCCCCGACGCCCTGGCCGACACCCCGCAGTCCGGCGGCGGCGAGGACTTCTCCTGGTACCTGGAGGAAGTTCCCGGCGCCATGGCCCGACTGGGCGTCTGGTCCGGCACCGGCGACCAACTGGACCTGCACCAGCCCACGTTCGACATCGACGAGCGAGCCCTGGCCGTGGGCGTGCGGACCCTCACGAACATCATTCTTCAGGCGTGAGCAGCACCGAAGCACACGGGTAACTCACCGGGTACGGGCTGAGTCCCACGACCGCCGGCCGCCGACGAGAAAGTCAGCGGCCGGTGAGTCCGGCCAGAATTCGCGGAGAGGCGGACGAGCTCAGGCGCCGGGGCCGACGTTCTTGCTGTTGCGGGTGCGCAGGGCGTGGACGTAATCCTCTGGGGCGCCCGCCTTCTCGGCCGCGTCGGCGATCACGCCGATGTAGCGCGCCGACGGCAGTCCGCCCTCGTAGGCGTCGAGGACATACAGCCACGCCAGCCGGGACTCGCCCTGGGTGCCGGTGACCCGGATCCTGATCTTCTTGTGGATACCGAAGTCCGAGCCTTCCCAGCGGTCGAGGCGTTCCTCGTCCTCGGGGGAGACGTCGTAGAGGACGACGAATACCCGGGAGCCCGGATCCTCGACGACGGTGGCCAACGGCCCTTCCCAGCCGATGTCGTCACCGGCGAAGGTCAGGCGCCAACCTTCCAGCCACCCGGTCCCGGACATGGGCGAATGCGGGCAGCGTTCCAGCATCTGCGTCGAGTCCATGTTGGACCCGTAAGCGGCATAGATCGGCACCTGACGAACTGTAGCCAATAACAGCAGTGGAATTCCTGTCTCCCACCCAGATCGGCTGACGGTCACAGTTGTGGCGGGCTTCGACACGCCGAACTTGTTCACCGATCCGACCCCGAACCGTCACAGCGCACCTGAAATGATGGGGTGACAGTACGGACGGGTCCTCACAAGGGACGCGGCTGATCAGGCGAATACAGGGAGCGTGGCTGTGGCACGGATTGCGATCATCGGTGGCGGACCGGCGGGATACGAGGCGGCGCTGGTGGCCGCCCAGCACGGGGCCTCGGTCACCCTGGTCGACGCCGACGGCATCGGCGGCGCGTGCGTGCTCTGGGACTGCGTTCCCTCCAAGACCTTCATCGCCTCCACCGGTCTGCGCACCGACCTGCGCCGGGCTCGTGATCTGGGCATCACCCTCGACGCCAGCCAGGCGCAGGTGCACCTGCCCGAGGTGAACGGCCGTGTCAAGGCGCTCGCGCTGGCCCAGTCCGCCGACATCCGCGCCAAGCTGCAGGCCGCCGGGGTGCAGTTGCTGGCGGGCCGGGGCGAATTGGTCGGTCCCGCCGCCGGATTGGCGCACCGCGTCAGGGCCACGCTGGCCGACGGCAGCGCCGAGGAGTTCGAGGCCGAGGTCGTGCTGATCGCGACCGGCGCCAGCCCGCGCGTGCTGCCCGGCGCCGAGCCCGACGGTGAGCGCATCCTGAACTGGCGCCAGCTCTACGACCTGCAGGAACTGCCCGAGACGCTGGTGGTGGTGGGTTCCGGCGTCACCGGCGCCGAGTTCGTCTCCGCCTACACCGAGATGGGCGTGCGGGTGAAGCTGGTCTCCAGCCGCGACCGCGTGCTGCCGGGCGAGGACGCCGACGCGGCGCTCGTGCTGGAGGACGCGCTGGCCGAGCGCGGCGTGGAACTGGTCAAGCACGCCCGCGCCGACGCGGTGGAGCGCACCGCCGACGGCATCGTGGTGAAGCTGTCCGACGGCCGTACCGTGACGGGTTCGCACGCGCTGATGACCGTGGGTTCCACCCCGAACACGCAGAGCCTGGGCCTGGACCGGGTCGGCATCGAGCTCGATCGCGGCGGATACCTTCGCGTCGACCGGGTTTCGCGCACCTCGGTGCCCGGCATCTACGCGGCGGGCGACTGCACCGGCCTGCTGCCGCTGGCCTCGGTGGCCGCCATGCAGGGCCGCATCGCGATGTATCACGCGCTGGGCGAGGGCGTGAGCCCGATCCGCTTGAAGACGGTGGCCTCGGCGGTGTTCACCCGCCCGGAGATCGCGACCGTCGGCGTCAGCCAGACCGCCATCGACAACGGCGAGGTGCCCGCCCGCACGGTGATGCTGCCGCTGAACACCAATCCGCGCGCGAAGATGTCGGGGCTGCGGCGCGGTTTCGTCAAGATCTTCTGCCGCCCGGCGACCGGCGTGGTGATCGGCGGTGTGGTCGTCGCGCCGATCGCCTCGGAGCTGATCCTGCCGATCGCGCTGGCGGTGCAGAACAACCTCACCGTCACCGATCTCGCGCAGACGTTCTCGGTGTATCCGTCGCTGACCGGTTCGGTCACCGAAGCCGGGCGTTTGCTGATGCGCCACGACGACCTGGACTGAGCGGCCGCGCCGGAATGTGAGTCGGATCACTGAACGGCGAGGTTTCGAATTGTCTTGTTCGACAACGGTGGTCGTCGATTCCGCGCGGGGGTCCCGGAGCGTGTTTCCGCAGGCGGAGCGGCAGCGGTGCGAAACTTACTGCTGCGTTGCCTGTCCCGCGCTCATGTGGTTGACTCACGGCCGAGGCGCGATCAGAAGTGGTCGCGTGGTGGAGCAGTGGGGGATTCCCTCCGGGAAAGGGATAAGCGAAAAGTGAAGCATCGTAAGCCGAGTCGGGCGCAGCGAGCGATGGCCAGCACGTCGTTGCCCCTGGCCGCTGCGGCTGCCGTGGCAACCATTCTCGCGGCTCCGGCCGGCGCGGTCCCCAGTGACCAGCCGACCACTCCCGCGACCCCGGCGCCTGCGCAGCCGGGCACCCAGCAGCCCTCGGAGGAGGCGCCGGAGACCGGCGGCCCCGAGCAGACGCAGCCGGAGACGCCGGAGAACGTGAAGCCGGGCGAGACCAAGCCCGGTCAGACCAAGCCGACCCCGGCCCAGCCGGGCGTGACCAGCCCCGCGCCGGGTCAGCCGGGTCAGGCCACGCCTGCCACCCCGACCCCGAGCCAGCCGGGCGTCACCAGCCCGCGCGTCGCGCCGCTGCCGGTGCCGGGTCAGACCGGCCAGGGCGGCCAGGCGCAGCCGGCCGTGCAGCCGGAGCGCGCGGGCACCACCCCGCAGGAGGAGACCACTCCAGGCCAGCAGGGCACCACGCCCGGCCAGCAGGGCACCACCCCGGGTCAGCCGGGTACCACGCCCGGTGGTCAGCAGTCGCAGGGTCAGCCGTCGCAGACCCAGCCGAGCGTGCCGTCCGATCAGGGCACGGCCACCGAGGGCGAGGGCTCCGACCAGCTCGTGCAGACGCCCACCTGGCAGGCGCCGCACTTCACCGACGCCCCGGCCGCGCCGGTCGTCGAGATGGAGGGCCCGCACCAGGAAGTCGGCGTCTCCATCGACGGCGGCGGCGTGCTGCCCGGTGTGGTCAACACCCACCACTACAACAACGCCTCCGGCTACGTCGGCACTGTCGGCTACCGCACGCCGACCGGTTTCGGTGACGCGGGCGTCTCGGTCGAGTACATCGGCGAGAACTCGGTGAAGGTCACCACCTACAACGGTGGCGACGGCCGGGCCGACAACACCACCGTGACCGTCCTCGACACCACCCAGGCCAACCTGGCCAAGGCGGCGGTCGAGAACTGGATCAAGGCGCAGCCGGGTGGCGCCGCCGCGATCGAAGCGGCCGCAAAGGCTACACTTCCGGTGCCGGGGGAGCTGCTTCAGACGGTGAACGTCGCAGGTGTCACCACCCAGTGGGGTGGCTCGCTCCAGTACTGACACGCAGTACGTCGTGTGGGGCGGTCGGATGGCGACCGCCCCACACGTGTGTCCTGGGGAAAGGATTGGATTTGGGCACCGACGGTGACGACAACGAGCGCGGCGGCACACCACCCGCCGCCGGATTCGGTCCTCCCGTAGGCGATTTCGGGCCGCCCGTCGACGACGTGACCACCGGTTTCGGTGGTCCGCTCGCCGCGGCCCCGCCGCCCGCGCCGCCCGGCGGCCACCCGGAGATGGGCTGGCGACCGGCCGCGCCGCCGTCCGGTCCGGCCGCCGCGCCCGGTCCGTTCGGCGCGCCGATCGCCGGACAGCCGCCCGTCCCGCCGCCGCCGACGATGCCCCCGCGTCCGCCGGTACAGCCCGCCGCGCCCACCTCGGTCTTCGGCGACGCCGTGGCCACCCCGCCGCCTGTGCCGCCGCAGGCGCCCTCGCCGTTCGGCGCCCCCGATCCGCGCATGAGCGCGCCATCGGAAGACCAGACGGTCCGTTTCACCGGTGAACTGCCGCGCCGGGACGGTTCGCCGTTCGGTGACTCGGTGCCGGTGACCTCGGGTCGTGAGCACACCGAGGTGATCCGCCGCGAGCGGCCGACGCCGCGCGCCCAGGCGCCCGTCGACGCCCCCGCCCCCGAGACCGTGCGGGTGCCCGCGCCGGAGCCGGTGCGCGCGCCGATCACCGAGGAGCCCAAGGCCGACGACAAGGCCTGGTGGAACAGCCCCGACGAGGGCGGCGCGGTCCCGAAGCCGCCGTCGGAGCCCGGGTTGTCCTGGGCCGACGACCCGATCGCCCGTCGCCTCGCGCCGAAGACCCCGGTGACGCCGGTCAGCGAGAAGCCGGACATCGACAAGCGCCGCCTGCGCTGGATCATCGGCGGCGCGGCGGCCGCGGTGCTGCTCGTCGTCGCGCTGATCCTGACGATCGCCCTGGTCAAGCGCGGTGGTGGCAGCGACCCCGGCGTGACCGCCGCCCCGATTCCGTCGATCGCCTCGCCCACCGAATGCAAGGCCGTGGCCGAGCAGGCCGTCACCGTCGGCAACGGCCCGGGGGACACCTCGTCCGGCTCGAAGGCCATCCTGGGCTTCCAGTACGCCTTCTACGTCGACCGGTCCGGGGCCAAGGTGCGCGACTACGTGGCGCCGGACGCCGAGAACATCTCCACCGCCGAGACGATCCAGAAGGCGATCGACGAGCTGATCCCCACTGGGTCCAAACACTGCGTGAAGATGCGCGAGACCGCCGTCGGCCGCTACGACGTGGAACTGCGCGAATGGCATCCCGATGGTTCGGCGATCGTCTACAAGCAGGAGATCGTCACCACCAACACCGATGGGAAATGGCAGGTCAAGTCGATTACGGCGCGATAGCGGTCCCATAATCTGGGATCTCTATTTCACATCCTGGCGAACGGTATGCAATCGTGGGATGATTGCGGTTCCGTGGCGTTCCCGGGAGGTTTCCATGTTGTCGACAACTCCAGCACTGGCGAGCAAGCTCGCGGGCCTGCAGAGCTCGGCGATCAGGGACCTGCTCAAGCTCACGGCGCGCGCCGACATCATCAGCCTCGCGGGCGGGCTGCCCGACGCGGCGCTGATGCCGCGCGAGCGCATCGCCGCCGCCGCGCAGGCCGCGCTCACCGACGCCGCGGCCCTGCAGTACACCGAGTCGCCGGGCTGGCCCGCACTCCGTGAGGTGATCGCGGCGCGCGAGTCCGCGCGGATCGGCCGCGCGGTGCCGCTCGGGGAAGTCTTCATCACCCACGGCTCGCAGCAGGCGCTCTCGCTGCTCGCCGAGGTGCTGCTCGATCCGGGTGCGCTGGTGATCGTCGAGGATCCCGCGTATGTCGGTGCGCTGCAGGTGTTCCGGGCCGCGGGCGCGCGAATCGTCGCGGTGCCGCTCGACGGTGACGGCATGCGCGTCGACGTGCTGGAAGACCTGCTCGCCGCCGGGGAGCGCCCCGCCGTCGTGCACACGGTGTCCAACTTCCACAACCCGGGCGGGGTCACGCTGGCCCCCGAACGCCGCCGCCGCCTCGCCGAACTCGCCGAGGCGCACGGCTTCTGGGTCATCGAGGACGACCCGTACGGTGAGCTCTGGTTCGACCGGCCCGCGCCCGATCCGGTCGCGAGCTACTCGCCGCAGGTGATCCGGCTCTCCAGTACCTCCAAGATCCTGGCTCCCGCCCTGCGCGTCGGCTGGATGGTCGCGCCCGACCACGTCTGTCGCGCGGTCGAACTGCTCAAGCAGGGCGCCGATCTGTGCGGTTCGGCCCTCACCCACCAGATCGCCACCGACTTGCTGACCGACACCGATTGGCTTGCCGCCCACGTCGATTCGGTGCGCTCCGCCTACGGCAGCCGGGCCCGTGCGCTGGTCTCGGCGGTGCGCGACACTTTCGGCGAGCGGGTGCGCAGCACCGACGCGACGGGCGGCATGTTCGTCTGGGTCGACTTCACCGACGGCACCGACACCACGGACCTGCTCCCCGCGGCCCTCGACGTCGGCGTGGCCTATGTCCCCGGCGCGGCCTTCGCCGTCTCCGACGCCTACCGTTCGTCGATGCGGCTGTGCTTCACCACCTCGGACGAGGCGACCCTGGCCGAGGCCGTGGCCCGGCTGGGGCGTGCGCTCTGAGTCCTCAGACCCAGCCGTAGGTGCGTTCGACCGCCTTGTTCCATTCGGCGTAGCGCAGGATGCGCTCGTCCTCGGACATGGTGGGCGTCCAGGTGTGATCCGCGGTCCAGTTGGCGCGCAGGTCGTCGAGGCCGGACCAGTAGCCCACGGCCAGGCCCGCCGCGTAGGCGGCGCCGAGCGCGGTCGTCTCGCGGACCACCGGGCGGACCACGGGGACGTCGAGGATGTCGGACTGGAACTGCATGAGCAGGTCGTTGCCGGTCATGCCGCCATCGACCTTGAGCGTGGTCAGTTCCAGATCGAGCTGCTGGGCGCCGGCGTCGGCGCGCATGGCGTCGACGACCTCGCGGGTCTGGAACGCGGTGGATTCCAATGCGGCCCTGGCCAAATGGGCCTTGGTGACGAACCGGGTCAGGCCCGCGATGACACCGCGGGCGTCGGGCCGCCAGCGCGGGGCGAACAGCCCGGAGAAGGCGGGGACGAAGTAGGCGCCGCCGTTGTCCTCGACGCTGCGCGCCAGCGGTTCCACCTCCTCCGCCGAGGAGATGATGCCGAGATTGTCGCGCAACCACTGCACCAGCGAACCGGTGACGGCGATGGACCCCTCCAGTGCGTAGACGGCGGGCTGGTCGCCGAGCTGATAGCACGCGGTGGTGAGCAGGCCGTGCTTGCTGATCACCGGGGTGGTGCCGGTGTTGAGCAGCATGAAATTGCCGGTGCCGTAGGTGTTCTTGGCCTCGCCGGGCGACAGGCACGCCTGGCCGAAGGTGGCGGCCTGCTGGTCGCCGAGAATGCCTGCCACGGGCGCCCCGGCGAACGGTCCCGCGGTGATCTCGGCGTAGACCTCCGAAGAGCTGCGGATCCGCGGCAGCAGCGACATCGGGATGTCGAACTCGGCGCAGATCGCCGAATCCCATTGCAGCGTACGCAGATCCATCAGCATGGTGCGCGAGGCATTGGTGACGTCGGTGAGGTGCTCGCCGGTCAGCTTCCACAGCACCCAGCTGTCCATGGTGCCGAAACAGAGGTCACCGGCCTCGGCGCGGGCGCGGACACCGGCGACGTTGTCGAGGATCCAGCGCAGCTTCGGACCGGCGAAATAGGTGGACAGCGGCAGGCCGGTGCGTTCGGCGTAGCGCTGCGGGCCCTGATCACCGGCGAGTTCGGCGCACAGCTGATCGGTGCGGGTGTCCTGCCAGACGATCGCGTTGTAGACCGGTGCGCCGGTGGCGCGATCCCAGACGACGGTGGTCTCGCGCTGGTTGGTGATGCCGATGGCGGCGAGGTCACCGGCCGAGCAGCCGGCGTTGCCCAGCGCCGCGCCGAGCACCCATTCGGTATTGCGCCACACCTCCGCCGGATCGTGTTCGACCCACCCCGGCTTCGGGAAGATCTGGCGATGCTCCCGCTGCGCGGTCCCGACGATCCGGCCCTGCCGGTCGAAGACGATGCAGCGACTCGAAGTCGTGCCCTGATCGATGGCGGCCACATAGCGACGCATTGATGCAGGCTACCGAACCCCGGACCGGCGACGCTGCCGCTTCGTCGCGAAGACACCGCCGCGCGCTCCCGGCTGTTTTCCGCGCCGAATTCGCTGCCACACCCCGCGGTGAACGTCCCGCGCGCCGCGAAGGCACTACGTTTAGCCTGTACGCAGCGGCGCCGGGACCGTGCACGGCGTCGACCCACTGTCGGGAGATTCCGACCGTCCTCGGTCGGCGGCGAGGAGTCGAGCATGTCGCAGACACCGGAGTTTCCGTTCCTGCGCCCGGGCGAACTGGTCGCGGGCGGTCAGCGGCTCGGGCCCGGTCAGCTCGGCCCCGACCAGCGTCGCGCCGCCTGGGAACGACTCGGCAAGGACCAGTTCGACGTGCTGGTCGTCGGCGGGGGCGTGGTCGGAGCCGGTATCGCGCTCGACGCCGCGACCCGTGGCCTGTCGGTCGCGCTCGTCGAGGCCCGCGATCTGGCCTCGGGGACGTCGAGCCGGTCGTCGAAGATGTTCCACGGCGGCCTGCGCTATCTCGAACAGCTCGAGTTCGGTCTGGTCCGGGAGGCGCTGAAGGAACGCGAGCTGGCGCTGTCGACCCTGGCGCCGCATCTGGTGAAGCCGCTGCGGTTCCTGTACCCGCTGACCCGCCGGGTGTGGGAGCGGCCGTACGTGGCCGCGGGCCTGACCCTCTACGACACCATGGGCGGCGCCAAATCGGTTCCGGGACAGCGTCACCTGACCAGGCACGGCGCGATGCGGCTGGCTCCGGGATTGCGCCGGGACGCGCTGATCGGCGGTGTCACCTACTACGACACCGTCGTCGACGATGCCAGGCACACCATGACCGTGGCCCGCACCGCCGCCCACTACGGCGCGGTCATCCGCACCTCCACCCAGGTCGTCGGATTCCTGCGGGAGGCCGACCGGGTCGTCGGGGTGAAGCTGCGCGACACCGAGGACGGGCGCACCGGGGAGGCGCGCGCGAATGTGGTGATCAACGCGACCGGCGTGTGGACCGACGAGGTGCAGGGCCTGTCGCGGCAACGCGGCCGATTCCATGTGCGCGCGTCCAAGGGCGTGCACATCGTGGTGCCGCGCGACCGCATCGTCAGCGACGCCGCGATCATCCTGCGCACCACCACCTCGGTGCTGTTCGTCATCCCGTGGGGCGCGCACTGGATCGTCGGCACCACCGACACCGACTGGAAACTCGACCTCGCCCACCCCGCCGCCACCAAGGCCGATATCGACTACCTGCTCGACCGGGTGAACGAGGTGCTGGTGACCCCGCTCACCCACGCCGACATCGACGGCGTCTACGCGGGCCTGCGGCCGCTGCTGGCCGGGGAGAGCGACGAGACCTCCAAACTGTCGCGTGAACACGCGGTGGCCCGCGTCGCGCCCGGCCTGGTGAGCATCGCCGGCGGCAAGTACACCACCTACCGGGTGATGGCCGCCGACGCGATGGACGAAGCGGCGCAGGACATTCCGGCCCGGGTGTCGCCGTCGATCACCGAGAAGGTCGCGCTGATCGGGGCCGACGGCTACTTCGCATTGGTGAACCAGACCGTGCAGCTGGCCGAGCACTACGGCGTGCACCCGTACCGGATGACGCACCTGCTCGACCGTTACGGCTCGGTGGTCGACGAGGTGCTGTCCCTGGCGGCGGGCAGACCCGAACTGCTGCAACCGATCACCGACGCGCCCGCCTACCTCCAGGTCGAGGCGGTGTACGCGGCCGCCGCCGAGGGCGCGCTGCATCTCGACGACATCCTGGCCCGTCGCACCCGCATCTCGATCGAGTACGCCGATCGCGGCGCGCACTGCGCCGAGCAGGTCGCGCACCTGGTCGCGCCCGTATTGGGCTGGGACGCCGACGATATCGACCGCGAGGTGACCATGTATCAGGCGCGGGTGCGGGCCGAGATCGAATCACAGACCCAGCCCGACGACATCTCCGCCGACGCGCTGCGGGCGGCGGCGCCGGAACCGCGCCCGCAGCTGCTCGAGCCGGTACCGCAGGAGCGGTGACCGCTAGACGGTGGCCTTCTGCAACGCGCGCAGTTCGACCGCGTTGTGCGCGCAGAACACCTCGACGTCGTCGCCGTGCCCACGCAGCAGTTCGCGCAGCCGCTCCTGATTGTCGATCCGGTCGGACCCGACGGTCTGCACCAGGCGCTCGAACAGCGCGGCGCCGGGTGGCTGGTGCGGGTGCCCGAGATCGAGCTGACCGGGATGGAAGTACGCGTCACCGACCGCGAACTTCCAGCCGGCGCCGGTGTCGATCGCGATGCCCGCGTGGCCGCGGGTGTGCCCGGCCAGCGGGATGATCAGCAGTTCGGCCGGCAGGCCGCGCAATTGGCGCACCGCGCCGAAGCCGAACCACGGCTCACCGAGTTCGTCGTAGCTCGCCCAGCGCGGCTTGTGCTCGAATTGCGCCGTGCGATAACGGAATTTCTCGCGCGGACCGAAATGGCCCTCGAGCGCGCGCAGTTCCTCGCCGTAGACGTGCACGGTGGCCTGGGGGAATTCGGCGAGACCGCCCGCGTGGTCGAGATCGAGGTGGGTGAGCACGATGTCGGTGACGTCCTCGCGGCGGAAGCCCAATGCCTCGATCCGGCGCGCGATGGTGCCCTCGAGCTCGAGGACGGGACGGGTCAGCCGGATGAAGCGGCGGCCGAGCCAGGCGTCGGGACGGCGCACCGCGCCTTCGCCGATGCCGGTCTCGATCAGTACCAGCCGGTCGTCGAGTTCGACGAGGACGCAGTGGCAGACCATTTCGGCTCGGCGGGCGAGGCCGCCGACGCCGTCGAGCAGACGGCCGCCGAAAGGACGCATGGTGCCGCCGTCGAGGTGGTGCAGACGCATCAGGAGAGCTCCTGTTCGAGGGTGGCGCGCAGGTGGTCGGCCACCGCGCGCAGAGGGGTGAGGTCACGTCGGGTGCGGGCGAGCAGGAGTGCGCCTTCGAGCATGGCCAGGGCCACCGTGGACAGCTGGTCGGCGCGGTCGTCGGGAATTCCCTTGGCGCGCAGGAACTCGTCGATGGCGGTGCGCCAGGAGTCGAAGCCGGTGACGCAGGCTTCGCGGATCGGTTCGCTGTCGACGCCCGCGTCGAGGGCGATGGTGGCGATCGGGCAACCGCGCTGGAAGTCCGAGTCGGTCAGCATCGTGGCGAGGGCGGCGAAGACGCCGTCGATATCGCCGGCCGCGAGCGCGTCGGTGAGCAGCGTCCGCAGCGTGTCGGACGACTGGGCGATGGCCTCGGCGGCGAGCTGTTCCTTGCCGCCGGGGAAGTGGAAGTAGAACGAGCCCTTGGGCGCGCCGCCCGCGCTGACCAGCTGATTGACGCCGGTGGCGTGGTAGCCCTGGGTGTGGAACAGGTCGGCGGCGGCGTCGAGGAAACGCTGCCGGGAGTCCGTGCGTGGGGTCACCGGCTCAGCGTAGCTCGAGTATGACGACCGGTCTAGTTAGTTGGTTCGGGTTGGCAGCGAGGACAGAAGTAGATGCCGCGTTCACGCCGGGTGATGCGATCGGCGGGGTCGTCCTCGCCGAGCAGCCGCGAAACGATCGCGGTGCCGCAGCGCGGGCAGGGGCGGCGGGTGCGGCCGTAGGCCATCGCGCGCCAGGGCGGCTGGTGCGCGGCCTTGCCGAGCACGCGGTGGGACTCGTCGACCAGGGCGGGCAGGTCGCCGATGTCACCGACCGGGGTCGCGGGGTGGACGCGGCGCAGGAAGCAGATCTCGCTGCGGTAGATGTTGCCGATGCCCGCCAGGTTGCGCTGATCGAGCAGGGCCAGGCCGATGGGGCGGCGGGGATACTCGCTGATCCTGCGCAGGGCCTCGGCGGCGTCCCAGTTCGGGCCGAGCAGGTCGGGACCTAGGTGATCGATGACGGTGTGTTCCTCGGCCCGCGGCAGCACCTGCACCTTGCCGAGTTCGAAGCCGACCGCCTCGAACTCGTCGTTGGCCAGCACCAGCCGGGCGGTGACCGGCGGTTTCGTCCAGCGCTGGCCGTGGTGGAAGATCCGCCAGACACCCTCCATCTTCAGATGGGTGTGGATGCTCACGCGGTCGGTGCGGATGAACAGGTGCTTGCCGTAGCTGCCGACCTCGGTGACCAGGTCGCCGACCAGGTCGACCGTCGCGTATCGGGGCACCCGGAAGTCGCTGCGGGTGAGGGTGCGCCCGGCCAGCGCGGTCCGCAGGCGCTCGGCAGCGCGGAAGACGGTGTCGCCCTCGGGCATCCGGCTACACCTGCCTGCGCAGCCGCAGGCCGCGCGGGGTCATCGAGAACCCGGACTCGACCAGGACATCGGCGAAGGTGTTGCCGTGCACGGTCTCTCCGTTGATCTTGTCGATCACCAGGCCGTCGACCCGGCGATCGTGCACCAGCCCGGCCAGCGCGGTCGCGGCCAGCCGCCGCAGTCCGGGGTCCTCGGTGAAGCTGAGCAGGGTCTTGCCGCCGCGCTCCACGTACAGCACCAGCTCGCCGCCGACCAGCACCACCAGGGCGCCCGCCTTGCGGCCGGGCCGGTGGCCGCCCTCGGCGTCACCCTTCGGCCACGGCAGCGCGGCGCCGTACGGGTTGGCCGGATCGCAGGAGGCCAGGGCCACCGCGACGCCGGGCCGGGTGGCGGTGCGGTCGGTGTCGAAGGAGCGCAGCCGGTCGACGGTGTCGGTGGTGGAGAACTGCGCGCCGCCGAGCGTGTCGACGAAATAGCCACGGCGGCAACGACCGCGGTCCTCGAACTCGGTGAGCACTCGATACATCAGCGCGAAACCGCCGGGCACGCCCTCGTTCTGGACCGACCCCCGGGTCAGCACGCCGTAGCGTTCGAGGAGTTGATCGGCGGTGGCGTGGGCGCGCAAGGTGTTGTCCTGCACCCGTTCCGGCAGGATCGACCAGCGCCCGGCCAGAGTCGGCGGACCGCTGCGGGTCGGCATCGCCGGGCGCGGCAGGTAGGCGCGGCCGCGGGGAGCCCGGCGCGGGGTGCGATGGGCGGTGGTGCTGCGGGCGGTGCCGGAGAGCAGAGCGCGCACGGGGGCGAAGGTGTCGCCGGAGACGTAACCGGCCCACACCAGCTGCCACAGCGCCTCGCCGACGGCCTTGTCGTCGAGCAGGCCGGTGGCGTCGGAGAGCTGGCGGAAGAAGTAGGCGCCGCCGCCGTGCAGGGTGGGCGGTAGGCGGCGCGGGGAATCCGGGCTCGCGGGCACGGCGGCCGGATCGCCTGCGTCCGCGCGGGGCGTGCGGTCGCCATGGGTGGTGAGGTGGGCGGTGGGCGGATCGATCGGCCCGGCACCGGATCCGGCGGGCCCGGAGGCCGCCGGTGCGTCCAGGTCGACCGTGGGTGGTTGCGCGGCGCGCGGCGGCCACGGCTCCAGCGGTGCGCCCAACGCCGCCAGGAGGCCGAGCTGGAGGTCGGTGGGATCGATGTCGTCGGGCGGCGGCAGGGTGAACGGGGCCTGGTCGGCCAGGTGCAGCGCGATCCAGCCGTCGCGGGCGGTGATCGCGCCGTGCCCGGACCAGATCACCTCCCCGCTGGCCATCAACTCGTCCAGCATGGCGGGGGAGTAGTCGCGCACGCGCATCGGCAGGATCAGCGATTCCCAGGCCGACGCCGGAATCGGCACGCCCGCGAGCTGTTCCACCACCGTGGCGACCCCGTCGATTCCGCGCAGCTCACCGGAACCGACGTGCTGCCAGGCAGGGAGGAAGCGGCCGAGCGCGGTGGTCGACACCGGCTCGACTTCGTGCCGTGCGGCAGCCAGCGAGCGGCGGCGCAACCGGCGCAGCACCTGCGCGTCGCACCATTCGGTGCCAGCCGTCGCGGGCGTGAATTCGCCCTCCACCAAACGTTTCTCGGCCAGCAACCGATGCAGCGCGGTGGCCGCGACCGCCGAGCCGAGGCCGAAGCGCGCCGCGACATCGGCGGTGCTGAACGGTGCGTGGGTGCGGGCGTAGCGGCCGACCAGGTCGCCGAGCGGGTCCGGGACGGGTTCGATGAACGCGGCGGGCACCCCGATCGGCAGCGGCACACCGAGCGCGTCACGCAGGCGGGCGGCGTCCTCGATCGCCACCCACCAGGTGCGGCCCGCGAAGGAAACCTCCAGCGCGCGATGGGCGTGCCGGAGTTCCGCGAACCAGGTCGGTGCGTCGGAGTCGGCGAGCACGTCGGTGTGCGCGGCGGCCGAGTCAGCGGCCTCGGCGATCGGCAAGGCGAGGTCCGCGGCCGCATCGGGCCGGCCTGCCTCGACGGACGGGCTTTCGAGCGCGGAAGCTGGTGTGTCACCGCGCCGCACGCAGCGGGCGGCGGCTTCGGCGGGGGTGAGCGGGCCGAGCAGGCGCAGCAGGTCGGCCAGGCCCTCGGCGTCACGGGCCCAGCGTTCGGGGGTGAGGCGCTGGAGTTCGCGTTCGGTGAGGGTGATGACGGCGGGGTCGAGCAGTTCGCGCAGTTCGACGCGGCCGAGGAGTTCGGCCAGCAGGCTCGAGTCCAGTGCCAGGGCGGCGGCGCGGCGCTCGGCCAGCGGGCTGTCGCCGTCGTAGAGGAACTGGCCGATGTAGGAGAACAGCAGGGCGTTGGCGAACGGGGACGGGCTGGCGGTCTCGACATCGATCAGCCGCACCTCGCGGCGGGCGAGCTTGGTCAGCAGCTCGCGCAGGGACGGCAGGTCGTAGACATCGCGCAGGCATTCGCGCACGGTTTCCAGCAGGATCGGGAAATCCGGGAATTTGCGTGCCACATCCAGCAATTGGGCCGAGCGCTGCCGCTGCTGCCACAGCGGTGCGCGCTTGCCCGGGTCGCGGCGCGGCAGCAGCAGCGCCCTGGCCGCGCACTCGCGGAAGCGGGAGGCGAACAGCGCGGAGCCGCCGACCTGCTCGGTGACGATGTCGTCGATCTCGTCGGGTTCGAAGGCGAACAGTTCGGCGCCGGGCGGGTCGTCGGTGGTGTCGGGCAGGCGCACCACGATGCCGTCGTCGGACGCGGTCGGCGCCGCGTCGATGCCGAAGCGTTCCTGGAGCCGGGCCCCGACGGCCAGTGCCCACGGTGCGTGCACCGGGGTGCCGTAGGGGGAGTGTAAGACCAGTCGCCAGTCCCCGAGCTCGTCGCGGAAGCGCTCCACGATCAGGGTGCGGTCGGTGGGGAGCTGGCCGGTGGCGGTGCGCTGCTCCTCGAGCAGGCCGACCATGTTCGCCGTCGCGTTCTGGTCCAGGCCCGCGGTGCGGACCAGCTGTTCCAGCCGGGCGGCGGCGTCGGGGGTCTGCGCGCGCTTCGTCGAACGCGCGCGGGCGGACTTCTGCACGCCGCCGTTCGCCGCGGGCTCGGCGAGCGCGGAGGACGTCATCGAATTGTCCTGTGACGCAGCAGATCCGGGCGGCCGGATGCCCATGTCCGCGACGATCCGGGACAGGTCGTCGGCCGACACCTGACCCGCCGTGCGCACGAATTCGCCCAGGGCGGTGCCCAATTCGGCCGGACGACCCAAACTGTCGCCGTGCCAGAACGGCAGCCGGCCGGGCAGTCCGAAGGCGGGCGAGACCAGCACCCGGTCGAAGGTGATCTCCTCGATCCGCCAGCTGGTCGCGCCGAGCGCGAAGACGTCGCCCACGCGCGACTCGTAGACCATCTCCTCGTCGAGTTCGCCCACCCGGGAAGCCTTCTCGCCCACCATGAACACCGCGAACATGCCGCGATCGGGGATGGCGCCGCCGGAGGTGACGGCGAGGCGTTGCGCGCCGGGACGGCCGGTGAGGGTGCCCGCGTCGCGGTCCCAGACCACGCGCGGTCGCAGTTCGGCGAACTCGTCGGACGGGTAGCGGCCCGCCAGCAGGTCGAGCACGGATTCGTAGGCCGAGCGGGGCAGGTTCGCGTAACTGCCGGTGGCGCGGACGATATCGAACCAGCCGTCGACATCGATCGGTTCGAGCGCGCAGGCGGCCACCGTCTGCTGGGCCAGGATATCGAGTGGATGCGCGGGGATCTGCAGCATCTCGATCTCACCGGCCAGCATCCGCTGGGCCGCGACGGTGCAGTGGATGACATCGGTGCGGTGCTTCGGGAACAGCACGCCGCGCGAGACCTCGCCGACCTGGTGCCCGGCGCGGCCGACTCGCTGCAGCCCACTGGCCACCGACGGCGGCGCCTCCACCTGCACCACCAGATCGACCGCGCCCATGTCGATGCCGAGCTCGAGGCTGCTGGTGGCCACCACGCAGCGCAGTCGGCCGCTCTTGAGGTCGTCCTCGATGAGCGCGCGCTGCTCCTTGCTGACCGAGCCGTGGTGGGCCCTGGCCAGCAGCTGGTCGGCGCCGTGGATCACCTCGGTGGACGGGCCGAGCTGGGCGGGTGGCGCGTGCTCGGTGTCCACCGGCTCGCCCAGCCTGGCCGCGTAGGCCTCGTTGAGCCGCGCGGTCAGCCGTTCGGCGAGCCTGCGCGAGTTCGCGAACACGATCGAGGACCGGTGTTCGAGCACCAGGTCGACAATGGCCTCGTCGACGTGCGGCCAGATCGACCCCGGCTGCTCGGAATCGCCCGGATCGGTCATGTCGGCCACCGGGACGCGCACCGACAGGTCGAAGGTCTTCGGCGCGGGCGGGCGCACGATGGTGATCGGCGCCGAGCCCACCAGGAATCGGCCGACCTCCTCGGGCGGGCGCACCGTCGCCGACAGGCCGATCCGCTGGGCCGGCCGCTCGGTCAGCTGATCCAGCCGGGCCAGCGACAAGGCCAGGTGCGCGCCGCGCTTGGTGCCCGCGATGGCGTGCACCTCGTCGACGATCACCGTGCCGACCTGGGCCAGGCTCTCCCTGGCCGCCGAGGTGAGCAGCAGGAACAGCGACTCCGGCGTGGTGATGAGGATGTCGGGCGGCGTCCGCTGCATCGCCCGCCGCTGCGCGGGCGTGGTGTCGCCGGAGCGCACCCCCACCGAGATCTCCGGCGGGTCCAGCCCCAGTCGCTTCGCGGTCTGCGTGACCCCCACCAGTGGCGCCCGCAGATTCCGCTCGACATCCACCGCCAGCGCCTTGAGCGGCGAGACGTACAGCACCGACGTCCCGCGCGGCGTCCCCGGTTCCGGTGCGGGCCGGGTCGCCAGCCGATCGATGGCCCACAGGAACGCCGAGAGCGTCTTCCCCGACCCGGTGGGCGCGACGACCAGCGTGTGCTCCCCGTCCGCGATCGCCTGCCACGCCCCGAGCTGGGCCGACGTGGGCCCGGCGAAGGCCCCGTCGAACCACTGCGCGGTAGCGGGCGAGAACCGATCCATAGCGTTCAGTGTGCACCGCCCCACCGACAAGCCCCTGGACGCTAGCAGCGCGGTCACGTTTGCCGTCTGTAGCCGACGGGATTACCGTTCCCCGGGGATGGACGGGTGACCGGAACCCGTCACCGGGGACATTCGACGGAGGATTCGATGGCTGGGGGCGATCCTTCGACGGTTTCGGTCGAGCCCGAAGAAGTCAGAGCGCTGGGGCGGGTGGCCTATCAGGTGGCGCAGGAATGCCAGGCCGGGTACGCCTCGTTGGTGACCGATTTGCGGGCCACGATCGAGACCTGGACCGGGAACAACGCCGGTGTGTTCACCGCGGGGTGGGAGGAGTTCCATCTCGGTGCCGATCAGGTGTGGGACGCGTTGTTCGAACTGGCCGAGAAGCTGGGGATCACCGCGGAAACCCTCGCGCAGGTCGACGAGTCCAATGCCGCGGCGACCTACACGCTGAATCTGTGAGTGCGGAGCCGACCTCTGATGACGACTGAACCTCCCGCGTTCTCGGTCGATCTCGACCAGCTCGAACAGTTGACCGCGCGGATGCGTGGGTACATGTCCGCTGTCGCCGATGTGCTGACCGCGCTCGATGCCAAGGCCAAGGAGGTCGAGGGCGTGTGGTCCGGTGCGGCGGCCACGGCCTACAGCGAGGCGCATACGGAGTGGCGGGCCGGGGTCACCGATATGCAGGAGGGCCTGGCGGCGTTGGAAGCGGCGGCGAAGACCGCACACCAGAGCTATACCGACGCGGCGTCGGCGACGTTGAAGATCCTGGGCGTATGACGCCGACGGTCACCAAGCTCGACGTCGATCCCAAGGTCTACTACCAGGCTGCCACCAATTGCTTCGATGCCGCCGCGTCTCTGTTCGACAGCTTCACCTACGTTTTCGGTGAGCTCAACGGCTACGGGATGATGGCGGGCCGCGACGAAGACGGCCGAGCGTGGGCGGCGTCCTACGACCAGTCCGCGCGGGATGCCGTCGCGTTCTACGGGCAGACGTATTCGACCTTGCGTGCCTACGGCACGGCGCTCAACGACATCGGTTTCGAACACGCGAAGTCCGACGCCGCGATCAAGGGTACAGAACAACCGACGAGGCCCGCAGATTCGGCGTCGACCGCCACGTTCGGGCCCTACGCGCTGCCCGCGTCGGCGGCGGGCGGGACACCGCAGGGTCTGGCGCAGACGGCCATCGACGTTCTCGATGCGATCAACTGTCCACTTCCGGACGGTAATACCGACACGCTCACCAAAGCGGCGGAGGCGTGGGACCGGCTCGGCACGATCTACCAGAACACGAACGCCAAGGACAAGATCACGATCGCCGCCGGTCTGTTCGACGGGGTCACCTCCACCGACGCGATGCAGGTCCGGGAAGACCTGAAGAAGATCGAGAAATCGATCGGGGCGTTGCTCACCACGTGCACGCAGATCAGTACGTCGTGTCTCGACTACCGAGGCGCGATCCAGGAACTTCGCGAGGAGATCAAGGGGTTCATCGAGGCGATCATCACCGACGCCGCCATCGACGCTGCCGTCACGGTGATCGCCACCTGCCTGACCGGCGTCGGCGGCCTGATCGCCGGCGCCAAGGCGGTGGAGTCGGCTCGTCGATGGTCGGTGACGATCAAAGCCGCGGTGACGGCATGGCGAGCCCGCAAAGCGTTGCAGCTGAAAGGTCTGGCCGACGATGCCGCGGCCGCCATGTCGAAGGCCAAACAGGAGATCACCGAACTCTTCGAACGGTTGCGAGGCAAGGGTGACGGGGTCACGACACCGAAGGCGGCAAGCCTGAGCGACGATGATCGCCGCGCACTGCTCCAGGGCCCGAGTGACCTTCGGGGCCGATCGCTGACCGATATCCTGCGCTCCGGGGAAACACCGACCGCCGACCAGCAGCGCCAGATCGACGCGCTCAACGAGGCGCTCGGAAAGATGCCCGCCCACGAGGGCCTGGTCAGCCGGCATACCAACCTGACCCCCGAACAGCTTGCCCGGTACCAACAGGACCAGCCCGTCACCGAGCTGGGATTCACTTCGGCCAGTACCAATCCGAAGGGCGTCAACGAACTCACCGTGCAGAACTCGGAGGTCGAGTTCCAGATCGTCAGCAAGACCGGCCGCGACTACAGCGAGTACGGGACGCCCGACGAGGTGCTGTTCGCGTCCGGGACCAACTTCTTCGTCCACAGCAAGACGGTCGACCCGGCGACCGGCCGGATACTCATCAAGATGACGGAAATGTAGGAGGACCCCGATGCCCGAGAAGTTCGGCGGCAAGATCTTCTATTCGGCGGAGGAAGCCGAGCGACTGGGGTTGCGACCGTCCGCGGAGGACATCGCGCGCAGCGAGCGCATGTTCGCCGAGTTCGAGGAGCAGCGGCGACTGCTCGGTCCGGCGCCCGCGGGCACCAGCCCCGGGTTCGGCGGCCGGTTCTCCGATGACCTGGGCGGCACCGAGTTCGAGGGCTGGACACGTCATCCCAGCACCGGTGCGTGGCTCGACAAGGAAGGTCGACCGGCCTACGACGACGACGGCCGAAGGATCGACTACGACGGATAGACCCTGCTGCGGACCGGCTCCGGAAGTTGGCCGATGACCTGCGTCACACTGCCGAGTGAGCCGACGCTACGCTGGGCTCTCGTGCAAACGGTGCTCAGAGTCGACCTCGTCGGTCACGGCCTGACCGAGGCGGTACGGAAGGCGCGATTTCCTGTCGACGAACCACTCGACGAGTCGGGGCGGGGTGCGCTGCGGGCGTACTCGGTGCCCGAGGGTGCGCAGGTGCGGACCGGGCCGGAACGGCGGGCTCGGGAGACGGCCGAGACGCTCGGGGTGGTCGGGGAACTGGACGCGCGATTGCGGGATCTCGACGCGGGGTCGTGGCGTGGGACCGAGATGAGCTCGCTGGCCCAGGATCAGCTGTTCGCCTGGCTCACCGATCCCGAATTCCGCGGGCACGGCGGCGAGTCGGTGACCGACCTGGTCGACCGGGTGCGGTTCTGGCTGGCCGAGATCGCCTCGGCGGGGCGCGACACGGTGGCGGTGACCCATCCGGCGGTGGTCAGAGCGGTGCTGCTGGTAGTGCTCGACTCGCCGCCGAAATCGTTCTGGCGCATGGATGTTCCGCCCGCGAGCGTGACCCGGCTGCACTACCGCGGCAACTGGACGCTGCGCCTGGGCGGTTCCTAGCAGCGACGAAACCCCCGGACTCACGGTCGATTCCGGGGGTCGTCGGTGGCCGTGGTCAGGTGTGGGCGGCGCCGTCGATGCGGATTTCGGTACCGCTGATGAAACGGCCGTCGTCGGAGACGAGCATGGCGATGACGCCGGCGACATTCTCGGGACCGGCCAGCTCCGCCGGGTTGTCCTGCGGGACAACGGCGACCAGGCGGCTGAACAGCGACCAGTCGGAGTCCTGGGGCAGGTAGCCGGGGGTGGCGTCGGTGAGGCCGGACTTGATGCCGCCGGGGGCGACGCTGACCGCGCGCAGGCCCTGCTTGGCGTACTCGAGGGCCAGCACATGGGTGAGCGATTGGATGCCGCCCTTGCTCGCGGAATAGGCGGCCATGTACGGATGGGCGAAGGTCGCCGACGTGGAGCTGAAGTTCACGATCGTGCTGCTGGAGTTGGCGAGCAGGGCGGGCAGGGCCTCGCGGATCACCAGGAACGTGCCGGTGAGGTTGACGTTGATGATCTGGTTCCAGAGATCCAGGGACGTCTCGTGGGTATGGGCGGCGCGCAGAATGCCCGCGGCGTTGACGAGGGCGTCCAGGCCGCCGAGTGACGCCACGGCGCTGCGGACCCCGGCGATGACGTCGGACTCGTCGCCGATGTTCATCTCCAGCGTGGTGAACCGCGCATCGGTGCCCGCCTCGGCGGCGCGGGCACGGGTCGCCCGCAGGCCTTCGGCGTTGACGTCGGCGCCGACGACGACCGCGCCTTCGGACAGCAGGCGGAGGGCGGTGGCCTGGCCGATGCCGGATCCGGCTCCGGTGACCAGGATGCGGCGCTGTTCGAGACGGTTCATGTGATTCTTCCTCGTCGTTGAGAGTGTTTCTGACACGATATGCCATAAATGGCAGGACGTGCAGAGAATCTCGGCGAGGTGGGTATAGTGCGGCCGTGACCAGGCAACCGAAGCGCGCGGCGCCCAGCCCTGGGCGGCCGGCGCTCAGCGAGATCCGCCGTGCGGCCACCCGCAAGGAGGTGGCCATGGTCGCCGCTCGGCTCTTTGCCGAAAACGGGTATTCCGCGACGACTGTCGAGGACATCGCCGCGTCCGCGGGGATGGGGTTGCGGACCTTCTATCGGTACTTTGCAGGCAAGGAAGACGTCGTCGCCCCACTGCTGGCCATCGGCACCCAGGCCTGGGCGGACGAACTCGCCGCTTGTCCGCCGGAGCTCCCGCTGCGCGAGGCGCTGAGTCGCTCCTACCGCACCGCGACCGCCGCCACCCTGGCCGACGGCGGCATCGCCGGCGAGCTCCTGCATCCCCTGCTGCGCGCTGTCACCGAACTGCCCGCCCTGCGGGCGACCTGGCTGCGTGTCCAGCAGGATTGCGAACTCAGCCTGATTCCCATCATCGCGGCGCGCACCGGCCGCTCGCCCGACGACCTGGATGTCGCGCTCGCCGCCGCCATGGCCAACGCGGCGGTGCGGCTGGGTACCGAAAGATGGGCCGCCGAAGCGGAATCCGACTCGGCCGCCGTTGTCGTCGACGCCTGCCTGGCCCGCCTCGCCGCGCACACACTCCTGTAGCCGGGATCGCGGGGTGCGCGCGGCCGTCGACTCGGTGCCGGAAAACGACGAAAGCCCCGGAGTCGAAACTCCGGGGCTTTCGTCTAGTAGCGGGAACAGGATTTGAACCTGCGACCTCTGGGTTATGAGCCCAGCGAGCTACCGAGCTGCTCCATCCCGCGTCGTAAATACCACTGTACACGGCGCGGCACGGAAGACGAAATCGGTTCCTGATCAGCCGAAATGTATGCCCTGGGCCAGCGGCAGCTCGGCGGAGTAGTTGATGGTGTTGGTGGCCCTGCGCATGTAGGCCTTCCACGAGTCGGAGCCGGATTCGCGTCCGCCGCCGGTGTTCTTCTCGCCGCCGAACGCGCCGCCGATCTCCGCGCCCGAGGTGCCGATGTTGACATTGGCGATGCCGCAGTCCGATCCGGCGAGGAACCGCTCGGCCTCGCGCTGGTCGAGGGTGAAGATCGACGAGGAAAGACCCTGTGGCACAGCGTTGTTGAGGGCGATGGCGTCGTCGATCGCGTCGTAGACGAGCACGTAGAGGATCGGCGCGAAGGTCTCCTCGCGCACCAGCTCGGTCTGCGCTGGCATGCGCACGATGGCGGGGCGCACGTAGTAGGCGTCCGGGCCGACGAGGTCGATTCGCTCACCGCCGCAAACGATCTCGCCGCCGGTGTCCTCGGCCTGCAGCAGTGCCTTCTGCATCGAGATGAAGGCGCGCTCGTTGATCAGCGGGCCGACCAGCACGCCGTCGTCGAGCGGATTGCCCACGGGCAGTTGGCGGTACGCGGCGACGAGCCGCTCGACGAGCTGATCGGCGATGGATCGGTGCACGATCAGCCTGCGCAGCGTGGTGCAGCGCTGCCCCGCCGTGCCCGCCGCGGAGAAGACGATGCCGCGCACCGCCAGCTCCAGATCCGCGCTCGGCGCGACGATCGCGGCGTTGTTGCCGCCCAGCTCCAGCAGACAGCGGCCGAACCTGGCGGCCACGCGCGGGGCGACGGCGGCGCCCATCCGCACCGAACCGGTGGCGCTGAGCAGCGCGACCCTCGGGTCGTCGACCAGTGCCTCGCCGACCGCCGCGTCGCCCTGGATCAGCTGGTGCACCGCGGGATCGGCGCCGACGTCGACGGCGGCGCGGCGCAGCAGGGTGTGACAGGCCAGTGCGGTCAGCGGGGTGGTCTCCGAGGGCTTCCACACCACGGTGTCCCCGCAGACCAGCGCGATCGCGGTGTTCCACGCCCACACCGCGACCGGGAAGTTGAACGCCGAGATCACCCCGACGACGCCGAGCGGATGCCAGGTCTCCATGAGCCGGTGCCCGGGCCGCTCGGAAGGCATCGTGGCGCCGTAGAGCTGGCGGGACAGCCCGATCGCGAACTCGCAGACGTCGATCATCTCCTGCACTTCGCCCAGGGCCTCGGGGCCGATCTTGCCCGCCTCCAGCGTGACCAGCTCGGCCAGCTCGCTCTGGTGGGCGACCAGCAGCTCGGCCAGCCGGCGCACCAGCCCTGCGCGCACCGGCGCGGGCACGGTGCGCCAGCTCAGGAACGCGGTGGCGGCCCGCTCGATCGCGGCGTCGACGTCGTCGGTGGTGTCGGTGGTGACCGGCGGCAGGGCGCCACCGGAGATGGGGGTGCGGGCGAGCAGGTCACCGGACTCGGGGAGCTCGGCGCCGAGGCCGTGCAGCAGCGCCCTGGCTCGCAGCGCCAGCTGCTCGGAGAAGTGCTCGGTCACGCTGTGGGTCATCGCTGCTCACCTTCTGCTGTTTGGTACGGCTCACGGAAAAGTTCGGTGGAATTCGGTGGGGGAACAGAAAGAAGTTTTCCCCGCGCGACCCCCGTGCTGCGTTAGCCTTCGCTGATGGCGGATACACCGGCTAGACCCCAGCTCGACGACATCGACCGACTATTGATCAAAGAACTGATGAGCGATGGTCGCGCCACGTTGTCGAACCTGGCGGAGAAGGCCAGCCTCTCGGTCTCGGCAGTGCAGTCGCGGGTGCGCAGGCTCGAAGCGCGTGGAGTGATCCGCGGGTACGCGGCGCATGTCGATCCCGAAGCGCTCGGGCACCTGTTGTCGGCGTTCGTCGCGATCACTCCTCTCGACCCGTCCCAGCCCGATGACGCGCCCGCATTGTTGCAACACATCCCCGGCATCGAGGCGTGCCACTCGGTGGCGGGCGAAGAGAGCTACGTCCTGCTGGTTCGGGTCGCCTCCCCGCGGCACCTGGAACAGCTGCTGCAGGAGATCAGAGCCACCGCCAATGTGCGGACGCGCAGCACCATCATCCTGCAGACATTCTACGACAGGTAACGATTCCTCGTAATTGTTCCGCGATTCCGTAGAGGTTCCGTAAATATTTGCGTACCCTCGGCGTTGTGACCATCGAACTGGAGCGCCCCGGCGCGGCGGTCACCCCCGCCAACCGGGTCCACGAAATCCTGTCCTCGCACATCCTCGCGGACGGCTTCGAGCTTGTGCTCGATCTGCACAAGTCGCACGGCCGGACACTGATCGACGAACGTGACGGCACCGCCTACCTCGACATGTTCGGCTTCTTCGCCTCCAACGCGCTCGGGATGAACCATCCGGCGCTGGCGGGCGACGAACGCTTCCGCGCCGAGCTGGCCACCGCCGCGCTGAACAAACCGAGCAACTCCGACATCTACACCGTCGAGATGGCCCGCTTCGTCGAGGCCTTCGTCCGCGTCGTCGGCGACCCACGCCTCCCGCATCTGTTCTTCGTCGACGGCGGTGCGCTGGCGGTGGAGAACGCGCTCAAGGTCGCGTTCGACTGGAAGAGCAGGCACAACGAATCACACGGTCGTCCACCGGAACTCGGCACCCAGGTGCTGCACCTGACCGGGGCGTTCCACGGCCGCAGCGGCTACACGATGTCGCTGACCAACACCGACCCGGTCAAGACCGCGCGGTTCCCGAAGTTCGCCTGGCCGCGCATCGAGACCCCGCACACGTTCGCGGGCCCGGACATCGCCGCGCTGGAGGCCCGCGCCATCGCGCAGGCCGCGCAGGCCTTCGCCGACCATCCGCACGACATCGCCTGCTTCATCGCCGAGCCCATCCAGGGTGAGGGCGGCGACCGGCACCTGCGGCCGCAGTTCCTCGGCGCGATGCAGCGCCTGTGTCACGACAACGACGCGCTGTTCGTCCTCGACGAGGTGCAGACCGGCGTCGGGATGACCGGAACCACCTGGGCCTACCAGCAATTGGGCATCGAGCCGGATGTGGTCGCGTTCGGCAAGAAGACCCAGGTCTGCGGCATCATGGCCGGCGGACGCGTCGACGAGGTGCCCGACAACGTCTTCCAGGTGAGCTCGCGGCTGAACTCCACCTGGGGCGGCAACCTCACCGACATGGTGCGCACCCGGCGCATTCTCGAAGTGCTGGAACAGGATCGGCTGATCGCGAAGTCGGTGCCGCTGGGCGCCTACCTGCTCGACCAGCTCGGCCAGCTCGCCGCCGCGCACCCGGACAAGGTGAGCGAACCCCGCGGGCGCGGTCTGATGTGCGCGGTCACGCTGGCCACCCCGGACCTGCGGGACCGGGTGGTGACGGCGCTGCGGGAGCGTCAGCACGTGCTGCTGCTCGGCACCGGGACCAGTGGCCTCCGTTTCCGGCCGCCGCTGACGGTCACCGAGGAAGAGCTGGAGCGGGCGGTCGATGCCTTGGACGCGGTGCTGACGCGAGAGCGCCTGTAGCGCAACAGGTGCCGCTCATGGCCTTGCGGCGCGTGTCCATCGACGACGCGCCGGGGCTGTGAGCGGCGCGCTGTCCGAATTGCTGGATTTTCGCTGGTGCTGCTTCTAGGCTTCGCACCCATGTCACTCGGAAGTCACCCTGACATGGAACGGTGCAGCGCGTGAACCGCCTCACCGAGCGAATCGGACAAATTGCTGTCACCTTGCTGCTCGCCGTCACGGCGGGCTGTTCGAACAGTGAGGCCGTGACTGTCGAGACGCCGACCGCGCCGCCCACCTCGACGACCTCGCCGACCGCGATGCCGCCCCACATGACCGATCTGCTACCCGGCATGCCGCCGCCGCTGTCGCCCACCGACATCTACGCCGCCAACCGGGAACTGAGTCCGTCGGTCGCCGATCACCGGCCGCTGGTCTACGTGCCCAACAGCAAGTCCGACACCGTGACGGTGATCGACCAGAACACCTTCCAGGTGCTCGGCACCTTCTCCTCCGGCGGCACCGAGCCACAGCACGTGGTGCCGTCCTACGACTTGCAGACCCTCTACGCCACCAACGATCTGCCGATCGGCGGCGGCAGCCTGCTGCCCATCGACCCGCGCACCGGAGCGCCCGCGGGCCCGGCGTTCCCGGTCCGCGACCCGTACAACATGTATTACACGCCCGATGGCGAGTTCGCCCTGGTCGTCGCCGAAGCGGACAAGTCGCTGGACTTCTACGACCCGGTGACCTGGCAGAAACTGCACGCGCTCGCGGTGCCTGAGTGCGCCGGGGTCGATCACATGGACTTCACCGCCGACGGCCGCTTCGCCGTGGCCAGCTGCGAATTCATCGGGCGGATGGCCGTTTTCGACGTCGCGCGGCGCACGCTGATCAAGATGATCGACCTGCCGGGCGGGCGCGGTGGCATGCCCCAGGACGTGAAGCTCTCGCCCGACGGGCACGTCTTCTTCGTCGCCGACATGATGGCCGACGGCATCTACACCATCGACGCGCACACCTTCGACAACACCGGGTTCATCCCCACCGGCAAAGGGACGCACGGGCTCTACGTCACCCGCGACTCCACCCAGATGCTGATCACCAACCGGCACGAGGGCAGCATCTCGGTGTGGGATTTCGCCGCGGGCGGGTTGGTGCACAAGTGGTTCATCCCCGGCGGTGGCAGTCCCGACATGGGCAACATCTCCGCCGACGGGCGGGTGTTCTGGGTGTCGGGGCGGCACAACAACGAGGTGTACGCGGTCGACATCGTGAACTGGAAACTGCTGGCGCGCATCCCCGTCGGCCACGGGCCACACGGGTTGACGGTGTGGCCGCAGCCAGGGCGCTACTCCACCGGGCACACGGGGGTCATGCGGTAGATCGCAGGGTCGAGGCGACAACGGCGCGGTCGGTCGATCCGCGGGCAGCGTCGGTGGGCCGGCCGATTCCGTCAGGCGGGGACGGCGGTCAGTCCCAATGCGCCCGCGACGAACCGGTGGACCGACGCGAGACCCGCCGCCAGCGCCTCGTCCTCGCCGGGACGGGCCCAGCCGGTGACGGTGGCGGTGTCGTCGGGGCCCGGCGTCACGCCGATCTCGGCGACCAGCTCGGCGGTCGTCGGGACGCAGACGGCCCAGGAGAAGTGGGATTCGTCGGCCCACTGCGCGGCGCGGGTGGCCACATAGCCGGGATCGGTGATGCCGCCGTCGGCCAGCGCGGGGCGGTCGTCGATGCGCTCGTCGGCCCGCAGGGCACGCAGGTACCAGGCGCCCGCGTTGATCTCGATCGGTTCCACGTCCGCAGTGTAGGGGGAGCGCGGGTGCGCTCATGCGGTCAGGCCGGGCGGGGCTGGGCGCCGAGCACCGCGTGGACGGCGGCGCGGCCGATGTCGAGGGCCCGGGTGAGCAGATCGGTGTCGCGAGCCGCGCTGTCGACGGCGGGGGCGTCGGCGGGCGGGTGCACCTGCAGGACGCGCTCGCCCAGGGCGGCGAGGAAGTCGTCCTCGACCGCCTGCTGACCGGGGCGCTGGGACCACGCGCGGAAGGCGCCGGGGGCGATGGCGCGCATGTAGCCGCCGCCGACGACGCGGTGCAGCAGGGGCGCGGGCGGGCGGACCTCGTCGCAGCGGCGGGTGCGCAGCACCAGGGCGTGGGTGGTGCCCGCGGCGACGGCGGTGCGGATCGGGACCGTCTCGGAGAGGCCGCCGTCGAAGTAGCTGCGGCCGCCGAGGTCGACCGGGGGACCTGCCAGCAGGGGCAAGCCCGCGGAGGCCCGTAGCGCGGTCATCAGGGTGGTCTTATCGACGATGTGAGGTCCCAGGTCCACCGACTGGCCGGTGCGGACATCGGTGGCGATGGGGTGGAACGTGGTGGGGTTGGCCAGGATCGCCGGGAAGTCCATCGGCTCGATGCCGTCGTAGACCTGGTGCACCAGGTAGCGCAGATCGAAGACTGGACGACCGCGCAGGATGCGGACCGGGTCGACCACGCGGCGCATGATCGTCGCGTCGGTCCAGGACCGCATGCCCGTCGCCGCGCGTCCGCACAGCAGCCACGCGCCGTTGATCGCGCCCGCCGACGTGCCGTACACGGCGTCGAACACCGCGGACAGGCCGAGTTCCTCGAGTGCCTGCACCATGCCGCTGGAGTAGACCCCGCGGCTGCCGCCACCCTCGATCACCAGCGCGAGGCGATGGCCGTCGGCTCGGCTCCCGGCTTGCCTGCGGGACTCGATCACCTCGGTGACCGTGGCCGGACCCGGCGTTGCCGAGGGGTCCTGATCGGTGCGCGCACTGCTGGTCACCCGATCCACGATACGACAGGTGCCCGGGGTGCGGCCCTGCCCGAAGCCCGATCTTCGCCGCCCGTTCACCCGGACCGCGGTGATCGTTCCCGCGGTGTCGGAAACGACGACGGGCGCCGGTCGCGATCGACCGGCGCCCGTCTACGACGTGGGAGCTACTTGATCTCCGCCAGGACGGTGCCCTGGGTGATCGCCGCGCCCGCCTCGACGGCGAGGCCGGTGACGACACCCGCCTTGTGCGCGTTGACCGGGTTCTCCATCTTCATGGCCTCGAGCACCACGATCAGGTCGCCCGCCTCGACGGTCTGGCCCTCTTCGACCGCGACCTTGACGACGGTGCCCTGCATGGGCGCGGTGACCGCGTCACCGGAGGCCGCACCGGCACCCGCGCCGCCACGCTTGCGCGCCTTCGGCTTCTTGCGGATGACACCGACACCGTTACCGGCCGAACCGGCGGCGCCACCACCGAGGGTGAACTGCCCGGGCAGCGACACCTCGACGCGACGGCCACCGACCTCGACGACGACCTTCTGCCGGGGCAGATCCTCGTCCTCGTCGTCGGCGGGAGCACCGGCCGTGTACGGCTCGACGGTGTTCTTCCACTCGGTTTCGATCCACTTGGTGTAGACGTCGAACTTCTCGCCGTCACCGATGAACGCCGGGTCCTCGACGATCGCGCGGTGGAACGGGATGACCGTCGCCAGGCCGTCGACCTCGAACTCGGCCAGCGCGCGGCGGGCACGCTGCAGCGCCTGGTCGCGGTTCTCGCCGGTGACGATCAGCTTGGCCAGCATGGAGTCGAACTGACCGCCGATGACGCTGCCGGCGACGACGCCGGAGTCGACGCGCACACCGGGGCCGGTGGGCTCGCGGTAGACGTTGACCGGGCCGGGGGCGGGCAGGAAGCCGCGACCGGCGTCCTCACCGTTGATCCGGAACTCGAAGGAGTGGCCGCGCGGGGTGGGGTCTTCCTTGATCGACAGTTCCTCGCCGTTGGCGATGGCGAACTGCTGACGCACGAGGTCGATGCCCGCGGTCTCCTCGGTGACCGGGTGCTCGACCTGCAGGCGGGTGTTCACCTCGAGGAACGACACGGTCTCGCCCTGCACCAGGTACTCCACGGTGCCCGCGCCGTAGTAGCCCGCCTCGCGGCAGATGCGCTTGGCCGAGTCGTGGATCTTGGCGCGGACGTCGTCGGACAGGAACGGCGCGGGCGCCTCCTCGACGAGCTTCTGGAACCGGCGCTGCAGCGAGCAGTCGCGGGTACCGGCGACGACGACGTTGCCGTGCTGGTCGGCGATGACCTGGGCCTCGACGTGGCGGGCCTTGTCCAGGTACTGCTCGACGAAGCACTCGCCGCGACCGAAGGCGGCGATGGCCTCACGGGTCGCCGACTCGAACAGCTCGGGGATCTCCTCGATGGTGTGGGCGACCTTCATGCCGCGGCCACCGCCACCGAAGGCGGCCTTGATGGCCACCGGGACGCCGTACTCCTTGGCGAACGCGACGACCTCGTCGGCGTTCTTGACCGGGTCCTTGGTGCCCGCGGCCATCGGCGCCTTGGCGCGCTCGGCGATGTGGCGCGCGGTGACCTTGTCGCCCAGGTCGCGGATGGACTGCGGCGAGGGGCCGATCCAGATGAGCCCGGCGTCGAGGACGGCCTGGGCGAAGTCGGCGTTCTCGGAGAGGAAGCCGTAACCCGGGTGGATCGCGTCGGCGCCGGACTTGGCGGCGGCGTCGAGGATCTTGTCGAACACGAGGTACGACTCGGCCGAGGTCTGACCGCCGAGGGCGAACGCCTCGTCGGCGAGCTTCACGAAGGGAGCGTCGGCATCGGGCTCGGCGTACACCGCGACGCTGGTGATCCCCGCGTCCTTGGCAGCCCGGATCACGCGGACCGCGATCTCGCCGCGGTTAGCTACGAGTACCTTCGTGATCCGTGCGCTGGCATGGCTGGGCACTGAGCCTCCTGTGTGCAATCTTTGGTCGCTTCGGGGGACGGGTCGCCGTGTAGGCCCCGTGCCCGGTATCGACAACTTTCGTCTCGGGCGAGTGTAGGCAGTCTGCCAATTGGGCCCGAACTCGGCTAGCCCTACTGTCGAGTAGGTCGCAGGTCACAGTACTCGGCACGCTGTGATGTGAATACGTTTCAATTGATCCCGGTCGCGTGGCCCGGGTCGGTGCCCCGGCTGATCGGCAGCCGTACCGAGTTGCCCCACTCGATCCAGGAACCGTCGTAATTGCGCACCGACCTGCGGCCGAGCAGGAAGGTCAGGACGAACCAGGTGTGGCTGGAACGCTCGCCGACCCGGCTGTAGACGACCAGATCCTCGGCGGGCAGCGCCCCGTAGACCGCGTCCAGCTCGGCCCTGGACCGGAATCGGCCGTCGGTGGTGCAGGCCTGCGTCCACGGGATGTTCACCGCGGTCGGCACGTGGCCGCCGCGCAGCGTCGCGTACTCCTGGTCGAGCGGCTTGTCCTCGACCTCCCCGAAGTACTCCTGGGCCGAACGCACGTCGACCAGCGGGCTGCCCAGGCGGGTCAGCACCTCGTCGCGGAAGGCGCGGGCGGTGGTGTCGTCGCGCTCGACGTGGGGGTAGTCGGTGGGAGTGGGGGAGGGCAGGTCGAAGGTGGTGTCGCGTTCCTCGGAGATCCAGGCGTCGCGGCCGCCGTCGAGCAGGCGCACGTCCTCGTGGCCGAACAGGGTGAAGATCCAGGCGGTGTGCGCGGCCTGGGCGTTGTCGCGGTCGCCGTAGATCACCACGGTGTCCTCGCGCCGGATGCCCTTGGCCCGCATCAGCTCGGTGAACCGGGCGCCGTCGACGTAATCGCGGGTCACCGGGTCGCTCAGGTCACCACGCCAATCGATTTTGACCGCGCCGGGCACATGGCCGATGTCGTAGAGGAGGATGTCATCGTTCGACTCGATGATCTTCAAACCGGGTACGCCGATGTTTGCGGACAGCCATTCTGTGGTTACCAATCGGTGCGGGACTGCGTAGGAACCGAAGGCGGGGTGCGGATCCGGGGCGACGGGCACGGTGTGGTCCTTCACGCGAGAGTATGGGCGGATGCGACAGTGTGATGGGGTCGCAGCCGATGGTATGTCTGTGTTGGCACATCACGAATCGACACAATGGTCGAATAAAGCGCAGAGCCGTCCGATAAAGTCTCTGGAGAGGAGGGGTGAGCTATGTCCGATTCTTGGCCGCGACGGCGACTGCTCGCGATCCTACGTGGCGCCACCGAGCCCCTCGACGCCCAGGAACTGGCCAGGATCACCGGACAGCATGTCACCACGGTCCGATTCCATCTCGATGTGCTCACCCGCGAATCCCTCGTCCGGCAGTTCCAGCAGCCGCCCCGCGGTCGCGGCCGTCCCCGGATCGGCTACCGCGCCGTGCAGCGCTCGGTCGGCTATCAGGAACTCGCCCAGGTCCTCGCCGATCATCTGGGACCCGATCCGGTCACCCGCTCGGCCGCCGCGGTCGCCGCGGGCCGCGCCTGGGGCGCCCGGATGGACATCGGCACCCACCCGGTGGAAACCCTCGCCGACGCCAGGGACATCACCATGTCGCTGATGTCGGAACTCGGCTTCGCGCCGGAGAAGGACCCGGTCGGCGAGACGCCCGAGCACGTCCAGATCAATCTCACCGCCTGCCCGCTGCGGGAACTGGCCCGCTCGCACGCCGAAGTGGTGTGCGGGGTGCACATGGGGCTCATGCGGGAGGTGCTGGAACGCAACGGCGCGCGCGGTCGTGTCGACGTGCAGCTGCACCCGTTCGTCGAGCCGGAGCTGTGTACGGCCCGGCTGGAACTCACCCTGGGCGCGGAGAACTCCGCACCGGTGACGGCCGGACCGGCCGCGAGCGGGGAGAAGCCGGTGATCGCGCCGTCAGGCCCGCGCGTCCCGCCACAGCTGCGTGACACCGACGCCGACGTCTTCGAGCAGCCTGCGCAACAGCGGTAGCCCGATCCCGATGACGCTGGACGGGTCGCCCTCGATCCGGTCGACGAACCAGCCGCCCAGCCCGTCGAGGGTGAACGCGCCCGCGACCTGCAGCGGTTCGCCCGAGGCGATGTAGGCGTCGAGCTCGTCGGGGGCCGGCTTCGCGAAATGCACCGTGGTGCTGCTGCACTCCGCCGACTCGGCGACGACCGCGCCGTCGCGCAGCCGCAGCACACAGTGCCCGGTGATCAGATCGGCGCTGCGACCGGCCATTCCGGCCCAGCGGGCACGCGCCACCTCGGGCGTGTGCGGTTTGCCTTGCAGCTGCCCGTCGACGAGCAGCATCGAATCGCAGCCGACGACGACACAGTCGGCGGCGAGTTCGGGGATCGACGCGGCGACGTCGACCGCCTTGGCGCGGGCCAGGGCGACGACGACGTCGTGCGAGGAGGTGTCAGGGGGGAGCGCGGCCGACACCGCGTCCTCGTCCACGCCCGAGACGCGCACGACGGGGTCGATGCCCGCCGTGCGCAGGATCCCGAGACGGGCGGGGGACGCGGAGGCCAGAACCAGCCGGGTCACCCGCGTCAGCGCAGGTGCGACAGCAGCGGGTACGCGTACGGCGAGAACGGGGACGTGCCCCGGTGCATCAGCGTCGCCCTGCCCCAGTTGTCGTTCGGGCCGGTCGGGCCGGTGGCGGGGGCGCTCGCGGCGGCCGCGCTCAGCACGGCGACCAGCGCCGCGATGTCCTCATCGGTCGGCGAGCCCTTGACGATGCGGAACATCGGCTCCCCGAGGCTCTCCGCGGGCTCGACGGCAACCGCGCTAGCGGACGGCTCGACCTCGTCGACGAGTGGTTCGACGGCGAGCTCCAGCTCGGCGGCGGTCAACACGTCTTCTTCTGCCACAGTTGTCACAGTGCCAGATCCTTCCTGCCTCGTCCGGGAGATCTGCCCCGGTGGCGAAGCTGTGGTACTCCGATGTCCTACAGCGCGGTTGACGCGATCATTCCCGGTAGGGACGCGACGATCAACAGTTGCGTCATAGCAACAAGTGTGCGCGGCCTACCGGGGATATCGCGCTTTCACAGCGGAATGTTGCCGTGTTTCTTCGGCGGCAGGGTCACCATCTTGCGCTCGAGCAGTCGCAGCGCCGACACGATCTGGCCGCGGGTGTGCGAGGGCGGGATGACCGCGTCGACATAACCGCGCTCGGCCGCGACGTACGGGTTCACGAGGGTGTCCTCGTACTCGTTCTGCAGCTCGAGGCGCAGAGCGTCCACGTCGGCGCCGTTCTTGGCGGCCTCCTGCAGCTGCTTGCGGTAGACGAACCCGACGGCGCCGGAAGCGCCCATCACGGCGATCTGCGCGGTCGGCCACGCCAGGTTCACATCGGCGCCCATGTGCTTGGAACCCATGACGTCGTAGGCGCCGCCGTAGGCCTTGCGAGTGATGATCGTGATCTTGCCCACAGTGGCCTCGCCGTAGGCATAGAGCAGCTTCGCGCCGCGGCGGATGATGCCGTTGTATTCCTGGCCGGTGCCGGGCAGGAAGCCGGGAACGTCGACCAGGGTGATGATCGGGATGTTGAAGGCGTCACAGGTGCGCACGAAACGCGCGGCCTTCTCCGAGGCGTCGATGTCGAGGCAGCCGGCGAACTGGGTCGGCTGGTTGGCGACGATGCCGACGCTGCGGCCGTCGACGCGACCGAAACCGCAGATGATGTTCATCGCGCGCTCGGCCTGGACCTCGAGGAACTCGTCGTCGTCGAGCAGCCGGGTGATGACCTCGTGCATGTCGTACGGCTGGTTCGGCGAGTCCGGGATGATCGTGTCGAGCTCGAGGTCCTCGTCGGTGAGCGATTCCTCGATCGCGCCGTTGATCGGGTCGGTCGGCGCGTGCCGGGGCGCCTCGGCGCGGTTGTTGCTCGGCAGGTAGCTCAGCAGGTCCTTGACGTAGTCCAGGGCGTCCTGCTCGCCGGAGGCCACGTAGTGGGCCACGCCGGACTTGGTCATGTGGGTGTGCGCGCCACCCAGGTCCTCCATGGTGACCTCTTCACCGGTGACGGTCTTGATCACGTCGGGACCGGTGACGAACATCTGCGAGGTCTGGTCGACCATCACCACGAAGTCGGTGAGCGCGGGGGAGTACACGTGGCCACCGGCCGCGGCGCCCATGATCAGCGAGATCTGCGGGATCACGCCGGAGGCCTGCACGTTGCGGTGGAAGATCTCGCCGTAGAGGCCCAGGGAGACGACGCCCTCCTGGATGCGTGCGCCGGCGCCCTCGTTGATGCCGACCAGCGGACGGCCGGTCTTGATGGCCAGGTCCATGACCTTGACGATCTTCTCGCCGTAGACCTCGCCGAGCGAGCCACCGAACACGGTGACGTCCTGCGAGAACAGGCACACGTCGCGGCCGTCGATGGTGCCGTAACCGGTCACCACGCCGTCGCCGAGCGGACGGTTGTTCTCCAGGCCGAAATTCACGCTGCGGTGCTTGGCGAGGGCGTCGAGTTCGACGAAGGAGCCCTCGTCGACCAGGGCCAGGATGCGCTCGCGCGCGGTCATCTTGCCCTTGGCGTGCACCTTGTCGACCGCGGCCTCACCCATCGGGTGTTGCGCTTCTTCCAGCCGATTCCGCAGGTCAGCCAGCTTCCCGGCGGTCGTGTGGATATCGGGGGTGCCCGCCGAATCCGATGCGGGCTGCTGCTGGACACTCGTCATGGGTTGCGAGTGTAACCAGTGACACCACGTCGCACTACGGCAGTCTCGCCTACCGGCCAGTACAGAAACCCCAGCTAGGCGCGGCCACAAAGTTGCCCCCATCCGGGCGAGTAGCGTTCCCGGAATGAACAGGGCACCGATCGATGCGCCTCGTCTGCGCAGCTCCCTCGCCACTCCGGCACCGACGTTCTACGACCGGATCGACGTGGTCGAATCGACCGGTTCGACCAATGCCGACCTGGTGGCCAGGGCCGCGGATCCGTCCGCCGACCGGCAGGCGCTGCTGGCCGAGGAGCAGGTGCGGGGCCGCGGCAGGCACGCCCGTGCCTGGGTGAGCCCGCCGCGCGCGCAGATCTCGCTGTCGATCCTGGTCCGCCTGCCCGGGATCGACCCCGGCGCGCTGGGCTGGCTGCCCCTGCTGACCGGGATCGCGGTCGTCGACGCGGTGCGCGGCACGGCCGGGGTCGCGCCGGAACTGAAGTGGCCCAACGACGTCCTGCTCGACGGCCGCAAGCTCTCCGGCATCCTGGCCGAGGTGGCGGCGACCGGCATCGCGCCCGCCGTGGTGGTCGGCATCGGTCTCAATGTCGACCTCGACGAGGCGGAACTGCCGGTCCCGCACGCGACGTCGCTCGCGCTGGCCGGCGCGCGCGACCTGGACCGGACCGCGCTGGTCGCGGCGATCCTCACCGAGTTCGCCCGCCGGTTCACCGCGTGGGAGCGGGCGGGCTGGGCCGTCGAGGAACTCGCCGCCGCCTATCGCGAGCGCTGCGCCACCCTCGGCATCGAGGTGCGGGCCGAGCTGCCGGGCGGCCGGGTCGTCACCGGCGTCGCGACCGGCATCGACGACACCGGCCGGCTGCTGATCGGCGACGAGGCGGTCTCCGCCGGCGACGTGAGCCACCTGCGCGGCCAGTACTGACGCGAGCGGTCCCGGTGCCCCGGGACCGCTCGGCACCGGGTCAGCGCGCCGCGACGGCGTTGCGCTCGGCCACTTCGCGCTCGCGCGCCAGCAGCCGGTCGCGCTGCTCCTCGAAGCGCAGCACGTCCTTTTCCAGCTTGTCGACGAACTGCGCCAGGTCGTCGCGCGCCGCCTCGCCGGCCGCGCCGAAGTCGGTGCGGTCGAAGATGTTCCACTGCTTGAGCACCGGCAGCACCACCTCGTCGAGGTGCTGGCGCAGGTCGTAGATGCCGTGCTTGGCCATCAGCACGCCGTTGCGCCGCCAGTTCGGCATGCCCGCGCCGGGCATCTGGAAGTTGGTGAGCACCTTGGTGATCGCGGGCATCGCCTGGTCGGGGACCAGATCCAGCGCCGCGCCGCAGAGGTTGCGGTAGAAGATCATGTGCAGGTTCTCGTCGGTGGCGACGCGGGCCAGCATGCGGTCGGCGACCGGATCGTCACAGACGCGGCCGGTATTGCGGTGGCTGACCCGGGTAGCCAGCTCCTGGAACGTCACGTACGCGACGTTGACCAGGAATCCGCCCCAGTTGGCCGGCGCGTGCGCGCCCTGGGTCATGTGGATCATCCTGGCCTCTTCCAGGGCGACCGGGTCGACGCCACGGGTGACGACCAGATAGTCGCGGATCACGATGCCGTGCCGGTTCTCCTCGGCGGTCCAGCGACCGACCCAGGTGCCCCAGGCGCCGTCCTGGGAGAAGTTCTCGGCGATTTCCCGGTGGTAGGACGGGAGATTGTCCTCGGTGAGCAGATTGGTGATCATCGCCGCCTTGGCGACCTCGGAGAGCCTGGATTGTTCCGGCTCCCAATCGATTCCGCCCATCGCGGCGAAATTGCGGCCTTCGTCCCACGGGACGTAATCGTGCGGATTCCAGTCCTTGGCGATCGAGAGGTGCCGATTGAGATTCTGTTCGGCCACCGGTTCCAGGGCCGTCAGGATTTCGAGCTGAGTCAGAGCTTTGGTCACGCGTGCCTCCACTGTCGGGTGTCGAGCAAGCAGATATGGGCAAAACCTGGCATCTAGCGTGGAAACCACAGTATCGCCTCGGCCGTGGCATCGGGAAATGCACCGTCCCAACGGGGTATCGTTCGGCCATGGGGTACCCGGAGGACGTTCTCGCGCCCGACGAACAGCTGATCCTGCACCGCCATCCGCACTGGAAGATGCTGGTGTGGCCGGTCGTCACACTCATCGCCGGGACCGCCGTGGCGGGCTTCCTCGGCGGTCTCGCCTGGCGCAACACCGAGGGGCACGTGCGCACGGTGCTGCTGCTGCTCATCGGGCTGATCTGGCTCGGGCTCATCCTGTGGCGCTGCGTCGGCAAGGTGATCGCCTGGAAGTCCACCCATTTCATCATCACCGACCGGCGGGTGCTGGTGCGTCAGGGCGTGCTCACCCACACCGGCATCGACATCCCGCTCAGCCGCATCTCCAGCGTGCAGTTCCAGCACGGGGTGTTCGACCGGATGCTGGGCACCGGCACGCTGATCATCGGCTCGTCGTCGGAGGAGCCGCTCGAATACGACGACATCCCGCAGGTCCAGCAGGTGCACGCGCTGCTCTACCACGAGGTGTTCGAGGCGGGCAGCGCTCGCCGGGACCAGACCTGGGGCGGTTATCGGTGAGCTTCCGGCCCACCCCGACCGGTATCCGTAATCTGAGCACATGACCGCCGTACTGCTCGCCGAAGACGACGAGGCGATCGCCGCGCCGCTGTCGCGCGCTCTCGGCCGCGAGGGCTACACCGTCACCGTCGAACGGTTCGGTCCCGCGGTGCTGCGCCGCGCGCTCGAGGGCGACCACGATCTGCTGATCCTCGATCTCGGCCTGCCCGGCATGGACGGGCTGGAGGTGTGCAGGCAGGTCAGGGCCAGCGGCGCCGATCTGGCGGTGCTGATGCTCACCGCCCGCACCGACGAGGTCGACTTCGTCGTCGGGCTGGACGCGGGCGCCGACGACTACGTCGGCAAGCCGTTCCGGCTGGCCGAGCTGCTGGCCCGGGTGCGCGCGCTGCTGCGGCGCAGCGGCATCGGCGACGACGCGGTGGAGGTCGGCGGGATCCGGCTCGAACCGGCCGCGCGCCGGGTGCTGGTCAACGGCGCCGAGGTGAACCTGGCCAACAAGGAGTACGAACTGCTCAAGGTTCTCATCGACCGGGCCGGTCAGGTGGTGCCGCGCGAGACCATCCTGCGCGAGGTCTGGGGCGACGCGGACCTGCGCGGTTCCAAGACCCTGGACATGCACATGTCCTGGTTGCGCCGCAAGATCGGCGACGAGGGGCCGATGGCGGAGCGGCGCATCGTCACGGTGCGCGGGGTCGGTTTCCGGCTCAACACCGACGGGCCGTCGAGCCAGGGCCGAGGCTGATCAGGGCAGTGCGCCGCCGCATCCTGCGCTCGATCCTGACCGTGCTGACCATCACCACGGTGGTGCTCGGCGTACCGCTGATCTACACCGCGTGGCTGTGGGTCGAGGACATCACCCGCAACGATCTGCAGAGCCGCCTGGAACGCGTCGCCGCCGAGGTGATCGCCCAGGAGCGCGGCGACGGCACCGTGCACGACGGTCTGGATGTGCGCGCGATGCGGGCGCTGGTGCCCGAGGGCGGCAAGCTGACGATCGTCTATCCGGCGCCGCACGACAACGCCGCGCGCACCGACATCGGCGTCGACCACGTCGACGATCCCCTCGTCGAATCGCTGTCCATGGGCACCTCCGGTTCGCTGCGGCTCGAGGTGCCCGCCGGGCCCATGCACGCCCGGCAGGAGCAGGCGGTGGCCGCGGTCGCGCTGGCCGTGCTCGCCTCGCTCGGTGCCGCGTTCTCCGTCGCGGTGGTGACCGCGCGCCGGGTCGCCGACCCGCTGCGGGACGTGGCCGCCCGCGCCGCCCGCCTGGCCATGGGCGACTTCCGGCCCGACCCGCGCAGGCACGGCATCGCCGAACTGGACCGCGTCTCCGACGTGCTCGATTCGGCGACGGTCGAGATCGCGGGCAGGCTGCAACGCGAACACGCGCTGGTCGCCGACGTCTCCCATCAGCTGCGCAGCCGGCTGACCGCCGTGCGCCTGCGCCTGGACGAGCTGTCCACCCACGCCGACCCCGAGGTGGTGCACGAGGCCGAGGAGGCGATGGCGCAGGTCGACCGGCTCACCGACGCCATCGACGACCTGGTGCGGGCCTCGCGCGACGAGGACGCCGCCGACCGCGATCCGGTCCCGGTGATGGCCGAGCTGCGCGGTGTCATGGCCGAATGGGCGCACCCGTTCACCGAGGAGGGGCGCGAACTGCGGCTGATCGGTGACGAGTCGCTGCGTGCCCCGATCACCGGTTCCCGGCTGCGCGAGGCCGTCGCGGTGCTGGTCGACAACGCCCTGATGCACGGCGGCGGCACCTGCACGGTGTCGGTGCGCACGGTGCCGACGATGAGTTCGCGCGATCCGCTGATCTGCGTGGAGGTGGCCGACGAGGGCGAGGGCGTGCGCGACGAGCTCGCGCCGCACATCTTCGATCGGGGTTTCTCGGCCGGTGGTTCGACCGGTGTCGGCCTGGCCCTGGCGCGTGCGCTGGTGGAGGCCGACGGTGGCAGGCTGGAGCTGCAGCGTCGCCGTCCCGCGCTGTTCGCGGTGTTCCTCGGCTCGAAGGTCAACCGGTCGCCGAACGCGACCCTCACCGAGCCGCGCTGACTCAGCTCTGGCCGAGCGGTTCCTGTTCCTCTTCGATGAGTTCCTCGAGCTCGGCGACGATCTCGTTCATCTCGTCCGGGAACACCCAGCGGCGCATCGCCCAGAACCGGAACGCCATCTGCAGCAGGTTGCCGATGATGAACGCGCTGACGAAGTCGGCGATGTTCTCGACCAGGAAGCTCACATCGGGCTGGCGCAGATCGAGGACGTAGCTCGAGATCCACAGTGGAATGTTGCTCAGGATGACGCCGATGCCGCTGACACCGAAGAACAGCAACGCCTCGTGATGTTTCTCTCGGCCGCCGCGATTCTTGAACGACCATTCCCGGTTGAGAATGTAGGACGCGATCACCGCGACGACCCCGGAAATGATCTTGGCGGTGACCGGTTTGTCGGCCAGCACCGTCCATTTCAGGAGGTAGAACAGGCCGCTGTCGATCACGAACGTCGTGGCACCGACGATGGCGAACTTGATCAGCTCTTTATGCCGGAACGCTAGCTCGCGCAGGCGCGGGGGAAGGACGCTGACCACGTCGTCGACGATTGACACGAGTTCCGAGTGTACCGGTAGCAAAGATTCGCATTCGACATGACAACATTGCACGACGTGAGTGCACGTTCGTTCGATCCGTCTGCCATGCCCACCGTCACGATGGTCGGTGGTGGCCAGCTCGCGCGCATGACGCACCAGGCCGCGGTCGCCCTCGGCCAGCGTCTGCGGGTGCTCGCGGAGCGCCCCGAGGACCCCGCCGCGCAGGTGACCCCCGATGTCGTCCTCGGCAGCCACGACGATCTGTCCGCCCTGCGCAAGGCCGCGGTCGGGTCGCACGCGCTGACCTTCGATCACGAGCACGTGCCGACGGCACACCTCGAGATCCTGGTCGCTGAGGGCGTCAATGTGGCCCCGCCGCCGCAGGCGCTGATCTTCGCCCAGGACAAGCTCGCCATGCGGACCAAGCTGTCCGCGCTCGGCCTGCCGGTGCCTGCGTTCGTGGAGGTCACCGAGCCCGCCGACGCGATCACCTTCGGTGACGAGCACGGCTGGCCCTTCGTCCTCAAGGCCGTGCGCGGCGGCTACGACGGCCGCGGCGTGTGGATGCCCGCCGACGCCGCCGAGGCCGAGCGGCTGGTCACCGACCAGCTCGCGCACGGCGTGCAGCTGCTCGCCGAGGCGAAGGTCGACCTGAAGCGCGAGCTGTCGGCGATGGTCGCGCGTTCGCCGTTCGGTCAGGCGGCGACCTGGCCGGTGGTGGAGACCGTGCAGCGCAACGGACAGTGCGCGGTGGTCATCGCGCCCGCGCCGGAGCTGGCCGAGGAGACGGCCGCCAGGGCCGAGACGATGGCGCTGGAGCTGGCCGCCGGGCTGGGTGTGGTCGGGGTGATGGCGGTCGAGCTGTTCGAGACCCACGACGGCGAGATCCTGGTCAACGAGCTCGCCATGCGCCCGCACAACTCCGGTCACTGGGGCATGGACGGCGCCTGCACCGGCCAGTTCGAGCAGCATTTGCGCGCGGTGCTGGACTACCCGCTCGGCGACACCACCCCGCTCGCCCCGGTGACGGTGATGGCCAACATCCTCGGCGCCCCCGCGGCGCCCGAGATGTCGATGGACGAGCGCCTGCACCACCTGTTCGCCCGCCTGCCCGAGGCCAAGGTCCACCTCTACGGCAAGGGCGAACGCCCCGACCGCAAGATCGGCCACGTCAACATTCTCGGCGAGAATGTCGACGAGGTCCGCGAGAAAGCCGAACGCGCCGCCCACTGGATGTCGCACGCGGTCTGGACCGACGGCTGGGACCCCCACGCCGAGTCCTGAAACACTCCACGGCATCCGCGACCACACGCCGAACCCGAACCACCCCAACGGCATTCGTGATCCCTACGTTTTCGGCCGCCTCGCCTCCGAGGGGCGAGACGTAACGCCGAAGGCGAAGTATCGCCCCTCGGAGGCGAGGTCACGAGGCCGAAAACCGCGGCGCCAGCCGCCGACAACACAGGAGCGCACGTGAGCAACATCGGTCCCCAGGTCGGCCTGATCATGGGCAGCGATTCCGACTGGCCGACGATGGAGGCCGCCGCCGAGGCGCTGGCCGAGTTCGGCATCCGTTTCGAGGTCGGCGTGGTCTCCGCGCACCGCACCCCGCAGCGCATGCTCGACTACGCGCGCGACGCCGCGGGCCGTGGTCTGCAGGTGATCATCGCCGGCGCGGGCGGGGCCGCCCACCTGCCCGGCATGGTCGCCTCGGCCACCGCGCTGCCGGTGATCGGCGTGCCGGTCCCGTTGAAGTACCTCGACGGCATGGACTCGCTGCTGTCGATCGTCCAGATGCCCGCGGGTGTCCCGGTCGCCACCGTCTCCATCGGCGGCGCCCGCAACGCCGGCCTGCTGGCCGTACGCATCCTGGCCGCCCACGACCCCGCCCTGCGCACCCGCATGGAGCAGTTCCAGGCCGGCCTCGAGCAGATGGTCCTGGACAAGGACGAGGCCCTGCGCACCAAGCTCCTGGGCTAGATCCCGGTCGGGACCCGTCGTGGCCGGTGACTACGGTGGTCGGGTGGCACACGACGATGCGGCGCAGTTCCGGCTCACGGTGGTGGATCAGGCGTTGCGGTTGTTCGCCGAGCGGGGGTACGAGGCGACGACGGTGGACGAGATCGCGGTGGCGGCGGGGATCTCGCGGCGGACCTTCTTCCGGCAGTTCCGGTCCAAAGAGGACGTGATCTTCGCCGATCACGAGTTCCAGCTGGCCCTGGCCGAGGACTCGTTGCGGCGGGCCACGGGTGATCCGTGGGATGCGGTGTGTGAGGCCGTGATCGGGGTGTTCGAGCGGTTCACCCAGTGGCGTGACATCGCCGCGCGCCGGTACCAGGTGGTGCGGCGGGTGCCCGCGCTGCGCGAGCGCGAGATCGTGACGGTGTTCCGGTACGAGCGCCTGTTCACCGATTTCCTGCGCGAGCAACTGCCCGACGAGCCGGACCTGGTCCGGGTCCAGTTCACCGCCGCGGTGACCGCGACGCACAACTATCTGCTGCGCCGGATGGTGCGCGGCGAGTCCGCGGCCGCCGTCGCCGATCTGCGCACCGAACTGGCCCTGATCCCGCGCGGCAGGCCGGCGCCGACCCCGCGCGAGGAGCTGGTCCTCGCGGTCTTCCCCCGGGACATGCCGCCACGCAAGGTCGCCGACCTGATCACCGCCCAGCTCGGTAACCTGTGAGCGCCGCTTCGGCGGCGTGAAGGATCGGTGACACTGAGTGCCACTGGCATATCCCCATGTAGGGGTAGAGTGCCGGGCGTATAATCGAGCCGAATTGGCACTGGGTGCCGATGTAGGACGCGCTGTTGACCGCAGCGATCACCACCACGACCAGGAGAGTGCCCGATGGCGGGAAACCCGGATTTCAACCTGTTCCAGCTCGAGGACTTCCACGATGAGCTCCGTGGCGCCATCCGTGGCCTCGCCGAGAAGGAGATCGCTCCGTACGCCAAGGACGTCGACGGCAACGCCCGCTTCCCCGAGGAGGCGCTGACCGCCCTCAACGCCGCCGGCTTCAATGCCGTGCACGTGCCCGAGGCCTACGGCGGCCAGGGCGCCGACTCGGTCGCCACCTGTATCGTGATCGAGGAAGTCGCCCGCGTCTGCGGCTCGTCCTCGCTGATCCCCGCCGTCAACAAGCTCGGCACCATGGGCCTGATCCTCAACGGCTCCGAGGAGCTGAAGCAGAAGGTCCTCGGCGACCTCGTGAACGGCAAGATGGCCTCCTACGCGCTGTCCGAGCGTGAGGCAGGCTCCGACGCCGCCTCCATGCGCACCCGCGCCAAGGCCGACGGCGACGACTGGATCATCAACGGCTCCAAGTGCTGGATCACCAACGGTGGCAAGTCCGAGTGGTACACCGTGATGGCCGTGACCGACGCCGAGAAGGGCGCCAACGGCATCTCCTCGTTCATGGTCCACAAGGACGACGAGGGCTTCGTCGTCGGCCCGCTCGAGCACAAGCTGGGCATCAAGGGCTCGCCCACCGCCGAGCTGTACTTCGAGAACTGCCGCGTCCCCGGCGACCGCATCGTCGGCGAGCCCGGCACCGGCTTCAAGACCGCGCTGCAGACCCTCGACCACACCCGCCCGACCATCGGCGCGCAGGCCGTCGGCCTGGCCCAGGGCGCCCTGGACGCCGCGATCGCCTACACCAAGGATCGCAAGCAGTTCGGCAAGGCCATCGCCGACTTCCAGAACACCCAGTTCATGCTGGCCGACATGGCGATGAAGGTCGAGGCGGCCCGCCTCATGGTCTACACCTCCGCGGCCCGCGCCGAGCGTGGCGAGAAGAACCTCGGCTTCATCTCCGCCGCCGCCAAGTGCTTCGCCTCCGACGTGGCCATGGAGGTCACCACCAACGCCGTCCAGCTCTTCGGCGGCGCCGGCTACACCACCGACTTCCCGGTCGAGCGCATGATGCGCGACGCCAAGATCACCCAGATCTACGAGGGCACCAACCAGATCCAGCGTCTGGTGATGTCGCGCCAGATCCTGCGCTGATCGCGGCGCGACAAGCGCGAATCCGTGGCCCCCGGCGAACTCGCCGGGGGCCACGGCTGTTTCGCGGGCGATCCCGCGGCGTTATCTCGATAGTCGCCGCGTAGGGGGCGATTGATGATCGAATTGTGGCTGTTTATTAACAGGAGAAGCGACCGAGAAATTTTCTCGACACCAGAGGGTTATTTATTCGTGCCCTGGGCGCGAATCGTTTCGCCGCCTCCGTGCAATATACCAAGACAGGTGGGATCCAACTGAGCCGTCGGGGTCGTCGAATGTGGCCGATGTCGAATCCTCCTGAGTAGAAAAGGGCTTTGAGCTGGCCCTTTGTCCTTCTATAGCAGGAGTCGGCAACATGGTGCATAGCGCTGGAGTCGTCAATGGGCCGGGCTGCCTCGAATATTCGAGTGGCCCGCTACTCGCGTGCACGGCGATGCTTCGGAGAATGCTCGACCTCGTGATATGGCGAGGTGAATCATGACCGAGGTAATTTTCGGATCCCGCTCGGGAATGAGCTGGTACCCCCTGTCGACTGCCACGGAGAGCTCGCGTTTCACGCAGGCCACCCTGGACGGGGTCCGCGCCTGGGCACGCGACCATCTGACCCAGCCGCTCGGCGAGATCGGGCGCGACGGTCCGGTCTGCCCGTACGTCGGCCCGGCGATGCGACGCGACCTGATCTGGGTCGGCCGGGTCGCGGGCGCGCGACCGTGGCCCGCCTACGTGCGGCTGGTGTTGTCCGACGCGCTGGAACTGTTCCCGAAGCTGCCGCCGGACGTCGGTGGCGCCGCCGTGCTGCGCTGCCTGGTGACGGCGATGCCCGAGCTGCACGACTACACCCTCATCGACGACCTGCACGACCAGCTCAAATCGGAATTCGTCGAACGCGGTCTCATGCTCGGGCAGTTCTACCCCGGCTGCACCCAGCCGGGACTGTGGAACCGGGAGTACCACCCGCTCGACTCGCCGATTCCGATGCTGGTGGTGCGCACGATGATGGCCACCGACTTCCCGTTCCTGATCGCGCGGCCGGAGTGGATGTCGGCCTACGTCAAGAAGTTCGCGCCCGGCCTACCCGCGCATGTGCGCCGGGTCGTGGTGGGCAGGCTCATCGCGAACGCGAGTACCGAGGTACCCGCGTACTACGACGAGGAACTGCACGGGATCAGTGCGGGGAGCGCCGGGCGATGACCCGCGAACTGTCCACCGCGCCGGCGCCGGATCCGGCAGCGGTCGAGGAGTTTCCGCTCTCGCCCGCCCAGCTGGGCATGTGGTACGCCCAGCAGCTCGACCCGGCGGTGCCGCTGTACGAGGCGCAGTACATCGACATGCGCGGCCCCCTCGACGTCGACCTCCTGATCGCGGTATCGCAGCAGGTGAGCCGGGAGTTCGAGTCCGGGCTGTTGCGGCTGGTCGACACCGGCGAGGGCCCGCGTCAGATCGTCGACCGGCGGATCGATCTGACGATGGCCGTCCTGGACTTCAGCGACGCCACCGATCCCGAGGCCGAGGCGATCCGGTGGATGCGCGCCGATGTCGCGGCGCCGATCGATCTGCTCGGCGACCGGCTGGTCATGTCGGCCCTGCTCCGCGTCGCACCGCAGCGGGTGCTGTGGTATTCGCGCGCCCACCACATCGTCATCGACGGTTTCGCGTCGGCGTCGGCGCTGTACCGGGTCGCCGAGCTCTACAACGCGGCCCTGGCCGGGCAGCCGCCGAAGCCCAGCGTCGCGGCGGGCCTGCGCGCGGTGCACGAGGCGCAGCTGCGCTATCTCGACAGCACCCGCTGCGCCGCCGACGCCGCGTACTGGGAGCAGCGGATCGCCGAGATGCCGCGTCGGTGCAGTCTGGTCGACGCCCCCGCGCCCGCCCACGCCCTCGGCCGCCAGCACCGCGCCGAACTCTCGCCCGCGGCGAAGGCGCGCCTGGACGCGGCGGCCGCCCGCTACGGCGTCGGCACGGCCGGGCTGGTGATGACCGCGCTCGCCGTCTACTACGCGCAGGCCACCGGCACCGAGGACGTCGTACTGAGCCTGCCGGTGTCCGGCCGCACCACCGCCATGCTGCGCCGTTCCGGCGGCATGCTCGCCAATGTGGTGCCGCTGCGGGTGCCGGTCCGCGCGCACAGCACCGTCGCCGAGCTGGTCGAGGTCATCCGGGTCGAGGTCTCGGGCGCGCTGCGGCATCAGCAGTTCCGGCACGAGGAGATCCGCCAACATGACGGGGGCGCCGAGGGCGGACGCGGGTTCGTCGGCCCGGTCGTGAACATCATGCTGTTCCCGACCGAGGTCGACTTCACCGACGTCGAGACGAGCCTGCACGTGCTGACCTCGGGCCCGATCGAGGACCTGTTCGTCAACTTCTACCAGCACGGCGCGAACAGCCCCGTCCACGTGGACTTCACCGCCAACCCCGATCTCTACGACGCCGAAACCCTGGCCCGCCACCACGATCGGTTCCTCGCGCTGTTCGCCGCGATCATCGACGCCGATCCGGCCACCGAGGTGCGCGCGCTCGACTACTTCCTGCCCGACGAGCGGCCGCTGCGCGCCGGGTTGCGCGGTGCCCCCGCCCCCGCGCCCCGGCTGCTCGGGGATGTGCTCGACGAGGGGATGATCACGGCGGGTCCGGCGGCGACGGCGGTGGTCGCCGGCGATTGCGTTCTCGATTACGGTGCGCTGGATCGGCTTTCGGTCCGGTTGGCCCATCGACTGGTCGCGGCCGGTGCGGGTCCGGAGGCCGCCGTCCTGGTCGCGCTGCCGCGCTCGGTGGAGTCGGTGGTGGCGTTCTGGGGCGTGGCGCGTTCGGGTGCGGCGTATGTGCCGGTCGGCGTGCAGAATCCGGCGCCGCGCCTGGCGGTCATGGCGGCGGAATGCGGTGCACGGCTGGGTGTTACGACGCCGGACCGGCGCGCGGACCTGCCCGACACGGTGACCTGGATCGCCGTCGACGAGCTCGGCGAGGACTACCCGTGCACCGAGCCGTTGCCCCGGGCCCGCATCGACAACCCCGCCTACATCGTGTTCACCTCGGGCTCCACCGGTACGCCCAAGGGCGTCGTGGTCACCCATGCGGGCATCGCCGGACTGGCCGATGCCGTCCGCGACGCCTACGGCGCGAACCGTAACTCCCGTGTATTGCACTGTCTCAACCCGAGTTTCGACGCGTCCCTGCTCGAGCTGCTGGTCGCCTTCACCGTGGGGGCGACCCTGGTGATCACCGACGCGGCCGCGGGCGCCGAACTGGCTGCCGCGATCCACGAGGCGGCGATCACGCACCTGTGCTCCACGCCCGCCGTGCTGTCGTCGCTGCCGCCCGACGCGCTCGACGGCGTGCGCGCGGTGTCCACCGGCGGGGAGACATGCCCACCCGAGGTGGTGGCGCGTTTCGGCACCGGCCGCGCGCTGATCAATTCCTACGGACCGTCGGAAACCACGGTGGCGGCGACCTTCACCGCGCCGCTGGCGCCCGATCGGCCCACGGGTATCGGGTCACCCGTGCCGGGTGTCACGCTGCATGTCCTCGATCACCTGCTGCGCCCGGTGCCCGCCGGGACGCCCGGCGAGCTGTTCATCGCGGGCCCGGGGCTGGCGCGGGGCTACGCCGGTCGTGCGGGCGTGACCGCCCAGCGGATGGTGGCCGATCCGTTCGGCGCGCCGGGTGCCCGCATGTACCGCTCCGGTGACCTGGTCCGGTGGCGTGCCGTCGACGGCACCTTCGTCCTGGACTATCTGGGCCGCACCGATTTCCAGGTGAAGCTGCGCGGGATGCGGGTGGAACCGGGGGAGATCGACGCCGTGCTGGCGACCTGCCCCGGAGTCGACTTCGCGGTGACGGTGGTGCGGGCCGGTGCCTCGGGGCGGGACATGCTCGCGTCGTATGTGGTGCCGGTGCACGGGACGACGGAGCTCGACGGCGCGGCGCTGCGCGAGTTCTGCCTGCACCGGCTGCCCGGACACCTGGTGCCGAGTTCGGTCACGGTGCTCACCTCGCTGCCGCTGACCGGCAACGGCAAGGTCGACCGGCGCGCGCTGCCCGAACCCGCGGTGGTGCCTTCGGCACCGGCCGCGGCGGGACCGGAGCGGGCGCTGTGCGCGCTGTTCGCCGAGGTGCTCGGGGTCCCCGAGGTGGGGGCGCGGGCGTCGTTCTTCGCGCTCGGTGGGGACTCGATCCTGTCGATCCAGCTGGTGTCGCGGGGCCGCGCCGCCGATCTGGTCTTCTCGGCGCGCGATGTGTTCGAGCATCCGACCCCGGCCGAGCTGGCCGCCGTCGTGGCGGTGCCGGGGGAGCGCACGGTGCTGCGCGAATTGCCCGGTGGCGGTGTGGGTTCGGTGCGGCGGACGCCGATCGTGGACTGGCTGCTGACCCGGCCGGGCTGGCAGCGGTTCGCCCAGACCATGGTGCTGGCGCTGCCCGCGGACATCGATCGTGCCCGGCTGGTGCACACGCTGCAAGCCGTCGTCGACCGGCACGACATGCTGCGTGTTCGCGTCGTCGACGGCGATCGGCTCGAGGTCGCCTCGCCCCGCACGATCGACGTGTCCGCCCTCGTCGACCACCGCCCGCGCGCCCGGATCGCCCGCGCGGACATCGCGGCGGCTACAGCGGCGGCGGTGGATCGGCTCGACCCCACCGGGGGCGGTGTGCTCGCCGCCGGGTGGCTCGATCCGGGCGGTCCCGGTGGGCGGTTGGTCCTGGCCGTACACCACCTGGCCGTCGACGCGGTGTCCTGGCGCATCCTGATCGCCGATCTGGTCGCCGCGTGGACCGCGGTCGAGGTGGGCGCTCCGGTGCAGCTGCCGCCGGTCGGCACCTCCGTGCGAACCTGGGCGCAGGCACTCGACGGCCTGGCCGACGCCGCGGAATGGACCGACCAGCTGGACTACTGGCGCGCCGTCCTCGACACTCCCGAACCGCGCCTGGGCGAGCGAGCCCTCGACCCGGCCCGCGACGTCGGCGCGCGACTCGACCGCATCGAGATCGTGATCCCGACCGCGACCGTCGCCCCGCTGGTCGAGCACCTGCCGACGGCGCTGCGCTGCGGTCTGGAGGAAGCCCTGCTGGCCGCCGTGGTCGCGGCGGTGCGCGAGCACCGTGGCGAGCCAGGTCCGGCGCTGCTCATGCTGGAACGGCACGGCCGCGACGAGACCGTCGTGCCCGGGGCGGATCTGTCGCGCACGGTCGGCTGGTTCACCAGTCAGTTCCCGATCGCGCTCGACCTCGGCGCCGATACCGAACCGCTGGCCTGGGTGGCCGCCGTGAAGGAGCAGTCGCGTGCGGTGCCGCGTGGCGGGTTCGGGTTCGGCCTGCTGCGGCATCTGTGGCCCGCCGGTGCCGACAGTCTGCGAGCGGCGGGGAGTCCGCAGATCGGGTTCAACTATCTGGGCCAGATCTCCGGTGCCGACACCGAAATACCTTGGCTCCCGGTCGATGTGGCCGATCAGCTCGGCGGGGCCGGTGACGGCGAACTGCCCGCGTCCACGGTGCTCTCGATCGACGCGGCGACCCTGAACAGCACCGAAGATCCTGTGGTGCGGGCGGTCTGGCGGTTCCCCGCCGAGGTCATCGCCCGCGAGACGGTGGAGCGGATCGCCCGCCGTTGGGTGTCGGCGCTGGCTGCGATCGCCCGAGCCGTGGTCGCGCCGGGCGCGGGCGGACTGACACCGTCGGATCTGCCGCTGGTGCGGGTCACCGGCGGTGAGCTCGACCGGTGGCGGCGCCGCTACGACGGCATCGCGGACGTCTGGCCGTTGTCGCCGTTGCAGCAGGGCCTGCTGTTCCACACCCGGCTGGCCGCCGGACACACCGACAAGTACGTCGTGCAATCGGAGTTCGCGCTGGCGGGCCCGGTGGACCTGGAGCGGCTCCGGTGCGCGGCCACGGCCCTCGTGCATCGGCACGCCGCGCTGCGCACCGCGTTCGTCACCACGGCGAACGGGGCGGTGCAGGTGGTGCTCGACGAGGTCGACGTGCCGTGGCGGGTACTCGACGCCGACCCGGCCGACCGCGCGGCGCTCGCTGCGGCCGAACTCGCCCGTCCCTTCGATCCCGAACAGCCACCGCTGCTGCGGTTCCTGTGCCTGCGCTGCGGACCCGACGACATGCGCCTGATCGTCACCAACCACCACCTCGTCCTCGACGGCTGGTCGATGCCGCTGCTGCTGGGTGATCTGCTCGCGCTCTACGACGGCACCGCGCCCCTGGACGAACCGGTGCCTTACCAGCTCTATCTGGAGTGGCTGGACCGTCAGGACCGGGTCGCCGCGCGGGCCGCGTGGTCGGACGCGCTCGCCGGACTCGCAGGCCCGACCCTCGTCACCGGGGCCCGCGCCCCACGGACGCACGGCACCGAACCGGCCGACCTGCGCCGGGAGGTGCCGCTGTCGGCGGACGCCGCCGCGCTCGCCCGGCACCGCGCCGCGGGCATCACCACGAACACGGTGGTGCAGACGGCCTGGGCGGTGCTGCTGGCGGAACTGACCGGGCACACCGACGTGGTGTTCGGCGCCACCGTGTCCGGTCGCGCACCCGAGCTGCCCGGCGCCGATCGGATCGTCGGCATGCTGGTGAACACGATTCCGGTGCGGGTCGGCCTGCGCCCGGACGAGCCGGTCGGCGCGCTGCTGGCGCGCGTCCAGCGCGAGCAGGGCGCACTCCTCGACCGGCACATCGTGGGACTCGCCGAGATCCAGTCCGCGGCCGGGCTCGGCCCGCTGTTCGACACCGGCATGGTCTTCGAGTCCTACCCGATGGACGCCGAGGCCCTGCGCGCGGCCTCGGCGCAGGCGCGTTTGCGCGTCACCGACTTCCACGGCCGCGACGGCACCCACTACCCGCTGTGCCTGGCCGCCCACGACCGGGCCGGCCTGCGCCTCTCCCTCACCTGCTCGGACCGGTACTTCGACGACGCCGAGGCCACCGCGCTCGCGGATCGCCTGTCCCGCATCCTCACCTGCCTCGCCGACCCGGCCACCCCGGTCGCCGCCGTGCGCGGCCTCGCGGGCGCCGAGGTCCTGCGCACCCGGCCACAGCCGATCCAGCTGCTGCCGGAACTGCTGGCGGCCGGAGTGTCCGCAGGGCAGACCGCCGTCATCGGATCGTCTGTCGCGCAGGCGATTCAGGCGAGCGGACCTGGGCCCGTGAAAGTCGACGTCGGCGCCTCCGACGAGCTCGAGCCGGACGATATTTCCGGGCGCGAATACTGCCGTCGTGCGACTGTCGAGCCCGAGCCCGAGCCCGAGCCGGGACCGGAGTCAGGGCCGGTGCCGGGACCGGAGTCAGGGCAGGAACTCGGCGCGAGGGAGGCGGTGGTCGAGCTCGGGTACGCCGTGCTCGACGAGCAGTCGAATCGCTTGGCGCGCACCCTGATCGCCGACGGTGCCGGGCCCGAGGGCGCGGTGCTGGTCGCAATGCCTCGGTCACCGGAGTGGTTGGTGGCCGTTTGGGCGGTCGCCAAGTCGGGTGCGGCGTTCGTGCCCGTCGACGTCGACCACCCGGTCGACCGGATCGCCGCCGTCGCCCACGGCAGCGGCGCCCGGCTCGGCATCACCGTCGCCGCGCACCGGAAGACATTGCCGGACACAGTGTCCTGGCTGGTGCTCGACGACGACCCGGTCGCCACCAGTGTGGCCGCCCGCCCGGCCGACCCGGTGACCGACGCCGACCGGACCCGCCCGCTGCACGCCGGGCATCCCGCGTACCTGATCTACACCTCCGGCTCGACGGGCACACCCAAGGGCGTCGCGGTCACCCACGCGGGACTCAGCGGGCTCGTCGCCGGCGTCGCCGCGCGGCTGCGTCCCGGCCCACGCGACCGCTTCCTGCTGTGTATGAATCCCGCCTTCGACGCCTCGGTCCTGGTGTGGCTGAGCTGCTGTCACGCCGGCGCCACACTCGTCGTCGCCACGTCGACGGCCACGGCGGGCGACGAGCTCGCCCGCGTGATCACCGATCATCGGGTGACCCACCTGATCGCACCGCCCGCCGTCCTCACCACGCTGCCCACCGCGGCCGTCGCCGGGGTCCGCGCGATCGTGACCGGCGGCGAGCCCTGCCCGCCCGAACTCGTCGCGCGCCTGGGCACGGGCCGGACGATGCTGAACTCCTACGGCCCCGCCGAGTCGACGGTGGCGGTGACCCTGAGCGCGCCGCTGACCCCGGACGACGCGGCCGACCTCGGCACCCCGCTCCCCGGGTGCGGCCTCGCGGTGCTCGACAGCTGGCTGCGGCCGGTGCCGCGAGGCGCGGTCGGCGAGCTGTACCTGATCGGTCCGGGCCTGGCCCGCGGCTATGCCGGCGCCGCCGCGCGCACCGCGGAGCGCTTCGTCGCCAACCCGTTCGGTACCCCCGGCGAGCGGATGTATCGCACCGGCGACTTGGTGCGCCGGACCTCGTCCACCGGGCTGAACTATGTGGGCCGCAACGACTCCCAGGTGCAGTTGCACGGCATCCGGGTAGAGCCGGGCGAAGTGGACGCCGCGCTGCTGGCCGCGCCCGGCGTCGCGCTCGCCGTGACGGTCCCGCGTCCCGGGCCGACCGGTGACCAGACGCTGGCCTCGTATGTCGCGCCGGTCGCCGGGGCCGAGCCGAGCCCGACGGCGCTGCGCGAGTTCCTGGTACGGCGGCTGCCCCGGCACCTGGTGCCCGCGACGGTCACGGTCCTGGACGCGCTACCGGTCACCGGCAACGGCAAGGTCAACCTGTGCGCGCTCCCGGAACCCCAGCACACCAGCGCGCCGTACGTCGCCCCGGTCGGCGCCGAGCGGCTGGTCGCGCAGGCCTACGCCGCCGTCCTCGACCACCCGGAGGTCGGCGCCGACGACGACTTCTTCGCCCTCGGCGGCGACTCGCTGTCCGCGACGCGCGTCGCCGCCCGCCTCGGCGCGGAGCTGGGCGTACAGGTCCCGCTGCGGCTGCTGTTCGAGGCGCCGACCGTGCACGGGCTCGCGGCCCGGCTGGGCGGTGCGGCCGCGCTGCCCGCCGGGGTACTCGGCGGGCCGAGCACGGGGCCGCGCCCCGACCGGATCCCGCTCGCGCCCGCGCAGCGGCGGATGTGGTTCGTCAACCAGTACGACCCGGCCTCCGGCGCCTACAACATCCCGGTGGTGCTGCGGCTGACCGGACGGCTCGACCTCGCCGCGCTGCGGGCGGCCCTGCTCGACGTGGTCGAGCGGCACGAGGCGCTGCGCACCGTGTACCCCGGCCACGATGGCATCGGCTACCAGGTGGTCGTGGCGCCGGACGACCTCGCCGACCGGATCGAGGTCACCGACATCGACCCCACCCGCCTGGCGGCCGCCGTCCTCGCCTGTGTCACCGAGGGTTTCGATGTCGCCGCCGCGGTTCCCGTGCGGCTGCGGCTGTTCCGCGTCGGTCCCCAGGAACACGTGCTGGCCGTGGTGGTGCACCACATCAGCGCCGACGGCTCCTCGATGGGGCCGCTCGCGCGCGACGTGATGACCGCCTACGCCGCCCGCGCCGCCGGGTCGTCTCCCGCGTGGCGGGCGCCGGCGGTGCAGTTCGCGGACTACACCCTGTGGCAGCGTGATCGGCTCGGCAGCCCCGACGATCCCGAGGCGCTGTCGGCGCGGCAGCTGGCCTATTGGACCGACACCTTGGCGGGACTCCCGGACCGGCTGGAACTGCCCGCCGATCGTCCCCGCCCACCGGTCGCGTCCCTGCGCGCGGGCACCGTCGCCCGCACCGTGGATCCGGAGCTGCGAGCCGGGCTGGAACGTCTCGCCGCCGCCCGCCGGTGCTCGCTGTTCATGGTCCTGCACAGCGCCCTGGCGGTGCTGTTCGCCCGCCTCGGGGGCACCACCGACATCGCGCTGGGCACGCCCGTCGCGGGTCGCGGAGTGGCCGAACTCGACGAAGTGGTAGGCATGTTCGTCAATACGGTGGTGCTGCGCACCGAGGTGCCCGCCGCGCTGCCGTTCACCGACCTGCTCGACCGGGTCCGCCGTACCGACCTCGATGCCTTCGCCCACGCCGACGTCCCCTTCGAGAACCTCGTCGACCTGCTCGAACCCACCCGCTCGGCGGCCCGCCATCCGCTGATCCAGGCCATGCTGATCTTCCAGAACCTGGGCCGCGCCGAGTTCGCGCTACCCGGTCTGGGCGTCGAGGCACTCGAACTGGACCAGCAGAGCCTGCGCTTCGATCTCAGCGTCACCGTCGGTGACGACGGCGCCGAGGGATTGGCGGTCCGCCTGGGCTACGCGACCGACCTGTTCGACCCGAGCACCGCCGCCCGCTTCGCCGACCGCTGGCTGCGCATCCTGCGCGCCGTCGTCGCGAATCCCGCCGTGCCGGTGGGCGATATCGGCCTGCTCGATGCCCGCGAGCGCACGATCCTGCCCGGTGCCGCACTGCCTGCCGTCGTCGCCCCCGCCGTCCTGCCCGATCTGCTCGCCGCCGCCGTCACCACGAATCCGGACGGTGTCGCCGTCATCGACGGGCCGACCCACCTCACCTACCGTGACCTGGACGAGCGCTCGAACCGCCTGGCCCGCACCCTGATCCGCTGCGGCGCGGGTCCCGAGACCCCCGTGGTCATCGCCGTCCGCCGCAGCGCCGCCTCGGTCACCGCCGTCTGGGCCGTCGCCAAGACCGGCGCGCCCTTCGTCCCGGTCGACCCCGCCTATCCCGCCGACCGCATCGCCCAGATCGTCACCGACTCCGGCGCCCACCTCGGCATCACCACCCGCGACGCCACCGCCGTCGATCCGTGGCTCGACGCTCGGACGGCAGCGGGCAGGGCTCCCGGATCGGTGGTGCCGGGCGCGGACGCGATCCCCGCGTTGCGGTGGCTGTTCCTGGACGACCAGGTCGCGGGGGACCTCACCGTGTCGGCCGCGCCGATCGACCCCGCCGAACGCCTGGCACCCCCGCGACCGGCGCACGCCGCCTACCTCATCTTCACCTCCGGATCGACCGGCAGGCCGAAGGGCGTCGTGGTCACCCACGCCGGGCTGGCGAATCTGGTCGCCGCGCAGCGGGAACGGATGAGCATCACCAGCGACTCGCGCGTACTGCACGTGGCCTCACCGGGTTTCGACGCCGCCGTGCTGGAACTGCTGCTGGCCACGGGCGCGGGCGCCGCCCTGGTGGTCGCGGGGCCGACCGCGTACGGCGGGGCCGAGCTCGGCGAGCTGCTCGCCGGGGAACGGGTCACCCATATCGCGCTCACCCCCTCGGCGCTGAGCTCGGTGGACACCGTCGACCACGAGCACCTGCGGGCCATCGTCACCGGCGGCGAACCGTGCCCGCCGGAGCTGGTGCAGCGGTGGGCGGCGCCGGGGCGGGTGCATTTCAACGACTACGGGCCGACCGAGGCCACCATCTGGGCGACCGGCGCGGGCCCGCTGCTGCCCGGCGGCGAGATCACCATCGGCACACCGATTCCGGGCCTGGCCGCGCTGGTGCTCGACGAGCGGCTGCACCCGGTGCCCGACGGCGTCACCGGCGAGCTGTATCTGGCCGGGCCCGCGCTCGCCCGCGGCTACCAGGGCCGCGCCGATCTCACCGCCGCCCGTTTCGTCGCCGACCCGTTCGGCGGGCCGGGCGAACGGATGTATCGCACCGGTGATCTCGTGCGCCGCCGCGCGGGCGCGCTGGACTACCGCGGCCGCGGCGACCTCCAGGTGAAACTGCGCGGCCTGCGCATCGAACTGGGTGAGATCGAATCAGCGCTCATCGCGGACCCGGCGGTGCGGCAGGCCGCCGTCACCGTGTACACCGACCCCGCCGTCGGCGAACTGCTCGTGGCCTACCCGGTGCCCGAACAGCCGGGAACGCTCGACGTCGACGCGGTGAAAGCGGCGCTGGCGCTGCGTCTTCCGTCGTACATGGTGCCCTCGGCCTTCGTCGTCCTCGACGCGCTGCCGCGCACCGCCAACGGCAAGCTCGACCGGCGCGCGTTGCCCGCTCCCGACCTCAGATCCGGCCGGTTCCGGGCTCCGGTCACCGCGGCCGAGCGGGCGGTGGCCGACACCTTCGCCGACCTGCTCGGCGTGCCGAAGGTCGGCCTGGACGACGACTTCTTCGCCCTCGGCGGCAACTCGCTGATCGCGACCAGGATCGCGGCCCGGCTCGGCGCGGCCCTCGATACCCGCGTTCCGGTGCGCACCGTCTTCGACGCGCCGACCGTCGCCGAGCTGGCCGCCGCTATCCGCGCCGACGCGCGCCCGCCGGGCCCGCGTCCGGGCCCACGGCCGCGCTCCGACCGGATTCCGCTCTCGGCCGCGCAGCGGCGGATGTGGTTCCTCAACCGCTACGATCCGGATTCGCCCGCCCAGAACGTGCCGATCGCCGTCGAGGTGGACGGCGAGATCGACCCGGTGGTGTTGCGCGCCGCGGTCGACGACGTCGCGGCCCGGCATGAATCGCTGCGCACCGTGTACCCCGTCGACGCCGACGGTGACCCGTACCAGGATGTGCGCGCCGACGCCCGGGTGCCGGTGCGGGTGTCGGCGATCGCGCCGGACGGTATCCGGGCGGCGGTGGCGGGTGAGATCGCCCGGGGCTTCGACCTCACCACCGAAGTGCCGGTGCGGGTTGGCCTGTTCCGGATCGCCGCGCAGCGGTCGGTCCTGGCGGTCACCATGCACCACATCGCCTCCGACGGCTGGTCGCTGGCACCGCTGACCCGCGACGTCGCGATCGCCTACGCGGCGCGCCGCGCGGGCACCGCCCCGGCGTGGGCGCCGCTGCCGCTGCAGTACCCCGACTACGCGCTGTGGCAGCACGAAGTGCTCGGCGACGCGGACGATCCCGGCAGCGTGGCGTATCAGCAGCTGGCGTACTGGCGCGACCGCCTCGCGGGACTGCCCGAGGTCTCGGCGCTGCCCAGCGACCATCCGCGCCCGGCGATCCTCACCCACCGGGCGGGACTGGTCGAATTCGAGATCGACGCGACCGTCCAGATCCGGCTGCGCGAACTGGCCCGCTGGCACGGCGTCAGTGTGTTCATGGTGGCCCACGCGGCGCTGGCGGTCCTGCTGGCGCGGCTGTCCGGGACCGAGGAGGTGGCGATCGGTTCGGTCATCGCGGGCCGTGGCGCCGGTGAACTCGACGATCTCATCGGCATGTTCGTCAACACCCTGGTCCTGCGCAGCCGAGTGCGGTCCGCGGACACCTTCGAGGCGCTGCTCGCCGCGACCAAGGACGGCGACCTGGACGCCTTCGGCAATGCCGATGTCCCCTTCGAACAGCTCGTGGAAGTGCTGGCCCCCACCAGGTCCACCGCGCACCACCCGCTGTTCCAGGTGCTGCTGGTCTTCCAGAACTTCGATCGGGAGTCGTTCGATCTGCCCGATCTGCACGTTCGGCCGATCGAGATGCCGCCGGTCGGCGCGAAATTCGACCTGGAGTGGATGCTGGCCGAGGAGTTCGGTCCCGACGGCGCGCCCGCGGGCATGTCGGGCACCCTGACCTTCGCCCGCGACCTGTTCGAGGAATCGACCGCGGCGACCATCGCGCATCGCTTCGTCGACGTGCTCGACGCGGTCACCGCCGATCCCGGCCTGCTGGTCGGCGCGCTCGATGTCACCGCGCCACCCGGCACCGTGGTGCACGCGCTCGCGCCCGCGCCCGCGCACCGCGTCGACCTGCCGTACCGGCCGCCGGTGACGCCGACCGAGCACGCCGTGGTCACCGCGTTCGAGACGGTGCTCGATGTCGACCGGGTCGGCCTGGACGACAACTTCTTCGAGCTGGGCGGCACCTCCATGGTCGCCATCCGGTTGGTCGCGCAGGTGCGCGAGCTGCTCGACTTCCCGATGCCGGTGCAGTGGATGTTCGGCGACCCGTCGCCGGGCGCGCTCGCCGAGCGGATCGCCGCGTCCGGGGACACCCCCGTCGATCCGGCCCTGCGGACGCTGCTGCCGCTGCGTTCCGGCGGTACCGGCCCGGCCCTGTTCTGCGTGCATCCGGCGATCGGCGTCGCCTGGTGCTACGCGGGGCTGTCCGCTCATCTCGACCCCGGCTATCCGGTCTACGGCCTGCAATCACCCGGGATCGTGGCCGAACGACCCGACCGGCCGCTGCGCGAGCGGGTCGCGCACTACGCCGACGAGATCCAGGCGACCCAGCCCGACGGACCGTACCGGCTGCTCGGCTACTCCGCGGGCGGCCCGATCGCCCACGCGCTCGCGGTGGAACTCCAGCGCCGGGGCGCCCAGGTCGACGCGCTGATCGTCCTGGACGGTCGGGCCGACGTCGACCCGGCCAGCGCCGCGGACATGCCGCCGATGCAGGCCCTGCTCGCCGAGTTCGGCGGCCTCGATCCGGCCCGGCTCGGCGGCGGCGACCAGGCCGAACAGGCCGCCCGACTACTACGCGCCGGCGCTGCCGCCGACGCCGTCGATCGAATCGCGCCGACAGCGTCGTCGGCCGATTCCGCGGGGTATCGGGGTACTGCCGCACCGCTGCCCGGCGCCGACAACGAGGTCGGCGCCGGCCCCGGCAACCCGGCCGCCGGACTCCTCGACACCATCAGCGCGACGGACCTGCGCCGGCTCTACGCCGACTACCAGCAGATCGTCCGCGAAGCCGCCGGCTACGCGCCGGGCGTGTTCGACGGCGACCTGCTGTTCTTCAGCAGCACCAGCGCCCGTCCCGGCTACGCGCCCAACGCCGACACCTGGCGCCCCTACATCAGCGGCGAGATCATCGACCATCAGACCGGGCACGAGCACAACCGGCTCACCGGCCCCGAGGCGCTCGCCGTGATCGGCCCGATCCTGGCGGGCTACCTGCGGCGCTAGGCGACCAGGTCGGCGTACTCGCGGTGCTCGGCGATGTACTTCTCCACGTACCAGCAGGTGGGGATGACCTGGTAGCCGGCGGCGCGGGAATCGTCGAGGCCGAACTTCACCACATCGGCGGCCACGCCGCGGCCCCGGTACTCCGGGAAGGTCATGGTGTGGTGGAAATCGCGAACCTTGGGGTCGTCCCGTTCGGCGTAGTCGGCGTATCCCGCGAGGACGTCGTCGTGATAGATCTCGTAGCGGGTATCGGCGACGTTGTGCTCGAGCCTGGTGGTCATACCGGATGCTAACCCGGTGCCGGGACGGGTTGTTCCGCTAGAGCACCGCACCGGGGTTGAGGATGCCCTCGGGGTCGAGTGCGTCCTTGATCCGGCGGGTCAGCGCCATCACCTCGGGACCCACCTGATCCGGCAGCCACGCCTTCTTCAATCGGCCGACGCCGTGCTCGCCGGTGATGGTGCCGCCCAGCGCGATGGCGAGGTCCATGATCTCGCCGAAGGCGCGGTGCGCGCGGGCGGTGTTGTCGGGGTCGGTGGGGTCGTGCACGATCAGCGGGTGGGTGTTGCCGTCGCCCGCGTGCGCGATGACCGAGACCAGCACGTCGTTGCGTTCCCCGATGGCGGTGATCCCGGTGATCAGATCACCCAGCCGGGGCAGCGGGACGCCGACGTCCTCGAGCAGCAGCGGCCCGATCCGCTCCACGGCGGGGATCGCGAATCGCCTTGCGGCGGTGAAGGCTTCGCCCTCGGCGGGATCCTCGGTATCGAAAACCTCGGTCGCCCCGGCCTTCTCGCACAGCGACACCATCAACCGCGCTTCGTGCGCGGCGAATTCGCCCGGCGCGTCGGACCGGGCGACCAGCAGCGCGGCGGCGGTGCGGTCCAGCCCCATCCGCATCTCGTCCTCGACGGCGTTGATCGCGACGGTGTCCATGAACTCGAGCATCGCCGGGCGCAACGTCGAGGTGATGGCCAGGATCGCGTCGGTGGCGGCGGTGAGCGAGCCGAAACTCGCGACGACGGTCGCCTGCGGCGGCTGGGCCGGCAGCAGGCGCAGGGTCAGTTCGGTGATCACCCCGAGCGTGCCCTCGCTGCCGACGAACAGCTTGGTCAGCGACAGTCCGGCCGAGTCCTTCAGCCGCGGTCCGCCCAGCCGCACGGCGGTCCCGTCGGCCAGCACCACCTCCATGCCGAGCACGTAGTCGGTGGTGACGCCGTACTTCACGCAGCACAGTCCGCCCGCGTTGGTCGCCGCGTTGCCGCCGATGGAGCACATCTCGAACGAGGACGGATCGGGCGGATACCACAGGCCTTCCGCCGCGACGGCCCGCTTGACCTCGGCGTTGAGCAGCCCGGGCCCGACGACGGCGGTCCGGGTGACCGCGTCGACGCTGAGCGCGCGCATCAGTTCGGTGCTGAGCACGATCCCGCCGTCCACCGCGGTCGCGCCACCGGACAACCCCGACCCGGCCCCGCGCGGCACGACGGGCACCCGCCCCGCGTGCGCCCACCGCAGCGTGGCCACCACATCGGCGGTGTCGCGCGCCCGCACCACCGCCAGCGGCGTGCCCGCGTCCGGATCGCGCGCCCAGTCCTGCCGGTACCCCGCCAGCAGATCGGGATCGAGGACCACAGCCCCCTCGGACACCGCGGAAATCAACGACTCGAGGTCAACCCTGCTCTCGTCCACCTACTCAAATTAACCCGCGACGACCACCCCGCGTCGGTACTCCGGCCGGACTCGTGAACAGCGCTGACCCGCCGTGGGAGCGAGCTGGTCACCTGACCGACGTGATGTGCGCCCGACCAAGTGAATTTGCGCATGATTGTGATCCGGCGCGCCCGGTTGGTGTATACGGCGTCCAACCCGTCACAATGCCCATAGCGGGTGTGTCCGTCGGCGATCGGCCGTCGCGCACCCGGCGTGTTTCGCATTCCGCTCTACGGTGCGCTCGCTCGCGCATCGCACACACCGACGCGCCGCGTCGCACCGTACTCGCCGGGAGGGGCCGGAAGATGAAGGAACCGCAGGACCGCAACGAGTTGGTCGGCGCGCTGCTCGCCGCCGAGTTCGCCGATGCCGGGATCGACCCCGATGCCATGCGCCGGGTGCGCGACGGCGAACACGAGGAGTGGCTGTCCGCGCTGGAGGCCACCGGCATGTTCGGCATCCGCGCGCTGGCCGAGATCGCCGGTGAATGGTCCGCCGAACCGCGCCTGCTGCGGGACGCGCTGCTCGCCGAGGCCGACGAGTTCACCCGGCGCCGCTGCCTGGCCGCCTGGACCGCGCTCGGCCGCCCGGTCGTCGAGCAGCCGACCGCGCACGCGGTGGCCGTCGCCGTCCCGCACTGAGGCGGCGCACGCGCCCGTTTGCCGACTGCTCATCTCGGCGTCATCTCGCGCTGGCAGGCTGACGGCGTGGAGCAGCACGCGAGTGTCACCGACTCGATCGCCGACCGGTTCACCCGCTGGTGCGAGGCCGTCGTCGCCCGCCTGCCGTTCGGGCTGGACCGGATCGTGCCCGCGACGCTGCTCGGCTTCGGTCTGATCAACAGTTTCACCTTCGGTGTCGACCTGCTGCTGCTCACGCTGCTGCACACCGGGCTCGGGGTGCCGGTACCGGTGTCGATCACGCTGGCCTATGTCGCCGCCTTCGGCCTGGCCTTCCTGCTCAACCGCACCTTCAACTTCCACTCGCACGCGCCGATGGGCACGCAGGCCGTGGTGTACGCGGCGGTGGTGCTGGTGAACTATCTGGCCTTCATCCTCGGGGTCGGCTCCGGTCTGGTGGCGCTGGGCATGGAGTATCACCTCGCGCGGCTGGCCGCCGGGGCCTGCGAGGCCGTCTACATGTACTCCGCGATGCGCTGGATCGTGTTCCGGCGCAAGCGATCAGCGGATCCGGTCGGCGCCGGGCGCTGAACCGCCGCGCAGCACCTCGGTACGGTCGCCGTCGACCAGGACGACGTCGTCGTCGGTGAGGGCCCAGTGCGGGGTGCCCTCGGCGCGATAGCGGGCCAGCAGCTTCGCGGACTCGCCGTCGGGGTCGGTGGGGGAGTCGAGATGGACCACGAGCGGACGGTCCACCACACCCAGTCCGTCCCATCGTGATTCGACGCCGGTGGCCGGACGCACCTCGGCGGGGTCGTCCATCGTCTCCAGGCCGTGCAGGTCGGGGGCGAGCAGGCAGGCGCCCGCGCTGTAGCCCGCGTAGACCAGCGCGTCCTCGGCGAGCAGCGCGGGCAGCACGGAATCGGCTCCGCTGCGGGCGAATTGGGCCCGCAGGACGAAGGTGTTCCCGCCGCGCACCCACACCATGGCGAACGCGCGCAGACGCCGCTCCAGTTCACCCGGCGCGCCGAGGTGGTCGCGCAGGTCGACCACTTCCGGCGCGTACCCGTGCTGCCGCAGCGGGGTCAGGTCACTGGCCACCGCCGACGACCACGCGGCAGGCCACGCGTCACAGGCGTTGGGGATCACCGCGACCCGGCCGCCCGGCGCGCCGACGAGCCCGGCGAGCCGGTCGGCGAAGGCGCCGAACCGATAGGACGCCAGGAACAACCGCATCAGATGGTGAAGGCCAGGTTCTGCACGAGGCGCTCGCCGAGGGCCTTGTCACCGGTCACGGTGACCTCGTCACGGTGCGCGTCGGCGGTGGTCCGCCCGCCGCGCAAGCGCGCGAAGAGCCCGGAATCCATGCTGATCACGGCGTTCGGTTCGGCGTCGGCGGCGTCGAGCACCGCGCCGCGGCCGTCGAGCACCCCGAGGTGGATCTGCCGGGTGACCGGGCCGGTGAGGTCGAAGGTCAGGCGCGCGCCGTCGGGCGCCTTGGCCCCCTTCACCACGGCCCGGCCCAGCCCGATGGTGAGTTCGGCGAAGGCGGTCTCGGCGCGCGCGCCGCCCTCGGATACCGGGCGGCCGATGCCGTCGGCGAGGTCGAGTTCGTGCATCCAGCAGTCGAACAGGCGCACCCGCATGAACCGCCCGTAGGGCACCTGCCCGACCGGCGACACGGTCGGTGTCTGCCAGGCCTGCTCGTCCATCGCGGCCAGGGCGGCTCGCCGGCGATCGGTGACCTCGTCGAACAGCGCGAGCAGCCGCTTGCCGGACAGCGGGCGTAGTCGGTCGATCCAGATCTCGTTGAGCACCGCGACCTCGTTGCGCACGTGCGGCAGGGTCCGCACGTCGGTCTTGGGCCGCAGCGGGTCGTGCGGGGGCGGGGTCTCGCCGAGCAACCACGACTCGGTGCCGATCACATGCGCGACCACGTCGAACAGCGTCCAGCCCGGCAGCGGCGACGGCTTGCGCCACGCCTTCTCGTCGAGGTCGGCCACCAGGATGCCGATGGCCTCCCACTGCTGGGCGAGCAGGTCGGTCAGCTGCTCGCGGTCGGGCGTGCCCTCGGTCATCCCTGTGCTCCTTCAGCGTCGAGCGCCGTGAGTCCGGCGCGGATCGCGGCCGCGGTCGAGTTCGGTTCGTGGGGGCGGCGCAGCAGGAAGCCCTTGGCGAAGCTGAGCTTGTCCCCGTGTCTACGCGGCACCACGTGCAGGTGCACATGGCCGACGGTCTGGAAGGCCGCGATTCCGTCGTTGAGGATGAGATTGGCGCCGTCGCTGCTCAAGTCGCTACGGCGCAGGGCGCGCGCGAGCCGGTGCCCGGTACGGAAGAGTGTCGCGCCCAGATCGGGGGCGAGATCGTCGAGCTCGGTGGCGTGCTGCTTGGGAACGACCAGGGTGTGCCCGCGGGTGATCGGCCTGATGTCGAGGAACGCGCACACCGCGTCGTCCTCGTAGACCTTGGTCGCGGGCGCGGCACCCGCCACGATCCGACAGAAGACGCAGTCGTTCACAGCGACGACCCTACGGTGTGGCGTGGGTCGCGCAACAGTCCGAACCCCGCACCGACATGACGCGCGTCACGTATGTCGAGTAACCGGTCGGCTGACCAGCATTCGGACGTGGAAGTAAGTAGCCCACCTTCATGTGTGGTCTTGTCCGGCCCTACCTGCGGCGACGAATGTGATCATGGCCGCGGGGCCGCGGCCGCCGTGCGGAAAGGTCGTCAACTTGGCGAAACGGGTCGGGTCTGTCCTATTTCCCAGTGGATGGTCCAGCCCGCCGATGTGACGGGCATCTCGGCTAGGCTCACCGCGAGCCGAGTACAGTAGCGAGGATTTCAGCCGAACCTACTCGCAAGTAACGTCGGCTGACCCGTTGTTCCCCGGCTCGAAGCCAGCACAAGAAGGAAGTCTGACTAGTGGAGACAACGCAAAACGTGGGCGAGGGTTCGCCGCGCGGCGCGCGTGTCGGAGTCGTTCGCGAGTCCGGCCCGGGTGAGCGGCGGGTCGCATTGGTGCCCAAGATCATCCCCGCCCTGTCCAAGCAGGGTGTCGAGGTGGTCGTGGAAGCCGGTGCCGGCCTCGGCGCCCTCATCCCCGACGAAGCCTTTGTCGAGGCGGGCGCGACCATCGGTGATCCGTGGTCGGCCGAGGTCGTGGTCAAGGTCGCCCCGCCCAGCGATGCCGAGGTGGCCAAGCTGTCCTCCGGACAGACTCTGATCGGGTTCCTCGCGCCCCGCAACGCCGAGAACCAGATCGGCGCGCTGCGCTCCGCCGGTGTGCAGGCCTTCGCGGTCGAGGCGATTCCGCGTATCTCGCGCGCGCAGGTGATGGACGCGCTGTCCTCGCAGGCCAACGTCGCCGGATACAAGGCCGTGCTGCTCGCCGCCTCGGAGTCCACCCGCTTCTTCCCGATGCTGACCACCGCCGCGGGCACCGTGAAGCCGGCCACCGTGCTGGTGCTCGGTGTCGGTGTCGCCGGTCTGCAGGCGCTGGCCACGGCCAAGCGCCTCGGCGGCCGCACCACCGGCTACGACGTGCGTCCCGAGGTCGCCGACCAGGTGCGCTCGGTCGGCGCCCAGTGGCTCGACCTGGGCATCGACGCCGCCGGTGAGGGTGGCTACGCCCGCGAACTCACCGACGACGAGAAGGCCCAGCAGCAGAAGGCCCTCGAAGACGCCATCAAGGGCTTCGACGTGGTCATCACCACCGCGCTGGTGCCGGGTCGTCCCGCGCCGCGCCTGGTCACCGCCGCCGCCGTGGAGGGCATGAAGCCCGGCAGCGTGATCGTCGACCTGGCCGGGGAGACCGGCGGCAACTGCGAGCTCACCGAGCCCGGACAGACCGTGGTCAAGCACGAGGTGACCATCGCCTCGCCGCTGAACCTGCCCGCCACCATGCCCGAGCACGCCAGCGAGCTGTACTCCAAGAACATCGCGGCCCTGCTGGAGCTGATGCTGGTCGACGGCAAGCTCGCGCCCGATTTCGAGGACCAGGTGCTGGCCGATTCCTGTGTCACCCGTGAGGTGGAAGCCTGATGTACACCGAACTTCTCGCCAATATCGCGATCCTGGTCCTGTCCGGATTCGTCGGCTTCGCCGTCATCTCCAAGGTCCCCAACACCCTGCACACCCCGCTGATGTCGGGCACCAACGCCATCCACGGCATCGTGGTGCTCGGTGCGCTGGTGACGCTGGGCAACGTGAAGGACCCGTCCCTGCTGGTCCAGATCATCCTGTTCGTCGCCGTGGTGTTCGGAACGCTGAACGTCATCGGTGGCTTCGTGGTCACCGACCGCATGCTCGGCATGTTCAAGGGTAAGAAGAAGGCGGCCGAGTGATGCACGCAGTCGACAACATGACCTACCTGGTCAACGGCCTCTACATCGTGGCCTTCTCCATGTTCATCTACGGCCTGATGGGCCTGACCGGTCCGAAGACCGCGGTGCGCGGCAACCAGATCGCCGCGGTCGGCATGGCCATCGCCGTGATCGCCACGCTGATCTCGGTGCGCCACGCGGACCTGATCAACTGGATCCTGATCGGCGCGGGCCTGGTCGTCGGTGTGGCACTGGGTGTTCCGCCCGCCGTGCGCACCAAGATGACCGAGATGCCGCAGCTGGTCGCCGCGTTCAACGGTGTCGGTGGTGGCACGGTCGCGCTCATCGCGTGGGCCGAGTTCATCGACAGCTCGGGCTTCTCGGCGCTGCACGACGAGCCGAACATCCACATCATCATCGGCTCGCTGTTCGCCGCGGTGATCGGTTCGGTCTCGTTCTGGGGCTCGATCATCGCCTTCGCCAAGCTGCAGGAGATCCTGTCCGGCAAGCCGATCAGCGTCGGCCGCCTGCAGCAGCCGCTGAACCTGCTGCTGCTCGTCGGCGCGATCGTGTGCGCCGTGGTCATCGGCCTCGGTGCCGACAACGGCGGCGTCTCGCAGCTGTGGATGATCGGCCTGCTGGTGCTGGCCGGTGTGCTCGGCCTGATGGTCGTGCTGCCGATCGGTGGCGCGGACATGCCGGTCGTCATCTCGCTGCTCAACGCCCTGACCGGGCTGTCGGCCGCGGCCGCGGGCCTGGCGCTGAACAACACCGCGATGATCGTCGCGGGCATGATCGTCGGCGCGTCCGGCACCATTCTGACCAACCTCATGGCCAAGGCCATGAACCGCTCCATCCCGGCCATCGTCGCCGGTGGCTTCGGTGGCGGCGGCGGTGCGGCCGGTGGCGGCGCCGGTGGCGAGAACAAGCAGGCCAAGGCCACCTCGGCCGCCGACGCCGCGATCCAGATGGCCTACGCCAACCAGGTCATCGTGGTGCCCGGCTACGGTATGGCCGTCGCCCAGGCCCAGCACGCGGTCAAGGAGATGGCCTCGCTGCTCGAGGGCAAGGGTGTCGAGGTCAAGTACGCGATCCACCCGGTCGCCGGTCGCATGCCCGGTCACATGAACGTGCTGCTGGCCGAGGCCGAGGTCTCCTACGACGCGATGAAGGAAATGGACGACATCAACGGCGAATTCGGCCGTACCGATGTGGTCCTGGTCATCGGCGCCAACGATGTCACCAACCCGGCCGCCCGCGAGGACAAGTCCAGCCCGATCTACGGCATGCCGGTCCTCAACGTCGACCAGGCCAAGAGCGTCATCGTGCTCAAGCGCTCGATGAGCTCCGGCTTCGCCGGCATCGACAATCCGCTGTTCTACGCCGATCACACCTCCATGCTGTTCGGCGACGCCAAGAAGTCCGTCGGTGCGGTCACCGAGGAACTCAAGGCGCTGTAAGTCGCCACGTCCCGGGGCCCTTGCCGTTCATCGCGAACGGCAAGGGCCCCTTGCGTTGTCGGCTCAGAACAGCCGGTTGTACTTGCGGGTCCCCGGGAGATCCGGATAGGGGCAATCGGCGGAACCGGTGCGCAGGGTCGCGGTGGCGTCATCGGGGGCGATCCACTGGAGCTTGCCGCTGTCCAGCCAGGGTCTCAGATCGAAGTCCTTGCTGTTGGAGCCCCAGTTGTCGTCCCAGGCGGCGTACCGGCCCGGAGCCCGAACGACGTCGTAATGGTCACTGCCCCACACCGGTTCGAGCGCGATGCCGCGCGGCCGGTACACGGAGCAGTGGTAGGTGATCGGCCAGCCGGTGTGCGGACCGACCCGCAGCTGGGTGATCACGGCGCGTATCTCGGGATGGCCGAGTACCTGGGGATACACATAAGGCACGTCGGGGCCTACGCGGCGGGCGAACGGCGCGGGCGCGGGCGGGCCGTCGAGCCGCATCGCACCGGCCATCAACAACCAGGTGTGCGGTACGGGGTCCAAGCGGCGAACCGGGTTGGACGACATCCAGAACCACCCGTCGACATCGGCGATGTCGAGCGGCCAGTACACCAGCTGTCCGGTGAACGGGCACCGCGAGACCACGATGTCGGGCAGCAGTTCCTGGTACCGGGCGTGGAGCGCGGAGAAACGCTGGTAGGCCGCCCAGCCGTCGTCGGTGGCGCCCAGCTCCTGGTAGCGGGCGGTGAAGTGATTGCCTTCCGCGAGCAGAGCCGAACGCTCGGTGACGAACGGCTCCACTCCGACGATCTTGCGCACCGTTGACCCCCCACTCCCACGCGACTGTCGCGGAACCGACTGTGCCACAGCCGGAATCCTCGGCCAACCCGTCCGTGCGTGGTGCGGTGCCGCCGAAACGCGGCCACCCCGCCCGCTGGAGGTCCGGCGGACGGGGTGATCGGGACGGCGTCGGTGCCCGAGGACTACTTCTTGAAGCGCTCGGCCAGCAGATCGAGGGTCGCCATGGCCTGCCGGTAGTCCGGCCGCTTGCTGGCGGCGGGCAGCTCGTAGACCTGGCCCCGCTGGAAGGCGGGCAGCATGGCCAGCGCCGGATCCTGCTTCAGCTGGGCGATGTCGCGGCCGCCGTCGAGCTTGATCACGAACAGCACCGGAGCGTCGACGACGGTGCTCAGCAGTTCGGGGCTGAAGGTGACCCAGTCACCGGCCTCGGCCTTGGTCGGGTTGCCCGCCTTCGCTTCGATCTTGTCGTCGACGGTGAAGCCGACCCCGGACAGCAGCGTGGCCAGCGGGGTGTTGGGGGCGAGCAGGATGGGCTTGCCATCGGACTGGGACTGCATCACCGCCGTCGCGCCCTGCGGCAGCCGCACGGCGGATTTCACCTCGTCGACCCGCGTGTTGTAGGCGGTGATCATGCCGTCGACCTTCTCGGGGCGGTTGACGAAGTCGGCCACCGCCTTCAGCTGGTCCTGCCAGTTGGCGAGGTTGGACGCCACCAGCGCGGTGGGCGCGACCGCGGCCAGCTTGTCGTAGTTCTTGATCGTCTGCTGACCCGGCCAGCCCGGTCCGCCGCCGATGATCAGGTCGGGCTGCTGGGCGGCGATGAACTCCAGGTTCAGGTCGTCGCCGGAAGGCACCGCCACGGTGCCCTGTGCCTCGGCGTCGGCGGCCCAGGCGGCGGGGAACTCGCCGGGCTGCAGCGTGACACCCAGAATCCGTGGATCCGCGGCCTTCACCTTGGCGTCGAGGTCGAACAGGTACCCGGCGAGCGCGCCGTTGAGGACCACGATGCGCTGCGGGTCGGCGGGCACGGTGACCGGGCCCTTGGCGGTTTCCACCTGGTGAGTGCCGGACTCGGCCGCCTGCTCGGAGGTGGAGCTGCCGCAGCCCACGGCCGTCGCGGTCACCGCGACGATCAGGAGGGCGACGGCGGCACGCATGCGTGCCGTCATTCGGTGCGCTGACATGGAGTGATTTCCTTCTTTCTATCCAGTGGAAGGTCAGGTGCGGATCGCGGGATCCACGTCGAGCAGCGCGGCGACCTCGGTCCAGCCGGTCGGCATCGCGATCTCGTTGTGCGTGTAGGGAAGTCGCCGGACCACCAGGTGCGCGCCCGCGGCCTGCCACCCGGTGAGCTGGGCGTGCACGCGTTCGGGTTCCAGGCCGTTGTCCGCGCAGTACAGGGCCATCGGGCCGCGATAGCGCGGTGACGCGGACTCGGTGACCATGCGCAGCAGCTCGGTCGCCGCGTTGCGCACCACTTCCGCCAATTCCGGTGCGTACTCCGCGATTTCGGGCAGCAGCGCGTCCATGCCGGAGGGGTCGGCCAGGGTCGCGGCGGCCCGATCGGTCAGGTTCGACAGCGGATGCGAGTCCAGCAGACCAACGAAGCCGACCTGCTCGCCCTCGGCCTCCAGGATGGCCGCCATCGCGTGGGCCAGGTTGCCGCCCAGCGAGTAGCCGAGCAGGTGGTACGGGCCTCGCGGCTGGATGCGGCGCACGGCGTCGAGGTAGAACCGGGCCAGATCGTCGAGCGTGGGCGTCCGCCTGTCCGGCTCGGTGAGCTGGGGCATCTGCACACCGATGATCGGCCGGTCGGCCCGCAGCAGCCGGGCCAGCGGCGCGTACTTCCAGGCGGTGCCGCCGATTTGGTGGATGCAGAACAGCGGTGGGGCCGATCCCTCGGCGCGCAGCTCCAGCACCGGATCGAGGCGGCTGCCCAGACTGGCGAGACCGTCCGCCGGGCGCGCCGCGGTGGGATCGACCGCGCCGATCCGGGCCGCGAGCGCACGTGGTGTGGGAGCGCTGAAGACGTCGTCGAGGACGGCGGGCAGGTCGGCCCGGGTCAACCGGCCGATCAGCCGCACCGCGAGCAGCGAGTGCCCGCCCTGATCGAAGAAGTCGTCGTCCGCGCCGATCTCGTCGATCGACAGGACCGCGGCCATGGCCTGACGGATCGCGTCGAGCAGGCCGGGTTCGGTCGGCGCCGGGACTGTGGTCGCCGTGGCGGGTGTGTGCGCGGGGACCGCCCCGGGCCGGACGGATTCCGGCGCGGGCAGTTCCTGCCGGGCGATCTTCTCGGTCGCGGTGCGCGGGATGTGATCGAGCACCAGGAAAGCGGCGGGAATCATGTACGCGGGCAGCGCTGTTCGCAGCTGCTCGCGCACCGCGTCGGTGTCGAGTACGGTCCCGGACTCGGCGATGAGGTAGGCGACCAGGCGCTGGTCACCCGGGGTGTCCTCGCGCAGCAGCACCACCGCGTGGGCCACTCCGGCACAGGTGAGCAGGGCGGATTCGATATCGCCCAGTTCGACGCGCTGGCCGCGCAACTTCACCTGGCTGTCGGTGCGGCCGACGTACTCGAGCTCACCGCGCGGGTTCCTTCGCACGAGATCGCCGGTGCGGTACATCCTTTCGCCCGTCCCGTACGGGTCGGCCACGAAGGCGGCCGCGCTCAGGTCGGGACGGGCCAGGTAGCCGCGCGCCAGCCGGACGCCGGTCAGGTAGAGCTCGCCGACGGTCCCCTCGGGCACCGGCCGCAGCCGGTCGTCGAGAATGCGGATCGGATCGGCGGGCGCGCCGACCGGCACCGAGGTCGTGTCGGCGTCGACGGTCTGGTGGAAGGTGAAGCCGATCGCGGCCTCGGTGGGACCGTAGAAGTTGTACACGGCGGTGCCGGTCAGCGCGCGCATGCGCTGCGCGGTCGCGGGCGGCAGCACCTCACCGCCGGTGAGGACACAGCGCAGGTCCGTGCAGCCCGAGAGGTCGGCCTCCTCGGCGAGCACGGTCAGCAGGGAGGTCGTCATCCACATCGCGGTCACGCGCTCGGTGCTCATGAGCCGCGCCTGGTAGTAGGGATCGCGGTGCCCGCCCGGCCGGGCCAGCACGATCCGCGCGCCGACGCACAGCGGCAGGAACATCTCCAGGAGCGAGGCGTCGAAGATCGGCGGCGTGCGGTAGAGCATGGTGTCGCCCGGCCCGAACCGGCGTTCGCGGTGCAGCCACTCGAAGGTGGAGATGATCGAGGCGTGCGACAGGCTCACGCCCTTGGGCACCCCGGTGGAGCCGGAGGTGAACAGCAGGCAGGCGGTATTGGCCGGGCGCAGCGGCGCGCGCCGGTCGGCGTCGGTGAGCGCCGCGTCGGCGAATCCGCTGCTGTCGGCCTGGTCCAGCGAGCGCAGCACCATGGCGGGCGCGGCCGTGGCGAGGATCTGCTCGACGCGCTGTGCGGGCTGTTCCGGGTCCACCGGCAGGTACACGCCACCGGCCCGGCAGATCGCGTGCGCCGTGACGACCGAATCGATGGAGCGTGGCATGGCGACGGCGACCACGGTCTCGGGACCGACGCCGCGCGAGACGAGCCACCGGGCAAGACGATTCACCCTGGCATCGAATTCGCCGAAGTCGAGGGTGACGTCCTGCGCGGTGATCGCGGGGGCCGCCGGATCGACGGGCGTTCCCCAGACGGCGAGCGTGTCGCCGTGGGGGACCGGCTGTTCGCCGGTGGGCTGTGCGACGGCGGCGGTCGATGCCGTCGCGACCGGCACGGGTGTGAGCGGTGCGAGGAACATCGCGGGACGCAGGTCGGTGTCGGCGATGACCGCGGTCAGGATCTCGGTGATCCGCTCGGTGATCCGGGCGAGCGTGCTGTCGTGGACGGCGGCGCGGTCGTACCAGATCACCAGCGTCAGCTGATCGCCCGGCGGGGCGATCAAGGTCAGCGGATAGTGCGTGTTGCCGTGGTTGTGGAATTCGCCGCGGCGCAGCTCGTGCGACTCCGGCTGCCCGGCACCGGAATCCGGGAAGTTCTCGAAGGCGACCAGGGTGTCGAACAATGTCCCGAGGCCCGCGATCCGTTCGATCTCCGCCAGGCCCGCGTAGTCGAATTCCTGCATGGCGAACTGGTTGTCCTGGAGCTCGGCCAGCTGCGCGAGCAGCGCGCGCTCGGGGTCCACGGCGCAGCGCACCGGCACGGTGTTGGCGAACAGGCCGACGATGCCGGCCACGCCGGGCAGTTCGGCGGGTCTGCCGGAGACGGTCGCGCCGAACACGACGTCGGCGCGTCCGGTGAGCGCGGCCAGGATCAGTGCCCAGGTGCCCTGGACCAGGGTGCTCATCGTCAGGCCGCGGCGGCGGCCCAGCTCGGCCAGTGCCGTGGACAGCGATGCGGGCAGCGGCACCTGCCACTGCCGGAACTCGCGTGCGCGGCCGGTGTCGGTGCGCACCAGCGTGGGTCCGGCGAGTCCGGCCAGCCGCGCCGACCAGGCCGCGCGGACCGCCGCGCGGTCGCGGGTGCCGAGCCAGGCCAGATAGTCGCGGTAGGAGGCGGGTGCGGGCAGGTCGTCGCCGTGGTAGGCGGCGAGCACCTCGCGCAGGACGATCGGGGTGGACCAGCCGTCGATCACCAGATGATGGGTGTTGAGGACCAGCCGGTGCGCGTCACCGGGCATCCGGATCAGCGTGGCGCGCAACATCGGCGACCGGTCCACCGGGAAGCGGTGCCGGGTCGCTTCGGCTTCCAGCCGGTCGGCGGCGGCTCGCGCCGTGGGCAGCGGCAACCGGGACAGATCGATCTCCCGCCACGGCATGCCGACCGCACGCGGGACGGCCTGCACGGGCTGGTCCAAGCCCGCGTAGTGGAAGGCGGCGGCCATGGTGGGATGGCGGCCGACGACGGTGTCGAACGCGGCCGACAGCCGCGCGCCGTCCAGCGGACCGTGCAGGTCGACGCGGGCGCTCAGCGCGTAGACGTCGTCGGCTCCGTCGCGAATCGCGTGGAACAGCAGCCCTTCCTGCAAGGGGGACAGCGGCAGCAGCTCGGCCAGCGGACCGTGCGCGGTCTCGAGCGCATCGATCGTCTCCTGGGTGACGGCGAGGCCGGGGGCGTCCGACGGCGTGAGCCCGCCGGGGAACAGCACCGTGTGCGCGGCGAACGCCGCCAGCGCGCGGTCGAAGTGCCGCTGGATGTCGGCGACCTGATCCGCGCCGAGAATTCGGCTCGCCGAGGTCCACTCCACCGCCAGCCGGGCGCTACCCGGCTGCGCGGCGGGGGGTTCGTGTACGAAGACGTTGAGCGAAAGTACTTCCGTGAGCGCCTTTTCCGGCGGTTCCGTCACCGCGAACGCGTCGTGGTCGGGCAGCCGCCAGCCTGCGGTGCCCCCGCCCCCGAAGCGCCCGAGATAGTTCAGCAGCACCTCGGGTGCGCGCCGCCCGGCGAGTCGCGGCACGGTTTCCGGGTCGAGCCAGCGCAGCACGCCGTAGCCCACACCGTTGCCGGGGACGGCCCGCTTGGCCTCTTTGACCGCGCGCAGCAGCCGTCCGGCCGCCGCGCCGCCTGCCAGGGCGTCGGCCAGCCCGTCCGGGTCGTCGATCCCGGTGGCGGGTGTCCACACCGGGAACTCGGTGGTGAACCAGCCGATGGTGCCGGCGACATCGGTATCGGCACGCGGGGCTTCGCGCCCGTGTCCCTCGACCGTGACGGGCCTGCCGGACTCGAGGGCTTCGCCTCGCTCGTGCCGCCAGGCGTTGAGCGCCAGCACGAGCGCGGCGAGCAGCACGTCGTCGGTCTTGGCCCGATAGGCGCTGGGCAGCGTGGTCAGCAGCGCCTCGGAGACCTCGGCAGCGGCGAAAGTTCTCGTCCGCTGGGCGCTCTCGACGCGGTCCACCGTGTGGTCGAGCGCGCGTGCGCCCAATGTCGCGACGGTGTCGTCACCGAGCGCGCGCTCCCAGTGCGCCAGTTCCGGGCGGTGCGCGCCCGCGGCGCCGGACTCGGCGAGCAATGTGGCGTAGCGCCGCCACGAACTGCTCTTCGCCGACATCCGCGCCGGACGGTCCTCGCGCGCCGCCGCACACGCCTCGTACAGTTCGGGCACCAGAATGCGCCACGAAACCCCGTCCACCACCAGGTGGTTGGCGACCAGGACCAGCCGGTCGGCGGTTCCCGGCGCGGTGCGCACCACCGCGGCGCGGATCTCGACACCGGCGGCGGGATCGAGTTCCCCCGACAGTGTGGTCGCCACCGACTCGACCAGCGCGTCCACGTCGCTGTGCGGTGTCGCGGCCTTCGCGCCTGCGGGGTGGAGCCGGTCATAGAACAGCTCGCTGACCAGCTCCGATGCGCGGACAGTGCCGACACCGGCGACCTCGAGCCGGTCCGATTCGCCGAGGATCAGGCGTAGGGCGTCGTGGCGGTCGAGCAGGGCCTGGAGGCCGGCGGTCAGGTGGTCGAGGGTGAGGTCCTCGAGCAGGGTCAGGGCGGTCCACTGGGCGTAGCCGGCCACCGCGGCGCGATCGGGGTTCGCCGCGAGCAGCGCGGCCACCATAGGGGTGATCGGAACGGGGCCGGTCGCCTCGTCCGGGACCGGGGCGTCGGCGTGCTGGTCGCTCACCAGGGCCGTGGCGGCGATCGTGGCCAGATCACGCTGGGCCAGCAGTGTTTTCGGCGGGACTGCCCAGCCGAGGGCGCGCAGCCGACTGCTCACGCCGATCGCGGTGATGCTGTCGCCGCCGAGCCCGAAGAAGTCGTCGGTGGCGTTGACCTGGACCATGCCGAGCACCTCGGCCACCACGCCGCACAGCGCCCGCTCCTGCTCGGTGCGGGCCGGTCGCCCGGTGGAGGTCAGCTGGGGCGCGGGCAGCGCCGCGCGATCGAGCTTGCCGTTCACGGTGGTGGGCAGGGCGTCGAGCACCACGAGCGCCGAGGGCACCAGATGGTCGGGGACCAGCGTGGTGAGCCGGTGCCGCAGCTGATCGCCGTCGAGCGCGCGCCCGGCCTCGGGGACCAGGTAGCCCACCAGCCGCGTGCTGTCGCCGGACGTGCGCACGGTGGCGGCCGCGGCGGCCACGCCGGGCAGCGCGCCGAGCGCGGCCTCGACCTCGCCCAGTTCCACGCGGTAGCCACGGACCTTGATCTGCGCGTCGGCACGGCCGAGATAGTCGTAGCCGCGGCCGGGGAGCCAGCGCGCCCGGTCGCCGGTGCGGTACATGCGCTCGCCGGCCACGAACGGATCGGCGACGAACCGCTCCGCCGTCACCTCGACCCGGCCGAGATAGCCGCGCGCCAATTGCGGCCCCGCCAAATACAACTCGCCGATCTCGCCGTCGGGGACCAGGTGCAGCGCACCGTCGAGCAGATAGGCGCGGGTGCCGTCGAGCGGCCCGCCGACATGCGGCAGCGCGCCGGTCACCGGGGCACTGAGCGCGTCGACCGTGGCCTCGGTCGGCCCGTACATGTTGCGGGCGGCCACCCCCGAGGCGACGATGATCGACCACAGCGCGGGCGGGGTCGCCTCGCCGCCGAGCAGCAGCAGCCCGGGACGGTGCGCGCCGGCGAGCAGCCCGTTGTCGATCAGGGCGGTCGCCATCGACGGGGTGGTGTCGACGACGTCGATGCGATCGGCGCCGAACGCGGCGACCTGCGCGGCCGCGTCTTTCTGGATCTCGGTGTCGTACAGGTGCACTCGGTGCCCGCACCACAGCCACAACAGCTGGTCCAGCGCCGCGTCGAAGGCGAACGAGTAGGTGTGCGCGACGTGCAGCCGGCGCCCGCCCGCGCGTTGGGCGGCCTCGGCGTAGACGGTCGACCGATGGTGGTGCAGCAGCTGGGCCATCGCACCGCAGGAGATCTGCACGCCCTTGGGCTTGCCGGTGGACCCCGAGGTGTACACGACGTAGGCCAGATGCGCGGGCGAGCGCGGCGCGGCGAGCTCCGCGGTGGTCAGCGGACCGTCGGCGAGCCCGGCGACGGCCTCGCGAATGCCGCTGTCCGAGAGTCGGATCAGACCGCACACGGCGTCGTGGGTCGCTCGTTCGGCCGATGCCGCGTCGGTGATCGGGAGCGGGGCGTCGGACCGATCGGCGAACACCGTCGTCGCGACCGCGTCGTCGGTCAGGATCAGCACCGGCGCGGCGTCGTCGACGATGTCGGCGAGGCGCTGCGCGGGGTGCCCGATGTCGAGGACGAGGTAGGCCGCGCCCGCGTGCCGGACCGCGAGCAGCGCGACGACCAGGTCCACGGTGCGCGGGAGCGCGATCCCGACGATGTCCTCGGGGCCGACGCCGAGGCCGCGCAGGTATCGGGCCAGCCGGTGCACGCGGGCGCCCAGGTCGGCGGCGGTGAGCCGGTGGGCGCCGGCGACGAGCACGATGTCGTCTCCGCGCGCCGCGACCATGCGGTCGAAGACCTCCACCGTGTCCACCGCGTGGCCGGGCAGCGCGGCGCCGGCACGCTCGACAGCGATGCCGTCACTGATCTCGTTCCGGTACAGGGTGATCGCGCCGATCGGGGTGTCCGCTCCGTCGACCAGTGCGGTGATCAGCGTGACCAGCGCGGCCATCCGCCGCCGGGCCGTGGTGGCGTCGAGCGAGCGGGCGTCGACCTCGAAGCCGAGCTGGATCCGGTCCTCCGACAGCGGGGTGACGGTCAGGCCCAGGTCCTCCGGCGGGCCACCGGCGACATTGCGCAAGGTGCCGGTGGCGCCGTCGAAGTCGAGCGCGAAGTCGAACGCCTTGAGGTTGATGCCGATGCCGTGCAGCAGCGCGCCGGTCTGGGCGCCGCCGAATTCGCGAGCCAGGTCCTCACCGCGGAACCGCTGGTGCGCGCGCATCTCCCGCAGCGCGTCGGCCACCCGCTTACCCAGGTCGCCTAGGCGATCCTGGCTGGAAACCGCGATCCGCAGCGGCAGTACGTTGACCGCCATGGACGGGGTGGTGAGGGCGGTCTTGCCGACCCGCGCCATCACCGGCAGGGCGATGACGACATCGGTCTCGCCGAGCAGCCGGTGCACGAACCCGACGTAGCCGGCGACGAGCACATCGGCCCAGGTGATACCGGCGGCGGTGGCCGCCTCCTTGATGCGGGCCACCAGGTCGGCGTCGAGGACGGCGCGGGCCAGGTGGGTCCGCTCGACCACGCCCTCGGGCGCGCGGCCGCGACCGTCCAGCGGCGGCAGCGGGGTCAGCCGGTCGCGCCAGTAGTCGCGATCGTGCTGATGTGCCTGGCTCGCCCGGTATTCCAGGTCCTCGGCCACCAGCGTCTCGATCGAGCCCCACCGCAGGCGCGGCACGTCACCGCCGCGACGCAGCGCGGTGTAGTGGGCGGCGACCCGGCGCGAGACCATGGCCGCGCTGTAGCCGTCGATGATCAGGTGGTGGTAGAGCTGGATGCACCACACCTCGGTGTCGGTGAGGCGCAGCAGCGTGTAGGTGTAGAGCTGCCGGTCGACCATGGCGCGGCAATAGGTGGCCGAGCGTTCGCGTTCGGCCGCGACCAGCCGGTGCGCGGCCGCGATCGGGTCGGCCTCGCCACGCAGGTCGACGAGCGGACGCAGTTCGGGTTCGTGCTCGGTGATCCGCTGGCGCGGGCCGTCCGGGGTGTCGGCGAATCGCAGTCGCATGGTGTCGGTTTCGGCGATGGTGCGGCGAATCGCGGTGTCCAGCAAAGCGACATCGAGTGGCTCGGGTCCGGCGATCTCGAGTACCTCGCCGACCAGGTAGCTGAGCGAGTCGGGATCCAGGCGCTGGGCGTTCCAGATGCCCAGTTGCGCTCCGGTGAGCGGTAATCCGGGAGTTTCGGCGCTTACGTCGTCCCGTTCCACCGAGCTCACAACGACTCCTTCATCAACGTTCTCGACCCCCGCGCGCAGGCGATCCCGGCTGGCGAAGAGCGCAGCGGGACGCGGCAAAGGTAGGTTAGCCTAAGTTTATTTCTAATGGCGGAATGTGGCCCGCGTCACCGCATCCGGCGCGGTACCGATGACGCGACGCCTGGTCAGGCGTCTGCTTCGATCCGGGCCGGATCGAGGTGACGCAGCAGCTCCGCGGTGCCGGTGACCGCCCCGCATCGCCGCGCGACGTAGTTGAGCGCCATCACGTGCTCGTCGCGGCTGAAGTCCGCGGTCGCGTCGTGGACGAGGAACGGGCGCACGTCGCTCATGAAGGCCTCGGCGGCACTGAGCATGCAGCCCATGTGGGTGTAGACGCCGGTGACCAGGAGCTGATCGCGCTGGTAGTAGCCGAGCAGCTCGCGCAGGTCGGTGCGCTGGAACGCCGAATACCGCCACTTGGTGACCTGGATGTCCTGCGGTTCCGGGGCGATGGCATTGATGACGTGGGTGTCGGCCCCCTCGGCCATGCCGCTGCCCCAGAAGTCGGCGAGGATGCCACGCCGGGAGGGATGCTGGTTGCCGGGTTGCATCGTGTAGATCACCGGGATGCCCAGCTCGTGGCAACGGTCGCGCAGCAGGGCGATGTTCGCGATCAGGGTGCGGGCGGGATCGCGGTGCACGTCGTAGGCGTCGAGGAAATACTGCTGCATGTCGTGGATCAGCAGCGCGCAGCGCCCGGGCTCGGCGGTCCAGTCGACCTGGCCGGCGGGGACCTCGTCGGCGCCCGGCATCGGATAGGGCGCGATCGGGGGGATAGGCATAGCGGTCTCTCGTTCGGGGGAAGTCGGCCTCAGCCGACGGTGACGGGCAGATCCGCGATACCGAGCGGACCGAGGATGCGCTGGAACTTGCCGGTGGTCTCGGCCAGTTCGGCGGCTGGATCGGATTCGGCGACGATGCCGCCGCCCGCGTGCGCGAGCAGCGTGGTGCCGTCGGCGGACAGCTCGGCGCAGCGGATGCTCACCATCCACTCACCGTTGCCGTCGGCATCGCACCAGCCGACCGCGCCCGCGTAGAAGCCGCGCTCGCCCTCGAGTTCGGCGATGAGCCGCGCGGCCGCGCCGGTGGGCGTGCCGCAGATCGCGGGGGTGGGGTGCAGGGCCGCCGCCAGCTCGAGCGCGGAGGGACCGGCCGGCGGGACCGTCGCCGAGATCGGCGTACCGAGGTGCCACATGGCGGGGGTCTGGGTGAGTTCCGGTGCGGGCGTGCGCACTTCGGCGCAGCGGTCGCTGAGCACGGCCGAGACCTGATCGACGACGTAGCGGTGCTCGGTGTGGTCCTTGGCCGAGGCCAGCAGCGCGTCGGCGGCGGCCCGATCGGCCGCGGCGTCGTCGGCCACCCGGCGCGCGGAACCGGCCAGCGGATGACTCAGCACCTGGTGGCCGCTGCGGCGGGCCAGGATCTCCGGGCTGGAACCGACGAGATGGCGGCCGAGATGGCGGCCGCCGGCGGCGGAGAGGTCGACCAGGAAGCCGTTGGACAGCGGATCCGAGCCCACCATCAGGTCCAGGATGTCGTGCGGGCGGACGGGTCGCGCCGATACCGCGCGAATAGCCCTGGCCAGCACCACCTTCCGGATCGGATGTGCCGGATCGCCGAGGAGCTCGACGGCGCGGGCGACCCGCCGCTGATGTTCCTCCGGGTCGGGCACTGCGGCATCGATCTCGAAGTGGGGGACCGTGGTGCGCGGGTCGGGCGTGTGCGGTGCCTCGACGACGCGCACCGACTCCGGCGCCCACAGCGCCGTGGGTGCGCCGGGGGTGAACGGCAGGGCGCCCACGATATGGCTGATCCGCCCACTGCGCAGGGCGGTGACCGCGTCGTGCGCCGAACGGAAGATCGTCGCGCCCCCGGACGCGGACACGGTCCGCCGTGGACGGGACAGCACGAAAGCGGGGTCTGAACTGTCGGTACTGATGGTGATCACCCTTTCGGTCACATGTCGAGCGTTGCGCCACCGTCGACCCGCAGGTCATGCATGGTGATGTGGCGGGCGCCCTCGGACGCCAGGAAGTAGACGGTTTCGGCGATATCCGCGGGAGCGGCGATGCGGCGCAACGGGATACCCAGCCGGTAGACGGTCGGGTCGCCGTCGAGCAGCGCGGTCTCGGCGGCCGCGTCGATCCGATCGCCGCCGAACATCTCGCGCAGCATGGCGGTGTCGGTGGAGCCGGGGGAGACGAGATTGACCCGCACGCCCAGCGGGGCGACCTGTAGGGCCAGGGCTTTCGTGTAGGCCGTCGCGGCCGCCTTCGCCGCGCCGTAGGCGGCCATGTTCACCCGGGGCATGGCGGCGGCGTTGGAGGAGACCACGACGATCGAGCCGCGCCCGGCCGCGACCATCTCGGTGGCGGCGCGCTGGGTGACCAGCATGGTGCCGGTGGCGTTGACGGTCAGGCAGCGGGTCCACTCGGCGGCGTCGAGTTCGAGCGCGTTGCCGCCGACCATGACTCCCGCCGCGTGCACGACCACGTCGGCGGGCCCGTGCGCGGCGCCGAATCGGTCGAACGCGGTCCGCACGGCCTCGGCATCGCAGACATCGACTTCGACGCCGTGCACGGATTCGGCCGCGTCCCAAGCTTTGTCACGCCCAGCCGCGACGGCGCGGTCGACGGCGCGCTGGGCGAGGTCGGCGGCGACGGCGTGCACCGCGCTCTCGCGGTCCCACAGCGACAGCACTCGCGCCTCGGCGGCGAACCTGGCGGCGATCGCGGCGCCGATCCCCCCGGCCGCGCCGGTCACGACAACGGTCTGCCCCGTGGAATAGCCCTTAGACATGAGGTTAGCCTAACCTGAATCGGACGTCGGATGGTTACCTTCCCTCAGAACATCCGACGGGCAGTTCCGCAGATCCGCTGGAAAGAGGTGCTCGACTTGACCGCTCCCGTACTCCCCGGATTCACTCCGTGGCCGCCTGAACAGGCGCAACGCTATCGAGAGCAGAACCTTTGGGCCGGTGAGACATTCGGCGATCTGCTCGCCGCACGCGCGGCCGCGACCCCCGACCGGATCGCCGTCGTCGACGCCGCGAACCGCTGGACCTACGCCGAGCTCGCGCACCGCGCGGGCGCCCTGGCGACCGGTTTGGCCCGCCTCGGGCTGACGCCGGGCGACCGGGTGCTGGTCCAGCTGCCCAACCGCGCCGAATTCGTCGAGGTGATCTTCGCGCTGTTCGAACTGGGCGCGCTGCCGGTGTTCTGCCTGCCCGCCCATCGCGGCGCCGAACTGGTGCCGATCGCCAGGGCGGCGCGGGCGCGCGCCATGATCACCTGCGCGACCCACCAGCGCTTCGACTACGCGGCGCTGGCGGAGTCGGTGCGCGCGGAGGTGCCGAGCCTGCGGCACGTGCTGCTCGTATGCGACGAAACCGGGCCGGTGCGGGGCGAGGGTGTCCACGATCTCGCCGACTTCCGCGACACGCCCACCGAATTGCCGCGCGTCTCGGCGAGTTCGGTTGCGTTCCTGCAACTCTCCGGCGGCAGCACCGGGATTCCGAAGCTCATCGCCCGCACCCACGACGACTACCTCTACAGCGTCCGGCGCAGCGCCGAGATCTGCGAACTCGACAGCGACACGGTCTATCTCGCCACTCTGCCGGTGGCACACAACTTCCCGATGAGCTCGCCGGGCATTCTCGGGGCGCTGTGGGCGGGCGGCACCGTCGCGATGACACCGGACCCCACCCCGGCGACGGCGTTCCCGCTGATCGAGCGGTTCGGCGTCACCATCACCGGCCTGGTCCCGCCGCTGGCCCGGCTGTGGACCGAGCGCGCCGAGGCGGGCGATACGCCGGATCTGTCCAGCCTGCGGGTACTCCAGGTGGGCGGCGCCCGCTGTCAGGAGGAATTGGCCCGCCGGATCGGGCCCGCGCTCGGCGTCACCCTGCAGCAGGTGTTCGGGATGGCCGAGGGCCTGGTCTGCTACACCCGGCTCGACGATCCGATCGAGGTGGTGGTGAGCACCCAGGGGCGGCCGATGTCGGAGTTCGATCGGATCGCGGTCGTCGACGACGACGGCGCCGAGGTGGCGCCGGGCGCCCAGGGCAATCTGATCACCCAGGGCCCGTACACGATTCGCGGCTACTACAACAATCCCGAGGCCGACGCGCGCAGCTTCACCGCCGAGGGCTGGTATCGCACCGGCGATATCGTCTCGGTGCGGCCCGACGGCAATCTGGTGGTCGCGGGCCGCGCCGGTGACTGGGTGAACCGCGGCGGGGAGAAGGTGTCGGCGGAGGAACTCGAGGCGCACCTGCTCGAGCACCCCGACGTGCGCGAGGCGGTGATCGTCGGCACGCCCGATCCCGTTCTCGGCCAGCGCATCTGCGCGTTCGTCCAGCCCGTCGACCCGGCACGGCGGCTCACTCTCACCTCGGTGCGCTCGTTCGTGCGGGGTCGCGGGGTCGCGGCCTGGAAGATGCCCGACGCGGTGGTCGTGGTCGACCGGTTCCCCGAGACGGGCGTCGGCAAGACCAGCCGCAAGGAGCTGCGGCGATTGCTGGCCGACGGCGCGCACGGGAACTGAACCGGCCCGGGGTGGCGTGCCCGGCACGCCACCCCTCGGCTCAGGCCAGCAGTTCGATCCAGGACCCGAGGACGGGATCGCCCGCGAGCGTGGGGAAGTCGATCTCCGCATGTCCAGCCGACCGCCATTTCTCCACCAGCGCCATGATGCGCACCGAATCGAGCCCGGCATCGAGCAGATCGGTCTCCGTGGTCAGCTCGGCGGGCTCGATACCCAGCGCGGTGGCCACGTCACCGATCACCTGTTCGTCGGTCATGTCTCATTCCTCTCGATCGAAGTCGGCGACGCCGCGCTTCCAGTACCCGGCGATGAGCGAGTCCTTGGGGCCGATGCCCAGGTCGTCGCGGACGATCTTGCGGACTCCGCGCAGGCAGCCCGCCTCACCGGCCACCCACGCGAAGACGCGGTGCCCGGCGGGGACTTCCACGCCGCGCACGGCCTGCTCGAGCAGGTCGCCGGTGCCCGGCTCGCGCTCACCTCGATGCAGCCACCGCACCGCGACGCCGTCGGGGCCGTCGAGCGGGATCTGCTCCTCGGGCCCGGCCACCTCGATCAGCGCCCAGCCGGTGGTCTCGCGCGGCATGCGCTCGAGCAGGCGAGCGATGGCGGGTAGCGCGGTGATGTCACCGACGAGCAGATAGTCGTCATAGGTCTGCGGAATGACGACACCACCGGGCGGGCCCGCGATGTACACCTTGGTCCCCGGGGTGACCGAGCCCGCCCAGTCGGAGGCGAGGCCACCGGGATGGATGACGAAATCGATGTCGAGTTCGTTGTCTTCGACGCTGTGGCGGCGCACCGTGTACTCCCGCGAGACCGGTCGCGGGTTACCCCACTCGAGCATCGTGCCCTCGAGCTTGGGCAGCCGGAGCACGCCGTCCGCGCCCGGGAAGATCAGCCGCACATGCTCATCGGGGACATAGCTGTGGAACGTCGCGATGTCCGGGCCGCCGAAGGTGATCCGCCGCAGTGCCGCGCCGAGGGGAACGACCCGCACCACCTCGACTTCCTGCAGGCCGATCGGGTACGGCACCTTGGCGTAGTGCTCACCGGCGAGCACCTCGGCGATGTTGTCGGCGTAGGCACTGCGATCCTTCACCCTTGTTCCTTTCTGTACAGCGGCCCGGCGCCGAGCGCCATCAGGCCGGTGAGTATCAGGACGACGACGCCGTAGAGCACGAGCGCCCGTCCGGGAGCGAACATCTGGCCCGCGACACCGGCCACCATCGAGCCGACCGCGGTACCGGCGACCGACTGGACCATCAGCAGGCCCGACATCCGCCCCCGCAGGTGATCGGGCGTGGCCTGCTGCAGCATGGCGTAGCGCAGCACCATGTTCACGGCTCTGGCCAGGCCGAACCCGGCGAGACCGAGGAACACCAGCGCCGCGTGCGACCACAGCCCGGCCGCGATGACGCCGACCGGCATCAGCGCCAGCGAGATCAGCAGGGCCCGGCCGGTATGGACGCGGCTCATCCAGCCGCTGCTGAGCGTGCCGAGCACCGCACCGGCTCCCGGCGCCGCGTAGAGCAGGCCGAGAGTGCCGGCGCCCGCGTCGAGTTCGACATCGGCGAAGGCGGGCAGCAGCACCAGCGGTCCGCTGACGAGCATCCCGATCAGCCCGGTCAGCAGGATGAGCCGGATGGATTCGTGGCGCGCGGCGAAGGCGATGCCCGCCGCGAGCTCGCGCACCGGGTTCTGCAGGTCGCGTTGCGGTGGCGGGGAGGGTCCGATCGCGGTGATCAGCCCGACGGTCGCGGTGGTCGCCAGGGCGCAGAGGAAATAGGCCGTGGCCACACCGGCTTTCGCGACGAGCAGTCCGGCGACCGCCGGGGTGAGCATCGTGCCGAGGTCGGTGGTCAGCGAGACCAGCGCGCCCGCGGCCGCCACCTTCTCCCGGCCCACCAGCACCGGAACCATGGCCATCAGCGCCGAACCGCTCACCCCGCCAGCGAGGCCGTCGACGACGGCGGCGAGATAGATCGCGGGCAGCATCGGATCCGGCAGCACGGCGTTCACCCCGAGCAGCAGGAAGCCGATCCCCGCCGCGCTGCGCGACCATTGGATCACCGTGCGGCGGTCGTAACGGTCGGCGACCACGCCGCCGGCGAGACTGCCGAGGAACAGGGCCGCCGCGGTCGTGGTGGCGACCCCGGCGACCTGCACGCTCGAGCCGGTCAGCTGATAGACCTGCAACGGCAGGGCCACCATCAGCAGCCCGATGCCCAGCACCGACACCAGCCGCGCCGCGAACGCGCACCGGAACGGGCGCGAGACCCGCAGCGGGCTGAGGTCGATGAGCAGGCCGCCGGCGGCGCTCATGGGCGGCGATCCGTCCGGGGCGATTCGACCGGGCTCACTTGAAGCGTCCCACGAGCAGATCGAGGGTGGTCATGACCGTGCGGTAGTCCGGCCGCGAGCTGGTCGCGGGGAGCTCGAACACGGTGCCCGCCTTGAACGCGGGCAGTGTCGCGTACATCGGATCGGCGCGCAGTTCCTCGAGCGAACGGCCACCGGCGAGCGGGATGGTGAACAGCACCGGCGCATCGATCACGGTGTTGAGCAGTTCGGGGCTGAAGCTGATGAAATCGGCGCTCTGCTCCTTGGCCGGATTGCCCGCCTTGTCCTCGAGCCGCGTGTCCAGCGTGAACCCGACCTCCGAGAGCAGGGTCGGCAGCGCGGCGGTCGGCACGAACAGGGTCGGCTTCTGGCTCTTGATCGACTGCATGACCACGGTCGCGCCGGCCGGCGCCTTGATCTTGCTCTTGGCCTCGGCCAGCTTGGCCTGGTAGTTCGCGATCAGGGTGTCGACCTTGCCCGGCTTGTTCACCGTCGCCGCGATGAACCGCAGCTGGTCCTGCCAGTAGGTGGTCTCGGTCGGCATCAGCACGGTCGGCGCGATGGCGCTGAGCTGGTCGTAGGCGTTCACCGACTGCTGGCCCGGGAAGCCCTGGCCGCCGCCGATGATCAGATCGGGACGCTGCGCGGCGATGAACTCCAGGTTGATGTTCTCACCGGACGGAACCGGCTGGGTGCCTTGCTTCTTCGCGTCCTCGGCCCAGCCGCTCGGGAACTCGCCCGGCTTGTTGGGCACACCGAGCAGGCGCGGGTCCGCCGCGACGACCGTGGCCTCGAGATCGTAGAGGTAGCCGGCCAGGTTGCCGTTGAGCACCACGATGCGCTGCGGATCGGCGGGAACCTTGATGGGCCCCTTCGCGGACGGCACTTCGCGCGGGCCCGAGTCGGTGGACTCCGAGGTCGAGGTGCCGCACGCGGTGAGCGCCGCGACCAGGGCGAGAACGAGCAGGGCGAGGGCGGCGCGGAGGCGGCCCGATGATCGGTTGCTGAACATGGACGGGGATTTCCTCATTTCTGTCGAACGGCTGCTACTGCGGGTCGGCCCGTGCGTCACTGGACCTGGGCCGCGTTCGTCGCCAGCGGAATCACCAGTGGCGTCCCGGTTTCCGGGTCGTCGACGATCCGGCAGCGCAGCGAGAAGACCTCGTGGACGAGCTCGGCGGTGACGATCTGGGCAGGCGCGCCGGTGGCGACGATCCGCCCGTCCCGCATGGCGATCAGGTGATCGGCGTAGCGGAAGGCGTGGTTCAGGTCGTGCAGGACGGCGACGACCGTGCGGCCCGACTCGCGGTTCAGCGTTCGGCACAGGTCGAGCAGCTGGATCTGGTAGGCGATGTCGAGATAGGTCGTCGGCTCGTCGAGCAGGATGATCGGGGTGTCCTGGGCGAGCACCATGGCGATCCAGACGCGTTGGCGCTGACCGCCCGACAGCTCTTCGACCGGTCGCGCCGACAGCTCGGTGACGCCGGTGGCCGCCATCGCGGCCGCCACGGCCTGCTCGTCGGCCGTGGACCACTGCCGCAGCAGGGTCTGGTGGGGATAGCGGCCGCGCGCGACGAGATCGGCGACCCGGATGCCGTCCGGCGCGGTGGAGGTCTGCGGCAGCAGGCCGATCTGCCTGGCCACCACCTTCGCGGGCGGCGCGGTGATCGGCTTGCCATCGAGCAACACGGTGCCGGTCTCGGGGGTGAGCAGGCGGGCCAGGGCCCGCAGCAGTGTCGATTTGCCGCAGGCGTTGGGGCCGATGATCACGGTGAACTCGCCGTCGGGGATGTCCACGGAGAGCTGGTCGCTGATCGTGGTGCCCTGGTAGCCGAGGCGGACCCGGTCGGCGCGCAGCCGTGAGGCGTGAGAGTCGGTCATGTCGCTTTCCCTAGTTCCGTCGCGCTTCGGCGACGAGCAGATACGCCAGGTAGAGGCCGCCGATCGAGGCGGTGACGATGCCGACCGGCACGGTGGTCGGCGCCAACGCGTGCTGGGCGATCCAGTCGCAGGTGGCCAGCAGCGTCGCGCCCATCACCGCCGCGGGCACCAGCGCGATCGACGGTGTGCGGGTGAGCCTGCGCGCCAGATGCGGTGCGGCGAGCGCGACGAAGGCGATCGGGCCTGCCACCGCCGTGGCCACCGAGGTGAACGCGACGCTGAGCGCGATCAGCCAGCCGGTCGCCCTGCTGACGTTCAGGCCGAACGCGCGCGCGGTGTCGTCACCGAGCTCGAGGATCCGCAGCCGCGGCGCCGCGGGGATCAGTGCCAGCGCCGGCACCGCCAGGATGATCAGGGTCGGTGCGACCTGCGGCCAGGACAGGCCGTTGAGCGAGCCGGCGCCCCAGGCCGCCGCCGACATCGCCGCGTCCAGGTCGGCGCGCAGGATCAGCCAGGTGTTGATCGAGGCCAGCATGGCACTGACGCCGATGCCGACGATGATCATCCGGAAGCCGGTCACGTTGTACCGGAAGGCGAGCAGGTGGATCACCAGCGCGGCGCCGAGGCCGCCGATGATCGCGCCCGCCGCGGTCTGGAAGTGCCCGCCGCCCAGGGTCAGGATGGCGATCAGCGCGCCGGTGTAGGCGCCGGTGTTGAACCCGATGATGTCGGGGCTGCCCAGCGGATTCCTGGTCACCGACTGCAGGATCGCCCCGCTCACGCCGAGCGCGGCGCCCAGCGCCAGGGCCAGCAGGATGCGCGGCAACCGCCAGTCCCACACCACCAGCCGGTCGAACCGCTCGTCGCCGACGAACAGCGCGCGCAGCACCCGGGCCGGCGGGATCAGGTAGTCGCCGCTGCCCAGCGCGAGCACGGCGGTCGCGAGGGCGATCACCAGCAGCACCGCGCACACCACCACGGTGCGCACGCCGATCCTGGCGGTGAAACCCAGCCGGCGGGGCCGGATCACCAGCATCGCCCGGCCGAAATCGATTCCCGAACTCATACGGCGGCACCCACTTTCGCGCGGCGGGCCAGCCAGATCAGCACCGGTGCGCCGAGGAACGCGGTGATCAGGCCGGCGGGGACCTCATCGGGGCGGATGATGACGCGGCCCAGCACATCCGCGGTGATCACCAGGATCGGCGCCAGCACCAGCGAGTAGGCGAAGATCCAGCGCTGATCGGGGCCGACCAGCCACCGGGCGATATGCGGGACCGCCAGGCCGACGAAGGCGACCGGGCCCACCGCGGCGGTCGCGGTGCCGCACAACAGGACCAGCGCCAGGGCGGTGCACAGCCGGGTGCGGGTGACGTGCACACCCAGCGATCGCGCCAGGTCGTCGCCGAGGGCCACCGCGTTGAGCGAGCGGGCGCACAGCGCCGCGATCAGCAGCCCGACCACGATGAACGGGGTCGCGCCCGTGACGATCTCGAAGCCGCGTCCGGCCAGCGAGCCGGAGTCCCAGCGACGCATCTCGTCGAAGGCCTTGGGGTCGAGCAGCATCAGGCCGCGGGTGAGTCCGCTGAGCACCGCGGTCGCGGCCACGCCCGCCAGGGTCAGCCGCACCGGATCGGTCCCGGTTCGCCCGGCGGTGCCGAGCCGGTACACGACGACGGAAACCAGTGCGGCGCCGGCGAATCCGAACCAGACGTAGGAGGTGATATCGCTCACGCCGAGGAGTCCGACCGCGATGGTGATCGCGAACGCCGCGCCCGCGTTGACGCCGAGCAGGCCCGGATCGGCCAGCGGATTGCGGGTCAGACCCTGCATCAAGCAGCCCGCGACACCGAGCGCGAGCCCGGCCAGCAGGCCGAGCAGCGTGCGGGGGACCCGGTACTCCATGACGGTCACGTGGTCGGGTGTGGTGCTCGTCCCCGTCAGCGCCAGCCAGACCTCGCCGACCGGAATCGATTTCGTGCCGACGAGCAGGCTGAGTACGCAGGCCGCGACCAGCACGGTTACCGCCAGCAACCACCCGCACCACCGCGGACTCTTCATCAGGGGTTCTCTCTCGCTGCGAACACTGTCTCGAAGGGAGGTTAGCCTAAGCAAGGTCTTGATAGGTGAGGCTTACCTAGCTATGGTCTCGGTTCGTTCGGTCCGCAGTTTGTGCGCCGCGCAGTTCACCACGAGGAACACGAAAGGTTCACCCCCGTGAAAATCACCAAGTTCGCCCTGCTGGCCTCCACCGTCAGCGTTGCCCTCGGCATCGCGGCAGGCACCAGCCACGCAGCCCCCGCCGCGGACCCGAGCGCGCCGATCAACTACACCGCCACCACCACCGAGACCAACACGGTCATCGGGACCGACTCGGGCTCGCTGGTTGTCGAGGACGGGGTGTTCAAGATCAAGGCGGCCGACGGCACCACCGTCGCCGGCAGCGAACTATCGTTCCGTGTCGACGAATTCGTGTTCCCGATCGCCGCCGACATCTCCGGCCGCACCGCGACCCTGACCCCGCAGTTCGACCTCGCGCACGCCACCTACAAGCCGGTCGCGCTGCCGTACGAGGACAAGGCGCCGTGGAAGAACGAGTACGACCGTGAGCAGGCCGCCTGGAGCCGTCTGGGCAGCACCATCTCCCTGGGCGCCAGCATCGCGACCCTGGTCGGCGGCCTCGGCGGCGGCGCGGTCGGCTGCGTGCTCGGCGGCATCGCGGGCGCCACCATCGCCTCGGCCACCATCGTCGGCATGTTCGGCCCGTTCATCCCCGCCGCGGCCGTCGGCTGCGTCGCGGGCATCATGGCCATCGGCGCCCTGGGCACCCTCGCCGGCCAGATCTTCATCACCGCCCCCGTCGCGATCATGGCCGCGGTCCAGTACTTCACCACCATCAACTCCCCGATGCCGAACAACCCCGCGCCCGCCAAGTAGGTCGCCCCAGAACACTCGTGGAGGGGACAACTGACGAGCTGACGAATCCCGCCCGACTACCGTCGCGCGGGATCTCGTCGGCTCGTAGATCCGGCCGAGAGGAAGAGTGGTGACACCGCTGTCGTAGTCGGACCGAACGACGATCTCGTACACCTTGTTCAGTACCCATCTCGACGATGAGTGGGAGGCGGGCTGGGGGCGAACGCGTGCCGAGATCAACTCGCCATGAGTCGCGCGGCAACCGGTCGCTGATCAGCCACCCCGACGAGCGGCTCGCGCATCAGCGGCCGGTGGCAGAATCGTGCGATGACAGCCGACCGGGCCGACCTGCACCGCGAACTCTCGGCCTTTCTGGCTTCCCGCAACGACATCGAACTGGCCGCGCTCGTGGACGAGGGGCGCGGGGTCGGTGTGGGCGTTGGCGGCGGGGCGGCGGTAATCGACGTCGACGGCGTCGCGGTATTCGTCAAGCGCATCCCGCTGAGTGATCGCGAGCTCGCCCACTGGGGTAGTACCGCGAATCTGTTCGACCTACCGGTCTTCTGTCAGTACGGCATCGCGGGCCCGAGTTTCACCGCGTGGCGGGAACTCGCCGCGAATGTCCTTGTCACCGAGGCGGTTCTGGCGGGAGAAGCTCGGTTGTTCCCACTGCTGTATCACTGGCGGGTGCTGCCCGGCCGGGCGCCGATCGCGGCCGAACACACCGATATCGACACGGTCGTCGCCGCGCAGGGTGATTCGCCCGCGGTGCGGGTCCGTCTCGAGGCGCTGGCTGCCGCGACGGCGAGCCTCGTGCTGTTCTGTGAATACCTTCCGTACGGGATTGCGGACTGGCTGCGGGAGGACCCGGTGGGCAGGGCCGTGGTCGTCGAGCGGCAGATGTCGGAGATCGTGGGATTCCTCGGCGATCGGGAATTACTGCATATGGACGGGCATTTCGGCAATCTGCGCAGCGACGGGGAGCGGATCTATCTCACCGACTTCGGGCTGGCCACCTCGCCGCGCTTCGACTTGTCGGACGCCGAGCGCGAATTCGTCGCACGTCACGTGACGCTTGACGCCGACTATCTCGCCATGCGACTGGTCAACTGGGTGGTGACCGATATCTGCGGAATATCGACGCCGGCCGGGAGTGCTCCCGTCGCCCGCAACGAGTACGTACTCCGATGCGCGGCGGGGCATATCCCCGACGACGTGGCACCGGTCGTAGCCGCGATCCTGGCTCGCCACGCACCCGCCGCGGCGACGCTGAACGCCTTCTACTGGAAACTGTTCGCAGGCGAGGTCCACGCGGAATACCCCGGCACAGCGAGAGCGGCCGATTCCCAGGTCGGTCGTCGGCACGGGCCGCCAGGGGACTAGCTCGGGTCGGCGTCCGGGGTGGGCGTTGCGTCGTTCGGGGCCGGGAGGTGACGGAGCAGAACCAGCACCAGGACCGTGGCGACCGCGGTGAGGCCGATGGCGACCAGTGAATTCACCTGGAGGGCATGGGTGTAGGACTGGCGGGCGAGAGTGGCGAGTTCGGCGCCGAGGGTTTCCGGGAGCATGGCGGCGACGTGGAGAGCTCCGGCCAGGGTGTCCTCGGCGGCGTGCGTGACCTCGGTGGGCAGCCCGGCGGGCAGGCTCTCGGTCATCCGGCCGCGGTAGACCGCGGTTCCGATGCTGCCGATCACGGCGACACCGAGCGCGGCGGACAGTTCCTGGCCGGTCTCGGAGATCGCGGACGCGGCGCCGGCGCGGGCCGGGTCGACGGCGCCGACGATCAGGTCCAGGCCGAGCACGAACATCGGACTCAGGCCGAGGGAGAACACGACCATGCCGGTGACGATCAGCGCAAGGTCGTCGGCGCCGGAGAGCTGGGTGAAGATCGCGTACCCGGCCATGGCGATCACCAGCCCGCCCGCCATCAGATAGGCCGGCCGCACCCGTGGTGCGAGGGCGCTCACCACCCCGGCCGCCACGACCATCGCCGCGGCCTGCGGCACCGTCCACAGCCCGGCTTCGAAGGCCGACAGCCCGAGTACCAGTTGCAGGTACTGCGACAGCAGCAGGAACAGTCCGCCCATGGCGAGCATGGCGACCATCAGCGCGACGAGCGAACCGCTGAATCGCACATTGCCGAACAGCCGCAGGTCGATGAGCGGATCGGTGAGCCGCCGCTGCCGCAGGACGAACACCGTGCCCAGCACCAGTCCGGTCCCCAGTACCGCGATCGCGTCGACCGCCCAGCCGTCCTTGGCCAGTTCCTTGATGCCGTAGATGACGGCCATCACCGACAGCAGCGACAACACCGCGCTCAGCACATCGAGCCTGCCCGGATTCGGGTCCTTGTACTCGGGCAACAGGATCGGCCCGGCGACCAGCAGCAGCACCATCGCGGGCACCGCGACCAGGAACACCGAGCCCCACCAGAAGTTCTCCAGCATCGCCCCGCCGACCAGTGGGCCGATCACCATGCCGATCATGAAGCTGGTCATCCACACGCTGATCGCGGTGGTGCGCTGGCGGTCGTCGTGGAACATGTTGCGGATCAGCGCCAGCGTCGACGGCATCAGGGTCGCGCCCGCGATGCCGAGCAGCGCCCGCGTGCCGATCAGCATGTTCGCGCTGGTGGAGTACGCGGCGACGATCGAGGCGACGCCGAACGCGAGCGCGCCGATCATCAGCAGCCGGCGCCTGCCGATCCGGTCACCGACGGTGCCCATGGTGATGAGGAATCCGGCGACCAGGAAGCCGTAGATGTCGAGGATCCACAGCAGCTGGGAGCTGCTCGGTTGCAGCGCCTCGCTGATCTGCGGGATGGCGAGGTAGAGGACGCTCAGATCCATCGAGATCAACAGCGTCGGCAGGGCGAGTACCGCCAGTCCGATCCACTCCCTGAGCCCGGCCGTCGTGGTGGGTTCGCCTGCGGCCTGCTCGCTCTGCGTGGACGTCACGGCCTCGACGTTACCGACGAATCGGCCGCATGTGCCAGGCGTTTTTCGGCGCCGCGGCCGGTCCGCCCGCCGAGAAGTCATTGGACATTGCCGGGCCGGTGCCGCGAGGATGGGCGCGGTGTCCTCACGTAATGAACAGCTCAGGCTCGTCGATCCGCCGCGTCAGCCGGAGGATCCGGGCGAGCGGTTTCCGTGGTCGGCGGCCATCGACTCCACCTACTCGACCCGCGACGCCATCGACGCGCTGGCGCTCGCGCCGTTCCTGCGCGGTGACCAGTCCTTCGCCCGGCAGGCGCACCTGGATCGGGTGCGCCCCGACGCGCCCCTGCGCCCGGCCGACTCCCGGATCGTGCGCTCGGTGGCCGACGACGACAGCAGCGCGTTGCTGGTCGAAGGCGACGGCTGGTCGCTGCGGGCGGTGCGCTGGGCGGGCGGGTCGGCCACGGTCGAGGTGACCGCGGTCAGCGACGAACTCGCCGTCGCCGTGCTGGCCGGGGCCACGGCCGACGCCGTGCAGCCGCCGGGTGCCGGCGCCACCGTGGAAATGGGCTTCTGGCACATGGATGTCCGGCGGCCGCTGCGCAGGCGCCGCCAGATCAGCGCGCCCGCCTGGGCGGAGATCCGCGGCAACTACGCCGCGCCGGTCTCGGCGAGCATGGATCGGTTGATGGCGCTCGAGGTCGCCGAGATCAGAGGCAGGCTGGTGCTGCTGCACGGCGAACCGGGCACCGGCAAGACCACCGCGTTGCGCGCGCTCGCGCGGGCGTGGTCGTCGTGGTGTCAGGTCGACTGTGTCGTCGACCCCGAGGAACTGTTCAGCAATCCCGGCTATCTCATGGAAGTGGCGGCGGGCGCCGACGGCGACGACGGCAGCCGCTGGCGCCTGCTGGTGCTCGAGGACTGCGACGAACTCATCCGCGGCGAAGCGAAAGAGGCCGCGGGACAGAAACTGTCGCGCCTGCTCAACCTCACCGACGGCATGCTCGGGCAGGGCCGCAACGTGCTGATCGCGGTCACCACCAACGAGGACCTGTCCCGCCTGCATCCCGCGGTGGTGCGCCCAGGCCGCTGCCTGGCCCAGATCGAGGTCGGCCGCCTGTCGCCCACCGAGGCCCGCGACTGGCTCACCGCACAGGACTGTCCGCCGGGCGAGCCGATCGGTCGCGAGGGCGCGACCCTCGCGGAGCTGGTCGCCCGCCGCGACGGCGAGATCCAGATCCAGTCCGTCACCCCGGACGCGACCGAGGTCGGCATGTACCTGTGACGCTCACGCGGGCGTGTGGGCCCTGATCAGTTCGGTGAGGTGGCGGCCGACGCGATCCAGCGGCTCGGTGCTGTGCTTGGCCAGCGACATCACCACCGCGCCCTCGATCGAGGCGATGACCGTGGTCGCCAGGGATCGGGCGGTGTCGGGGGCGATGTTCTCCGCGCGCAGCCGCGTCTCCAGGGCATGTTCCCAGTCCCCGAAGGCCTCGCCCGCGGCGTCGGCCGCCGACGCGGATTCCGAGCGGCCGAGGGCGGCCGCGACGATCGGGCAGCCCGCCAGGAAATCGCTGGACTCGACGACGTGCTTCCACGCGTCGGCGAAGGAGGCGATGGTCGTCTCCGGCTTCGCGTCGGCGCCGAACGTCTCGATGAGCGTCGTCATCGCCCGCCCGGCGACCCGGGTGGCCTCGGTGATCAGCTCGGATTTGCCGCCGGGGAAGTTCAGGTAGATCGTCCGGCGGGAGAGCCCGCTGTGGTCGAGCAGTTGCGCGACTCCGGTCCCGGTCACGCCGTTGCGGCGGACCAGGTCGATCGCGCTCTGCACGAGTCCGTCGCGCGCTGCCATCGGCGTCCTTTCGGTCGGTTCGATTGAAGTATACCGATCGGTGTACTACCGTTCGGGCAAGTACACCGATCGGTGTAGCGCGCGATCCGTGGAGGAGTCGACGATGACAGCCCTGAGTGACCCGCTCGCCCTGCCGTGCGGCCAGGTGCTCGGCAACCGGCTGATGAAGGCCGCCCTGAGCGAGGGTCTCGGCACCCCGGCGGCGGGACCGGACGAACGCCTCGACCGGCTCTATCGCCGCTGGGGAACCGGCGGCTTCGGCCTGGTGGTGACCGGCAATGTCATGGTCGATCGCGACCATCTCGGCGAACCGGGCAATGTCGTCGTCGAGGACGAGCGCCATCTCGACGACCTGCGCCGCTGGTCGGCCCACGCGACCGGGGCGGGCGCCCGGATCTGGATGCAGATCAATCATCCCGGGCGCCAAGCGAATCCGCTGATGACCAAAGTCCAGCCGGTGGCGCCGTCGGCGATCGGCCTGGGCCTGCCCGGCATCCCCGCGCCGCGCGCGCTCACCGACGCCGAGATCGTCGAGATCGTGCACCGCTTCGCCACCACCGCGCGGATCGCCGAGCGGGCGGGTTTCGACGGCGTGCAGATCCACGGCGCGCACGGATATCTCGTCTCCCAGTTCCTCTCGCCGCTGGCCAATCAGCGCGAGGACCGCTGGGGCGGCGACCCCGAGCGGCGGGCGCGGTTCGTGCTCGAGGTGGTCCGCGCGATCAGGGCCGAGGTGTCCTCGACGTTCGCGGTCGCGATCAAGCTCAACTCCGCCGACTTCCAGCGCGGTGGTTTCACCGAGGACGAGTCGCGCGCGGTGGTGCGGCGCCTGGCCGACGAGCGTCTCGACCTGATCGAGATCAGCGGCGGCAGTTACGAATCGCCGGCCATGATGGGCAGGCCGGTGGCCCGCTCGGCGAGCACGGCGGCGCGCGAGGCGTACTTCCTCGAGTACGCGCGGTCGGTACGGGCGGTCGCGGGCTCGGTGCCGCTGGCCGTCACCGGCGGCTTCCGGTCCCGTCCGGCCATGCTCGACGCGGTCGAGTCGGGGGAGTGCGATGTGGTCGGCCTCGGGCGTCCCACCGCCGTCGATCCCGGCGCGGCCGCGCAGATCCTGCATCAGCGCACCGAGCGCCTGCATTCGCCCAGCATCACGCTCGGCCTGCCCGCGCGGGTGGCGACGCTGCCCAATGTCAAGAGTCTCGAAGGCGCCCTCGACCTGCAGTGGCACACCGACCAGCTGCATCGTCTCGGCGCGGGCGCCGACCCTGATCCCGACCGCGCGCCGTGGCTCACGGCGGCGGCCATGCTCAAACACCATGGTGTCGACGCGTTCCGGAGCAGAAGGAGTTCTACCGTGACCCGGCCGGCGAAGGACCCGGCTCTGCGCAAGTTCGAGTTCGAACGCGCGGTGGGGCGCTATCTCGCCAACCCGACCGTCCGCGCTCTGAGCCGCATCGGCATCCGCACTTCGTTCGCGACCGAACTGGAGACGACCGGCCGCAAGTCCGGGCAGGCCAGGGTGGTCCCGGTGTCGGTGTCGTTCGACGACACCGGCGCCTGGGTGATCAGCCAGCACGGGACCAGGTCGGGCTGGGCGGCCAATATCGGGGCCGAGCCGAAAGTTCGCGTCCGCCAGGGTGATCGGTGGCGGACCGGGGTCGCGGAATTGCGTCCGGCCGACGACGTCGTCGCGCGGGCGCGCAGCTTCGCGCCCAACCCGGTCTTCGCCGGGCTGACGGCGGCGACCTTCCGCGCATTGCAGAGCACGCCGATCTCGGTCCGGATCACCTTCACCGACTGACGACCTCGGCCCGCGCGGCACAGGCCAGGGTGAGCACGAGCGGCACGGCCAGCGCCGCGGTGAGCGGGACGAGGGCGGTCAGCCAGCCGATCATGGCCGGCCCGGCCAGCAGCCCGAGATAGCCGATGGTGAACACCCGGGACATGTCGGTCGCGGCGGTCGTGCCACCCAGATTGCCCGCCGCGGTGAAGATCTGGGGCACTCCACCGGCCAGCCCCAGGCCGCACATCGCCCAGCCCGCCAAGGTCAGCGGCAACCACGGCGACGCGATGACCACCGCGAAACCGGCCGCGGCCAGCAGGCTGCCGTAGCGCACGATGGCGACCGGACCGATCGCGCCGCTGACCCGGTCGGCCAGGAACCGGCCCAGCGTCATGGTCGCGGAGAAGGCGCCGAACGCCAGGGCGGCATCGGATTCGGAGACGCCCAGGTGTTCGCGCGCCTGGAGCGCGCTCCAATCGCCCGCGACGCCTTCGGCGAGCAGCAGGACGAAGGCGATGACACCGAGGGAGAGCACTTTTCGGGTGCGCACTCGGGCGCGCTGTTCTGTCGTCGGCCCGGTGGACGGGTCCGACGCCGTGATCGTCGATCGGGTGGCATCGGTGGCGCCCGGTTCGGCGCCCACCGGCGGGGCGAGTTCCGGGCGCCCGTCGCGGGTCATCGCCTCGGCCGGGTACGCGCGGTCGGGCTCACCCGCGTCCGCCTCGGGCGTCCGGTCGGGGTCGTCGTAGTGCTCCGGTCGTGAATCGGCGTCGGACCGGTGGTGCGGAATCAGGTGTGGCACGAGCACGGCGGTGACAGCCAGTCCAGCGATCCCCGCGAGGGTCAGCGTCAACTGCGGTGACCAGCCGAGGCGCTGGGTGGCGGCGCCGACCAGCGCGCCCGCGAACCCGCCGCCGGAGAACATGGCGTGGAACGCCGACATGATCGGCCGGTGATAGGCCCGCTCGACGTGCACCGCCTGGGTGTTCATCGAGACATCGAGCGCGCCGTTGCCGAGTCCGAAACAGGCCAGCGCGATCGCCAGCGTCACCGGGCCCGTGGCCAGCGCGGGACCGAGCACCGTCACCGAGACGGTGGTCGCGGCCACCGCGACGAGTGTGCGGCTGCCGAATCGGTCGGCGGCCGGGCCCGCGAGCCGCATCCCCACGATCGCGGCCCCGGCCAGCAGCAGGACGAACATCCCGAGCAACGAGGCCGACACCCCGGTCCGATCGGTGATCGCCGGAATGTGCACCACCCACATGGCCAGCAGGAACCCGTTCAGTGTGAACACGGAGAACACGGCGGCCCTGGCGAACCGGAGCTCGCGGTCGATCGTCGCTGGAGTCACCGATTCGACGGTACCCGCGCCCGCTGCCGGACGCGGGCAGACCGAGCCGACCACGCGCTGCCGGTCCGGGCGCGCAGCGCGTTGGCAGCCGGCTCACTCCTGGGGCGTCCAGATTCCAGTGGCCGCGGTCTCCTTGGCGTATTCGCTGAAATCCCGCGGCGCGCGGCCGAGCGCGCGCTCGACGCCGTCGGCGGTGGCGGAGTTGCGGCCGTCGAGGATGGTGCCGAACAGGTAGTCGAGCAGGCTGATCACATCGTCGGGGACCTGGTATTCGGCCAGTGTCGCAACGAATTCCGGGCGCGAGGCCGGGATGAACGCGATCTCGCGGCCGCTGGCCGCGGCGATCTCGCCCACGGCCTCGGCGAAGGTCAGGGCCCGCGCCCCGGTGATCTCGTAGATCTCGCCCGCGTGCCGGGCATCGGTGAGCGCGGCCACGGCGACCTCGGCGATGTCGTCGGCGTGCGCGAACGGTTCGGGCACATCGCCGTTGGGCAGGGCGACCGCGCCGGCGAGCACGTCGGGCAGGAAGGCGCCCTCGCTGAAGTTCTCCGCGAAGAAGGCGGAGCGGACCACGGTCCAGGCCAGGCCCGAATTCTCCACGATCACTTCGCATTCGCGCGCTTCGGGCTCGCCGCGACCGGACAACAGGACCACCGAGGTCACCCCGGCCGCCTTCGCGGCGGCGGTGAACGCGTGGATGACATCCGGTGCGCCGGGGACGGCGAGATCGGGCTGGTAGGACAGGTAGACCGAGTCGACCCCGGCCAGGGCCGGGCCCCAGGTGGCCCGGTCGGTCCAGTCGAACGGGATCGGGGCGGTACGCGAGCCGAGCCGGACCGGGTGGCCCGCGGCCGCCAGGCGCGCCGCGACACGGCTGCCGGTCTTGCCGGTGCCGCCGGTGACGAGGAAAAGCTGCTGGTGAGAAGCGGTGTTTGTCATGAGATAAGTACATCGGTCCTGGGCCGCGGGCAACATCGTCGTACCGCTCGCGAACATGCGCGGTCGTCTACTGTGGACGACGTGGATGCGTTGGCCGGACTGCTCGAAGGGCCGCGTGCTCGCGGTGCGTTCCTGATGTGCTCGCTGCTGAACCCGCCGTGGTCACTGCGGATCCAGGACGGCGCGCCGTTGACGGTGCTCGCGATGATCCGGGGAAACGCCTGGGTCGGTACCGATTCCCAGCCGCCGCGGCAGCTCCGCGCCGGTGATGTCGCGATCTTCCGTGGGCCGCACCCGTATACGGTGGCCGACGATCCGGCGACCGAACCGCAGATCATCATCCAGCCGGGTCAGGTCACCACCACCGCCGATGGTGAGATCCTGTGCGAGACACTGAGTCTCGGGGTACGACAGTGGGGCACCGACGCCGACGGCGAGACGCTGATGGTGACCGGCACCTACGAATCGGCGGGTGCGGTGAGCAGGCGGCTGCTGCGGGCGCTGCCGCAGGTCGCGGTGCTGCCGCGTGGTGATCTCGACACCCGGCTGCTCGATCTGCTCGTCGACGAGGCCACCAAGGACCTGCCTGCCCAGACCGCCGTGCTGGACCGCCTGCTCGACCTGCTGCTCATCGCCGCCCTGCGCGCGTGGTTCGCCCGCGACGACGCCCCCGCCTGGTATCACGCCTACAGCGATCCGCTGGTCGGCAAGGCCCTGCGCCTGCTCCAGCACAACCCGGCCCACCCGTGGACGGTGGTCGCGCTGGCCGAGGCGGTCGGGATGTCGCGGGCCGCGCTGGCCCGGCGGTTCACCGAGTTGGTCGGCGAGCCACCGATGACGTTCCTGACCGAATGGCGGCTGTCACTGGCCGCCGATCTGCTGGCCGAGTCCGACGCGACGGTGGAAGCCATCGCCCACCAGGTCGGCTACGGCAGCGCCTTCGCGCTCAGCACCGCATTCAAGCGGCACTTCGGGGTGAGTCCGCGCGACCACCGGCAGGGGAACACGGCCGCGCTGTCGTCGTCCGCATGAGCGGTCGGTTCCCGGCGGCGATCGCGGAACGTGGCCACGCCGGGCCGCGGGCCCATGCTGCATGATGACAGCGTGAGCTATCCCGTCCTGTGGCCGATGCCGACTCGCTGGGCCGACAACGACCAGTACGGCCACGTGAACAACGTGACCTACTACTCCTACTTCGACACCGCGGTGAACGCCTGGCTGATGCGCGCCACCGGCACGGATATCACCGCGCTGCCCGCGCTCGGCGTCGTCGCCCAGACCTCGTGCCGGTTCCACGGTTCGGTGAGCTTCCCCGACCAGTTGCAGGTCGGCCTGCGCATCGCCCGCCTCGGCACCTCGAGCATCACCTACGACCTGGCGATCTTCAAGGAGACCGAGGCGGGACTCGAACTGGCCGCGACGGGCGATTTCGTGCACGTCTATGTCGACGCCGACACCCGCAAACCGGTGGCGATCCCGGAGGTCGTCCGGACCGCCGCGGCCGAACTCGTCACCGAGTAGCCGAACTCAGGAGGCGATGACGCCGACCTCCGGCCATTCGCTCGCACGGCGGGCGCGCAGGATGATCTGGCCCGCCGGGCTGTAGCCGGGCGGGCCGGGTAGCGCCGAGAAGGTGGTCTTATCGATCACCAGCGCGGAATCGAGCTGGTCACGGCTGGGGCCGAAATGGTATTCGACCTCGGTGGTTTCGTCGCGAACCTTCTTGAAATACACCAGTGTTGCCATCGCCGGATCTCCGCGTAGACCTGCGCCGGTCAGCGGATCGTGACCGGCGGCTACCGACCATCGTGGCAGGGATCGAGCGATCGCGCGGCTACCTCGGGTGAATTGTTCCGAGCGAGTTGCGCGCTCACCCGCGCAGCATCGTCTGGAATCGGCGCATGCCGGAAATCCACCGGTCGTAGTCGGAGCCCTTGTTGCGGTACATCTGCAGGACCTCCTGGTGCGGCAGGATCAGGAAGTGCTCGGCGGCCATCGCCTCGATCACCGTCTCGGCGACCTCCTCGGTCGAGAGCACCGCGCCCGCCGTCGTCACGGCCTTGATCGCCAGCGCGGCCGCCTCCGGTGCGTCGGGGATCAGGTCGCCGCTGAGCAGCCGGGTATCGACGCCCATCGGGCACAGGCAGCTCACCCGGACGCCCTGGTCGCCGTAGGTGACCGAGAGCCATTCGGCGAAGCCGACCGCCGCGTGCTTGGTCACCGAATAGGGCGCCGAGCCGATCTGGGTGAGCAGCCCGGCCGCCGACGCGGTCGAGACGAAGTACCCGCCGCCGCGCTCGACCCAGCCGGGTACGAGCAGCCGCGCGGCGCGCACATGCGCCATCACGTTCACCTCGAGTGCCGCCGACCACTGGTCCTCGGTGCTCTCCAGACCGGGTCCGCCGCCGATGCCCGCGTTCGCGAAGAACAGATCGACCGGACCGAACGAGCCTTCCGCCGCCGCGATGAGCTCGGCGATCACCTGCTCGTCGGCCACGTCACCGCCGACCGCGACGGCGTTCTCGCCCAGCTCATTTGCTACTTTCGCCGCGGTGTCCGCGTCGATGTCGGCGACGACGACCCGCGCGCCGCCCGCGACGAGCCGATGCGCGAGCGCGGCGCCGATGCCGCCGCCCGCGCCCGTGACGATGCCGACCTTGCCTGCAATCTCCATGACCGCACCCTAACGGCGGCCGTCACCGCCCGGCGGGGAATTCCGCCACCACGGTGTACAGCGCGGGGTGCGCGGTGGCATAACTCGGCGCGGCCGAGAGCCGCCGCTGGAATTCGGGGCTCGCGCCCGCGGCGCGCCAGGCCTGCTCGCCGTCCCAGTGCGCGATATCGACCAGTGGGAAGCGGACGCCGGGGTCGATGGCTCGGTGCAGGCGGTTGTCCCGGAGACCGGGCGCGCGCGACATCAGGCCGGCGCGGGTGTGCCAGTGCCCGATGAACTCGTCGATCCGCGCCACGGGCAGATCGAAGGCGTTGACGAAGACGATGCCCGCACCGGTCGCCGGCGCCTCGGCGGTGTACTGGGCGGCCACGCCGTAGCTGCCGGTCGCCGCCTCGACCGGCGCCGTGAACAGGGGCGTGGTGCTGTCGACGTCGACGACGCCGACCGAGATCAGCTGATGCGCGGTGCCGCGCTCGATCGCCCGGAGCAGGACGGCGGTAGCCACGCCCGGCACGAGATCGGGCCGCCACGCGGGCCGCAGGGCGTCGACTCGCGCGGCCGAGGTCTCGACGATGCTGATCTCGATCATGGTGCCCACCTGAGGAATTCGGCCCGTTCCCGACGCGGTGCCGCTGCGTCGAGGATAGGCCGAGTCACCGCGTCGTGCCCGCCGTCAGGTGGTGACCGCCGCCGCGGGCTGCGGTGCCTGCGCCACCGGTTCGGCCGGGGCGATCGCGGCGCGGGCCATGGTGCCGAGGCGGGTGTGGTTGAAGACCAGGTTCAGCAGGAACGCGGCGCCGGCGCCCAGCGTGACGCCGCTGTCGAGCAGGATCTGCGCCGAGGTCGGGAACTTGGTGAACATGCCGCTGGTCAGCTCGGGCAGCAGGCCGATGCCGATCGCGGTCGCGGCGATGGTGGCGTTGACCCGGTCGAGCAGGTCGGCCTGGCGCAGCGTGTTGACGCCGACCACCGCGACCGTCGCGAACAGCACCAGCCCGACCCCGCCGACCACCGGCTTCGGGATCGCCGCGACGACCTCGCCGATCCGTGGCACCAGCCCCAGGACCACCAGGATCGCGCCGCTCACCGCGGTCACGTACCGGCTGTAGATCCGCGTCGCCGCGACCGCGCCGACGTTCTGGTTGAAAATCGTGTCGACGAACGCGGTGAAGACCCCGCCCAGCACGCCCGAGAGGCCGTCACCGACCAGGCCGCGGGCCAGATCGCCCTTGCCGACGGGCTTGCCGGTGATCTCGCTGATCGCGAGCATGCTCGCGGTCGACTCGGCGAACACCACGGCCATCACGATGCTCATCGCCACCACCGCGGTCACCGGGAACTGCGGTGCGCCGAAGTGGAAGGGCTGCGGGATCCCGACCCAGTCCGCGGTGCCGATGCCCGCGGTGCTCACCAGGCCCATCGGCAGCGCGATCGCGATCCCGGCGACCAGCGCGATGAGCACGCCCAGTTGCGACCACACCCCGCGGCCGAGGCAGACGAACCCGACCGCGATCAGCACCACGACCGCGGCCAGCCCGATGTTCGACGGCGCGGCGAAGCTCGGCGACTTCGGGTCGGTGCCGATGATCAGGCCCCCGGCGACCCCGATCAGCGACACCCCGACCACCGTCAGCACGGTTCCGGTGACCAGCGGTGGGAACAAGCGCACGACCCGGGCGAACGGCCAGGCCAGCGCGATGCCGACGACACCGCCGATCAGCATCGACCCGTAGACGGCGTCCAGGCCGTACTCCTTGGCGATCAGGATCATCGGATTCAGGCCGACGAAGGTCGCGCCACATACGATCGGCAGGCGCGCGCCCGCCAGCTTGCCAACGCCGAGGCTCTGCACCAGCGTGATGATCCCGGCGACCAGCAGATCGGCGCTGATCAGCAGTCCAATCGTCGACCGGTCGAGCCCAGCGGCCGCGCCGAACACCAGCGGCACGGTGATACATCCGGTGTACATGATCAAGACGTGCTGGATGCCGAACACCAGCTGCCGCGCGAACGGCAGCCGGGTGTCGACGGGATGTAACTCACTCATGCACCTGTTTGTAGCCCGCCATTTTTACCGCCGATGCGCGTCGTGTTTCGGCGGTGTGACGGGTCGGGTATATCGCTCAGACGCGGCTGAGCAGCGTCAACGGGTCCTCGAGGAAGCCGGCGGTGGTCGCGAGGAAGCGGGCGCCGAGCTCGCCGTCGACCATCCGGTGATCGAAGCTCAGACCCAGTGTGGTCACCCAGCGCACGGCCAGTTCGTCGCGGAACACCCACGGCCGCTTGCGGATCGACCCGAGGCACAGGATCGCGGCCTCGCCCGGATTCACCAGCGGCACCCCGGTGTCCACGCCGAACACCCCGACATTGGTGATGGTGAAGGTGCCGCCGCGCAGATCGGCGGGCGTGGCGTTGCCCGATCGGGCCGTCTCGGCCGACCAGCTGATCTCCCGGCACAGTTCACGCAGGCTCAGCGACTGCGCCTCCTTGAGATTCGGCACCAGCAGCCCGCGCTCGGCGGCCACCGCGATCCCCAGGTTCACGTAGTGCTTGGTGACGATCTCCTGGTTCTGCTCGTCCCAGGCGGCATTGATTCCCGGATACTCCGCGATCGCCGCCAGCGCGGCCTTGGCCACCAGGGCCAGCGGAGTGAGGGTGAGTCCCTCGAACGATGTCGTCGTGCGCAGGTGATCGAGCAGTTCCATCGTGGCGGTGCAGTCGACGGTGACGAAGGTGCTGGCCTGCGGGATCGTGCGGGAGCTGGCCTGCATCGCCGCGGCGGTGCGCTTGCGGATGCCGGTGACGGGGGTGCGGTGCTCGCGGGCGGTCGGCTCGATCAGCCCGCCGTCGGCGTCGCCGGAGTGCCCGTCGACCGGCGCGGGCGCGGTCTCACCCGCGCGCGCCGGTGTCCTCGGTGCCGTCAGCGGGACGGCCGAGCGCACGTCCTCCACGGTGACCGCGCCCTCCGGCCCCGAGCCTGCGACGAACCACAGATCGATGCCGAGTTCCTTGGCCAGCTTGCGCGCCGCGGGCGTGGCCGCCGCGCGATGAGTGCTCGGCGTGCTCGACGCCATCGCGGCCGCCGGGGTGGATCTGCGCCTGCGCGAGGTGGATTCGGCCTCCGGGCCGTAGCCGACCAGCACGTCGTTGCGGGTGACGTGGTCGGCGGTCGGCGGCGCGGTGACCTCGAGATCGTTGCGCACCCGGATCAGCGGCGCACCGACCGGAACGGTGTCGCCCGGCTGGGCCAGCAGCTCCACGACCACCCCGGAGAACGGCGACGGCAGCGCGACGACGGCCTTGGCGGTCTCGACCTCCGCGATGGTCTGGTTCAGTTCCACCGTGTCGCCGACCGCGACAGCCCAGGACACCAGGTCACCGTCGGCGAGGCCCTCGCCCAGATCGGGTAGGCGGAATTCGAGAACATGACCGTCGTCGGCGGCTTGTTCCGGCACTGCGGCACCTTTCATCACGCGGCTAGACAGCGATCGACCGCCGCCAGAATGCGGTCGGGGTCGGGCAGGTGGTGCTTTTCGAGCTTAGCCGGGGGGTAGGGGATGTCGTAGCCACCGACGCGCAGCACCGGCGCCTCGAGGTGATAGAAGCAGCGTTCGGTGATCCTGGCCGCGATCTCGGCGCCGAGCCCGGCGAAGACCGGCGCCTCGTGCACGATGATCAACCGGCCGGTCTTGTCGACCGATTCGGCGATCGTGTCGACGTCGATCGGCGAGAGACTGCGCAGATCGATCACCTCCAGCGAATGTCCTTCCTCGGCCGCGATCTTCGCCGCAGTGAGCGCGGTGGCGACGGTGCCGCCGTAGGCGACCACGGTCGCGTCCGCGCCGCGGGTGCACACCCTGGCCTTGTGCAGCGGCAGATCCGGTTCGCCGTCGAAATCTACGTCGGATTTGTCCCAATAGCGACGTTTCGGTTCGAAGAACACCACCGGATCGTCCAGCGCGATGGCCTGGCGGATCATCGAATACGCGTCCGCGGGGGTGCTCGGCGAGACGACCCGCAGGCCCGCGGTATGCGCGAAATACACCTCCGGCGACTCCGAATGGTGCTCGACCGCGCCGATGCCGCCACCGAACGGAATGCGAATCGTCAACGGCGCCTTCACCTTGCCGCCGGTGCGGTAGTGGATCTTGGCGACCTGGGAGACGATCTGGTCGAAGGCGGGATAGACGAAACCGTCGAACTGGATCTCCACCACCGGGCGGTAGCCGCGCAAGGCCATTCCGAAAGCCGTGCCGACGATGCCGGATTCGGCCAGGGGAGTGTCGATCACGCGGTTGTCGCCGAAGTCCTTCTGCAAGGTGTCGGTCACCCGGAACACGCCACCGAGCCTGCCGATGTCCTCGCCGAGCAGGACCACCTTGGCGTCGTCTTCCATGGCGCGGCGCAGGCCGGTGTTGAGGGCGGCGGCGAAGGTGGTGATCATGACTGGGCTCCTTCGGCGAGGTAGGCCGAGAACTGCTGTGCCTCTTCGGTGATCAGGGGGTGCTCGGTCGCGTAGACGTGGTCGAACATGCGCTCGGGGTCGGGATCGGGCATCTCCAGCGTCGCGGTGCGCACGCGGCGGGCGACGTCGTCGGCGGTGGCGGCCACCTGGCGGGCGAACTCCGGGTCGAGGTGGCCCTCGCGGTCGAGCAGCAGGCGGATGCGCTCGATCGGGTCGCGGTGTTCCCAGTACTCGGTGTCGGCGGCGGTGCGGTAGCGCGACGGGTCGTCGGCGGTGGTGTGCGGGCCCATCCGGTAGGTCATCGCCTCGATGAAGGTGGGGCCGCCGCCGGTGCGGGCCCGCTCCACCGCCTGGCGGGTGACGGCGAGGACCGCCAGCACATCGTTGCCGTCGACCTGCACGCCCGGGATGCCGTAGCCGTCGGCCCGGCGCACCAGCGGCACGTGGCTCTGCACCGTCACCGGTTCGCTGATCGCCCACTGGTTGTTCTGGCAGAAGAAGACCACCGGCGCGCTCCAGGTCGCGGCGAAGCCGAGCGCTTCGGCGATGTCGCCCTGGCTGGTCGCGCCGTCACCGAAGTAGGCGATGGTGGCGATGTCGGCGCCGTCGAGGTGGGCGGCGTAGGCGTAGCCGGTGGCATGCAGCCCCTGGGAGCCGACGACGATGTTGGCGTTGGTCATGTTGACCGTGTCCGGGTCCCAGCAGTGATGGGCGACGCCGCGCCACAGGGTGGTCAGCTGCTCGGGCGCGACACCGCGGACGTAGGCCACCGCGGTCTCGCGGTAGGAGCAGAACACGTAGTCGTCGGGGTGCAGGGCGTGCGCCGAGCCCACCTGGGCGGCCTCCTGGCCGAGCAGCGGGGGCCACAGGCCGAGCTGTCCCTGGCGTTGCAGGGCGGTAGCCTCGACGTCGATCCGGCGGGTCACGACCAGGTCCTCGTAGAGCTGCCGCAACCGCCCGGCATCGATGTCGGCGACCAGCGCGGCGTGTTCGCGATCGAACACGCGCCTGCCGTCCGGCTGAACCAACTGGACCGGGTAGGTCTGCTTCTCCGACATCGAGATCGCCTCCTCACCACCGCGCCTTGTGGGCCGATGCAAGTACGACAATCGCTGAGTGCGATGTGTATCACTCAGCATCCACGATAAAGCCGACTGCGCAAGCGACCGACACGGCAATGAGCAGAATGCACGGTCTGGACCCGGCGCGCGCTGTCATACTGCGTCGTATGACAAGTCGCGAACCCGACGCCGTGACACTGGACGCCACCGACGCGCGGCTGCTGCGCGAGCTGATCGCCAATCCCCGGGCCACCGGCGTCGAGCTGGCCGCCCGCCTCGGCTTGTCCCGCAATACCGTCCAGGCCCGGCTGGCCCGCTGGGACAACGGCGGCGTGCTGGGCAGCTTCGAGCGACGCGTCGAGCCCCGCGCTCTCGGCTACCCGCTGGCGGCCTTCGTCGCGGTGGTCGTCGACCAGCATCAACTCGACTCCGTCGTCGACGAACTCGCCGACGTCCCCGAGGTCACCGAGGTCTGCGGCATGACCGGCTCCACCGACCTCACCGTCCGTATCGTCGCCCGCGACGCCGACGACCTCTACCGCATCGCCGGCCGGATCCTCAAGATCCCCGGCGTGGAACGCACCAACATGGCCCTGGTGATGCGCGAACTCGTCGGCCCCCGCACCGCCCCCCTCCTCGACCGCCTCGCCGGGCCGAACTGAGAGCCGTCGGCGGTGCGCCGCCCTGTGCCGATCGTGTTGCCCAGCGCGGTGTCGGCCCTACGTGCCGGACGGCAGGAAGCGGCGGACGAGGAGACCGGCCAGGAGGGCCCAGAAGGCTCCACCGATGCCGAAGAAAGTGGTGCCGGAGGCGGCTACCAGGAAGGTGACCAGGCCGGACATGCGGTGGTCGGGGTCGGTGAGGGCGCCGGTGAGGGCGGCGGCGAGGGTAGCGAGCAGCGCCAGGCCCGCCACGGTTTCCAGGGTGCCTGCCGGGGCGGCGGCGATCAGGGTGACCAGGGCGGCCGAGGCGAGGCCGAGGATCAGGTAGGCGGCGCCCGCGGTGGCGGCGGCGATCCAGCGGCGTTTCGGGTCGGGGCTCGCGGCGGGGGCGGCGGACAGCGCGGCGCTGATGGCGGCGAGGTTGATCGCGTGGCCGCCCGCGGCGGCGCCGGCGATGGTGCCGATGCCCGTGACGAGCATCGACGCGCGCCAGGGCACCTGGTAGTCGAACGAGCGCATCACCGCGACGCCGGGAATGTTCTGCGAGGCCATCGTGACGATGTAGAGCGGCACCGCGATGCCGACGATCGCCTGCCAATGCCAGTGCGGCGCCGTCCATTCCACGGTCGGGACCATCGCGGCGAGATCGAGGTGCCGGTCGCGGACCGCGATGTCGACGCCGGTGCCGATCGCCGCGGTGGCGAAGGCCACCAGCACCGCCCACTTCGGCGCGTACCGCTGCAGCACCAGCCACACCAGGATGACCGGCACGACCACGGCGGGGGAGGTGTGCAGCGCCTTGACCGGCGCCAAGCACAGCGGGACGAGTACTCCGGCGAGCATCGCCTGCGCGATCGGCACCGGGATCGCCGCCACCAGCGACCCGAGCCGCTGCCACAGCCCGGTGATGACGATGAGCACGCCGGTCACCGCGAACGCCGCGACCGCGCCGGGCCAGCCGCCGGCCACCAGCCCGGTGCTCGCCAGCAGCGCCGCGCCCGGCGTCGACCAGGCCAGCGTGATCGGGATCCGGTACCGGAAACTGAGCAGCAGAATGCCGATGCCCTGCGTGAAGCACAGGATCATCAGCCCGGATGCCGCCTGCGCCGGGCTCGCGCCCACCGCCCGCAAACCGCTGAGCACCACCGCGAACGAACTGGTGAACCCGACCAGTGCGGTGATCGCGCCCGCGCCGAGCGGTTGCGCGATTCCGGCCCGAGGTTCGGTGACCTCATCGGGCGTGGTGGTGACCTGCGACATTGTCCCGATATTGCCGGTCGGTGCTGCCGCTGTCGCCTGCCAGTACCGGGAAAGTGGCCTGATCTGCGGTCGGCGCCGGGCAGTCCAGTTCGTGCCGGCAGGCGGTCGAGGATGGACCATGTCGGCGCGTCGCCGCAGTCGGTTCACCCGGCCGGTGGCCGGATTCGTCGGTCGAGCCGAGGTCGCGGCCATGTTCGGCACCGGTGAACCGCCCGCTCTGCGTAGGGTGGCGACGGGGGATTCGCAGGTACGACCGTGGTGAGGAGTGGCAGTGGGCGCGGTATTGATCTCCCCGGAGGAGCTCCGGGAAGAGCTGGCGGACAACAACATCCACCTGCTCGATGTGCGGTGGGCGCTCGGTGATCCGAACGGCCCGCAGCATTATCTCGACGGGCACATCCCGGGCGCGGTCTTCGTCGACCTGGAGACCGAACTCGCCGCCGCGCCCTCGCCCGCGCGCGGCCGTCACCCGCTCCCCGATCCGGGCACCTTCGAAAAGTGCGCGCGCAGTTGGGGACTGGGCGACGGTGAACCGGTGGTGGTCTACGACGCGACCGGCGGCATGGCCGCGGCCAGGGCCTGGTGGCTGCTGCGCTGGGCCGGGGTCGCCGACGTCCGCATCCTCGACGGCGGCCTGCCCGCCTGGACCGCCGCCGACGGCGAGCTCGCCACCGGCGCCGAGCCGGACCCGGCCACCGGCGACCTGGTGGTCCGTCCCGGTGCTCTGCCGGTGATCGACGCCGACGCCGCGGCGGGCTGGTCCGGCGTGCTCCTCGATGCCCGCGCGGGCGAACGCTATCGCGGTGAGGTGGAGCCGGTCGATCCGCAGGCCGGGCACATCCCCGGCGCGGTGAGCGCCCCGACCGCCGACAACCTCGACGACACCGGACGTTTCCACCCCGCCGACACCCTGCGCGCCCGCTTCGCCGCGTTCGGGGACGGCCCGGTCGCCGTGTACTGCGGCTCCGGCGTCACCGCCGCGCACCAGATCGCGGCCCTCGCCGTGGCGGGCATCCCGGCCGCGCTGTATCCGGGCTCCTGGTCGCAATGGTCCAACGACCCGAAGCGCCCGGTCGCGACGGGAGCCTAGGCCAGGCCGGAAGGTCGAGCGGGCGCCTCGCGCGCCGCGCTCGCGGACCCGCGCTCGCCGGCGCACCGGTGGACGGCTGATCGCGGCAGTCGCCGTCACCGGGGCTCAGGGGCAGCCGCGGGCGATGTCGTGGAGGGCGGCGTTGTCGGCGGCGGTGATCGGGAGGTCGTAGTCGACGGCGACCGTGAGGTACTTCGCGGCGTAGAAGCAGTGGTTGGCGCGGGCCGGGGGGAGCCAGTCGGCCGGGGTGTCGTCGCCCTTGGACTGGTTGGTGGTGGCCCCGGTGGCCAGCAGGTTCACCGACAGGTCGTTGGCGAAGCGCAGGCGCTGGGCGGGCGGCCAGCCGGCCGCGCCCATGTCCCAGGCGGCGGCCAGCGGGTAGACATGGTCGATCTGCACCCGGCCGCCGTCGGACTTGCGGAAGGTGATGTCGGCGCCGGTGTAGGGGTCGGTGAGCACGCCCTCGACGACGACGCAGCGGCCGCGCAGCACCACCTCGCGCAGCTGTCCGGCGAGGACGTTGTTGCGCGTATCGCAGCCGTCGTGGCCGCCCGGTGCGTCGGTGTCGTCGGACCAGGCGGTGCCGAACACGCACGCCTGGCCCGCCTTGCAGCCGCGTTCGTAGCCGCCGGGACGGGGGCGGGCCGCGATCACCCGCACCCGCTCGAGCAGCGCGGTCACCTCGGCACGCGTCGGACTCCCGGGTGCCGGGGTGACCGGTTCATCCGGGGTGAGAACGCCACAGCCCGCGACCGCGAGCACCATCACCAGCAGCCGCGCCCATGTCCACATACCTGCAGGTTGTAGCCGGAGGCACCGACAACAACCCGCGCGGGCTCACAACCAGGCGCGGGCGAGGATGTCGTCGGCGGCTACTTCGCTGGAGTTCGGCGGGAATCGCGTCGCCGCGATCGAGGACACGTGTGTGCCGTCGTGGCCGACCAGCCAGGATCCGCCACGGTCCTCGCATTCGGCGATCTTGGCGAACACGGTCAACAGGAAGGTGATCGACTCGCGCGGATCGGCCGTGTGGGCCAGACGCTGGGATTCGCCAGGTCTGGACAGGTCGAGCCACACCCCGGATTGGCCGTCCAGGCGCATGCCGACGATCTTTCCGGTGTCGATGAAAGTGAATTTGCGCCGTTCCCACGGGGTTGTCGGGGTATAGCTCTGCTCGAGAACCTGGAGCAGAATCGTCATCACTGCCCTCCGCACGCATACAAGGGGTTCATCGGCCGAGCCGGAGCGAGCCCGGTTCGCCTGGGTCGTTATGTAGTTGTCGCCGGTGGATGGTCCGGCCCGTGACCAGGGGATATCCAAGTATGTTCCGGGATCGGCGAGAAATCCAGGGGGAGGAGCCGCCGCGCCGGTTGTCGGTGCCGACTGCTTGGATGGAACCCATGCTGCACGGTCTGTGGTCCCCCGGGTCGGGCCTGCTGCTGTGGCACGACGGGGCGCCGGTGGCCGTCGGCTCGGTGCTGGGCGACATCCTCGAACGCGCCAGGTTCCGGCATCGCGCCGAGGTGCTCGTCGTCGATGCCGCGGGACGGCCCGATACCGCCGAGGTGCGCGCCCACGCGCTCGCGCCGCCCACGGCGGCCGTCGTGCTGCGCAGCAGACTCGGGCGCGAGCACATCTCCGGCGATCTGCGGTTCCTCGGCCATGTCGCCCGTGGCGTCGAACGATGGGTGCGGGCGGGCCGGGTGGTGCCGCAGGTCGAGCGGGCCGACGGCCAGTGGTGGGTGCGCTGGCGGCTGGTCGGCGGGCAGCGGCAGCGGGCGTGGCTGGCCGAGCTGGCCGCCGCGATGCCCGCCGCGCTGCGCGTGGCCGGGTCGCCGTCGGCTGTGCTGGACGACCTCGTCACCGAGCTCACCGACCCGATCGCGCGCGAGTACCTCGCCCACCGCACCATGACCCACCCGATGCTGCGGGCGCTGGTCGGCGACACCCCGCTCGAGGCGGGCTCCTACCGGCTGGCCGAGACCCTGGGGCAGTGGCGGGCCGGCTACGCCGCCGACGAGCCGGAACTCGTGCTGCGCCTGTGCGAACCCGACGGTGAGTTCGGCGCCGTCGACGAATCGGTGGCGCTGTGGCGCTTGCAGGTGTGCCTGCGCCCGGTCGACGACGCGCCCAAACCCGTTGTCCTCGACGATGACCCGGTCCTGGTCCGGACCGCCGCGGAGAAACTCGGGCACGCGCGCAAGGCGTATCCGCGCCTGCGCGACCTGCCCACCGACCCGCGCGGACTCGACCTGCTGCTGCCCACCGCGGTCGTCGCCGACCTGGTCGCGCACGGTGCGCACGCCCTGCAGGAAGCCGGTATCCGCCTGCTGCTGCCGCGCGCCTGGAACATCGCCGAGCCGAGCATGCGGCTGCGGGTGAGCAGTCCGGCCGCCGCCGAGACCACGGTCGGGCTGAGCGGATTGCTGTCCTACCGGTGGGAACTGGCGCTCGGCGACCTGGTGCTGACCAAGGCCGAGATGGAGCGGCTGATCCGCAGCAAGTCCGATCTCGTGCAGCTGCGCGGGGAATGGGTGCAGGCCGACCATCGGGCGCTGGCCGCGGCCGCCCGCTATGTGGCCCTGCACGCCGACGACACACCGATCACCCTGGCCGACATGATCGGCGAACTGGCCGCCGAACGCGTCGACGATGTGCCGGTCACCGAGGTCACCGCCGTCGGCTGGGCGGCCGAATTGTTCGCCGGGGAAGGCGAACCCGAGCCGGTCCCGGTGCCGGTCGGCCTCAAGGCCGAGCTCCGGCCCTACCAGGAGCGCGGGCTGAGCTGGCTGGCCACGATGAGCAGGCTCAACTGCGGTGCGATCCTGGCCGACGACATGGGCCTGGGCAAGACGGTGCAGGTGCTGGCTCTGCTCGCGCACGAGCGCGAATCGGCCGCGGTCGGCACCGGACGGGCCGACCCGGGAGATCGGGTCGGCCCCACCCTGCTGGTGTGCCCGATGTCGGTGGTCGGCAACTGGCAGCGGGAAGCGCAACGGTTCACCCCCGATCTGCGAGTGCTCGTCCACCACGGCCCTTCGCGGCTCACCGGCCCGGAATTCGCTGCCGCCGTGGCCGACGCTGATCTGGTGGTGACCACCTACGCCCTGCTGGCCCGCGACGCGACCCTGCTCGGCGAGCAGCGGTGGGAGCGGATCGTGCTCGACGAGGCCCAGCACATCAAGAACGCCGCCACCCGCCAGTCGCGCGCGGCGCGCGCGCTCACGGCGCGACATCGGCTGGCGCTCACCGGAACCCCCGTGGAGAACCGCCTCGAGGAACTGCGCGCGCTGTTCGACTTCGCCATGCCGAAACTGCTGGGCAGTCCGCAGTCGTTCCGGGCCAGGTTCGCCGTGCCGATCGAACGCGAACGCGATCAGCAGGCCGTCGAGCGGTTACGCCTGATCACCGACCCGTTCGTGCTGCGCAGGCTCAAGACCGATCCGGCGGTCATCAGCGATCTGCCGGAGAAGCTGGAGATGACGGTGCGGGCCAACCTCACCGTCGAACAGGCCGCGCTCTATCAGGCGGTGGTCGACGACATGCTGGCCAAGTTGAAGGACGCGAAGGGCATGGCCCGCAAGGGCGCGGTGCTCGGCGCGCTGACCAGACTCAAGCAGGTCTGCAATCATCCCGCGCACTACCTCGGCGACGGTTCGCCGATCCTGCGTCGCGGCAGTCACCGCTCCGGCAAGCTCGCCCTGGTCGAGGACGTGCTCGACGCGGTCGTCGCCGACGGTGAGAAGGCCCTGCTGTTCACCCAGTTCCGGGAATTCGGCGACCTGGTGCTGCCGTTCCTCACCGAGCGCTTCGGCACCCCCATCCCGTTCCTGCACGGCGGAGTGTCCAAGAAGGGACGCGACGAGATGGTGACCGGGTTCCAGCGGGAGAACGGGCCGCCGCTGATGCTGCTCTCGCTCAAGGCGGGCGGCACCGGGCTCAACCTCACCGCCGCCAATCACGTGATCCACCTGGACCGCTGGTGGAACCCGGCGGTGGAGAACCAGGCCACCGACCGCGCGTTCCGGATCGGTCAGCAGCGCGCGGTGCAGGTCCGCAAGCTGGTCTGCGTCGACACCATCGAGGAGCGCATCGACGAGATGATCAGCGGGAAGAAGCAATTGGCCGACCTGGCCGTCGGCGCGGGCGAGAACTGGATCACCGAACTGAGCACCGACGAACTGCGCGACCTGTTCACCCTCGGTGCCGAGGCGGTGGGCGACTAGTGGCCGATTTCAGTCAGTTCGGACCGCGCCGACCGGTCACCGGCGGCGCCAAGGCGCGCGGCGGGTTCGGCCGGACCTGGTGGGGCCGGTCCCTGCTGGAGGCGGTGGAGAAGGTCGCCGACGCGGGCAGGCTCTCGCGCGGGCGCACCTACGCCAGGGTCGGCCAGGTGGTGAACTACCGGATCGAGCGCGGTGCCGTCACCGCCGAGGTGCAGGGCAGCCAGCCCAGCCCGTTCACCTCGGTGCTGGCGCTGCGGCCGTTGCGTGCGGAAGAGATCGAGCTGCTGCTCGCCGAGATCAGGGAGGCACCCGGCATGCTCGCCGAGATCGCCTCCGGCGCACTGCCGCCCGCGTTGGGCCCGCACCTGCTGCCCACCACGGCGTCCGAACTCGACTTCTCCTGCAGCTGCCCGGACATGGGCTGGCCGTGCAAACACGTCGCCGCGGTCTGCTACCTGCTCGCCGAACGCCTCGACGAGCAGCCCAGCGAAATCCTCACCCTGCGCGGCCTCGACCTGGACACCCTCATCGGCGGCGTCGAGAAGTCCACCCGCACCACCGAATCCGCCGACCCCTACGGCGACGACCTCGACCTCCCCGAACTGCCCCGCATCGAATTCCGCGCCGTCATCGAGGACCTGGACCCGGTCCCCCTCCGCCGGGCCCTGCGCATGTCCACCGAAGACGAACAGACCGCGGCGACCGGCCTGCGCGAATTACGTTCCCTGTACCAGGAATTCGACAGCTGAGTCAGGGCAGGTCGTAGTCGAACCAGATGTGGTGGCCGCCGGTGGAATCGACGTAGAGGGCGCCGGTGCCGGTGATGCCGGTGAGTTCGCCGGTGCCACTGGCGGGGACGATGTGGAAGAACTCGTCGGTGCGATCGGTGCCGCCGGTGGTGGCGGAGTGGACGAAGTTGAACGCGCCGGACTTGCCTGCCAGGGTGCCCTCGAAGGACTCCATGGCGATGTAGGTGCCCGCGCCGGTGGACATGTCGAACGCCGCGGTGAACAGGGTCGCCGAGGTGCCGGTGATCTCGCCGGCGTAGACCTTCGTCATGAGCGTGACGCCGACCGGGAGCCCGGTGCCGATGGGCGGCTGGGGCTGCAGGTCGGTGGGGTCGAACGCGGTGACTTCGAACGTGCCGGTTGCTTTCATGCGGCGATGCTAAACGCGGCCACCGACACCGCGGTCACCGCTGCGCTGTCGTGTCGATGCGGTAGACCCGGACGGCATTGCCGCCGAACACCTTCCGCAGGTCCTCGGCGCTCGCCCCGGCGTCGGTGAGCACGCTCGCCACGGTCTCGACCGCGCCGGTGATGCTGGTGATCGGTTTGTCGACCGGGAAGTTGGAGCCCCAGATCAGCCGGTCGGCGCCGAAGGCCGTCAGCGCGTGGGTGAGCAGCGGTCGCACCCGGTCGATCAGGGTGGGCACCGGTGTCGGGACCCCGCGCGGCGGCACCGGGTGCCCGAGGACCGGCATCATCAGGCCGCTGACCTTGGCCACCACATTCGGCTGGGCGGCCAGATCGGTGAGGTCGTCGCGCCAGCGGTCGAACAGGGCGCCGCGCTGGGCGGCGGTGTGCCCGGTGTCCTTGCCGACCGGCCCGAAGATGCCCGCGGGCGTGCCCAGGTGGTCGAGCACGATGGTGACCTCGGGGAATCGCTCGGCCAGTGCCGTCACCTCGGCCAGCTGTCCCGAATAGACCCAGGCGTCGAAGGACAGGCCGCGCTCGGCGAGCAGGCCGAAGCCGTTCAGGAAGGCGGGGGCGGTCAGGTGGCCGTCGTGCGCCGCGAACGACTTCACGGCCGGGTCGGGGTGGTGGGCGACCATGGTCCTGATGCCGCGCAGCAGCGGCGAGGCCGACTGATGCGCGTCGAGCACCGCGCCGAAGTCCGCGGCGGCCGGATCGGCCGCCCCCACGATGAGGCTCAGCGGCGGGGTGTCGACGCCGAACGGCAGGCTGGCCACCCACCTTGTCTCGTCGGGCTTCCAGCCGGTCCATTCCACTTCGCAGTGCCCGATGCCGCGCACCGCCGTCGTCCCCAGGTCGGTGCGGTAATCGGCGGGCAGATAGGGGCCGGTATAGGCGGTGGGATCGCCGACGAATTCCCGGTCACGGCGGGGCGCCAGCTTCGCCGCGATATCGATCGACAGCGGCAGATAGCGCAGCAGGGTGGCGAGCTTGCTGAATTCGCGCGGGGTCGTGCGCGGGTCCCACTGATGGATGTGCGCATCGATGATGTCGAGGTCGGTCAGGTCCATTGCTGTACGTCCCATCGCCGCCGCTGGCAGTGTGCTGGCGGCAATTGTCACACGCGGGTGCCGGGTGTGGCTGGATTCGTGCTCGCGGCGATCGCTTCAGACGGTCCGTCGATACTGACCACCGACAGCGAAGAACGTATCGGTGACTTGCTGTAGGGTGCACACCCGCGCCGCGTCCATCAGCACCTCGAAGATATTGCCGTCGGTATGGGCGACCTCGGCCAATCGCGCCAGCGCGCGATGGGACTGTTCGGCATTCTCCTCGACGAACGTGCGCAACCGGTCCAGCTGGGAACGGCGCTCCCGCTCGGTGCCGCGGGCCAATTCCAGCGGGCCGTGCGCGGCGTCGTCGCCGTGACCGCGGAAGGTGTTCACTCCGACGATCGGCAGGGAACCGTCGTGTTTGCGCTGTTCGTAGCGCATCGACTCGTCCTGGATGCGTCCGCGCTGGTAGCCGGTCTCCATCGCGCCGAGCACGCCGCCGCGTTCGCTGATGCGCTCGAATTCCAGCAGGACCGCCTCCTCGACCAGGTCGGTGAGCTCGTCGATGACGAAACTGCCCTGCAGCGGATTCTCGTTGACCGCCAGCCCCCATTCCTTGGCGATGATGAGCTGGATGGCCAGCGCGCGCCGCACCGAATCCTCGGTGGGCGTGGTCACCGCCTCGTCGAAGGCATTGGTGTGCAGGCTGTTGCAATTGTCGTAGACCGCGATCAGCGCCTGCAGGGTGGTGCGGATGTCGTTGAACTGCATTTCCTGTGCGTGCAGCGAACGGCCCGAGGTCTGCACGTGATACTTCAGCTTCTGCGCGCGTTCGCCCGCGCCGTAGCGGTCGCGCATCGCGACCGCCCAGATCCGCCGGGCGACCCGGCCGATCACGGTGTATTCGGGGTCCATGCCGTTGGAGAAGAAGAACGACAGATTCGGCGCGAAGTCGTCGATCGCCAGTCCACGGGCGAGATAGGTCTCCACGTAGGTGAATCCGTTGGCCAACGTGAAGGCGAGCTGGCTGATCGGGTTCGCGCCCGCTTCGGCGATGTGATACCCGGAGATCGACACCGAATAGAAATTGCGGACGTCGTTGCGCACGAACCATTCCTGCACGTCGGCCATCATCCGCAGACTGAACTCGGTGGAGAACAGGCAGGTGTTCTGCCCCTGGTCCTCCTTGAGGATGTCGGCCTGCACGGTGCCGCGCACGGTCGCGAGCGTGCGCGCCCTGACCTCGGCGGCTTCGTCCGGGGTCGGCGGCCTGCCCTCGGCCTCGGTGAAGCGGCCCAGCGCCTGGTCGATCGCGGTATTGAGGAAGAACGCGAGGATGGTCGGGGCCGGTCCGTTGATGGTCATCGACACCGAGGTCGTCGGCGCGCACAGGTCGAAACCGTCGAACAGCGTGCGCATGTCCTCGACGGTGGCCACCGAGACTCCCGAGGTGCCGACCTTGCCGTAGATATCGGGTCGCTCGGCCGGATCGTGGCCGTAGAGGGTGACCGAGTCGAACGCGGTGGACAGCCGGGTCGCCTCGGCGTGGGCGCTGAGGACCTTGAACCGCCGGTTCGTGCGCGCCGGATCGCCCTCGCCGGCGAACATCCTGGCCGGGTCCTCGTTGTCGCGCTTGAACGGGAAAACCCCTGCGGTGAAGGGGAATCGGCCGGGCAGATGTTCCGCACGCAGGAAACGCAGCAGTTCGCCGTCGTCGGTGTAGCGGGGCAGGGCGACGCGGGGGATGCTCGAGCCGGACAGTGACTCGCGCCGCAGCGGGGTGCGGATCTCGCGATCGCGGACCCGCACGATCTGCTCCTCGCCCGCGTAACTCGCGGTGACGGCGGGCCATTCGGCCAGCAGCGCGGCCGACGCGGGGGAGAGGTCGCTGCGCGCGGCTGTCAGCAGGTCGGCGACGGCGGCGTCGTCGGGCAGTTCGTCGTGCACCAGCCGCAGGCGCTGAATGCGCTGGGCCGCGGCCACGTCCCGGACGGTGTCCGCGTGGTAGTCGCGCACGGTCTCGGCGATCTCGGCCAGGTAGCGGACCCGTGCCGGCGGCACGAGCTGGGCGAACCGGGTGGAGACCTTGGTGTCGACGCGGGGCAGCGCGCCTTGCTCGAGCGGAAGTCCGTGTTCGGCGAGCAGCCCGGTCAGGTGCTGATAGAGGGCGGTGACGCCGTCGTCGTCGAAGGTGGCCGCGCTGGTGCCGAAGACCGGCATATCAGCCGGCTGCGCGCCGAATTCGGCCCGGTTGCGGATCAATTGGCGCGCCACGTCGCGGACCGCGTCGGCCGCGCCACGGCGCTCGTACTTGTTGATCGCGACCACGTCGGCGTAGTCGAGCATGTCGATCTTCTCTAGCTGGGAGGCGGCGCCGAACTCGGGCGTCATCACATACAGCGCCACGTCGACGTGGTCGACGATGCCCGCGTCGCCCTGGCCGATGCCCGGGGTCTCCAGGATCACCAGGTCGTGGCCCGCGGCGCGGCAGGCGGCGATCATGGTGTCGATGTCGTCGGGCAGTTCGTGATTGCCGCGGGTGGCCAGCGAACGGAAATACACGTGGTCGCCGTCGAGCGCGTTCATCCGGATGCGGTCGCCGAGCAGTGCGCCGCCCGCCCGGCGCCGAGTCGGGTCAACGGCGAGGACCGCGATGCGCAGCTTGTCCTGCTGGTCGGTCCGCAGCCTGCGCACCAATTCGTCGGTGAGCGAGGACTTTCCGGAGCCGCCGGTGCCGGTGATGCCGAGCACCGGCACCCGGCGCTTGCTCGCCGCCGCGAGGATCGCCGCCCGGTCCGGCGTGGACAGCGCGCCCTGCTGCAGACAGGTGATGGTGCGCGCCAGGGCATTCCGGTCGCCGGTGTAGAGGGCATCGAGGTCGGGCGGGGTGGCGGCCCGGTCGATATCGCACGCCCGGACCAGCTCGTTGATCATGCCGGGCAGACCGAGGCGCTGGCCGTCCTCCGGGGAGAAGATCCGCACGCCGATGCGCGCCAGCCGCTCGATCTCCTCGGCGACGATCACGCCGCCGCCCCCGCCGAAGATTCGCACGTCGCCCGCGCCCGCCTCGCGCAGGGCCGTGGCGAGGTACTCGAAGAACTCGATGTGCCCGCCCTGGTACGAGCTGACCGCGACGCCTTGGACGTCCTCCTCGATCACCGCGTCGACGATCTCGCGCACCGATCGGTTGTGGCCGAGGTGGATCACTTCGGCGCCCTGGGCCTGCAGGATGCGCCGCATGATGTTGATCGCCGCGTCGTGCCCGTCGAACAGGGCCGCCGAGGTCACGAATCGCACGGGATGGACCGGCACATGCAGGGCGCTGGACTCGCTCATGACTGCCTCCGCAGCAGATAGTACGACCAATACTAGGACGTCCAACTAATTGTAGTATGAACTGCGTCACTCCGGCGCGAAACGCGGCCCGCGGGATTCGGCCGAATCGCGCACCCCGGTCGACATACTCGACGGATGGTTCGCGAACACAGGGTGGGCGTGGCGTTGGAGCGGCTGGTGGCGGCGGGCGTGATCAGCGGCGACCAGCGCGGGGCGGTATTGCGGGCCGTGGAAGCCGAGGAGCGGGCGGGCCGGGCGAGTGCGGGCCGGATGATCGCCGAGATCGTCGCCTATCTCGGGGCGGGCCTGGTGGCCGCCGGGGTGGCGCTGTTCCTCGGGCTGGCCTGGTCGGACGTGGCGCAGACCGGGCGGGTGGTATTGCTGCTGGTCGTGGCCGGGTGCGCGGTCACCGGCGCGGTGCTGCTGGCCGGTGGGTGCGACGGGATCTTCCGACGGGTGCCGATCGCGTCGGCGGGGCGCAGCAGGCTCGCGGCGGTGCTGCTGGTGCTGGCCGCGGTCATGGTCTGCGGCGCGGTGGTCACGGCCTTCGGAGACGACGCCGAGATCGCGGCCGCGATCGCGGGACTGCTCGTCGCGATCCTCGGATATCTGCTGGTGCCCACCGTGCTCGGCATGGTCGCGATGGGCGGGTTCGGCGTCGCGAGCGTGGTGACCACGGCTTCGGCGGTGCTCGACTACCGCTCCGCCTGGCCCGGCGTGGTGCTGATGCTGCTCGGCGCGGTGTGGGTCGGGCTCGCCTGGGCCCGGCTGTTCGTCGCCGACTGGGCCGGGTACCTGATCGGCGGCGTGATCCTGGTGAGCGGGGCGCAGTCGGTGACGCCCGGGGAGTCGCTGTGGCGGCCCGCGCTGACCGCGCTGGTCGGGGTGGCGTGCCTGCTGCTGTACGCGCTGCGGCGCGAGCCCGTTCTCGTGCTCGGCGGCGCGGCGGCGGTGGCGATCGCGGTGGGGCAGACGGTGGCCGAGCGGACCGACGGCGGGCCGGTCGCCGCGAGCGTGGTGCTGGCCATCGGCGCTGTCGTGCTGACCGTCGGTGTGGTCGTGCTGCTCGCCGGATCGAAACAGCCGGACTGAGTCAGCGGATCAGCGTGGTCTCCTGCGCGCGGATCGTGCGGAAGAACCGCGGGCCCACGTCGGAACCGTTGTGGTTGTAGCTGTCGATGATCTCGGCGAGTTCGTCGGCCAGGCGGCGCAGGTCCGCGGTCGCGGTGGTGCGGTCGAACTCGTCGGACTCCCAGCCCCACGCGGGTGGGATGTCGGTGATGGTGACGACGATCTGATCGGCGAACGGCGTGCTCACCGCCACCGTGAGCTCGGCGGGCGCGGCCGCGAGTGGGCTGTGCACCGTGAGCTCGCCCGGACCGCCGACGACGGCGAACGTGCGAGCGAAGGCGATGTCGTCGCGGACCGACTCGACGATCGACGCGGTGCTCGCGTGCCTGCCCGGCCGGTGATGCCTGGCGCCGTACACCCGATCCGGTGCCGCGGCGGACACGGTGTCGCCGTGCGTCTTCCGCAGAATCCGGTCGAGCATGCGCTGGGCTGTGGCCCGCTCGTCCGCGCCGGTGTTCTCGTGCTCGATCAGCGCGCGCAGGCGGCTGATCCGCGCGAAATGGTCGGTGCCCATGCCCCCGATTGTGCCGCAGCGGATCCGGAATATCGGGCACTGCGCCACGCCTACTTGCGGGTTTGCCCGCGTGGCCGGTGGGCGGCCGGGCTCGGTATCGTCTGCACCATCCGTGACCACTGAAGAACAAGAGGGTGCCTGGTGACCGATTTCGAGACGATTCTGCTGGAGCGCAAGGGCGGCGGCGAGGGCAAAGGCGGGGTCGGCTGGATCACGCTGAACCGGCCCAAGGCACTCAACGCGCTCAACGCGCAGGTCCTCGCGGACGTCATCGCCGCGCTCGACGAGCTCGACGCCGACGACTCGATCGGTGCCGTCGTGATCACCGGATCGGAGAAGGCCTTCGCGGCCGGGGCCGACATCAAGGAGATGGCGGACAAGTCCTACATGGACATGTTCGCGTCCAACGCCTTCGCGGGCTGGGACCGGCTGGCCAACTTCCGCAAGCCGACCATCGCCGCGGTCGCGGGCTTCGCCCTCGGCGGCGGCTGTGAGCTGGCGATGCTGTGCGACATCCTGATCGCCGCCGACACCGCCAAGTTCGGTCAGCCCGAGATCAAGCTCGGCGTGATCCCCGGCATCGGCGGCTCGCAGCGGCTGACCCGCGCGGTCGGCAAGGCCAAGGCCATGGATCTGATCCTGACCGGCCGCACCCTGGGTGTCGAGGAAGCCGAGCGAGCCGGGCTGGTGTCGCGGATCGTGCCCGCCGACCAGCTGCTCGACGCCGCGCTCGAGACCGCCCAGACCATCGCCTCGATGTCGCTGCCGGTCGCGATGATCGCCAAGGAAGCGGTCAACCGGGCCTTCGAGACCACCCTCACCGAGGGCGTGTTGTTCGAGCGCCGGGTGTTCCACTCGCTGTTCGCCACCGACGATCAGAAGGAAGGCATGGCCGCCTTCGTCGAGAAGCGCACACCGAACTTCACCAACAGCTAGTTCTGTCTCAGCCGCAGCGAACCATCGGTGAGCTGGGCAGTGGTCGGCGCGGTTCCCGGTTCGGGGGACCGCGCCGACGAGTCGTCGGTGCCGAGCAGTCCGGCGACCGTGCCGCCGAGCGTGGCCGTCACCGCCATCGCGGCGAGGAGTTTTCGCCGGCCGGGTCGCGGCTGGGCCTCGCGGGTGACCACCGCGCTGCCCGGCCGCAGCCGCGGCATCCGCAGGCGAGCGGGGCGCTGCGCGGCCAGCAGGACCGCGCCGCGCGCCGAGACGTAATCCGGCTCGGGGTCGTAGACGATCGGCAGCCCGATGCGGTGGGCCAGATCGGCGCGCAGCGACGGATTGCGGGTACAGCCGCCGAGCAGCACCAGCGCACCCGGCCGCATCCCCGTCTCCTCGACCACCTGACGCACGAACGAGGCCGAATGATGCAGACCCGCCTCGCACAGCTCGGCCAGATCGCTGCGGGTCACCACGGCGCGGCCGCCGGTATCGGCGTCGGTCGCCGTCACCACCCTGGCCCGGCTCAGCGACTCGCGATGCTCCCTGGTGGTGCGCGCGTCGGCCAGCACACCGCCGCGCGCGAGCTGCCAGCGCAGCAGCGCGTCGTAGCCGTCGCCGCTGAGTACCGTGCTGCGCCTGCTCGCCAGGATCGTGTCGGTGCGGCAATCGGCATGGGTGACAGTCAGGCCCGAGCAGCCCAGGTCGTAGAGGATCACCGAGTCGGAGTCCGGCAGCATGCCGGTGAAGCGCAGATAGCGCAGCTGCGCCAGCGGCTCGTCGACGATGCCGACCTCGGACTTACCGACCGCCGCCCGGATCGCGTCGGCGTGCGACTCACTGCGGCAGGTGACCGCCGTGGCGGTGACACACTCACCGCGCGCCAGTGCCGCGACCCGCATCCGGCGGATCACCGACAACACCGCTTCGTCGACCGAGCCGCCCGCCCTGCGCGGTAGCCGGAGCCGGTCCACCGGTGGCAGGTGCGGCTGATCGGAGTGGGTCAGCACGGCGCGGGCACCACCCGCACCCGCCGATACCCCCAGGACCAGCACCATGCGCTACATCGTGGACCAATTTCGGCTAGCTGCCAAGCGAGTCGCGCGGTGATTCGCCCGTCGGTTGCCAGGTCGCGTGGAATGCGAGGTTTTCGGTGTCGGGAGCCTCGTAGTCGCCCGCCTCGTGCCGGAATTCGGCGAGCAGGGTCAGCAGGGCGCGGATCCGGTCCGGCGGCAGGCCGGGCTCGGCGAACACCTGCGCGTTCAGTGCCGCGGTCGCCTCGGCGACCGATGTCCTTCCCGCATCGGTGATTTCGATCAGCGTCGCGCGCCGGTCGCTCGGATGCGGCACCCGGACCACCAGGCCTGCCGCCTCGAGCCGGTCCACGGTATTGGTCACGCTGGTCGGATGCACCTGCAGGCGCGCGCTGGCCTTGGCCATCGGCAGCGCGCCCGTCTTGCTGAAGCTGAGCAATTGCAGCAGCTCGTAGCGGGAGAACGTCAGCCCCGAGGGTTTGAGCGCCTCGTCGACCCTGGCCATCACGATCTGCTGGGCCCGCACCAGCGACGTCACCGCGGCCATTCCGTCGGCCACCGCGCCCCAGCCGTGCCCGGTCCATTGCCGGTGCGCTTCGGCGATCGGGTCATGCGGAAGCGGTCGTGGCCGAGACATGGCATTGATCATCGCATAGGGCCAGGTCGCTGCCGCCCAGTCGGCGAACCGGCATTTCGCTCAGGCCGAGCGCAACCCTGGGCAACGTGGGCCGAACCGGGCACTCTCTAGGACGAGGCGGGCGTGGCTGAGTGGTTGAGGCAACGGTCTGCAAAGCCGTTCACGCGGGTTCGATTCCCGCCGCTCGCTCTGGTCGGAATAGGCGTTTCACCCGCCCGGGTGGAGCGCCTATTTCTCGTAGGCAGTCCCGGAACCCTGCACGGTCAGGCGCACGCGATCGCCGCGCGCGGGTGCCGCGATGCCGGTGCGGCGGACCGTGACGGTCCCGGCGCCCTCGGCCAGCTCGATGGTCAGGATGACATCGGGACCGCGGAAGTCGACCTCGGTCACCGTCCCGCTGTGCTCGGCGGTGACGACCTCGGCGGTGAGTTGTTCGGGCCGCAGCATCAGGGTGGTCTCGCCGGTGGGGGCGTCGCGCTGGACCGGGACCGCGCCGAGCGCGGACTTGGCGACGTCGGCCTCGCAGAGTGCGTCGAGCAGAATGCAGTCGCCGAGGAAGCGGGCGGTGAACAGGTCGGCCGGATGGTGATAGACCTGCTCGGGCGGGCCCACCTGGGTGAAGCGGCCGTCGCGCATGACGGCCACCTGTTCGGCGAAGCTCAGCGCCTCCTCCTGATCGTGGGTGACCAGGATGCTGGTCATGCCCGCGGCGCGCAGGGTGTCGGCGACCGCCTGGCGGGTGGTGGCGCGCAGGCCGGTGTCGAGGGCGCTGAAAGGCTCGTCGAGCAGCATCAGATCGGGCTTGCGGGCCAGTGCCCGGGCCAGCGCCACCCGCTGCTGCTGGCCGCCGGAGAGCTGGTGCGGCGTGCGATCGGCGTAACCGGGATCCAGCGACACCATCGCCAGCAGCTCGACGACGCGGTCGCGGTCGCGGTGACGGCGCAGCCGATCGCCCAGCCCGCGCCAGCCGGTGTGCAGGCCGTAGGCGATGTTGTCGGCGACGCTCAGGTGCGGGAACAACGCACCGTCCTGCGCGACGTAGCCGATCCGCCTGCGCTGTGGTGGCAGGCAGACATCGTGGCGCACAACGGTTTCCGCGCCCAGCTGCACGGTGCCCGTCTCGGGCGCCTCGAAGCCGGCGATCACCCGGAGCAGCGTCGTCTTGCCGCAGCCCGACGCGCCGACGACGGCCGCGGCGGTGCCGTCGGGGACGTCGAGATCGATGTGGTCGAGGACCCGCGTCGAGCCGAAGGTCTTCGACACCGCGCGCACGAGAAGCCGACTCATACCCCGGCCGCCTTTCTGGACTGGGTGAACAGCACATAGGTCACCGGGATCGCGGCGACGATCATGATCAGCGCGTACGGTGCGGCGCCGGCGTAGTCGAGTTCGCCCGACAGGCCCCAGAACTGCATGGCCAACGTGCGAGTTCCATTGGGCGCCAGCAACAGTGTCGCGGTGAGCTCGGTGGACACGGCGACGAACACCAGCGCCGCGGCCGAGGCGGCGGCGGGCGCGGTCATCCGCAGGGTCACCCGGAAGAACGTGGCCGAGGCCGATTCGCCCAGCGAGCGCGACACCTCCTCCAGTCCGACCGGCACCTGCGCCAGCCCGGCCCGCACGCTCACCAGCGCGCGGGGCAGGAACATCAGCGCGTAGGCGATCACGACCAGCGTCACCGTCTGATAGAGCGGCGGGGTCCAGCGGATGGTGACCGTCACCAGCGCGAGCGCGATCACGATGCCGGGCAGCGAGCTGGTGATGTAGTTCGCGCCCTCGATCACCCGGGCGAACCTGCTGGTCGAGCGCACCGCGATCCACGCGACGGGGAACGCGCACAGGGCGGTGATCAGCGCGGCCGCCGCCGCCAGACCGATCGTCTGGCCCAGCGCCTGCCCGATCACCGCGGTGTCCCAGACCGCCGCGCCGCCCAGCCACAACCAGCGCCCGATCGTCCACAGCGGCACGCCGAGCGCGCCGCCGACCACCGCGACCAGCACGCCGAACAGCGGAATCCGCCACCAGCCCAGGGCGATCGGCCGCGCCGCGCGCTGCGCGCCCGCGCCCAGCCTGGCGTAGCGCGCGTTCCCGCGCAGCAGCGCCTCGCCGCCGAGCAGCGTCAGACAGCACAGGACGAGCACACCGGCCAGCATGCTGCCCGCGGGTCCGGCGAAACTGCTCTGGTACTGCTCGAAGATCGCGGTGGTGAATGTGTCGTAGCGCAGCATCACGAACGCGCCGTACTCGGCGAGCAGGTGCAGACCGATCAGCAGCGCGCCGCCCAGGATCGCCAGCCGCAACTGCGGCACCACGATGCGCCAGAACACTTCCACCGGCCCCGACCCGAGGGCGCGCGCCGACTCCTCGACGGCCGGATCGAGGCGGCGCAGCGTGGCGGCCACCGGCAGATACACCAGCGGGAAGTACGACATCGTGGCCACGATGACCGCCGCCGACAGCCCGTACATCGACGGGAACGCGCTCACCCAGCCGTAGCTGTTGACGAACGCGGGCACCGCCAGCGGCGCGACCAGCACCGGACCCCACCACGCCCGGCCCGGCACGTCGGTGCGCTCGACCAGCCAGGCCAGCCCGACCCCGAGCACCACACACACCGGAACCGTCCACACCACCAGCGCGACGGTATTGGTGAGCAACTCGCCGACCCGTGGCCGGAACACCAGCGCGGCGGCTTCACGCAGGCCGGTGTCGAACAGCACCGAGACGATGTAGCCCAGGGGAATGAAGGTCGCCGCCGTCAATGTCAGCGCGACGAGCGTGACGAACACCCCGGGCCTGCCGACCCGGGGTGCTGTCGTCGATGCGGTCCGCAGGGCCACTTACAGCAGTCCCGCCTCGGTCATCAGCTGGGTGACCTTCTTCGAATCGAGCTTGCTGGGATCGATCGCCGGCGCCTGCAGGTCGGCCAGCGGTGGCAGCGCGGGGTTCGCGGCGACATCGCTCGCCACGGGGTACTCCATCGACGTGCCGTCGCGCAGGATCTCCTGGCCCTGCTTGCCGGTGATGTAGGCCAGGAACTTCTGCGCGGCCTCCTGCTTCTTGCTCGACTTCAGCACGCCGCCGCCGGACACGCTGACGAAGGCGCCGGGGTCCTGGTTCTTGAAGTAGTGCAGCGCGGTGTTCGCGCTGCCTTCCTTGGTGTTGGCCTGATCGCGGTACCAGTAGTAGTGGTAGATCACGCCGCCCTCGGGGTTGCCCGAGTTCACCGCCTTCATGGTCGCGACGTTGTTCTGCAGCGAGGTCGCGTTGGCCTTCATGCCCTGCAGCCAGGAGCGGGTCACGTCCTCGCCCTTCAGCGCGAGCAGGCCCGCGACGATCGCCTGGAAGTCGGCGCCGGAGGTGCCCGCGCCCCAGCGGCCCTTCCACTGCGGCTGCGCCAGGTCGAGCAGCGAGGCGGGCAGGCCCGCGGTCGGCAGCTTGTCCTTGTTGTAGACGAAGACCGTGGCACGCGCCGCGACACCGGTCCACTTGCCGGTCGACGGGCGGTACTGGGCGGGGACCTGGTCGAGGGTGGCCTTGTCGACGTCGGCGAACAGGCCCGCGTTCTCGACCAGTGCCATGGCCGGGGAGTTCTCGGTGAGGAAGGCGTCGGCGGGGGAGTTGGCGCCCTCGGCGACCAGCTGGTTGCCCAGCGCGGTGTCGCCACCCTGACGCAGGACGACCTTGATCCCGGTCTCCTTGGTGAACGCCGCGGCCCACTCCTTGGTGAGCGACTCGTGCTGGGCGTTGTAGACGGTGATCTCGTCGGCGTCGCCCGAGGAGGACGAGCAGGCGCTCACACCGAGCGCCGCCACCGCGATCGCCATCAGCCCGGCCAGGGGTTTCCAACTACGCGACGTCATCGCCGTCCTTCCACACAGGTACCCCATCCTATGATGAGGCTTACCTAAGCAAGATACCCCGCCTGACGTGCGTGGACGCAACGGCGGCCCGCCCCGGGTTCGGGACGGGCCGCCGGGGGCTCGATCAGTGCTTGGTGGCCGGCGCCGAGCAGATCTTCCAGGTGCCGTCTTCCTTCTTCAGATGCTCTTCGGTGCTGTCCTCGGTGTCGGGCTCCTCGCCCGCGACCGAGAGTGTCAGCTTGCCGACCACCGTCGCCTTGGCGGTGTCACCGGTGATGACGATGTCCTCGACGTTGTCGATGGTCACCGAGACCGTCGCCGAATCGAACTGCTGCCGCTGCTCGGGCGAGAGGTTGGCGATCTCGGCCCGGTCGGCCTCGCAGGCCAGCTCCGCCGCGGCGATGAACCCGTCCGCGTCGAGCGTGTCGTAGAAATCGCGGATCGCGACCTCGATCTTCTTGTCGTCCGAGGACAACGGGGTGCGCCCCTGGAGCGTCAGCACCACCCCGGTGACCAGCGCGCCGATCACCACCAGCGCGACCACGCCCAGCGCGATGAACAACCCGGTCCGCTTCTTCTTCGGCGGCTGCTGGGGCGGGAACACGTCCGGCGCTCCGGGCGGCCCCGGGGGCGGCGTCTGTCCCGGCCCGAACCCGGCGTGCGGGTACCCGGGCGGTCCCGAGGGCATCCCGGGCGGCTGCTGCCCGAACGGTGGTTGCTGTCCTTCTGGCGGATTCGTCAAGCCTCGCTCCTATGTCATCGGGGCGAGGCCCCGAAACCTGTGGAACCGTGCGTGAACAACCTGATTTCAAACGAACGAGGCCCCGACCGAACGGACGGGGCCTCGAAATGTGCCCTCGGCAGGATTCGAACCTGCGGCCTTCTGCTCCGGAGGCAGACGCTCTATCCCCTGAGCTACGAGGGCGGGATAGATGCCGGTCGCGGTGAGGCGATCGGGCAGCGACAGCGTATCGCATCGAGTGCGGTGCGCCAAAAACGGTGCCGGACCGGGCGGTTGACCCGGTCCGGCACTCGATCAGCTCAGTGGGAGCGGGCTGGCGCCGCGGGCGGCCAGCATGCTCTCCATCAACTGGGACTCGCCCGCTTGGGTCTTGGACATCTGCGCGGCCAGGGTGCGCACCTCGGTGGTGTCGGCGTGCTCGGCGGCGTAGTCGAGCATCGGCACACCGCCCTGGTGGTGGCGCAACATGAGCTGCAGGAACAGGGTGTCCATCGCGGCGCCGGTGGAGCGGCGCAGCGTCGTCATCTCCTCCTGGCTGGCCATGCCGGGCATCGACGTCATCGGGCCCGCCATCGCGTGCCCGGTGGTCGTCGCGGCACCGTGGCCGTGCGCGCCCGCGCCGTGGTCGGTCATCCAGCCCATGTAGCCGTCGACGTTCTGGTTCGGCTCGCCCCACAGCTGCAACCAGCCCTGCATCCGGCCGATCTGGTTCTGCTGGGTGGTGAGGATGTCGTAGGCGAGCCTGCGCACGTCGTTGTCGGTCGAGCCGATCAGCGCCGCGCCCGCCATGTCGACGGCCTGCGCGTGATGGGCCGACATGTCCTGGCTGAACCCCACGTCGACAGGGCCCGGCGCCGGAGTATCGGCCTCGTTCAGCGGCATCCGCAGCAGCACGCCCGCGACGGCGCCCAGCAGCAGCAGGCCGATCGCGCCGAGCACCAGGATCGCCCCGGCCGGGCGACGCGCGCCCGCCTCGGCCGCGGTGTCCTCGGGCTCGGGCGCGGTGTGGTCGGGGTCGACCGCGCTGTCGGTTCCCACTACTGGCCCGCGGGCTGGGTGCCCGGCATCTGGAAGCCGTCGGGCAGACCGGGCAGACCCGCGCCGCCGGGCAGACCGGCACCCGCGCCGAGCTCGGACTGGTCCTGGGTCAGGCCCTTGCCGTCCATCGGCACGGCCTCGGGGCCGTAGGGCGCCGGGTCGAACGGCGGCGGGTTGTTGGCGTCGAAGATCGGGTTCGAGCAACTCGCGCCGACCTCGGGGTAGGCGTAGGGGTTCTCGCGCAGGGCGGAGATGAACTGCTTGATCCGCGCGTCGTCGGCGGAATCGAGCTTGAGCTGGTGACCCCACGACTGCAGCGCGATCGGCGCGTCGAGTCCCGGGTAGGGCGACATCAGCGAGTACTGGCGGCCCTTGACGTAGTTCGACAGCTTCTCCACGCCCGCCGCGTCGACCTTGTCCGGGTTGTAAGCGATCCAGACCGCGCCGTGCTCGAGCGAGTGGACCGCGTTCTCCATCCGGATCGGCTTGGCGTAGACGGTGCCGGTGCAGTTGGCCCACGCGCCGTCGTGCGGGCCACCGTAGGCGGGCGCCTTGTCATAGGCGACGCGCTGGGCCGCGGTCACGTGCAGACCGGCCGGGTACTCCTGCTTGACGACGCCGCTGATCTTGGCCGAGGGGTCCTGGTTCTCCTTGGACGGCACCCATTCCTTGAGGTCGGTCTGGGCTTCCCGGATCGCGGCCTGGTCCAGGTACTTGGGCACCAGGCTGTAGGCCAGCAGGCCGATCAGCGCGACGATCGCGACACCGGCGCCCAGCAGGGCCCAGGGCACGTCGCGCTTCTTGTGCGGAAGGTTGCCCTTGCCGGGTTTGCGGGACGGAGACGACTTCCCCGCGGCCCGGACGGCCTTGGCTGATGTGGCGCTGGTCCTGCTCGGCATCGCTCGTTGTGCTCTTTCGACGTGTGGATCGGGACGTTCGTACCGGGCGGTCGTGGTTGCGAGGCGCCCAGCCAATAGGATAGAGACTCGTGACTCCAGCTGACCTTGCAGATCTCCTTCGCACCACCGCCGCGAAGGTGCTTGTCGAACGCGGACTGGACTCGTCGGTCCTGCCCGAGCAGGTCACAGTGGAGCGTCCGCGCAACCCCGAACACGGCGACTATGCCACGAATGTGGCGATGCAGGTGGCCAAGCGCGTGGGAACCAATCCGCGCGAACTCGCGGGCTGGCTGGCCGAGGCGCTCTCGGCGACCGATGGCATCGATGTGGCCGACGTCGCGGGTCCCGGCTTCCTCAACATCCGCCTGGCCGCCTCGGCGCAGGGCGCGATCGTCGCGCAGATCCTGGCCGCGGGCGAGAAGTTCGGCACCGGCGCCGCCCTGTCCGGCACCAAGATCAACCTCGAGTTCGTCTCCGCCAACCCGACCGGCCCCGTGCACCTCGGTGGCACCCGCTGGGCTTCCGTCGGTGACGCGCTGGGCCGCATCCTGGCCGCGCAGGGCGCCGACGTGACCAGGGAGTACTACTTCAACGACCACGGCGCCCAGATCGACCGCTTCGCCAAGTCGCTGGTCGCGGCCGCGCTCGGCGAGCCGACCCCCGAGGACGGCTACGCGGGCGAGTACATCCAGGAGATCAGCGCGAGCATCGTCGCCGCGCACCCCGACGCGCTCACCCTGCCCGCCGACGAGCGGCACGAACTGTTCCGGCGCGAGGGCGTGCAGCAGATGTTCGCCCAGATCAAGCAGGATCTGCACGACTTCGGCACCGATTTCGACGTGTACTTCAACGAGAGCGAACTGTTCGCCTCCGGCGCCGTCGAGCGGGCCGTCGAGGAGCTCAAGAACTCCGGCAACCTGTACGAGAAGGACGGCGCCTGGTGGATCGCCTCCACCGAATACGGCGACGACAAGGACCGCGTCGTCCTCAAGAGCGACGGCAACGCCGCCTACATCGCCGGTGACATCGCCTACTTCCAGAACAAGCGCGCGCGTGGCTTCGACCTGGCCATCTACATGCTCGGCGCCGACCACCACGGCTACATCGGCCGGTTGAAGGCCGCCGCGGCCGCCTTCGGCGACAACCCCGACACCGTCGAGGTGCTGATCGGGCAGATGGTGAATCTGGTCCGCGACGGCCAGGCCGTGAAGATGAGCAAGCGCGCCGGCACCGTGGTGACCCTCAACGACCTGGTCGAGCAGATCGGCGTCGACGCGGCCCGCTACTCGCTGGTGCGCTCCTCGGTGAACTCGAGCATCGACATCGATCTCGACCTGTGGACCAAGGCGAGCAGCGAGAACCCGGTCTACTACGTGCAGTACGCGCACTCGCGGACCAACAGCATCCTCGGCAATGCCGCCAAGTACGCCGAGTTCGCCACCGTCGCACCGGATTTCGCGCTGATGACCTCGGCGCGCGAAGGCGACCTGATCCGCACCCTCGGTGATTTCCCGCGCGTGGTCGCCACCGCCGCCGAGACCCGCGAACCTCACCGCATCGCCCGCTACCTCGAAGAACTGGCCGGTGTCTACCACCCCTTCCAGTCCGACGACGACATGCGCGTGCTGCCCAAGGGTGACGACGCCGTCACCCCGCTCAACGCCGCCCGGCTCGAACTGGTCAAGGCCACCCGCCAGGTGCTGGCCAACGGTTTGGCCCTGCTCGGCGTCAGCGCACCGGAGCGCATGTGACCACCGGCAAGCTTTTCAGGAAGGACGCACAACTGTGAGTGGTGCACACCCGGCCGGTCCCCGGCACGCAGAGATCCCGCACGCCCCGAGCCTGCCCGAGCGCCCGACCGATCCGCGCGAGATGATCGACCTGCCCGCCAACGTGTGGCCGCGCAACGCCGCTCGTGGCGAGGACGGCGTCGTGCGGGTGGCCGGGGTGCCGATCACCGAGCTGGCCCAGCAGTACGGCACCCCGCTGTTCGTCGTCGACGAGGACGATTTCCGCTCCCGCTGCCGCGACATGGTGCGCGCTTTCGGGCCCAACGCCCGCGTGCACTACGCGTCCAAGGCGTTCCTGTGCGGTGAGATCGCGCGCTGGATCCGTGACGAGGGGCTGTCGCTGGACGTCTGTTCCGGTGGCGAGCTGGCCATCGCGCTGCACGCCGGTTTCCCGGCCGAGCGCATCGCGCTGCACGGCAACAACAAGTCGGTGCCCGAGCTCGAGGCCGCGGTCGCCGCGGGCGTCGGCCACGTGGTCGTCGACTCGCTCTACGAGATCGAGCGGCTCGAAGCGGTCGCCGGTGCCGCGGGCGTAGTGCAGGACGTGCTGGTCCGGGTCACCGTCGGTGTCGAGGCGCACACCCACGAGTACATCTCCACCGCGCACGAGGACCAGAAGTTCGGTTTCTCGATCGCCGGTGGCGACGCCATGGAGGCGCTGGCCCGCGTCTTCGAGGCCGACAACCTGCGCCTGGTCGGTCTGCACAGTCACATCGGCTCGCAGATCTTCGAGCTCGACGGCTTCGAGATCGCCGCGCGCCGCATGCTCGGCCTGCTCCGCGAGGCCATCGACAAATTCGGTATCGAGCGCACCGCACAGATCTCCACCCTGGATCTGGGCGGTGGCCTCGGTATCTCGTACCTGCCGAGCGACAACCCGCCGCCGCTGGACGAGTTCGCCGCCAACCTGCGCGGTCTGGTCGCCGCCGAGGCCGCCCGCGCCGGGCTGCCCGAGCCGACCATCGCCGTCGAGCCGGGTCGCGCCATCGCGGGGCCGGGCACCGTCACGCTCTACGAGGTCGGCACCATCAAGGACGTCGAGCTCGACGGTGGCGCGCGTCGTCGCTACGTCAGCGTCGACGGCGGCATGAGCGACAATATCCGTCCCGCGCTGTACCAGGCCGATTACGATTGCCGTCTGGTCTCGCGCTCGTCGGACGCCCATGCGGTCGTCGCGCGTGTGGTCGGAAAGCATTGCGAGAGTGGCGATATCGTCATTCGTGACACCTGGATGCCTGCCGATGCGGGCCCCGGTGACCTGGTCGCCGTCGCGGCGACCGGCGCGTACTGCTACTCGATGTCGAGCCGCTACAACCAGCTCACCCGGCCCGCGGTGGTCGCGGTGCGCGACGGTGCGTCGCGACTGATTCTGCGCCGGGAAACGGTGGCGGACCTGCTCAGCCTGGAGGTGGAATGATGAACGCATCGCGGAGCGATTCGATCGGGGACGCGGGGCGCCCGCTGGGTGTCGCCGTGCTCGGCATGGGCACAGTGGGTACCGAGGTCGTCCGCGTGCTGCGCGACCACGCCGACGACCTGCGCTCGCGCGTCGGCGCGCCGCTGGTGCTGCGCGGCGTGGCCGTACGCGACCTGAGCAAGGACCGCGGCCTGCCCGCCGAACTGCTCACCACCGACGCCGAGGCGCTGGTCGCCCGCGACGATGTCGACCTGGTGGTCGAGGTCATGGGCGGCATCGATCCCGCCCGTGCGCTGATCGGCGCCGCCCTGAGCGGGGGCAAGTCCGTCGTCACCGCCAACAAGGCGCTGCTGGCCGACTACACCGGTGAGCTGGCCGCCGCCGCCGAGCGCAGCCGCGCCGACCTGTACTTCGAGGCCGCCGTCGCCGGCGCGATCCCGGTGGTCCGTCCGCTGATCCAGTCGCTGTCGGGTGACCGGGTGAACCGCGTGGTCGGCATCGTCAACGGCACCACCAACTTCATCCTCTCCGCGATGGACGAGACCGGCGCCGCCTACGACGACGTGCTCGCCGAGGCGACCGAGCTGGGCTACGCCGAGGCCGACCCCACCGCCGACGTCGAGGGCTTCGACGCCGCCGCCAAGGCCGCCATCCTGGCTTCGCTGGCCTTCCACACCCGCGTGACCGCGGCCGATGTGTATCGCGAGGGCATCTCCAAGATCACCGCCGAGGATCTGGAAACCGCCTCCGCCGTCGGCTGCACCGTGAAGCTGCTCGCCATCTGCGAGCGCGTCGCGGCCGGTCCGGGCGAGCCCACCTCCGCCGAAGGCGGCAAGGACCGCGTCTCGGTGCGGGTGTACCCGGCGCTCATCCCGCGCAAGCACCCGCTGGCCTCGGTCAACGGTGCGTTCAACGCCGTCGTCGTCGAGGCCGACAACGCCGGTAGGCTGATGTTCTACGGTCAGGGCGCCGGTGGCGCGCCGACCGCCTCGGCCGTGCTCGGCGACCTCGTGATGGCCGCCCGCAACAAGTTCTACGGTGGCCGCGCTCCCGGCGAGTCGGTCTATGCTGAGCTGCCGATCGCGCCGATCGGGGACACCCCCACCCGCTACCACGTGAACCTGCAGGTGGCGGACCGGCCCGGCGTGCTCGCCGCGGTGGCCGACACCTTCGCCCAGCACGGGGTGAGCATCTCCACCGTGCGTCAGCAGGGGCACGGCGACGGCGCCCGGCTCGTGGTCGTCACCCACCATGCGGTGGAGTCCTCGCTGGCCGATACTGTCGCGGCATTGGCGGACATGGATTCCGTCACCTCCGTGACCAGCGTTCTCAGACTGGAAGGCACCGAAGAATCATGAGCACCACTGGCATCGCCCCCCAGCTCGGCGTGCACTCGCGCTGGCCGGGTCTGATCGCGGCCTACCGCGACCGGCTGGCCGGTGCGGCCGACTGGGAGCCGGTCACCCTGTTCGAGGGCGGTACCCCGCTGGTCCCCGCGACGCACCTGTCCGAGCTGACCGGGTGCGAGGTGTACCTCAAGGTCGAGGGTGCCAACCCCACCGGTTCCTTCAAGGACCGCGGCATGACGATGGCGATGACCGACGCGAAGTACCGCGGCCAGAAGGCCGTGCTGTGCGCCTCGACCGGCAACACCTCGGCCTCGGCCGCCGCCTACGCCACCCGCGCGGGCATGGAGTGCGCGGTGCTGATCCCGCAGGGCAAGATCGCGATGGGCAAGCTGGCCCAGGCCGTGATGCTGGGTGCGAAGATCATCCAGGTCGAGGGCAACTTCGACGACTGTCTCGAGCTGGCCCGCAAGGTCACCTCGGACTTCCCCGAGGTCGGGCTGGTGAACTCGGTGAACCCGGCGCGGATCGAGGGGCAGAAGACCGCGTCGTTCGAGATCTGCGATGTGCTGGGCAAGGCGCCCGATGTGCACGTGCTGCCGGTGGGCAACGCGGGCAACATCACCGCCTACTGGCGTGGGTACCGCGAGTACCACGCCGACGGCATCACCTCGGGGCTGCCGCGCATGCTCGGCGTGCAGGCCGCCGGTGCGGCCCCGCTGGTCAACGGCGCGCCGGTGCGTGATCCCGAGACCGTGGCCACCGCGATCCGGATCGGCGCCCCGGCGTCGTGGAACGGGGCGATGGAGGCCAAGGAGCAGTCCGGTGGCGCGTTCCGCGCGGCCACCGACGAGGAGATCCTGGCCGCCTACCGGCTGGTCGCGGCGACCGAGGGCGTCTTCGTCGAGCCCGCGTCGGCGGCGAGCGTGGCCGGTCTGCTGGCCGCTCGCGCGGACGGCTGGCTGGATTCGGGCCTGACCGTGGTCTGCACGGTGACCGGCAACGGTCTCAAGGACCCCGACAACGCGCTGGCCGGCATGCCCGAGGTCAAGCCGATCGCCGTCGACCCGGTGGCCATCGCCCACGAGCTCGAGCTGGCCTGAGTTGAGCGCACGCGAGAGCAGGCTGATGACCGCTACCCTGCCCGCCGGTCTCGAAGTGACCGTGCGCGTTCCCGCTTCCACGGCCAACCTCGGTCCCGGATTCGATTGCCTGGGAATGGCATTGGGTCTCTACGACGAGATCGTGGTGCGCACCACCGATTCGGGTCTCGAGATCCGGGTCGAGGGTGAGGGCGCCGACGACGTGCCGTGGGGCCCAACGCATCTGGTGGTGCGGGCGATCGAACGCGGACTGGAATCACTCGGTGTCTGGGCCGACGGCCTCGACGTGGTGTGCCGCAACGTGATTCCGCACTCGCGCGGCCTCGGTTCCAGTGCCTCGGCCGTGGTCGGCGGCCTGGCCGCCGGCGCCGGGCTGGCCGCCAAGTTCGATCCCGACCTGCGGCTGGACGGCGCGCAGCTGGTGCAGCTGGCCTCGGAGTTCGAGGGTCATCCCGACAACGCCGCGGCCAGCGTGCTCGGTGGAATCGTCGTGTCGTGGACCGAATCCGATGCCGAGCAGAATCGCGCCTATCGGGCCGTGCGGCTGACCCCCGCCGCGGCGCTGCGCCCGGTGGTGCTGATCCCGCAGGAACGCTCGTCCACCGCGCACACCCGCGGGCTGCTGCCCGAGCAGGTGCCGCACGGTGACGCCGCGTTCAACGTCAGCCGGGCCGCGCTGGCCGTCGTCGCGCTCACCGAACGCCCCGATCTGCTGATGCCCGCCACCGCCGACCGGCTGCACCAGACTCAGCGTGCTCCCGCGCTACCGCTCACCACGACCTGGATCGAGCGACTGCGGGCCGCGGGAATTCCGGCCACCGTTTCCGGCGCCGGTCCGACGATTTTGGCGCTCGCCACCGAAGATTTCCCCGATGACCTGCGCAAACAGGCGGAAGCGGACGGGCTGCGAGTGGTCGAGCCCGGCATCGCCGACGGCGTCGCGATCGACTGACGGCGTGCCTGCCTTGCCGTTGTTCGCAATTGGCAGCTATTCTGTGCAAGTCCGTACATCGTGCGCATCAGACGCCGGTGCTTCATCAGGGCAATCGCTCCAGCAGGCTCCAGGCTCGAGCCTCCACACCATGGAGGTGCTGCGACGCCGAGAAGCCGCTCAACTGGAATGATCTCTCCTCACCACTGTCTTCTGGTGGCGAAGCCTCCGGTCCGGCGGGGCGGGTAGTACGGCACAGGCGTCCGGTCGGACGCATAATCCGAGCTCGGCACAGGGTGCCGGGTCTACGGAACGAACCCTCGATTCAGCACACGGCATTCGAGGGAAGGAAAGGATTTCCGTGACAGATACGGACCTGCTCGCGACACCCGGGGTGGAATCCAACCCTACGAACTCGGGCGGCCGCGAAAGTGAATCCGGACAGATTTCGAAAATGAGCGAACACACCGACGTCGCACGATCGGGGCTGACTGGAATGCTGTTGCCGCAGTTGCGCGCATTGGCGGGGGAGCTCGGTATCCGAGGCACCTCCGGTATGCGCAAGGGCGATCTCATCGCCGCTATCAAGGAAAACCAGGCCGGAGCGCCTGCGAAGGCGGGTAAGCCCGCCGAGGCCGCCGCCGTGACGGCCGACGCGCCCGCCGCCAAGAGCGAAGCGCCCGCCAAGGCGGAAGCGCCCGCCAAGACCGAGGCGCCCGCCAAGGCCGACAAGCCGGCCAAGGCCGACAAAGCCGAGCCCGCCGAGAAGCAGGTCGCCGCGGTCGTGACCGAGCAGGCCCCGGCCGAGCAGGGGACGGCCGAGACCAAGACCGCCGAGTCGACCGAGGATTCCGGTCGCGAGGGCGGTCAGCGTGGCCGTGGCAGGCAGCGTCGTGGCCGTGACCAGGCCCGTTCCGGCGGTGGCGAGAACGCCCAGGCCGAGAACCGCGCCGAGGAGACCAAGCAGGCCGACAAGGCCGACGGTGGCGAGCAGGGCGAGCGCAGGCGTGAGCGTGGCGAGCGCAACGGCGGCGACCGGGGCGAACGCGCCGGTGGCGACCGTGGCGAGCGCACCGGTGGCGATCGTGGTGAGCGCAACCAGAACGAGCGCAACCAGAGCCAGAACGGCAACAACGCCGGGAATCGCGGTCCCCGCGACGACCGCGGTGGCGACGACGAGGAAGGCGGCCGCGGTCGCCGGGGTCGCCGGTTCCGTGAGCGTCGTCGTGGTCGTGACCGCGACGGTGGCGCCGGTGGCGGTGGCGGCGAGGCCCGCGACTTCGAGATCCGCGAGGACGACGTCCTGCAGCCGGTCGCCGGCATCCTGGACGTGCTGGACAACTACGCGTTCGTGCGGACCTCCGGCTACCTGGCCGGCCCGAACGACGTGTACGTCTCGATGAACCTGGTGCGCAAGAACGGCCTGCGCCGCGGTGACGCGATCACCGGTGCGGTGCGCGCCCCGCGCGACGGCGAGCAGAGCAACCAGCGCCAGAAGTTCGACCCGCTGGTCCGCCTGGACACCGTCAACGGCGGCGAGGTGGAGGCGGCCAAGCGTCGTCCCGACTTCCAGAAGCTGACGCCGCTGTACCCGAACCAGCGTCTGCGTCTGGAAACCACCCAGAACAAGCTGACCACGCGTGTGATCGACCTGATCATGCCGATCGGCAAGGGCCAGCGCGCGCTGATCGTGTCCCCGCCCAAGGCGGGTAAGACCACGATCATGCAGGACATCGCCAACGCGATCGCGATCAACAACCCCGAGTGCTACCTCATGGTCGTGCTGGTCGACGAGCGTCCCGAAGAGGTCACCGACATGCAGCGTTCGGTGAAGGGTGAGGTCATCGCCTCCACCTTCGACCGGCCGCCGGCCGACCACACCTCGGTCGCCGAGCTCGCCATCGAGCGGGCGAAGCGCCTGGTGGAGATGGGCAAAGACGTTGTCGTGCTGCTCGACTCGATCACCCGATTGGGCCGCGCGTACAACAACTCCTCGCCCGCCTCGGGCCGCATCCTCTCCGGTGGTGTCGACTCGACCGCGCTGTACCCGCCCAAGCGGTTCCTCGGCGCGGCGCGCAACATCGAGAACGGTGGCTCGCTCACCATCATCGCCACGGCGATGGTCGAGACCGGCTCCACCGGTGACACGGTGATCTTCGAGGAGTTCAAGGGCACCGGCAACGCCGAGCTCAAGCTCGATCGCAAGATCGCCGAGCGGCGCGTGTTCCCGGCGGTGGACATCAACCCGTCCAGCACCCGCCACGACGAGCTGCTGATGTCGCCCGACGAGATGGCCGTGGTGCACAAGCTGCGGCGCGTGCTCTCGGGCCTGGACTCGCACCAGGCGATCGATCTGCTGATGGATCGGCTGCGTAAGTCCAAGAACAACCTCGAGTTCCTGATGACGGTCTCCAAGACCGCACCGGGCGCACTCGACGAGTGACGCGACGGGGGCCCGCTACGGCGGGCCCCCGCTGCGTTTCCCGGCCGGGAACAAACCTGTGGCCGGGGGTGTTTTCGGAGGGTGCGGCCAGGTCTGGCATACTGGATCGCTGTGTGTCTGCGAGTTCGCAGACATCCCGCCTAGTCGGTTCCGGTTCACGTATCCCGCGCTCCAGCGGTGTACGACCCGGCGACCATTATCGAGAGGACGCCCATGAAGGCAGGAATCCACCCCACGTATGTCGACACCACCGTTGTGTGTGGTTGCGGCAACACCTTCCAGACTCGCTCCACCAAGGAGTCCGGCCAGATCACCGTCGAGGTCTGCTCGCAGTGCCACCCGTTCTACACCGGCAAGCAGAAGATCCTCGACACCGGCGGCCGCGTCGCTCGCTTCGAGGCTCGCTACGGCAAGCGCGCGGGCAAGAAGGCCGACGCCAGCTAGTTGCCTCACCCGACGCCCGGTTCTGCTTTCGCAGGCCGGGCGTCGGTATTTTCGGCGGCGCGAGCGCCGCGGGGTCTCGGCCTTTCGGCCTCGATTCTTCCCTCCTCCGCTCAGTCGCTTCGCTCCTTCGCTCCGTCAGTCCAGAATCGAGGCGGCCGAGACGGGCCTTCGGCCCACCAGACTCCGCAGCCGCTACCTCCCCAGTAGGAGTTCACCGACATGGCCGATCAGACGGCCCCTTCCGCCATCGACGACATTCTGGCCGAGTACGCCGGCCTGGAGACGCAGCTGGCCGATCCGTCGTTGCACAACGACGCCGGTGCGGCCCGGCGGGTGGGCAAGCGATTCGCCGAGCTGGCGCCGGTGATGTCGACCTACCGCAAGCTCGAGTCGGTGCGCGACGATCTCGAGGCGGCCCGTGAGCTGGCCGCCGACGACGCCACGTTCGCCGCCGAGGTGCCCGGCCTGGAAACCCAGCTGGTGGAGCTCGAGCAGGCACTGGCCGATCTGCTCGCTCCGCGCGACCCGCACGACGGCGACGACGTGGTGCTCGAGGTGAAGTCCGGTGAGGGCGGCGAGGAATCGGCGCTGTTCGCCGCCGACCTGGCCCGCATGTACATCCGCTACGCCGAGCGGCACGGCTGGAAGGTGGAGACGCTCGACGTCACCTATTCCGACCTGGGCGGCTACAAGGACGCGACGCTGTCGATCAAGAGCAAGGACGCGGCCCGCGACGGCGTGTGGTCGCGCTTCAAGTTCGAGGGTGGGGTGCACCGCGTGCAGCGCGTGCCCGTGACCGAGTCGCAGGGCCGCATCCACACCTCGGCCGCCGGCGTGCTGATCTACCCCGAGCCCGACGAGGTCGAGCAGGTGCAGATCGACGAGACCGACCTGCGCATCGACGTCTACCGGTCCTCCGGCAAGGGCGGCCAGGGCGTCAACACCACCGATTCCGCGGTCCGCATCACCCACCTGCCCTCCGGCATCGTGGTGACCTGCCAGAACGAGCGGTCGCAGCTGCAGAACAAGGCGCGCGCGATGCAGGTGCTCGGGGCTCGGCTGCAGGCGCTGGCCGAGGAGCAGGCCGAGCAGGAGGCGGCGGCCGGTCGGGCCAGCCAGATCCGCACGGTGGACCGTTCCGAGCGGATCCGCACCTACAACTTCCCGGAGAACCGGATCGCCGATCACCGCATCGGTTTCAAGGCGCACAACCTCGACGCCGTGCTCGACGGTGACATGGACGCGCTGCTCGACGCGCTCGGCAAGGCCGACCGCGACGCCCGGATGGCAGCCGAGTAGCCGGGATGAGCGCTCAGCGCCCGGACCGGGCAACGCGCGCCACGCTCGCCACCAGGGAGGACGCTCGCGCATGCCGGACGACACGGTGACCGAGCGGGTCCGGTTGCGTCCGCTGATCGTCGCGGCCGCCGAGCGACTGGCCGCGGCGGGCGTGGCCTCGCCCCTGCCCGATGCGGAGAACCTGGCCGCGCACGTGCTCGGGATCGACCGGATGCGGTTGGCGCTGCATCCGATGGTCGAGCCGGACGAGGCCGCGCGATTCGCCGCGCTGGTCGATCGGCGGGCCACGCGAATCCCGTTGCAGCACTTGACCGGCACGGCCGCGATGGGCGAGATCGACCTCGCCGTGGGTCCCGGGGTGTTCGTGCCGCGCCCGGAGACCGAGCTGCTGTTCGCCTGGGCACTGGCCTGGCTGGAGACGCTGCCCCACGACCACGCGCCGCTCGTCGTCGACCTGTGCACCGGGTCGGGCGCGCTGGCCCTGGCCATCGCGCATGCCCGCCCGGATGCCGAGGTCCACGCCGTCGAACTCGACCCCGACGCCCTGACCTGGGCCCGCCGCAACGTCGACGACCGCATCGCCGACGGCGACACCCCGATCACCCTGCACGCCGACGACGTCACCGACCCGGCCCTGCTCACGGCCCTGTCCGGCCGCGTCGACCTGGTCGTGTCGAACCCGCCCTACATCCCGGAGGCGGCGGTCCTCGACCCCGAGGTCGCCGACCACGATCCGCACCGCGCCCTCTTCGGCGGCCCCGACGGCCTCGATGTCATCCGCCGGATGGTCCCCACCATCGCCCGCCTGCTGCGCCCCGGCGGCGCCACCGCGATCGAACACGACGACACCAACGGCGGGGGAGTGGCGGCCCTGCTCGCCGCGGCCGATTTCACCGGCATCGTCGAACACGCCGACCTCGCCGACAAGCCCCGCTTCGTCGTCGCGACAGTGCCCAGCAAATCCTGAGTCCTGATCGAACGACGTGCCAGGGCCGACGAGGTCCGCCCCCGAGTCCCGGCAGCACACTTCCAGCAGGAAACGAATTCCGTGCTCGCGCATGCGCCGCGGGCGTATCCCGGGGACGCCCAAAAGTCCCCCCACATTCCGCCGTCGGCCCGACAGCTAGACTCTTGCCGCATCCACAGACCAGCAAGAAACGCGGAGAGGCGGACAAGCCGTGAGTACCGTCTATGACTGTGCCGAGCAGGATTCGCGGGCCGCTGGGCTGACCGCGGCGACCAGCGCGCTGAAGTCGGGGCGGCTCGTGGTCATGCCGACGGACACGCTGTACGGCCTGGCGGCCGACGCGTTCGACGCCGACGCGGTGGGCGCGCTGCTGGCCGCCAAGCGGCGCGGTCGCGATATGCCCGTCCCGGTGCTCGTCGGGTCGTGGCACACCATCGATGGACTGGTGTTCTCGGTGCGCCCGCAGGCGCGCGAGCTGATCCGGGCGTTCTGGCCGGGCGCGCTGAGCCTGGTCGTGCAGGCCGCGCCCTCGCTGGCGTGGGACCTGGGCGATACCCGGGGCACGGTGATGCTGCGGATGCCGCTGCATCCGGTAGCGCTGGAACTGCTGCGCGAGGTCGGTCCGCTGGCCGTGTCGAGTGCCAATGTGTCGGGGCAGCCCCCGGCCAGCACCGTCGAGCAGGCGCGCGAGCAGCTGGGTTCGCTGGCGAGTGTGTATCTCGACGGCGGTCCCGCCGAGCACGCGGTGGCGTCGACGATCGTCGATCTGACCGCGGATCAGCCGCGGGTGTTGCGGGAAGGTGCGGTGGCGGTGGCCGATGTCGCGGAGGTCCTCGGTATGGCGCCGGATGCCCTGATCAGCCCCGCGCAGCGGTGATCGCACGCATCCGATGAGCACGGTCGTTCCCCTGCGCGAGCTGGTGCTCGTGCTGCTCGTCTCCGCCACGGTGACGTTCCTGGCCACCGGCGGCATCCGGGTGCTCGCCATCGCGTTCGGCGCGGTCGCGATTCCGCGTGAGCGCGATGTGCACGTCACGCCGATTCCGCGGATGGGCGGTGTCGGCATGTATGTCGGCGTGGTCGCCGCGGTGTTGTTCGCACACCAATTGCCCGCACTGCGGCGCGGTTTCGATTACGCCCCCGATATTCCGGCGGTCCTGGTCGCGGCGACGATCATCGTGCTGGTCGGCATCGTCGACGACCGGTGGGGCCTGGACGCGCTCACCAAATTCGCCGGGCAGGTGACCGCCGCGGGCGTGATGGCCGTGATGGGCCTGAGCTGGTACGTGATCTACGATCCGTTCAACGACACCACCGTCGTCCTGGACGCGCTGCAGGGCGGCCTGGTGACGGTGGGAATCACCGTCACCCTGGTGAACGCGATGAACTTCGTCGACGGCCTGGACGGCCTCGCCGCGGGCCTCGGCTTGATCTGCGCCGGCGCGGTTTTCGTGTTCTCCGTCGGTTTGCTCTATGACCAGGGCGGTTCGGTCGACACCTATCCGCCCGCGTTGCTGGCCGCCGCGCTGGCCGGCGCCTGCCTGGGATTTCTGCCGCACAATTTCTCGCCCGCCCGAATCTTCATGGGTGATTCCGGCTCGATGATGATCGGATTGATGCTGGCCGCGGTTTCCACCGGTGCCTCGGGTCGAATTCCGCTGCAGGGCTACGGCCCGCGCGACATTGTGGGTTTGCTCTCGCCGCTGTTGCTGGTGGGTGCGGTGATGTTCATTCCGGTGCTCGATCTGTTGCTGGCGATCGTGCGCCGCGTGCGCGCCGGCGTGAGTTTCTCCACACCGGACAAAATGCATCTTCATCACCGATTGCTACAGATCGGACATTCACAGCGACGCGTTGTGCTGTTGATCTATTTGTGGGTCGGCGTGCTCGCCTTCGGCGCGGTGGGGACCTCGCTGATGGATCGGCGCCTGGTGGTGCTGCTGGTGGCGGGTGGATTGGTGTTCGCCCTGGTAGTGACCGCGATCCCCTCGATGCGTCGGATGGAGTCGGCCAATCGCTGAGAAGCGGCCGAAGGTAAAGTACGGCCCGTGAGCTTTACACCCACCCCCGTGCCAGGACCCGACGCCCCCCTGCGAACCGCGCTGCGCTACGGCCTGATCGGGCTCGGTGTCCTCGTGGTCGTCTCGGTGGTGATCGGCACCCTCGTCGCGGGTATGCCGGGTCTGTGGGGCGCGCTGCTGGGCGCGGCGATCGGCGGCGGGTTCATCCTCACCACCGTGGTGGCCGTGCTGCTGGGCGCCAAGCTGCCGCCGAGCACGGCGGGCCTGGTCATGCTGGTCAGCTGGGTCGGCAAGCTGCTGATCGCGCTGGTGATCGTCGGTGTGCTCAACCAGTTCGACTTCTACAGCAGGCCCACGCTGTTCTTCACCGTGGTCGGAGCCCTGCTCATCGTGCTGGGCGCGGAGACGTATGGCGTTGTGAGCGTGAAGGTTCCGTACGTCACGACACGCGCGGGAGACGACGAAACGGCTTCCGAGCAGGAATAATCCCACCCAGCTACACACTGTCGTAGATAGCTTGGTAAAGTGTTGGTAAGCAAGCACCCAAGCTGGAGGCGCTGCCCAGGATGACTCGGGGCATTGCCTCGGGTTACCAGGGGGGATCGCCAAGATCCTGCCCGGTGCCGCTATGCTTACTGCCGATCCGGGTGGAATGTGCCCGGTTGAAGCATGTCGACGATGTCGCCGACGCCCGAACAGAAGCTTTACGGGGTTACACCGTACGAGCAACTGTCGAATTTCGAGCCGACCAGAGTCGACCCCATTGATCGTCAATGTCCGATCGAACCGCGGGAATGACCGTCGTACCCGCGGCCCGAACACGGGAGAGAACGCTGAGCGTCATCACTTTGGCGGCGGGCGAGTTCCACGCGCCATCGCTGTCCGACTTCTTCCCTCCAGCAGTGCTGTTCGAGGGTACGCCGTTCGAACTCGACCGCCTGATGCTGATCCGGCTGCTGATGACCGCCGTTGTGGTGCTCGTCTTCGTGCTGGCTTTCCGCTCGCCGAAGATCGTGCCGCGCGGCCTGCAGAACGTGATGGAAACCGCGGTGGTTTTCGTCAAGGAGCAGATCGCCGACGAGGTACTCGGTAAGGAAACCGGTAAGCGGTTCCTCCCGCTGATCGCGACGATCTTCTTCACGGTTCTGTTCCTGAACTTCTCCAGCATTGTTCCGTTCCTGAACATCTCGTCGAATGCGCGAGTCGGCATGCCGCTGGTGCTCGCCGCGATCGCGTACATCGCGTTCAACTACGTGGGCATCCGCAAGTACGGCTTCTTCAAGTACATGCGCTCCAGCATCGTCGTTCCGGATGTGCCGCCCGCCCTGCACGTGCTGCTGATCCCGATCGAGTTCGTCTCGACGTTCATCCTGCGCCCGTTCACGCTGACCGTCCGACTCATGGCGAACATGCTGGCCGGCCACATCATGCTGGTGCTGTTCTTCAGCGCCACCTGGTTCTTCCTCTTCGATGCCACCGCGTGGATGAAGGTCTTCACGCCCTTCTCGCTGCTGGCAGGCATCGGCTTCACGCTGTTCGAGCTGCTGGTCATCTTCCTGCAGGCGTATGTGTTCGCCCTGCTGACCGCGGTGTACATCAGCCTCGCGCAGCACGCCGCCGACCACTGACCTGAATCCACACCAGTACTGCCAAACCTGCTACACACGCCGACCGGCGGGTGAGCAACAGAAAGGGAAAGAAGACTCATGAGCCTCGCTTACCTGGCCCAGGAAGCCGCGACCACCGAGAGCACCTTCAAGGGCTTCGGCGCCATCGGCTACGGTCTCGCCGCGATCGGCCCCGGCATCGGCGTGGGTATCGTCGTCGGTAAGGCCATCGAGGGCTTCGCCCGTCAGCCCGAGCTGGCCGGCCAGATCCGTACCAACATGTTCCTCGGTATCGCGTTCACCGAGGCCCTGGCGCTGATCGGCCTCGTCGCCGGCTTCATCTTCTGATTCCGATGCGCGAACTCATCACGCTCGCTGCCGAAGGGGGAGAGGATGTGAATCCTCTCATTCCCGAAACGTACGACATCGTCTGGTCGATCGTCTGCGTCGCCATCATCGGCGTGCTCTTCTGGAAATACGTGATCCCGCGTGTGACCAAGACACTCGATGAGCGTGCCGACAAGATCGAAGGCGGTATCGCCAGGGCCGCAGCCGCGCAGGAAGAGGCACAGCAGACGCTGCAGCAGTACCAGCAGCAGCTTGCCGACGCCCGGCTCGAGGCCGCACGTATCCGCGAGGATGCGCGCACCCAGGGTCAGCAGATCCTCGCGCAGATGCGCGCGGATGCCCAGGCCGAAAGCGACCGTATCGTCGCCGCCGGTCACTCCCAGCTGGAAGCCCAGCGCCAGCAGATCCTGACCGAGCTGCGCTCCGAGGTCGGCCGCACGGCCGTCGACCTGGCCGAGAAGATCATCGGCCAGTCTGTCTCGGACGAGGCCAAGCAGGCGGCGTCGATCGACAAGTTCCTCAGCGAACTCGACGACACCGACGCCATCGGGGTCGGAAGGTAACGACGCGAAAGTGAGAAGCATGTACGCAGCGAGCCGCGAGGCCAGCTCCCGGTCCCGGGAGGCGCTTCGGGCCGCTCTGACCGGAAGCGAAACTGTTGCGGCCACAACGGGGTCGGAACTGTTCGCCGTTGTCGCCGTGCTGGACGACCAGCGTTCGCTGCGTGTGGCGCTCGCGGACGTGTCGGTGCCGGGTTCGGCGCGCGCTGAACTCAGTGAGCGGATCTTCGGCGGCAAGGTCAGCGCTGCCACGCAGGCAGTGCTGACCACCGCGGTGGCCCAGAACTGGTCGCGCACCCGCGATCTGGTCGACACCCTGGTGCTGCTCGGGCAGGAGGCTCTGCTGGAGTCCGCTGCCGACGGCGGCCGGCTGGACGCGGTGGAGGACGAGCTGTTCCGGCTCGGTCGCATCATCGCCGACAACCCGCAGCTGGAGCAGGCACTGTCCGATCAGGGCAAGCCGGCCGCGGCGCGGCGTGAGCTGATCGAGCGGCTGCTGACCGGCAAGGCCGAGCCGATCACCCTGACGCTGGCCGAGCAGGCGGTGACCCGACTGCGGACCAACAACATCGGCGTCGCCTTCGGCGCCCTGTCCGATCTGGCGGCGGCCCGTCGTGACCAGATCGTCGCCCACGCGCACGCCGCGGTCGAGCTGTCCGATCAGCAGAAGGAGAAGCTCTCGGCTTCCCTGCAGCGGATCTACGGCAAGGCGGTCACCGTGCACGTGCAGGTCGACCCGACGCTGCTGAGCGGCGTCGTCGTGCGCGTCGGAGACGACGTCATCGACGGCAGCGCCACCGGCCGACTGGAGAAGCTGCGCCGGGCGCTGTCCTGATCAAGGACAGCTCACCGCAGTAATTCTCCAACCCCCGACATTCGAGACCACAGCGAGAGCAGGAACAACATGGCGGAGCTGACGATCTCCTCCGACGAGATCCGTAGCGCGATCGAGAGCTACACCCAGAGCTACACCCCGGAAACCTCCATCGAAGAAGTCGGCCTCGTGACCGACACCGGCGACGGCATCGCGCACGTCAGCGGTCTGCCTTCGGCGATGGCCAACGAGCTGCTCGAGTTCCCGGGCGGCGTCCTGGGCGTCGCGCTGAACCTCGAGGACACCGAGATCGGTGCCGTCATCCTCGGCGAGTACGCCTCGCTGGAAGAGGGCCAGCAGGTCCGCCGCACCGGCGACGTGCTGTCGGTTCCCGTCGGCGACAAGTTCCTCGGTCGCGTCGTCAACCCGCTCGGCCAGCCGATCGACGGCCTGGGCGAGATCGAGGCCGACGACCGCCGCGTGCTGGAGCTGCAGGCCGCGACCGTGCTGGAGCGCCAGCCGGTCGAAGAGCCGCTGGCCACCGGTATCACCGCGATCGACGCGCTGACCGCCATCGGCCGCGGCCAGCGTCAGCTGATCATCGGCGACCGTAAGACCGGCAAGACCGCCGTCGCCGTCGACGCGATCCTGAACCAGAAGGCGAACTGGGAGTCGGGCGACCCCAGCAAGCAGGTTCGTTGCATCTACGTCGCGATCGGCCAGAAGGGCTCCACCATCGCGGGCGTCAAGACCGCGCTCGAGGAGCACGGCGCGATGGAGTACACCACCATCGTCGCGGCCCCGGCCTCCGACTCCGCCGGCTTCAAGTGGCTGGCTCCGTACACCGGTTCGGCCATCGGCCAGCACTGGATGTACCAGGGCAAGCACGTCCTGATCGTGTTCGACGACCTGACCAAGCAGGCCGAGGCGTACCGCGCCATCTCGCTGCTGCTGCGTCGTCCGCCGGGCCGCGAGGCGTACCCCGGTGACGTCTTCTACCTGCACTCCCGCCTGCTGGAGCGTTGCGCGAAGCTGTCCGACGAGATGGGCGGCGGCTCGATGACCGGTCTGCCGATCATCGAGACCAAGGCCAACGACGTCTCGGCGTTCATCCCGACCAACGTCATCTCCATCACCGACGGCCAGGTCTTCCTCGAGTCCGACCTGTTCAACAAGGGCGTCCGCCCGGCGATCAACGTCGGTACCTCGGTCTCCCGTGTCGGTGGCGCCGCCCAGACCAAGGCCATGAAGAAGGTCGCCGGTTCGCTGCGTCTGGAAATGGCGCAGTACCGCGAGCTGGAGGCGTTCTCCGCCTTCGCTTCCGACCTGGACGCCGCCTCGCTGGCGCAGCTGGAGCGCGGTGCCCGCTGGGTGGAGCTGCTCAAGCAGAACCAGTACTCCCCGGTCGCCGTCGAGGATCAGGTCGTCTCGATCTACCTGGTCGACGCCGGCTACTACGACTCGGTGCCGGTCGGCGACGTGCGTCGCTTCACCGCCGAGCTGCTGGAGCACCTGCACAGCGCGACCCAGTCGTCCTTCGACGCGCTCGAGGGTGGCCGCAAGCCGCTCGACGGCGAGGCCGCCGACGCGATCAAGTCGGAGACCGACAAGTTCAAGGAAGGCTTCCTGGCTTCCGACGGCAGCCGTGTCGTGAACGAGGCCGCTGCCGGCGATCTGGACCACGAAGAGGTCGAGTCGCTGTCGGTCACCCGCAAGCACGTCGACAAGTAAGCCGGGTCAGGACTGATGTCGGCATATTCCGATCTGGCGAATGAAGGGAGTGTGAACCGCTAGTGGCAAGTTTGCGTGAATTGCGCTCCCGCATTCGTGGTGTGAATTCGATCAAGAAGATCACCAAGGCTCAGGAACTGATCGCGACCTCGCGAATTTCCAAGGCCCAGGCCAGGGTTGCGGCGGCCAAGCCGTACGCCGAGGAGATCACCAAGGTCCTCGGTGAGCTGGCGAGCGCCTCGAAGAACCTGTCGCACCCGCTGCTGACCGAGCGTCCCAACGCTCGTCGGGCCGCTGTCCTGGTGATCACCAGTGACAGCGGTATGTGCGGTGGCTACAACTCGAACGTGCTCAAGCGCGCCGAGGAGCTCATGACCACGCTGCGTGGCGACGGCAAGGAGCCGGTGCTGTACGTGATGGGCAACAAGGGCCTCACGTACTACAAGTTCCGCAACCGTCCGTTCCAGGCGTCGTGGACCGGCTTCTCCCAGCAGCCGAAGTACACCGATGCCTCGGCCGCGTGCCAGCACCTGGTCGAGGCCTTCATGGCCGGCTCCGACAACGAGGTTCCCTCGCTGGACGGCACCGGGACCATCGCGGGCGTCGACGAACTGCACATCGTGTACACCAAGTTCGTCTCGATGCTGACCCAGACCCCGGAGGTGCGCCGCTTGGCGCCGATCCAGGTGAGCTTCGTCGACGAGAAGTACGAGCTCGGCGAGGACATCGTCTCGGATTCGCCGAACGCGGTGGTCACGGCGCAGTACGAATTCGAGCCGGACGCCGATGTGCTGCTGGGCGCTCTGCTGCCCAAGTACGTCAACACGCGTATCTACGCATCGTTGCTCGAGGCAGCGGCATCCGAGTCCGCGGCTCGGCGCACCGCAATGAAGGCGGCGACCGATAACGCCAACGAGCTGGCCAGTGTGCTCCAGCGCGAGGCGAACTCGGTGCGTCAGGCCCAGATCACGCAGGAAATCAGCGAAATCGTCGGCGGCGTGAACGCGCTGGCGTCGAGCTCGGACCGCGACTAGAAGCGCAGGAAGAGAACCAATCTAATGACCGCAGCTGTCACTCAGGACAACGCGACCAAGGCGGGCGCAACCGCCGGCCGCGTCGTCCGTGTCATCGGCCCCGTCGTGGACGTCGAGTTCCCGCGTGGCGCCATCCCCGAGCTGTTCAACGCTCTGCACGCCGACATCAAGCTCCCGTCGGTGGCCAAGACCCTGACCCTCGAGGTCGCGCAGCACCTCGGCGACAACATCGTGCGCACCATCTCGATGCAGCCGACCGACGGCCTGGTCCGTGGCGCGAGCGTCACCGACTCGGGCAAGCCGATCTCGGTGCCCGTCGGCGACATCGTCAAGGGCCACGTGTTCAACGCCCTCGGTGACTGCCTCGACTCGCCGGGCCTCGGCCGCGACGGCGAGCAGTGGGGCATCCACCGCAAGCCCCCGAGCTTCGACCAGCTCGAGGGTAAGACCGAGATGCTCGAGACCGGCGTCAAGGTCATCGACCTGCTGACCCCGTACGTCAAGGGCGGCAAGATCGGTCTGTTCGGTGGTGCCGGTGTCGGCAAGACCGTTCTGATCCAGGAGATGATCACCCGTATCGCTCGCGAGTTCTCCGGCACCTCGGTGTTCGCGGGCGTCGGTGAGCGTACCCGTGAGGGCACCGACCTCCACCTGGAAATGGAAGAGATGGGCGTCCTCCAGGACACCGCCCTCGTCTTCGGCCAGATGGACGAGCCGCCGGGCACGCGTATGCGCGTGGCCCTGTCCGCGCTGACCATGGCGGAGTACTTCCGCGATGTCCAGCACCAGGACGTGCTGCTCTTCATCGACAACATCTTCCGTTTCACCCAGGCCGGTTCCGAGGTCTCGACCCTGCTGGGTCGTATGCCCTCCGCCGTGGGTTACCAGCCGACGCTGGCGGACGAGATGGGTGAGCTCCAGGAGCGCATCACCTCGACCCGTGGTCGCTCGATCACCTCGCTGCAGGCGATCTACGTCCCCGCCGACGACTACACCGACCCGGCGCCGGCGACCACCTTCGCCCACCTCGATGCGACGACCGAGCTTTCGCGCCCGATCTCGCAGAAGGGCATCTACCCGGCCGTCGACCCGCTGACCTCGACCTCTCGTATCCTCGAGGCGTCGATCGTCGGTGAGCGCCACTTCCGGGTCGCCAACGAGGTCAAGCGGATCCTGCAGAAGTACAAGGAGCTGCAGGACATCATCGCCATCCTCGGTATGGACGAGCTCTCCGAAGAGGACAAGGTCCTCGTCGGCCGCGCCCGTCGTCTGGAGAAGTTCCTCGGCCAGAACTTCATCGTGGCCGAGAAGTTCACCGGTCAGCCGGGTTCGGTCGTGCCGCTGGAGCAGACCATCGACGACTTCGATCGCGTCTGCAAGGGCGAGTTCGACCACTTCCCGGAGCAGGCGTTCAACTCCTGCGGTGGTCTCGACGACGTCGAGGCCGCTGCGAAGAAGATCGCCGGGAAGTAGTCCACCATGGCGGAAATGACAGTTGATCTCGTCGCCGTCGAACGCAAGCTCTGGTCCGGCCAGGCGACGTTCGTCAGCGCGCAGACCACCGAAGGTCAGATCGGCATCATGGCGGGCCACGAGCCGCTGCTCGGTCAGCTCGTCGAGGGCGGCACGGTGACCATCGTGTCGACCGACGGCGATCGGATCGTGGCCGCGGTGCACGGCGGTTTCTTCTCGGTCACCGCCGACACCGTGCGGGTGCTGGCCGAGTCCGCGGAACTCGCGGGTGAGGTCGACGTCGACGCGGCGCGCAAGGTGCTGGCCGACGCGAGCGCCACCGAGGTGGAGCTGCGGGTCGCTCAGGGCCAGGTGCGCGCGGTCGAGGCGACCGTGACTGCCTGATCTGTTCACCGAACGACACACTGTCGGCGACGAACTCCGGTTCGTCGCCGACAGTGCTGTTTCCGGCCGTATTACCGATCCCGCCGGAGTGGCCCACATCGGGCGTGATTGAATGACGGCGGGGGTGTCTTCGACACCAGCTGAGCGAAAGGGCGTACGGCATTGCAAACCGGGATGGTTCTCCTGATCATTCTGGTGCTGACGCTCGTGTTCGTAGCAGGTGCTTCGACTTACCGGCTGGTGATGCTGCGCCGGGGCGGCACGGCCGCGCTGCTGCGGGTATTGCCCGCGCGCGGCGGCCAGGGCTGGCGGCACGGTCTCATCCGCTACGACGAGGATCGCCTCGTCTTCTTCAAATTGACCAGCCTCAAGTTCGGTCCGGACTCCACCGTGCACCGGCAGGGCCTCGAGATCGTCGAACGCCGCGCGCCACAGGGCGACGAATTCGACATCATGAGCGAGGACATCGTGGTGGTAGCCGTCACCGATCCGCACAGCAGCTTCGAGCTCGCGCTCGACCGCGGATCGATGGCGGCTTTTCTGTCGTGGGTGGAGTCGCGGCCGTCCGATCGCGCCCGCCGGACCAGGGGAGGCCAGGCATGAGCGTCCATCTCACCCGGATCTACACCAGGACCGGCGACGACGGCACCACCGGTCTGAGCGATTTCTCGCGCGTCCCCAAGACCGATCCCCGGCTGGTGGCCTACGCCGACTGCGACGAGGCCAACGCGGCACTCGGCGTCGCGGTCGCGCTCGGCGCGCCGGAGCCCGCGGTGCTCGCGGTGCTGCGCCAGGTCCAGAACGACCTTTTCGACGCGGGCGCGGATCTGTCGACCCCCGTGGTGGCCGAGCCGAAGTACCCGCCGTTGCGCATCACCCAGCCCTACATCGATCGGCTGGAGAAGTGGTGTGACGAGTTCAACGAGGGCCTGGCACCGCTGAATTCGTTCATCCTGCCCGGCGGCACGCCGATTGCCGCACTGTTGCACACGGCACGCACCGTGGTCCGGCGCGCCGAGCGTGCGGCGTGGGCGGCGGTCGAGGCCCACCCCGACGACACCAGCGTGTTGCCCGCCAAATACCTCAATCGCCTGTCGGACCTGCTGTTCATCCTCAGCCGTGCGACCAATCCCGAGGGCGACGTGCTGTGGCAGCCGGGTGGCGGAGCCGAGCGCTGAAAGCCACTCGGTGGCGCCAGGATCGGTCGGTTTGGCGTCGGGGGGCGTGTCGTCGGGCAACGGTCGATAAGCTGGCGGGGTGAGCGAACGGTTTCTGGTCTCCGGCGGTAATCAGCTCGTCGGCGAGGTCGCGGTCGGCGGCGCGAAGAACAGCGTGCTGAAGCTGATGGCCGCCGCTTTGCTGGCCGAGGGTACGACCACCATCACCAACTGCCCGGACATCCTCGATGTCCCGCTGATGGCCGAGGTGCTGCGTGGTCTCGGCTGCGACGTCACGATCTCCGACGACGAGAGCGGAGACCGCTCGGTCTGCACGATCGTCACCCCGCCGGAGCCGAAATATCACGCCGACTTCCCGGCGGTGACCCAGTTCCGCGCCTCGGTGTGTGTGCTCGGTCCGCTGATGGCGCGCTGTAAGCGCGCGGTCGTCGCGCTCCCGGGCGGTGACGCGATCGGCTCGCGGCCACTGGACATGCACCAGCAGGGCCTGCGCCTGCTCGGCGCGACCAGCGAGATCGAGCACGGATGCGTGGTCGCCCGCGCCGACGAGCTGCAGGGTGCGCGCATCCGCCTCGACTTCCCGTCCGTCGGCGCGACCGAGAACATCCTGATGGCCGCGGTGCTGGCCGAGGGGGAGACGGTCATCGACAACGCGGCGCGCGAGCCCGACATCGTCGACCTGTGCACCATGCTCGTGCAGATGGGTGCGCGGATCGACGGTGCCGGTTCCTCGGTGCTGACCGTGCAGGGCGTCAAGAGCCTGTCACCGACCACGCATCGGGTGATCGGCGACCGTATCGTCGCCGCCACCTGGGGTATCGCCGCGGCGATGACCACCGGCGATGTCCGGGTGACCGGGGTCAACCCCAAGCACTTGGCGCTGGTGCTGGACAAGCTGCGCTCGGCCGGCGCGCGGATCTCCTACGAGCCCAACGGTTTCCGTGTCGTGCAGGCCGAGCGCCCGCGCGCGGTGAACTTCGCGACGCTGCCGTTCCCGGGCTTCCCGACCGACCTGCAGCCGATGGCGATCGGCCTGGCCGCCATCGCCGACGGCACGTCGATGATCACCGAGAACGTCTTCGAGGCGCGGTTCCGCTTCGTCGAGGAGATGATCCGGCTCGGCGCCGATGCCCGCACCGACGGTCATCACGCGGTGGTCCGCGGTATCCCGCGGCTGTCCAGCGCGCCGGTGTGGTCCTCCGACATTCGCGCCGGCGCCGGTCTCGTACTGGCCGGTCTGGTCGCCGACGGCGTCACCGAAGTCCACGATGTCTTCCACATCGACCGCGGCTACCCGAAGTTCGTCGAGCAGATGCAGGCGCTGGGTGGACAGGTCGAGCGCGTCGATACGCCGAAATAGCCGGTCTGACCAGGCGATTTGACTTCGCGTTCGTCGGTGCGTAACTTTATTCGAGTCAGAGCGACGCGGTGACGCTGAGCGCCTGATTGATCATTTAGCCAGACTCACTCCTTCCGAATTTGCTTCGGTCGGGTTGCCTGCGCTAGGTTGGAACAGTTGCCCTGCGGAAGCCCCTGCGAAATGTTGCGGGTGGATGCTTGTGCGTGTGTTCTTTGAGAACTCAATAGTGTGTCGATGAATGTCAGTGCCAATATTATTATTGGTTCCGGCCTCTCATACCCCCCGGTTGACGAGGTCGGACATTTTGAATGTCAGCAAACTTTTGCTGGTGTTCGGCATTGCTAGGTTTTCGGACTCTAGTTTAGATATTTCTGATTCGCCTTCGGGTGTTTCAAGAGTCTTCAACGGAGAGTTTGATCCTGGCTCAGGACGAACGCTGGCGGCGTGCTTAACACATGCAAGTCGAGCGGTAAGGCCCTTCGGGGTACACGAGCGGCGAACGGGTGAGTAACACGTGGGTGATCTGCCTCGTACTTCGGGATAAGCCTGGGAAACTGGGTCTAATACCGGATATGACCACAGGATGCATGTCTTGTGGTGGAAAGATTTATCGGTACGAGATGGGCCCGCGGCCTATCAGCTTGTTGGTGGGGTAATGGCCTACCAAGGCGACGACGGGTAGCCGGCCTGAGAGGGCGACCGGCCACACTGGGACTGAGACACGGCCCAGACTCCTACGGGAGGCAGCAGTGGGGAATATTGCACAATGGGCGAAAGCCTGATGCAGCGACGCCGCGTGAGGGATGACGGCCTTCGGGTTGTAAACCTCTTTCGACAGGGACGAAGCGCAAGTGACGGTACCTGTAGAAGAAGCACCGGCCAACTACGTGCCAGCAGCCGCGGTAATACGTAGGGTGCGAGCGTTGTCCGGAATTACTGGGCGTAAAGAGCTTGTAGGCGGTTCGTCGCGTCGTTCGTGAAAACTTGGGGCTCAACCCCAAGCTTGCGGGCGATACGGGCGGACTAGAGTACTTCAGGGGAGACTGGAATTCCTGGTGTAGCGGTGAAATGCGCAGATATCAGGAGGAACACCGGTGGCGAAGGCGGGTCTCTGGGAAGTAACTGACGCTGAGAAGCGAAAGCGTGGGTAGCGAACAGGATTAGATACCCTGGTAGTCCACGCCGTAAACGGTGGGTACTAGGTGTGGGTTTCCTTCCACGGGATCCGTGCCGTAGCTAACGCATTAAGTACCCCGCCTGGGGAGTACGGCCGCAAGGCTAAAACTCAAAGGAATTGACGGGGGCCCGCACAAGCGGCGGAGCATGTGGATTAATTCGATGCAACGCGAAGAACCTTACCTGGGTTTGACATACACCGGAAACCTGCAGAGATGTAGGCCCCCTTGTGGTCGGTGTACAGGTGGTGCATGGCTGTCGTCAGCTCGTGTCGTGAGATGTTGGGTTAAGTCCCGCAACGAGCGCAACCCTTATCTTATGTTGCCAGCGCGTAATGGCGGGGACTCGTGAGAGACTGCCGGGGTCAACTCGGAGGAAGGTGGGGACGACGTCAAGTCATCATGCCCCTTATGTCCAGGGCTTCACACATGCTACAATGGCCGGTACAGAGGGCTGCGATACCGTGAGGTGGAGCGAATCCCTTAAAGCCGGTCTCAGTTCGGATCGGGGTCTGCAACTCGACCCCGTGAAGTTGGAGTCGCTAGTAATCGCAGATCAGCAACGCTGCGGTGAATACGTTCCCGGGCCTTGTACACACCGCCCGTCACGTCATGAAAGTCGGTAACACCCGAAGCCGGTGGCCTAACCCTTGTGGAGGGAGCCGTCGAAGGTGGGATCGGCGATTGGGACGAAGTCGTAACAAGGTAGCCGTACCGGAAGGTGCGGCTGGATCACCTCCTTTCTAA
>NZ_JAVCWB010000003.1:0-70000 GCF_032656385.1 Nocardia canadensis
ACAGTGGACGCGAGCATCTTTGTTAGTAAGTGTTTAAGAGCGTACGGTGGATGCCTTGGCACCAGGAGCCGATGAAGGACGTAGGAGGCTGCGATAAGCCTCGGGGAGCTGTCAACCGAGCTGAGATCCGAGGATTTCCGAATGGGGAAACCCAGCACGAGTGATGTCGTGTTACCCGCATCTGAATATATAGGGTGTGTGGAGGGAACGTGGGGAAGTGAAACATCTCAGTACCCACAGGAAGAGAAAACAACAGTGATTCCGTGAGTAGTGGCGAGCGAAAGCGGATGAGGCTAAACCTCAAGCGTGTGATACCCGGCAGGGGTTGCGTTTGGGGTGTTGTGGGGTCATTCTTCTTGATTCTGCCGGATCAAGCGAGAGTAAGAAACCAATGTGTTAGTCGAAGTGGTCTGGAACGGCCTGCCATAGACGGTGATAGTCCGGTAGACGAAAACATGTTGGCTCTCGTGAGTGATACCCGAGTAGCAGCGGGCCCGTGAAATCTGCTGTGAATCTGCCGGGACCACCCGGTAAGCCTGAATACTCCCTGGTGACCGATAGCGGACTAGTACCGTGAGGGAAAGGTGAAAAGTACCCCGGGAGGGGAGTGAAATAGTACCTGAAACCGTGCGCTTACAATCCGTCAGAGCCTTCGTACTTGTGCGTGGGGTGATGGCGTGCCTTTTGAAGAATGAGCCTGCGAGTCATCGGTGTGTGGCGAGGTTAACCCGTGTGGGGTAGCCGTAGCGAAAGCGAGTCCGAATAGGGCGCCCTTTAGTCGCACATTATGGACCCGAAGCGGAGTGATCTACCCATGGCCAGGGTGAAGCGACGGTAAGACGTCGTGGAGGCCCGAACCCACTTAGGTTGAAAACTGAGGGGATGAGCTGTGGGTAGGGGTGAAAGGCCAATCAAACTCCGTGATAGCTGGTTCTCCCCGAAATGCATTTAGGTGCAGCGTCACGTGTTTCACGCCGGAGGTAGAGCTACTGGATGGCCTAGGGGGCCCACAAGCTTACCGAAGTCAGCCAAACTCCGAATGCCGGTGTGTGAGAGCGTGGCAGTGAGACTGCGGGGGATAAGCTTCGTAGTCGAGAGGGAAACAGCCCAGATCGCCGGCTAAGGCCCCTAAGCGTGTACTAAGTGGAAAAGGATGTGGGGTCGCTTAGACAACCAGGAGGTTGGCTTAGAAGCAGCCACCCTTGAAAGAGTGCGTAATAGCTCACTGGTCAAGTGATCCTGCGCCGACAATGTAGCGGGGCTCAAGTACACCGCCGAAGCCGCGGCATTTCAGCATTATCCTGCTTTCGAGCCAGGAGCTGGGATGGGTAGGGGAGCGTCCTGTGGCCGTGGAAGCAGCGGAGTGATCCAGCTGTGGAGGCCACGGGAGTGAGAATGCAGGCATGAGTAGCGAAAGACGAGTGAGAAACTCGTCCGCCGAATGACCAAGGGTTCCTGGGCCAGGTTAATCCGCCCAGGGTGAGTCGGGACCTAAGGCGAGGCCGACAGGCGTAGTCGATGGACAACGGGTTGATATTCCCGTACCCGTGTATCCGCGCCAAATATCGAATCAGTTGTGCTAAGTATCCAAAAGCGGATGGACCTCCTTCGGGAGGCCGGATGTGGCTGCATACGACCCTGGCTGTAGTAGGTAAGCGATGGGGTGACGCAGGAAGGTAGCTGGGCCAGGTGATGGAATACCTGGTGTAAGCCTGTAGGGCGTTGTGTAGGCAAATCCGCACAACATATAGCCTGAGAGGTGATGCGTAGCCGTTGTGGTGAATTCAGTGATCCTATGCTGCCGAGAAAAGCCTCTAGTGAGTTGGTACACGGCCCGTACCCCAAACCGACACAGGTGGTCAGGTAGAGAATACTAAGGCGATCGAGAGAACTGTGGTTAAGGAACTCGGCAAAATGCCCCCGTAACTTCGGGAGAAGGGGGACCTGCCCTGGTGACGAGTCTTGCACTCAGAGCTGGGGAAGGTCGCAGAGACCAGAGAGAAGCGACTGTTTACTAAAAACACAGGTCCGTGCGAAGTCGTAAGACGATGTATACGGACTGACGCCTGCCCGGTGCCGGAAGGTTAAGAGGACCGGTTAGCGCTTCGGCGCGAAGCTGAGAATTTAAGCCCCGGTAAACGGCGGTGGTAACTATAACCATCCTAAGGTAGCGAAATTCCTTGTCGGGTAAGTTCCGACCTGCACGAATGGCGTAACGACTTCTCTGCTGTCTCAACCACAGACTCGGCGAAATTGCATTACGAGTAAAGATGCTCGTTACGCGCGGCAGGACGAAAAGACCCCGGGACCTTCACTATAGCTTGGTATTGGTGTTCGGTACGGTTTGTGTAGGATAGGTGGGAGACTGTGAAGCTTGGACGCCAGTTCAGGTGGAGTCGTCGTTGAAATACCACTCTGATCGTATTGGACTTCTAACCTCGGACCATGATCTGGTTCAGGGACAGTGCCTGGTGGGTAGTTTAACTGGGGCGGTTGCCTCCCAAAATGTAACGGAGGCGCCCAAAGGTTCCCTCAGCCTGGTTGGCAATCAGGTGTCGAGTGCAAGTGCACAAGGGAGCTTGACTGTGAGAGTGACAGCTCGAGCAGGGACGAAAGTCGGGACTAGTGATCCGGCACCGGCAAGTGGAAGCGGTGTCGCTCAACGGATAAAAGGTACCCCGGGGATAACAGGCTGATCTTCCCCAAGAGTCCATATCGACGGGATGGTTTGGCACCTCGATGTCGGCTCGTCGCATCCTGGGGCTGGAGTAGGTCCCAAGGGTTGGGCTGTTCGCCCATTAAAGCGGCACGCGAGCTGGGTTTAGAACGTCGTGAGACAGTTCGGTCTCTATCCGCCGCGCGCGTTAGAAACTTGAGGAAGGCTGTCCCTAGTACGAGAGGACCGGGACGGACGAACCTCTGGTGTGCCAGTTGTTCCGCCAGGAGCACTGCTGGTTGGCTACGTTCGGAAGGGATAACCGCTGAAAGCATCTAAGCGGGAAGCCTGTTCCAAGATGAGGTTTCTCTCCCACTTGATGGGTTAAGGCCCCCTACAGACCATGGGGTTGATAGGCCGGAACTGGAAGCCAGGTAACTGGTGTAGGTGACTGGTACTAATAGGCCGAGGGCTTACTATCGAAGGTGTTACGCGTCCACTGTGCGGTATCTGAAACAACAGACACTGCAGCACACCCGCCAGGGGTGGTCCTTTAGGGGATTACTTTCTGGGTGGGGAGCGCTGTCTAGTTTCATAGAGTTACGGCGGTTATAGCGGTGGGGAAACGCCCGGTCCCATTCCGAACCCGGAAGCTAAGGCCACCTGCGCCGATGGTACTGCACTCGACAGGGTGTGGGAGAGTAGGACACCGCCGGAACATCATTGCGAAAGGCCCTCCAACTACGGTTGGAGGGCCTTTTTGCGTTCCCGGACCCGTCACCTACAGTGCTTGGGTGCGCCTTGTCATTGCTCGTTGCCAGGTCGACTACGTCGGCCGACTGACCGCCCACCTTCCGATGGCTCGCCGGTTGCTGCTGATCAAGGCCGACGGTTCGGTGCTCGTGCACTCCGATGGCGGCTCGTACAAGCCGCTGAACTGGATGAGCCCGCCGTGCTGGCTGGAGGAGCGCGATATCGCGACCCTGGTCCCCGCGGAGCTGCCCGACGGCGTGACGCCGCTGCGGGAGAACAAGACCGCGGTGCCGGACAACATCAAGGCGCTGTGGGTGGTGACCAACAAGGCCGGTGAGGAACTGCGCATCTCCATCGAGGACATCGAGCACGATTCCTCGCACGAACTCGGCATCGATCCCGGCCTGGTGAAGGACGGCGTGGAAGCGCACCTGCAGGAACTGCTGGCCGAACACGTGACGAAGCTCGGCGAGGGGTACACCCTCATCCGGCGCGAGTACATGACCGCCATCGGCCCGGTGGACCTGCTGTGCCGTGACGCCGACGGCGCGACCGTGGCGGTGGAGATCAAGCGGCGCGGCGAGATCGACGGCGTCGAACAGCTCACCCGCTACCTCGAACTGCTCAATCGCGATCCGCTGCTGGCGCCGGTCGCCGGCGTGTTCGCGGCCCAGCAGATCAAGCCGCAGGCGCGAACGCTGGCCGAGGACCGGGGAATCCGCTGCCTCACGCTCGATTACGACGAGCTGCGTGGCACGGAGAGCAACGTTTTCCGCCTCTTCTAGGCTGAGAACCATGCCGCGACGTAAACCTCGCTCAGGGCGACGTAGCGAGCCCGCGCCGATCGGTGACGTCTACGGGCGGACCGAGGACGGGCCGGGCGAGGAGACCTACATCGTCCGTACCGTTCCCGGCGCCAGGGCGGTCAAGACCTACCGGTGTCCGGGTTGCGACCACGAGATCGCGCCCGGGGTCGCCCATATCGTCGCCTGGGCCGTCGACGGCGGCGAGGACGACCGTAGACATTGGCACCAGGGCTGTTGGAACGGCAGGCGCACCCGTGGCATCACCCGCCGCTGGTCCTGAGCCCGGACACCACGAAAACCGAAGGCCGCCTCGAACATTCGAGGCGGCCTTCGGTTCTTCAACTATGAGGGTGGAGCAATGTCGTCGCGGGTCCGACGTCAGTTGCTGATGTCGGCGCTCTCGCGGTCCTCGTCGACGATGTCCTCGTCGGCGTCGGCGACCTCGGGGATGGCCTTGGTCTGGCGGGAGCCCGACACGGACTTGTTGTTGCCGTTGTTGCTGATCGACTTGCGCTCGGGGGCGCCGTCGAGCAGCTCGCTCTCGCGGTTGACCGCGGCGAGCATGGCGGGCACCGAGTCGAGCTGACCACGGATACCGAGCAGCTGGGCCAGGACCCGGCCGCGCAGCACGCGCATCTCCTCGGCCAGTTCCTTCGCGTGCGCGATCTTGCGCTCGGAGGTCTGGGTGGCGGAGCTGATGAGACGGTTCGACTCGTCGGTCGCGTCCTTGATCCGCTGGGCGGCCTCGGCGCGACTGGTGGCCTCGAGCTCCTCCATGGCACGAGTCAGCTTGGTGCGCCGATCGTTCATGGTGGCCTCGAAGTCCTGCTGGGTGGCCTTGCGCTTGGCCTCGGCTTCCTTGCCGAGACGTTCCACATCGGCCTGCGCGGCCTCGATGATCTTGGCGGACTCGGTGCGCGCGTTCGCGAGGGTTTGCTCGAACTCGATCTCGAGCGCCTCGCGCTTCTCCTTGGTCTCCGCGAGCAGCGACTCGTACTTGCCACGCATCTCGGTGGCCTGCTGCTCGGCGATCGACACCATCTCGGCGGCTTCGGCCTGCGCCAGCGCACGGACCTCGGACGCTTCGTCCGAGGCCAGGCGCAGCATGCGCGAGATACGGTCGGACATTCCTTCGGCGGTGGTCGGCGGCACGGAAAGCCGGTCGACCTCCTTGCGGAGCTCGTCGATCTCGTCCCGCGCGTCTTCCAGCTGGCTGGCGAGATTCCGGGCCTGCGCGGCGGCAGCATCCCGGTCGGTGGCGGTGACGCGGAGCTCGGCGTCGAAGCGGTCGAAGTAGTTGCGCACCTCGTCTTGCGCATAACCCTTGCGCACAACGGTGAAGGGCAGTGCAACGAAGCGATTGCGATCGGACTCAGGTGACGACATGGCACACAAAATACAGCCTCGAGCGAGCCTATGGAGACTCGACCGTGATTGTGATCTCGCCGAGATTTACCAACCGTATCCGCCTACTAGTGCGTAACATTCGGGTTCGGCTCGACAAGCTCCACCAGCACACCGCCAGCATCCTTCGGATGGATGAAGTTGATGCGCGAATCCGCGGTGCCGTGACGAGGGGCTTCGTACAGCAAACGCAGGCCGCGGCCGCGTAGGAAGGCCGAAACCGCCTCGATGTCGGTGACCCGATAGGCCAGCTGCTGCAGACCCGGTCCGCTGCGGTCGATGAACTTGGCGATGGTGGACTCCGGGGTCAGCGGTGCCAGCAACTGCAGGGCGGTCGCGCGATCGGCCGCGGCGGGGCACGACAGCATCGCCTCGACGACGCCCTGGGCCTCGTTGACCTCGCGGTGGGTCTCGACCATGCCGAGATTGTCGGTGTACCAGGCGACGGCGGCGTCCAGGTCGGGCACGGCGATGCCGACGTGGTCGACGGCGATGACGTAGTCGGCGGGGATGATGTTGTCGTTGCTCACCCCTCGAAGCTAGCGCGTACCTGCCTGCCGGGTGTGCTCCGATACCGGTTACCGTTGAGTGCAACCCTTGACGTGCGCTGCTGTGTGCGTCGCGGCGAGGTTCGACTCAATGAATGCGAGGCTTTCGTGACGACTTCTGTCATCGTGTCCGGTGCGCGTACCCCGGTCGGCAGGCTCCTGGGCGGTCTGAAGGACTTCAAGGCCTCGGATCTGGCCGGTGTCGCGATCAAGGCGGCGCTGGAGAAGGGTGGTGTGGCGCCCGAGCAGGTCGACTACGTCATCCTCGGTCAGGTGCTGCAGGCCGGTGCCGGGCAGCTGCCCGCCCGCCAGGCGGCGATCGCCGCGGGCATTCCGATGGATGTGCCCTCGCTGCTGATCAACAAGGTCTGCCTGTCGGGCATCAACGCGATCGCGCTGGCCGATCAGCTGATCCGCGCCGGGGAGCACGAGATCGTCGTGGCCGGCGGCATGGAGTCGATGAGCCAGACCCCGCACCTGCTGCCCAAGAGCCGTGAGGGTCACAAGTACGGCGACACCACCCTGGTCGACCACATGGCCTACGACGGCCTGCACGACGTGATCACCGATCAGGCGATGGGTCTGCTGACCGAGGACCGCAACGACCTGGACAAGGTCAGCCGCGAGGAGCAGGACGCGCTGGCCGCGGCTTCGCACCAGCGTGCCGCCGCCGCGTGGAAGAACGGGCTGTTCACCGACGAGGTCGTGCCGGTCGCCGTGCCGCAGCGCAAGGGCGACCCGATCTACGTCAGCGAGGACGAGGGCATCCGCGCCGACACCACCGTCGAGTCGCTGGGCAAGCTGCGTCCGGCCTTCCGCAAGGACGGCACCGTGACCGCGGGCACCGCCTCGCAGATCTCCGACGGCGCGGCCGCGGTGATCGTGATGAGCAAGGCCAAGGCCGAGGAGCTGGGTCTGGAGTGGATCGCCGAGATCGGCGCCGCCGGTCAGGTCGCCGGTCCGGACTCGACCCTGCAGGATCAGCCGGCCAACGCCATCCTCGCCGCGTGCGCGAAGGAGGGCATCACCCCTGCCGACCTGGACCTGATCGAGATCAACGAGGCCTTCGCGGCCGTCGGGGTGTCCTCGACCAAGAAGCTGGGCTTCGACCCGGAGAAGGTCAACGTCAACGGTGGCGCCATCTCCATCGGCCACCCGCTGGGCATGTCGGGTGCGCGCATCCTGCTGCACCTGGCGCTGGAGCTGAAGCGTCGCGGTGGCGGCGTCGGCGCCGCCGCGCTGTGCGGTGGCGGCGGTCAGGGCGACGCGCTGATCATCCGCGTGCCCGCCTGATTTTTCATCCGTACGCACGGGCCCCGCGCTGTCGAGCGCGGGGCCCGTGCGTGTGAGCGGTCCAACTACGTGGTGTCGTAGATCATGCTGCACAATGGCTGGTATGGGTTTCTTCGATCTGCGGTCCACTGCCAGTCGTTTCCGGTTCTTCGCGGTGCTCGAAGCGCTGTCGTGGATCGGTCTGCTGACCGGTATGGCGTTCAAGTACCTGCCCGCCGAGGGCAACGAGATCGGCGTGAAGATCTTCGGCCCGGTACACGGCGCGATCTTCGTCCTGTTCGTCATCACCGCGCTGCTGGCCGCGCGGGAACTGAACTGGGGCTGGAAGACCACCGTGCTGGCGCTGGCGTCGAGCATTCCGCCGCTGTTCACCGTGGCCTTCGAGATCTGGGCCGTGCGGACCGGTCAGCTGGGCGAACTGAGCGCCGACGCGAGCAAGGGCTCCCCGGCAGCCGCGCCGACGGCTTCGTGACAAACTGGAAAGCGTGACTCGACCCGCTGCCCGTCGTCCTTCGCCCGCCGTCGCCGCCGCCATGTCCGGCGCGGTGGATCTGTCCGCGCTGAAGCAGCCGCCCGCCGCTCCCGGCGGGGCGGCTGCGGCCCCGGGGAACCATATGGTCACCGAGGCGGATTTCGAAGCCAAGGTCATCCGGCGCTCGATGCAGGTGCCCGTCGTGGTCGCGCTGTTCTCGCAGCGCAGCCCGGGCAGCGTCGAGCTGATCCGCACGCTCGAGCGGCTCAACGCCGACGATCGCGGCGGCTGGGACCTGGCCGCCATCGAAGCCGAAGCGAACATGAACATCGTGCAGGCGCTGCGGGTGCAGGGCATCCCCACGGTGATCGCGGTGGCGGGCGGGCAGCCGCTGGCCGATTTCGAGGGCGCCCAGCCCGAGGCGCAGGTCCGCCAGTGGATCGACGCGGTGCTGGACGCGACCGCGGGCAAACTCGAGGGCGACCCGAACGCCGCCGGCGCGGCGCCCGAGGTCGAGGACCCGCGCTTCACCGCCGCCGAGGACGCGCTCGCCGAGGGTGACATCGCCGGCGCCGAGGCGGCCTACGAGGCGATCCTGACCGAGGAGCCCGGCAACGAGGAAGCCAAGGCGGCCCTGCGCCAGCTGCGCTTCCTGACCAGGGCCCAGCAGCTCGATCCGGCCGTGGTCGCCACCGCCGACGCCGACCCGGCGAACCTGGACGCCGCCCTCGACGCCGCCGATGTGGAACTGCTCGAGCAGCGCCCCGAGGCCGCGTTCGAGCGGATCATCGCCGCCATCAAGCGCACCGCGGGCGAGGACCGCACCAGGGCCCGCACCCGGCTGCTCGAACTGTTCGAGCTGTTCGACCCGGCCGAGCCCTTCGTGGTCGCGGCCCGGCGCAAGCTGGCCACCGCACTGTACTGACGCACGAGATCCGAGGCCGTCCCGGCTGAACTGCCGGGGCGGCCTCGTCGTATCCCCGGGTAGACCCGCGGCACCGGCCGCGAGCTGACTCGAGGAGAACGACATGACCTCACTCGACCACTCGGGCTCGGTCGATCAGGCAGAGGTGGAAGCCTTCGCGGGATCGATGATCGAGGTGCTCGACCACGCGAGCACCGCGCTGATGATCAGCATGGGCCACCAGGTCGGACTGTTCGACACCATGGCGGCCAACCCCGGCGCGACCAGCCAGGAGCTCGCCGCGGCGGCGAACCTGAACGAGCGCTACGTGCGGGAGTGGCTCGGCGCCGTCACCACCGCGGGCATCGTGCGCTACGACCCGCCGACCGCCACCTACACCCTGCCGCCCGCGCACGCGGCGAGCCTGACCAGGGCCGCCGGCCCGGACAACCTGGCCCGCGTCATGCAGTTCATCGCCCAGCTCGGCGAGGTGGAACCCAAGATCGTCGAACGATTCCGGATCGGGGGCGGCCTGGCCTACGAGGACTATGTCCGGTTCCACGCGCTGATGGCCGAGGAGAGCGCCGAAGTGTTCGACGCCGCGCTGATCCAGGTGATCCTGCCGATGGCGCCCGGCCTCACCGATCGGCTGCTGATGGGGATGGACGTGGCCGACATCGCCTGCGGCAGCGGGCACGCGGTGAACCTGATGGCGCGGGCGTTCCCGGCGAGCCGGTTCACCGGCTACGACTTCTCCCTGGACGCGATCGAAGCGGCCAGGGCCGAGGCGCGAGCGATCGGCCTGCGCAATGTGGAGTTCGTCGTGCAGGACGTCGCCGCGCTCGACGCACCGGAATCGTGTGATCTGATCACCGTCTTCGACGCGATCCACGATCAGGCGCATCCGGCCGAGGTACTGGCCAACATCGCGGCCGCGCTGCGTCCGGACGGTGTCTTCCTGATGGTGGACGTGCATGCCTCCAGCAGGCTGGAGGAGAACCTGGACCTGCCGCTCGGTCCGTTCCTGTACGCGGTGTCGACGATGCATTGCATGTCGGTGTCGCTGGGCCAGGGCGGGGACGGGCTCGGCACGGTGTGGGGCGAACAGCGCGCGCTGTCGATGCTCGCCGACGCCGGCTTCACCGAGGTCAGCACCAGTCACGTCGACGGCGACCCGCTCAATACCTACTACATCGCGCGCAAGGGCTGAGGCGCCGGCCGCTGCTACGGTCGGAACATGGGCTCCAAGAAGGACATTCAGCATCGGATCGTGACCGCGTTCCAGCGGCCGCTCAACGTGGTCGTGCGTCGACTGCCCCGCCATCAACTGCTCGAGACCACCGGGCGGGTGAGCGGGCAGCCGCGGACCACGCCGATCGGCGGGCGCCGTGTCGGTGACCAGTTCTGGCTGGTCTCCGAATTCGGCGAGCGCTCACAGTATGTCCGCAACATCCTGGCCGACAACCGGGTCCGGGTGCGGCTGCGGGGGCGCTGGCACCGCGGCGTCGCCCACCTGGTGCCCGACGACGACCCGCGCGCCCGGCTGCGCGAGCTGCCGCGTCACAACAGCGCCGCCGTGCGCGCGGTCGGCACCGACCTGCTGACGATCCGGATCGATCTGGCCGACTAGCGCTCGGCGGCCAGCCAGACCGCGCTGTTGGCGGCCATGGTGACGGTGGCCGAGGCGGGACGGCCGTGCCACGGGGTGTCCTCGGCCCGCACCCCGCCGAGGTTGCCGACGCCGGATCCGCCGTACTCCTGGGCGTCGGTGTTGAGGACCTCGCGCCAGACGCCGGTGTGCGGCAGGCCGATCCGGTAGTTCTCCCTGGTCGACCCGGAGAAGTTGAAGACGCAGGCGACCGCGCTGCCGTCGGCACCCCAGCGCAGGAACGCGAAGACGTTCGCGGCGCTGTCGTCGGCCTCGATCCAGGAGTGCCCGCCGGGCGTGGTGTCCTGACTCCACAGTGCCGGGTGCGCGGTGTAGGTGCGGTTGAGATCGCCGATCATGGTCGAGATGCCCTGGTGCAGCGGGTTTTCCAGTTCCTGCCAGTCCAGGCCGCGATCGTTGTCCCACTCCCGGAACTGGCCGAACTCCTGGCCCATGAACAGCAGCTGCTTGCCGGGGTGTGCCCACATGTAGGCCAGCAGCGCGCGCACGCCGCTCGCCTTGGCGAAGTCGTCGCCGGGCATCCGCGTCCAGAGCGTGCCCTTGCCGTGCACGACCTCGTCGTGGCTGATCGGCAGCACGTAGTTCTCGCTCCACGCGTAGACCAGCGAGAACGTCATCTCGTTGTGGTGCCAGGACCGGTGGATCGGGTCGCGGCCCAGGTAGCCGAGGGTGTCGTGCATCCAGCCCATGTTCCACTTCATGGTGAACCCGAGACCGCCGACGTCGGTGCCGCGGGTGACCCCGGGCCAGGTGGTCGACTCCTCGGCGACGGTCACCACGCCGGGATACGCGCGGTGCACGGTGTCGTTGAGTTCCTGGAGGAAGTCGACGGCTTCCAGATTCTCCCGGCCGCCGTAGATGTTCAGCTCCCAGCCGCCCTCGGGGCGCGAGTAGTCGAGGTAGAGCATGGAGGCGACCGCGTCGACGCGTAGGCCGTCGATGTGGAACTCCTCGATCCAGAAGGCGGCATTGGCCACCAGGAAGTTGCGCACCTCGTTTCGGCCGAAGTCGAAAACGTAAGTGCCCCAATCGAGTTGCTCGCCACGACGGGGGTCGGGGTGCTCGTAGAGCGGGGTGCCGTCGAAGCGGGCCAGCGCCCATTCGTCGCGCGGGAAGTGCGCGGGCACCCAGTCGAGCAGCACGCCGATCCCGGCGTTGTGCAGGTGGTCGACGAACCAGCGGAAGTCGTCGGGGGTGCCGAAGCGGGAGGTGGGGGCGTAGTAGGAGGTGACCTGGTAGCCCCAGGATCCGCCGAACGGGTGTTCGGCGACCGGCAGCAGTTCGACGTGGGTGAACCCGGTCGCGCGCACGTAATCGGCCAGCTGTTCGGCCACTTCGCGATAACCGAGGCCGGGGCGCCACGAGCCGAGGTGCACCTCGTAGACGCTCATGGGGGAGCGGGTGGCGTCGGCGGCGGCACGGCGGTCCAGCCAGGCGCTGTCGGTCCACATGTGGTCGGCGCGGCTGACCACCGAGGCGGTCGCCGGCGGGACCTCGGTCGCGAAGGCCAGCGGGTCGGCGTGATCGACGACCCGGCCGTCGGCGCCGTGTACCCGGTACTTGTAGCGCGTGCCCGGCCCGACACCGGGCACGAACACCTCCCACACCCCGGACGATCCGAGCGCGCGCATCGGCGCGTAACTGCCGCTCCAGTGGTCGAAATCGCCGAAGACGGTGACGCCGCGGGCATTCGGCGCCCACACGGCGAACGAGGTGCCGTCGACGTCGCCGTCGAGGGTGGTGTAGTGGCGTGGGTGCGCGCCGAGCACTTCCCACAGCCGGGTATGGCGGCCCTCGCCGATGAGGTGCAGGTCGAATTCGCCGACGGTGGGCAGGAAGCGGTAGCCGTCGGCGGTGATCACTGTCTGACCGCCGGGGTAGGCGGTGCGCACGCGGTAGTCGTCGACCTGCGGATACGGCAGGACGGCGGCGAACACGCCGTGCCCCAGTGACTTCAGCGGATGTTCGGCGCCGCCGACCAGGATCGTCACCGAGTCGGCGTGTGGGCGCAGCACCCGCACCGCGGTGCCGTCCGGGTGCGGGTGCGCGCCCAGGACGGTGTGCGGGTCGGGGTGGGTGCCCGCTGCCAGCAGCATCAGGTCGCGGCGTTTCATCAGAACGTCCGGCGATAGGCCAGCGGAGCACGGGCGGCCGCGGGCACGGCGGGCAGGGCGAGAATGTGCGCGGGCGCCCTGGCGGGATCGAGCCGCACGAAATTGTGCTGGCCCCAGTGGTATTCCTCGCCGCTGACCTCGTCGAAGACCACCGGGTGGTCGTGCCACTCGCGGCCGATCGCGGGCAGGTCGAGCGAGATGTGGCCCTGCTCGGCGCCGTAGGGGTTCAGGTTGACGATCACAAGCACCGCGTCGCCGGAGGCCGGATCGATCTTGGAGTAGGCCAGCAGCGCGTCGTTGTCGATCTCGTGGAAGTGGATGCAGCGCAACTGCTGTAGCGCGGGATGGGCACGACGGATCTCGTTGAGCCTGGTCAGCCACGGTTCCAGGGACTCGCCGCGGGCCAGCGCGCCGGTGAAATCGCGGGGGCGCAGTTCGTATTTCTCCGAGTCCAGGTACTCCTCGCTGCCGGGGCGCACGGCCTCGTGCTCGAACAGCTCGTAGCCGGAGTACACGCCCCAGGTGGGCGCGAGTGTCGCGGCCAGGACGGCGCGCAGGGCGAACATGCCCGGTCCGCCGTGCTGCAGGCTCTCGTGCAGGATGTCGGGGGTGTTCACGAACAGGTTCGGCCTGGCCTCGTCGGCCTTGGCGGCGAGTTCGGCGCCGAATTCGGCCAGCTCCCACTTGAACACGCGCCAGGTGAAGTAGGTGTAGGACTGGCTGAACCCGCGTCGCGCGAGTCCGTAGAGCCGGGCCGGGCGGGTGAACGCCTCGGACAGGAAGATCACGTCGGGGTCGGTGCGGCGCACCTGCGCGATCAGCCACTCCCAGAAGTCGGCGGGCTTGGTGTGCGGGTTGTCGACGCGGAAGATGGTGACGCCCAAGCCGATCCAGTGCCGGACCACTCGCAGCACCTCGGCGTAGAGGCCGTCGGGGTCGTTGTCGAAGTTGACCGGGTAGATGTCCTGGTACTTCTTCGGCGGGTTCTCCGCGAAGGCGATGGTGCCGTCGGGCAGGGTGGTGAACCACTCCGGATGCGCCCGCACCCACGGGTGGTCGGGCGCGCATTGCAGGGCCAGGTCGATCGCGACCTCGAGACCGAGATCCGTCGCGGTGGCGACGAAGTCGACGAAATCGGCTTCGGTGCCGAGCAGCGGGTTGGTGGTGTCGTGGCCGCCGTCGGCCGAGCCGATGGCCCACGGCGAACCGACGTCGCCCGGTTCGGTGGTGAGCGCGTTGTTGCGGCCCTTGCGATTGATCTCGCCGACGGGGTGGATCGGCGGCAGATAGACGACATCGAAGCCCATCCCGGCGATGCGGGGGAGTTCGCGGGCGGCGGTGGCGAAGGTGCCGTGCACCGGCTTGCCGTCGGCATCGCGTCCGCCGGTCGAGCGCGGGAAGAACTCGTACCACGAGCCGACCAGCGCGCGCCTGCGCTCGACCAGCACCGATTGCTGGGCGCCGCGGGTGACCATCTCGCGCAGCGGGGTCGCGCGCAGGATCTCGGCGACCTCCTCGCTGAACGCCGGCGCGACCCGGGCGGGCAGTTGCTCGTCGCCGCGCAGGGCGGTGGCGGCGGCGCGCAACCGTTCGAACTGCTTCTTCGGCACCGCCTGGGCGGCCCGTTCGAACAGGGTGGCGCCGATCTCGAGATCGTTGGCCAGGTCGAGGGCGGTCTGGCCGACCGCCAGCTTGGCCTCCACGGCCGAGCGCCAGGTGGCGATCGGATCGCTCCAGCCCTCGATACGGAAGGTCCACACGCCAGGGGTGTGCGGGGTGAACAGGCCGTTGAAGACGTCGGGCTCGTAGTCGGGCGTCATCCGCAGGCGGGTGATCCGCGACGAGCCGGGCGCGCGCACCGCCAGCGTCGCCGCCACGGCATCGTGCCCCTCGCGCCACACCACGGCGCGGACGGGAAACACCTCGCCGACGGCGGCCTTGGCCGGGCGGCCGCCGGGGATGGACGGGGCGATGTCATCTATGGCAATCCGGCCGGTCACCGCACAAACCTACTGCATTTCCGGCGGCCGGGCGCTGAGCGCCGCAGCCCACTGATCAGCCGAGAACGCGGCCGACCTCCCGTCAGCGGGCGTCGGCGGCGAGGCCGAGGCCGAGGGCGACCAAGATCGCGGCGAGGCTCCGTTCCACGCGTCGGCGGATCGCGGCGCGCCGCAGCCAGGTACCCGCCCGGTCGGCGGCCAGGACCACCGCGACGCACCAGGCGCCGTCCAGGATCACCTGGATGGTGGCCAGGATCAGCAGGGTAGGCAGCACCGGGCCCTCGCTCGGCAGGAACTGCGGCAGGATCGTGATGCCGAAGACCGCGGCCTTGGGGTTGGCGGCGATCGAGATCAGGGAGGCGCGGAACGCGGCGGCGGGGGTGTTGCCGCCGGGGAGTTTCGCGGTCAGGGCGGCGCCGAAATCGTCGTCGGCGCCGCGGGCGTGGCGCCAGGCCTGGACGCCGAGCCAGATCAGCACCGCCGCGCCGACGACGTGCATCGCCGTGTTCAGCCACCGGTTCGCCGCCAGCAGGATCGACAGCCCGGTCCCGCCCGCGAGCGTCCAGCCCAGCACGCCGATCTCGTTGCCCGCGACCGCGGCCAGTCCCGCGCGTCTGCCGTCGCGCACCGAGCGCTGCAGGAACAGCGCCGTCGCCGGACCCGGCAGCGCGGCCAGGATCAGCGAGGCGACCAGGAATTCGGGCAGGACATCGACCCAGTGCGGCATCGCTGCATGGTGGCATGGGGTCGACGGTGGCGGCCATCGGTTTTGTGGCGCTCACCCGACACGCGGGTCGATGGCGGCGGGCTGTGTGCCCCGCGGCAGCCGGTCGGCGCATCCGGATCGGGCGTGGTGAGGGTCGAAGCGCGCCCTGTCGGCGCGGTCCAGGAGCGGCGGTGGGTCAGGCGGTGCGCAGTCCGGCGAGGAGCCGGTCCAGCGCGGTGATGGTGTCGGGGAGCGCGTCGGTGTCGGGGGTGGTGGCGAGCCAGAGGGCGGCTTCGTTCATGGCGCCGGAGAGCAGTCGGGTCAGGGGAGCGATCGGCTGGGGTACCAGGATGCCCGCGCCGACCAGCGATTCCAGTGCCTCGTGCAGGTGCCGGGCGGAATTGGCCTCGTCCAGGGCGCGCCATTCGTGCCAGCCGAGGACGGCGGGGCCGTCGATCAGCATGATCCGCTGGACCAGGGGGTCGGCGCAGGCCCGCAGGAACGCGGCGCATCCGCTGGTCAGCTGGGTCCACGGATCGGGCTCGGCGTCGGCGGCGGCCGCGACCTGCTCGCCGACCTCCTGCTGCACCTGGGTGAGGACCGCCCGGAACAGCTCGGCCTTGCTGTCGAAATGGTGGTACAGCGCGCCCTTGGTGACTCCCGATGCCGCCACGATCTCCGACAGGCCCACGGCCGCATAGCCTTTCGCCGCGAACAGCCGCCTGCTCTGCGCCACCAGCGCCCGCCGCGTCTCCTCGCGCTGCTGGGCCCGCGCCGTGGATGTCATGCACCGTCCTTCCGTTGACCTACCGTCGGTATGTCAGCTAGCCTACGACACATACCATCGGTATGCGAAAGGAAAGTCATGGCACTGAGCAGCTTCTACCCGGTCCTCGGCACCTCCCGGATCGCGGAATCCTGCGACTTCTACACGCGCTGGTTCGGCTTCGAGATCACCTTCGAGGCGGGCTGGTACGTCAGCCTGCGTCGCCCGGCCCGCGACGGCGAGCCCGCCTACGAATTGGCCCTCCTCGACCCCACCCACCCGACCATCCCCGCGGGCTTCGGCAAGCCGGTCCAGGGCCTGGTCCTGAACTTCGAGGTCGACGACGTCGACGCCGAATGGCAGCGCCTGGTCGAATCCGGTGGCCTGCACCCCGAACTTCCCCTCCGCACCGAGGACTTCGGCCAGCGCCATTTCATCGTCGCCGACCCCTCGGGCGTCCTCATCGACGTCATCACGGAGGTCCCGCCCACCCCGGAGTTCGCCGCGCAGTTCACCCAGGAACCCGCCGCGTCCCGCTGATTCCGCTCACAACGCGGGCCGACCGGTCGTGCTCCCGGACGGCTCGTAAGAATTCGCGGAGCGGCCGAACAGCGGTACGGTTGCCGGGTGAAGGCACTTCGTCGGTTCACTGTCCGTGCCCATTTGCCGGAGCGGCTCACCGCGCTGGGCGAGTTGTCGACGAACCTGCGGTGGTCGTGGCACGGCCCGACGCAGGATCTGTTCGCCGAACTCGACCCCGAGCTGTGGCGCGCGGTCGGCCAGGATCCGGTGCGGATGCTGGGGGAGGTGCCCGCCGAGCGCCTCGACGCGCTCGCCGCCGATCCCGCCTATCTCGCCCGGGTGGACGCCGCCGCCGAGGGGCTGCGCGACTATCTGGCTCGGCCGCGCTGGTTCCAGCAGCAGACCGGGACGACGGTCGCGGGGATCGCCTATTTCTCGATGGAGTTCGGTGTCACCGAGGTGCTGCCGAACTACTCCGGCGGCCTGGGCATCCTGGCCGGTGACCATCTCAAGGCCGCCTCCGACCTGGGGCTGCCGCTGATCGGCGTCGGGCTGCTGTACCGGTCCGGGTACTTCCGGCAGTCGCTGTCGGCCGACGGCTGGCAGATGGAGCACTACCCGGCGCTGGACCCGCAGGGTCTGCCGCTGCGGCTGCTCACCAGTGACGGTTCGCCGGTGCTGATCCATGTCGGCATGCCGGAGGGGCGGGTGCTGCGGGCCCGGGTGTGGATCGCCCAGGTGGGCCGGATTCCGCTGCTGCTGCTCGATTCCGACATCGCCGAGAACGATCCGGAACTGCGCGCGGTCACCGACCGGCTCTACGGCGGCGACCAGGATCACCGGATCAAGCAGGAGATCCTGGCCGGCATCGGCGGTGTCCGCGCGGTGCGCGCCTACACCCGCGCCAACGGGCTGCCCGATCCCGACGTGTTCCACATGAACGAGGGCCACGCGGGCTTCCTCGGGGTGGAACGAATCCGTGAATTCATCGCGGACGGACTCGATTTCGATACCGCGCTGGCCGCGGTCCGGGCCGGCACCGTGTTCACCACGCACACCCCGGTGCCCGCCGGGATCGACCGGTTCCCGATGCCGCTGGTGCGCCGCTACTTCGGCGGCGCGCACGGTGAAGCCGAGTCCGCGCTGCTGCCCGGACTGTCCATCGATCGGATCCTGGCTTTCGGCCGGGAGGCCGATCCGTCCGTGTTCAACATGGCCCACATGGGTCTGCGGATGGCCCAGCGCGCCAACGGCGTCTCGAAGCTGCACGGCGAGGTCAGCCGGGACATGTTCGCCGGGCTGTGGCAGGGCTTCGACGCGGCCGAGGTGCCGATCGGTTCGGTCACCAACGGCGTGCACGCGCCGACCTGGGCGGCCAGGGAATGGCTCGACAAGGCTCGCGAGCTGGTCGGGCCGGAGCTGGTCGAGGAGGCGCGCGGCTGGGAGAAGCTCAGCGATGTCGATCTCGGGCAGCTGTGGTCGACGCGAAACACCCTGCGCGGGGTACTGATCGACGAGGTACGCCGCAGGCTGCGCGATTCCTGGCATCAGCGCGGCGCGGCCGAGGCGGAACTGGGCTGGATCGACGAGGTCTTCGATCCGTCGGTGCTCACCGTCGGCTTCGCGCGTCGCGTGCCCACCTACAAGCGGTTGACGCTGATGCTGCGCGACCCCGAACGGCTGCGCGCGCTGCTGCTCGATCCCGAGCGGCCGGTGCAGCTGGTGGTCGCGGGCAAGAGCCATCCCGCCGACGACGGCGGCAAGGCGCTGATCCAGCAGGTCGTGCGCTTCGCCGACGATCCGGCGGTGCGCCACCGCATCGTCTTCCTGCCCGACTACGACATGTCGATGGCCCGCTACCTGTACTGGGGTTGCGATGTGTGGCTGAACAATCCGCTGCGCCCGCTCGAGGCCTGCGGCACCTCCGGCATGAAGTCCGCGCTCAACGGCGGTCTCAACCTGTCCATCCGGGACGGCTGGTGGGACGAGATGTACGACGGCGAGAACGGCTGGGCGATTCCCACCGCCGACGGCGTGCGCGACGAGCACCGCCGCGACGATCTGGAGGCCTCTGCGCTCTACGAACTCGTCGAGCGCACCGTCGCGCCCCGCTTCTACGACCGCGACGCCGCGGGCGTGCCGGTGCGCTGGACCGAAATGGTGCGCCACACCCTGCAGACCACCAGTCCCAAGGTGCTGGCCTCACGCATGGTGCGCGACTACGCCGAGCAGTACTACGGACCCGCGGCCGCGGCGTTCGGCCGGGCTGCCGCCGACGGGTTCGCCGGCGCGGCGCAGGTCGCCGAATACCGCAAGCGGGTCGACGCGGCCTGGCCGTCGGTACGGGTCGCGCAGGTCGACAGTTCCGGCCTGCCCGATACCCCGGTGATCGGCGCGAAGCTGTCGCTGGAGGCGCGCATCGAACTCGGCGGGCTCGCGCCGTCGGATGTCGTGGTGCAGGCGGTGCTCGGCCGAGTGTCGCCGACCGACGACCTGTCCGACACCACCACCGTCGAAATGACCCACACCGGCACCGACGAGGGCGTCGAGCTGTATGCCGTGCAGTCGCCGGTGCCGCTGTCGGGCGCGGTCGGCTACACCGTGCGTGTGCTGCCCCACAACGCGTTGCTGGCCTCGGATGCCGAGCTGGGGCTGGTGGCCGTCGCCGGAGCGTGACCTGCGTCGTGTCACCGACGGCGGGTTCTTCGATTCAGTGAACTTTCCGCTACCGTTCCTGGGCATCCTTCTTCTCTGAAATCCGGACTGGAGTGTCATGGCCAGCGATGTCCTAACCCGCGCCCGACGGCGTCTCGACGGGTACTTCGGTGTCACGTCGAGCGGGTCCACCTTCCGGCGCGAGGCGATGGCGGGCACGGTCACGTTCCTGGCGATGTCCTACGTGCTGGCGGTGAATCCGTCGATCCTCGGTGACGAGGGCGCCCTGGGCGACAAGGGCATCCCGATGCAGGCCGTGTTCACCGCGACGGCGGTGGCCGCGATCTTCGGCACCCTGGTCATGGGCATCTGGGCCAAATATCCGATCGCGCTCGCGCCCGGCATGGGCCTCAACGCGTTCTTCGCCTACACGGTCGTGCTCAGTATGGGCATTCCGTGGCAGGTCGCCCTGTCGGGCACCTTGCTGTCGGGCATCATCTTCTTCGTCCTGGCGATCACCAAGATCCGGGAACGGATCCTCAACGCCATCCCGCTGCAGATGAAGTTCGCGGTGGGCGCGGGCATCGGCCTGTTCGTCGCGTTCCTCGGACTGAAGAACGCGGGCATCGTGGTCAACAGCGACGCGACGCTGGTCACCCTCGGCGACTTCACCAAGGGCACCACGCTGCTGGCCCTGTTCGGCTTGATCGTGACGGTGGTCTTCCTGGTGATCGGCTGGCACGGCGCGGTGCTCTACGGCATCGTCGCGACCACCGTCCTGGGCATGGTGACGGGGCTGGTCGCGATTCCGGACGGCATCGCCGAGCTGCCCAAGGGCCTGGATCAGACCTTCGGCCAGGCGATCATCCATCTGCCCGACGCGTTCACCGGGCAGATGATCGTGGTGGTGCTCACCATGCTGTTCGTCGACTTCTTCGATGCCTCGGGCACGCTCATCGGCGTCGCCAACCAGGCGGGTCTGCTGAACAAGGACGGCACGCTGCCGCGGGCGCGCAGTGCGATGGCGGCCGACTCGGTCGGCACCACGGCGGGCGCGATCATCGGTACCTCCACCACGACCGCGTACGTGGAATCGACGGCGGGCGTCTCGGCGGGCGGGCGGACCGGGATCACCGCGGTGACCACGGCGGGCTGGTTCCTGCTCGCGATGTTCTGCTATCCGATCTTCTCGGTGATCGCCGGATCGGCCGAGGTCACCGCCCCCGCGCTGATCGTCGTCGGCGTGCTGATGGCCCGGGCGCTGGGCGATATCGACTGGCAGCACCTCGAGTACTCGGTGCCCGCGTTCCTGACCGTGATCATGATGCCGCTGACCTATTCGATCGCCAACGGCCTGGCGATGGGCATGATCTTCTACCCGATCGTGATGGTCGCCAGGGGCCGGTACCGGGACGTGCATCCGGCCATGTGGGCGCTGATGGTGCTGTTCCTCGGGTACTTCTTCTTCCTGGTCGAGTAGGTGAACCCGCCGTAGGTGTGCCTATACTTAGGCTAGCCTAGCCAAGCTTGAAGGAGAGTTACCTATGAAGCGCTCGCTCGTTGCCGCGTCGATGGCGGTTGCCACCATCTTCGCGCCGGTCACCGCGGCTGTCGTCGCCACCGCTCCCGCCGCGATCGCCGCTCCGGCGACCCCGTCGGCCGGCGAACTGCAGGGCAAGCTGCAGGCGGCCATGAACGGCTCCTCGGCCGAGCTCGAGTCGGGCAACGCGGGCAGCCTCGCCGTCGTCCGCGACACCGTCAACCGGATCCCGGGCTACAGCTGGGACGTCTCGGGCCCGGTCACCGTCGACGGTGACACCCTCTCGGCCACCCTGAACAGCCGCCTCGGCGACTACACCTACCCGATCCCGGTGACCTGGAAGAACATCGACGGCACCTGGAAGCTGTCGCAGGAGTCGGAGAGCGCCCTGGTCGGCTACGCGACCATGGCGTGGTGAACTGAGTCCTCGCGCAAAGGCCGCCCTTCGGGGCGGCCTTTGCTGTTTTTCGTGTGAGCAGGGTCACGGAAGTGCTGGGAACGACGTGAAATAGATGGCCCGGACCCAGGGTTGTGACCGGAAGAGGCAACCGGACCGTGGTCCGGTTGCGGGCATGTATCGAATCGCAGATGAGGAAACGATGACCGACACCGCTACCCGCACCACTCCCGCTACCTCCACCGCCGACGAGGTCACCGCCTACGGCATCGGCCTGCTGGTGTTGCGCGTCGGCTTCGGCGGCCTGATGGCCGCCTACGGCGCGCAGAAACTGTTCGGCTGGTTCAACGGCATGGGCTGGCAGACCACCACCGACAGCTTCGAGGCGATGGGCTACAACCCCGGTGTCCTCTTCGGCACCCTCGCCGGGCTCAGCGAGCTGGTCGGCGGTCTGCTGCTGGTCTTCGGTCTGTTCACGCCGCTGGCCGCCGCGATCGTGCTCGGCACCATGATCAACGCGATCAACGTGCTGTGGGCCGGTGGTCTCTTCCCGGCCGACCCGTCGGTGACCGGCTACTCGACCCCGCTGGTCTACGCGATCGCCGCCGCGGGCCTGGCCTTCACCGGCCCGGGCCGGTTCTCGCTCGACGCCGGGCGTCCCTGGGCGCGCCAGGGTGTCGTCTGGGGCGCCGCGGCCGTGGCGGTCGCCGTGGTCGCCGCGGTGCTGACCCTGATCCTGAAGGCCGCGCTCTGAGCCGAGCCGACGTCGACGGCGGCGGCGTGGCGACCGGAATCGGTTGCCACGCCGCCGTTGTCGTTCCCAGGTGCGCGACGTTTCGTCATCGACCGTATGCCCGTGGTTCCACGCAGTGCCCGCGCCTGTCGCCGGTACCGATTACCCTCGTCGGCGGCGCCGGTCGACGCGGCGCCACGCACCGTCCGCGCATCGAAGAGGAGAGCTGCGATGAAGGCTTACGACCTGGGTTTCGGGGATTCCGCGGACAAACTGGCGGAGACGCCGGGCGGTGAACCGCTGACGCTCGACGCGCCGGTGCGCGCCGGGTGGATCGGCAGCGAGGGACCCGCGATCGATCCGGCGACCTGGCCGCGCGGACCGGTCACCGGGCTGCCGATGATGCACGCGCTCACCCTGCGGCTGCCCACCGACTATCAGCGCCGGGGACCGAAGTTCCCGGCCATCGCCTTCTTCCAGGGTGAGGGGCAGTTCGCCGACGCGACCGACCCGATCCAGGCCGACGCGTCCGCCGAGGATCCCGTCGCCCGCGAGCTGGTCTCGACCCGGCTGCACTCCCAGCTGCAACTCCTGCACGACGAGATCGGCGGCGTGTTCGCCCTGATCTGGCTGACCGAAGCGGAATTCGCCGCGGGCCCGGTCGCCCCGCCCGCCGACGTGCGCCCGCCCGGTTCGCCGGTCGCGAGCGACGAGGGCTGCAACGCCTGGGACGACGTGCACCCCACTATCGGCGTCTGGCTGGCCGAGCGCGTCGCCGATCCCAATATCGGCATCCCGCCGGTCGAGTACGTCCCGAACTCGCGCTACCAGGATCCGCTCACGGAGGACTCCGGCTGGAATCACTGGGCCGAGCCCCTGTTCGGGCGCTCCCACCTCGGCGGCACCGCCTTCCCCGTCCAGGCGCTCCCGGAGGGCCTGACCCCGTACTACCTGGAGATCGAGGAGATCTCCGGGATGAACTTCGGTGGCGGCAACGCCCAGCTCGACCTGGAGTCGGGCGTCTTCGACTGGGCCTGCGGGTAGAGCTCAGTCCACCATGGCCGGGCGGTCGTCGTCGGGGTGTGCCCCGCCGGCGACGCGCGGTGGCCGGATCGCGCGGGAGAGTTCTTCCGCGACAGGGGGATCGATGATGGTCGGTTCGATCGGTTCGACGCGTGGGCGCGGCGGCGTCGAGCGGACCAGCCGGAAGGCGCCGATCAGCACGGTCAGGTAGACGACCACATAGACGTTCATCATGACCTGCGCGCCCGGCCACCACGGCGGCAGCAGGAAGGTGCCGACACTGACCCAGGTGGGGGTGTAGGTGTAGGTCCACGCGGCGATGGCGAGGTAGAGCCCGCCGGCGGCGAGCCACCAGCGGCCACGGGTCTGCGCGCGATGGATCAGGTAGACCGTCAGCGGCACGAACCAGACCCAGTGGTGCCCCCACGAATACGGGGAGACCGCGCAGGCGGTGAGGCCGCCGAGGGTCACCGACAGCAGCGCTTCGCCGCGGCGCACCAGCTCGGCCGCGAGCCACAGCGCGACGAGCGCGATCGGGACCGCGATCAACAGCCACAACCAGACCGGGGCAGGCCCGTGGACGAGATGGGCGATGGCCCCGCGCAGCGACTGGTTGGCGGGGTGGACATCGGGGGCGATGCGGCCGGACTGGAAGAACGTCGAGGTCCAGTACTGAGCGGAATCGCTCGGCAGGACAAGCGCGGTCAGGCCGATCGTGGCGGCGAAGGTGAGCGCCGCGGTGGCCGCGGCACGCCACTGCCGCTGCGCCAGATACTGGGAGACGAAGAACAGCGGCGTCAGCTTGATCCCCGCGGCGATGCCGACGCCGAGACCGCGCAGCCTGCTGTGCTCGGCGCGGGAGAAGTCCCACAGCACGAGCAGCATGAGCCACAGGTTGATCTGCCCGTAGTAGAACGTGGTGCGTACGGGCTCGGCGAAGACGAAGGCCAGCATGATCAGCGCGCTGACGACGACCAGGCGCGGTGTCACCCGGTAGCCGAGCATCCGCCAGCTCTGCAGCACGCAGCCGAACAACACGACGAGATTGAGTACCAACCAGGTCGTGGTGACCGCCGACCACGGCACCAGCACCAGCGGCAGGAACGCCAGCGCCGAGAACGGCGTGTAGGTGTAGAGCAGGCCGTAGTGCGTCGGCTCGATGTAGAGGGCTCGGTCGTGCAGCACGCGCCAGCCGCCGTCGCGGTAGATGTGGACGTCGAGGCCGCCGACGAGGATGCCGCCGCTGTCCATCCACGGATCCATGGTGGTGAACAGCAGTGTCACGCCGAGAATGGCGGTACCGAGTAGCAGGAGGAGCGTCGAGACTGTGCGCGGGAGCTCCGCGCGTCGAGATTTCTCCACCACGGCCGTACTACCGGCCGGCTCGCATCGTATGCACGACTAAGAACCTACCGCCCGCCCGCCGGGATGCCGCGGTGCGGCCCGCCTTTGGTAGAGGATCCCTATGAAGGCGGCCGCCGGAGCGGCCGACCGGACCCGGAAGTGCCCGGTCACGCGGCCGGCTGCAAGACCAGCATGGTGTCGGCGCCGTGATGGAACTCGTAGCGGGTCTTGCGCAGTGCGGTGTGCACGCCCTTGTCGTGGAGTTCGGTGCGGAGGTGGGCGATGAGGTCGTCCAGGGGCGCGCCGGTGTAATCGAGCAGAGGGTAGAGCCTGGCTTCGCCCTCGGTGACCCGGGACAGTTCGAGCAGGGCGGACAGGTGGAATTCGGCGTCGAGGCGGTCGGCGTAGCTGAACAGCAGGTGCGAGCTCAGCGACAGGTCGAAGGACTTGTCGGGGAACGGGAGTTCGGGCAAGCTCGCGGCGATGTAGCGGTCGGGTGCGGCGCGCAGATCGGCGGCGAAGCGCCGGGCCGCGCCACGCCGGATGGCGGCATGGCCGTCGGGGGAGCCGTACCAGTCCCAGCGGTAGCGGTGGGCATTGGCGGCGGCCCAGGCCACGGCGCGGTCGTTCTCGGTGACGGCATCGACGGCCAGTGCGGTGGTCGGACGGGCGTAGATCGGATCGATCGCGGTGACCACGGCACCCAGGGCAGTCGCCTCGGCCGCGAAACTTGCTGCGCCACCAGGGCAATCGAGCACCTTGCGCCCGGTGAGGTCGTCGTCGGACAGGTGAAACATCGCGCGGTACTCGGCCAAAGATCTTGCGCTGACCAGAAATTCGCCGAGTACCTCGCCATCGGCGTGGTGCTTCATCACCCAACGGTCTCACGACTTGCGTTCGCCCGGTGGTGAATTCACGGGTGTGGTCATGTCGATTGCAGGACTCGGCGTAAAAGTCCCTCAGCTCAGGCGGACGCGGTGAGCCTGCGCAGCGCCTTCGCCACCACCTCGGGGTCGGTGGTCTCCCAGTACGGCGGCAACGAAGCGCGCAGGTAGCCGCCGTACCGGGCGGTGGCCAGCCGCGAATCGAGGATCGCGACGACGCCGCGATCGTCGACGCTGCGCAGCAGTCGACCGGTGCCCTGGGCCAGCAGCAGCGCGGCATGGTTGGCCGCCACCGTCATGAAGCCGTTGCCGCCGCGCGATTCCACCGCGCGCTGACGGGCGGTGAGCAGCGGGTCGTCGGGGCGGGGGAACGGAATGCGGTCCAGGATCACCAGACTCAGCGACGGGCCCGGTACGTCGACGCCCTGCCACAGCGTGAGCGTGCCGAACAGCGACGTCGCCGGGTCGTCGGCGAACTTGCGCACCAGCGCGCCCATCGAGTCGTCGCCCTGGCACAGCACCGGGGTGTCGAGCCGTTCGCGCAGCGCCTCGGTAGCGGCCTTGGCGGCGCGCATCGAGGAGAACAGGCCGAGCGTGCGCCCGCCCGCGGAGGTGATCAGCTGCTCGATCTCGTCGAGATAGGCGGGGGCGAGGCCGTCGCGACCCGGCGCGGGCAGGTGCTTGGCGACATAGAGGATGCCGGACTTGGCGTGGTCGAACGGGGAGCCGACGTCGAGGGAACTCCAGCGCACCGATTCCAGGTCGGCGGGCGCGGTGGCGCCGTTGGCCAGTGCCGGGTCGACCTTGCCGCCGGACTGCGAGGGCAGGCCCCAGGTGATCGCGAGACCGTCGAACGAGCCGCCGATCTGGAGGGTGGCCGAGGTGAGGACCACGGTCGCGGTGCCGAACAGTCTGCTGCGCAGCAGGCCGCCCACCGACAGCGGCGCCATCCGCAGGGTGCGGCGCGCGACGCCGCGGATCTCGTCGGCCGAGAGCCAGATGACATCGCGGCGCGCGGCCGGATCGGCCTCCTCGAACGCGGTGAGGGTGCGCACCGCAGCGTCGTGCACGTCGTCGATCGCGGCCACGGCCATCGTGCGAGCCGCGGCGTTGTCGGGATCGTCGGTGGCCTTGACGCTGCCCTGCGGCGCGAGCGCGGTGCGGGCGTTCCAGGCGGCGTCGCGGACCAGTGCGAGGACGGGGGCGATGCCGTCGGGCAGCTGATCCCAGCGGCCGGGTGGCAGATCCTCGAGCGCCTCGTGGAATGCTTCGGCCGCGCCTTCGAGCCGGTCGACCTCGCGTTCGTCGATGAGCTTGGTGCAGCGGCGGGCCGCGGCGCTGATCGCGGTCGCGGCGAGTTCGGCGGTGGCGACGCCGGTGACCCGGTCGACCAGTTCGTGCGCCTCGTCGATCACCACCACATCGTGTTCGGGCAGCACCTGGATGCCGCTGATCGCGTCGATGGCCAGCAGGGCGTGGTTGGTCACCACCACGTCGGCCTGGGCCGATTCGGCACGCGCCTTCTCGGCGAAGCAGTCCTGGCCGAACTGGCAGCGGGTCTTGCCCAGGCATTCGCGCGAGGACACGCTGACCTGGCGCCAGGCCCGGTCGCTGACGCCGGGGGCGATCTCGTCGCGGTCGCCGGTCTCGGTGTCGGAGGCCCACTCGTTGAGCCGCTGTACCTCGCGGCCCAGCTTGGAGATGGCGAACGCGTCGAACAGTTCCGCCTCGCCGCCGGTGTCCTCCGGGATCACGCTGTTGATCTTGTTCAGGCACAGATAGTTGTTGCGGCCCTTGAGGATCGCGAACTGCGGCACCCGGCCCAGCGGCCCGGCCAGCGCGTCGGCCAGCCGGGGCAGATCGCGGTCGACCAGCTGACGTTGCAGGGCGATCGTCGCGGTGGAGACCACCACCGTGCGCCCGGTCCGCACCGCGTGCCGCAGACTCGGCACCAGGTAGGCCAGCGACTTGCCGGTGCCGGTTCCCGCCTGCACCGCCAGGTGTTCCTTGGTATCGATCGCGTGGTCGACCGCGGTGGCCATCGTCGTCTGGCCGGTGCGTTCCTTGCCTCCCAGGGCATGCACGGCGGTGGCGAGCAGGTCGGCGACGGGAGGAAGTTCGGGCACGCAGGCAGCTTATCGGTCCCCTCGGACAGGATTTTCGGAGCGCTGGCGCGCTCGAGGTCGCGGCCCCTGATCGACGGAGCGGCCGCGACTCTCCACCGCGCGGCGGACCCACCTCGAGGTCGGGTCGTGGGGGGTCGCGTCGTGGGGGGTCAGGGCTCGCGGACGAAGTCGTCGAGGTGGTCGCGGACGTAGTCGAGGACGCGCTGTTCGAAGTCGGCGGGTTCGTTGATGTCGTAGATCTCGTCGGGGTCGTCGGCGCGAGCGCCGTCGGGGCGGCGGATCTGGCCCGGGTTGGCCAGGGTCTGGTGTTCGTCGTCGAAGAAGCGGTCCAGGGCGTCGTCGGGGGAGCTGGGGGAGGCGTCGCGGGCGGCCAGGATCGCGGCGGCGGCCAGGCGTGGCATGCCCGCCGCGCGCAAACCCCGTGTGGCCCAGGGGAGCTCACCGCGACGGGTGCGCAGGTAGCCGCTGAAGCCGGTGTCCAGGACGCTGGTGTGCAGGCTCGACAGGGCCAGCAGGTGGGCGAAGGCGGGCGGGAGTTCGGCGAAGGCGCCGACGCCGCGGCGCTGCAATTCGTCGGTGACGGGGTTGGACCAGAAGACGATGTCGGCGGCGTCGTGGATGCTGTCGAGATCGGCCAGCGCCGCCCGCAGGCGGGCGCGGGCCTGCGCCGGGAATCGGTAGTCCATGGGTGCAGGCTAGCCGCGTCCCGGCCGCTCGCCGCGGGTCGCCCGTCCTCGTCCCCGGGTGTGCCTGCGACAGAAGTTCAGCCGCGAAGCTCGCCCGACAACGCGACGCCCGCCTCGCGCAGCGTGGACAGCGCGGCGGTGACCGTCGCCGGGGCGACGCCCGCGGTGAGGTCGAGCAGGACGCGGGTGTCGAACCCCGCGGCGCGGGCATCGAGCGCGGTGGCGCGCACGCAGTGGTCGGTGGCGATGCCGACGACGTCGACGCGGTCGATGTCACGGGCACGCAGCCAGTCCGCCAGGGTGCTGCCGTCGGCGGCCGCGCCTTCGAAACCGGAGTAGGCGGCGGAGTACTCGCCCTTGGAGAAGACCTCCTGGACCGGGCCGAGATCCAGCGCCGGGTGGAAATCCGCGCCCGGCGTGCCGACCCGGCAGTGCGGGGGCCAGGTGTCGACGTAGTCGGGCTCGGTGGAGAAATGCGGGCCGGGATCGACGTGGTAGTCCCTGGTCGCGACCACCGCGTCGTAGTCGTGCGTGGCCACGAACTCGCTGATGGCCGCCGCCACCGCGGCGCCTCCCGCGACAGCCAGTGCCCCGCCCTCGCAGAAGTCGTTCTGCACATCCACGATCACCAGACCGCGTGCCATGGCGTCCTCCACTTCCTCCACCGGTTCGAGCCGCGCGTGCGGGCGCGTCGTGTGCCGTGCGGAACTCCGACGACATCATTGTCCGCTGCCCCGACCCGCACGGCCACTCGGCCGCGTCGCTCCGGCCGCTGTCGTGGCGCGGTCAGCCCAGGAACGTCGTCGGCACCGCGGGCTCGCCCGCCGACAGCTTGAGCCCCTCCCACGGCAGGCTGACCAGCCCGCGCGCGACCAGCTCCCGGCTCTGCGCCAGCGTCGCGACGCCGTCGACCACCGTGCCCTTGCGAACCAGCGGCACCAGCAGCTCCCTGGCCTGGAAACCGTTGGTGGCCGGGGTTTCTCCGTCGGCGGGGTAGACGATCTCCTCGACGATCGTGCCGGTCGCGCGGGCCAGCCGCAACGCCTTCTTGGTGCCGCCGCGCGACTGCTTGTGACTGCTGCGCTTGGCCACCGGGACGCCGTCGACCTCGACCAGCTTGTAGACCATGCCCGCGGTCGGGGCACCGGAACCGGTGACCAGTGAGGTGCCGACGCCGTAGACGTCGACCGGTTCGGCGCGCAGGGCCGCGATCGCGTACTCGTCCAGATCGCCGGAGACCACGATGCGGGTGCCGGTGGCGCCGAGGCCGTCGAGCTGGTCGCGGACCTGCCTGGCCAGCACACCGAGATCGCCGGAATCGATCCGCACGCCGCCCAGCTCGGTGCCGGCGACCTCGATCGCGGTCGCGACGCCCCGGGTGATGTCGAAGGTGTCGACGAGCAGGGTGGTGCCGACGCCGAGCGCGTCGACCTGGCTGCGGAACGCGGCCGCCTCGTGCTCGCCGTCGGCGCCGCTGTGCAGCAGGGTGAACGCGTGCGCGCTGGTGCCCGCGCCGGGCACGCCGAAGTCGCGCACGGCCGCCAGATTGGAGGTGGCGTCGAAGCCGGCCAGGTAGGCGGCGCGGGAACTGGACGGCGCGGCCAGTTCGTGGGTGCGCCGCGAGCCCATCTCGATCATCCGCCTGCCCGCCGCCGCGCTCACCATGCGCGCGGCCGCCGAAGCGATGGCGCTGTCGTGATTGAGGATCGACAGGGCCAGCGTCTCCAGCAGCACACACTCGGCGAAACTGCCGCGCACGGACAGGATCGGCGAGCCGGGGAAGTACAGCTCGCCCTCGGCGTAACCGTCGATATCGCCGGTGAAGCGATATTCCCGCAACCAGTCGACGGTGGCCGGGTCGAGGAACCGGGCGACCACGGCGAGTTCGGCCGGACCGAACCGGAAATCGGTCAGCGCCTCGAGCAGCCTGCCGGTACCGGCCACCACACCGTAGCGGCGACCGTGCGGCAAGCGCCGGGCGAACACCTCGAAGGTGCACTGCCGATGCGCCGAGCCGTCGGCCAGGGCGGCGGCGAGCATGGTCAGCTCGTACTGATCGGTCAGCAGCGCGGTGCTGGCGAACTCGTCACGGATCTGCACACCGGAAACTGTAGTCACCGCGGGTGTTGTTTCTGCGTGGCCGCGTCGTACCCTGGGTTTTATGGCCGTGTGCAATCCCGTTCGAGCCGGCGCCGTCACCGACGCCGTGAACGCCGCACTGTCAGCGGCGCAAGCGACGCCGGAAGCGGTCGAACAGACCGAGATCCTCGAGGCCGAGGACCGACCCTGGGTGACCGTCGTCTGGGACGACCCGGTGAACCTCATGCACTACGTCACCTACATCTTCCAGAAGCTCTTCGGCTACAGCAAAGCCAAGGCGACCGAGCTGATGTTGCAGGTGCACAACGAGGGCAAGGCCGTCGTATCCTCCGGTTCCCGCGACAAGATGGAGCAGGACGTGCGCCGATTGCACGCGGCGGGACTCTGGGCAACCATGCAGCGAGACGACTGAGTACCGTAGCCCTGTGCGCAAGTGGAGCAGGAAGAACTCACTGAGTGGCCTGAAGCTTCGTTCCGAGATGGACGAGCACGAGGCCACGGTGCTGCGCTCCCTGATCGGCGCCGTATCCGGTCTGCTCAGCGACCGCGCCGCCGACGCGCCCGAGGACGAACTCGCCGCGCTGACCGGCCTGCGCACCGGCAACTCCACCCCGCCCGACGACCCGCAGCTGCTGCGCCTGCTGCCCGACTTCCACCGCGCCGAGCCCGGCTCGCCCGATGCCAAGCGCGCCGATCTCAACTCCGCGCTGCGCAGCCTGCACGAGCCCGAGATCATCGACGCGAAACTGGCCGCGGGCCGGGTCGTGCTGGACAGCTGTCCCGAGGTAGGCGGCAAGATCGTGCTCACCCCGGAACAGGCCGACGCCTGGCTGGCCGCGCTCACCGACGTGCGCCTGGCGCTGGGCACCCTGCTCGACATCGACGACGACACGCCCGACCACTTCGATCCGAGTGATCCGCGCGCGCCGCATCTGGACGTCTACCACTGGCTGACCTGGATGCAGGACTCGCTGTTGCAGGCGCTCGCGCCCTGATTTCGGCGGGTTAGGGTCGGGGAATGCGCAGTGCTCCCGGTCCACGGAACTCGATCACCGATGTGGCGGGCGTGCTGGTCGGCCATCACCAGGTGCTCGACGACGACGTCACCCTGGGTACCGGCGCCGCGACCGGCTGCACCGTAGTGCGCGTCCCCGGCGGCGCGACCGCCGCGGTGGACGTGCGCGGCGGCGGACCGGGCACCAGGGAGACCGATCTGCTCGACCCGGCCAATACCGTCCGTCAGCTGAACGCTGTCCTGCTCACCGGCGGCAGCGCGTACGGCCTGGCAGCCGCCGACGGCGTGATGCGCTGGTCGGAGGAGCACGGCGAGGGCATCCCGATGGACCCGGCCGATCCGAGCCGGGTGGTGCCGATCGTGCCCGCCGCGGTGATCTTCGATCTGCCGGTGGGCGCGTGGCACATCCGGCCCGACGCCGACTTCGGATTCCTCGCGGCCGAGGCGGCCGCCGCCGATTTCGCGCGCGGCACCGCCGGGGCGGGGGTCGGCGCGCGCGCCGGTGCGCTCAAGGGCGGAATCGGTTCGGCGAGTGTGGTTCTCGCCGACGGGCCGGGCGCCGGGGTGACGGTCGGGGCGGTGATCGTCGCCAATCCCGTCGGCTCGGTGGTCGATCCGCGCACCGGGCTGCTGTGGGGCGCAGGCACCGACGGGCCCGATTTCTTCGGGCTGCGGCCCGGGACCGCGGCCGAGATCGCCGCGCTCGACGCCCTGCCGGTGAAGGGCACCGTGCTCAACACGACCATCGGCGTGGTCGCCACCGACGCCGCGCTCGACCCGGTCGCCTGTCACAGGCTGGCCACCACCGCGCACGACGGGCTGGCCCGCGCGATCCGGCCGGTGCATTCCCCGCTCGACGGTGACACCCTGTTCGCGCTGTCCACCGCCGCGATCGAGGTGCCGCCGATCCCGCTGCCCGGCGCGTTCCCCGGCGATCTGCTGCTGCTCGACCAGTTGTGCACGGCCGCGGCCGTGGTCGTGGAGCGGGCTGTCGTCGACGCCGTGCTCAGCGCGACCTCGATCGCCGGGATCCCGGCCTATCGAGATCTGTTCCCGCGCCGACTCCCCGCAGGTGGGGACCGGGGTGCGCGCGGCGCGGAATAGCCGAATAGGGTGGGTCGTTGTCGAGGTGGTGCTCGACAGCACGCAGTCAGGTTTGTGGAAAGGGTCGAGGAAGTGCTGGTGATCAGGGCCGATCTCGTGGACGCGATGGTGACGCACGCGCGCGCCGACCACCCGGACGAGGCCTGCGGCATCATCGCCGGACCCGAGGGTAGCGACCGGCCGGAACGCTTCGTCGCCATGGTCAACGCCGAACGTTCGCCCACGTTCTACCGCTTCGATTCCGGGGAGCAGTTGAAGGTCTGGCGCGCGATGGACGAGGCCGACGAGACCCCCGTGGTCGTCTACCACTCGCACACCGCGACCGAGGCCTACCCGAGCCGTACCGACATCTCCTACGCCTCCGAGCCGTTCGCACACTATGTGCTGATCTCCACCCGCGACCCGGAGCGGCACGAACTGCGCAGCTACCGCATCGTCGACGGCGAGGTCACCGAAGAGCCCGTGCGGATCGTCGATTCCTACGACGCCTGAACCCACCGAACGAAGTCACACCCGAGGAGTCCCCATGCCGGTAACCGTGTCCATTCCGACCATCATGCGAGGTCTCACCGGAGGCGAGAAGCGCGTCCAGGGCGAGGGCTCGACGCTGTCGGCGCTGATCGAGAACCTCGAGGCCAACCACCCGGGCCTGGCCGAGCGTCTGCTCTCCGACGGCAAGCTCAACCGCTACGTCAACATCTACGTCGACGACGAGGACGTGCGCTTCACCGGTGGTCTCGACGCCGAGGTACCCGCGGGCGCGTCGGTCACCATCCTGCCCGCCGTCGCCGGCGGCAGTGTCGATCTCGGCGCTCCCGGGGCGCTGCGTGGTGCCGCAGGCTCCCTCCTCCGCGCCCGTCGCTCGCGCCTGCGCTGACGTCGTGGCCCGCTACGAATCGCTGATCGCGACCCTCGGCAACACCCCGCTCGTCGGATTGAAGACGCTGTCGCCGCAGTGGGACGGCGACGACCACGTCCGCCTGTGGGCCAAGCTCGAGGACCGCAACCCCACCGGGTCGATCAAGGACCGGCCCGCGCTGCGGATGATCGAGCAGGCCGAGGCCGACGGGCTGCTCACTCCGGGCTGCACGATCCTGGAGCCGACCAGCGGCAACACCGGGATCTCGCTGGCCATGGCGGCCAAGCTCAAGGGCTACCGGATCGTGTGCGTGATGCCGGAGAACACCTCGGTGGAGCGGCGTCAGCTGCTCACCATGTTCGGCGCCGAGATCATCGACTCGCCGGCCGCGGGTGGTTCGAACCAGGCCGTGGCCATGGCCAAGGAGATCGCCGCGAAGAACCCGGACTGGGTGATGCTCTACCAGTACGGCAATCCGGCCAACGCGCTCGCGCACTACGAGACCACCGGCCCGGAACTGCTGGCCGACCTGCCCGAGATCACGCATTTCGTGGCCGGTCTCGGCACCACCGGCACCCTGATGGGCACCGGGCGATTCCTGCGCGAGAACGTGCCGGGCATCGAGATCGTCGCCGCGGAACCCCGCTACGGCGAACTGGTCTACGGCCTGCGCAACATCGACGAGGGGTTCATCCCCGAGCTGTACGACGAGGCGGTGCTGACCACACGGTTCTCCGTCGGCCCCTACGACGCGGTGAAGCGCACCCGGGAACTCGTCGGCGAGGAGGGCATCTTCGCCGGCATCTCCACCGGCGCGATCCTGCACGCGGCGCTGGGCGTGGCGAAGAAGGCGCAGAAGGCGGGCAAGCGCGCTGATATCGCGTTCGTCGTCGCCGACGGCGGCTGGAAGTACCTGTCGACCGGCGCCTACGACGGCACCCTGGACGAGGCCGAGGAACGGCTCGACGGCCAGCTCTGGGCGTGAGTTGTCGGAGCGCTGGCGCGCGCGACGGCCGCTGCGCGGCCTGCCCTCCCTAGAGGTCGGGCGTGCGGGCTGGGTTCGTGGGTGCGTGGTCGAGTCGGGGCGGGCCTACGGGGGCGGGTGTTTCGGTACCCTGGCTTCTGTAGTGGCCCGGCCCGAGTGGAGGCGATGTCGGTGAGCGGTGGCGGAGGAATCGGAGCCTCGTTCGATCCGGATCGGATCGCCGGGCTGCGGGGACGGCCCGGCGCGACCCCACCCGCACGGCGCGAGGGCGTCCGGGCGTGGACGCGCGCTGCGGTCGTGATCGTCGGGTTCGTCGGGTCGTTGTATGTGATCGAGGGCGTCGACGCGGTGCTCTCGCACGACCGGCCGACGGGGGCGCCCGGTCAGCTCGACGCGGGCGGGATCGAACCTCGCGAACTCGACGGCCTCGACGGCATCGTGTGGGCGCCGCTGCTGCACGGCGGCTGGGATCATCTGATGGCCAACACGCTGCCGCTGCTGATCCTCGGTTTCCTGGTGCTGCTGTCCGGGATCGGGCGCGGTATCGCGGCCACGGCGATCATCTGGGTGGTCGCCGGCGTCGGCACCTGGCTGACCGGCTCGTCGGGCAGCGTGCACGTCGGCGCGTCGTCGCTGGTGTTCGGCTGGCTGACGTATCTGATCTGCCGTGGGTGGTTCGCCCGCAATGTGGGGCAGATCGTGCTCGGCGTGGTGATCTTCGCGCTCTACGGCTCGATGCTGTGGGGCGTACTGCCCAGCGACCCCCTAATTTCTTGGCAGGGACATCTTTTCGGGGCGGTGGGTGGAGTCCTCGCGGGCTGGGTACTCTCTGGTGATGAACGTCGACGCCGCCGTGGAGCATCGGTCGGCCGCGCAGTACCTACGCGGTAGCCGGGGATCCGGTCTGGAAAATGGGGGGATCCTGCATTGAGCACCAGCACGTCGTGGCAGCATGGGGGCATGCGCCTTACCGTCCTCGGGTGCTCGGGCAGCGTGTCCGGCCCGGATTCCCCAGCGTCGGGTTACCTGCTGACGGGTCCCGATATGAGGCCGACCGTCATCGACTTCGGTCCCGGCATCTTCGGCGCGCTGCAGAAGTACCTGAACCCGGGTGACGTCGACATCTTCCTGACCCATCTGCACGCGGATCACTGCCTCGATCTGCCCGCGCTGCTGGTGTGGCGTCGCTACCATCCCAATCCGCCGCAGGGCCTGGCGCTGGTGCGCGGTCCCTCCGACGCCGCGCTGCGCATCGGCAACGCCTCCGCCGAGATCGGCGGCGAGACCGACGACTGGTCCGACGTGATCGACTCGCAGGCCTGGGTCGAGAACGTGCCCGTCCCCTTCGGTCCCGGCCACACCGTCGAGGCCCGCCGGATGTATCACCCGCCGGAGTCCTACGGCCTGCGCATCACCGCCGCGGACGGCCGCGTCTTCGTCTACACCGGCGACACCGCCATGTGCGATGCCGTCGTCGAGCTGGCCGAAGGCGCCGATGTGCTGATGGCCGAAGCCTCGTGGACCCACGATCCGGCCAATCGCCCTCCCGGCATTCACCTTTCGGGCACCGAGGCGGGCGAGATCGCCACCCGCGCGGGCGCCAAGGAACTGCTGCTCACCCATATTCCCCCGTGGACCTCGCGCGAGGATGTCATCGCCGAGGCCAAGGCCGCGTTCGCCGGCCCGGTCCACGCGGTCTCGCCCGGCGAAACCTTCGACCTGTAGGACCGGCGAACAGTCGAGCTTCCCGACGACTCGCTGACTCCCGGGGACGTGGAACGGCTAGTGTGTGTGCCGTGTCGAGACGAGCCGATGGCAGGGCGGATGACGAACTCCGCGAGGTAAGGATCACCCGTGGCTTCACCACGCATCCGGCGGGATCGGTGCTGGTCGAGTTCGGGCAGACCCGGGTGATGTGCACGGCCAGCGTCACCGAGGGTGTCCCGCCGTGGCGGCGGGATTCCGGGCTCGGCTGGCTCACCGCGGAGTACGCGATGCTGCCCGCCGCCACCCACACCCGCAGCGGGCGTGAATCGGTGAAGGGCAAGGTCGGCGGCCGGACCCAGGAGATCAGCCGCCTGATCGGGCGCTCGCTGCGCGCCTGCATCGACCTGGCCGCGCTGGGCGAGAACACCATCGCGCTGGACTGCGACGTGCTGCAGGCCGACGGCGGCACCCGTACCGCCGCCATCACCGGTGCGTACGTGGCGCTCTCGGACGCGGTGACCTACCTGGCCGCGGCGGGCAAACTGGCCGACCCGCAACCGATCTCGTGCATGATCGCCGCGGTGAGTGTCGGCGTGGTCGACGGCCGGGTGCGCCTCGACCTGCCCTACGAGGAGGATTCGCGCGCCGAGGTCGACATGAACGTGGTCGCCACCGACACCGGCACCCTGGTCGAGATCCAGGGCACCGGCGAGGGCGCGACGTTCCCGCGCTCGACCCTGGACAAGCTGCTCGATTCGGCGCTGGCCGGTTGTGAGCAGCTGTTCGCGGTGCAGAAGGAAGTCCTGGCGCAGCCCTACCCGGGTGCGCTGCCCGAGCCGGCCGGTAAGAAGTAGCCGTGGCCGTGCGCGTGCTGGTCGCCAGCCGGAATGCCAAGAAGCTGAAAGAACTGCGCCGGATCCTCGACGAGGCGGGCGTGGCCGGGATCGAACTGGTGAGCCTGAACGAGGTGCCGCCCTACGAGGAGGCGCCCGAGACCGGGGCCACCTTCGAGGAGAACGCGATCGCCAAGGCGCGCGACGGGGCCGTCGCCACCGGATTGCCGTGTGTGGCCGATGATTCCGGGATCGAGGTGGACGCGCTCAACGGTATGCCCGGCGTGCTCTCGGCACGCTGGTCGGGCCGTCACGGCGACGACACCGCCAACAACACCTTGCTGCTCGCGCAGCTCGGTGACGTGCCCGACGAGCGGCGCGGCGCCCGGTTCGTCTCCACCTGCGCGCTGGTGCTGCCCGACGGCACCGAAACCGTGGTGCGCGGCGAATGGCCGGGCACGATCGCCCGGAAACCGGTGGGGGAGGGCGGTTTCGGTTACGATCCGCTGTTCCTGCCGGAGGGTGGCACCGGCAGTGCCGCGGAACTGACTCCGGCCGAGAAGGACGCTGTCTCGCACCGCAGCCGGGCGCTCACCCAGCTGCTGCCCGCGCTGGCCGCGCTGGCCTGAACCGAAACGACAGCGCCGCCGCCCCGGATTCCGGGTGCGGCGGCGCTGTCGTCGTTCGGGGGGCTCAGAGTCCGTACTGCTGTTTGACGTCCTTGGCATTGCGGTGCTCGACGAAGAACGACAGCAGCGGGATGGTGCCCGCGATCAGGGTGCCGACGGTGCGCCCGATCGGCCAGCGCACCTTCACGGCGAGGTCGGCGGTGACGAGCAGGTAGGCGAAGTACACCCAGCCGTGCACGACCGCGATCCAGCTCGGGGTGTCGACGCCGAAGCCGTACTTGGCGATCATCTCCCCGGTGAGCAGCAGCAGCCACAGGCCGGTGACCCAGGCCAGCACCCGGTAGCGCTGTAGCGCCGGACGGATCTTGGCGGCGTCGCCCGCCGGGGCGGCCTGGTCGAGCGACGGTGCGGTCGTGTTCTCGTCGGTGGTCACCCGGCGTTCCTCTCAGGGGCGCGCAGACCGGCCGAGCGGACCTGCGCATCGATGTCGCTGGCGTGCAGTCCCGCCAGGTACTGGTTGTAGGCGACCGTTTCCGGGTCGTCGGCGGGCGCGGCCTTGGGCCGTTCCGGCAGGATCCCGGCGGGGATCTCGCGCGGTGCCTCGGCCTTCGCCGCGCGCGGTGCGGTGTCCGGTTCCTCGGCCTCGCGCTCGAGGCGGACGAACCGGACGTAGGCGAACACCGCGAACGCGGCGAACAGCGGCCACTGCAGGGCGTAGCCGAGGTTCTGGCCGGTTCCCGAGGCCGATTCGAACCGCTCCCACTGCCACCAGGCCAGCGCGAGGCAGCCCAGCGCGACGACGACGACCAGCGCGATCAGGGCCGGTCGATTGTGCGCCGGGCGGGGAGAGGAAGCGGACACGCGCTCCACGGTACCCGCCTACTACAGGCGGCGTAGGAGCAGGTCGGGGGCTCAGAACTTGTAGGTGATCCCGGTCATCCGCTCGGATTCCTCCCACAGCCTGCGCAGCAGTTCCGGATTGCGCGAGATGGCGCTCGACGGGCACGCCTCGACCGGACCCTGGGACTGCATCCACTTGTTGGGACCCCAGTAGACGGTCGGGTCGGCCGCAGGCTCGGTGGCGGCGAACAGGCTCGAGTGGGCGGCCTTGGCCGGCGGGTGGCCGATGAGCTTGATGAACGGCTTGCTGACCCGGTCGAGCGGGGTCTCGGTGCGGGCGAACAGGTCGGTCGCCGAGACGCCGGGGTGCACGGCGTAGGACTTCTTGGCCGAGCCCGCCTCGCTGAGCCTGCGCTGTAGTTCGCGGCCGAACATGAGGTTGGCCAGCTTGGCCTGGGCGTAGGCGAGGTTGCGCTGGTAGCGGCGGTGCTCGTAGTTGAGGTCGTCGATCCACAGCTTGGGCGTCTGCTTGTGGGCGATGCTGGCCAGGGTGACGACCCGGTCGGTGATGCGGTCGAGCAGCAGGCCGGTGAGCGCGAAGTGGCCGAGGTGGTTGACGCCGAACTGGGTCTCGAAGCCGTCGGCGGTGCGCGAGAACGGGATGTTCATCAGGCCGGCGTTGTTGATCAGGACGTCGAATTCGCCCTGCTGGTCGGCGAAGGCGCGCACGGAAGCCAGGTCGGCGAGGTCGAGCGCGGCCACCCGGACGTCGCCCGGGATGGCGTCGGCGATCGGCTGGGCCTTGGCCGCGTTGCGGCACGCCATGATCACGGTGGCGCCCTTGCCTGCCAACACCTTGGTGGTTTCGGCGCCGAGGCCGCCGTTGGCCCCGGTGATCACGAACGTGCGCCCGGTCTGGTCCGCGATGTCAGTTGGTTTCCATGCCATGCGCCGACCTTACTCCGGAGTAAGATCGGAGGGAAGTGGTCAGCCGAGCAATCCGGCCAGCGTACCGGCGCAGGCGGGCCTGCGCAGTTTGGTCAGCGCCTTGGCCTCGATCTGCCTGGCCCGTTCCCGCGAGACGCCGAGCGCCGAGCCCACCTCCTCCAGCGAGCGCGCCTGTCCGCGATCGAGACCGAACCGCAGCCGGATGACGGCGGACTCACGCTCGGTGAGGACCGCGAGCGCGGCCTCGACATAGCCGGGCAGCATCCGCTCGGCCACCACGTCCGCCGGCGCGGGCGCGGTGTCGGGCAGCAGCGTGCCCAGTTCGGCGCCCTCGCCGACCGGCGCGTGCAGCGACACCGGCTCGGGCTCGTGCCGCAGCACCGCCGCGACCTGGGCGACGGTGAGCTCGGCGGCCGCGGCCAGCTCCTCGACGGTGACCGCGCGGCCGAGCCGCTGGGTCAGCTCGCGGCGTACGCGGATCACCCGGTGCAGGACGTCGGCGACGTTGGACGGCAACCGGATCGTGCGGCCCTGATCGGTGAGCGCCCGCCCGATCGACTGGCGGATCCAGTACGTCGCGTACGTCGAGAGCTTGAGCCCGCGCGTGTGGTCGAACTTCTCCACCGCGCGGATCAGGCCGAGGGTGCCCTCCTGGATCAGGTCGAGCAGCGCCATGCCGGTGTTGGTCGGGAACCGGCGGGCGATGGAGACCACCAGGCGCAGATTCGCCCGGACCATCCGGTCCTTCGCGCGCAGTCCGTCGAGTTCGGTGCGGCGCAGCCGCTCCCGCCGCGCGGCGGTGAGTTCGATTCCGGCCGCGGCGTTCTCGTCGAGTTCGGCGCGGGCCGCCGTGCCTGCGGCGATACGGGCACCGAGGGCGTATTCCTCCTCGGCGGTCAGCAGGGGCGTGCGGGCGATGGCGGTCAGGTAGTCGCGGACGGAATCGGTGGTGACGGTCAAGGAAGGCTCCGTTCGATGCTGCGAGGGTGTGGCCGACCGGGTGGCCGGTGGTGGCGGCGCGCCGCCACCACCGGCCGGCGCGTTCAGCGCCCGGGGATTCGCAGCGGGCGGCGCACGGTCGTCGACCGGGTCTGCGCGCCGCGAATCGTTGAGCCGGCAACGCGGCGACGCTGCGCCGGGAATGGCGCGGCGGCGCGGGGCGCGGCCGGACGGCCGGGCGTCGGGAGGGGCGCTGCCGCGGTCATGAGCTCGCGGATCGTGTCGTCGAGTGAGGTTCGCATCGTCGTGTATCGGGCCATATCGGCTGCTCCTTCGTCGGTGGTGTGGCTGCGTCGGGTCTGGGCGGCGATATCGGGTCCGTGCGGCATGCGCTGTCTCCTTCGATCGGTGTCGCGCTCGGCGACGAACACAAACTTAGAACGGACCTAAAAATATGTCAAGAACAATTTTGGGACGGCTTCAGTTATGCTGCGGTCATGACCACACAGCAGGGGCTCCGGGCGAGGAAGAAGCAGCAGACCAGGGAGCAGATCTCGCATCGGGCGACCGAGCTGTTCCTCGAACGCGGCTTCGACAAGGTGACGATCGCCGATGTCGCCGCGGCCGCCGATGTCGCCAAGATGACGGTCACCAACTACTTCCCGCGCAAGGAGGACCTCGCGCTCGACCTCGGCGAGGTGTTCGTCGAGCAGCTGGCCGCCGTCGTCCGCGCGCGTGAGCCGGGGCAGTCGGCGCTGGCCGCGTTGCGCGCTGCCTACCTCGCCGCGGTGGCCGCGCAGGATCCGGTGATCGGGTTCAGCGGAGAACCGTTCGCCCGGATGATCACCGACAGTCCGGCGCTGGTGGCGCGCCTGCGCGAGTTCCACGACGAGCGGGAGAACGCGCTGGCGGGCGTCCTGCGCGAGACCACCGGCGCCGCGTCCGACGACATCACCCCGCGGATCGCCGCGGCCCAGCTCGCCGGCGTCCAACGGGTGCTGTTCGAGGAGATCCTGCGCCGCATGCTCGACGGCGAGTCCGGTGACGAGATCGCCACCGCCATGGCCGAATACGCGCGGATCGCGTTCGACGCGCTCGAACCGGGCCTGGGCGAGTACGCCGTCCGCTGACGTCTCGGTCTGATTGCTGCCGTGTCACTGAAGTACCGCGCACCGTCGGAAAGCCCATACTGAGGCCATGTCCGATGGTGTTGCTGTAGACGAGCCTGTCGAGCCGATGAGCAAGACCAAGATCAACCTCATCTTCGCGACGGTGGTGCTCGGCATGCTCATGGCCGCGCTCGACCAGACCATCGTCTCGGCGGCGCTGCCCTCGATCGTGGCCGACCTCGGCAGCGCGGGGCACATGGCCTGGGTGGTCACGGCGTATCTGCTCGCCGAGGCCGTCGCGACCGTGCTCGCGGGCAAACTCGGCGACCTGTTCGGCCGCAAACTGCTGTTTCAGATCAGCGGCGTCATCTTCATCGCGGGCTCCGCGCTGGCGGGCATGGCGCCCGGCATGGGCGTGCTGATCCTGGCCCGCGGTATCCAGGGCATCGGCGCGGGCGGCCTGATGGTGACCTCGATGGCGCTGATCGCCGACACCATCCCGCTGCGGGAACGCGGCAAGTATCAGGGTGCGCTGGGCGCGGTGTTCGGCATCACCACGGTCGTGGGCCCCACGCTGGGCGGGCTGTTCACCGATCACGCGAGCTGGCGCTGGTGCTTCTACGTCAATGTGCCGCTGGCGATCATCATGGTGGTGATGGCGGCGCGCACGCTGCCGCGTCTGCGCGCCGTCGCGCGGCCGGTGATCGACTACCTCGGCATCGGGTTGGTCGCCCTCGGCGTCTCGGCGCTGATCCTCGGACTGGAGTTCGGCGGCAACGAATATCCGTGGGGCTCGTGGCAGATCATCGGGTTGTTCGTGCTCGCGGCGATCCTGCTGACCGCGTTCGTCCTGGTGGAGCGGCGGGCACAGGCGCCGATGCTGCCGATGCGGCTGTTCGGCAGCCGGGTCTTCACGGTGTCGTCGGTGCTCAGCTTCATCGTCGGCTTCGCGATGCTCGGCTCGATGACCTATCTGCCCGCCTACCTGCAATACGTCGACGGCGCGACGGCGACGGTGTCGGGCGTGCGGACGTTGCCGCTGGTCGTCGGCCTGTTCATCACCTCGGTCTTCTCCGGTCAGGTGGTCGGGCGCACCGGGCAGTACCGGTACTTCCCGATCGTCGGCATGGCGGTGATGGCGGTCGGCCTGTGGTTGATGTCGACGATGGGCCGCCAGACCAGTGTCTGGCTGGAATCGCTGTACATGCTGATCCTCGGTGCCGGGCTGGGGTTGTCCATGCAGGTGCTCACCATCGTCGTGCAGAACACCGTCCCCTACGCCGATCTCGGCACCGCCACCTCGGGCGTGACCTTCTTCCGCACTCTCGGCAGCGCGTTCGGCACCGCGGTCTTCGGCACGCTCTACAACAACCACAGCAAGACCGCCCTGGCCGAGGCGATCCAGCAGACCCCGGGCATCGGCCCGGAGGTGGCCGCGAATCCGAAGCTGTTGCGGGGGTTGCCGGTCGAGCAGACCGCGCCGATCATCGACGCCTACGCCAACTCGATCGATTACGTGTTCCGCTGGGTGGTTCCGGTCGCGCTGCTCGGGTTCGTCGTCGCCTGGTTCCTGCCGCAGGTCCGCTTGCGCGACAGTGCCAGGCACGGCGCGGGCGATATCGGCGAGGGTTTCTCGATGCCCGACTCCGACGACCGGGTGGTGCAGCTGGAACGCGCGGTCGCGGCCACCGTGCGCAAGGCCAGGGCACAGAAGCCGATCATTCCGGAGCTCATCGCGGCGGCGGGCAGCTCACTGGAGCCGGATGCCGCCTGGGCGCTGGGGCAGGTGTATCTGCACGACAAGCAGGGGCTGCCCGCGAAGGTCTACGGCATCGCGTTCCGGCACCGGCTGCCGGTGGAGGTGCTGTCGCCGGTGTTCCGGCAGGCCGTCGACGACGGCCTGCTGCTCGACGACGGCGGCACGCTGACCTTGACCGACCAGGGCATCCGAGAAGTCGATCTGCTGCGGTCCGGGTGGCGGCGCTGGCTCGGCGACCGCCTCGACGACTGGAACTACCACGACCCCGCCGATCGCGCGCTGATCGACGAGGCGCTGTCGAATATCGCGGGCAAGCTGCTCGATCAGGGCGCCGACAGCGTCGAGGTCGCCAAGGTCTGACCCGGTTCGTCCAGCCGGGTGGATCGCGCTTGCTCGCCTAATACTCGTAGACGTATATTCGTAGACGAGTAAGGAGGTGCGTATGGCCACGAAGCGCAAGGTGAACAATCTGCTGGCGCTCGCCGTGCTGTCGGTGATCGTGCAACGGCCGATGCACCGCTACGAGATCGCCGCCACCCTGCGCGCCCATGGCAAAGACAAGGACATGGACATCAAGTGGGGTTCGCTCTACACGGTGGTCCAGAACATGGCCAAGGCCGGTTTCCTCGAAGTCGTCGGCAGTGAGCGCGACGGCGCCAGGCCCGAGCGCGTGATCTACCGGATCACCGACGCCGGCCGCGCCGAGATGGCCGACTGGACCAGGGAACTGCTCGCCTCGCCCGAGCCCGAACACCACCGGTTCACCGCGGGCCTGTCGATCCTGGCCGTGCTCCCGCCCGACGAGGTGATCGAGCTGCTCGGCCTCCGGATCGAGGCGCTCGACACCGCCGTCGACCGTGCGAAGACCGAGCTCGCCGGGCTGGCGGGCAGCCTGCCCCGGCTGTTCCTCGTCGAGACCGAATTCGGCGTGGCGATGCTGGAAGCCGAGGCGCGCTGGGCGCGCTCGCTGCGTGACGAACTCCGCGCCGGCACCTTCGAAGGCCTGCGGATGTGGCGGCAGTGGCATGCCGACGGCATGCCCGCCGACCGGATTCCCGACTTCGGCGAAGGGGGGACCGGCTAGCTCTCGCCCCGAAAAAGACCCCGGACCCGGTGGTGTGCGGCAACACCCCACCGAGTCCGAGAAACCGTCCCGACACCGTGCTCACACGCATGCGCACCCGGCTACGAGGCTGGCAACCACAGGATAGCCCGGGTGACGCAGACACAGATCTGGAGATCACTCATGTCCCACACCCGTTCCGCCGTGGTCATCGGCGGTGGCATCGCCGGCCCCGTGGCCGCGACCGCCCTGCTCCGGGCAGGCATCGACGCCCACGTCTACGAGGCCTATTCCGGGCCGTCCGAAGGGATCGGCTCCGGGCTCGCGCTCGCCCCCAACGGGGTCGCGGCCCTCGACATCCTCGGCGCCGGCGACGCCGTCCGCGCGATCGCGCTGCCCGTGCGCGGCATGCGGCTGGCCGTCGGCGGCCGCGAACACGTCCTGCCGGTGCTGCCCGATCAGCCGCCGCTGCAGGTCGTCGACCGCGGCGAGCTGCACCGCGCGTTGCATGATCACGCGGTCGCGGCCGGTGTGCCGTTCAGCTACGACAAGCGGCTGGTGCGCGTCGACGAGCACGCCGACGGCGTGACCGCGCACTTCACCGACGGCTCCACCGCGTCGGCCGACATTCTGGTCGGCGCGGACGGCATCCGGTCCACCGTCCGGACCCTGATCGACCCGGCCGCGCCCGGACCCGACTACACCGGCATGCTCGGCTTCGGCGCGCTGGTCGACTGCGACCAGGATCTGCCCGCCGACACCATGGTGTTCGCCTTCGGCGCCAAGGCCTATTACCTGTACTGGCAGCACGCCGACGGCCGCGTCGCCTGGGGCGCGAATCTGCCCAGCAAGCAGTACTACTCGCTGACCGAGGCGCGCGCGATCCCGGCCGAGCACTGGCTGCGCGTGCTGCGCGAGACCTACGCGCCCGATACCCCGGGCGGCGAGTTCGCCCGCCGCACCACCGCCGAGAACCTGGAGATCACCGGGGCGCTGCACATCATGCCGCCGGTGCCGCACTGGTATCGCGACCGGATGGTGCTGGTCGGCGACTCGGTGCACGCGCCGTCCAACAGCTCGGGGCAGGGTGCGTCGCTGGCCATCGAGAGTGCCGTGCAGCTGGCCCGCTGCCTGCGCGACATCGACGCGCCCGCCGAGGCCTTCGCGGCCTACGAGCGGCTGCGCCGGTCCAGGGTGGAGGGCGTGGCGGCGCGCGCGGCGAAGGTCAACCACAGCAAGACGCCGGGCCCGGTCGCCCGCAAGATCATGAACGCGATGATGCCGCTGATGGTCAAGACGGTGATGAACCCGGAGAAGACGATGGGCGCCGAACGCCGCTACCGCATCGACTGGGACGCGCCGGTCCAGCGCGAGCTCGCCACACTCGCGTCCTGATCCGTGCTCGCCCCCGGCCGGGATGCGCCGACCGGGGGCGAGTACCCGCGCATACTGGGACGACAGACTCAGGCTGCCAGGAGACGCTCGTGTCGACGATCAACGGACTGCCCGCCCATGTCCTGCTGGTGCACCTGCTCGTGGTGCTCGTCCCGCTGACGGCGGCGCTGCTCGTCCTGGCGGCGGTCTGGCCCATGGCTCGGCGCGTGCTGGTCTGGCCGGCCGTGGCACTGGCGGTGCTCACCGTGGCCCTCACCCCGGTGACGGTGAGCGCGGGGCGCTGGCTCGCGCAACGGGTCGGCAGCACGCCCGCCATCCGCGCCCACATCGATCTCGGCGACACCCTGCTGCCGTTCGTGATCGCGTTGCTGGTGGTCGCGGCGCTGGTCGCCGGGGTGCATCTGGCCGAGCGCGCGGGCAGGCGGCCGACGCGCGCGGTGGTCGCGGTCGTGGCCGTGCTCGCGGTGGCGGTGGGTGTCGCCGCGACGGTGCAGGTCGTGCGGATCGGGGACTCGGGAGCCCGGGCGACGTGGGGACCGCTGGTGTCCGCGGTGGCGGGCTGAGCCGTCCTCGGGAATAGCGGATTGCTATCGACTTGTCGGTGTCAGCGCCGTGCGGCGCGCAGGTGCAGGATCCGGGCGGACTCCGCGTCGGCGGGCAGGAAGGCCTCGAGATGGAGTTCGGCGAGGGTGACGTCGGTCGCGGTGGCGAACGAGGTGAGGGTGGTGATCAGGCGCAGATCGCCGTCGTCGGAGCGCAGGTGCAGGGGGACGGCGAAGCCGACGTGATCGGGACCGGGGGTGACGGCGGGCAGATATCCCGACAGTTCCGTGATCAGCGCGTCGACGGCGGGATCGGGGGTGTGGGCGGCCCGGCTGCGCAGTGCGTCGATGATGTGCCTGCCCCATTCGGGCAGATTGCGCACGCGCGGCGCGACGCCCGCCGGGTGCAGGGCCAGCCGCAGCACGTTCATCGGCGCGCGCAGCAGATGGTCGGCGACGCCGTCGGTGAACAGGTCGAACGCGGCGTTGGCGGTGACCAGTTCGCCGCGCGGACGGGCGACCAGCGCCGGATACGGCAGGTGCCCGTCGAGAACGGCGGTGAGCGCTTCGCGCACGGGCGCCAATTCCGGTGCGGCCAGATCGCTTTCGGGGAACACCGGCGCGAAGCCCGCCGCCAGCAGCAGATTGTTGCGATCGCGCAGGCCCAGTTCGAGCGATTCGGCCAGCCGCACCACCATCGTGCGTCCCGGCTGTGACCGGCCCTGCTCGAGGAAGCTCAGATAGCGCTGACTCGTCTCGGCGCGAATCGCCAGGTCGAGCTGGCTGACCCGGCGCAGGGTGCGCCAGTGCCGCAGCTGCGGTCCGAAGGCGGTGGTGGTCTGCGCGATCGTCATGGGGCGAGTCAACCGCGGGCGGCCACCTCGCGCCATTCCCGCCGGGGAATGACAGGCGGAGCGGACGACGCACGGCGTTCATTCCCCGCGGGGAATCGCGCGGCGTCACCGCCCTCGACAGAGTTGTGGCCATGAGCGACAACGACATCGCCACCCGCTACGTGGCCCTCTGGAACGAAGCCGACCCCACCGTCCGCCGCACCCTGATCGAGGACCTCTTCGCCGTCGACGGCGCGCAGTACCTGGTCGACCCGCCCGCCGCGGCCCGCGCGGCGGCGGCCGACCTCGCGATCGCGGCGCCGCCGCTCGCCGTGCACGGCTACGACGCGCTCGACCGCCGCGTCACCCGCGCCTACGAGATGTTCCGGGCCGACGGCGAGTTCGTCTTCGTCACGGCGGGCCCGGCCGTGGCACTGCCCGCGGGCACCGTCGGTGTCGCGTGGACCATGCACCGCCGCGACGACGACACACCCCAGGGCGGCGGCTTCGACCTGCTCGCGCTCGATGCCGACGGCCGCGTCGTCACCGACCACCAGTTCATCGAGGGGTCGCGATGAATGCCCATGCCTACCAGGCAGTTCCCGGTCAGGGACTCACGGTCGCCGCGCAGCGGCGACCCGAACCGGGGCCGCACCAGGTCCTGATCCGGGTCGGCGCGGCCTCGGTGAACCGGCGCGATCTGATGCTGCTCGACGGCACCTACCCCCTGCCGCTCACGCCGGGCATCGTGCCGCTGTCCGACGGCGTCGGCGAGGTGATCGCACTGGGCGAGGATGTCACCCGCGCCGCCCTCGGCGACCGGATCACCGCGAGCTACTTCGTGCACTGGGTCGACGGTCCGCAGAGCCTGGCGCTGGCCGCAGAACAGTACGGCGCCAACTATCCCGGGTTCCTCGCCACGTACGCCCTGGTCGAAGAGGACTCCATCGTGCACGTGCCCGCGCAGCTCACCGACGCCGAGGCGGCCACGCTGCCCTGCGCGGGCCTGGTGGCCTGGTCGGCACTCACCACGGGGACGCCGGTCGCGCCGGGCGACCGCGTGCTGACGGTCGGCAGTGGCGCGGTCGCGCTGTTCGCCGTCCAGTTCGCGACGCTGCTGGGCGCGGAGGTCCTCTCGATCACGTCCGGCCCGGCGAAGGCCGAGCGGTTGCGGGCGCTCGGCGCGGAGACGGTGATCGACCGGACCGAGACGCCCGACTGGGGTGCGGTGGTGTCGGGGCTGACCGGTGGCGTCGAGCACGTGGTCGATGCCGTCGGCCTGCCCACGCTGCCCCAGTCGGTGGCCGCGGGCGCCTACAACGCGACGGTGACGATGATCGGCGCGATGGCCCCGGCGCCCGGAACGGCACCGCCGGTCAACCCGTTCGGCTCGTCCTATCTCGCGATCCGCCGGATCGCCGTCGGCAGCCGCGTCGGCTTCGAGGCGATGAACCGGGCGATCACCGAGCATCGCCTGCGCCCGGTGATCGACCGCGAATTCGGATTCGACGAGGCCGCCGCGGCCTACGACTACCTGCGCTCGGGCGCGGCGTTCGGCAAGGTGGTCGTCTCCGTCGGCTGATCGTCGGTGGGGGAGCCGTGCAGCAGACAGAACACGGTCACGCACACGACCAGCCAGGACAGGCCGAACAGCCAGCCGGCGAGCACATCGGTGGCCCAGTGCACGCCCAGATAGATCCGCGACAGCCCGACCGCGATCGGGAACAGCACCGCGAACACCGTCGCCACCCACCGGACCCAACGCCTGCGCAGCCCGGGGATCACGGTGATCGCCACGATGCCGACCACGACCGTCGTGCCCAGGGTGTGCCCCGACGGATACGACAGGCTCGGTTCGGCGACGAGGCGGGCGACCTCCGGCGGCCGGTGCCTGCCCACGAGATGTTTGACCACCACGACCAGCACCCCCGCGCCCGCCGAGGTGACGGCGACCAGCGCGGCGGTCGCCCAGTCGCGCCGCCAGGCGAACCACGCGACCGTGATCGCCGCGAGGATGGTCATCGACTTCGTATCGCCCAGATCGGTGATCACCCGGGCGATCGAGGTGAGCGGTTCGCCGCGGTGCGCGATCATCCAGTCCAGCACCCGTGGGTCGAACCGGATGATGCCCGCGTCGTTGTTCACCTGCCAGGTGAGCGCGATGAGCGAGACGGCGGCGGTCGCGAGCAGGGCGGCGGCCAGCGGGGGCCGTCGGCCCAGGACCGACCACGCGAGGTCGTCGGGCGGGGGTCGGCGCGAGGCGATCGGCATAGCTACCAGATTGCCAGCTCCGGCCTCATGCTTCGAAGACGACCGCGTTTCCGGCGACGTCGCGGGTGCCCGCGACCTTCTTGATCGCCTTCACCAGGTCGGCGACGGTGTCCCAGACGCGCGGGGGCTCGCCCTCGATGTTGCCGATGGTGTACCAGGTATCGGTGCCGCGGTAGCGGACGAGGCCCTTGCCCGCGTCGTCGAGCATGACGTCGAGCTCGCCGGACACCGTCCCTTCCTCTTCGGTCATGACGGCGCTGTCGGCGGTGATCTCGATCGTCTCGCTTATTTGAACTCTCCTCGGCGGAGGCAGTCGTCGACTGCGGTGCGCAACGCGGTGTGCTCGGCGGTATCAACGGTCAGGGCGTACTTTATCTTGACCTTGACGTAATGCTCGACATAGGCGCACCGGAAGTTGCCCGGCGGCAAGTAGTTCGCGGGGTCCTGGTCACCCTTGGAGCGGTTGGCCGAGGGATCGGCGGCGACCAGGTTCATCGAGTCGTTGGCGATGCGGCGGCGGGTGTCCTCGTCGCGGTCGGCGGCGCCGGAGCGCCATGCCTCGGCCAGCGCCACGATGTGTTCGGCGTCGACTTTGGCCGGGTCGGTGATGAACTTGTACGGCCCGAGCTCGCCGGTCTTCTTGTCCACGAAGCCGTAGTGGTCCTGCCAGCCGGCGCCCGCGGGGATCTTCAGCTCGCAGGTCTTCGGGTCGAGGGTGACCTTGCCGGTCGCATCGCGCAGCATCATCACGTCACGGCTGGTGCACTTGGGGTACTGGGCCAGCTCGCCGCCGAAGCCGTGTTCGGGCTTGTTGGTGTCCCAGTGCGGGAACTTCTCCCTGGTGTAGCCCGTCATCGGGCCTTCCTTGGCGACAACGAGTTTGCCGAGCAGATCGCCGATCTCCTTGCCCGACACCGTCGCCGCGCTCGCCGGACCCGGCCCCGGCGCGGTGGGGCTCACCTTGTCCAGCATCGAGTTGGCGATGGTCAGCACGACGCCGATCACCACCGCCGCGGCGAGGGCGAGCAGGGCCCGGCCCAGAGGAGAGCCGCTGATCGATGACCACTTCATGCCCGTATCACCCACATGCCTTCGTCGAAAATGAACCGGCACAACCTAACGGCCGCACCGGGTGTCGTATCTGATTGTCGTCTATGACGTTCGGCACACGGCATCGCAAAGGAATTGCGGCTCAATAGCGTTCGCCTATCGAGGGTGGTGACCTGCGGCGGAGCGCGGTAAACCCGGAGTGACGCACGTCACTATGAATCCCTGTCGGCGGCGGCCGGTTCCGCGCGTCCAACCGGGGGAAGGATCATTCAGCGAAAGGAACCGGCCATGCCGACCGTCGACGTCATCGACTCGTTCATCTCCTACAGCGACGCGGGTGCCGACACCCGACCCGTCGTCTTCCTGCACGGCAACCCCACCAGTTCCTACCTGTGGCGCGACGTGCTGCCGGTGGTGCGCGAGCACGCCCGCTGCCTGGCCCCCGACCTGATCGGGATGGGTGCCTCGGGCAAACCCGAGATCGCCTACCGCCTCGACGATCACGCCCGCTACCTCGACGCCTGGTTCGACGCGCTCGAGCTGACCGATCCGATCCTGGTCGGTCACGACTGGGGCGGCACCTTGGCCATGGATTTCGCCGCCAGGCACCCCGGCCGGGTCGCCGGGATCGCGGTGATCGAGACGTTCCTGCGCCCGCTGCGCTGGTCGGAGCTGCCCGCGCGCTCGGCCGAGATGTTCCGGCTGTTCCGTTCGCCCGCGGGCGAACAGGCGGTGCTCGCCGAGAACAAGTTCATCGAGTACAACCTGCCGACGCTGGTCCCCGCGCTCACCGAGGCCGATCTCGACGCCTACCGCGCCCCGTATCCCACCCCGGCCTCGCGCGCGCCGATGCTGGCCTGGGCCAGGGAGTTCCCGCTCGACGGCGAGCCCGCCGACGTCGTGGCCAGGGTGAACGCCTACGGCGAATGGATGGCGGCGAGCGCGGGGGTGCCCAAGCTGCTGATGACGGTGGAGCCCGCCGTCGGGCTGGGCAGCGCCGAGGTGATCGCCTGGGCGGCGGCCACCTTCGCCGACCTGGAGGTGGAGTCGGTGGGCCGGGGCTCGCACCACGCGCCGGAGGATCAGCCGGTGGCGATCGCGAAATCCGTGGCGGGCTGGCTGGACCGGCACGGGCTGTTGGCGTGACGGGCGACAATATCGACATGGAGACCGACGAGGCCGCGCTGGTCGCTCGCGCCGTGGCGGGCGACCGGGCAGCGTTGAGCGAGGTGATCGCGCAGCTGCAGGATCCCCTGTACCGCTTGGCCCTGCGGATGACCGGCCGCCCGGCCGACGCCGAGGACGCGGTGCAGGAGATCCTGATCCGGGTGGTCACCCGGTTGTCCACCTGGCGCGGCGAGGCCGCGCTGCGGACCTGGGCGTACCGGGTCGGGGCGAACTATCTGATCTCGCAGCACCGGCGGTCGGCGCCCGAGCGCGAACAGCTCGGCCTCGACGAGTTCGGCGCGAACCTGCTCGACGGGCTGGCCACCGAGGACTACCGCGGTCCCGAAGCCACTCTGCTCGCCGAGGAGGTCCGTCTCAGCTGCACCCAGGCGGTATTGCAATGCCTGAGCCGGGACGAGCGGATCGCCTTCGTCCTCGGTGACGTGTTCGGGCTGTCGGTGGCCGAGGCGGCCTGGGTGCTCGACATCAGCCCGGCCGCGTACCAGAAGCGCTGGGAGCGGGCCAAACAGCGACTCGGCGCGTTCCTGCGCTCGTCGTGCGGGCTGGCGAATCCGGCGGCGCCGTGCCGGTGCGCGCGCCGGGTCACCCGCGCGAGTGAACTCGGGCGGATCGATCCGGCGCGCCCTGTCTACACGAAACACGCTGTGCGCCAAGGTGGTCGCACGGTGGCCGAAGCGGCGGCGCAGCTCAGCGACCTGCGGGACGTGGCGGCGGTGCTGACGGCGCATCCGGATTACGCGGCGCCGCAGGAGAAGATCGCGGCGATCGCCGGGCTGCTCGGCTCGGGCCGGTTCCCGCTGCTCGACTGAGGTCAGTCGGGCAGCGTCCCGGTCTCTGGCGGAATCCCGGTGTCCAGGAAGCGGATCAGGCGGGCGATGCGGGCGGCGTGGTCGACACAGCGCTGGAACTGGCTGCCCAGCAGGGCCAGATCGATCGCCGTGCCGGTGCCGACGCCGACCTCGGCCGTGGTCAGCACGGCGCGCAGCTGCGCGCAGCGCGTTTCCATGGTGGCGGCCGTGGTGCCGTCGTCCTCGGTGAAACGGCCGGTCGCGACCGAAGCGCTCACCCGCGCAACATATTCCGCGGCCAGCAAGCCCATCGCCACCAATTCGGCGATGACCGGCTCCGGCGCGACGGCCCGCGGATGCGCCCGGTACACGTACTGACCGGCGGTCTCGGTGCGCCTGCCGATCCGCGAGAGCTCCCCGGCGATCTGGATCGCGGTCACCACGTGGCGTAGGTCGCGGGCGACCGGCGCCTGGAGCGCGAGCAGGGCCATGGTGCGACTTTCGCAGGCGGCGAACATCTGCTGGAGTTGCTCGTCGAGCGCGAAGACCTCGTAGGTGGCGGTCAGGTCGGCGCCGGCGAGCGCCTCGGTGACCCGCTCGGTCGCGTCATGGGCCAAGCGCGACATCAGGGTGAGATCGTTGGACAGAGCAACGAGCTCGAGGGTGAACTGGGTCCGCACGGGCTGAATTGTTCCCCATCGAGGCGCTCCCCGGGAATCCATCGGCGGATCTTTCGCGGCCGGGTATCCCGGTCCACTCGCGCGCGGCTGGAACGATGGAGGCCATGATTGCCGCGTTGACGACCAGATGGACCCTCTTAGTCCCGATACTCGCCGCGCTCGTACTCGCCGTCACCTGGGGGCGCGACGTGCCGGGACTCGTGGTGGCGCTCGTCAGCGCCGCGCTGGTCGGCGCGGTACTGGCCGCGGTCCATCACGCGGAGGTGGTCGCCCATCGGGTCGGCGAACCGTTCGGCTCGCTCGTGCTGGCCGTGGCCGTCACCGTGATCGAGGTGGCGCTGATCGTGACGATGATGATCTCCGGTGGCGACAAGGCGGCCTCGCTGGCCCGCGATACCGTCTTCGCCGCGGTGATGATCACCTGTAACGGCATCTTCGGCCTGGTCCTGCTCGTCGGCGCGCTGCGCAGGCGGGTCGCGGTGTTCAATCCCGAGGGCACCGGCGCCGCGCTGGCCACCGTCGCGACGCTGGCGACGCTGAGTCTGGTGCTGCCGACCTTCACCACGAGTAAGCCGGGACCGGAGTTCTCGCCCGCGCAGCTGGCCTTCGCCGCGGTCGCCTCGCTGGCGCTGTATCTGCTGTTCGTGATGGTCCAGACGGTGCGTCACCCCGACGATTTCCTTCCGGTGGAGGACGGCGGCGCGGTCGACGACAGCGCCGCCGACGACCACTCGCCGTCCAACCGGGCGGCGCTGACCAGCCTGGGCCTGCTGGTGCTCGCGCTGGTCTGTGTGGTGGGGCTGGCCAAGGTGGTCTCGCCCGCGCTCGAGGCGGGCGTGGCCTCGGCCGGGCTGCCACAGTCGGCGGTCGGCGTGGTGATCGCGATGCTGGTGCTGCTGCCGGAGACGCTGGCCGCGGTGAATTCCGCGCGCCGCAACCAGGTGCAGATCGGCCTGAATCTCGCGCTGGGCTCGGCCATGGCCAGCATCGGTCTCACCATTCCGGTGATCGCGCTGGCGACGATCTGGTTGAGCGGCCCGCTGGTGCTCGGCCTGGGCGCCACCCAGATGGTCCTGCTCGCGCTGACCGTCGTGGTGAGCACGCTGACCATCGTTCCCGGCCGCGCGACCCTGCTGCACAGTGGCGTTCACCTGGCGTTGTTCGCCGCTTTTGTGTTCCTGGCCGCAAGTCCGTAGCTGAAGTGTTGCGGATCACACGAGGCGACGATCTGTCATTGAAACCGCGAAAAAGCGACGAGGGTCACCACCCCGAAATTTTGTTGTGACGCAGAGTACCGGCTAGCTTGCTGGAGTTGGCACCGACGCCGAAGCCAGAGAGTGCGGTATGAAAATCACCATGCTCCGCGCTTCGCGAGCGGGCCGGGGGCATCGCTGATGTCCACCGATCTGCATTCCGCGAAGCCGGATTCCGCTACCCAGATCGTCCGCAAGAACTTCACCGACACGGTCGTGTCGTCGTTGCGGACCTTCGGGCGCGCGGTCGACCTCGCGCAGGAGTCGGTCACCGGCACCGTCGCCGATGTCGCCCGCGGGCATTTCCAGTGGCGCGAGACCCTCGTCCAGGCCTGGCGGCTGATCACGGTCACCGCGATTCCCGCGATCCTGATGGCGATCCCGTTCGGCGTGATCGTCTCGATCCAGGTCGGCAACCTGATCCACAGCCTCGGCGCCGACTCCATGCTCGGCGCGACCGGCGGTCTGGGCGTCATCAAGCAGGGCGCGCCCATCGCCACCGGCTTCCTGCTCGGCGGCGCGGGCGCGGCCGCGATCGCCGCCGACCTCGGCGCGCGCACCATCCGCGAGGAGATCGACGCGCTCAACACCATGGGCATCAGCCCGGTGCACCGGCTCGTCATCCCGCGCATGATGGCCATGCTGATCGTCGCGCCGATGCTCAATGTGCTGATCATCTTCGTCGGCGTGCTCGCCGGGTACGCGGTCGCCGTCGGCGGCCAGGGCGTGACCCCGGGCAGCTACTGGTCGACCTTCGGCTCCTTCGCCACCGCCGGTGACGTGTGGGTCTCGCTGCTCAAGGCGCTGATCTTCGGCTTCCTGGTCGTCGTCATCTCCTGCCAGCGCGGGCTCGAGGCCAAGGGCGGACCGCGCGGTGTCGCCGACGCGGTGAACGCGGCGGTGGTGCTCTCGGTGGTCTCGATCGCGATCGTGAACCTGCTGGCCACCCAGATCAGCGCCATGTTCCTGCCGACGAAGTTGGCATGATGGCTGCCTCCTCCTATCTGCCCACCTCGCTGCACTGGCTGCGCGGGCCGGCCCGGCTCGGCAAGCGCATCGGCTCGGCCGGTGAATCGCTGGGCTTCGTGGCCGTGTTCGTCTGGCAGGTGCTGTCCTCGGTGCCGCTGACGCTGCGCCGCTACCGCGACGAGACGCTGCGCGCGGTCACCGACATGACCTGGGGTCGCGGGTCGATCATCGTCGGCGGCGGCACCGTCCCGATGATGATCGTGCTCGGCCTGGTGATGGGCGCCTCGGTCGGCGTCGAATCCTTCGCCTCCCTCGACATGCTCGGCATGGGCCCGGTGACCGGCGTCATCTCGGCCTACGCCACCACCCGTGAGCTGGCCCCGATCGCCGCGGCCATCGGCTTCGCCGCGCAGGCGGGCTGCCGGATCACCGCCGAGATCGGCTCGATGCGCATCTCCGAGGAGATCGACGCCATCGAAGCGCTGGGCCTGCGTTCGGTTCCCTTCGTGGTGACCACCCGCGTCATCGCGGGCGCGATCGCCATCGTGCCGACCTTCCTGATCGCGCTGATCCTGTCCTACGGCGCCTGCCGCGGGCTGCTCACGATGGTCTACGGGCAGTCGGCCGGCGTCTACGACCACTACTTCTTCCAGTTCATCTCCGGGTTCGACATGATCGCCGCCGTCATCAAGGTCGCCGTGTTCGGCACGGTGGTGATCCTGGTGCACAGCTACTTCGGGTTCTTCGCCACCGGCGGCCCCGAGGGCGTCGGCATCGCCTCCGGTCGCGCGGTGCGCGCCAGCTCGGTGGCCATCGTCGCCATCGACATGGTGCTGTCGATCATCCTGTGGGGCTTCAACTCGGCGATCAGTTTTACGGGGTGAGCTAGTGCCTAACTACGGAATGCCCGGCGTCGCCGCCGATCGGCGCACCTCGCGGCTGACCGGCGCGATCATCCTCGGCATCATCGCCGCGGTCGTGCTGGCCACGGTCGCCTACCGCAATCTGACGACCGAAGAGGGCCTGCGGATCGCGCTGCACACCGAACACCTCGGTGACGGCATCAGCGCGGGCAGCCAGGTCCGCATCGACGGCGTCACCGTCGGCGAGGTCGCCGAGGTCGCCCCCGGCGAGCGCGGCACCCAGCGGATCTCGCTGCTGCTCGACGCCGACCGGCTGCACGGCATCGACGACAGCCTCGCCGTCGACTACGCCCCGACCAACCTGTTCGGCATCGCCGAGATCGAGCTGCGCCGCGGCACCGGCGGCGCCCCGCTGCGCGCGGGCGCGGTGCTCGACCTGACCGGCGCCAACTCCGGCCGCGTCTACGACGCCACCATGAGCGCCATCCTGCGCAGCCTGTCCCAGGTCGGCATGACGGTGACCAGCCCGCAGATGGCGACGGTCATCTCCCAGCTGGCCGCCGACTTCAAGGCCTTCACCCCGCTGGTCCAGGCGCTGATCACGATGGCGAAGACCATCGCCGACAACCAGGACGTGGCGCCCTCGGAGCTGTTCGGCAAGCTCGGTCCCGCCTTCGACGGCGGCGGGCAGTTCGCCGGCGCCACCATGCAGGTGATCGACACCCTCAGCGACATCAAGGTGACCCAGGTCGACAAGGACCGCTACGACATCGGCGTCGGCGTGATCGGCGGCAGCATCCTGCCCGCCCTGACCACCACGCTGACCACCGCGGGCGGCCACTTCGCCGAGACCACCGACATGCTCGCGCCGATGCTGTTCGCGCTGGCCCAGATGTCGCCGAACCCGCGGCAGACCGGCGCCGACCTGCAGGCCCTGCTGACCAACCTGCGCGGTGCCATGCCCGACGGCCCGGACGGCCCGGTGCTCAACCTCGACGTCGAGCTCAGCGGGGTGCCCGCGATCGCGGTACCGCTGTTCGGAAAGGCCGGTGCGCGATGAAGATTCGTGGCGTCGCACTGCGACTCGGCGTGTTCTCGCTGGTCATGCTGGCCGTGCTCGGGCTCGTCTTCACCCTGATCAAGCGCCCGGTCTCCGGAGACACCGAGGCACACGACGCGCTGTTCACCGACGCCAACGGCCTCAAGGTCGGCAACGACGTGCGGATGTTCGGCGTGCAGGTCGGCAAGATCGAGAAGATCAGCCTCGAGGGTGACAAGGCCAAGGTCCACCTGACCGTCAAGACCGACACCCCGATCTACGACAACAGCAAGCTGGCCATCCGATACCAGAACCTGACCGGCCAGCGCTACATCGACCTGCAGCAGGCCCCGAACCCGGGCACCCGGATCGCGGCCGACGCCCGGATCGGCGCGAACATGACCGTCCCGTCGTTCGACGTCACCAGCCTGTTCAGCGGGCTGAAGCCGGTGCTGGCGACGCTGTCGCCGGAGGCGATCAACCAGTTCACCGCGAGCATGCTCGCCGTCATCGAGGGCGACGGCAGCGGCCTCGGTCCCGCGCTGACCGCGATCGACCAGCTCGCGAGCTACGCCGAGGACCGTCAGCAGGTCATCGACACCCTGATCCGCAACCTGTCGACGCTGGGCGATCGGCACGGCGGCCGCGTCGGCTACCTGCTGCCGCTACTGGCCCGGCTCACCGACATCTTCGAAGCGATGCAGCGCAATATCGGCGGCGTCGCGCAGTTCGCGATGACCGCGCCGTCGGTGCTGGCGCCGGTCGACCGGCTGCTGGCCTCGCTCGGCCTGGTCGAGGGCGGCAGCGCCGAGGTCGACGCGATGATCCGCGGTCTGTTCCCCGACCCGCAGGAGGCGGTCGCGGTCTTCGGGCGGCTGCCCGGGCTGCTGGCCACGGTCGACGCGTCGCTCTCGCGCGACTTCGCCGACTTCACGCCGCACTGCAGCAACGGCGCCGCCCAGGTGCCCGCGCCGCTGCAGGTGCTGATCGCCGGACAGAAGGTGACGGTATGCAACGCCTGAGATTCTTCTCCGGAGATCGCCCGATCCTGGACGAGGCGGGCAAGCGCGCCCGCGAACTGCGGATGGGCATCATCGGCCTGAGCCTGGTGGTGCTGTTCATCGTCGGCGCCGCGGTGATCTACGTGGTGCCGCTGGGCAAACACACCTACACCGCCGAACTCAGCGAGGCGCAGTCGGTGCGCGAGGGCGACGACGTGCGTCTGGCCGGCATCTCGGTGGGCAGCGTCGTCTCGCTCGAGCTGAAGCCGGACAAGGTGCTGATGGAGTTCACCGTCGACTCCGACGTCTTCGTCGGCGACCAGACCTCCCTCGACGTGCGCATGCTGACCGTCGTCGGCGGTCATTACGTCGCGCTCTACCCGGCCGGTTCCCGCCCGCTGGGCGACGCGCCGATCCCCGCCGACCGAATCCGCTTGCCGTACAGCCTGATCGAGACCTTCCAGGACGCCACCACGCCGCTGGCCGCCGTCGACGGCGACACCGTGCGCAAGAACCTGGCCGCCGCGAATACCGCGATCGCGGCCTCCCCGGAGGCGCTGCGCTCCACCCTCGACACCGTCGGCAAGTACGTCGACATGCTCGACCGGCAGCGCTCACAGGTGTCGAAGTCGATCGCGATCCTCGACGAGTACATCTCCATGTACGACGGCGCCAAGTCCGACCTGGGCCGGCTGATGGACAACGTGAACATGCTCGAGGACGTGCTGCTGAGCAAGAAAGCCGAACTGGCCGAGGCGGTCCGGCTGCTGGTCTCGGTGGTGAACCGGCTCGCCGGGCTCGCCCCCAGCTGGGATGCCACGCTGAAGCCGCAGGCCCAGGCGCTGGCCGACGCGCTGCCGCGCCTGCGGCAACTCGAAGGCGGGTTCGAGCCGGTCCTGGGCACCGTGCACGACCTGCAGACCAAGTTGTCGCAGCTGGTCACCCCGGACGCGGGCGTCGTGGTCGACCAGTCCGGCGCGCGCGTCTGCGTGCCGCTGCCGGGGAAGGCGTGCTGATGCTGAAACGACTGCTCGGATCCCAGGCGTTCATGTCGATCGCCGGGGTCGGCGTGCTGGCGGTACTGGTGATCGCCGGCTACTTCGTCACCTTCGATCCGCTGAAGAAGACCGAATCCTATTGCGCGCTCATGCCCGACGCGATCGGGCTCTACCCGGGCAACCACGTCACGATGCGCGGCATCGACGTCGGCGAGGTGACCGCGGTGCGCAACGAGGGCGCCAAGGTGCGCGTCGAATTCGAGGTCGACGCCGACTATCCGGTCTACGCCGACGCGTCCGCGACCACCGTCGCGTATTCCGTTGCCGCCGACCGCAATCTGGCCGTGCTGACCAGCGGCAAGGACACCAGGCAGTTCACCGGCGGCTGCATCACCAAGACGCTGACGCCCAAGTCCATCACCGAGACGCTGACCGCGCTGGCCAGCCTGTCCGAGGAACTCTCCGGCGTCGAGGCCGGACAGCCCAGCGCGCTCGCGGACGGGCTGTCCTCGCTGGATCGCGCGACCGAGGGCGTTGGCCCGACGGTCAACGAACTGGTGCACAAGCTCGGTTCGGCGATGAACAAGCCCGACGCCGACATCGGCCATCTGGCCGGGCTGTTCGACGCGTTCGCCTCGGTGTCGAACCGGGTCGCCGCCAACTGGGGCGATCTGCAGTCGATGCTGGTCCGGCTGGCGCCGCTGCTCAACCAGGCCTCCGACGACCTGCTCGGCCCGGCCACCTCGCTGTTCGACGGCTTGCGCGAGGTGCTGCCGATGCTCAACGACCTCACCACCATCCTCGGCGACCCGCTGATCGGCGCGCTCGACGGCGCGGTCCCGCTGGTGAAGTTGTTGCGCGCCAACGTCGGATCGCTGCGCGAGGTGGTGCTGAAGATGCCCGCGCTGACCTCGGCCTTCCAGAGCGCCGCGAGCGGCACCGCGATCACCTACGCCGCGCCGAAGGTGGCGCTGCCCGGCGGCGAGGCCGACCAGGTGTGCGCCGCGGTGAACGCGCTGCTCCCCGGGCAGTGCGCCGATCCGGCGCAGGGCCTGACCGATGTGAACCTCGTGCAGGTCGTGCTGGGAATGGCAGGTGCCCGATGAACCCGCGAAAGACACTGCGGCGCGGCATGATCGCGCTGGTGGTCGCGGCCGGTCTCGCGGTCGGCGGCTGTGGCTTCGATCCCGCCGAGGTGCCGGTGCCCGGCTCCGCCGTCTCGGGCCCGACCTACCGGGTGCAGATCGAGTTCAGCAGCGCGCTGAACCTGCCCGCGAAGTCGAAGGTGATCGCCAACGGTGCCGAGATCGGCACCGTCGACACCGTGCGGGTGATCCAGCCCGCCGACGCGCCCGCCGGTCGCGGCGGTTACGTCGTCGTCGAGGCCGACATCCAGGACTCCGTGCAGCTGCCGACGACCACCATCGCCGAACTGCGCCAGGACACCATCCTCGGCGACATCCACGTCGCGCTGACCACCCCGAAGGACGGCTTCGGCGCGCTGCTGCGCGACGGCGGCACCATCCCGATCGAACGCACGAAACCGCCGGTGCAGCTGGAAGACACGATGGCCACCATGGCGCTGTTCGTGCAGGGCGGGGCCATCGGTCAGCTGCAGGAGATGATCGGCCGGGTGAACTCGGTGATGCCGGCCGATCCCAAGGAGACCGCGCGCATCTCGGCGGTCATGGGCGCCGACGCCGCCGACCTGGCCGCGCACCTGGACCAGGTCGACCTGCTGGTCAACGGCCTGGCCGCCAATGCCGAGATCATGGTCGGCATCGAGGCCGAGCTCACCCACATCCTCACTCCCGAGGCCGTGCGGGCCCTCTCGGGCACCCAGGATTCGATCGCCAAGACCATGGCCGTCTTCCTGGCGCTGGGCCCGGTCGGCTCCTCGCTGACCTGGCTGGCCCCGATCGCGAGCGCGGGCGACGCGGCGGCGACCGCGTTCCTGCCGCTGGCCACCGGCGGCTCGGCCGATCTGCGCTCGTCGACGAACATGGCGCTGCTGACCGCGCTGTTGCGCGACAAGGTGATCCCCTTCGCCGAGCGCGGCCCGAAGGTGAACGTCACCGGCGTGCGGGTCTCCGAGCAGGAGCAGGTGGACCAGATCGTGACCGCGCTGCGGATGATCGGAATGGTGCGATGAAGATCGGTGCACTGGCCTCACTGGGCGGCATCGCCGCCATCACCGTGCTCGGCGCGAGCTACCTGACCTTCGGGGTGGTGCGGGTCGACCCGTTCGCCGACTACACCGAGGCCTCGATCGAGCTGGCGAACTCCGGCGGTCTCAGCGTCGGCTCGCCGATCCTGCTGACCGGCATCGAGATCGGCAAGGTCACCGCGGTGGACACCGCCGCCACCGGCGGCGTGCGGGTCGGCTTCGAATTCGGCGCCGCGAACAAGGTGCCGATGAGCAGCATCGTCACCATCGAGCACCTGTCCTCGCTGGGCGAGCCGTACGTGCAGTTCGTGCCGCGCAGCGCCGACGGTCCGTACCTGACCGACGGCCAGCGGCTGTCGGGGGAGAACGTGCGCACGCCGATGTCGATCCCCGAGGTCGCGCGGCTGGTCACCAAGACCGTCGAGCAACTCGACCCGGCGGTCGTCGGATCGCTCGTCGACACCCTCGGCCAGGCGATGACCGGCACCGAGAACGTCATCCCGGAGCTGGCCAGGGCGGGCGACCTGCTCGCCGCGGCCATCATGAGCAGGGCGCCCGCGATCGCCGAGCTGCAGAACAACTTCGAGTTCGTCTCCGGCGACATCGGCTGGGCCGGACCGGCCACCTCGGCCGCCGCGCCGGCCTTCGTCCGGCTGAGCCAGGTCATCGACGAGTTCGTCGAGTCGGTCGGCCGGGTCAGCGCGGCGGGCGGTGACCCGGAGATGTATCTGCGCGACGGCGGCCTGGTGCCGTTCCTCCAGCAGCTCACCGCGAAACTGAACGAGCTCGGTCCCGAACTCTCGGCTCTGCTGCCCGGCCTGCGCCCGCTCACCGAATCGCTCACCGCGGCGGGCCCGCAGATCGACCTCAGCACGCTCATCGCCCAGGCGTTGCACAACACCGACGCCGACGCGGTGAAGGTGCGGGTCGCGATCAGGTAAACATCCGGCAACCACTGAATATAGGAATACGCCCTGGACAGTGGTTGTCCGCTCGAGCCGGGCCGCGTTCGAGCAACCGTGCGGTAGCCTGCTGGACGAGGCAGTCCGAGTCCAGTGGGCGAAGGCGGTGCGATCCATGGCAGAGAGCAGCGAGGATCCCGACCAGGGGACCGGAAGCAGTACTCGGGTGATCGCGATCGCGGCGGTGCTGGCCGCCTTGCTGGCGCTGGTCGTCGCCCTCGGATTGGTACTGCGCGCGAATCAGGGTGACGAGAACGATCCGTCCACGGTCGATCCGATGGGGACCGACTCCCACGGTCTGCCGGTCGGCGACGAGGTGTCGGGCCAGGAAGCCGCGTTCGCGCCACCGTGGCCCGCCCGGCGGGTCGGCGGGAACTGCTCGGCGGGCGGCATCGTCGCCCACTGGCGGGTCGAGACCGACGGCCAGTGGCAGTGCACGGTGACCACCCCCGACGCCGCGGTGCCCGCCGCCCCCGCGCCGCCGCCCCCGCCCGCGGAGCCGCCGCCGCCCGAACCGGCACCCGTCGAGGCGCCGCCCGCCTTCGAGCCACCCCCGGCCTACGAGCCGCCGGTCTACGAGCCGCCGCCCCCGCCCGAACCCGAGCCGATTCCGGTGCCCGCACCGGCGCCTCCGCCGCCGCCCCCACCGCCGCCGGTCATCCAGTTGCCGTTCCCGCTGCCGCCGATCTTCGTTCCGCCCGCCGCGGCCGTACTGCCGTGACGGGCGGCGGGTCGCCCGCCGCGCGTCGTCACCGTCGGTGAGACTGATCCGCTATGGACCAGTTGGTGCTCACTCTGGTGATCCTGCTCGTGACGGTGCTCGCCGAATCGCTCGGCGGCCGGGTGGGGATCGCACCGTCCATCCTGATGACGGTGTTCGGCTGTCTGCTCGCGCTGATCCCCGCCGTCCCGAGCCTGAGCATCCCGCCCGAACTGATCCTGCCGCTGGTACTCCCGCCGCTGCTCTACGCCGCCGCCCGGCGCACCTCCTGGCGGCAGTTCGCGGAGAACTGGCAGATCATCGCGTTACGCGCGGTCGGTCTGGTGATCGTCACCGCCGTCGCGGTGGCCGCGGTGTTCCACGCCTGGAATCCGGCGACGGCCGTCGCGGCCGGGCTGGTGCTCGGCGCGCTGGTCGCCCCGCCCGACCCGGTCGCGGCGACCTCGATGGCGGGCAGGCTCGGCCTGCCCCGGCGGCTCATCGTCACCCTGGGCGGGGAGGGCCTGTTCAACGACGTCACCGCGATCGTCATCTACACCGTCGGCATCCAGGCCGTGGTGACCGGCCTGTTCTCGCCGTGGCACGCGCTCGGCGACTTCGTGCTCGCCGCGGTGGTCGGTCTCGTGGTCGGCCTGGTCCTGGGCTGGGTGGGCAGCAAGCTCACCATGTACCTCGACAACGCGACCGGTCAGGTGGCGCTGAGCCTGCTGCTGCCGTTCGTCGCCTACGGCGTCGCCGAGCACTGGGAGGGCTCGGCCGTGCTCGCGGTGCTGGTCTGCGCGCTGTACCTGACCGACGCGGTGACCGAGATCGGTGATCGCGACTACCGCCTGGTCGCCGACGCGTTCTGGGACATCGCCGAAATGCTGATCACCGGTTTCGCGTTCGCGTTGATCGGCCTGGAACTGCGCGTGGTCATCGACACCACCGGGCACGACTGGTCTTCGCTGGCCGGGGTCACCGCCGCGGTCATCGCGGTCGTCGTCGGGCTGCGGCTGGCCTGGCTGCTGGTCACCTGGGCGGTGAGCACCCGGTTGCGGCGCTACACCGACGAGCCGTTCACCTGGCGCGAGGTGGTCGTCACCTGGTGGGCCGGGATGCGCGGGGTGGCCACCGTGGCGCTGGCCCTGGCCGTGCCGTTCACCGTCGACTCCGGCGCCGATTTCCCCGCCCGCTCGGAGATCCTGTTCGTCGCCTTCGCCGTCGTGCTGTTCACCCTGCTCGTGCAGGGCCCGACCCTGCCGCTGATCGTCCGGATCACCGGCGTGCACGCCGACACCCGGCAGGAGCGCGCCGTCGAGCAGCAGCTGTGGACGAGAGTGGTGCGGGCCGAACTCGCCGAGCTCAAGTTGATCGCCGCCCGCGACGACCTGCCCGAGGACGTCTACGAGGACATCAAGGACACCCTGCGCCACCTCTCGGCCAAGGCCGACCCCGAAGCGGCCGACGCCGACGCCAAGGCCACCCTCGACAAGGAGCGCAAGCTCGCCTCCCAGATGCGCGCCGTCCGCCTGGCCGTCATCGAGGCGGGCAGGCGCGAGGCCCAGGCCGCGCGCCGCGAACCCGGCATGCCGCCCGACGTCGTCGACCGTGTCACCCGCAGGCTCGACCTCGGGCCGACCCGCTGAGCCGTCTCACCCACCCAGTGTGTCGGTGAGCATCCCGATCGCGTAGGTGACAGCCATGGCCAGCGCGCCGCCGACCACCACCCGCAGCACCGCCCTGCCCCGATGGCTGCCACCGAGCTGCGCGCTCACCGACCCGGTGACGGCCAGGGCGACGAGCACCGCGGCGAAGGTCACCGGCACCCGCCACGACGCGGGCGGCAGCACGATCGCCAGCAGCGGCAACAGGGCGCCACAGGTGAACGCGACCGCCGAGGAGCCCGCCGCGGCCCACGGATTGGTGAGCTCGGTGGGGTCGAGCCGGAGTTCGGCCTCGGCGTGCGCGGTGAACGCGTCGTGGGCGGTGAGTTCCTCGGCGACGGTGCGCGCGGTCGCCGGGCTCAGCCCCTTGGCCTCGTAGATGCCGGTCAGCTCGGCCAGTTCGGCCTCGGGATCCTCGGCCAGTTCCCTGCGCTCCTTGGCCAGCAGCGCCTTCTCCGAATCCCGCTGGGTGCTGACCGACACGTACTCGCCCGCGGCCATCGAGATCGCGCCCGCGACCAGACCCGCCACGCCCGCGGTGAGGATCGTGTGCGCGTTGTTGGTCGTCGCGGCGACACCGACCACCAGGCCCGCGGTGGAGACGATGCCGTCGTTCGCGCCGAGCACGCCGGCGCGCAGCCAGTTCAACCGCGACGCGAGACCTTCCGCGTGCGGTTCGTGCGGATGGGAGGTCGGTGACGAGTCCTGCACCCGGTCAGCCTAGTCCGTGACGCGGCCGGATCAGAGGCGGGCGCGCAGGGTGTCGGCCAGGCGCACGGCCAGCGCGAGCACGGTCAGCGTCGGGTTGACATGCCCGTTCGTCGGGAACACCGAACTGCCCGCGATGTAGAGGTTGTCCACTCCGTGCACCCGGCACTGCCGGTCGACCACCCCGTGCCGGGGATCGGCCGACATCCTGGTGGTCCCGCTCGGGTGCGCCCGATCGGCCAGCGCCAGCGGCTCGGTACTGCCGGGCCGGGCCGCGGGCACGAGCTCCGGCGCGGGCAGCCCGAGCCGCGCGAACTCCGCGACCAGCAGCGCCGCCGCCCGCCGCACGGTGGCGTCCTCACGCGCGTCGATACGCCAATCCACCTGGGGCAGCGGCATGCCCACCGGGTCGGTGCGCTCGGACAACCGCACCCGGCTGTCCGGATCGGGCGCCTGCTCGACCATCGCCCACACCTCGACGCCGGTCAGCCGATGCGGCAGCCCGACCCCGTCGATCAGCCTGCGCCGCGCGCCTGCCAGCAGCAGCCCGGTGCCGGACAGCATGATCCGACCGTCGCGCCGGCGGCCCTTCCCGCTGAGCACCCGCTGCACAGCGTCCCACGGGTCGTCGGGCGCGGTGACCTCCTGCAACCACAGCGCGCAGTTGAGCAGCGACTCCCCGCGCTGGACCTCGGGGGACAGAGCGACCCCGTGCTGGTAGGTGTGTTTGCCCCGCGGTCCACGCACCACATACCTGCCGAATCGGGCCAGCGCCGCGCCGGCGGCCGCGGGGGACAGAGTGGCGACCACGCCACTGCGATGGTCGATCAGATAGCGCCCGACCTGGTCGTACCGGTTCCCGATGCCGCCCGCGACCCGTCGTCGCGAGGCAAGCAGCAGTCGCGGCGTATCGATCCCGCCTGCCGCGAGTACGAAGATCCGCGCCTCGACGGTGCGCACTCGCCCGCCCGCGCCGGTGACCTCGACCGAATTCACGTGCGCGCCGGTGGCATCGGTGTCGAGATGGGTGACGGTCGCGTTCACCAGCACCCGGGCGGTGGGAGCGACGATGTCGCGGACGGCGGGACCCCAGCGCTTCGGGGCGAAGCGCTGCACCGGATCGCGGCTGAGCTGCCAGAAGTACGGGCGCAGCGACGCGGTGTCGAGCGGGGTGGGCGCCGGACGCCCGGCCAGCGGCCAGAACTCGGCATCGGTGAACCCGGTGCCGTGCCCGAGCCCGGCATGCGCGGCGGCGCGCTCGGCATAGGGGCGCAGGGCGGTCGCCTCGAGCGGCCAGCCCGACCGGCGCACCCACGGGCGGGTGGCGAAGTCGAGATCGTCGAGCAATCCGCAGCGGCCTGCCCAGACGTGTGAGCTGCCGCCGAGCACCCGGCAGCCCGCGATGCGGTCGCGGGGCAGGCGCGGCGCGCCGACGCTGTCGATGGCGGCGAATTCCGGCTCGGTGGGACCGATTTCGTGGTCCCCGCTCTCCAGAACCAGGACCTGCAGACCCGCCGCGGCCAATTCGGTGGCGACGGTCAGCCCGGCCGGGCCCGAGCCGATGACGCAGATCTGGGTGCGCAGCGCGTCGTCTCCGACGGTGCGCAGGTCCTCGACAAGCATCGGCGGTCCTCTCGCCCGTGCTACCAGCGCGGCCCGGCACCCGGCCGCGCTCGGTGTCACTCTAGAAGCCGGGACGCGGAATTTCCGGAGGTCTCACAATGCTGGTTGACGAAAGCCCGGACATACCCGGCGGATTGGCGCACATACATCCACGCCCAGAATTCCAGGCCGGATTCGGTGGGACTGGCGACCATGGTGATCTCGCCGTCGAAACACCGGCCGACGATGTAGCGGGCGCGGGAGACATGCGGCGTGAAGGTCACCACGATGATGTGGTGCCACCCGTAAATCTTTGCCCGCCGCACGATTTCGCGCGCCTCACCGTCGGTGGTCCACGGGTCCGGCACGAAACACGAGACCCGGAAGGCGAATCGGCCGCCGCAGTACTTGTCCATCATCGGATCGTCGGCTCCCGTGGACTGCGAGATCAGCACCTCGGGCGCGTAGCCGCGCTGGGCGAGCTCGATCCCGAGGTCGAAGCGCTCGTAGGGGGTACCGCCGAGGACGACGATCACATCGGCGCGGCGCAGCGGGTCCAGTTGCGGGTTGACGAAGACGGGCCACCCGGCGAACGTCGCCCCCATCACGATGACCAGTGCGCCGACGAGCAACCATCCCGCACGCCGAAAGATCGACACTGCACCGAGGATAGCGAAGGGTGCACACTGGACCCCATGACCGACTCCGCCGTTGCCCCCGAACACCTCGACGTCGTCATCGTCGGCGCCGGACTGTCCGGCATCGGGGCCGCGTACCGGCTGCAGACCGAACACCCGCACCGCAGCTACGCCGTTCTCGAAGCCCGCGCCGATCTCGGCGGTACCTGGGACCTGTTCCGGTACCCGGGCGTCCGCTCCGACTCGGACATGTTCACCCTCGGCTACCCGTTCAAGCCCTGGCGCGCGGCCCGCTCCATCGCCGACGGCGCCTCGATCCTGGACTACATCCGCGAGACCGCGCGGGAGAACGGCATCGACCGCCGCATCCGCTTCGGTTCCCGGGTGATCGGCGCGGACTGGTCCTCGGCGCAGGCGCGCTGGCGGCTCACCATCGCCCACGAAGGCCCCGAGGGTCCCGAACTGAGCACCCTGACCTGCGGTTTCCTCTACACCTGCGCCGGCTACTACGACTACCAGCAGCCGCACGCCCCGGAGTTCGCCGGCCGCGACGACTTCGACGGCACCATCGTGCACCCGCAGTTCTGGCCCACCGACCTGGACGTGCGCGACAAGCGGATCGTCATCATCGGCAGCGGCGCGACCGCCGTCACCCTGGTGCCCTCGCTGGCCGACGAGGCCGAGCACGTCACCATGCTGCAGCGCACCCCCACCTGGATCAGCGCCGTGCCCGGCCGCGACAAGCAGGCCGACAAGATCCGCGACCTGCTGCCCGCCGGGCTCGCGCACCGGCTGATCCGGACCAAGAACATCCTGTTCAACATCGGTTTCTACCAGTACTGCCGCCGTCGGCCCGCCGCCGCGCGCAAGCTGCTCACCGGCCTCACCACCCGCATCCTCAAAGACGACAAGCTGGTCGCCGAACACTTCACCCCCGACTACGACCCCTGGGACCAGCGCCTGTGCGCCGCCCCCGATGCGGACTTCTTCAAGGCGATGAAGAAGGGCAAGGCCGCCGTCGTCACCGATCGGATCGACCGGTTCGTGCCCGAGGGCATCCGGCTCGAGTCGGGCGAGGTCCTGCCCGCCGACATCGTCGTCACCGCCACCGGCCTGCGGCTGCTCGCCTTCGGCGGGATCGCGCCCGCGGTCGACGGCACCCCGGTCCCGCTGTCGGAGCAATTCGTCTGGCAGGGCGCGATGCTGACCGGCCTGCCCAACTTCGCTATCTGCGTCGGCTACACCAATGCCTCGTGGACGCTGCGCGCCGACCTCACCTCGCGCCTGGTCTGCAAGGTCCTGGCCCACCTGGACCGGACCGGCGTGCCGGCCGTCGTCCCGGAGCCGAAGCGCTCGCTCACCGAGCGCCCGCTGCTGGACCTCAACGCCGGCTATGTCCTGCGCTCGATCGCCGCCTTCCCCAGGCAGGGCGACCGCCATCCATGGCGGGTCAGACAGAACTACCTGCTCGACGCGCTGATCACGCTGCGCACCGACCTCGGCAAGACGCTGCGCCCGATCCACCGGGTAGGCGAGTTCACCCACAACGGGTGAGGCGCGCGGCCCCGTCTGGTTCCTACCGTTGGCGTGTGCCGTGGTGGCACATCCGTTGACCAGACGGGAAGGCCGAGCGATGACAGATCAGAATCAGCACCCGGTACGCGAGGGAATCGCGGCAGGAACCTCCATCGGCGCAGGCATTCTGCTGGCCGTGGTCGGTGTCCTGCAGATCCTGGAAGGTATCTCGGCTGTCGCCAACGACGATCTGATCGTCGTCGGTCCCGAGTACCTCTATCAGTTCGACCTGACAGCCTGGGGATGGTGGCACATCGTCCTCGGCGCGATCGCGGTGATCGTCGCGATCGGCCTGCTGGCCGGTCAGACCTGGGGCCGGGTGATGGCCATGGTGATCGCCGCACTCGCGATCATCGCGAACTTCCTGTGGCTGCCGTACTACCCGTGGTGGTCGATCCTGATCATCATCATCAATGTCGTGGTGATCTGGGCGGTGGCCACCTGGCGCCCGCACAACGTCTGATTCCCGCTACCGACGACGCCGCCCCGGTCATCGACCGGGGCGGCGTCGTGTCGTACGAGGTCAGTAGGCGAGTGTCGGTTCGCCGGCGTCGGGATCACCGAGGGTGTCGAGCAGATGATCGGAAAGCCGTTCCCCCAGCGCGGCCAGCTCGGCCTTCTGCGGGTCGTCGAGCCCGTCGAGCACCAGCCTGCGCACCGCGACCAGGTACTCCGGCGTCGCCTCGGCCACCTTGGCCAGCCCGCTCTCGGTGAGTACCGCGTCCACCCCGCGCCCCGATTCCGCCGCCGCGCGTTTGGCCCACCCCACCCGTTCCAGTTTGGACACCACATGGGACAGCCGGGAGATGGACCCGTGCCCCCTGGCGGCGAGCAGGCTCAGCTGCATCCGATGGTCCGGCGCCTCGCGCAACAGCGCCATCACCCGGTACTCGAAATGGGTCACACCGAACTCGCGTTGCAGCCGCGAGTCGAGTGCGCTCGGCACTCGCATCGCGAGGGTGACCACCGCGCTCCAGGCGCGACGTTCGACCGAGTCGAGTTCCTCCGTCACCTCGGCCTCCTTTCACCCCAGTGTTAACTGAAGAATTGCTGAACGTCGGGAAACTGTATATCGGAGGGGGTGTGGTGTCTACGTGGGCCATGTCATGTCGGCAGGTAGAGGGAAGTTTTGGCGATCGACTTCACCTGGACAATTGATCAGTTGCTAATGGATCGCCGTCGCCGGTTGGTTGCCGCGTTGCGGCGCCGCCGGCTCCGTG
>NZ_JAVCWB010000004.1:0-540000 GCF_032656385.1 Nocardia canadensis
ACAGTGGACGCGAGCATCTTTGTTAGTAAGTGTTTAAGAGCGTACGGTGGATGCCTTGGCACCAGGAGCCGATGAAGGACGTAGGAGGCTGCGATAAGCCTCGGGGAGCTGTCAACCGAGCTGAGATCCGAGGATTTCCGAATGGGGAAACCCAGCACGAGTGATGTCGTGTTACCCGCATCTGAATATATAGGGTGTGTGGAGGGAACGTGGGGAAGTGAAACATCTCAGTACCCACAGGAAGAGAAAACAACAGTGATTCCGTGAGTAGTGGCGAGCGAAAGCGGATGAGGCTAAACCTCAAGCGTGTGATACCCGGCAGGGGTTGCGTTTGGGGTGTTGTGGGGTCATTCTTCTTGATTCTGCCGGATCAAGCGAGAGTAAGAAACCAATGTGTTAGTCGAAGTGGTCTGGAACGGCCTGCCATAGACGGTGATAGTCCGGTAGACGAAAACATGTTGGCTCTCGTGAGTGATACCCGAGTAGCAGCGGGCCCGTGAAATCTGCTGTGAATCTGCCGGGACCACCCGGTAAGCCTGAATACTCCCTGGTGACCGATAGCGGACTAGTACCGTGAGGGAAAGGTGAAAAGTACCCCGGGAGGGGAGTGAAATAGTACCTGAAACCGTGCGCTTACAATCCGTCAGAGCCTTCGTACTTGTGCGTGGGGTGATGGCGTGCCTTTTGAAGAATGAGCCTGCGAGTCATCGGTGTGTGGCGAGGTTAACCCGTGTGGGGTAGCCGTAGCGAAAGCGAGTCCGAATAGGGCGCCCTTTAGTCGCACATTATGGACCCGAAGCGGAGTGATCTACCCATGGCCAGGGTGAAGCGACGGTAAGACGTCGTGGAGGCCCGAACCCACTTAGGTTGAAAACTGAGGGGATGAGCTGTGGGTAGGGGTGAAAGGCCAATCAAACTCCGTGATAGCTGGTTCTCCCCGAAATGCATTTAGGTGCAGCGTCACGTGTTTCACGCCGGAGGTAGAGCTACTGGATGGCCTAGGGGGCCCACAAGCTTACCGAAGTCAGCCAAACTCCGAATGCCGGTGTGTGAGAGCGTGGCAGTGAGACTGCGGGGGATAAGCTTCGTAGTCGAGAGGGAAACAGCCCAGATCGCCGGCTAAGGCCCCTAAGCGTGTACTAAGTGGAAAAGGATGTGGGGTCGCTTAGACAACCAGGAGGTTGGCTTAGAAGCAGCCACCCTTGAAAGAGTGCGTAATAGCTCACTGGTCAAGTGATCCTGCGCCGACAATGTAGCGGGGCTCAAGTACACCGCCGAAGCCGCGGCATTTCAGCATTATCCTGCTTTCGAGCCAGGAGCTGGGATGGGTAGGGGAGCGTCCTGTGGCCGTGGAAGCAGCGGAGTGATCCAGCTGTGGAGGCCACGGGAGTGAGAATGCAGGCATGAGTAGCGAAAGACGAGTGAGAAACTCGTCCGCCGAATGACCAAGGGTTCCTGGGCCAGGTTAATCCGCCCAGGGTGAGTCGGGACCTAAGGCGAGGCCGACAGGCGTAGTCGATGGACAACGGGTTGATATTCCCGTACCCGTGTATCCGCGCCAAATATCGAATCAGTTGTGCTAAGTATCCAAAAGCGGATGGACCTCCTTCGGGAGGCCGGATGTGGCTGCATACGACCCTGGCTGTAGTAGGTAAGCGATGGGGTGACGCAGGAAGGTAGCTGGGCCAGGTGATGGAATACCTGGTGTAAGCCTGTAGGGCGTTGTGTAGGCAAATCCGCACAACATATAGCCTGAGAGGTGATGCGTAGCCGTTGTGGTGAATTCAGTGATCCTATGCTGCCGAGAAAAGCCTCTAGTGAGTTGGTACACGGCCCGTACCCCAAACCGACACAGGTGGTCAGGTAGAGAATACTAAGGCGATCGAGAGAACTGTGGTTAAGGAACTCGGCAAAATGCCCCCGTAACTTCGGGAGAAGGGGGACCTGCCCTGGTGACGAGTCTTGCACTCAGAGCTGGGGAAGGTCGCAGAGACCAGAGAGAAGCGACTGTTTACTAAAAACACAGGTCCGTGCGAAGTCGTAAGACGATGTATACGGACTGACGCCTGCCCGGTGCCGGAAGGTTAAGAGGACCGGTTAGCGCTTCGGCGCGAAGCTGAGAATTTAAGCCCCGGTAAACGGCGGTGGTAACTATAACCATCCTAAGGTAGCGAAATTCCTTGTCGGGTAAGTTCCGACCTGCACGAATGGCGTAACGACTTCTCTGCTGTCTCAACCACAGACTCGGCGAAATTGCATTACGAGTAAAGATGCTCGTTACGCGCGGCAGGACGAAAAGACCCCGGGACCTTCACTATAGCTTGGTATTGGTGTTCGGTACGGTTTGTGTAGGATAGGTGGGAGACTGTGAAGCTTGGACGCCAGTTCAGGTGGAGTCGTCGTTGAAATACCACTCTGATCGTATTGGACTTCTAACCTCGGACCATGATCTGGTTCAGGGACAGTGCCTGGTGGGTAGTTTAACTGGGGCGGTTGCCTCCCAAAATGTAACGGAGGCGCCCAAAGGTTCCCTCAGCCTGGTTGGCAATCAGGTGTCGAGTGCAAGTGCACAAGGGAGCTTGACTGTGAGAGTGACAGCTCGAGCAGGGACGAAAGTCGGGACTAGTGATCCGGCACCGGCAAGTGGAAGCGGTGTCGCTCAACGGATAAAAGGTACCCCGGGGATAACAGGCTGATCTTCCCCAAGAGTCCATATCGACGGGATGGTTTGGCACCTCGATGTCGGCTCGTCGCATCCTGGGGCTGGAGTAGGTCCCAAGGGTTGGGCTGTTCGCCCATTAAAGCGGCACGCGAGCTGGGTTTAGAACGTCGTGAGACAGTTCGGTCTCTATCCGCCGCGCGCGTTAGAAACTTGAGGAAGGCTGTCCCTAGTACGAGAGGACCGGGACGGACGAACCTCTGGTGTGCCAGTTGTTCCGCCAGGAGCACTGCTGGTTGGCTACGTTCGGAAGGGATAACCGCTGAAAGCATCTAAGCGGGAAGCCTGTTCCAAGATGAGGTTTCTCTCCCACTTGATGGGTTAAGGCCCCCTACAGACCATGGGGTTGATAGGCCGGAACTGGAAGCCAGGTAACTGGTGTAGGTGACTGGTACTAATAGGCCGAGGGCTTACTATCGAAGGTGTTACGCGTCCACTGTGCGGTATCTGAAACAACACACAGATCACCGAGACAACAATTATCTGCCCTTGGGGGTGGTTGGTTGTGGCTCTCTGTGTGACAGTTTCATAGAGTTACGGCGGTTATAGCGGTGGGGAAACGCCCGGTCCCATTCCGAACCCGGAAGCTAAGGCCACCTGCGCCGATGGTACTGCACTCGACAGGGTGTGGGAGAGTAGGACACCGCCGGAACATCATTGCGAAAGGCCCTCCAGCATTGCTGGAGGGCCTTTTTGCGTTCCCGGACAAGACCTCTCGGTAGCAGGCCGGCCCGGAGCGTGCCCCCGGAATCGGGGGATTGCATTCCGAGGCAACGATGTTTCACAAAACGGTCCCGCAGCGGGCGCCGGTCAGCCACCATGGTGCGACGTTGCTTCGGGAGGTCACCATGGATTGGTTGTTCACTCACAAGTCTCTGCGACGCGGCGCGGCCGCCCTCGTGTTGCCCGCCGCCCTGATCGGCGCGATAGCCACCGCCGCACCCGCGATCGCCGCACCCGCCCCCGACCCGCTCGCCGGCGTCGCCGACGGCATCGCGGGCGCGGCGAATTCGATTGCGGGCGTTGCCGGTATCGACTTGCCCGACACTTACGGCCCGGAGACCGCGATCGTGGTGCTCGGCTACGGTCTGCAGCCGGACGGCACCATGCGCGCCGAACTGTGCAACCGGCTGCACGCCGCCCTGGTCCAGGCGTTCATGTCGCCCTCCTCCCCGGTGATCGTCACCGGCGGCAACCCGCGCAACGGGGTCACCGAGGCGCAGGTGATGGCGGACTGGCTCAATATCCGCGGGGTCGCCCGGCACCGGATCTACACCGAGACCCAGGCGGGGTCGACGGTGCAGAACGCGGAGTTCTCCGCGAAGTTGATGGAAGCGCTCGGCGTGCACAAGGCCGTGCTCATCACCTCCGCCGACCATATGCGCCGCGCGCTGGACAACTTCATGGCGGCGGGCATTCCGGTGGTCGCGACGATGACACCGGAGGTCGCGCCGCTGTGGGCGCAGCCGTTCGGTGCCGGGGGTGAGCGATAGGCGCGCCGAAGTCGGTGGCGCGCACTACGATGCGTCTGGCGCTGTCGCGGGGTGTGATGACGCCTCGAGCGGACAGGGGTATGTGATGGACAGGCCTGCGTGGGCACCGGACGGCGTCGATATGCAGCAGCCGAGCCCGGCTCGGATGTATGACGCGCTGCTCGGCGGCTCGCACAACTTCGCCGTCGACCGGATGGCGGCGGAAATGGCGATCGAGCTGGTGCCCGATCTGCCCCGCCTCGCGCTGAGCAATCGGGCCTTCCTGCGCCGGGCGGTGCGGTTCATGCTCGACGCCGGGATTCGGCAGTTCCTCGACATCGGTTCGGGCATCCCCACCGCGGGCAATGTCCACGAGATCGTGCACGACATCGCTCCCGAGGCGCGGGTGCTCTATGTCGATATCGATCCGGTCGCCGTCGTCCACTCCCGGACGATTCTGGCGGGCCGGGAGCGGGCCGACGCGATCGAGGCCGATCTGCGCAAGTCCGACGATCTGATCGCCGAGGTGCGGGAGACCGGACTGATCGACTTCGATGAGCCCGTCGGGCTGCTGCTGATCGCGGTGCTGCATCTGGTGCAGGACGCCGACGATCCGGTCGGCAAGGTCGCCGCGCTGCGGGAGGCGGTCGCGCCCGGCAGTTTCATAGCCATTTCACATCTCACCTCGGAGATGCGGCCGGAGGATGCCGGTAAGCTGGGAGCGCACTCGGCGAACGAGACCAGGGTCGGGATCCAGTTCCGGTCCAGGGACGCGATCGTGGAGATGTTCGAGGGTTGGGGCATGGTTTCCCCCGGGGTTGTCGAGCTGCCGTCGTGGCGGCCGGAGTCCGAGCGGGATCAGCACGAGAAGCCTGGGCGTTCGCTCGGGTTGGCCGGAGTCGCGCGGAAGGAATGAGCCGTCGATCCGGCGGTGCTGCGAGATGACAGGGTGGACGCGTAGTGGGGTCGTGGGAGCTGGCGCAACGGTGGGCCGATGCCCTCGACGGCGTTGTCGCTCCCACACTCAACCGCTCCCAGATCGAGGAGATGCTGGCGGCGCTGTGCATCGGTCTGATCGAGGCGGCGCGCGGTGGCGAGGATCCCGATGTGGCCCGCCGTACGGCGCGGATGCTGGTCGCCGCCAACTACCGTGATCCGGCGGCGGTGAGCCGTTCGGTCCGGGTGATCTGTGTGGACCTGGTCGAGATCGCGGCCGACGGGCCGGACGATCCGCTGCTGCCGGAGATCAGGGAGCGCGCGATCGGCCTCGCCGCCGATTTCGCGGCGGGCTTCACCGCGGCCTTGCGCGCCGCGGCCCTGGCCGAGCAGGAGGCGACGCTGGCCGCCGTGCTCGCGGCGGCCAGCGAGGCCGAGAGCCGTCGCGCGCTGTCGGAGGCACGCTTCGAGGCCGTGTTCGACGGCGCCCTGGTCGGTATCGGCACCGTCGACATGACCGGGCGGGTGGTGAACTGCAACGCCACCATGGCCGAGATGCTCGGCCACACCCCGGAGACGATGCCGGGCCGGACGGTCGCCGATATCCTCGGCCCGCAGAATCTCAACGAGGCCTTCGTCGAGCTGCAGCGGATGGTCAGCGGTGAATCCGAGAGCTTCCGCACCGAGACCGAGCATCTGCACGACGACGGCGAGATCACCGTCATCGATCTGTCGATGTCGGCGGTGCGCGACGCCGACCGCAATATCCAGTTCCTGATCGGGGTGGCCGTCGACGTCACCGAGCGCAAACAGCTCGCCGACCGGCTGTGGCACGACGCCAATCACGACGCGCTGACCGGCCTGCCCAACCGGCCGCACCTGTTCAACCGGCTCGCCGACGCCGAACCGCCGATCGGGGTCTGCTATCTGGACCTGGACGGCTTCAAGGAGATCAACGATCTGTGGGGGCACACGGTCGGGGACCGGGTGCTGCGGGTGGTCGCCGACCGGATGCGCGACACCGTCCGTCCGCTGGAGGCGATGGCCGCCCGGATCGGCGGTGACGAGTTCCTGGTGCTGGTGGAGCAGTGCTCGGGCTCCGAGCAATTGTCGGTGCTGGCCGACGATCTGATGTCGGTGCTGACCGCGCCGCTCGAGGTGGACGGGCACATGCTCGCGGTGGGCGTGAGCGTCGGCGCGGCCTACTTCGACGAACTCCCCGGCGCGGTCGACGAATTGGTGCACGCGGCCGACGCCGCGATGTACCGGCACAAGCACGACACCCGCCGCTATCCGGCCCGGTAGCGGCCGGGCCGGACAGCCGGGCCCCGCTCAGGTGAGCTGGCGTTCCCGGTTCGCCGCGCGGGCCAGTGAGCGGTCGCGCTGTTCCTCGAAGCGCACGACGTCCTCGCGCAGCCGGTCCAGGAAGGCCGCGAGGTCCTCGCGGGCCCGCTCGCCGCGCGCGCCGAAATCGGTGCGTTCGAAGATGTTCCACTTGCGCAGCACCGGAAGCAGGACCTCCTCGAGGTGCTGGCGCAGATCGTAGATGCCGTGCTTGGCCATCAGGACGCCGTTGCGGCGCCAGCCCGGCATGCCCGCGCCGGGCATCTGGAAGCCCTGCACGATGGTGTTGATCGCCTCGATGGCCTGATCGGGTGCCAGGTCGAGCGCGGCCTCGCAGAGGTTGCGATAGAAGATCATGTGCAGGTTCTCGTCGGTCGCGATGCGGGCGAGCATGCGGTCGGCGATCGGGTCGTCGCAGACGCGACCGGTGTTGCGGTGGCTGACCCGGGTGGCCAGTTCCTGGAAGGTCACGTAGGCGACCGAGTACAGCAGGCCCGCCACGGACGCGGAGCGCAGATCGACATCGCCCGCCTTGGCCTCGACGACGGCCATCGCCGAGTATCCGTTGGTCATATGGATCATCCTGGCCTGCTCCAGAGCGACCGGGTCGACGCCACGGGTGACGACCAGATAGTCGCGGAGCACGATGCCGTGCCGGTTCTCCTCGGCGGTCCACCGGCCCACCCAGGTGCCCCAGGCGCCGTCCTTGGAGAAGTTCTCGGCGATCTCCCGGTGGTAGGACGGGAGATTGTCCTCGGTGAGCAGATTGGTGATCATCGCCGCCTTGGCGAGTTCACTGAGCTGGGATTGTTCGGGGTCCCAATCGATTCCGCCCATCGCGGCGAAGTTGCGGCCCTGCTCCCACGGGACATAGTCGTGGGGATGCCAGTCCTTCGCCATCGACAGGTGGCGGTCGACGTTGCTCGCGGCGACCGGTTCGAGTTCGATGAGCAGTTCCAGTTGGGTGAGGTTCCTGGCCACGCTCGTGCCCTTTCCATGAAGTGAAAAGCAAGAGTTGCGCTGGTCCGGTAGTGTTGCCCGTCGTCGCCGGGTGCTCTGGGTCGAATGCGACCCACCGACAATAGACCCGGCGCATCGCGCCTCCGAACGACACGGTGCGGCAGCGCCTGTTTCTGAATTTGGGCGCGTCGCGGCGCCTGCATATACGCTCCACCAGTTCAGCTCCATCAGCGGTTCCCGATCAGTCGTGGCATAGCTAGAGAGAGTGAGCGAAAAATATGACGGACATCGTGGTCACGAGCCTGGCGGCGACCACGTCGATCGCGGGCGACGTCGACTCGACCTGGAAGGGTCTGCTCAACGGCGAAAGCGGTATCGACGTCCTGGAGGACTCCTTCATCGACGATTTCGAGTTGCCGGTGCGGATCGGTGGCCACCTGAAGGTCTCCCCGGCTGCCTCGCTCACCCGCGAGGAGGCGCGCAGGCTGTCCTATGTCGAGCAGATGGCCGTGGTCCTCGGTCGCGAGGTGTGGCGCAACGCGGGCAGCCCCGAAGTGGACCGCGACCGGCTCGGTGTCTCGGTCGGCACCGGGCTCGGCGGCGCGGAATCCCTGATCTACGCCCGCGACAAGCTCGGCAACGGCGGCTACCGCAAGGTCTCGCCGCTGACCGTGCAGGCCATCATGCCCAACGGTCCCGCGGCCTGCGTCGGCATCGAATTGGGCGCGCGCGCCGGTGTTTCCACGCCGGTGTCGGCCTGTTCGTCGGGCTCGGAGGCGATCGCCAACGCGTGGCGGATGATCGTGATGGGCGATGCCGACATGGTGGTGACCGGCGGGGTCGAGGGCTCGATCCAGGCGGTGCCGATCGCGGCCTTCACCCAGATGCGCGCGATGAGCACGCGCAACAGCGATCCCAAGGCGGCCTCGCGGCCGTTCGACAAGGACCGCGACGGGTTCGTCTTCGGCGAGGCCGGCGCGATGATGGTGATCGAGACCGAGGAGCACGCCAAGGCGCGCGGCGCGACCATCCACGCGCGGCTGCTCGGTGCCGGGGTCACCTCCGACGGATTCCACCTCGTCGCACCGGATCCCGAGGGCACCGGGGCGGCGCGCGCGATGACGCGGGCCATGCAGACCGGCGGGATCAGCCGCACCGACGTCACCCACATCAACGCGCACGCGACCGCGACGCCCATCGGCGACACCGCCGAGGCCAACGCGATCGGCAAGGCGATCGGCTCGCACGCGTCGGTGTACGCGCCCAAGTCGGCGCTCGGGCACTCGATCGGCGCGGTCGGCGCGCTCGAGGCGGTGCTGACCGTGCTCAGCGTGCGCGACGGCATCGTGCCGCCCACCCTGAACCTGGACAACCAGGACCCCGAGATCGATCTGGACGTGGTCTCCGGCGAGGCCAGGCGTGGCCGGATCGACTACGCGGTGAACAACTCCTTCGGATTCGGCGGGCACAACGTCGCCGTCGCCTTCGGGCGGTATTGACGATTGCCACGCGCGCGCCCGGTACTGTGCCGGGCGCTTGCGAGTTCTTCTTTGTTCGGCGTCATTGCACGAGTGCAGCCTCTCGGCGAGGCATTGTGCGTTGAAAAGGATAGGGAATGATCGGCGAGACTTTCGACGACTATGTGGACGAACTGGGCAATATCCGGATTCCCGGTGACCAGACCCTGATCGACTTCGTCGACAAACACAGCGAGGCCAACGGCGACGATCTGGCCTACCGCTTCATCGACTATTCGCGGGAGCGGGAGGGCGAATACCAGGAGCTGACCTGGCGGGAATTCGGCGTCCGGCTGCGGGCGGTGGCCGCGCGGTTGCAGCAGGTGACCGAGCCCGGTGACCGGGTCGCGGTGCTGGCGCCACAGGGCCTGGACTACGTCGTCGCGCTGTTCGCGGCGGTGTACGCGGGGAATGTGGCTGTGCCGCTGTTCGATCCGGAGGAGCAGGGGCACAGCGACCGCCTGCACGCGGTGCTCGGCGACTGCGAGCCGGCGGCGGTACTCACCGTCGGCAGCGCGGCCGCCGGGGTCCGCAACTTCTTCCGCGAGCAGCCTGCCGCGCAACGGCCCAGGATCATCGCGGTCGAGGCGATCCCGGACACGGTCGGCACGCGGTGGCGCAGGCCCGACATCAATATCGACAGCGTCGCCTATCTGCAGTACACCTCGGGTTCGACCCGGGTGCCCGCCGGCGTGGAGATCACCCACCGCGCCGTCGGCACCAATCTGCTGCAGATGATCGACGCCATCGGCATCACCGAGAACGCGCGCGGGGTCACCTGGCTGCCGCTGTTCCACGACATGGGGCTGCTGACGGTGATCCTGCCGACGATCGGCGGCAAGTTCATCACCATCATGTCGCCGAGCGCGTTCGTGCGCAGGCCGTCGCGCTGGATCAAGGAGCTGGCCGCCCAGGCCGACGGTGCCGAGATCTACTCGGCGGCACCGAACTTCGCGTTCGAGCACGCGGCGGTGCGCGGGCTGCCCAAGGGCGACGAATCGCTGGACCTGTCGAATGTGATCGGTCTGATCAACGGCAGCGAGCCGGTGTCGGTGGCCTCGATGCGCAAGTTCAACGAGGCGTTCGCGCCGTACGGGCTGTCCAAGACCGCGATCAAGCCGTGCTACGGCATGGCCGAGGCGACGCTGTTCGTCTCGGCGACCCGGCGCGACGACCAGGCGCGGGTGGTCTACGTCGATCGCGGACAGCTCAACGCGGGCCGGATGGTGGAGGTCGACGAGCACGCCGCCGACGCGGTCGCGCAGGTGTCGTGCGGGTATGTCGCGCGGTCGCAGTGGGCGGTGATCGTCGACCCGGAGACCGGCATCGAACGCCGCGAGGGCGAGGTCGGTGAGATCTGGCTGCACGGCGACAACATGGGCATCGGGTACTGGGGCAGGCCGGGGGAGACCGCCGAGACCTTCCACAACCGGGTGATCGCCCGTACGCCCGTCGGCAGCCGGGCCGAGGGCGCGCCCGACGACGCGCGGTGGATGCGCACCGGCGACTTCGGCGCGTACCACGACGGCGAGCTGTTCATCACCGGCCGGGTCAAGGACCTGGTGATCGTCGACGGCCGCAATCACTATCCGCAGGATCTCGAGTACTCGGCCCAGGAGGCGAGCACCGCGTTGCGGCCCGGGTTCATCGCGGCGTTCTCGGTGCAGGCGGGGCAGTTGCCCGCGGCCGTGCTCGCGGCGGGCGGGATCACCGACGAGATGGCCGAGGCGCTGGTCGTCGTCGCCGAACGTGGCACGGGCGCGGCCAAACTCGACCCGGGGCCGATCGTGGACACGGTGCGGGCGGCGATCGCGCGCAGGCACGGTGTGACGGTGCGCGACCTGCTGCTGGTGCCCGCGGGCTCGATCCCGCGCACATCGAGCGGCAAGATCGCCCGGCGGGCCTGCAAGGCGGCCTATCTGGACGGCACGCTGCGCGGTGGGCACCGGCAGGACGCCTACCCGGACGCGCCGGAGGAGTGAGCCGGTTCGGCCACCGGGGTGCCGGTGGCCGAACCGCGGTGCCACCGTGGTCAGTTGACGCAGGGGATGGTGCTGCCGATGGTGGTGGTGACCGGCTTTCCCGCGTCGGGCAGCGGTGTGGTCGAGCCGCCGGGAACGGTGGTCGTCGGGGTCGCGGACGTTGTCGTGGTGGTCGGTGTCAGTTCGGTGGGCAGGGTGAAGTCGGCGCCGACGACCACGCGGACGTGGCCGGCCGCGAGCGTGGTGGACGCGGAAACCGGTAGCCCGCCCAGGGTTTCGGCGAGCGTTTCGGCATCGGCGGCCGCACCGGGGCCATAGGTGACAGACGAGGTGGGGCTGTCGTCGGCGGTCCCGTTGCCGATCTCGCCGGCCCGGTAGCCGCGGGCGGTCAGTGCGGCCGACAGGGTCGCGGCTTGGCCAGCGACGCCACCGACATTGTGCACATCGACGACGCTGGCCGGGATCGGCGCCGTGGTGGTGGTTTTCGGTGCTTCCTGCCCGAAGGCGGCCTGGACCTCCCGTTTGATCGCGGCCGGGTCGACGATATTGACATCCTGGCCGTCGATCACGTCGTAGCGCACCACCGGCAGCGTGCGGAACTCCACCGGCAGCGACTCCGCGGCGCCCAGCTCACGGGCGAAGTCGAACAGATTCCAGCCGTCGGAGAGCACCACGTCCTTGTGCGCGACATCCATCAGCGCCGAGAGCCTGCTCAGATTGCCGAGCGTGCCGGAGTCCTTGAGCGACTTGGCCACCGAGGTCAGGAAGGCCTGCTGGCGGTGCGTGCGATCGAGGTCGCCGTTGCGCAGCCCGTGGCGCTGCCGGACGAACGCGAGCGCGTCGGAGCCGTCCAGATGCTGACGGCCCGCCGGGAACACCGCGCCGGAGAACGCGCTGTCGTCGACCGCGTTGTTCAGACACACGTCCACGCCGCCGACCGCGGTCGCCAGGTCGTAGAACCCGGCCAGCGAGATCTCGGCGAACCGATCGATCGGCACGCCGACCAGATTGCGCACGGTCGACACGATCGAGGCGCGGCCCGCCTCCCGGCCGCGCCGCTCCAGCACCACCGGGTCCTTCTCGCCCTGTTCGATCAACTTCGCCTGGACCGCGGCCTTCTTCAGGCCGTAGGCCTCCTTGATCTTGACCTGTGAATAGCCCGGGATGCCCGAGACCGGGACGTAGTCGTCGCGCGGGATGGAGAACGCGACGATCTTGCGCAGATCGGCCGGGATGTGCAGCAGGATCAGCGAGTTCGCGTTGTAGCCGCCGTCGGTGCCGTCGCCGGCGTGCAGCTGGTCGAGGATCTCCTTGGGCAGGTCGTTGCCGTCGAGGTCCTTGCGGGTGTCCAGGCCGATCAGCAGGATGTTGACGTCACCACCGCGCGAGCGCGGCGCGTCCTCGCCGAGAGCGGTGGAATGGGTGAAGCCGGAGTCGAAGTCCTGCTTGGCCGACCAGGCCAGGCCGGTGCCGGTGAGCACGGCCAGCGCGGTCGTCGCCCCGAGCATCCTGGCCATGATCAGCGCGGCGCGACGGAAGCCGCCGCGACGGGCGCTGGGGTCGGCGTGGCGGGTCTGCCTGCCGATTCGCTGTGGTCCATATCCGGGGGTGTCCCGGCGCGGTGGACGTGCCGGGGTGTCGTGTCTTCGGTTCACCGCAGTGCGCTACCTGCCTGCCACTGTTCCCACGGAACGCTCCAGTCGCCGTTCTGCCACACCTCGAGCGGGGCGCCGCCGGTGTTGCGGATCTCCACCACGTCGCCGGGCTGGGCGAAGTCGTAGAACCATTTCGCGTTCTCGCCGCTGAGGTTGAGGCAGCCGTGCGAGACGTTGGTGTTGCCCTGCGCCCAGACGGTGTCGTCGAGTTGATGCAGGTAGATGCCGTCGGTGCTGATCCTGGTCGCCCAGCCGATGCTCTCCTTGTAGCCCAGCCGGGAGTTGACCGGAAGGCCGTAGGTGGAGGAATCCATGATCACCGGATTGGCCTTGTCCATCACGGTGTAGGTGCCCGGCTGGGTCCAGAAGGTGATGGTCTTGCCCGCGACCACCTCACTGCCGCCCATTCCCATCGAGGTGGGCATGGTGCGGATCAGCGTGCCGTTCTCGTAGACCCGCACCTGCTTGTCGTTGTCGTCGACGATCGAGACGTGCGAGGGGCCGATGGTGAAGCTGGTCTCGGTGTCCTCCTGGCCGTACAAGCCGCCGCCGAGGTCCTTGCCGTAGATGTCGGCGGCGAGGGTGACCTTGGTGCCGGGGGCGTAGTAGTTCTGTGGCCGCCAGTGCGCGTTGCGGTCGTCGAGCCAGTACCAGGAGCCGGTGACCGGCGGGTCGGTGGTGACGCTGAGATGCTGCTGCGCGGTGGCCCGGTCGGGGACGTCCTCGTCGAAGTGCGCGACGACGACGGTGCCGACGCCGTAGCTGCCCGAGGGGGCGAGCGCGGCGCCGCCGGTGGTCCGGAAATACACCTTCGTCTGGTTGTTGGGCGCGAGGGTCGAGAACGACGAGGTGATCGGTCCCACCGTGCCCGTGACGGTGAGCGCTTCGGCGCCGACGGTATAGGTGTGGCCGTAGCCGAGTGGCTCGGCGGGCTTCCACGCGGTCTGATCAGGGGTGAAGATGCCCTCGACGGCGCGGCCCTGCTCGTTGGTCATGGTGACCGAGGTCAGCTTGCCGTCGCTGGTGCTGACCCGCACCGGCGCGAGCGGGTCGACCTCGGTCGCGCCCGCCGCTGGGGCGACGGTGATGACCGGGTCGGGCGGGGCGGTGGACTCGGTTCCCGAGTCGGTGGCCGTGCCGCTACACGCCGCGACGAGCAGCGCGAGCCCGGCAGCGAGCCCGGCCCGGAAACGACGTCCTGACATTCGCCCTCCCTGTGCCCGGTGCCCGATCAGCCCTGCAAGCCGACCTCGACGTCGAGTGAGATCGTGATCTTGTCGCCGATCACGGCGCCGCCGTTGGCCATCGGCATCTCGGTGGTGATGCCGAAGTCGCGGCGGTTGATGGTGGTGGTCGCGGTGAAGCCGGCGACCGGAGCCTCGGTCATGCCGGGGCCGGCGCCGAGGAACTCCACGGACAGGGTGACCGGGCGGGTGGTGCCGCGGATGGTGAAGTCGCCGGTGACGTCGAATTCGGTGCCGCTGGGCCGGAAGCCGGTGGCCTTGAAGGTGGCGAGCGGGTAGTGCGCTACGTCGAAGAAGTCGGCGGTGGCCAAGTGGGCGTCACGCTGCGGGTTGTCGGTGGTGACCGAGTCGACCTGGATCTCGACGTCGGCGTCGGCGGCACCGTCGGGATGGATGACGAGCGTGCCGGCGAAGATCGTGAATCGGCCGCGCACCTTGCTCACCATCAGATGCCGTACGGAGAATTCCAGGGCTGAGTGGCTGGGGTCGATGACCCAGGTCCCCGCGGACAGTCCCTTGGTAGGTGCCGACATGATCTCTCCTCACTGAGCGGACCGGCCCGACGGCCGACGTGACGTGAAGCGATGACGGCACCCAGCCTAACCCCGCGTCAGTCCTCGCTGCTGGTGCGATCGCCGAGGAACCGCAGCAGCGCCGGGTCGGTGGAGGTGAATCGGTCGACTTCCTGACCGCCCGTGCACTCGAACAGGCCGATGGTCACCGAGCCGGTGCGACGGGCCAGCACCCGCCAGATCGCGCCGGAATCCGTCCAGCGCCGCAGAGTCTCGATCGGGTTCACGCCCGTGGCTCGCGGTAGTTCGCGGCGACCAGCGCCAGGCAGGCCGCGGCGATCAGCGCGACCACCAGATACATGGCCGGATAGCCGAAGCCGAAGCCGCCGTGCAGGGCCGACAGGACGGCGGGCACGCCGAAGCCGAGATAGCTCACCGAGTAGAACACCGCGTTCAGACCGGCCAGGTCGCCGGGGCCCGCGATCCGCTCGATCTGCTGGAGCCCGGCGACCAGGCCGATGCCGTAGCCGCTGCCGAGCACGACGGCGGTCAGCAGCGTTACCGGGATGCTCAGGGTGGCCGCGGTCCAGGACGCCAGCACCATGCCCGCGGTGAGCAGCACCAGGGCGACGACCGCGGCCCGCGCGGTGCCCGGCCGGTCGATCCGGCGTGCGACCGACTGGATGGTGAAACCGCAGCCCAGCGTCACCATGGTGACCAGCGCGGAGAAGGCGATCGGGGCGTCCTGCACGCGGGGCAGCATGAGCGTCGGCAGCACGGCGTAGGCGGTCGCGTTGGCGGTGAACAGCCACAGCGCGATCGGCACCGCGACCCGCAGGAACCGGCGATGGCCCGCGGCGGGAATCCTCAGATCGTCGCGCAGCCTGCCCGGATTCGGCTGTCGGGTGACCGTTTCCGGTGACCTGGCCAGCCAGAGCGAGGTCGCGACGCACAGCACCGCGTTGACGAGATAGGCGGTGGAATCGGGCAGCGGGCCCCACTGCGCCAGCACCCCGGCCACGCCGGCCCCGAGCGCGAAACCCGCGGTCAGGCTCATCGCCGAGCGGCGCGCGCCGACGCCGGCGGCGGCCGCGGCGTAGGGCGGCTGGGACAGTTCCTTGAGCCAGCTGCCGCCGACCGCCATGGCCAGGCCGAGCGCGACGCCGCACAGCATCCGGCCCGCCGCCAGCATCGGAACCGAGGCGGCGCCCGCCGCGAGCAGCAGCGATCCGGCGGCCGCGATCAGCGGGGCGGGCAGCATCAGCGGGCGACGGCCGAACCGGTCCGAGAGCGGGCCGCCGATGAGCAGCGCGGGCACGATGCCGAGGACGTAGTAGAACAGCAGCAGATCGACCGCCGTCAGCGGCAGGCCGTGGTTCTTGTACATCACCAACAGCGGCGTGAACTCGTTGCCGCCCCATGCGATCGCGACCATCGCCGCGGAAACGCCGAGCCAGGCGCGCGTGCGCGTGCCGGTGACAGCACCGGGCCGTTCGCTGGTGAGAATCGCCATCACAGGCCCTTTCCGTCGTGCGCGCACCGGGGCACGCTCACGGGGCGAATGGTGGCAACCGGTCTCATTTTAGGCGGGGCCGATCGCTGTACTACGGTCGGCCTGTGCGGGAGCTGCGGGTCGGGTGTGCGATGTGGCAGCACCCACAGTGGCAGCAGCGCCAGGTAGCGCCGGGGGAGCGGCTGCGGACCTACGCGGGGTACTGCGGCGCCGTCGAGGGCAACACCACCTTCTACGCGACTCCGTCGGCCGCGACGGTCGAGTCCTGGGTTCGCCAGACCGCGCCGGACTTCCGGTTCGTGCTCAAGCCACCGCGCGCCGTTACCCACGAGCGCAGACTCGTCGACGCGCGGGGCGAGCTGTGGGCCTTCCTCGACGTGATGGCGCCGCTGGCGTCGCGGGTGCACGCGCTGTGGATCCAGTTGCCCGCGTCGTTCGGGCCCACCGATCTGGGCGCGCTGGCGCGGTTCCAGCGGGAGCTGCCCGACGGGCTGCGCTGCGCGGTGGAGGTGCGGCATCCAGCGTTCTTCACCGACGAGCGGGCGGCGGTGCAGCTGGAACGGGTGCTGGGCCGGATCGGCGCGGAGTGGGTGCCCTTCGACACCACCGTGCTGTTCGACGGACCGGCGGGCGACCCGTCGGAGTACGAGGCGCGCGCCAAGAAGCCGCGGGTGCCGCGGCGGATGCGGGCGCTGACGGAGTATCCGATCGTGCGCTATCACGGCCGCGCCGACGAAGCGCGCACCGTCGCGGGCTGGCGGCCGTGGGTCGAGACCGTGGCGCAGTGGCTGCGGGAGGGCCGCTCGCCGACGGTCTTCGTGCACACCCCCGACAACGCCGCCGCCCGCGCGCTGGCCCGGCGCTTCCACGACGCGGTCGCCGCCGTGGTGCCCGGCCTGCCGCCGCAGCCGACGCCCGCGCCCGACGGGCCGATGACCCTGTTCTGAATTCCGCGCACACCTGTCGGACCCTCGTGGCATGCTGTGCGCCAGCACTGGGGAGTGGGTGGGCGGACTCGAAGGGGACGAGTGATGTCTACGGATCGACTGTCGTTGTCGCGGGCGCCGCACTGCGAGCCGGGTCTCGCCGATCAGCGGGCGGACGCTGGTGTGCCGCATCGGGTTTCCGTTCCGCGCCGCCGCGATGCCGGCGGCGCGCCGTACGGGGTGCGCCGGGCGGTGCGCGCGTCCTGTGTGCAGGGCGCCCGGAGCCGCGCCGAATCCGACACCGGGGCAGCGCGTTTCGCCGAGCAGGTGGTGCGACTGGTGCTCGAGGTCGTCGACCGGCGCAGGCCGGTCGACCACTTGCGCTCCATGACCGACCCGCTGGTGCTGTCCGCGGTGCGCACGATGCTCACCCAGAACCTCGCGCCCGGCCGCGCGCTCGGTGCCGCCTCCCTGACGCGCGTGCGCGTGACCGCCACCGATCCCGGTGGCGCCGAGATCTTCGCCTCCTACCAGCGCGGCGACCGCACCTTCGCCGTCGCGGGCCGCATCGAATCGACCAGGGACCGTTGGCGATTGGTGGCCCTTCGATTGTTCTGAGTCCCCGGCGCGCGCTGGGCTCCGGGGCCACCCGGATTGCCCAGCGCGCGTCGGCTGCTCGGGCGCGGCGGCCGAGAACCTTGCGTGTGTGTCAGCTGCGAGTGGCTGGAACTTGGAGTGCGTCATCGCCTGGCGGCTGGGACTCGCACCGTTGCGTCAACGGGCGGGTGCTCCAGCAGCGCGGTGGCTGGGGCTCGTGCGGGCACGTCAACGCGCGGCGGCAGGGTTTCGCACAGGTGCGTCAACCCGCGCTTGCATCGCCGCGCGGTGGCTGGGTCTCGTGCGGGTGCGTCAACGCGCGGTGGCTGGGTCTCGCGCGCTTGCGTCGCCGCGCGGTGGCTGGGTCTTGCGTGGGTGCGTGAGCTGCGCGGCAGGGTTTCGCACGGGTCTGTCAGCTGCGCGGCGGATGGTCTTGCGTGGGTGTGTCAGCTGCGCGGTGGCTGGGTCTTGCGTGGGTGTGTGAGCTGTGCGGCGGCAGGGTCTTGCACGGATGCGTCGACGCGCGGGTGCGTCAGCTGTGCGGTGGCGATCCGCTCGCCTGCCTGCGGTGGCGTGGCGCTGCGGCCCTCGCGAGGGCGGGTCGTCGGCTGGCGCGATGGTTCGCAGCGGACCGGGGGCCGCGGTGCGCCCGATGCCGGTGGGCGCTCGGAGAGGACCGAAGCTGCGTTGACGAGCGGTGCGGTTGGCAGACGGGTATCTCGGGCCGAGCTCCGTTCGCCGCCTGCCGAGACGGTTCGGGTGTCGGCTGGGCGAAGGTGGATGGGGGGGTGTGGCCGACGTGGTCGTGGCGATATCGGCGTAGTGAACGGGCCCCGCCGCCCGAAGAACGGGGTCCGCCTGCCGCGCCGGACCTGGGGGAGGGTGGGTGTGAACCCGGGCGCGGCCGTGGAGCGGTGGTGCGCCGGTTCCGTGGCCGGTTCGGGCAGCGCACCGACTGTTATTCGGTGCGCGGGCGGTTCCGGCTTGGTTGCGCGCCACCGCTTTCCGGGCTGTCGCCTTCGGGGCCGTCGGGCAGTCGGCGCGCGCCGTTGGCCACCTCGACGATGAGATCGTCGTAGCCGCAAGCCAGTTCGTGCAGGCGCAGCTGGGCCGCGCGCAGTTCGGATTCGGCGCCGCAGGCCAGCGCGCGATAGGTGAGCGCGGCGAAGTGGGCCATTCGATCGACGACGGCGCCGATGCTCTCGGTGTGCATCGGCGCCGTCGTCGCGGGCCGGGGGGAGCGGATGACCACCCACCGGTCGATCTCGCAGACCAGACGTGCCCGCTCCCAGTCGATCTCGCTGGTATCGCCCGGTACGAGCTGTTCGCGGCGTTCGTGCAGACCGGCCAGTTCGTGCGCGGCGCGCAGGACGGGATCACCGTCGCCGGCGAACCCGCAGACCGCCTGCATCATGTGTTCACGGTCCGGCAGTACCGGTTCCTGTCCGGGTGCACCCGATGAACCGCCGTCCGTGTCCACTGTTGCCGCACCGTCCTCGTCGCCCGCGTTTGCACCGCTTCCGAAGGACATTCGTCTCCACCGCAGGTCCGGATAGGTCACGAAATGGCAGCTCAACCACGAAAACCGGCCGCGAGCAGCAGCGTCGCTGCGGCTCGCGGCCGGTCGAGACCCCCTGTGCGCAGGAGTGTTACAGGCTCCTGGCGATGATCTCCTTCATGATCTCGTTGGTGCCCGCGTAGATCAGCTGGACGCGGTTGTCGACCCACATCCGTGCGATCGGGTACTCGTTCATGTAGCCGTAGCCGCCGAACAGCTGCAGGCAGGTGTCGGCCACCTGCATGGCGCGGTCGGTGGTCCACCACTTCGCCATGGCGACGGTGGGGATGTCGAGCTCGCCACGGATGTGCTTCTCGACGCAGTCGTCGATGAACACGCGCGCGATGCGGGCCTCGGTGGCGACCTCGGCCAGCTTGAACTTGGTGTTCTGGAATCCGAAGACCGGGCGGCCGAACGCCTCGCGCTCCTTGGTGTAGCGCAGGGTGTGCTCGAGGGCGATCTCCATGCCCGCGACCGCGCCCATGGCCACGATCAGGCGCTCCTGCGGCAGCTGCTGCATCAGCTGGATGAAGCCCTGGCCCTCCTGGGTGCCGAGCAGGTTGGTCACCGGGACGCGCACGTCCTCGAAGAACAGCTCGGAGGTGTCCTGGCCCTTCTGGCCGATCTTGTCGAGCACGCGGCCGCGGCGGAAGCCGGGGCGGTCGGCCTCGACCAGCACCAGCGACACGCCCGAGGCGCCCTGGGTGGGGTCGGTCTTGGCGACCAGGATGATCAGGTCGGCCTGCGCGCCGTTGGTGATGAAGGTCTTCGACCCGTTGATGACGTACTCGTCGCCGTCGCGGATGGCCTTGGCCTTGACGCTCTGCAGGTCGGAGCCGGTGCCGGGCTCGGTCATGGCGATCGCGCCGACGACCTCACCGCTGGCCATCTTCGGCAGCCACTGCTTCTTCTGCTCCTCGGTGCCGTAGGCGAGCAGGTAGTGGGCGACGATGCCGTTGTGCAGGCTGACGCCCCACGAGGTGTCGACGGCGCGGGCCTGCTCCTCCATGAGGACGGCCTCGTGCGCGAAGGTGCCGCCACCGCCGCCGTACTCCTCCGGGATCGACAGACACAGCAGACCCACTTCACCCGCTTTGTTCCACAGGTCGCGGTCCACGTGGTGCTGCTCGCGGTACTTGTCGATATTGGGGACGAGTTCCTTGGCCATGAAGGCACGGGCGAGGTCGCGCAGGGCGTCCAGGTCCTCGTTCATCCAGCTGGACCGGTTCACGGCCATCGAGTCTCCTTACGGCTCGGCACAGCACTGGTCCAGGGGTGACCAGTGGTTACAGATACAGTGTGGACCACTATTGGCGAAGTGGCAATAATGAATTCTCGCCGGCGTGGGCCGGTGTGCGGACGCTACCTTGACGGCGTAAAACGCGTGCCCGATTCGCGTTGTCCGCGAACATTGTTCGACAACGGATCCGCACCGAAGGTGCGAAAACAGTGGTCCGCGCGGAGGTCGGCGATTATCTTTCGGGGTCGCGCTACCGACCGGTATCGCCTGCGCGTGTCGCTCGCGGCGCGCCGAGAATGGGCAGCGGTGTCGGAGCATCGGTTTCGCACCGGAGGGTGTATGGACTATTAATGGCGTGTGCCGTTCACACGTGTGGTCACCCGTCTGCCTTCGCGATGCCGGGGCGGTGGTCAGGCATGACCATCGAGTCTCCCGTCGAGGACGATGTCAGCCAGCTCGCCCAGCGCGTCGAACGGGCGCGTGGGCGCCTCGCCTATCAATTCGATCCCGCGCTGACCGACGCGCTGTCCGAGGACGAGCTGCGCGCGGAGCGGGAACTCGCCGAACGCATCCGTGAACAGGATCGCGAACAGCGCTGGAAGCACACCCAAGCGATGGCGCAGGCCTCCGACCGGGCCAGGAGCACCACCGAAGCGATCGAGAAGGCCGACATGCGAGATCTGCTGCTCGCCAGGAAGGCGATGGCCGCCCAGCGGCGCGAATCGAGCCCGCACGCGAAGCTGGCTTCGCTGTACCGGCATCGGTCGTGGTCGCTCAAGGCGCTGGCGGGCGTCGTCGGCGCCGGCATGTTGTGGTCGGCCGTGAACGTGCAGCACAACATCGCTCCCGGCGGCCCGAGCGATCCGCTGTACTGGTTCAGCTACCTGCTCGAGGCGATGATCAGCGTCTGTCTGATCATCATCATGGTCGGCACGAACAAAGTCGCCGAGTGGGGCGTCATCGACAACCGGCGCCAGGTCGCCATGGCCGAGATCGCGCTGCTCGGCCTCACCGTCACCCTCAACACCTACCCGTATGTGCGCGATGGCCGGTGGTACGACGCCGCGGTGCACGCCGTCGCGCCGGTGATGATCGGTGTCGCGCTGCTCATCCACGACGCCGCCAGCGCGAGGTACGGCCTGGCCATCACCCGGGCGACCAGCCAGGTCAGGGACATGCCCGACCCGGCCGAGAGCATGCTCAACCGGCACGCCACCGAGGGGGTGCGCCTCACCTACACGCCGCCGATGACCGGTCAGGCCCGTGCCGAGGCGTTCGCCGCCGACCAGGCCGCCGCCACCGCGCCGATCAGCCGTGAACCCGCCTGGGCGCCCACCGAGCCGATCGCCACCGGCAACGGTAAGCCCGCCGAGAAGCGCAAGCGGTTCGGCATCGGCAAGCCGGGGTCGGACAAGACCGCGGCCAAGAAGACCGTCGCGCCGCCGTCGGTCGCGCCCGAGCCCGCCGAAGCGGCCAAGCCCGCCGAGACCGTGAAGTCCACCGACTCGGTCCCCGCGGCCCGCAAGAGCACCATCTCCGACATCGAGGCGCGCGTCGAAAAGGCCTTCGCCGAAGCCAACTTCGGCTATGAGGCGATCGAGCCGGTCAACGTCTACGACACCGGCCAATTCCGCATCGCCGAGAGCCTGGAGCAGGAACTCAACGCGATGCGGGAGGCCCGCCGTCAGGCCCGCAAGGAGCGCGCGGGCTCCTGATCACCGCTTGACCGCGCCGCTGATTCGTGCTCGCTGAGCACGGTCGGCGGCTATCGTGCTGCGAATGAACGGGCGTGCGTTCGTCATCGGGGCGGTCGGTCTGCTGTGTGGCTACCTCAGCGGGTACGTCATCGGCCACACGCGAACCAACTTCGCCGTCGTCGCGCGCGACGGGCGGGCGAGCTGGTTCGGGTCGGGGCCGGGGTCGGCCGCGGTGATCGCGGCCGTCGTCGCGGTGGCCGTGGTCGTGCTGCTCGGCCGGTTCCGGGCGCGATATCTGGTCGCGGTGGCGGCGGGGATGGCCGGGCTGGCGATGGTGGTCGCGATCGCGGCGTTGCAGTCCGCCGGGACCTGGTCCGAGCAATGGGTTCTCGGCAGTATCGGTGCCGGGCTGCTGATCGCGGCCGCGGTGCTGCGGCCCGGCGGACAGACCTGGTTCGTCGTCGGATCGATGATCGCGGTGCTGTACGGCGCGCGCATCGACGACAGTGTCGAACTGTCACGGCGTTACGCCGACTACCTGACCACGCGCACCGTGCCAGACCTGCCCGACAGCTGGCCGTTGCTCGTCGCCGCCGTGATCGCGTTGCTGGCGGCGGGTTTCGTGGTCGGGCGGGAGCGGATCGCGCCGGTGTCGTCAGGGCGCGCGGTGGCCGTCGGTGCCGGGGCTCCGCTGGCAGCCGGTGCGCTGATCTGGGTGCTGGGCGTGCTGCCGGGCAATCCGTCGGTGACGGTCGCGGTGGTGGCGGTCGCCGGTGTGGTCGCGGTGAGCCTGTGGTTGCCGCCCGTCGAGGCCGTCTATGTGCTGACGATCCTGGCGATCTCGGCCGCGATCGCGGTCGATCCGGTGGTCGGCGTCGGGCCGGACCGGATCGGCCTGTCGATCCAGATCGGCGCGCTGGCGCTGGGCGCGCTGGTCGGCACGGTGTGGTGGCGGGTTCCGGTGGCCGGGATCGGGCTGTGCGCGCTGGTGACGCTGAGCGGCCTGGTGTCGGTGCTGAGCGGCGGCGCGGTGATCGCCGAACTGGCCTTTCGATTCGTCCTGCCCGCCGCCATCGGCCTCGCGGTCGGCGCCTGCCTGCCGGTCTCGCCGATGACGGTGATCGGCGTGTCGGTGCTGCCCGTGCTGGCCCGGCTGTTCGAGAACAGCCGGGCCGGCCGGGGGTCCGAGCTCGAGCTGGGCTGGACCGCGTACACGCCCGACACCTATACCGTCGCCACGCGCACCGCGCTACCGCTGGCGGTGGCCACCGTGGTGATCCTGGGCTGCGCGGGGTTGGTGCGGTGGCGGCAGCGTGACGGCGCCGACCAGGGACAGCCCGTGATCTAGCCGAAGATGCCGCCGGAATGACCCGCCTGCTGGCCGCCGCCGGTGCCGCCGATGAAGCCGCCGGGCGGCATCTCCGAGGGCTGCACGATGACGAAGCCGCGCCCGGTGAACGACAGCGTGCTCGCCTCACCGGTGCTGCGGCCCATCAGCCTGCCCAGGCCGAACGAGTCGTTGCGCTTGATCCCGGTCTGCAGGCTCGACGACCACGCGACCGCGGCGTTGGGGTCGGCGAAGGTGGGCTGGTCGACGGTGAGGACCACCGGGGTGCCGTGGGTGGTGATGGCGATGCGGCCGCGGCCGGTGAACACACAGTTGAACAGGCCCGCGTTGGAGGCGTAGCCCGCGGCGCCCTGGACCCGGCCGATGTCGTAGCGCAGGGTCGAGTCGAAGGCCAGCACGTTGGCGCCGTTGATGGTGAGGCCGTCGGTCCCGTCGAGGTCGATGATGTGCACGTCGGCGGCACTGTTGGCGACGAACAGGTCGCCGCGGCCGGTCACCTTCATCAGCGGCACGCCCTCCCCGGTCAGGTGCTGCCGGATGGCGCGGCCGATGCCGCCGGAGCCGAGCGCCTGGAACTGGAGGTCGCCCTGGTAGGCCACCATCGAACCGGCCCTGGCCATCACCTCGCCGTTGAGGCCGACCTTGATCATCTTGCCGCCCTGCTTCTGGATCCCGAGGCCGTTGACCTCGGCGTGCGAGGGGTCGAACAGGTCGCTGTGCACGGGCTGGGCTCCTTGCTGGGAAGGGAACGGAGACTGCGGGGCGGGAGCTCCCGGATACGGCGGAGGTGGGACGGGCGCGGCCTGGCCGGGCGGGAAGGCCACGGTCGGCGCGCTCGGTGGGTAGGCGAGGGGCGGGCCCGGTGGAGTGGCGGGCGGGGTGCTCGGCGGGTAGGCGGGCGGCGGGGTGGGCGCGGGCGGTTCCGGCTCGTCGTCGAGGTTCACGCCGAACGCCGAGGCGATCCCGGCCAGGCCGTCGTCGTAGCCCTGCCCGATCGCCCTGACCTTCCACGCGTCACCACGCCGGTAGATCTCGACACACACGACACCGCTCTCGGTGGTGAGCCGGGGGATCGGGAAAGTCAGTGTCCCCGAGGTCGATCCGATGGTGGTGGTCAGCTCGCCGACGGCGGCGAAGGTGGTGGGACCGCGCCCGTCCAGGCTCGCGGTCACCACCACCTTGTCCACGTCGGCGGGCAGCGCGGAGGTCCGCACCTGCACCACGTCCGGTCCGCCGTTGCCGTGCCGGTAGACGACGCCGGGCCCGGTCGGCTGATTGAAGAAGACGAAGTCGGCGTCGGAACGCACGACTCCGGCTGTGTTCAGCAACAGGGCCGAGACGTCGACCGAGGCCGAACTCGCCACGGTGACGGTCAGCTCGTCACCGGGGGCGGGGCGGTTCTCGCCGGGAGCCAGCGCGGTCACGACACCACGTCCCATGACTGGGTGGTTTGTCCGATTCGAAATCGTTCCACGGCCTCGATAGTGCCGTGTGTGCCGCCGCCGCGCCAGCTGCCCCTGTCAGCGCGGCTGTTCCCGGTCCAGCGGGATTTCCAGATGCACGGTCTGGAATCCGTCGTGGGGGCCGCGCGCGTCGTGCACGACCCGGCCGAAGGTGAGCCAGAACTCCAGGGCGCCGGGTGTCCGCGCGTCGGTGTGCAGGTACAGCTTCTCGAACGACGGCGTGGCGCGCACGTGCTCGATCGCCGCCGCGACCAGCCGGGTGGCCAGGCCGCGCCGGTGGTGTTCGGGCCGGACGTAGACCCGGAACAGCTGCGCGGTGGTCGCGTCCGGATAGGCCAGGGCGAGCTCGGCCGGATGCGGTGGGTGCGCGGGCCCCTGCGCCCGGACCGCGGTGGTCGCGACGATCGCGCCGTCGTGTTCGGCGACCCAGAGCCGATGGCGGGGCTCGCGCAGGTACGCGTTCTCCGGATCGATCACGTCCTGGTGGTATTCGGGCAGGTAGCCGATGCCGAACACGCGATAGAAGGTGTCGAGCATGACGCTGCGCGCGCCCGGCAGATCCTCGAGTCCGGCGGGCCGGACGAGATAGTCGGTGGTGGCGGTGGTCATCGCACCCGCTCCAGTTCCCGGTCGAGCACTTCCAGTCCCTCGACCGCGACCGGTCCCGGCCCGGTGTAACCGAAGGGCGCCACGATGATCCGGTCGTCGCGGATCGCGCGCAGCCCGGCGAGTTCGGGTCGCTGACGCAGCGCGGTGCGGACCGCCTCGGGCGTCTGATCGCCCTGGGTGAGCAGGATGATCACCGCCGGATCGCGGGCGATGAGGGTCTCGGTATTGGCTTCGAAGTTGCGCTTGTCGATGCCGCCGTAGATGTTGTCCAGGCCCAGGATCTTCATCTGGGCGTCGACGGTGCTCTTGGCCCCGTAGGCCTTCAGTTGGGCGCCGTCGCGGGAGATGATCAGCGCCGCGGCCGGAATGCGGGCGGCGCCGGCCGGATGCCGCTGGGTGACGGCGTCGACGCGGCGCTGTAATGCGGTGACCTCGGCGTCGGCGGCACTCGCGGTGCCGAAGAGCTTGCCGTAGAGGGAGATGTCGGCGAACACGTCCTCGAAGGTGCCCGCCGCGTCGCGGCAGTAGCCGCGGGTCACGATCAGCGGGATGTTCACCTGGGCGAGGTCGTCGGGGGTCACCGAGAGTCCTTCGACGCTCACCACCAGGTCGGGGGCGCGGCTGATGATCTCCTCGCGCGCGAGTTCCGCGGTCGGCGCGGTGATTTCGATGCCTTTCAGCCGATCGCCGTATTCGCCGGGGAAGGCGGCGGCTTCGAAGGTGCGGGTGACGATGCGATCGGCCGCGCCCGCCGCGGCGATCAGCGGAGCGGCGATGGACCCGACGGTGACGACGCGCTGCGGCGGCGCGGTGAAGGTGACCTCGCGACCGCAGCTCGAGATCGTCATCGGGAAGCCGTCGGCAGCCGGGGTGGTGGCCGGGGCGGGCGTGCCGCACCCGGCGACGACGGCACTGGTGAGCAGGGCGAGAACGGGCAACGTCGCACGGCGCGACGCGGAGACACCTGAGAACACGGTGATCGGGTTTCCTTTCGTGGAGCGAAGAATTCAGGAGGCCGGGGCCTGGAAGCGCCGGATCAGGATCAGCAGCAGGGGCGCGCCGACGGCTGCGGTGACGATGCCGATGGGCAGCTCGCGCGGCGCGAACACCGTCCGCGCGGCCACATCGGCGACCACCAGGAACAGCGCCCCGAGCAGCCCGCTGACCACCAGCAGCTGTCGGTGCGCCGCACCGGCGCAGAGCCGGGCGACGTGCGGCACGATCAGCCCGACGAAGCCGATGGCACCGGCCACGGCCACCACCGCGCCGACGGCCAGCGCGACGAGCAGCAACGCCCACAACCGGATCCGGTTCGGGGCGACGCCGAGCGTGCGCGCGGTGTCGTCGCCCGCGGCCAGCGCGTCCAGGCGCGGAGCCAGCAGCAGCACCGCGACCGTGGTCACCGCGACGACGGCCACCGTGGTCGCCACCGAGGACCACGCGGCGGGTGCCAGCGAACCGAGCAGCCAGAACAGCACCGTCCGGGCGCCTTCGGGCCGGTCGGAGGCGAAGATCAGGAAGCTGGTCGCCGCGGCGAAGATGTAGCCGATCGTGACCCCGCCCAGCAGTAGCCGCAGCGAGGTGAGCTGTCCGTTGATCCGCGCGATGACGAACAGCAGCGCGGTGGCGGCCAGCGCGCCGACGAACGCGCTCGCCGCCAGGGCCGTCGCCGTCGTCGCCGCGGTGATCCCGAACAGCAGATACACCGCGGCGCCGGTCGAGGCGCCGGAGGTGACGCCGAGGATGTGCGGGTCGGCGAGCACATTGCGCACCACGGTCTGCAGCACCGCACCGGTGATCGCCAGTGCCGCCCCGACGAGCGCGCCGAGCAGCACCCGGGGCACCCGCACCAGCCAGACGATGGAGTCCTGCGCGGAGGTCCAGTCGGCCGTCACCGGGTGCCCGAGGGTGTGGTGGCCGATGATCCGCGCGACCGTGCCCGGCGGCACCGCCACCGGCCCCAGCCCCGCGGCCACCAGCAGGGTCACCACGAGCGCGACACCCAGTACACCGGCCGGCAGGAGCGCGCGCCGCCGGTGCCGGGCGTGGTCGAGATCGTCGACCGTGGGTGGGATCGTGAGCGTCGCGGTCATCGCGCAACCGCCTCTCGGTTCGCGGGCGACGGTGCGTCGTCGCTCGGTGGGTCGGGATCGCCGGGGTCCGCGGTGGATGCTCGCGCCTGCACCGATCGGTCGGCCGGGGCGGCCGCCGGTTGGTTGGCCCGGGCGGCTGTCGGTTCGTCGGTGGGGCCGAAGAGGAGTTGGATCGCGCCGAAGGCGGTGGTCCGGCGGACCGGGATGCCGTAGACGGGCTCGAGGACTTCCGGGGTCAGGACGTCGGACACGGTGCCCGCGGCGGCGACCCGGCCGCCGTCGAGCAGGACGAGCCGGTCGCAGTAGCGCGCGGCCAGGTTCAGCTCGTGCAGCACCACGATGGTGGTGGTCGCGGTGAGGCCGCGGACCAGGCCGAGCAGTTCGTGTTGGTAGCGGATGTCGAGGTGGTTGGTCGGTTCGTCGAGCAGCAGGTGGTCGGCCTGCTGGGCCAGCGCCCTGGCGATCAGGACGCGCTGCCGTTCGCCGCCGGACAGGGTCGCGAACCGGCGTTCGGCCAGCGCTCGCGCCCCGACGTGGTCGAGCGCGGCCGCGGCGGCGATCCGGTCGGCGCGTGCATACCCTTGGAACGCACCGACCCACGGCGACCGGCCGAGCAGCACCGTCTCGGCGACGGTGACCGGGGTGTCCGGCGGGGATTCCTGGGCGACCACGGCCAGCCGGCTCGCGAGCGCCCGGCCGCGCAGCTGGTCGACCGGCGTCGTATCGATCACGACGGTGCCGCCCGCCGGGCGCAGCGCGCGATACATCAACCGCAGCAGGGTGGACTTGCCGGACCCGTTCGGCCCGATCAGCCCGATCGTGCTGCCCTGCTCGACCTGGAAGGTGATGTCGTCGAGGGTCGTTCGGCCGTCGTAGGTGAAGCGGATCTGGTCGACGGTGATCATCGCGGTGTGCTCTCTGCTCGGGGGTGGGACGACAGGTGGGCGCGCTCGCGCGGCGGCGTGTCGACGGCGGGCCGCCACGAGTGGTGCACCGTGACCGAGCAGGCGAAGCCGTCGCAGATGCGCCGCGCGGCGAGAACCTGCTCGCGCAGCCGGGAATCGCTGTCGGCCAGCAGGATCCCCGTCGTGGTGCCGCTGTGCGCGACGACGACGCCGAGCGCGCCGATCGCGCGCGCCGCGCGGATCGTCGCGTCCAGATGCGGCCGGTCCCGCAGCGTCGCGCTGAGCACCGCGCTGCGGGTGGCGACCGCCCCGACCCCGGCGAGGTCGCCGCGTGCGACCGCGACCGTCAGTTCGCTCAGCAGCCGGTCGTATTCGCGCTTGTCGGCCGGGCCGAAACACGGCCCGGCGCGGTTGAATTCGACGGTGTCGACCGCACCGCCCTCGTCGCCGGTGACGATGGTCAGCGGCGGCAGCGTGCCGAGCCGGGCGAGCAGCCTGACCTCGCGATGGAAGTAGGCGACGGTGCCCGGATACATGACGCCGTCGGAGGGTTCGATGGCGCGCAGGTCGGCCTCGAGTTCGTCGACGGGCACGGTGCGGCCCTCGGCGTCGGCGACCGCGCGGGCGGTGGCGACGAGGTCGGCGGTGGAACTGGCCAGGCCCTTGCCCTCGGGCAGTTCGCTGTGCAGGGTCAGCCGTCCGCCCCGCAGCACCCGGGACCGGGCGACCATCGCGCTCGCCAGCCTGCGCGCCTTCGACTTCTGTTCCGGCACCACGGTGATGCCGTCGCCGCCGGGCTCGAAGACGGCCACGGAGCCGCGCCGGATGGGCAGGGTGACCAGGAAGTGCCGATCACGCGCGGTGACGCCTTGCAGCAGTTCCCCGCAGCTGCCGTAGGCGCGCCCGACGCCGATCCCGGCGGTGAGGTCGGTGGTCATCGGTGTCACCGCCGTTCGCCGGGAGAGTCGCCGCTGGGTACCGTGGCCGCCGACGCCCCGCGAGAGGCACCGCTACGGGTGGCGCCGGGCGCGCGGGCCGCGAGATCGGGAGTTCCGCCGATGCCGGTGGAGCTGGGAATGCGGCCCGGGGGAGCAGGAGGGGCATCGCTACCGGTGGCGCCGGGCTTGCGCGTGGGGGAAGTCGCAGGGGCGACGGCATCGGTGGCGCCGGGCATGTGCGCTGGGGGAGCCGGCGGGGCGTCGGTGTCGATGGTCTCGGGGCTGGGGCCGGGGCCGGGCAGCACGTCGTGGTGGTGCAGGCGTAGCAGGGCGAACGCCGACAGCAGTCCCGCCGCGGCGCAGAGCAGGGCGGGCGGCCAGGTGAGTGGTCCGCCCGCGCGATCGAGCACCGCGCCGATCACCGAGGTGGCCACGACCGTGAACACCCCCGATGCCAGATAGAACGCGCCGAAATACGTTCCGGTCAGCCGATTCCCGGCGAAGCGGCCGATCGCCTCGTTCACGAACGGTTGCACCGCCGTCACACCGAGAGCCAGCAGCACCGCGGCCGCCACCACAGGCGCGACGCGGATCACGGTGCCCACCAGACCATCACCCGCCGCCGCGACCAGCCCCGCCAGGGCGGGTGGCAGCAGGAACGACAGACCCATGATCGCCATCCCGAGCGCCATCGCGGGCCCCCGCCGCGATCGGCGCGCCAGCACCGTGGTGACCCGCACCTGCAACGCCACCACCGCGATCGTCTCCACCACGAACAGCGCGGCCACCGCGGCGGGACCGTGCCCCGGCCCCGCGCTGTCCTGTGCCTGCAGGGTGAACACGAAGTAGATCTGGCTCTGCAGCGCGAACATCGGCATCAGGGCGAGGGTGAAGGCCCAGAACCGGCGATCGGTGAACACCGTCGCGAAGTCGGCCCCGACGCCGCCGTCGTGCCGGGGCACCGGACGGGCGGGCAGCAGCAGCCACTGCACCACCGCGAGCACCGCGAAGATCGCGGCCGCGACCAGCGCGGATATCCGGAAGCCCGCCGCGATCAGGACGGTGCCGAGCACCGGACCGATCGCCGAGCCCGCGTTGCCGAACACGTTGAACAGCGCGAACGCCTGCGCGGAACGGGCACCGCTGTCGCGGGCGATGAAGGCCCGGACCGCCGGATTGAACAGTGCCCCCGCGAAACCGGTGAGCACCGAGGCCGCCAGCACCACCGGCAGCGACCCGCCCACGGCGAACAGCGCGAAGCCGAGCGCCCGGACGGCGAGTCCGGTCATGATCACGCCGCGGGCGCCGAGCCGGTCCGCCGCCGAGCCGCCGACCAGGAACAGTCCCTGCTGGCTGAGATTGCGGACCCCGAGCACCACACCGACCACCGCCGCCGACAGGGCGAGGTCGTCGAGGAGGTACTCCGCCAGGAAGGGCACCAGCAGGTAGAAGCCGATATGTCCGACAAGGTGATTCACCAGCAGCAGCCGCACCGCACCCGGCATCGCGCGGAACGTGGCCGGCCCGCTCATCCGGCGGCCCCGCCGCGCGACCGCGAACCCGGCGCGGCTGCCGGCGAGCCGGATCACGCCGTCACCTCCGCGGCGGGATCGCGCACGATCGCGCAGCGGCCCCAGCCGGTCACCTCTGACCCCGTGGGCGATTGGAGCTCTGCCGGTGCGTGAGCGTGCGGGCCGAGCAGGTTGTTGGCGTGGCACCAGTCGTCGTCGTAGATGGTGCGCAGGTAACGGTGCGGCCCGTCGGGAAACACGGTGAGCACCCGGGCTTCCGGTGCGCGGTCGGCGGCCCAGCCCGCGACCAGGGCGGCGGCGCCCGTGCTCCAGCCGCCGGCGATCCCGGTCGAGGCCGCGAGCCGACGGCACGACGCGACCGCCTCACTGGCACCCACCCAGTGCACCTCGTCGAAATCGGCGTAGGCCACATTGCGGGGCAGGATGCTGCTGCCCAGACCGCGCATGAGTCTGCGCCGGTCGGGCTGGCCGAAGATGCGGGAACCGACCGCGTCCACCCCGATCACGCGCAGGTGGGGCCACCGGGTGCGCAGTACCCGGGTGAGCCCGGCGCAATGTCCGCCCGAGCCGATCGAGGCGACGAGCACATCGACGGTGTCGACCTGGTCGAGGATTTCCGCACCCATCGCCCGGTAGCCGCCCGCGTTGTCGGGGTTGTCGTACTGGTCGGGCCAATAGGCGCCCGGTGTCGCGGCGAGCAGCTCGGCGAGCCGGTCCAGCCGGGCGCGCTGCCACCCGCCCGTCGGGTGCGGGGTGGCGACGACCTCGAGGGTGATCCCGAAGGCCGAGAACAGCGAGCGCAGTTCGGGTTCCAGCTCGTCGTCGACCACGAGCAGGACCGGATGCCCGAGTGCCTTGCCCGCCAGCGCCAACCCCAGACCGAGGGTGCCGCTGGTGGATTCGATGATGGTCGCGCCCGGCGCCAGTTCGCCGCGGGCCGTAGCGCCCCGCAGCATCGACAGGGCCGCGCGAGCCTTCATGCCCGCGATGCTCGCGGCTTCGAGTTTCGCCGTGTACCAGCTGCTTTCGGTGGCGATCGGCACGACGGGCGTACCGCCGACGAGCTGGAGCAGGGCGGGCTGCGGTGTGGTCATGAGCGCTCTCGATAGGTGACGACGGTGCTGGGTCCGCCGTCGAGGGAGAAGAACGGGTACGGCTCGGCCGAGATCGCGTGCACGCCGGCGCCGAGGAACCACGGCAGCACCGCGCTCCCGGTCTGGGCGAACAGCACCAGCGGGAGACCACGATCGACGGCGATAGCGCGCAGCGTGTCGAAACTGCCGTTACCCAGCGTCATTCCGGTGACCAGCAGCGCGTCGAAGTCCGGCGGGGCCGCCGCGACGGACTCGTACACGGGCTCACCCCATTCGGTGACGCCGCCCGCGAGGTCACACGGCAGATACTCGATCGCCCGCGCCCGTAGTTCGGCCAGCAGCGAGCCGACCACCCCGACGACCAGCACCTTGCCGACCCCGGCGGGCAGCAGGTCGACCACCGCCGTGGCCCGGCGACGGGACTTCGTCAGGGAGGTCGGCCCGTCGATCACCACCGGTTCGCCCCTCGCCCCGGCCGCGTGCGGATGCGGGTGCGTCTGCATCAGGTAGGCGTCCAACGCGGCGATCCTGACCTCGGGGCGCGGATGCGCGAGCAACTCCGCGATCGAGGCCGCGACGCAGTCGTCGACGAGTTCGGTCGTGGCCGTGCCGGGTTCGAGCCCGCACGAGCCGACGGCCGCGCCGAGCCGGATGCTCAGCACCTCGTTGCGGTAGCCGCGGGTCCGGCCTGGGTGGCGGGTGCCGTAGGTGGTGCGGAACGCGGTCGAGGCGTGCAGGGAGGTGGCGTCGGGCCCGAGCAGGCCCGCGCGCGCCCACTCGGTGAGTTCGGCGACCGAGGGGGGACAGGCGGCGACGGTCATGCCGGACCACCCGGCGCGGCGAGCTCGAAGCGCAGGTCTGCGATCAGTTTTCGGGCCGGCTCACCCGCGCCACCGGGCGCGGTGTCGGTCACCATGACATGACCGAGGTAGCTGTTGTTGTCGGTCGCCGGCCGCACCCGCGTGCCGAGCGTCGCGAGGGTGTACTCCACGATCCGGGGGTCCTCGGCCCAGTGGGCGGCGCCGTCGATGCCCGTGAGTTCGCCGGTCCCGGTGGGCACGGCGAACGCGACCGCCGCGCTCGCCACCGCGGTCGGGCGAGGTGTCAGATCCGGGACGCCACCCGCGGCGACCTCGGCATAGGTCGCGGCCAAGTCGATTCCGGTCACCCGCCGGATGAGTTCGGTGATGCGGTTGCCCGCGGGCCGCGGGTTCACCTCGATCAGGCGCGGGCCCCGCGCGCCCAGCTTGATCTCGGTGTGCGCGACGGTCGCGTCCAGGCCCAGCGCGGCGACGGCCGCCACCGCGAGTTCGACGACGGCCGCCGTCTCGGTGTCCGACAGCGCGGCGGGAAACATGTGACCCGCTTCGATGAACGCGGGTTCCCCGGTGAGCTGCTTGTCGGTCACGCCGATCACCGTCGTGCGGCCACCCACGGTCACCGTCTCGACGCTGAATTCCGGTCCGTCGACACACTCTTCGAGCAGCACCCGTGGTGAGCGGCGCTGGCCACGCGCGTTCACCGGAAACCCGGCGATCCGGTCCACCGCGGCACGCAGCTCGGTCTCGTTCTCGACGCGGCGCACGAACATCCCGCCGCACAGATCGACCGGCTTCACCACCAGTGGATAGCCGAGAATCGCGGCGGCGCCGACGATCTCGTCCCAGTCCTGCGCGATCTCGAAGGCGGGGCCCGCGACACCGGCGGCGTGGCAGAGCTGTCTGGTCCGGTACTTGTCACACGCGTCGGCCACGGCGGTGCGCCCGGCGCCCGGCAGGCCGAGGTCGGCGGCGATCGCGGCGACCGTCGGCAGGTAGTAGTCGCAGGAGGTGAGCACGCCGTCGAAACCGAAGACCTCGTGCAGTTTTCGCACGTAGGGCAGCAGCGTGGCCTCGTCGTTGGTCTCGGCGGTGAACACGTTGTCCGCGGCGAGCAGGGGGTGCGGGGTCGGTGTCCCCGGTCGGAGGTAGTGCGCGAGATCCCTGGTCAGGAAGCTGAACCTGTGCCCGGTGTCCTTGATTCCCGCCGGGAGCAGGGTGCTCATCGAGCCGACCCAACTCTCCACCATCAGCAGATGTCCCACGTAGCCTCCCAGCCTCGAGCAAGGTGCTAATGATAACCATTATCGTTAAGATGCGACAGTCGAGCGCTCGCTCGATCGGAAATGATGAGGAAGACGCATGTTGATGAGGAAATTCGTAGTGCCCGCCGTGCTTTCGCTGGCGGCGTTGACGGCCGCCACCGGGGCGGCGCACGCGCAGGCGCCGGAGCGACCGGTGTCCTTCACCGCCCACGCCACCGAGACCGCGTCGATCATCGAGATCGAGCAGGGCTCGCTGGTGGTGGACAACGGGGCGCTGCAGGTGCGCGACACGGCGGGCACCGTCGTCGCCGCGACGCCGCTGACCTTCGCCGTCGACGATTTCGAGTTCCCGATCGCCGCCGAGATCACCGGCCGCACCGCCACCCTCACCCCCCAGCTGAGCATGGACAAGGCCGTCTACAAACCGGTCGCACTGCCCTTCGAGGACAAAGCGCCCTGGAAGTCGGAGTACGACCGCGAACAGGCCGCCTGGTCACGCATGACCAGCACCATCTCCCTCGGCGCCGCTGTCGGCACCCTGGTCGGCGGACTCGGCGGCGCCGCCGTCGGCTGCGTGCTCGGCGGGATCGTCGGCGCGACGGTCGCCTCGGCCACCATCGTCGGCCTGTTCGGCCCGTTCCTGCCCGCGGCGGCGGTCGGCTGCCTCGGCGGCGTGCTCGCCATCGGCGCCCTCGGCACCGTGGCGGGACAGATCCTGGTGACCGCGCCGGTCGCCCTCGGCGCGGCCATCCAGTACTTCACCACGATCAACCAGCCGTTCACCCCGCCCGCCAAGTAGGCGGGAGTCCCGTGGCCCGCGGGGGTCGCGGGACTCTAAGGGTTTCTCGAGGAAATTCGTTACCGCCGCAAATGGCCGTCTGATCGCATTACGCTGCGGCTATGAGCACTACCGTCCATGGATTCACCGATGATGCCCTCGGCACGCTGGATGCCGTCGGAGTGGCCGCGGCGTTGCGCGCGGGAGAGGTCAGCCGGGCGGAGGTGCTCGAGGCCGCCATCGCGCGGACCCGGCGGGTGGACCCGAGTCTGGACGCGGTGCAGGTGGCGTGCTTCGAGCGGGCGGCCTCGGCGCCGGAGACGGCCGGCGTGTTCGCCGGGGTGCCCGCGTTCGTCAAGGACAACACCGATATCGCCGGACTGCCCAGCTGCCACGGGTCGGCCGCCTTCACCCCGCGCCCGGCCACCGTGACCAGCGGTCCCGGCGCGCAGTTCCTGCATTCGGGCGTGGTCGTGCTCGGCAAGTCGACGCTGCCGGAGTTCGGGCTCACCGCCAGTACCGAGTTCACCGGCCGGGCGCCGACCCGCAATCCGTGGAACATCGAGTATTCGGCCGGGGCGTCCTCGGGCGGTTCGGCCGCGCTGGTCGCGGCCGGGGTGGTGCCGATCGCGCACGCCAACGACGGCGGCGGCTCGATCCGGATCCCCGCCGCGGCCAACGGTCTGGTCGGCCTGAAGCCCACTCGCAACCGGCTGCTCGATCAGCCCGGCGCCCGGCAACTGCCCGTGCATCTGGTCGCCGAGGGTGTGGTGACCAGGTCGGTCCGCGACACCGCGCACTATCTGGCCGCGGTCGAGCGGTTCGGCGCGAACCCGAAGCTGGCGCCGATCGGCCTGGTCGAGGGGCCCAGTGCGCGGCGCCTGCGGATCGGACTGATCAGCGAGGACGTGCTCGGTCGCCCGGTGCACCCCGACAATGCCGCCGTGCTCGCCTCGGCGGCGCGGATTCTGGCCGGTCTCGGTCACGAGGTCGTCGAGACGCGGCTCGACGTGGAACCACGGTTCGTCGAGGACTTCAAGCGATACTGGGCGATGATGGCCGCCGCGATGACGCTGTCGTTCCGGTTCGGTCACCGCGACCACTTCGACGCGGGCAAACTCGATCCGTTCACCAGCGGCCTGATCGGGCTGGCCAAGCGCAATCCGCTCGCGGTGGCCGCGTCCACCTGGCGGTTGCGCTCCGGAACCGCCACCTACGACCGGCATTTCCGTGATGTCGACGTGCTGCTCACCCCGGTGCTGTCGCATCCGGCGCCGCGGATCGGCGAGCTGGCGCCGGGGCAGCCCTTCGACGCGCTGTTCACGAAACTGGTCGACTACGTGGGCTTCACGCCGCTCAACAATGTCGGCGGCGGGCCCGCGGTGTCGCTGCCGCACGGTCTGCTCCCGCACGGCCTGCCCGGCTCGATCCAGCTCGCCGCCCGCCGGGGCGACGAGCGGTCGCTGCTCGACCTGGCCTACCAGCTGGAGGCGACCAGTCCGTTCCCGCGCATCGTCGACCGGACGGCGGCCGAGGGCGCGGCCTGATCAGCTCTGCCGCACCGCGACATTGATCGGGCGCAGCCGGCCGGGGCTGGCGGTGCCCGCCTCGAATGCCCAGTGCTCGCCGTGCCAGCCGGGGAATTCGGTGTGCCAGCGGCCGACCAGGCGCGGGTCCTCGAGCGAGTCGATGACACCCGCCGAGCCGGTGTACTGCAACCGCTCGTACTTGTGGCGGGTGATGGTGTCGACCGTGGCGACGGTGGCGAGGGAAGACATGACGATCCTGTCGGGAGGGTGAGAACGGTGACTGACGTGACGAGGCGCGTCCGGTTCGATGGTCCGGATGCCGCGGTGGCGCGTCACCGCTCGCTGCCGAGTATGCCGCGCGACGCGACACTACGCGGGTTCTTTTGAAAATCCTGTTCTTCGGATTAACCGTTACCCGTCATCGCCCGGTGATGATCACCACGACGGGCGCACCCGGCCCGGTGTGACCATCCGGGCGATCGCATTCCTGGTCTGCGCGAATGTCGTCGGACCGAGGGTGTTCGCCCAGTGTGCGGCGAAGGCGGCGGCGGCCGCGTCGGCGGCGCGGGTGCAGGCCCAGCCGCGGTCGGTGAGGGTGATCAGGCGGGCGCGCGCGTCGCGCGGATGCGGGTTGCGGTCGGCGTAGCCCTTGGTGACCAGCTCGTCGACCAGCTGGCTGGCCGCCTGCTTGGTGACGCCCAGGTGCTCGGCGATCTCGCCCACGGTCGCGCCGTCGGGCGCCATCCGGACGAAGGCGAATCCGTGCGCCGGGCGGATGTCGGTGAAGCCCGCGGCGGTGACGCCCGCCTGGATCGCCGCGCTCACCTCGGTCGCCGCGGCCAGCAGTAACAGGGGCAGATCGGATGCCGGTGGCGGGTTCTCGGGCACAGCGGTCATTCTGGCACTTGACACGATGGTCAATATACTTGACTATATGGACAAGTTAATTGACTATTCGAAAGAGGCGCTCATGCCGGTCATCCGTTCCGCCGACGCTCAGGTCCACGAGATCCACAACGCCCGATTCACCTCGTTCATCCGTCCCGGCACCGGCAGTGCCGAACTCTGTGTCTGGCAGACCGAGGTCGCACCCGGCTCGGTGGGCGTCCCCCATCGCATCCTGCGGGAGGAGGTCTTCGTCCTGCTCTCGGGCGAGGTCGAGATCGCCATCGACGGCGAGGTGGCGTCGATGAAGCAGGGGGATGCCGCCGTCGCGCCCGCCGGGTCGATGATCGGTCTCACCAATACGACCGATGAGCCCGCGGTCCTGTTCGTGACGGTTCCCGTCGGCTTCTCCGCGGAACTGCCCGATGGTTCGACTTTCGTCCCGCCCTGGGCATCCTGAACCGTCACAGCGTCTGTTCCAGGCGTTGAACTTGAAAGTTCGGTAACCCGAACAATATAATTCTGGAATGAAGGTTGGGTTTCACCGCACGCCGGGTTCGTCACGGCGCCGGCTGCTCGCGGCGTCTGTGCTCAGTGTCATGGCGTTCTCGCTGACCGCGTGCGGTGGAGTCGCCGCCGACGACGACGGCAAGAAGGTGGTGCTCACCACCTTCACCGTGCTCGCCGACATGGCGCGCAATGTCGCGGGCGAGCATCTGCGGGTCGAGTCGATCACCAAGGTCGGCGCCGAGATCCACGGTTACGAGCCGACACCCGGCGACATCAAGAAGGCGGCCAAGGCCGACCTGATCCTGGACAACGGGCTCAATCTGGAAGCCTGGTTCGCCCAGTTCGTCGCCGATCTGAAGGTGCCGCACGCGGTGGTCAGCGAGGGCGTGACCCCGATGGACATCGGCGAGGACGCCTACCGCGGCAAGCCGAATCCGCACGCGTGGATGTCGCCGGTGAACGCGCAGATCTACGTCGACAACATGGTCCGCGCCTTCGCCGATCTCGACCCCGAGCACGCCGAGGCCTACCGGGTCAACGGCGCCGCCTACAAAGCTCAGCTCGGCGCCGTCCGCGACGATCTGGTCGCCGCCGTGAACACCCTGCCCGCCGACCAGCGGGCCCTGGTGACCTGCGAGGGCGCGTTCTCCTACCTGGCCCGTGACACCGGGCTCACCGAGAAGTACATCTGGCCGGTCAACGCCGAACAGCAGGCGACCCCGCAGCAGATCGGCTCGGCCATCGACTTCGTGCGCCAGCGCGGCGTGCCCGCCGTGTTCTGCGAGTCCACCGTCTCCGACGCGCCGATGCAACGCGTGGTGGAGGCCACCGGCGCGCGCTTCGGTGGCACGCTCTACGTCGACTCGCTCTCGGAGGCCGACGGCCCGGTGCCGACCTACCTCCAGCTGATCCGCCACGACGCGAACACCATCGCCACCGCACTCGCCGGAGCCCCGAAATGACCACCGCGCCTGTCGTCGAGATCCAGGACGTCACCGTCCACTACGGTGACGTGCTCGCCCTCGACAATGTCGAACTGACCCTGAAATCCGGCCGGGTCTGCGGCCTGATCGGGATGAACGGTTCGGGTAAGTCGACGCTGTTCAAGACGATCATGGGCCTGGTCACCCCCGACCGCGGCCGCGTGCTGATCAACGGCAGCGCGCCCGTCGCGGCCCGCAAGGCGGGCAGCCTCGGCTACGTGCCGCAATCCGAGGACGTGGACTGGAGCTTTCCGCTGTCGGTGCGCGATGTCGTGATGACCGGCCGCTACGGGAAGATGGGCTTCACCCGCCGGGCGAGCAGGGCCGATCGCGCCGCCGTCGCCGAGGCGCTGGCCCGCGTGGACCTCACCGAGCTCGCCGATCGCCAGATCGGCCAGCTCTCCGGTGGTCAGAAGAAGCGAGCGTTCGTGGCCCGCGGCATCGCGCAGGAGGCGACGATCCTGCTGCTCGACGAGCCGTTCGCCGGCGTCGACAAGCGCTCGGAGGCCACCATCACCGCGTTGCTGCGCGAACTCGCCGCCGACGGCGCGACGATCCTGGTCTCCACCCACGACCTGCACGCCCTGCCACAACTGGCCGACGAGGCGGTGCTGCTCAACCGCCGGGTGCTCGAGCACGGCGACCCCGATGTGGTGTTGCGACCGGAGAACCTGGCCAAGGCCTTCGGGCTCGACGTGGACGCGTGAGGAAGACCTGATGAGCCTGGAAGAATTCTTCATCGATCCGCTGCGCTACGAGTTCATGGTGCGCGCGCTCGCGACGACCGTCACCGCGGCGGTGGTATGCGCGGTGCTGTCGTGCTGGCTGGTGCTGATCGGCTGGTCGCTGATGGGCGACGCCGTCTCGCACGCGGTGCTGCCCGGGGTGGTGCTGGCCTACATCGTCGGCTGGCCGTTCGCGGTCGGGGCGGTGATCTTCGGTTTCCTCGCGGTCGCGCTGATCGGCGTCGTCCGCGACACCAGCCGGGTGAAGGAGGACGCCGCGATCGGCATCGTGTTCACCACGCTGTTCGCGTTCGGTCTGGTGCTGGTGTCGGTGACGCCGAGCCAGACCGACCTCAACCACATCGTGTTCGGCAATCTGCTCGGGGTCAGCCGGGGCGAGATGATCCAGATCATGATCCTGGCCGCGATCGTGCTGACGGCGCTGGTGCTCAAGCGCCGCGACTTCACCCTCTACGCCTTCGACGCCACCCACGCGCACGCCATCGGGCTCAACCCGCGCGTGCTCGGCACCGCGTTGCTGGCGCTGCTGGCGCTGACCTCGGTGGTGGCGCTGCAGGCCGTCGGCGTGGTGCTGGTGGTGGCCATGCTGATCATCCCGGGCGCGACGGCGTATCTGCTGACCGACCGGTTCTCCCGGATGCTGCTCATCGCGCCGACGGTGTCGGTGGTGTGCGCGGTGACGGGTCTGTACCTGAGCTATCACCTCGACACCGCCGCGGGCGGCATGGTGGTGGTCACCCAGGGGGTGGCCTTCTCGTTCGTCTACCTGTTCGCGCCCCGGCACGGCGTGATCGGCCGCAGGCTGACCGCCGCGCGGGCGCGCGCGAAGGTGGGCGTCGCGAGCTGATTTCGGCGAATCCGCCGCGCGGAACCCGGTCGCGTCGCACCATGTGACCTGGAACGTGTTCCAGTTGCCCAGGGCTACCCGCCGCTGCGGCACGCGGGAAAGGTCGCTCGATGTTCGGACTCGGGATTCTCGATTCCGTCGCCCTCTCGCTGGACGCGCCCGACGGGCGTCCGCGTGAGGTCCGGCGGGCCCAGCAACTGGCGGTGTGGCAGGCCGTCTACTGCACCGGTCTCGCGCTCGTGACCATCCCGGCCACGCAACTGCTGCCCGCCGATTCCCTGCTGCTGCGCTACGAGGGCTTCGCCTACCTTGCCGCGATCGCCACGGTGCTGCTGGCGGTGCTCACGAGCGGGTTCGCCAATCGCAGTCGATACGTGCACGCGCTGGGCTGGTACGGGGCGGCGGTGATCATCGGCGTCGCGTTGTTCGGACTGCTCACCCTGCCCGCCGTGGTGGTGTCGGCCGCGGTGATCACGCTGCTGGACCGGCCCGCCTCCACCGCCTGGTTCGGGGTCTCCGGTACCGCGGAACCGGTCGCGTTCTGTCGTCGGGCGACGCTGCCTGCCTGGGCGGTGCCGGTCGCGCGTCCGGTGGGGCAGCGGTGGAAGGCGCTGCTCGCCGAACGGTGAGCCGGCGAGCTGTCGGGGCCTGCTGGCAGGATGACGGCCATGCAAGCCACTGGGGAGGATGTCCGGGCGATCGTCGCCGCACTGCCGGAGACGGTGGAGCAGTTCGCCTGGGGCATGCCGATTTTCAAGGTCGCGGGCAAGTTGTTCCTGACCCTGCCCGAGGACGAGACCTCGATGGCGGTGCGCTGTCCGATCGTGGACCGCGACGAACTGGTCGTCGCGGAGCCGGACAAGTTCTGGATCGCCGCGCACGAGGCGGGCAACCCATGGGTCCGGGTTCGGCTGGCCGCCCTCGACGATCGCGCGGAACTGACGGCGATCGTCACCGACTCCTGGCGGCTGGCCGCACCGCGGGCCCTGCTCGAGGCCGCGGATCAGTAGCCGACCGGGGTGATGTCGGCCTCGATGGTCGCGATGGCGTCGTCGGGGATGACGAAGGTCTCGACGATCTCGACGGTGGTCAGGCGCACGCCCGCGATGCCGGTGTCGAGCAGATAGCGGGTGGTCACCGTGTCGCCCGCTTCGGACATGCTGAGCTCGCGCACCCCCTGGATCACCCGGTACTGCGGCCCGTTCTCCAGGTCCGCGCTCAGCTGCGGGCCCGAATAGCCGGTCTGGAAGCCGACCTCGACCCGGGTGGCGTCGGGGGTGAACGGCACCGCGCTCGCGTCGTGGGAGACCAGCGCGTCGATGTAGGCGCGAGCGATGGCCTGGCGCGGGGTGTCGGCCGGATTCGGTTCCGCCACAGCGGTTGCCGTGCCGAGCGCCAGGAACGTGGCGGCTATTGCTGAAACATGGGTGATTCGCATGCAGCGATGCTGGTCGTCGGGGCGGGAGAGCGCAAGCGGTAGTCTCAGAACTCCTATGGCACTCAGCGCAACCCTGCATCATTTCGCCGTCCAGCTCGCCGACGTCGACCGCGGCGTCTACGAGGACCTCGAGCTGCGGGTCGCCCGTCATCCCTCGGAAACCCTCGAGTACATGCTCACCCGCATCCTCGCCTACTGCCTGCAGTACGAGGAGGGCATCGTCTTCAGTGAGGGCGGCATCTCGGCCACCGACGAACCCGCCGTGCAGGTCCGCGATCTCACCGGCCGGGTCACCGCCTGGATCGAGGTCGGCGCGCCCGACGCCGACCGGGTGCATCGCGGCAGCAAGCTGGCCGGTCGCGCGGCGGTCTACACCCATCGCGATCCGGCGAAGGTGCTGGCGCAGTACGCGGGCAAGAAGATCCACCGTGCCGAGGACATCCCGCTCTACGGCATCGACCGCGCGTTCATCGACGCCGCCGTGCCGCTCATCGATCGCCGCAACACCGTCGGCCTCTCGGTCACCGAGGGTGTGCTCTACCTGGATCTCAACGGGACCAGCCTGCGCGGCGACATCAGCGAGCACCGGCTCGGCCAGGTCTGACCCGCGATCGGACCCGGTGACCTATCCTCGGTTCGGACAATTGACCAGGAGGTTGCCGGTGCCCAGTGTCATGAGCAGGATCGTGGTCCCCGCCTTCCTGCGGATCACCCGGCGCAATCGCCACTACATCGACGCCGCGGCCGCGCGCGAACACGTCCGCAAGCGGAGCGCGGCGCCGCTGGACTACGCCCCACCCAAGCGCCTGCGCGGGGTCGAGGTGTCGATGGTCGAGGATCGCGGCTGGCCGGTCTACACGCTCACCCCGGCCGAAGGGCGCTCGCGCGGCGGCCTGGTCTACGCGCACGGTGGAGGTTGGGTCGGCGAGATCGCGCCGCAGCACTGGCAGCTCGCGGCACGGCTGGCCGCACAGCTGCGGCTGAGCGTCACGGTGCCGATCTACCCGCTGATTCCGTCCGGCACCGCGGCGCAGGTGATTCCGCGCTTCGCCGAGATCGTTGCCGCGAGCGTGCGGCAGCACGGCACCACCTTCCTGGCCGGGGACTCCGCGGGCGGTCAGATCGCCCTGTCGACGGCCCTGCACCTGCGCGACACCCGCTCGATCACGCTGCCACGGACCGTCCTGATCTCCCCCGCGCTGGACCTCACGCTGGAGAATCCGCAGATCACCGAGGTGCTGCCGCGCGATCCGTGGCTGGGCCGCGACGGCGGCCTGGTCTTCGGTGAACTGTGGAGCGGCGAGCTGCCGATGAAGGATCCGATGGTCAGCCCGCTGTTCGGCGACCACACCGGTCTCGGCCCGCTCACCGTGTTCAGCGGCACCTGCGACATCCTCAACCCCGACACCCGGCTGCTGGTGGACAAGGCCCGCGCGGTCGGCGTCGAGGTCGATTACCACGAGGTCGACGGCCTGGTTCACGTCTATCCGCTGACCCCCACCCCCGAGGGCGCCGCCGCGCGTCGCACCATCGTCGAGACGCTGCGCGCCCACCTCTAACGCTGGGACAGGTGCAGGTTGAGCAGGATGGTGAGCTGGGTGACCGCCTGATCGAACGGGTGCGGGGACTTGAGCGCGCGGCTGTGCACGATCGTGCCCTCGATGGTGGTGAGCAGGAAGCCGGCCAGCGACACGGCGGTGGCGCGCTCGATGCCGGTCGCGACGATGCCGTCGGCCAGGCGCGCGGTCCATTCGGCGAAGGCCTGGCCCGCGATCGACTGGACCGCCGGGTCGAGTTCGTCCAGCGCGGCGGCCATCATGAACGAGCCCGCGCTGTAGTCGGACTTCTCCAGCGGAACGCGCCAGAAGGCGAGCAGATCGGTCAGCCACTGCTGGACCGAAGGGGCCGTCTGCAGCGCGTCGGCCATGGTGCTCACGTGCGAGTAGACCAGGCGCGAGACGATCCGGCCCGCGGTCTGCACCAATTCGCCCTTGCCGGAAGGGAAGTGCTGATACAGCGAGTTGCGTGAGGTGTTGCTGCGTTTGAGCAGTTCACTCAGCGCGGCGGCGTGCACGCCGTGCTGCTGGACGGTGCTGATGGTGTGTTCGATCAGTCGGGCGCGTGGTCCGGCTGCCATCCGATCTCCTCTCAACCCTTGATTGAACCGATCGGTCCATGTTAGACCTATTCCAGCGTGAACCGATCGGTTCATATGGAGAGGATGCCATGCCCACCCCCATCGCCACCGCAGTTCCGGTCACCCATACGGGAATTCTCGGCCTCGGCGTGTATCGCCCGCGCCGGGTCGTGCCCAACGCCGAGATCGTCGAGGCCATCGATTCCTCCGACGAGTGGATCAAGACCCGCTCCGGGATCGCCGCCCGGCACTGGGCCGAGCCCGACGAGACCATCGTCGGGATGAGCGTCGCGGCCGCCCGCGACGCGCTGACGGCGGCCGGAGTGGCGGCCGAGGAGATCGACGTCGTCGTGCTCGCGACGTCGTCGCAGATGGTGCTCGGCCCGTCGGCGGGCGCCGTCGTCGCCACCGAACTCGGCATGGACGACACCGCTGCCTACGACATCTCCGCCGGCTGCGCGGGCTTCTGCTATGCCCTCGGCGACGCCGCGAACCTGGTGCGCTCCGGTCAGGCTCGCAAGGTCCTGGTCATCGGCGTGGAGCGCCTGTCCGATCTGCTCGACACCTCCGACCGCAGCTGCGCGTTCATCTTCGCCGACGGCGCGGGCGCGGTGGTCGTCGGCGCGGCCGAGCAGGAGGGGATCGGCCCGGTCGCGTGGGGCTCGGACGGCAGCCGGACCTCGGCGATCAAGCAGGACAAGGACTTCCTCGAGTACTTCGCCGAGGTCGCCGAAGCGGAGGCGAACGGCGGCACCTCGGTGCGCCCGTACATCCGGATGAACGGGACCGAGGTGTTCCGCTGGGCCGTGACGTTCCTGGAGAAGGCGTGTCGGGCCGCGCTCGACAACGCCGGCGTGGCGGCGGCCGACCTCGACGCGTTCGTCCCGCACCAGGCCAACATCCGGATCACCGACGCGCTCGTGCGCACTCTCGGACTGCCCGAATCGGTGGCCGTCGCGCGCGACATCGTCGAGACCGGCAACACCAGCGCCGCCTCCATCCCGATGGCGATGGAACAGCTGCTGCGTTCCGGTGGCGCGAAGCCGGGCGATACCGCGCTGCTGCTGGGCTTCGGCGCGGGACTGGCCTACGCGGGTCAGGTCGTGCACCTGCCGCCCCTCGCCTGAGCGGTGCTCAATCCACCAGCGCGCGCAGGTATCGGCGACGGTAAAAGCGCTGGGCCAGTAGCAGTATCGGGAACACCGCGCGCCAGTAGCCCGCCTGCGCGGGTCTGGTCAGCGACCGCAGCGTGAGGACCACGGTGCCGTCGGGACGCCGGTGCACCACGAAGGCCTCCTCGCCGGTCACCGGGTGGCCGGGCAGGGTGCCGTAGGCGAATCCGCACCGGTCGCCGGTGTCGACGACCGCCACCACCCGCACCGGCTCGTGCACGCGGAGCGGGCCGATGCCCGCGGTGATCCGGTAGTCGGCGCCCGTCGCCACGGGAGTGTCGGGCGCCACGCGAAAGCCGCTGCGGCGCTTGACGCCCCAGCGCAGGATGGTTTCGGTCGCGGCGGTCCAGACACGATCGCCGTGCCCGATCACCACCGATGTCTCGAACCGGCGGAACCCGGGGAGTTCCGCCGTCCAGGAGTGCTCGGCGGGGCAGGTCGCCCCCGCCGGGTGATAGGTGAGTGCCTCGGGCATAGGGTCGACGATAAGCCTCGGCGCCCGCCGCTGTGGGGTGGTCAGGCGGTCGGCTGCGGGGTGCGTCCGGCTCGCTTCTCGGTGACGGGGATCGCGTAGGCGGCGCCGTCGCGAATGCCGAATTCGAACCGGCACGGGAACAGTGAGGGTAGGCCGGTGGAGCGTAGGTCGTAGTTCGCCGCCAGGGTCTGCATCGCCCAGTTCTGCAGCGAATCCGGCAGCCGCAGGGTGGTGCCGTCGACGCAGGAAACATAGGCGTGTGTCCGCTCGCCGTCGACGGGAAGCGGGTTGCGCAGACCGACCGCGCCGATTTCCAGAATTCGTCCGGCGTTATGGGCAGAAGCGACGCTCGGCAAATCCAACTCGATGTCGTCCATGCCGGAAACGGTAACTCGGCAACTATTCAGGGAACACGGAAATCGAGTGCCCTTGACCGAACTTCGCAAAGTCACTCCGATCCGCCGGACGGGCAGTCCGCCCGGCGGATCGCGGGCGCGCTAGCGCAGGGCGACGGCCGGGAAGTCGACCGGCACGCGCAGCGCCACGTTCACGTAGTTGGTGAACAGATTCAGTGCCACGTGCGCGATGAGTTCGACGATGTCGGCATCGGTCCAGCCCAGTGCGCGCGCTCGGTCGAGCTGCTCGTCGTGGACGGCTCCGCGCTGCTCGACCAGCGCCAGTGCGAGGCCGAGCAGTGCCGCGGTCTTGGGGTCGTCGGCCTCGCCGACCTGTGCCGAGGCCAGCGCCGCGGTGGACAGCCCGGCCTTGCGGCCGAGGCCGGTGTGCGCGGCCAGGCAGTATTCGCAACTATTGCGATTGGCCACGGCTACCGCGATCTGTTCGGACAGTGCCGGGCCGAAGGTGCCGTCGCCGAGTGCCTGGAACGATCCCCACATACTGCGCAGCGCCGCGGGCGAATTCGCCACCGCCCGGAACATGGCCGGGGTGGTCCCGAAGGCGCCGTCGATCTGATCGAGCAGCTCGCGCGTGCCGCCCGTGGTGTCGGTCCGGGCGATGAGCGAGACATGCGACATGGTGATTCCTCCGTGGTGCAGGGGTGCCGCCGGGCCGATCGGCTCCGGCGGATGCCGTGGCATGACTCCAGCTTCGTCGGCGATACGGGCTGAATAGATACGAAAAGTCCGCGATGATTACCGGATCGTCTAACTTTGAGGGATGTCTTCGGTCGATCGCCTGTCACCTCTGCTCGAACAGTTCCGGGTGCGGGCGCACGTGCTGCACACCGGACCGCTGTGCGGCGTCACGCGATTCGGTGCCGAGCAGGGGCGCGGGTTCCTGCACCTGATCCGCGCCGGCGCGCTGACGGTCGAGCATCGCGATCCGCTCGGTGCGCCGCAGCGGCTGGCGGTGGCCGAGCCGAGCGTGCTGTTCTACCCCCGGCCGCTGGCGCACATCTTCCATACCGATGCCCACGGCGATAATGATTTCGCCTGTGCCACAGTCGATTTCGATGGCGGGTCGAACCATCCCCTGGCCCGGGCGCTGCCCGCGGTGGTGGTCGTTCCGCTCGCGCGGGTCGACGGGCTCGATCAGGCGCTGGAGTTGCTGTTCGGCGAGATCGACCGGCATCGGTGCGGACATCGGGTGCTCGCGGATCGCCTCTTCGAAGTGGTGCTCCTGCAACTGCTGCGCTGGCTGCTCGACCACCCGGACGACATCGCGATGCCGCCCGGCCTGCTCACCGGGATCGCCGATCCCCAGCTCGCCCCCACCTTGCTCGCGATGCACGAAGCGCCGGGCGACAACTGGACGCTGGCGAGCATGGCCCGGCACGCCGCCATGTCGCGCAGTGCCTTCGCCGCCCGCTTCCGGGCCGTCCTCGGGCAGACGCCGCTGGACTATCTGACCGCGTGGCGGCTCACGCTCGCCCAGCTGCGTCTGCAGACCGGGCACTCGGTGAAAGCCGTCGCCGCCGAGCTCGGCTACGCCAACAGCTCGGCCCTGTCGCGGGTGTTCACCCAGCGGGTCGGCAGGTCGCCGACGGCTTGGCTGGCCGAGCTGGGTGACTGACTACTGGATCGCGAAGCGCAGCAGGGCCTGGCGGTCGCCCTGCTTGATCTTGCCCTTGCGGTCGAGTACTTCCAGCTGCCAGACCGGGCCGTTGCGGAACGCCCTGGCGATCGCGTTGGCGTTCTCCTGGCCGAGCAGGGAGGGCCAGATGTCGGCGACCGGCTGGCTGTCGGCGCCGGTGGCGTCGTAGATCTTGAACGAGACGTTGTTGGCCTTCTCGAACGAGGACCCCTTCTTGAAGGCGGCGGCGACGAACACGATCGCGTCGATGCCGGGCGGGACATCGGCGAAGGTCACGTGCACGGTCTCGTCGTCGCCCGCGGCCGCACCGGTCTGTTCGTCACCGGTGTGCACCACCGCGCCGTTGCCCAGTGGGTTCAGGGAATCCAATCCGGCGAACCGGACCGGCTCCCCACCCTGCAACAGGACCGCGATCAGATCCAGGTCGACACCGCGCTTGCGCCGCGCGATCCCGAGCAGCCCGCCGCTGGATCCGGCCGACGGGTCCCAGCTCACCCCCACGCTCATCTTGGTGATGCCGGCGAGGTCGGCCGCGCCGTCTTCCTTCTTCAGCGTAATCACGATTCCAGGCTACGGACTGGTGGAGCGGGCTGCAGGGCAACAGAATTCACACCGACCGGTGCGCGGCTGTTTCGGGCTCCGGCTGCCGGTCCACCGCGCGTCCCGCCGCCCGTAGCGCCACGTTGGTGACGACGACGGCGACCGTGCCCGCCGCCGCGGTGGCGTACATGCCCGCGCCGGCGAGCGCGCCCACCGCCGCCGCGCACCACAGCGTGGCCGCGGTGTTCAAGCCGCGGATATTGACGCCGTCGCGCAGGATCACCCCGGCCCCGAGAAACCCGATGCCGGAGACGATCTGCGCCGCCACCCGCGTCGGATCGGCATCGGCGCCGTGAAAACCGTTGGCGGACAGGAGAACGAACAACGCGGACCCGGCGGCGACGAGCGCATTGGTCCGCAGCCCGGCCATCCGGGCACGATACTGACGCTCGATCCCGATCAGCGCACCGAGACCGATCCCCGCGCCGAGGCGGAGCAGCATTTCCAGAGTCGACATGACGACCACACCTTCCGGCGTGCGGCGGTGTCGCTCAGCGCGCGGACGCGGCGGCGATCACCGTGTGAACGAGGGACAGCACAGCTCTATGACTTCCGTCGGGCACGACAACCACCTCCTCACGCGACCTCCCGGCCGCTGCCACTTCCTCGTAAGACCTTCGGCACTCGACGGCGTGAACCCGCGCACCGCTCGGTGCCGGGAGCCAATCGGGGCAACCCCTTAAGCCGGGGAAACCTGTCCTGACCCGGGGCGTCTCTCGACGTTCGGGGTCGCTGGCCTGTATCCGTGAAGGAGCCTCAGCGAACGACGGCACCTTGCGCCCACCAGTAAACCCCCGGCTACCGATTCCCGCAACCCAGTTTGTGTATTTCCCGAGTTACGTTGATTACCAATATGTTTCGCAATCTACAATCGATGCGGGCAGCCTTCGCTTTCCTCGCCGGGTTCAGACGATTTTCGAGGGGTGAGATGGGCACACGCGAGTGGATTGCCGAGAAGGTGGAGGAGTCCAGGGAAGCCACCTACAAGGTGCACCTGCGGGGCGAGCAGGTGCTGGTCGTCGAGCGGACACACGGTCTCTCGCCCGCCACCGTGTTGTGCCTGGAGCGCTCGCCCGCCGACTTCACCGCCGCGGATCTGGATGCGATCTGTACGCAGGTCCCGGAAGTCGACTTCGTGGTGGGAACGCGGTCGAGTCCGATCGCGCATCAGACCTACCACCGTGCCGACATGCTCGGCATCGGGATCGGATCTCTCGGCGACCTGTTGTTCGCGCTGCGTCACGAGGATGTGGCGAGCGCGCGGACGAAGGAACGTGTCTTCGTCGAGAACGGGTTCGCCGGCCATACGGGCGTGGAGAGTTTCGGCCGGATCGCGAAGCGGGCGTACGAGATCGTGCTCCGAGCCGCGGACGCCCGGACCAGGCGGGTCGTGATCACGAAGGAACCCGAACTGTCCGCCGAGGAGGTGAGCGGACTCGTGGCCGAACACCGCACGCTCGCCCTCGACTCCATCGCGTCGAGCAACCCCGCGACCAGGGGGTTCGGCCCCGACGCCCGCGACACGGCCTGCTCGGCGGGTGTCGCGTTGTTCACCTGGAAATCCTTCCTCGCCGACCTCGCCAGGGAGGCCGGCGTGCCGGGCGGGACACCACGCCCGCAGACCGAGTCACGGTGAGGAAGGGACGCGGTCAGCGCAGGGACTCCGGGCGGGTGATGAGGAGGGGTCGGGTGGTGCCGTGGAGGACGGCCTGGGCGACCGAGCCGAGGGTGGTGCGGGCGGCACCACCGCGGCCGTGGCTGCCGACGACGATCAGCTGGGCGCCCGCGGCGGCGGTGAGGATGGCTCTGGCCGGGCGGTCCTCGACGACGATGCGCTCGACGCGCACGTCGGGGTACTTCTCGCGATAGCCCGCCAGGCTCGCCGAGAGCTCGGCCTCGGCCTCGGCGCGCATCGTCGCCCGCGAGTCGTAGCGGAAGAACTCCGACCAGGCGTGCACCGCGATCACCCGGACATCGCGTCGGCTCGCCTCGTCGAAGCCCTGCGCGATCGCGTCCGCGTCGGCGCCGGAACCGGCCACGCCCACCACCACCGCGCCGCCGGCGACCGGCGCTTCCGGCACCACGGCCACCGGGCAGGACGCGTGCCGGGCGATGGCGGTGCTGACCGAGCCGAGCAGGGTGCGCCGCAGGGCGCCGAGTCCCCGGCTGCCGACCACCACCAGCCGGGCCCGCTCGCTGCGGTCCCGCAGCACCGCGCGCGCGTCACCGACCTCGACGAAGGTGTTCACGACGAGCTGATCGGCGGCGACGAGCGCCGCCGCCTCCGCGACCACGGATTCGCCGTGAGCGTAGAGCGCCGCACCGTCGAAGAGCGGACCGCTGAGGCCGGGCCCGTACTCGATCGGGACCTCGACGGCGTAGCCGATCACCAGCGGCGCTCGATGGTGGGCGGCGTACGCCGCGGCCCAGCGCACCGCGAACAGCGACTGTGCCGAACCATCGACACCGACGACGACCGGGCGGCAAGAGTGTTCGGAAAGGGACATGACGGCCTCTCTGTCCCGTTCACCCTGCGTTCCGGGCTTCGCGCCGGAACAGGGCCGCAGGACCTGAGCGCCAGGGACTTCGGTCCCTTCAGCCCAGCGGCGCCGACCAGCGTAGGAGGGTGCCGCCCTCGGGCCGTGTGATCGCGGCGAAGGCACCGCCCGCGCCCGCGGCCGCGGCCCTGGCAGCCGGATCGGCCGGCCCGCTGCGCCGGATCACCTCGGGGGGCGACGCCGATGCCGTCGTCGGTCACCTCGTCGCACACCACGAGTTCCGCCGCGACCGTGCGCGCCTTCGCGTGCCGCACGACGTTGCTCACCGCGGTACCCCAGCCCGCGCGCGATCCGGTCGCGGTCGGCAGCACGGTGGTCAGGACGCCGGTGACCGGTCCGTTCGCGCGCAGCGGCAGGGTGAGCACGGGCCCGAGGTCCGCGATCGAGACGAAGTCCGGCTCGTGGTCGGGGGGATCGGAGACTCGCGTCCCGATCCGGTGACGTCTCCGCCGCCCACGCGCGCGACGGCGCACAATATCGGCACTGTGTTGGAGCACGTACTGCCCGGATTGCGGCAGTTCCGGAACTATCAGCGCGCCTGGCTGCGGTCGGACGTGGTCGCGGGTGTGACCGTTGCCGCGTACCTGATCCCGCAGGTGATGGCCTACGCGACCGTCGCCGGGCTGCCGCCCGTGGTCGGGCTGTGGGCCACGATCGCACCGCTGGCGGTGTACGTGCTGCTGGCGACCTCGCGGCAGCTCTCCGTCGGCCCCGAGTCGACGACGGCGCTGCTGACCGCGGTCGCGCTGGCGCCGCTGGCCGCGGGCGACCCGTCGCGCTATGCCGCGCTGGCCGCGCTACTCGCCCTGCTGGTCGGGGCGTTGTGCCTGGTGGGCGCGGTGGCCCGGCTCGGGGTGCTGGCCGATCTGCTGTCGCGGCCGGTCCTGGTCGGCTACCTGGCGGGCACCGCCGGGCTGATGATCGCCGGGCAGCTGGGGCGGGTCACCGGCGTGCCGGTGGCCGGCACCTCGGTGATCGAGCAGGTGCGTTCGTTCGCGGCCGGTATCGCCGCGTGGCATCCGGCGACCGCCCTGCTGGCCGGCACCGTCCTGGTCGCCCTGCTGATCCTGGCGAAGTGGGCGCCGCGGGCGCCGGGGCCGCTGCTGGCGGTGCTGGCCGCGACGGTGGCGGTGTCGGTGTTCTCGTTGCAGGACTTCGGTATCGAGGTGGTGGGGGAGGTGCCCGCAGGCCTGCCGACGCCGGGTCTGCCCGCCCTCGCGTTCGCCGATATGGCGGCCCTGGTGCTACCCGCCGCGGGCATCGCGGTCGTCGGTTTCTCCGACAACGCGCTGACCGCGCGGGCCTTCGCCGCCCGGCACGGCGAGCGGATCCAGGCCAATACCGAGCTCGCCGCCCTCGGCGCGACGAATGTGGCGGCCGCGTTCACCCACGGATTCCCGGTGAGCTGCAGCGGTAGCCGCACCACCATCGCCGACCTGATGGGCGCCCGCAGCCAGCTCTACGCCCTGGTGACCCTCGCCGCAGTGCTGATCGTGCTGTTCGGCGCGACCGGGGTGCTGGCCGAGTTCCCGATGGCGGCGCTGGGCGCGCTGGTCGTCTACGCGGCGCTGCGGCTGATCGATGTGCGGGAGTTCCGCCGGATCGCCCGGTTCCGGCGCAGCGAACTCCTTCTCGCGCTCGGCACCGTCGTCGCGGTGCTGGTGTTCGGTGTCCTCTACGGCGTGCTCGTTGCGATCGCGCTGTCGGTGTTCGACCTGCTGCGCCGGATCGCGCGCGGGCACGACGCCATCCTCGGTTTCGTCCCCGGCCTCGAGGGCATGCACGACGTGGACGACTATCCCGAGGCGAAACCCCTTGCCGGACTGGTGGTGTACCGCTACGACGCGCCCTTGTGCTTCGCCAACGCCGAGGACTTCCGCAAGCGCGCGCTGGCCGCCGTCGACTGGTGGGCCGAGCGCAGCGGTGAACCCGTGCGCTGGTTCGTGCTCAACGCCGAAGCCAACGTCGAGGTCGACCTCACCGCCCTCGACGCCGTGGAGCAGGTTCGCGACGAACTGGCCGCGCGCGGTGTGGTTTTCGCGATGGCCCGGGTCAAACAGGATCTGCGCGACGACTTGGACGCGGCCGGTCTCACCGAGCGCGTCGGCACCGATCGCCTGTTTCCCACCCTGCCGACCGCGATCGAGGCCTTCCGGAAGGCCACGTAGCGGTGTCACTTCTCGGTGAGTACCTCGGCCAGCGGTCGACGCGGCGTGGGCGGACGGCGCACGTCGACGGGGGCGATGCCGATCCGGACGACGACCTGCGGGACACCGGGCCGCCCGGCCAGACCGGCCAGCAGGCGCCGGTTCGCGGCGAGTTCGGTGATATGGGTCAGCGCGCAGGTCGACAGGCCCGACGCGGTGCACTCGAGCAGCACCGCCGAGAGCGCCTCACCCGCGCGCAGCCAGTCCAGCGGGGACTCCGCGCCGGTGGTCAGCACGGCCAGGCGGGCGTGATCGTCGTCGAGATCTCCGCGACGCGCCGAGCGCCCCGGTGCCGGGAACGCGCGCGCGACGCCCACCCGGGCCAGCTCGGATTCCGAGGGCAGCGCCGTGGGCGGCACGCCGTCGGGTTGGTCGGAATGTCCAGCCCACCAGCGGAGTTCGGCCTGGTATTGCCTGTCGTACTGGCGTAGTGCGCTCGCCTGCTCGGACGCGGTGGTCATCCGGGGGCGCGAGTCCTCCGGCAGCAGATCCACATCCAGATCGTGCGGCGCGACGAGTGCCCCGATGGTGGACATGACCGAGGACAAGCCGATCGGTGCCGCCATCGGCAGCCGGTCGGTGTAGCGGCGGTCGATCGCCTCCGCGCGGCGCAGCTCGCCGATCGGTGGATCGGGCCACGGCTGGAACCGGACGCGGGCCAACAGATCCGGGCGATCCGGCTCGGGCAGCCGGGTGACGTCGGTGTGCCAGTGGGCCGCGGCGAACGCGGTCCGCACATGGTGCAGCACCGCCCCGCAGCTGATCACCGCCTGGCGTCCGGTCGGGTCCGCGGCCGTCAGCCCGCGGGTGGTGTCGCGGCACAGCTCCAGGGTGGTGCCGTCGAAGACCCAGCGCCACGGCTGGGTGTTGTGCACCGACGGTGCCCGGCATCCGAGCCGGATCGCCGCGCGCACCGTGGGATGGTCGGGGATCGGGAGCACCGGCTGCTCGGTCATGTCATCGAGCCTGATTCGCGATGCCCGCGGCCGATACGGTCGTTACGCCCTTTCGGCGGGGACCGAAGTCACTCATCGGCTCAGGCCGGTGGGGCGGACAGGCTGCGGGTGGCGCGGCGCTCGACCAGCAGCGGAACGAAGTCGCGGACGTGCACGTCGGCGAATCGGTCGTAGGCCGTGTGGACGGTGTCGGCGATGTATTCGGGGGCGATGCCGGGATATCGCTGCGTGAGTCGGATGACGACTTCGTCGATCTGCTGGGCTTCGTCGGTGGCCATGAGTCCATGGTCAGTGTGGGTCGATCGGGGGTCAATGGATCGCGCGGATCGTTTGCCAGATGTTGCCGGAGCGGTACCTGGTCCCGCGGGCGACCGTGGAGGTGGTCCGGTGCGCGGGGCCCGCCGGGGCACGACGATACTGGGCGGCGGGCGATCGCCGATGTCGCCACGTCGCCCGGATCCGCGCCGCACGTCAACTGAATCCGAGATCGCCGGGAGAGGTAGACCGATCATGAGCAGAATCCGACCGACTACAGCCGTCGCGCTGGCCGCCGGGCTGAGCGCCTGCGTGCTCACCGCCGCGCCCGCCCTGGCCGCCGAGAACCCGACCGTGGTGCTGGTGCACGGCGCGTTCGCCGACACCACCAGCTGGGACGGTGTCGCCACCGCCCTGCGCGCCGACGGCTATCGCGTGGTCGTGCCGGACAATCCGCTGCGCGGACCGGCCAACGACGCCGCGGCCGTCGAGCGCGCCATCGCCGGGATCGACGGGCCGATCGTGCTGGTCGGCCACTCCTACGGGGGTGCGGTGATCACCAATGTCGACGATCCCGATGTCACCGCCCTGGTCTACATCGCGGCCTTCGCCCCGGTGCCGGGCGAACCGACCCAACTCCTGCTCGACCCGATCCGCTTCCCCGGCAGCAGGCTGCTGCCCCCGGTCCTGCAACTCGAGCTGGTCGACGACAGCCAGGGCGTCGCGGGCAAGAACCTCGACGGCTACGTCGATCCGGCCTCGTTCCACGAGGTGTTCGCCCAGGACGTCGACGACGCGACCGCCGCCGAGATGATCGCCCACCAGCGCTCGATCGCCGTCGCCGCCAACCTGGAGCTGTCGGGTCCCGCCGCCTGGCAGCACCTGCCGAGCTGGTATCTGGTCTCCGGCGAGGACCGGGTCATCCCGCCCGCGTCCCAGCGCTTCATGGCGGGCCGGATCGGCGCCACCACGAGCGAGATCCCCGCCTCGCACGCCTCTCTCGTCGCGCAGCCGCAGGCTGTGGCCGAGGTCATCGAGCGGGCCGCCGGGAGCTGACCCGCCGACTGCCCGCGCGGCGTGGCCGGGCGGGCAGTCGGGGGAGTGGCGTCAGGCGGCCATGGCCCGCCGCCGGGGTTCGATCGCCGCGGCGAGCAGGTAGCTGCCGCCGCCCGCGACGGCCAGCACCCAGTACGGGCTCGCGCCGTCGAGGAGGAGGGCGGCCGTGGAGGTGAGGGCCAGCCAGGCGCCGAGCGCGTATTGCAGGACGTCGCGGTAGGCGGCGCCGCCGGCGAGATAGAGCAGGCCGACGATCAGGCCCGAACCGGTGGGCCACAGCAGCATCTTCAGATCGTCTCGGGCCAGTGCCGAACTCAGCGCGGTGATGACGAAGAACAGCGCGCCGAACCCGACCAGCCACGACGCCGCGAGCAGCTGGCCGACGACCGCGTCGGCCCCCGTGACGCCGCGCTGGGCCCGCATGGTGACGACGCTGGTGATCACCATCGCGATCAGCAGCCCCGCGATCAGCAGCGCGCTCGGCGCCGCCGCGGGCAGCCGCACCAGCGGATCGGCGCCGTGGGACAGGGCGTAGGCGCCGTGCCCGAGCAACCAGGCCAGCCCGAAACTCAGGTAGGACGGCCGGTTGTCGAGCAGGACACGCAGGGTGGACGGTCGGGGGGGGGGCGGTAGGCGAGATGAGCTGGGACATCACGGATCTCCTGGGTGTGGGCGGAACGGATCAGGCGACGACGACGACTTTGCCGACGACCGTGCGGGACTCGGCGAGCGTCATGGCACGGGCGGCCTCGGTGAGCGGGATGCGCGCGGCGACTTGGGCGCGCAGGTCGCCACGGGCGGCGAGTGCGAAGACCTGGCCCAGGTCCTCGGTGACGCGGGCGCGGAAGGCGGCCTGGCGGCGCTTGCCCGCCCACAGATCGAAGAAGTGCGCATTGCGCTTGTTGGGCAACACGTTCCACAGCATCAGTCGCGCGAACAGCTTCAGCACGGGCAGCCGGGAATCGCCCTCGTCGTTCTTGGTGGCCGCGGTGCCGTAGGAGACCAGCGTGCCGTGCGGCGCGAGCAGCGCGAACGAGTCGGCGATCCCGGGGCCGCCGACATGGTCGAACACGGCGTCCACCCCGCCGGGCGCGAGCGCCCGAACCCGCTGCGCCACGTCGCCGCGGTAGTCCACCCAGGTCGCGCCGAGCGCGCGCACGGCCTCGGCGTGGCGGGCCGAGGCCGTCCCGATGACCTGAATTCCGTTGGCGCGGGCCAACTGCACCAGCGTCGAACCGACCCCGCCGTTGGCGCCGTGCACCAGGATCGTCTGTCCCGCGCGGACGCGGGCGGTCCGGAAGAGCATCTGCCAGGCGGTGATTCCGTTGACGACGAAGGTCTCCGCCTCGGCGGCATCGAGCGCGGCGGGCACCGGCACCAGGTCGGCCGCGTCGAGCACGGTGTGACTGGCCCAGCCGCCGATCTTGGTGAGCGCGGCGACCCGCGTGCCGATCAGCGCCGGGTCGACGTCGGTCCCGACCGCGATGACTGTCCCGACCAGGTCGTAGCCCGGCACGAACGGGAAAGGCGGCTGGTCGTAGTACTTGCCGCGCCGCATCTGCTGTTCGGCGAAGGACACTCCGCTGGCCTCGACCCGGACGAGGGCCTGCCCGGCGGACGGCGCGGGCAGTTCGCGCTGGGTGATCAGCAGGCCCTCGGGTTCGACGCGGCCGGGTAGGACGATCTCGGTGGCGGTGATGGACATGCGATACTCCTAGTGTGTGACTGGTCAATCACTCGTTGGGTCGAAAAAATGCCCCGCGAGGGGCATCGGGGTTCAGCGGGGTTTGGGGTGGCGGATGCCCGCGGTGACGATCTGTGCCCAGGCGCTGTTGTCGCCGTCGAGCCCGAGGGTGGTGATCAGATGGCAGAGCTGGCCGAAGGCGATGAAGCGCTGGACGTATTCGTCGGCCGCGCCCGAGCGCTGCTTGGCGAGCTCGGTCACCCGGGCCAATCCGTCGCGCAGTGCCGCGCCGATCTCCGGCACGTCCGCCACGGATTGGGCGTGGACCTGCAGCATCAGCAGGCTCTTGTCGCCGATGAGCTCGGCGTAGGCGCCGCCCATGTCGTAGAGGATCTGTTCGGGACTCTCGCCGGTGGACCTCGCCGCGCCGCCGGACATGGCCGCCACGATCCGGTCGAAGCACCGCTCGAGCGCCGCGACGAACAGGGCGACCTTGCCGGGGAACAGCTTGAAGACATACGCGGGCGAGATCTGAGCCGTCGCGGCCACCGTGCTGATCGGCGTGCCGTGATACCCGGTCCTGGCGAACTCGACGATCGCGGCATCGACCACGGCATCGCGCCGCACGTCCGACTTGGAGAGGGTGGCTCCGCTCTTGTTCATGTGAGTGACTGTACACTCACTCTTTTCGGGGCGTCAATCCCGACGTGGTGACGACGTCCGTCGCCTGCTTCGGTCGTCGACCGCAGGGCGCATGATGGGAGTACGGGGTAACGGGTGCCCGCCCAGGCGGGCCCGACCGGATATCTCTGGAGGATCGATGACCGAACGGCGAGCGGGGAATCGTGGCGAAGTGCTGCGCGTCGACGGTCCACCGGGCGCCTCGGTGGCTTCCACACATCTGGTGGTCGGCTACGACCGGCACCGGGCCGGCGAGGTCGCGCTGGGCGTCGCGATCGGCCTGGCCGCCCGGCTCGACGCCCATCTGCACGTCGTCCACGTCATCGACGCCGACGATCTGCCCGACGACCCCGACGCGGCGGAGTGGGAGGACACGGTCGCCGCCATGGTCGACCGCGAACGCGCCGCCGCCTGCGCCCGGCTCGCCGAATGGCCCGGCAACTGGACCTATTACGCGCGCCGCGGCAATCCCGCGCGCGTGCTGGACGCCCTCGCCGAGACCTACGACGCGTCGATGATCGTGATCGGCGCACCCCGGCCCGGCCTGCGATCCCTCCTCGAACGCCTGCTCGGGGAGTCGGTCTCGGCCCACCTCGTCCACCACGCGCACCGCCCGGTGCTGCTGGTCCCGGCGGGACCCGGCGACTGAAGTCGGACTCCGGCCGGGTGGCTCAGCCGTCGTGGGTGCCTCGGCGTCGCTCGGCGCGGTCGGCGAGGGTTTCGACGATGCGCCGCCAGGCCGGGGAGGCGCCGGCGATGTGGGTGGTGATGAGGTGGTTCGCCGGGCGGGCGGTGTCACCGGCGTGGGCGATCTCCCAGGCGTCCAGGTCGTCGATGAGCTGGTCCAGGCGCGGATCGCGGGGGTCCCAGTCGACGGATCGGTCGCAGGCCAGCAACATCCGCGTCGTCTCCGGGTCGTCGAGGTCGGTGTTCTTCTCGCGCACGCGCTGGGGGAGGACGCGGGGGTCGATGGCCTGCAACAGGATCCAGGAGTCGCGTTCGAGCCGCACCCGCCGTTCGCTGATGCCGAGTGCGCGCATCCGGTTCAGCAGGGTGACCACCTCGGCGGGCAGGACCAGACTCTCGCCGCTGTCGAGCGCGGCGATCCGGCGGCGGTAGTCGGTGAGCTGGTCGATCTTGCGCTGGAGCTCGGCGTCGATGGCGGTGACGGCGGCGGCGAACTCGGTCGGCTGGGCGTGCAGCAGCGCGTCGATGCGGGCCAGCGGCACCCCGGCATCGGCCAGGGTCCTGATCCGGATGAGATCCACCGCCGCCTGTGCGCTGTAGCGGCGATACCCGGAGGCATCGCGGTCGGGCTCGGGCAGCAGGCCGACGTGGTGGTAGTGGCGCACGGCGCGCACGGTCACCCCGGCCGTCGTCGCGAGCTGGCCGATCGTGAGCACCGTTCCCCTCGGGTCGTCGAACATCGTCGGCGCCGAGTCTAGGGGCGCGCCGCCCGGTCGACGACGTCCCGGATCGCCTGGACCACGGCGTCCGGGCGATCGAAGCAGAGCCGATGGTGGAACGTGTCGGTGAGCAGGCGTTGCTCGCCGTGCGCGACCGCGCCGACCAGCGCCGCGTCCATCCGCGTCTTGGCGTCCTCGAGTTCCCGCTCGGCCGGGTCGCCGGGAACCACGGTCAGGGCGATCACCGGCACGTCCGGAAGGCCGGGCCCGTCCCGCAATTCGGCGGCGAGCGGAACCAGGGTGCGGCGTTCGGTCATGCCGGTGCGCAGCCACGCGTCGCTGCCCTTGGCGTCGAGCAGCGCGTCCCGGATCTCGGCCGGAAAGTCCGTGAGCAGTTCGGCGCGCATGGCGCGCATGGCCGGGCGCAGCTCGGCGAGCTCGGCGAGATCGGGACCGAGTCGCTCGGTCGCGGCCAGGCGCGCGCCGCTGGGCACGTACTGGTCCCAGTCGCGGTGGAGGGCATCGAGCCAGACCAGCCCCGCCACCTCGCCCGGGTGCAACTGTGCGAACCGATGCGCGTAGAACCCGCCGAGGGAGTGGGCGGCGAGCACATACGGGCCGGGAATGCCCTGGGCGCGCAACAGCTCCCGCAGTTCCGTGGCGACCGCGCCCGCCGTGCGCGGGAGCGGCAGCGCGTCGCTGTAGCCGGTGCCGCCGCGGTCGTACACGACGGCGGTGGTGAACCGCGAAACCTGTTGCTGGACACCGAAGTAGTCCAGGCCGACGGCACTCGCTCCCGGCAGGAACACGACCGCGGGCCCGCCGCTGCCCGAGCGGAGCACGAAGAGGCGGCGGCCGTCGATCTCCTGGAACGCGCCGACCGGCGGGACGCGGTGCTGCGGGGAGGTGCGGAAGTTCGTCATGCGCCCACTCTCCAACCCTGACGCAGGGTCAAGGTCAACCCCGCTCCGGGATCGGGGTGCCCGCCGCGCGCAGCCGGTCCGCCAGTGTGTGACAGCGCGCCGCCAGATCCAGGGGTTCCAGCACCTCGAAGTCGTGGCCGAGCAGCAGGATCCGCATCAGCAAGATGTCGAGATCGGCAGCACCACTGAGGATTTCGCACGAATCCCGGTCGCGCTCGCGGACCACGGCGGTGGAGCCGGGGAGCTGGGCCCGGACGGTGTCGGCGGTGGCGTGGACGAGAAAGCGTGCCTGCTCGGCGTAGACCCGGCTCGCCACGCCCTCCTGCACGTAGGTCGCCGCGTCCGGCGCCGCGCGGGGGCGGAACCGCCAGGTGCGCGCGGCGACCTCGGCCATCCGGTCGACGCGAAAGCTGCGCCAGTCGGCCCGGTCGAGGTCGTAGGCGAACAGATACCAGCGCCGATCCGAGGCGACCAGGCGATAGGGTTCGACCCGCCTGCGCCGCGTCGCCCCGGCGGACGGATAGTCGAACGCCGCCTCGACCTCGTCGCGACAGGCCCTGGCCAGGGTGATCAGCACGTCGGGATCCACCGGCGTGTGCCCGGTGCCGAACGACTCCACCGACCCGGTCAGCGCGCGCACCTCGTGCCGCAGCCGGGTCGGCAGCACCCGGTCGAGCTTGGTCAGCGCGCGCAACGCACCGTCGCCGGTGACCGCCCCGCCCGCGCCGACCAGCAGGGAGACGGCGGTGGCGATCGCCTCCTGGTCGTCGAGCAGCAGCGGCGGCAGGTCCTGGCCGGGACCGAGCTGGTACCCGCCGCCGACCCCGTGTCCGGCCCGCACCGGATAACCGAGCGCGCGCAGCCGCTCGATGTCGCGCCGCACCGTGCGCGGGGTGATTCCGAGCCGTTCGGCCAGCTCGGGGCCGGTCCATACCTGCCGTTGCTGAAGCAGTCCGAGCAGGGTGAGTACCCGTTCGGTCTGCCCTCGTTCGTGGTCCGCGGTCGTCATCTCGTCAGCCTGTCAGCAATAGCGGACCTGGTCTGTCCGCTATTGCTGTCAGAGTAGGCGAAGCGAATCAGCCGAACGAAAGGGAGCAACCCGATGAGCCGCCATCTCCAGATCACCTTCGACGCCGCCGACCCGAAGGCGCTGTCGACCTTCTGGCGCGAGGTCCTCGGCTATGTGCACCCCGGCCCGCCCGGTGTCGAGTTGCCCGAGGGCGCGGATCCGCTGGCGGCCTGGGACGACTTCCTCGCCCGGATCGGCGTGCCGGAGGATCAGCGCAACACCCGCTCGGCGATCGAGGACCCGGACGGACACGGCCCGCGAGTGTTCTTCCAGCGGGTGCCCGAGGGCAAGGTCGCCAAGAACCGCGTCCACCTCGACGTGCGCGCGGCGCCGGGGCTACAGGGCGACGAGCGGATGGCTGCTCTGGAAGCCGAGTGCGAACGGCTCGTCGCGCTGGGCGCGACCCGCCTGCGCCGCTTCGAGCCCGAGCCGCCGATGAGCGCGGGATTCATCGTGATGGCCGACCCCGAAGGCAATGAATTCTGCCTCGACTGACGGGAGCCGTCTGCCGGGCCGACGCGGCCCGGCAGCGGGTCAGCGACTGATGATCGGTACCAGATAGGTCCGCGCGAACGCGTCGAGTTCGTCGTCGGTGCGCAGCGGGAGCAGGCCGGTCGGCGCCAGGATCATCGAGTGCACCACGCGGCACAGCACCTCGGCGCGGGCCAGCAGGTCCGGCGTCTCGGCCAGCAGCCCGGCGGCGATCGCGTCCCGGAGCATCGATTCGGTGGTCAGGATCGACATCGTGAAGGTCGACGCGCTGTCGGTGGTGAGGTGCGGCATCACCCGGTCCGGTTCCAGGACCAGCAGCCGCTGCACGAGCGGGTGCTCGCGCCACCGGCCGATGACGGTCACGAGGATGTCGGCGACGAGGTCGTCGAGGTTGTCGTGCCTGCTCGGCAGGCTCCGCAGATCGGCCAGCACGCGCGCGACCTCCCGCGCGAACACCGCGGTGACCACGTCGTCGCGGGAGCCGACCCGGCGATAGACGGTCGCCCGGTCGACCCCGGCCTGGCGGGCGATGTCCTCGATCGTCGTCTTCTTGACGCCCACCTGTTCGAACTGGACCAGCGCCGCGTCGAGGATGCGCGCCGCGGCGGAATCGTCGGTTTCCGGGGTGTTCGTCGAGGTGGGGGACGCCGCGGTCATGTCGACCACGGTAGCAACTCGGCGCCCGATGCAACATATCCACACAATTTGTTGCTGCAACATTGCAATCATTTGTGTTGCATCGTACGGTTGAGGCATGGCTCACTCCGCTGACGCAACGAGGCGTCATCACCGCGAGGAAGCGCACGCGATCCACGCACGCGACGTGCACTTCGACTTCGGTGATGTGCCGATGCACTACATCCCGGGCGAGGTCTTCGCGACCCACGTCATCAATGTCATGCACCTGGTGCTGCCGGAAGGCGAACGGGCGATGGCTCGAGCGCTGGCCGAGGCGCTGCCCTACATCGACGACCAGCGGCTGCGCGAGGAGGTGCAGGGCTTCGTCGGTCAGGAGACGATGCACGCCAGCAGCCACGCCGACGCGCGCGATCACCTTCAGGCCCTTGGCCTCGACGTCGACTCGATGGTGCGGACCTTCGCCTGGTTCGTCGATCGCATCCTCGGCGACCACGGCCTCACCGGCCGGGCGAAGGAGGAATGGCTCAAGGAACGGCTCGCGCTGTTCGCCGGGATGGAGCACTACACCGCCGTCATCGGTGAATGGCTGCTGGAGAACGACACCTTCGAAGACCTCGGCATGGATCCGACCATGCTCGATCTGATCCGCTGGCACGGCGCCGAGGAAGTCGAACACCGCAGCGTGGTCTACGACGCGTACATGTATGTCGACGGCGGCTACGTGCGCAAGGCGCGCACGGCGGTGGCGGCGAGTGTGTCGCTGCTGGCCACCTTCCTGGTCTCCTCGGCCTACCTCTACGCCAAGGACCCCGCGCCGCACAAGGGTCCGTTCTGGCCGGTGCAGCTGGCCCGGGCGACCGCGCGCGGCATCGTGCCGAATTTCGGCCTGTTCCTCAGCGAGATCCCGCGCTACCTGCGGCCGGGCTTCCATCCCTCCCAGCTGGGGCCGATGGATCGCGCGCTGCGCTACCTCGCGCATTCGCCCGCCGCCCGCGCGGCCGCGCGGTGACGGCCACGGTGACTCCGATGGCGGAGCGGTACACCCCGCCGGTCGCCCTGCGGGCGATCGGCGCCGTCGCCGACGGCTACCGGCAGCTGTTCGTCGCGGGCCGCGCGGCCTCGCTGATCTCGCGACCTAATCCGGTGCGGCACGACGACTTCGAGATCGCGGTGACCGTCGCCGGGATCGAGTCGGTAGCGGTCGATGTCCGCAGCCTGACGCTGACCTCGCCGACCGGCGCACCGCTGCCGCCGTGGCGGCCCGGCTCGCACCTCGACATCGTGCTGCCCTCGGGAGCCCAGCGTCAGTACTCCCTGTGCGGTGACCCCGACGATCGCCGCCACTACCGGATCGCGGTGCGCCGCATCGCCGACGGCGAGGGCGGCTCGATCGAGGTGCACGACCGCTTGGCGGTGGGCGACACGCTGCGAATTCGTGGTCCGCGCAACGCGTTCGACTTCATCGCCGCGCCGTCGTATCTGTTCGTCGCGGCGGGCATCGGCATCACCCCGATCCTGCCCATGGTCCGGGCGGCGGCTCGCGCGCGGGCGCGCTGGCAGCTGGTCTATCTGGGCCGCTCGCGGGCGACCATGCCGTTCCTCGACGAACTGGCCGTCCTCGGCGGCCGGGTCGACATCCGTCCCGACGACGAGTTCGGCACCCCGGATGTGGGCGCGTTGATCGGCCGGGCCGCCCCCGGCGCGGCGATCTATGTCTGCGGTCCGCCGCCCGTCCTCGACGCCGCGCACCGGCACGCCTTCACCGTCAACCCGACGGGATCGCTGCACACCGAGCGTTTCTCCGCGCCGCCGGTGATCGACGGCAGGGAATTCGAGGTGACGCTGGCCCGGTCGGGCAGCACGGTCCGGGTCGGCGCCGACGAGACCGCGCTGGCGGCCATCACCCGGGTGCGGCCGGACGCGCTGTATTCGTGCAGGCAGGGGTTCTGCGGCACCTGCAAGGTCGCGGTCCTGGCCGGCGAGGTCGACCACCGCGACCGCAAACTCCTCGACGCCGAGCGCGGCGATCACATGCTGACCTGCGTTTCCCGCGCGGCAGGCGAATCCCTGGTCCTCGATCTCTGAGCAGGGCACGAACGAGAAAGGTCGTCCATGGGGCGAACAACACTCCCGTCGGCAACACCCACGCCCGCCGAACCCGCGCGCGATGATGCGACCTTCGACGTCATCTCACCCGCGACCGGCGCCGTCGTCGGCAGCTATCCGATCCGCACCCCGGCCGAGGTCGCGGCCACGGTCGCCGACGCCCGCCGGGCCGCGGACTGGTGGTCGCGGATCGGCTTCGCCGAGCGAGCCCGCCGACTGGATGCCTGGCGGGGCGAGATCACCCGGGGGCGAGCCGAACTCGCCCAGCTCATCCATCAGGAGATGGGCAAACCGCTCGCGGACGCCCGGCTCGAGATCGCGATGGCGCTCGAGCACCTGGCGTGGGCGGCGGGCAACGCGCGGCGGGTGCTCGGCCCGCGCGCGGTGCGGCCCGGCCTGCTCGCCGTGAATCAGGAATGCACGCTCGAGTACCGCCCGTTCGGGGTGGTCGGGGTGATCGGCCCGTGGAACTACCCGGTGTTCACCCCGCTGGGTTCGGTGTCGTTCGCGCTCGCGGCGGGCAACGCGGTGGTGTTCAAGCCCAGTGAGTACACCCCGGGCGTCGGGCACTGGCTCGCCGGCCGGTTCGCGGCCGTCGTGCCGGAACAGCCGGTGTTCCAGGTGATCACGGGCCTGGGGGACACCGGTGCGGCCCTGTGCCGGTCCGGGGTCGGCAAGATCGGCTTCACCGGATCCACCGCCACCGGCAAGCGGGTGATGGCCGCCTGCGCGGAGACCCTGACGCCGGTGCTGATGGAACTCGGTGGCAAGGACGCGCTGATCGTCGATGCCGACGCCGACCTGGACGCGGCCGCAGACGCCGCGGTGTGGGGCGGCATGTCCAACGCGGGCCAGACCTGCCTCGGCGTGGAGCGCGTGTACGTCCACACCGACGTCTACGACGAGTTCCTCCCGAAGCTCCTCGCCCACGCGCGGAAGCTGCGCGCGGGCACGGGTGCGGCGAAGATCGGGCCGATCACGATGGGCAAGCAGATCGCGATCATCCGTCACCACATCGAGGACGCGCTGGCTCGCGGGGCACGCGCCCTGCTGGGTGGTGCCGACGCGATCGACGGGCAGTTCGTGCAGCCCACCATCCTGGTCGATGTCCCCGAGGACGCGGTCGCCGTCACCGAGGAGACCTTCGGCCCGACGCTGACGGTCGCGCGGGTGCGGGATATGGACGAGGCGATCGAGCGCGTGAACGCCGGCCCCTACGGCCTCGGCAGCACGGTCTTCTCGCGCCGCAACGGCAGGCGCATCGCCGACCGGATCCGCGCGGGCGGCACCTCCATCAACGCCTATGTCGCCCATGCCACCATCGCGCGCCTGCCGCTGGGCGGCGTCGGCGACTCCGGCTTCGGTCGCGTGCACGGCGAGGACGGACTCAAGGAGTTCACCTACGCCAAGGCCACCACCCGGCAGCGTTTCGCCCTGCCGTTGGCCCTGACCACATTCACCCGCGGCGAGACCACCGACGCGATCGTCGATCGCCTGGTCACTGCGCTGCACGGAAGGAATCGGTAAACCATGGCACCAACCGAACACCGTCACATCGTCGTGATCGGTGCCGGATTCGGCGGCATCGGCCTCGCGATCAAGCTGCGCGAGGCCGGCTTCGACGACCTCGTCGTCCTCGAACGCGCCGCGGATCTGGGCGGAACCTGGCAGGCCAACACCTATCCGGGGTGCGCGTGTGATGTGCCCTCGCAGCTCTACAGCTATTCGTTCGCGCCCAATCCCGATTGGTCGCGGACCTACGGCAAGCAGTCGGAGATCCTGGCCTACATCCGGTCGGTGGCGACGAGATTCGATGTCGTCCGGGATATCCGGTTGAACACCGAGCTGCTCGAGGCTCGCTGGGACGAGGCCCGCTCACTGTGGCGTCTGGAGACCTCGCAGGGCGCACTGACCACCGACTACCTGATCTCGGCCACCGGGGTCTTCGCCGAAGCCAAGTACCCGACGCTGCCGGGGGTGGAAACCTTCGCGGGCGCGACGTTCCATTCCCTGCACTGGGATCACGACCACGATCTCACCGGTGAGCGAGTCGCGGTGATCGGCACCGGCGCCTCGGCGGTGCAGTTCGTGCCCGAGATCCAGCCGAAGGTGGCCGCGCTCACCGTCTTCCAGCGTTCCGCGCCCTGGATCGTGCCCCGGATGGACCGGCCGACGCTGGCGGTGGAGCGCTTCGCCCTGCGTCGGATTCCACTGGCGGGCAAGGTCATTCGCGGCGCCTGGTACACCGCGATCGAGGGCTTCGGGCTGGTCGGCTTCGTCGACAAGCGCTTCCGGCACCCCTATGAGCTGCTCGGCCGCTGGCAGCTGCGTCGCCAGGTGCGGGATCCGGAACTGCGCGAGAAGCTGACGCCGGACTACATGATCGGCTGCAAACGCGCGATCTTCGCCGACGCCTACCTGCCCGCCCTCGACAAGGACAATGTCGAGGTGGTGACCGACGGCATCGCCGAGGTGCGCCCGCACTCCATCCTCACCCGCGCCGGAGTCGAGATCCCGGTCGACACGATCATCTACGGCACCGGATTCGAGCCCGCGCCTTCGTCCTACGACCGGATCGTCGGCGGCGACGGCGTATCCGTGGGCGAGGTCATGCGTAAGCACCGGCGGACCTATCTGGGCACCGCCGTCGCCGGGTTCCCCAACTTGTTCCTCACCCTGGGACCGTTCGGCGCGGCGGGCAACCAGTCGGCGATCTTCATGATCGAGTCCCAGATCGCCTACATCGTCGACGCGGTGAAGACCCTGCGCGACAAGGGAGCACACCGGGTCGAGGTCCGGCAGCAGGTCCAGGACGCGTTCGTCGAGGAGATGCATCGGCGCAGCGCCGATACGGTGTGGCTCACCGGCGGCTGCGACAGCTACTACACCACCCCGGACGGGCAGAACGCCGGGCTCTATCCGAACTGGAGCTTCGAATACCGCAGGCGGACCAGCGCTTTCGATGCCGAGTCCTACGAAGTGAGTGCCTGATGGACATCACCGCGCTCCATCCGCTGAGCCTGCTCACGCGCCGGTCCTACGACGTGCGCGACAAGACGGTGCTGATCACGGGCGCCGCGCAGGGAATCGGCCTCGAACTGGCCAGGATCCTCTCTGCCCGCGGTGCCTTCGTGGTCGTGGTCGACATCGATGAGATCGGCGCCGAGGTGACCGCGGGCGAGCTGGGGCCTCGGGCCCTGGCGATCACGGCCGATGTCAGTGACCGCGCGGCGATGGTGGCCGCGACCCGGCTCGCGGTGGACACCTTCGGCCATCTCGACGTCGTCGTCGCCAACGCCGGGGTGACGCCTGCGCCCGCCACCGTGCGCACGATGGACCCGGCCGATTTCGACCGGGTGATGGCGATCAACCTCGACGGCTGTTTCAACACGGTCCATCCCGCCCTCGACCACATCGTCGCGGCGCGGGGGCACGTGGTCGTCGTCTCGTCGTGCGCGTCGTTCGCGCCGGGCATGGCCGGGTCGCCGTACATGATGAGCAAGGCCGCGGTCGAGCAGTTCGGGCGCGCGCTGCGGGTGGAACTCGCCGCGGCGGGCGCCAGCGCGGGCATCGCCTACTTCGGTGTCGTCGAGACCGAGATGACCCACGCCATGCTCGACCGCGACGACCTCGGCCGGGAACTGGACGAGATGCTGCCGTGGCCGCTGAACGTCCGCATCACCGCGACACACGCGGCCACCGTGATCGCCGACGGCATCGCCCGCCGCGCGGCCCGGACCATCGCCCCCAGCGGGTGGGAGCCGTACGCGCTGCTGCGCGGCGCGGTCAATGTGGTGCTCGACGCGCAGCTCGCGGGCAGCGGCAAGGTCAAGGACCTGCTCGACCGGGTCGAGCGGCGGAGCGGCCGATGACCGCGTCGGGGCGGGGATCGTTGCGCACCAGGGCCGCTCGGCTGCTGGCCGAACGCACGGTCAAGCCGTTGGCCGCCGCGCTGCCGGTCAACACCGCCACCCTGCCGGTGGCCCGGCTGGCGATCGATGCCGCGATGCGGGTGGTCGGGCCGAGCCTGGCGGGCACCTCGGTGGAGCGCGTCGACGACGGCCCGGTCCGCGGGGAGCTGGTCACCGGGCCCAAGGCCGACCGCACCGACGCGGTGATCCTGTACGTGCACGGCGGCGGTTTCGTCGCGGGCTCGGTGGCGGCGTATCGCGGTGTGGCGTCGCGCCTGTCGACCACGAGTCGCGCCCGGGTCTTCGTCGTCGACTATCGCCTGGCGCCGGAGCATCCGAGCCCGTGCGCCCAGCTCGATGTGGCGCGGGCGTATCGGTGGCTGCTGCGGCGCGGGTTCGCCCCGGACCGGATCGTGCTCGCCGGCGACTCGGCCGGGGGATTCCTGGCCGCCGATCTCGCCCTCGCCAACGCCCGCCTGCGACGTCGCGGACCGGCCGGGCTGGTGCTGTTCTCGCCGATGGCCGACCTCGGCCTGCGGATCGCCCGCACCGGTGTGCGCAGCCGGGACGGGGTGATCTCGTACACGCTGTCGGCGAAAGCGCTCGCCCACTTCACCAGCGAGCATCTCGAACTGCGGCCGGAGCGGGGCATGACGCTGCCGCCCACCCTGATCCAGACCGGTGGGGCGGAGTACTTCGCCACCGACGCCATCGAACTGGCCGAGCGCCTGCGGCAGGTCGGCGGGGTGTGCGAACTCCAGGTCTGGCCCGATCAGATGCACGTCTTCCAGGTCATGCCCGCACTGGCGCCCGAGGCCCGTTTCGCCTTCGGCGCCGCGGGCCGCTTCATCACCTCCCTGCTCGCTCCCGACACCGCCACCGCGGTCTGAACCACGGAAGACCTCCATGTCGACACCACGTTTCGAAACCCTCTGTGCCGCCTTCCAATACAACGCCACCATCGATCCCGACGCCGTCGCGTTGCGCACTCCGGGGAATGCCCACACGCTGACCTGGCGCGAATACGCCGACGGCGTGCGCGCGGCCGCGGCGGGCCTGGCGGCGCTCGGCATCGGCCGCGGCGACACCGTCGCGCTGATGATGAGCAATCGCGTCGAGTTCTATCCGCTCGAAGTCGGCGCCCAGCACGTGGGCGCGACCTCGTTCTCGGTCTACAACACCCTCTCCGCCGAGCAGCTCGCGCACGTCCTCGGCAACGCGGGCGCGCGCGTGGTGATCTGCGAGCCGCAGTACGTCTCGCGGCTGCGCGCGAGCGGCGTGCCGCTCGACCACCTCGTCTGTCTCGACGAGCCGGTCGAGGGCACGGTGCCGGTGGCCGAGATGATCGCCGGTGGCGCTGTGGATTTCGACTTCGACGCGTCCTGGCGGGCGGTCGAGCCCGCCGATGTGGCGACGCTGATCTACACCTCGGGCACCACCGGCAACCCGAAGGGCGTCGAGACGACGCACGCGAACCTGATGTTCCAGGCCTACGGTCTCGGCGATGTGCTCGGGTTCGAGTTCGGCGATTCGATCACCTCGTTCATGCCGAGCGCCCACATCGCCGACCGGCTCACCGCGCTCTACCTCCAGGAGGTGTTCGGCACCCAGGTCACCACGGTGTCGGACCCGAAGCTGATCGCGGCCGCGCTGGCGGATCTGCGGCCGACCATCTGGGGTGCGGTGCCCCGGGTGTGGGAAAAGCTGGCGGCCGCCATCGAATTCGTCGTCGCGAACGAGCCGGACGAGACACGCAGGCAGGGTATGCGGTGGGCGCTGGCGGTGGGGGCCGAGCGCAGCGAATACCAGCTGGCCGGGCAGCCGGTTCCCGACGACGTCGCCGCCGAATGGGCCAAGGCCGACGCACTGGTGCTCTCGAAGCTGCGGGCGAAGCTGGGTTTCGATCGCCTGCGCTTCGCGCTGTCCGGCGCCGCCCCGATCCCACCGCGCACGCTCGGCTTCTTCGCCGGGCTCGGGGTGCCGATCTCCGAGATCTGGGGCATGTCGGAACTGTCGTGCATCTGCAGCGTCAGCCCGCCGAGCGAGACCCGGCTGGGCACGGTCGGGCGACTGCTGGCCGGCATGGAATCGCGCATCGCCGAGGACGGGGAACTGCTCGTCAAGGGGCCGTTGGTGATGAAGGGCTACCGCGGCGAACCGGAGAAGACGGCCGAAGCCGTCGACGCCGACGGCTGGCTGAGCACCGGTGACGTGGTGACCGTCGACGACGACGGCTACCTGCGGGTGGTCGACCGCAAGAAAGAACTGATCATCAACGCCTCCGGCAAGAACATGTCGCCGACGACGATCGAGCACGCCATCAAGGCCGCGACGCCGTTGATCGGTGCCATGGCCACGATCGGCGACGGCAGGCCCTACAACACCGCGCTGATCGTCCTCGACGCCGAGAGCGCCGAACCCTATGCGGCACAGCACGGTCTGCCCGACGCGTCGGCCGCGGCACTGGCCGCGAATCCCGCCGTGCGCGCGCAGATCGCCGCGGGTGTGGCGGCGGGCAACGCCGCGCTGTCGCGGGTCGAACAGGTCAAGCGCTTCCGGATCCTGCCGGTGTTCTGGGAAGCCGGTGGCGACGAGGTGACACTCACCATGAAGCTCAAGCGGAAGGTGATCGCCGAGAAATACACGGCCGAGATCGCCGAACTCTACGCCGACAACCCGCCCGTCGAGGTGCTGGAACCGGCCTGACCTGTCGTCGGCGGGCCCGCATCGGGCCCGCCGCACGGTCAGGGCAGCACGTTGGGGATGATCTGGGGCGCCTGCTGGGCGACCAACGTGCCCAGGTAGGCGCCGGCGTAATAGCCGGCGTAGGTGCCGACCACCCCACCGACGATGCCGCCTGCGACCGCGCCGACCGGGACGCCGAGTCCCGCGGTGGGGACCGCCAGCGGGGTGGCCAGCGCCGCTCCGCCCGCCGCGCCGAGGCCGGCGCCGGCGATGCCGCCGATCACCTGACCGGCCGTCGAGCCGAGGAAGGTGGCGTTCTCGATCGGGCTGGCGATCGGCGCCGCCGTGGCGATCGGCCGGGTATCGGCGACCGGGTGCGCGGTGGCGAACTCGGCGGTGTCGCGCTGGTTCGCGCCGAGCGCGAGTTCGTCGCCGACTGGGGAAACCGACTGCGCGACAGCGTGTTCTTCGAGGGGCGCGACGGCGGCCACGGCTTGGACCGGCTCGGGCCGCGGTGCCGCGTATTCCGGCAGATCAGGGGTGTGCGAGACAGTCTGCACCTGCGCGGCCTGCGCCGCGCCGGGCCCGATGCCGAAGGCGATCGCCGCGGGCAGCGCCACCGCCACGGGAAGTCCGCGCAGGGCCGTGCCCCGCTTGCTCACTGCTCGATGCCGTCCAGCCACCTCGATGTCCTTCCCGAGTCCACAGTCGTCACAGGGCAGATCGCGGTCGGCGGAGCGCGCGCTACCGGGATGTGAGTCGCTTCTCTCACCCCGGGCGGCGGCTATGGCCCGACCGGGCTGCGGCGACGGGCGGCTGTTTCGGTGCCGGAGATCCGGGCATGGCCTGGTCAGAAACCACCGGAAAGCAGCGGCGGGCCGCCGAGCGAGCGGATGCCGCGCCGCTGACGCGCTGCTCGCCAGGAGACGGTCCTCGTCAACAGGAAGGCTTCGATGATGGGAAACGCCGGACCACAGCAGGGGGCTTCCGGGCCCGCTATTCCTCCCGAGTACACCCGGCCGGCGACTCCTCCGGACGAGGACCCGGACCACCCCTGCACCGAGCCGGGACCGGCGGCCGACCAGGAGGGGCCCGCGCTGCGCGGACCGACCGGCGTGCCGATCCCCGGCCCCGCCGACCTGCGCGCCCAGCACGGCGGCGCCCTGACCACCGCTCAGGGCCTGCGCGTCGCCGATACCGACCACGCCCTCAAAGCGGGCCCGCGCGGACCGGTGTTGCTGCAGGACATCCACCTGCGGGAGAAGATCACCCACTTCGATCACGAACGCATCCCCGAACGGGTCGTGCACGCCCGTGGTGTCGGCGCGCACGGGGTGTTCGTGGCCAACGGCGCCGCCGCGTCGCTCACCCGCGCCCGGTTCCTCGCCGCCGACGTGCGCACCCCGGTATTCGTCCGGTTCTCCACGGTGCTCGGTTCGCGCGGGTCGGCCGATACCGTGCGCGACACCCGCGGTTTCGCGGTGAAGTTCTACACCGACGAAGGGGTCTACGACCTGGTCGGCAACAACATTCCGGTGTTCTTCATCCAGGAGGCGATCAAGTTTCCCGATGTCATCCACGCCGGAAAACCCCAGCCGGACCGGGAGATTCCGCAGGCGCAATCCGCGCACGACACCTTCTGGGATTTCGTCACCCTGCACACCGAGGCGACCGCGCACACCTTCTGGAACATGTCCGATCGGGCGCTGCCGCGCTCACTGCGGATGATGGAGGGCTTCGGAATCCACACCTTCCGGCTGGTCGCCGCCGACGGCACGACCAGCCTGGTGAAGTTCCACTGGAAGCCACGCCTGGGCGTGCACTCCATGCTGTGGGAGGAAACCCAGCTGACGGCCGGATTCGATCCCGACTTCCATCGCCGGGACCTGGCCGACGCCATCGCGGCGGGAGCGGCCCCCGAATGGGATTTCGGGGTGCAGGTCTTCCCCGACACCCCCGATCACCTCTTCGACGGCATCGATCTGCTGGACCCGACCAAGATCGTGCCGGAGGAGCTCGCGCCGGTGCAGGTGATCGGGACGCTGCGGCTCACCGCGAATCCGGTGAACTTCTTCGCCGAGACCGAACAGGTCGCGTTCTGCCCCAGTCATCTGGTGCCCGGCATCGAGGTCACCGACGACCCGCTGCTGCAAGGCCGGTTGTTCTCCTACCTCGACACCCAGATCAGCAGGCTCGGCGGGCCGAATTTCGCCCAGCTGCCGATCAACACCCCGCATACCGCGGTCGACGACATGTTCCGCGACGGCATGCACCAGACCGCCGTGCACCCCGGCATCGCGCCGTACAAACCGAATTCGCTCGGCGGTGGCTGTCCGTACGCGGCGAGTCTCGCCGACCGGGCCTACACCGAGACGCCGACGCCGATCCCGCCGCCGGCCGCCGAGCTGCGGACCTCGGCGACGAGCGCCGGGGCGGTCTCCTTCGCCGACCACTACTCGCAGCCGCGGATGTTCTATCGCAGTCTCACCCCGGGCGAACAACAGCACCTGGCCGACGCCTTCGCCTTCGAGCTCGGAAAATGCACGTCGACGGCCATCCAGCGGCGCGGCCTGCAGATGCTGGTCGACGTCGACGACGAGCTGGGCGGCTACGTCGCCGCGCAGCTCGGGCTCGACACTCCGGCGCCGGATGTCGACGACCGGGTCGAGCTCGACCCGAGTCCGGCACTGTCGCAGCGACGCGGCGCGTTCCCGGTCGACGGCCGCACCGTCGCGGTGCTGGTGGACGACACGGCTTCCGCGGCGGCGCTCGAAGAGGTCCGCGCCACGCTCACCCAGGCCGGGATCCGGCCGTTCGTGGTCGCCGCGCACGGCGGCGAGATCGACGGTGTGCCGGTGGCGCGCACGTTCGCGACGATGCGATCGGTGGAGTTCGACGGTGTCGTCGCGCTGGCGGGCCCCGATGACGACCGGGTCGGCCTGCTCATCGAGGAGATGTGGCGGCACGGCAAGGCGATCGCCGCCGTCGGGACCGCCGCATCGATCCTGGAGCGCACCGGCGTCGACCCGGACGCCCCTGGTGTGACCGTGGCCGAGGCGGTCCCGGCCATCGAGGCACTGCTGACCGACCTGGGCGAACACCGAGCGTGGACGCGGATCGATCCGCCGGCATTCCCACGCTGACCACCGCGCAGGAGGTGCGCACGATGGACCACACCACCGCCCCGCTGCTGGCCGCCGTCGCCGAGTACCACGGGCTGGGCCGCTACGGATTCACCCCGCCGGGGCATCGGCAAGGACGCGGAGTGGACGACCGGGTGCTGGCCGCGCTCGGCGTCGACGCCTTCCACAGCGACATCCTCGCCGCCCCGGGGCTCGACGATCGGCTGGCCAGGCACCACGTGCTGGCCGAGGCCGAGGAGCTCATGGCCGACGCGGTCGGCGCCGACGCCGCCTTCTTCTCCACCTGTGGGAGTTCGCTGTCGGTGAAGGCGGCCATGATGGCCGTGGCGGGCGGCCACGACGGCGGCCTGCTGGTGGCCAGAGACAGCCACAAATCCGTGGTCGCCGGGCTGATCTTCTCCGGGGTGCAACCGCACTGGATCACCCCGCGCTGGGATGCCGAGCGACACCTGTCGCATCCGCCCTCGCCCGAGCAGGTCGAGCAGGCCTGGCGGGCGCATCCGGACGCGGCGGGCGCGGTGATCGTCAGTCCCAGCCCCTACGGCACCTGTGCCGACATCCGGGGGATCGCCCGGGTGTGCCACGCGCGCGGAAAGCCGCTGATCGTCGACGAGGCCTGGGGCGCGCACCTGCCGTTCCATCCGGACCTCCCCACGTGGGCGATGGACGTCGGCGCCGATGTGTGCGTGGTGAGTGTGCACAAGATGGGCATGGGATTCGAGCAGGGATCGGTGTTCCATCTGCAAGGCGACCTGATCGACCCGGTGCGACTGCGCGGCTGCGCCGACCTGCTGATGACCACCAGCCCCAATGTGCTGATCTACGCCGCGCTGGACGGATGGCGAAGGCAGATGGTCGAATTCGGCCACGACCTGCTCGACCGGGCCCTGAGCTCGGCCCGCCGGGTGCGCGCCGAGCTCGCCGAGATCAGCGGGCTCACCGTCATGCACGACGAGCTGCTCGGCGTCGAGGCCTCGCACGACCTGGACCTGTTGTAGGTCCTCGTCGACGTCGCGGGCACCGGCGCGAGCGGCTACGCGGCCGCGGACTGGTTGCGCGAGCATCGCCGGATCGACCTGGGCCTCAGCGATCACCGGCGGGTCCTGGCGACGCTGTCCTCGGCGGACGACGCCGCGACGGTCGACGCCCTCGTCGACGCGCTCGCCCTGTGGCGGGCCGGGCTGAACCACCCCGAACCGCCGCGGATCCGGCTGCCCTCACCCGAGGAGTTGCAGCTGGAGACGGTCATGCTGCCGCGCGACGCCTTCTTCGCACCGGCCGAATCCGTGCCCGCCGAGCGGGCCGTAGGCCGGATCGCGGCCGAGCAGCTCACCCCGTATCCGCCGGGCATTCCCGCCGTCGTCCCGGGGGAACGGCTCGGCGAGGCCGTCATCGACTATTTGCGCACCGGCATCGAGGCGGGCTTGAACCTGCCCGATGCCGCCGACCCGCGGCTGCGCACGATCCGGGTGGTCCGGGCCGGCTGAGAGCTACCGTGCGGCCGGTGGCAGGTCACGCCACGGCGGTCAGCTCCGCGATGAGCGCGTCGATCCGCTCGCGGACGGCGTCGCGGATCGGGCACACCGCCTCGCCGCCCTTGCCCGCGGAATCGTCGAGCTGCCAGGCGCGCTAGTCGACGCCGCGGAAGGGCAGTGGCGTCTGGGATCTGCCGCGACCGGGTGCTCGCGTCGGCTATCGGCAGGCTGCGGGCTCGCAGGCGGCGGCGGCGTCCACGGCGGCGCGGCGCTCGAGCAGGACGGTATCGCGCCACACCCCGTCGAGGGTCGCGATGCGTTCGCGCACCCCGACCGTGCGGAATCCGGCCGAATGATGCAGCGCGATCGCGGCCCGATTCTCCGGGAAGGCCGACGTCTGCAGCATCCACAGGCCCTCGTTGTCGGCCGCGATCACCTGCCGGTGCAGCAGTGATTTCCCGACGCCACGGCCGCGCGCGGCCACGGCGACGTAGACGGAGGTCTCGGCGACTCCGGCGAAGCCGCCGTGGCTCGAGACCGGCGCGAGCGCGGCCCAGCCGACCACCTCGCCGTCGAGCTCGGCGACCCAGCGGTGCGCGGGAAGCCAGGTGGCGTCGAGGTATTCGCGAGTCGGAACCTCGGTGGCGAAGGTGGCGTCGCGGGTGGCGATGCCCTCGCCGTAGATGCGGAGCACGACGTCCCAGTCGGCGTCGGTCATCGCGCGCACGGTGACGTCGGTGGGTAGATCGGTCGGGCAGCACGGACGCGGGGTGAGCACGCCCATGACGGCGTCGGCGGCGTGCGGGAGGCCGGTGCAGCAGGCGGGATTGACGGTGACGACGGTGGATGTGCCGTGCTTGTGCACCCGGACGAACCCGACGTCGGCCAGCTTGCGGACGTGGTGGGAGACGGTCGGCTGGGAGATCCCGAGCGCTTCGGTCAGCTCGCCGACGGTGATCCCCTCGGGCCGGGTGGCGACCAGGTGCAGCAGCCGGACGCGGGTGGGTTCGGCCAGGCAGGAGAACCAGGCGGCGTAGGTGGTCGCGTCGTCGATCGACAGGGCGTCGACGCGCGGCGCGGCGGAGTCGCGGACGGAGGGCATGTCCAGGGACGTCATGCCTCCGATTATATCGACGTAGATCGATGGTTGCATCCATCGACATTCGTCGATACAGTTTTGGTCATTAGATCGATGGGTGTCGATGAATGGAGTCTGTGATGACCGAACTGCCTGTTGTCGTCGTCGGAGCCGGCCCGGTGGGGCTGGCGGCAGCCGCGGAACTGCGCGAACGCGGCCTCGAACCGATCGTGTTCGAACGTGGTCCCCGCGCCGGTGCCGCGGTCGCGCAGTGGAATCACGTGCGCTTGTTCTCCCGCTGGGCAGAGCTGATCGCCCCCGCGGGTCGCCGTCTCCTCGATGGCACCGGCTGGGTGGCTCCGGCCGACGAGGACTACCCGACCGGCCAGGACTGGGCGCACGCCTACCTCGAGCCGCTGGCCGAGGCCCTGGGCGAGGCGGTGCGCTACGACACCGAGGTCGTCGGCGTCGCCCGCCGCGGCCGCGACCGGGTCGTGGACTCCGGTCGCGACACCGAACCGCTGTCGGTGCACCTGCGCCGCGCCGACGGCACCGAGGACCGGATCCTCGCCCGCGCGGTCATCGACGCCTCCGGCACCTGGACCGCGCCGAATCCGCTCGGCGGAGAAGGACTTCCCGCCCTGGGCGAGCGCGACAGCGACGCCCTCACCTACCGGGTGCCCGACGTGGAGGCCGAGCGGGCGCGCTATCGCGGCAAGCACACCGTGATCGCCGGAAGCGGGCACTCCGCCCTGACCGCGATCGTGGCCTTGGCGCCACTGGCGAACGAGCCCGGCACCCGGCTGACTTGGGTACTGCGCCGGGGTCGGACCGAGGCCACCTTCGGCGGCGGCGAGGCCGACGAGCTGCCCGCCCGGGGCGCGCTCGGCCTGCGCGCCAAGCGGGCCGTCGAGGACGGACTGCTCACCGTGGTGACCGGATTCCGCACCGCCGCGGTGGAAACGGGGCCCGACGGGCGCACCGCGCTCGTCGCCGACGACGGCCGCCGGATCGACGGCGTCGACACCGTGATCGCGCTGACCGGCTTCCGTCCCGACCTGTCCTGGCTCTCGGAGGTCCGCCTCGACCTGGACCCCGTGCTGCAGGCCCCGGTCCGGCTGGCGCCGCTGATCGACCCGAACGTGCACTCCTGCGGCACCGTCTACCCGCACGGCGTCGCCGAGCTGACCCATCCCGAATCCGGGGTGTACCTGGTGGGCATGAAGAGCTACGGCCGCGCGCCGACGTTCCTGGCGATGACCGGCTACGAGCAGGTCCGGTCCATCGCCGCCGAACTCGCCGGTGACCACGAATCCGCCGCCCGTGTCGAGCTGACCCTGCCCGACACCGGTGTGTGCGGCGGGGCCGGTGTCTTCGACGACCCCGACGGCGCGAGTTCCGGCGGTTGCTGCGCGCCCGCGTCCGAAGTGTTCACGCTCACGGTCGGGTCGCTCTCGCGCTGACCGCCCGTGTCGTCCACTGTGACGGCCACGCGGACCGGACCGGCTGCGGCCGGTGCCGGTCTGCGGCGGCGCGTGCTGATCACGTTGTGCCTCACCGAGATCACCAGCTGGGGCATCCTCTACTACGCGTTCCCGGTGCTGTCGGTGTCGATCTCGGCCGACACCGGATGGTCGCTGCCGATGCTCACCGCGGCGTTCTCGCTGAGCCAGCTCGCCGCGGCCCTGACCGGCATCCCGGTCGGGCGCGTCCTGGACCGCGTCGGGCCACGGTCGGTCATGACCGCGGGATCGGTCCTGGCGGTGCCCGCGCTGGTCGTGGTCGCCCTGGCCCCGAATCCGCCGGTGTTCTTCCTCGGCTGGCTCGCGGCCGGGGTCGCGATGGGCGCGGTGCTGTACCCGCCCGCGTTCGCGGCGCTGACCCGCTGGTTCGGGACCGAGCACGTCAAGGCCCTGATGATCCTGACGCTGGCGGGCGGTCTGGCCAGCACGGTGTTCGCGCCACTGACCGCCGTCCTGGTCGAGCGCACCGACTGGCGTGCCACCTATCTCGTCCTCGCGGTGGTGCTGACGGTCGTCACCGTGCCCGGTCATCTGTTCGGGCTCACCGGCGCCTGGCCACCGGCGCCCGCACCAGCGACCCGGCACGACGACGACCACCGCGCGATCGCCCGCAGCCCCGCGTTCCTGGCCTTGGTCACCGCCCTGAGCCTGGGCGCGTTCGCGGCGTTCGCCGCCGTGTTCAACCTGGTCCCGCTGCTCATCGAGCGCGGATTCGCCCCGGCGGCGGCCGCGCTGACGCTCGGCCTCGGCGGTATCGGACAGGTCCTGGGCCGGCTCGGCTACCTCCCGCTGATGACCCGCACCACCCCGGCCGTCCGGATCGTCGGCGCGTTCGCCGTCACCGCGCTCGCCACCGCGCTGTTGGGTTGGGTGACAACGGTCTTCGCGCTGGTCGCGGTCTCGGTCGGCGCGGGCCTGATCCGCGGGATCATGACCCTGGTGCAGGCCACCGCGATCACCGACCGCTGGGGCGCCACCCACTACGGCCGCCTCAACGGCCTGCTGTCGGCTCCCGTGGTGATCGTGATGGCCACCGCGCCGTTCGCCGGAACCGCCCTGATGAGCTGGACCGGCACCTGGTCGGGCACCTACCTCGTCCTCGCCGCGATCGCGGCACTCGCCGCGCTGATCGCCGTCGGCAGTGTCCCCCGGACCCGCCGATTCCTGAGCGGGGTCGGCTGATCCCCGCTGGAACCGCTGTCCGGTCGCGGACCGTTGTCGACTTCGGCCGACAGATGGATCACCCCCGTCGCGATGGTGCCGACCATCGGGCCGGGGCGGACCACCGGCGGTCGGTGTTCCCAGGTCCCGTCGGATCGGCACTGCTCGGGCTGCTGCTCCACGGTGGGCGGCGGGACACCACGGGGCACGCCACGCTGATCCGCGCGGTGTCCCGCGGCGCGACGTAGGTGGTGACTATGACCGTTTGCCGGGGCACCGCCGCGTCGCACACCACGTTTCGACCGCACCCGGTAGGTGTCGTCGGTGTCGTTGCGGCAGGTGAACCCGTCGCAGGCGACCCCGGGCGCGAGGTCGGCCGCGCCGCGTGCGGCGCGGCCGGTACGAGATGCGCGATGCCTGCGGCGACGGTCAGCAGGCCGACGCGCTGCGCGGTGAGTTTCTTGTCGGGAGGCAAGAGGGGTATCGCCGCCGTCACGGTGACGCATCATTGCGGCGGCGGCTTTTCGCGTCATCCGCCGCCGCCGGGGGAGTGCCCTAGGCTGTGGACGCCGAGATCGCGTCCCAGTCAGAGGAGGCTCGAAGCTATGCCCAAGTACATGTGGCGGGTCAGCTATCTGCAAGACGGGGCCAATGGCCTACTCGCACAGGGCGGTAGCGCTCGCCGGGCGGCCATCACCGAGATGGTCCAGAGCGTGGGCGGGCACGTGGAGGCCTGCTATTTCGCGTTCGGCGACGACGATCTGTTCGTGATCGGTGACGTCCCGGACGAGGTCGCCGCCGCGGCGCTCGCGATGCGCACGGCGGCCGCGGGCGCGGCCGTGTCGCACACCGTCGGCCTGCTCACTCCCGAGCAGATCGACGCCGCCGCGGCGCTGGATGTCACCTACCGGCCGCCGGAGTAATCAGCCGAGCGCGGGTTTCCAGCCCAGTTCGGGCGCGATCAGCGTCACCGTGTCGTGCAGGATCTGCTCGTAGTCCGCGCGGTGGAACTCGTACGGCAGCTCCAGCCGCAGCTCGCTGGTCCGCGCGAGGACCGGATCGGCCCGCAACCGCTCGAGGATCTGCTCGGCGGTCCCGACGACATCGGGGGCATAGAGCACCCGCCGCTCACCCTGCGGTCCGCGGGTGCGTTCGTGGCGGCTTGCGGCATAGGTCCGGTAGCGCTCGCGGGTCGCGCGATCGGCGCTGTCGAACGGGACGAGCACCCGCCCCACGGCGACTCGCGCCGGTCGCGCCGGATCGATCCGCTCGCGGTAATCGCTGATCAGGCCCAGCTGGGCGGTCGCGAAGTCGTCGCTGCGGTCACCGAAGACGATATTGCCGCTGAGCAGATTCAGCCCGCTCTGCGCCGCCCAGCGCACCGACCGGGTGCTGCCACCGCCGTACCAGACGCGGTCGGCGAGGCCGGGACTGTGCGGCTGGAGCCGGGGCCGCTGGATGGTGCCCGGCGAGTGGATGACGGTGTCGGCGTCGCCGAGGTAGTGGCCGCGCAGGTTCTCGACCAGCCGGGCCACCCGGCCGTAGGACAGGTCGAAGGTGCGCCAGTCGCCGTCGAAGACCAGATCGCCGAGCAGCTCGGCGTGCGGTGGGGTCCCCGCGCTGAACCCCGGCTGTAGGCGGCCCTTGGACAGCACATCGGCCAGCGACAGATCCTCGGCCAGCCGGAACGGGCTCTCGTACCCGATCGGGATGACCGCGGTGCCCAGCTCCACCCGGCTGGTGCGCTGCGCGGCGGCGGCCAGGAAGACCGCCGCCGATCCCACTCCGTGCTCGAGATGCCGCTGCCGGACCCACGCGCCGTCGAACCCGAGGCGCTCGCCGTACTCGAACAGTCGCAGCGTGTCCTCGAGACCGGTGTACGGATCGTCGTCGAGGTAGTTGCCCGGGGACAGGAAGGCCAGCGAGCTGATCCGCGGCGAGCTCATCCCCGGCGCTCGAAGGGGATCTGCTCGCCCGCCTCGACGGCGATCGGCAGCCGGTTCGCCGCCGGCGGCAGCGGGCAGGTCGCCAGATCGGTGTAGGCGCACGGCAGATTCACCGCGCGGTTGAAGTCGAGCACCACGGTCCCGTCGGCCGCCGGCATCGGCACCTCCACCACCGGATTCGCCGCGTAGGTGGTCACCCCGGAGGTCTCGTCGGTGAACAGCACCGACAGATCCTCGGGGTTCTTGCCGGGAAACGCGGTCAGCCGCAACGCCGGACCGACGATCTCGAACTCGACCTGTCCCGGTGCGTCGTAGACGTGCTCGAGCCCCTCCACCGACGCGCCGACCGTCGTCGGGCGCGGTTCGTCGAAGCGCACGTACTTCCCGGTCACCACCCACTCGCGGTCCGGGGCGAACGCGGACCGGCCACGCACCACCTCGCCGTCGACGCTCAGCTCTTCGCCCTCGTCGAGCACGACCACCACCCCGTCGTCCCCGGTCGACCAACTGCCGGGCGCGTCATCGAACCGCTCCGGCGCTGCCTGTGTAGCCATGTCATCGATGGAATCCGACGCGTCGTCCGATCGACAGGATTCCACTCAGCCCGAACGCAATGTGGTTCTCCAGGGGGAGGCGCGATCCGATCGGACCACACCTGGCGACTGTCTGAGATAATCAGTCGAAAATGGGGTCCAAATACTCGATGGCCGGAGAGGACTCCGAGGGGGCGCTCACATAGGCGGAAGTATGCTGGCTCTTATCAGGCTATTCGGGCGGAACCATCCCGGCCACCGACTGTCTGAGTCAATTGTCGACAAGTCGGGCTCGAACCGTTGACTCGGGGTCGATCACGGGTCTATCGTTCCTACTCATGCGTAGTAATACTTCTACGCTCGAGTAGGAAATGGATTGGAACCCGCGATGGCAACAATTGCTTCCTTGCGTGAGTGGCTGGCGATACCCCCACTCACGCCCGCGGAGGACTACGGCTTCTTCGGTCCGGACTCGGTCGCGTGGCGCGTCTGGAGTTACCCGACCAGCCTGACGGTCGGCTTCCAGCGGGCAGTGGTGATCGAGGAGCTGGACCCGGCGCTGGTGGCCTCGGTCGACGCCACCCACGCGATCTACGACCGGCCGCGGACCCGCTACGACCGCACGCTGCGGTACTTCGCCATGGTGATGTTCGCCGACAGCCGCTCGACCGCGCACGCGGCCGACATCCTGGTGAAGATCCACTCCAAGGGGATCGGCGTCGACCCCGTCACCAAGCGGTCCTACGACGCGAACGACCCGCAGTCGCAGCTGTGGATTCACCTGACGGCCTGGCATTCCATCCTCGTCGCGTACGAGAAGTACGGTCCCGGCCGGCTCAGCGAGGCCGACGAGCTGCAGTACTGGGCGGAATGCGCGCGGGCGGCCGAACTCCAGACCTGCGACCCGGCGGACGTGCCCCGTACCAGGGCCGGGATCAGCGAGTACTTCGAGCGGATGCGTCCACAGCTGATCGGGTCCGACATCGCTCGCAAGGCGATGCGGCACCTGCTACAGGCGGAGGTGATGATGCCGGAGATCCCGCTGCTGCTCCGGCCGATGTTCAAGATCGTGTACGCGTTCCTGCGCCGGGGCACCCTGGCCACCATGCCGCGATGGATGCGCGAGATGGCCGGATTGCCGAAGGGCAGGCTGCTCGACGCGCTTGTCACGACGCCGATGAGCGTCGCCTTCACGCTGGTGAGTCTCAACGCGCGCTTGCAGATTCAGCTGCTGCGCCTGATCTCGCCGATGTCGGTCCCGGTGGCCGGTCCGGTGCTGCTGAAGATTCCGCCCGTGAGCGCGACCACGATGACGCCGCGGCAAGCGCAGCAGCGCTACGGCTACGACATTCCCGCCCACGCCCATCAGGCGCTGCGGGACAAGCAGCGCGCCCGGGTCTTCGGTCGCGGGGAAGCCCCGGACGATCAGGGGCTGATCGAGTCCCAGGCCGTGCTCGGCGAGATTTCCTGAGAGGTGGGGTGATGATCAAAGAACTGCTGGGCTATCGAATCAGCCTGCGCCAGCTCATCTTCCTCGGCATCGCCTTCGGTGTGCCGTACTTGCTGATCGGGCTGTTCTGGCTGGGCGCCCACCACGAGCACCTCGACGATCTGCACGGCGTCGACAAGCTGTTCTCGGCGATCGGCGAGATCATCGCCTGGCCGCCGCTGCTGATCTCCGATATCGAGCTACGGTGACGCGGCCTGGTCGGGCGGGGTCGGCGCGTTCCCGGCCTGCCACGCGGAGACCACCGATCCGCCGGCCGGGATGATCCGGGTTCCCTTGTCGTCCTTGGGCAAGGTCCGGGTCAGCGCCCGCACCGTGGGCCGAAGTGTTTCGGGCGTAGCGAGATCCGGATTCGACAACACCAGTCGGCCCAGGGATTCGATGAATCCGAGCATGATTCGGCCGGCCAGTTCGACGTCGACGTCCCTGGGGCCACCTCGCCGCGCGATCCCCGTCTCGAGCAGTTGGGCGCAGCGCGCGACGACCTTCTCCCTGGCGCCGGCGAGCAGGCCGCGATAGGAGGCGGGGGCGCCGTCGGCGGGCATGAGGATCAACCGCCAGCGCACCGGATCGTCCTGGACCGCGGTGAGGAAGGCGATGACGGCCTGCTCGTACTCCACGTCCGGGTCGGAATCGTCGAAATCGGCGGGCAGTGCCTCGAGGACCTGCGCGATGCCCCGGGTGTGTTCGCGTCGCAGCAGCGCGTCGAGCAGTTGGGGCGCGGTGGGATAGATCGCGTACAGCACGGGTTTGGCGACACCGGCTTGCTTGGCCACCGATTGCATCGTGAGCTCGGACAACCCGTCCCGGCCCGCGACCGCGAGGGCCGCGTCGAGCAGTTGCTCACGGCGTTGCTCCGGCGGTAGTCGGGGGCCGTTGCGGCGCCGCGGCCGGGCCGGTCGCGGTGGGGCGATCCGCCAGACGCCGTCGGTGTCCTCTTCGATGCTCATCAAGAAATGATCCCCCAAAGCTCTGGTGCCGCGTCATCGGCGCTGTTAGTGTCCACATATCTACTCTAGCGTAGTAATTAATATCTACGGATACGTAGAAAAGAGTGAACCCATCGTGCAGCAGTCGTCGACCAGGATTTCTGGTGAATTCCATGCCGGGGCAACAGCTCCACCCGGGGGCGGTGATGCCCGCGATCAGGTCATCGCCTTCGGGCTGACCTACTGGCGCGAACACCCGCAGCGAGCTGTCGAGACGGCCGGGCGTCAGGTCCTGATGACCGGCCGGGCCCTCGCCGAACTGGTCCGCGCCCTGGTCACCCGGCGGTTCCCGACCACGGAATTCGTCAAGCAGTGCGCGTTCATGGCCAGTGTGTCGGCGTCACCGACCCTGCTGGTCGCCATCCCCATCGCGGTGGTGGTGTCGATCCAGGTGGGCTCGCTGGTCAGTCAGGTCGGGGCGACCACCTTCATCGGCGCGGTCAACGGGCTGGGGATCATCCGCCAGGGCGCACCGCTGGTGACCTCGCTGATGATCGCCGGCGCGGTGGGGTCGGCGATCTGCGCGGATCTGGGTTCGCGCACCATCCGGGAGGAGATCGACGCCATGACCGTGATGGGGGTCGATCCGGTCCGGCGCCTGGTCGCGCCGCGCCTGGCCGCGGCGGTCGTGGTCAGCACCCTGCTGTGCGGGCTGGTCGTGTTCGTCGGCTTCGCGACCGGCTACGTGTTCAACGTCTACATCCAGGACGGCACGCCGGGCTCCTACATCGGCACCTTCGCCTCGTTCGCGGTGGCCGCCGATCTGGTCGTCGCCATGGTCAAGGCCACGGTCTTCGGCGCGCTGGCGGCGATCATCGCCTGTGATACCGGACTGCACACCCGGGGCGGACCGGCGGGCGTGGCCGACGCGGTGAACTCCGCGGTCGTCAACTCCGCGATCGTGCTGTTCGCGGCCAACATCATCCTCACCCAGCTCTACAACGCCGTGTTCCCGTCGAAGGTGCTCTGAGATGGCCTCCGAATACGTGCCACCGGTGTTGCGTCCGGTGCGCCGGCTGCGCGCGGCCGCCACCGTGCCCGCCAGGGTTCCGGTGCGGCTGGGTCATCAGGGACTGGTGTTCCTGCAGGCGGTCGCGGCGATTCCCTTCGTGCTCAAGCACTATCGCAAGGAATTGCTGCGGCTGATCACCGACGTGAGCTTCGGCAACGGCTCCTTGATCGTCGGCGGCGGAGTGATCGGCGTCGTGGTCATCCTCTGCGGTTTCGGCGGGATCACCGTCGGCATGGAATCGCACACCGCGCTGAACCTGCTCACCATGAGTCCGCTCACCGGCGCGATCTCCGGATTCGCCACCACGCGGGAACTGGCGCCGCTGCTGGCGACCTTGGCGTTCGGCGCCCAGGCCGGCTGCCGATTCACCGCGCAACTGGGCTCGATGCGGATCTCCGAGGAGATCGACGCCCTGGAGTCGATCGCCATCAGGCCGCTGCCCTACCTGATCACCACGCGCATGCTGGCGGCCGTCGTCGCGATCGTGCCGCTCTACACCGCGGGCCTGGCCATCGCCTACATCGCGACACGATTCACCGTGGCCTTCCTCGGCGGGACGACGCTGGGGACCTACGACCACTACTTCCACCAGTTCCTCGACCCGGTGGACCTGGCCTACTCGATCCTCAAGATCGTGGTCTTCGCCGCCGTGGCGACCTTCATCCAGTGCTACTACGGCTACACCGCGGCGGGCGGACCCGAAGGGGTCGGCGTCGCGTCCGGCCGCGCCATCCGCATGACCATCGTCACGGTCGTGTTCGTCAATCTGCTGTTCTCCCTGTCGATCTGGGGGATCGACCCGGGCATCAGGATCACGGGATAGGCCTCGACCATGATCATCGACCCCAGCGGCCGTGGCCCGAGCGCCCGGCGACTCGGCCTGCTCGGCGGGCTCATCGCCGTGCTCATCGCCACCGTCGTCTATCTGCTCGGACTGCGCTACAACGGCGCGTTCCTCGACACCGTCGAAGTGACGGCTCGCATGACCAGCACCGGCGACGGCGTGCCCGAGCGCGCCGACGTCACCTTCCGCGGCGTGCTGGTCGGCCAGGTCGCCCGCACCGACATCGCGGCCAGAGGCGAGCGCCAGGACGTGCTGCTGCGCATCGAACCGGCCATGGCCCAGCGCATTCCCGCCACGGTCACCGCCAGGGTGGTGCCGAACAACATCTTCGGCGTCACGGCGGTCGAACTCATCGGCAACGGCGCTTCGCCGGATCGATTGCGCGACGGCGCCACCATCGCGCAGGACACCAGCGAGGTGGGCGCCCAACTCCAGACGACCTTGACCACCCTGCGCACCGTCCTCGACGCCATCGATCCGATTCGGCTGGCGACCGTCCTCGGCACGCTGGCCGACGCCCTCGACCCGACCTACCGCATGCCCGGCTCCACCATCGAACGGCTCGACACCTGGACCACGCAGGTCCGGGCGACCCCGGGGATCGGCGATCTGCTCGGTGACCTCGGCGCCGCGGCGTCGGCGGTCAACGAGTCGGCGCCGCAGCTGGTGGACACGCTCGTCTCCTCGGTGACCGCGGCGCGCACACTCACCGAGAAGCGCGCGAACCTCATCTCGCTGCTGACCGCCGCGCGTGGCGTAGTCGGCGTCACCAACACCCTGTTCGAGCGCAATCCGGGCGCGGGCCCGGAACTCGTCGGCGGGTTGCACGAGACATTCGGCGCGCTGGCCGCCGACTCCGGCGCGATCGGGGCCGCGGCCGCCAACCTCAATGTCGCGCTGCGCAATCTGGCGACGGTCTTCAACTGGGGACCCGGCAAACAGATGCGCTGGGTCGTCGACGTGAGCTTCACCCCCTTCACCCAGTACACCGCCGCGGACTGTCCCCGCTACGGCGATCTCGCCGGGCCCCGCTGTGGTGGTTCGACGGTGCCGTATACCGCTCCGGAGCAGCACATTCCGACGCAGCTGCTGCCGCGCCGGCTGGAAGCGGCGGGCCCGCCGCCCGTCGTCCCCGGTCTCCCGGCGATTCCCGGCCTGCCCGCGCTCCCGGGTCTGCCCGCGATTCCCGGCCCGACACCGATCGAGGCCGGCCCCGGACCGGCCGCCGCCCCGGCGTCGACTCCGGCGTCCCTGCACGGCATCGAGGCCATCGAGGCGCTCGTCGGGCGAACGCCGAACGCCGCGCAACTGGTGCTGCTCGCGCCGGTCCTGGCCGACGGGGCCGTGCACGTCACCTACGCCAACGCCCAGCCCCGGGGGAATTGACATGATGAAAACCCGCACCGCGGTGCTGATCCTGGCCTTGTTCATCGGCGTGGCGCTGGTGGCCAGTTACACCATCTTCTCGACCTTGCAGCGCGGCGTCAGCGGCGACACCGTCCGCTACACCGCGACGTTCGGCAATGTCCTGGGCTTGCGCGTGGGCGACGACGTCCGCATGGCCGGAATTCGCGTGGGCCGGGTGGATGCCATCGAACTCGACGCCGATCGGCGCGCCTCGGTGGTGCTGCGCGTGCAGTCGCGCCAGCAACTCACCACGACCACCAAGGCGCTGATCCGCTATCAGAACCTCATCGGGCAGCGATATGTCGCGCTGGCCGCCGGCGATCGTGGCGGTGACCGGTTGCCCGCGGAGGGCACCATTCCCTACGAGCGCACCGAGTCGTCCTTCGATGTGTCCACGGTGCTGGCGGGCTTCGAGCCACTGTTCGCCACCCTCGAGCCCGACGACATCAACTCGTTGTCGCACACGCTGGTCCAAGCCCTCCAGGGCGACGGCGTCTCGCTGAGCGCGCTGGTGACCCAGGCCGCGCAACTGGCCGCCACCTTCCGCGACCGGGACGAGATCCTCGGCCAGGTGATCACCAATCTCGGTGGTGTGGTGGAGGGTCTGGCCCACCGCAGCGGCGAGCTGGAAACGCTGATCACCCAGACCCGCACGCTGACCGTCGACCTCTACGAGCAGGGCACGACCCTGGCGGGCGCGGTCGAACAGGCCTCGGGCTCGACCAGACAGCTCGCCGATCTCATCGCCCGGATCAGACCCGGACTCGCGCAGGCCCAGCAGTCCGCGAACGAGGGTGTGCGGCTGCTGATCGGCAACGGCGCTCGGCTGGACCTCACCGCGGCCGAATTGCCGTTCGTGCTGGCCGGTCTCGCCCGGATCAGCGGCAACGGCGCCTACATCAATTCCTATGTCTGCAGTCTGGATGTCTCGCTGTGGGGTGTGCTGCTGCCGCCCGGGATGTTCAACCAGATCGGTGGCAATTCCCATTCGGAGGTATGCCGGTAATGACGTCCACCCGACCGAGTCAGCGCCGCGGAACGCTGCTGCCCATCGCGCGGCGACTGTGGCAGGCGATACCGAGCTATTCGAGCAATCGTCACTGGTGGCTCGGCCTGAGTGCCGGGGCGGCGGTGGTGTTACTGCTGTTCGGTTCGAGCGCGCTCACCGAGTTCGATCTCGGCAACCGGACCGTGCACGCCGAATTCGCCCAGACCGCCGGGCTGCGTACCGGCGACAGCGTCGATATCGCCGGCATCGAAGTCGGCACCGTGAAGTCGACGCGCCTGGCGGGCGACCGGATCGAGGCCGCGCTCTCGATCGACAACGGTATCCGGGTCGGCGACGACGCCAGGGCCGCGATCAAGATGTCGACGATCCTGGGCCGGATGCACGTCGAACTCGATCCCGGCGCGCCCTCCTCGCCCGAGAGCAAGCGCATCCCGTTGAACCGGACCGAAGTTCCCTACAACCTGGCCAAGGTCGTCAACGACGACAAATACACCCACGCGTTCGAGCACCTCGAACGCGTCGACCCCGTGGCATTGCGGGCGTCGCTGGACGCGCTCGCTCGGCAGATGGGTGACTCACCGCAATTGACCGCGGCGGCATTGGATTCGGTGGGCTCGCTGGCCCAGGTGATCAGCGATCGGCGCGACGAGGTCGAGCAGTTGCTGCGCAATATCGACAAGGTCTCGAGCGTGGTGTCCGACAATCAGAACGCCGTCCTGCTGCTGCTGACGCGTGGTCAGGCCATCGGCGACGCGGTCGCCCGACGGCAAGCCCTGGTCACCCAGCTGCTCGACAGCATCGCCGCGGTCTCCGCGGACCTGCAGGCGATGGGCATCGAGAACGGGGGACAGCTCGCGCCGCTGATCGCCGATCTCAACACCATGTCGGCGGGGCTGCAGAACAACAAGGCCAATCTGGACAACCTGTTCCAGATCATGCCGGTCACCCTTCGCCAGTTCAACAACACCCTCGGCAACGGCCCGTACGGGGAGATCTATCTGCCCTGGATGTTCCCCGACAACTGGCTGTGTGCCGTCCACGCTGTGGAAGGGTGCCGCTGATGCGCACGACATTCGTCCGCCTGGCCGTGCTGGCCGCTGTCGCCGCGTTGTTGTCGGGGTGCTCGGCACTGCCGCAGAGCCTGACCTCGCTGCCGGACCGGTTGCTGGGCAGGGAGAAGACCATCACGGCGGATTTCGAGAACGTCGCCGGCCTGTATGTCGGCAACGAAGTCTCCGTTCTCGGGATGCCCGTGGGCCGGGTGACGGAGCTGGTCCCGCGAGGGCAGTACGTGCAGGTGCACATGGTCGTCGATCCCGAGGTCGACCTGCCCGCCGATGTGATCGCGGCGCTGGTCTCGCCACAGATGATCACCAACCGCCACATCGAACTCACCCCCGCCTACACCGGCGGCCCCGCTCTGGCCGACGGCAGCCACATCCCCTTCGCCCGGACCCGGACGCCCGTCGAGCTGGACCGCATTCTGCGCAACTTCGACGACATCGGAAAGGCGCTGGCGGGCAACAACTCCGACGGCCCGATGGCCAGCCGGGTGCTGTTTCCGCTACTCGACGGCAACGGTGACCGCATCCGGGAGACCCTGGACGCCCTCTCCGGCGCCTTCGAAGTGACCCTGGCCAACAAGGACCAGATCGCCAACGCGATCGTGCGGCTCAACGATGTCACCCAGATCCTCGCCGACAACGACGCGACGGTCCGGGACTTCAGCGCCCGGCTCACCCAGCTGGTCACCCTGATGCGCGAGCAATCCCCGGGATTGCAGGCCGTGCTCACCCAGATCAACGACTTCGTCGCCAACACCAGCGCCGTCGTCGGCGAGAACAAGCAACCGCTGACCGACGCGCTGCTGCGACTGATCACGATCACCGCGCAGATGCGCGATCACGCTCGCGGGCTCACCGAGATCGTCGATATCGCCCCGCTGTTCCTCGACAACCTCGGCAACGCGGTGAGTCCGGAGAATCGGGCCGTCCGCCTTCATCTGCTGACCGACAAGAGCCTGCTCGACAACGAATTGCTCGCGCTGTTCTGCCAGCGAGTCGAGCTCCGGGCCGACGGCTGCCGGACCGGCAAACTGCAGGACTTCGGGCCCGACTTCGGACTGTTCGCCGCCCTGTTGGGACTGACCCGATGAGGCGACACCTTTCCCGCGCGGTAGTCCTGGGGCTGGCGGCGTGCGTGGTCGCCGGGTGCGCGGTCACCGTCGACTCCATGCCGTTGCCCGAGCCCGGCCTCGACGGCCCCACCTACACCGTGCGCGCGCTGTTCGACAACGCGCTGAACCTGCCCGATCGCGCGCACGTGAAAACCGGCGGCACCGACATCGGCGTCGTCACCGGCCTGGACACCACCGACTTCGTCGCCACCGTCGAGCTCGAGATCCGCGGGGACGTCCGGCTGCCGCGCGGGTCACGCGCCGAGCTGCGGCAACCGACACCGCTCGGCGACATCTACGTCGCCATCGTGCTGCCCGAACTTCGTTCCGGCACACCTATGCTGGTCGACGGCGACGTCATCGACAGGGACCACACTGCGGCGGGCGCCTCGGTCGAGGAACTGATGATGTCGCTGTCGATGCTGCTCAACGGTGGTGCGCTCAGCCAGGTGGCCCGGATCACCAGCGAATCGAACTCGATCTTCGCCGGCCGCGGGCCCCAGCTCGCGCATCTGCTCACCGAACTGACCGCGACGCTCACCGCGCTCAACGCCCGCACCGGTCAGATCGACGCCGTGCTGCACGGTCTGGACTCGCTCAGCGCCACCCTCAACCAGCGCCGGGCCGAGCTGGGCCAGGCCGCGGACACCTTCCCGCCGCTGATCTCGGTGCTCACCGAGAACAACCGCGCCATCACCGATCTCACCACCGAGGTCTCGACCACCCTCGGCGCACTGGGCGAGTTCACCGCCACCAGCAGCGCGGACTTCGTCGGCCTCTTCGACAGCGTGCAGGCTCTGATGACCGGCTTCACCCAGATGGGCGACAACCTGGCGGGCGCGCTGGACCAGCTGCACGCGTTGCACCCCGCACTGCTGGCCACCACCGAGGGCACGAGCCTCGCGGTCGCGGCGACGATCTCCTACCTCAGTGTCGGCGCCCTGACCGACCCGAACGGGAGCAGGCTGCCCGACGGATCGGACCCCGGCGCCTTCGTCGGCAGTCTCGCCGAGGTCCTCGCGCGGGTACTCGGCCGGTTGCAGGGCGGTGGGCGATGACCGAATATCCCCGGGGCAGTGTCCGATACACGCTCGCGCTGGTGGTCACCTTCGGCATCTGGGCGCTCGGCGTGGCACTCGAGGTCGCCGCCGAATTCCTGCTCCGGGCCGCGAGCTGGGGCAAGCGGCACGTCAACGGCGTCGCGGCCGTGGGACTGGTGGCGACCCTGCTGGTCAGCGGCGGCTACCTGCTGCTCGACGTCATCCGGATCGATCCGTTGCGTGACACCTTCACCGTCCGGGTGGAACTGGCGGGCTCCGGTGGCCTGCTCGCGCATTCCGATGTCACCTTCCGGGGGGTGCGCGTCGGGACGGTGCGGTCCCTGGAGCTGTCGGAGACCGGGGTCGTCGCCGTCGCCGAGATCGATGCCGCCTACCGCGTCCCCGCGGGCGGCGCGGTGGTCGTCGCTCGATTGTCGGCCGCGGGGGAGCAGTACCTCGATATCCGGCCAGATACCGACGACGCCCCGTATCTGGCCGACGGCGCCGTCGTCGAGCTCGCCCGGACCGCCACGCCGGTCACCATCAACGAGTTCCTCACCAACACCGGCGATTTCATCGGCGGGCTGAATCCACAGCGATTGAACGTCATCGTCGCCGAGCTCGACAAGGCGCTCGCCGGCGGGCCGGGCCAGTTGCGCACCGTGATCAGCGGGATCAGCCAGGCCATGGTGGGGATGACGGAACTGCTTCCGCAGACCCGCAACCTCGTCGAGAAGCTGTCGGTCATCGCGGAGACGACCTCGCACGCCCAGCCGGACCTGCGCATTCTCGTCGAGGGTTCGGGCGTGCTGTTCGGGCAGTTCGCCGCCGCCGACCAGGAACTGCGGCGGATACTCGACCTCGGCCCCGGACAGCTGGCGACGCTGGGCGGCGTGATCGCCGAGACCACCGACCCGATCACGAATCTGGTGACCAACCTCCGCGCGATCACCCAGGCGGCCCGGCTGCGCACACCGGCGCTGTCGGCACTGTTCCCCGCCTTGCGCTCGGGCACCGCGCTGCTCGGAGTACCGGCGCACGACAACGCTTTCCACACGATGGTGGACATCTGGCCGCGCCCGTTCTGCGAGTACGACACCATCCCGGTCTCACCCGCCACCGTCTCCGACGGCAGCGTGCGGCTCTACAACTACTGCGTCATCAACGATCCCGCGCAGCAGATCCGCGGGTCGGCCAACGCGCCACGGCCCACGACCCCCGACAACACCGCCGGACCGCCGCCGGGCGTCACCGGCGACGAACGTTCCGTGCCGCTGCCCGGCCGCTGACCCCCTGCTACCGAGAGGAACCCCATGACCGACACCGAGGATTCCGCAGTCACCGCGCCGGAGACGCCGGAGGAGGCCGGCCCCGCGGCAGTGTCGTCGGCCCGTCGGCCGCGCACCACCGCGATCGTGGTCGCCCTGGCGATCGCCCTGGGCATCGGGGGCTGCGCCGCCGGTGGCTACTTCGGCTGGCAGAACCACCGTGCCGGGGAACTCGAGCGATCCCGCACCGACGCACGGGCCGCCGCCTGCGCGTACGGCTCGGTGCTGTCGACCTACAACGCCACCGACCTCGACGCCTACTTCACCGCCGTGCTCGATCGGGCGACCGGTGCGTGGAAGCAGGAATTCGAGTCCACCAGCGCCGACCTGCGCGAGGTGCTGATCCAGGGCCAGGTGCAGTCGACGGCGGGCACCGTGGATTGCGCGATCGCCACCAGTGACGCCGACACCGCCGAAGCGATCGTGGTCGTCGACCAGTCCATCGCCAGCGTCGGAACACAGCAGCAGCCCCGGCGCGGTCAGCTGTCGATCACCTTGTCGCTGACGAAATCCGGGGACCGATGGCTGACGAGCAAGGTGTCCTCGCCGCTGCTGCGCACCAACCCCTGAGACCTCTACTTACGCGACAAGGACTGCGCTGCACATGGTTTGGCTCGTTCTGCTCGGCTCCGCGCTCCGCGCTCGGCGCTCTCGTGGTCGCCGCGGGAGCCGGACTCGCCGCTGTCGTCGTCGCGCAGCGCCGCGCCGCCCGCCTGCTCGGCACCGAGATCCCGCCGGTCGACGACCAGGCGATCCTGCTGATCGAGACCCGGCGTCCGACCTTCCGGATGACGGTCGAGCAGCACTTCCCCGCCCTGCCCTGGGAGGTGTGGTCCGCGCTCGAGGACGGCGCCTTCACCTGGATCCCGATGATCGAGGGGGTCACCTACCGCGACCAGCGGCGTGGTCCGGGCACCGTCCGCACGCTCGACGGCATCGTCTTCGCCGCCGCCGAGCAGGTCACCCGCCGCGATCCGCACACCCGGCTGAGCGTGGCCGGGATCAAGACCTCGATCCCGCTGCTGATCGAGTCCTACACCATGGATTTCGATCTCACCGAAACATCCGACGGCACAACGGTGCTGCGGTGGACGATCGCCGGCCGACCGGCGATCTTCGCCTTCCTGCGGCTGAGCTGGACCGCGTTGTTCCTCCGCCCGTTCGTCCGGGTCGTGCTCGGGAGATGGGCGAACTACTACCGCTGAAGGACACATCGTGGAGCCGGTTCCGAACTATGCCGCCGGGGTCAGCCAGGAAATTCTCAACTACTTCGGCACCTGCGGCGCCTGTGGCTACCCGGCACAGGCCCACCTGGTCAGCGCTCTCGTCGACGGCCACATCGCGACCAGGGTCGTCGCCACCTGCGGCTTGCCCTGTGGGTGGCGCAGTGTGTGCGCCCGCACCACGATGACCTGACCGCCGGCCACGAGCGCGCTCAGCAGGTGCTTACCGCCGGCCTGCCGGCGAATCGGTCGGCCAGATACGTCAGGGCCGTCGGTAGTCCCACCATGGCCTCGGTGCCGTGCTCGCCGAACGAATGCTCGACCAGCTCCACCGCGATCCCGTCGGCGCAGTATTTCCCGGCCATCGCGCGCGCCGCGGCGACAGGTGCGAATTCGTCGGCGACCGCGTGGTAGATCAGCACCGGCGCGGTGGGTGCGCCCGGACGGAACAGGGGACTGGCCCGTCGCACCACCTCGCTCAACGCGGGGTTGTCCGTGATCGATCCCGGCCACGCTTCCAGCGTCGCCGCGTCGAGGAAGGGATACGCGACAGCGGCGTCGAGCAGGCAATCGGCCCGGCTCGCGGCCATCATCGCGCGACCGGCTTCATTGAGGTATCCGGCCACATCGGCGTCGGGATAGGACCGGTTCAGCCCCACCAGTCCGACCACCGCGCCCCCGCCCGCGATGCCACCGCTGAACCCGGCCATGGTGGCCTCCAGGTCGGCGACGATCCCGCCCAGCGCCACCCCGGTCACCGGCAGCTCCGGGGCGTAGCCGCGCTGCTGCTGCGCGGCGATGGCGGTGGCCTGCGCCCCGCCGGAGTAGCCCCACATGCCGATCGGCGCCGCGGGGTCGACCGCCGCGGGCGCGAACGCTCTGGCCGCTCGGATACCGTCCAGCACGCCGTGGACATACCCTTCGGCGCCGAACAGATCGGAATCGGGCCCCTGATAGTCGGGCACGACCAGGGTCCACCCTTGTTGCAGGGCGAACCGGATCATGCCGGTCTCGGTATAGGCGTTGCTCGGGACGCCGTCGATCCCACCACGCAGTGCGTACGAGGGCGCGCAGCGCGCACCCACACCGTCCTCGGCGACCTGATAGGACAGCAGCGGCCGTGGTCCGGCGCCGGTCCATTCCCCGTGCGGCACAAGCACTGTCGCGACAAAAGCGCGGGGTGCCCCGTGGTTGTCGATCGTCTTGTACTGCACCTGCCACGCGTGCGCGGGTAGCGGCAGCAAGAACGACTTCGGCTCGACCACACGGGACGCGAGCACCGTCCCGTTGGGGAGGTCCGCGAGATCGGCGGGCTCGGCGTAGAACGAATCCTGGTGCGGCGGTGGCACTGCCGCGGCCCACCCCGCGCACGCCGTCGAAAGCGCGACCGCCATGCCGGCCACCGCTGCCCGTATCGCCGTGATTTCCCTTGCCCGCATCGAATGCTCCCACCCCTGGAACCTGTTCTAGTTCGCGTCCGCGAGCGTAGTGCATTCGATGGAATTCGATGCCCGATCCCGTGGGAAAGCTCACGGCGGCACGAGTCGATCGACCGGATCGAGCGCTGCCGTGCGGCGGCGACGGATGGCGTCGAGGCTGAACTGTGCCCAGCGGATGTTCTCCTGCTCGAAGGCGATGCCGCGCAGCAGGGTCAGGTAGGGGCCGATGTGGACGGATTCGCTGAGGTAGGCCTGTTCGCTGCGGCCGGCGAGCATCCGGGTCCGCGACCGCTCGTAGCGGGCGAGTTTCGCCTCCGCCCAGCCGATTCGCTCGACCAGGACGGCCTCGACGGCCGGGGCGTCGCCGGAGTCCATGCCCTGGATCTTGACCAGCATCTCGTCGCGGATGACGGTGGGTTTGGTCGAATCGGCGATGAAAGCCCGCAGCGCCGCCCGCCCGGACTCGGTGATCGAATGCAGCCGCTTGTTCGGGCGTTTCTCCTGCTCGACGACCCGCGCCGCGATGAGGCCGTCGGCCGTCATTCGCTCGAGCTCCTTGTACAACTGCTGCGGGGTCGCCATCCAGAAGTTCGCGACCGACGCGTCGAATTGCTTGGCCAGGTCGTAGCCGGACGCCTCGCCGTCCAGGAGGGCGGCCAAGACCGCGTGTCGTAACGCCATCGAGCAAGCCTACCGGACCTGAATGGTGAATTCGGTCAATGGTGACACCATCCTGGACAGCGGTGCACGCTGGGGATAGCCTCGTTCGACCTAATCAATTATTTGCCTAGGAGGCACAGGTGCATCAACGGTTTCGGGCCGCGGTGGAGTCGAAGAATCTGGATAACGTCGAAGAACTGCTGGCCGACGATGTGGTGTTCACCAGCCCGGTCGCTTTCGCGCCGTACCCCGGCAAGGCGGTGACGGCGGCGATTCTGCGCGGGGTTTTGCGGGTCTTCGAGGACTTCCGTTATGTGCGCGAGATCGGTGCGGCGCAAGGGCCCGACCACGCGCTGGTGTTCGAGGCCACCGTGGACGGCTTGCAGTTGACGGGCTGCGACTTCCTGCACTTCGACGACGACGGCCGCATCGACGAGTTCACGGTGATGGTGCGACCGCTCTCGGCGGCCCAGGCGCTGGCCGCCCGCATGGCCGAGCAGTTCCCGCGCATCCAGCGGGAAGCCCGGGAGGCGCTCGAGCGCAAGGCCGCACAGTGAGTGTCCGGCACATCTTCTCCGGACGGGTCGGGTCGCCGAGCGGCCGTTCCGGCTCCGTTCGCGGGCATGCTCCGAATTCGCCCGTGTTGTGCGAAATGGATTGGCCCGACTGTGTCAATGTGAAATAGATCACAAAAGTTGCTTTTAATATTGCTTGGCTATTACTAATAGCCCGGTCGACATTCGGTTGGTCCAGTCGGGGGCACAAGGTCGAGAGGGTACTTAAATGTTCAAGCGCTCAACTCGCAATATTCTTCTCGGTGCACTGCCGGTCATCGTGGCGGTCACCTTCGCTGGAAGCGGCGTCGCGTCGGCGGATGCCTCCGCCGATCAGCGGGCTCAGCCTGCTGTCGCGACGACGCTCCAGGGTGACGGCTACGACACTGCCATCGCCGCGTTCTCGTTCGGGTCCGCCACCCCGGTGGCCGCCGAGATTGCGCAGGACGCCGAGCCTTCCGGCGAAAGTCCCGTTGTGGAGGCGGCCGTTCCCGTCGCCGCGGATGTGGTCGCTCCCGTGGTTTCGGATGTGGTCGAGACCGGCCTGCACGACGTCGCGACCGACCCGAAGGCCGAGAACTCCGATCCGGTGGTCAACGGTGCCCTCGCCGGTGCCGGTGTCGGTGCCCTCGCCACCCTGGTCAATTGCCTGCCGTCGGTGATCCTGCTCGGCGTGGGCTACCCGATCTGCCTCGTCCTCGGCGTACTGCCCCACGCGGCCATCGGTGCCATCATCGGTGGCGTCGTGGGTCACGTGAACCCCGAGGCCATTCCGCAGGTCCTGCCCTGAGAAGGTGAGCCGGCGGGTAACTGCCTCCGGCCGAGGGACTCCCGGTGCTGCTGCGGTGACACGCGGTCGCGCCGGGAGTCTCGCCTTTTGTGAGGGATCAGGTCCGGGTGTGTCCGCACTCGGCGTCGACTGTGACTCGGTAACTGATCCGAACCGCGGGCGCATCCTCGCCCATGACCCAGTTCTGAGATGTGGCCGTAGCGTGCCTCTCGCGGGAGCGTTCGGCCCGGTGAGGGGCCGTTAACCCGTTGCTGGAGCGAGGGCGGCGGCGGAACGGCCGGCTCGATCACGTGGACTTGCCCGGCCGCTGGAGCCGTCGGGCACGGCTGACCGGGCTCGCGGGGTCGGCGGATCTGCCGGGAAAAGCGGCATCAATGCAGGTCGGGGGATTGAGACGACGAGGACCTCGTGGGCGAGCGCACTCGACCACGGGTCCGGGCACGACCAGCGCAACCGCTGGAAAACTGTGCGCGAGAGGGGACTTGAACCCCTACGTCCGTGGACACCAGAACCTAAATCTGGCGCGTCTGCCAATTTCGCCACTCGCGCTGGATGTGTACGACCGTCCAAACTCTACCGGGCAAATCCGGCTTCGCGAAGCGTTCCGGCGGCGTGGCGTACTCGTCGGTAACACGACCTGGGATTATAACGATTCGATATACCTCAACATGAGGGCCACTCATGTTTGCGAAGTGAAGTAACAGGCTGGACCTGCGGTTTGAACATGAGGCGGAGTCATGTTTCAGAAAAAACTGGCACGAACGTACAGAAATACTCGGCGGTAGCTGCCGTCGGGGGCGAGAAACGTGAGGCTTTCCTCATGATTTTGTGCGATCGTGGCTCCCAACAGGCCCGAGGGGCTGCCGGATACGTGTGCGTGCCGTCGGTGGGCGGAGCGCCAGGAGAAGGAAGTCGAGCGTCTTGACGATCAACGAGAGCACCGAGATGGGCACGGGGTCGACCGCGAAAGCTGGTGGTCGTGGCCAGGCATCGGGTGTCCGCGCAGCGCTGCTGGAGCAGCTGCGCGACGGGGCCGGGTACGCGTTGGCGTTCGGTGGGCAGGGTGCGCAGTGGCTGCGCGAGCTCGAGGAGATCGGTCGCGACAGTGCGCTCGAGTCCGAGCTGACCGCGCTGGTGCACGCGGCCGAAGCACTGGTCGAGCCGGTTGCGGCGCAGTTGCTGGTGGTCCGTCCCGGCGGCTTCGACCCGATGGGCTGGATGCTGGAGAGCGAGCTGGACGAGCCGGACGAGCCGTCCTCGGCGCCCGCCGACGCGGTGCTGCGCTCGGCCGCGGTGTCGATGCCCGGTGTGCTGCTGGCCCAGCTCGCGGCCATCAGGGCGCTGCGGTTGCAGGGCCTGGACCCGACCGAGCACGCGCCGGTCGCGATCGTCGGGCACTCGCAGGGGCTGCTGGCCGCCGCCGCGGTCGAGGCCCGTGGTGAGCGCGACGCCGAACTGCTGGCCATCGCCCAGTTCATCGGTGCCGCGGCCGGGCTGGTCGCGCGCAGGCGCGGGCTGATGCCGGTCGGCGAGCGTTCGCCGATGGTCGCGGTGTCCAATGTCGATCCGGAGCAGCTGCGGGCGATCGTCGCCGAGGTCGCCGAGGGCGTCGACCCCGCGATCGCCGCGGTGGTGTCGATCCGCAACGGGCGCAGGCGCGTCGTGCTGTCGGGCGCCCCGGCGCAGATCGATCGGGTGCGCGTGCGCTGCGCCCAGCTGCACGACGAGCAGACCCGCGAGCGGGAGAGCAAGTCGCGCGGTGGCGCGGTCTTCGCGCCCGTGTTCGAGGACATCTCCGTCGACGTCGCCTTCCACCACCCGGCCCTGGCCGAGACCGTCGACCTGGTCACCGGCTGGGCCCGCCAGTGCGAGCTCGACGCCGACCTCGCCGCCTCCCTGACCCAGCAGGTGCTGGTCGATCCGATCGACTGGGTCGCCACCGTCGACGAAGTCGTCGAGGCGGGCGCGGAATGGATCCTGGACCTGGGCCCCGGCGACCTGCTCTCGCGCATCACCGGCGGTTCGCTCAAGGGCACCGGCGTCGGCGTGATCGCCGCCGCCACCCGTCCGGGCCAGCGCAGCCTGCTCACCCCGGGCGCCGCGCCCGAGCCCGCCACCCCGTGGTCGGCGTTCGCGCCGAAGCCGGTGCGGCTGCCCAACGGCCGCATCGTCGTCGAGACCGCGTTCACCAAGCTGACCGGCCGCTCGCCGATCCTGCTGGCCGGCATGACCCCGACGACCGTCGATGCCAAGATCGTCGCCGCCGCGGCCAACGCGGGCCACTGGGCCGAGCTGGCCGGCGGCGGTCAGGTCACCGAGCAGATCTTCGCCGACCGGATGACCGAGCTGCGCCAGCTGCTGCAGCCGGGCCGCGCGGTGCAGTTCAACTCGCTGTTCCTCGACCCGTACCTGTGGAAGCTGCAGCTGGGCGGCAAGCGCCTGGTGCAGAAGGCGCGTGCGGCGGGTGCGCCGCTGGACGGCGTCATCGTCACCGCGGGCATCCCCGAGCTCGAGGAAGCCGTCGCGCTGATCGAGGAGCTGACCGAAGCGGGCATCAGCCACGTCGCCTTCAAGCCGGGCACGGTCGCCCAGATCCGCGCGGTGCTGCGCATCGCCGACGCCGTGCCGGACTACCCGGTGATCATGCACATCGAGGGCGGCAAGGCCGGCGGGCACCACTCCTGGGAAGACCTCGACGACCTGCTGCTGGCCACCTACGCCGAGCTGCGCAGCCGCGCCAACGTGGTGGTCTGCGTCGGCGGTGGCATCGGCACGCCCGAGCGGGCCACCGACTACCTCACCGGCACCTGGGCCACCGGCCACGGCTACCCGGTGATGCCGCTGGACGGCGTCCTGGTCGGCACCGCCGCCATGGCCACCCTGGAGGCGACCACCGCCCCCGAGGTCAAGCAGCTGCTCGTCGACACCCCCGGCACCCCCGACTGGGTCGGTGCGGGCACCGCCAGCGGTGGCATGGCCTCGGGCCGCAGCCAGCTCGGCGCCGACATCCACGAGATCGACAACGCCGCCTCGCGCACCGGCCGCCTGCTCGACGAGGTCGCCGGTGACGCCGAGGCCGTCGCCGCGCGTCGCGCCGAGATCATCGCGGCGCTCGACGCCACCGCCAAGCCCTACTTCGGTGACGTCGCCACCATGACCTACCAGCAGTGGCTGGAACGCTATGTCTCGCTGGCGGTCTCGAGCGAGGTCCCGATCTCGTTCGACTGCGGCAGCGACATCGGCGACGCGATCATCGACGCCACCCGCTCGGACTGGCTCGACATCAGCTGGCGCGACCGGTTCGCGGAGATGATGCGGCGCACCGAAGCCCGGCTGCACCCCGCCGACAGCGGCGAGATCGAGACCCTGTTCGCCGACGACGAGGCCTTCGAACACCCGGTGCAGGCGCTGTGCGCGCTCAAGAAGCAGTACCCCGCGGTCGCCGAGACCGTGCTGCACCCCGCCGACGTGCCGTTCTTCGTCGCGCTGTGCAAGACCCCGGGCAAGCCGGTGAACTTCGTGCCCGTCGTCGACGCCGACGTGCGACGCTGGTGGCGCTCGGATTCGCTGTGGCAGGCCCATGATCCGCGCTACTCGGCCGACCAGGTATGCATCATCCCCGGCACCGTCGCCGTCGCCGGCATCACCCGGGTCGACGAGCCGGTCGGCGAGCTGCTCGACCGGTTCGAGCAGGACACCGCCTACAGCCTGGTCCGCGCCGGCGTCGTGCCCGCGCCGGTCGACGCGCGTCGCGTCGCCGGGGTGGTGTCCGGCTCGCTCGACACCGTGCTCGCGGCTCCCGACGTGCAGTGGGCCGGACGCACCACCGTCAACCCGGTGCACCGGCTCGGCGCCCCGAACGAATGGGTCGTGGAGCAGGGCGTCGCGGTGCACCAGAGCACCGGCGCGACGCTGACCGAGGTCTCCGGTCCCGAAGCCGAATTCGGCTACGTCGAGCTGGCCGTGCCGCTGCTCGGCCGCGACGCGGTGAAGATCCGCATCACCGTGCCGACGAGCGTCTACTCCGGCGGCGCGCCGGTGATCACCGAGGCCGACGCCGAGACCGCCATGTCGGCGCTGCTCGGCGTGGCCGCCGGCCAGTCGCTGCCCGAGGTGAAAGCCGGTGTGGCGCACCTCAACCTGGCCTGGATGCCGGACCTGGTCGCCGACCACGCCGGTGTCACCGGTTCCGGCCTGCCCGCCACCCTGAGCACCCTCGGCCGCACCGCGCCCGACGTGCTCGTCGGCGCCTGCTGGCCCGCGGTCTTCGCGGTGCTCGGCGCGGCCCGCACCGGCAACGGCGGCTCGGTGATCGAGGGCATGCTCGACCTGGTGCACCTGGATCACCAGATCCAGCTGCTGAGCGAATTGCCCGCCGAGACCGGCATTCTCGTGGTGCGCGCCGAGAGCGGCGCGGTCGTCGACACCGACATGGGCCGGGTCGTCGAGGTGACCGTGCACGTCGGCCTGATCCTGGATCAGGGCCTCGAGCCTGCCCCGCTGGCCCGTCTGGTCGAGCGGTTCGCGATCCGCGGCCGCAACGGCGCGGGCGAGCTCACCGATCCGCCGCGCGCGGCCGGTACGGTCTCGGCCGAGGCCACCGACACCCCGCGCCGCCGTCGCCGCGACGTGTCCATGACCGCCCCGCGCGCCATGCACGCGTTCGCCACCGTCTCCGGCGACCACAACCCGATCCACACCTCCGACGCCGCGGCCAAGCTGGCCGGGCTGGGCAGCCCGATCGTGCACGGCATGTGGCTTTCGGCCGCCGCCCAGCACGCCGTGGTCGCCGTGGATCCCGAAAGCTCCGTTCCCGCACGTACTCTCACGGCCTGGACCACCCGGTTCCTCGGCATGGTGCGCCCCGGCGCGACCGTCGACGTGCGGGTGGAGCGGATCGCGGTGGACGCGGGCAGCGAGATCATCGAGGTCTCCTGCCGCGTCGACGGTGACCTGGTCATGACCGCGACCGGGCGCACCGCCGCCCCGAAGACCGTCTACGCCTTCCCGGGCCAGGGCATCCAGCGCAAGGGGATGGGCCTGGACGCGCTGACCCGCTCGAAGGCGGCCAAGCAGGTGTGGGAGCGCGCCGACGCGCACACCCGCGAAGCCCTCGGTTTCTCGATCCTGGCGGTGGTGCGCGACAACCCGACCTACCTCAAGGCGCGCGGCGTCGAGCACCGGCACCCGGACGGCGTGCTGCACCTGACCCAGTTCACCCAGGTCGCCATGGCGACCCTCGGCGTCGCCCAGGTCGCCGAGCTGCGCGAGGCCGGCGCCTTCGTCGAGGGCGCGATGCTGGCGGGCCACTCGGTCGGTGAGTACAACGCCCTGGCCGCCGTCGCCGGGGTGCTGCCGCTGGAGGCCGTGCTCGAGGTGGTGTTCCAGCGTGGCTCGGCCATGCACGAGCTGGTGCCGCGCGACGCCCAGGGCCGCAGCGACTACCGGATGGCCGCCATCCGCCCGTCGCAGATCGGGCTGCCGGACGCCGAGGTCATCGACTTCGTCAACGGCATCGGCGAGGCCACCGGGGAGTTCCTCGAGGTCGTCAACCTGAACCTGCGCGGCTCGCAGTACGCCATCGCGGGCACGGTCGCCGGACTCGAGGCGCTCGAGACCGAGATCGACCGCCGCCGTGAGGAATTCGGTGGTAAGCGGGCGTTCATCCTGGTGCCCGGCATCGACGTGCCGTTCCACTCCTCGGTGCTGCGCGACGGCGTCCCGGAGTTCCGGCACAAGCTCGAGCAGCTGCTGCCCGCCGAGGTGCACCCGGAGGTGCTCGTCGGCCGCTACATCCCGAACCTGGTGCCGCGTCCGTTCTCGCTGGACCGCGCGTTCCTCACCGAGATCGCCGAGCTCGTGCCGTCCGAGCCGCTGGCCGCCGTGCTGGCCGACTTCGACAGCTGGGCCGAGCGGGACGCCGAACTGTGCCGCGTGGTGCTGATCGAGCTGCTGGCCTGGCAGTTCGCCAGCCCGGTGCGCTGGATCGAGACCCAGGACCTGCTGTTCACCGACGCCGCCCACGGCGGCCTCGGCGTGGAGCGCTTCGTCGAGATCGGCCTCGGCGCCACCCCGACGGTGGCCAACCTGGCCTCGCAGACGCTGAAGCTGCCCGCGTTCGGCGGGGCGACGGTCGAGGTGGTCAACGTCGAGCGCGACGCCGCGGTCGTCTACGCCACCGACACCGATCCCGCGCCGGTCGACGACATCGAGGAGACCCCGGCCGAGGCGCCCGCGGCCGCTCCCGCCGCCGCGGCCGCACCGGTCGCCGCGGCGCCGGTCGCCACCGGTGGCCCGCGTCCCGACGACATCTCCTTCACCGCCGCCGACGCCACCCGCGTGCTCATCGCGCTGTGGACCAAGCTGCGGCTGGACCAGATCGGCCCGGTCGACACCATCGAGGGCCTCTGCGACGGTGTGTCCTCGCGGCGCAACCAGCTGCTGGTCGACCTCGGCTCCGAGCTCTCGCTCGGCGCCATCGACGGCGCGGCCGACGCCGACATGGGCGCCCTGTCCGCCACCGTCGAGCGCCTGGCCCGCACCTACAAGCCGTTCGGCACGGTGCTCACCGACGCCATCGGCGATCACCTGCGCAAGGTCTTCGGCCCCTCCGGCAAGCGGCCCGCCGCCATCGCCGACCGGGTCAAGAAGACCTGGGAGCTCGGCGACGGCTGGGCCAGCCACGTCACCGCCGAGGTCTCCCTCGGCACCCGCGAAGGCGCCAGCGTGCGCGGTGGCGACCTCGGCGGGCTCGTCGGCGGCGCGCTGTCCGACGCCGCCTCGGTCGACGCGGCCATCGACGCCGCCGTGCAGGCGGTGGCGGCGCGACGTGGTGTCGCGGTCTCGCTGCCCTCGGCGGGTGGCGCGGCAGGCGGCACCGTCGACGCGGCGGCACTGGGCGAGTTCACCGAGCAGATCACCGGCCGCGACGGCGTGCTCGCCACCGCGGCCCGGGTGATCCTCGAGCAGCTCGGTCTCAGCGAGCAGGTCAGCGCCCCCGAGGTCACCGAGGACACCCTCGTCGACCTGGTCTCGGCCGAACTCGGCACCGACTGGCCGCGACTGGTGGCCCCGGCGTTCGACGCCCGCAAGGCCGTCCTGATCGACGACCGCTGGGCCACCGCCCGCGAGGACCTCGCGACCATGTGGCTCGGCGACGACGCCGCCACCGCGGAACTGCCGCTCGGCGGCTACGTGGGCGCCGGCGAAGCCGTTGCCGCGCAGGCCAACTGGTGGCGTCAGCGGGCGATGCACGAGGCCCGCTCGGTACTGGCCGGGGTGTACGCGCAGATCGCCGAAGCCGCGCTCGACAGCACCGACCCCGGTCTGTGGTCCGACGACGTCGCCGTGATCACCGGCGCCAGCAAGGGTTCCATCGCGGCCGCGGTCACCGGCAGGCTGCTCTCGGGCGGTGCGACCGTGGTGGTCACCACCTCGCGCCTGGACGACGCGCGGCTGCGGTTCTACCGCGCGCTGTACCGCGACAACGCCCGCCACGGCGCGGCGCTGTGGGTCGTGCCCGCGAACATGGCCTCCTACCAGGACCTCGACGCGCTGATCGACTGGGTCGGCACCGAGCAGGTCGACAACGCGGGTGGCGCCAAGATCAAGGTCAAGGACGCGATGACCCCGACGCTGCTGCTGCCGTTCGCGGCACCGCGCGTCGCCGGTGATCTCGCCGACGCGGGCGCCCGCGCCGAGATGGAGATGCGGGTCCTGCTCTGGTCGGTCGAGCGGCTGATCGGCGGCCTGTCCGCCCTCGGCGCCGACCACGACGTCGACGCGAAACTGCATGTGGTTCTGCCGGGTTCGCCCAACCGTGGCCTGTTCGGCGGCGACGGCGCCTACGGCGAGTCCAAGGCCGCGCTCGACGCGGTGGTCACCCGCTGGCGCGCCGAGAAGTCGTGGTCCGCGCGCGTCACCATGGTGCACGCGCTGATCGGCTGGGTGCGCGGCACCGGGCTGATGGGCCACAACGACCCGATGGTCGAGGCCGTCGAGAAGGCAGGCGTGCACACCTGGTCGACCACCGAGATGGCCGACGAGCTGCTCAAGTGGTGCACCTCGCGGGCACGTCAGGTGACCGAGACCGGCCCGCAGCAGATCGACCTCACCGGTGGTCTGGCGCGCGCCAAGCTCGACCTGCCCGCGCTGGCCAAGCAGGCCCAGGAGGCCGCGGCCGCGAGCGAGGAGGAGGCGAGCACCGCCGCCACCATCGCCGCGCTGCCCGCGCCGCCGACCCTGAGTTCGGCACTGCCGGTGCCGGAGTGGGGCCAGGTGACCGCCGACCTGAGCGACATGGTCGTCATCGTCGGCGCGGCCGAGCTCGGCCCGTACGGCTCCTCGCGCACCCGCTTCGAGATGGAGGTCGAGGACAGGCTCTCCGCCGCGGGCGTGCTCGAGCTGGCCTGGACCACCGGTCTGATCCGCTGGGAGAACGACCCGAAGCCGGGCTGGTACGACACCGAATCCGGGGACTTCGTGCCGGAATCGGAGCTGGCCGAGCGCTACCACGACACCGTCGTCGAGCGCTGCGGCGTGCGCCGCTACGAGGACGACGGCGCGATGCTCGACAACGCGGCACCGCTGCTCACCTCGGTCTTCCTCGACCAGGACCTGAGCTTCACCGTCGCCAACGAGGCCGAGGCGCGCGCCTTCCACACCGCCGATCCCGAGCACACGGTGATCAGCCCGGTCGCCGACTCCGGCGACTGGACCGTCACCCGGCAGGCGGGCACCGAGATCCGGGTGCCGCGCAAGGCGAAGCTCTCGCGCGTCGTCGGTGGCCAGATCCCGACCGGCTGGGACCCCACGATCTGGGGCGTCTCCGCCGACATGGCCGCCTCGATCGACCGGGTCGCGCTGTGGAACATCGTCTGCACCGTCGACGCGTTCGTCGGCGCGGGCTTCAGCCCCGACGAACTGATGCGCTGGGTGCACCCGAGCCTGGTGGCCAACACCCAGGGCACCGGCATGGGCGGCATGTCCTCGATGCGCTCGCTCTACGTCGACAACCTGCTCGGCGAGCCGCGCCCGAACGACATCCTGCAGGAGGCGCTGCCCAACGTCGCGCTGGCGCACGTGGTGCAGTCCTATGTGGGTAGCTACGGCGCGATGGTGCACCCGGTCGCGGCGTGTGCCACGGCGGCGGTGTCGGTGGAGGAAGCCGTCGACAAGATCCGGCTCGGCAAGGCCGAGGTCGTGGTCGCCGGTGGTTACGACGATCTCGGTATCGAGGGCATCGTCGGCTTCGGTGACATGTCGGCCACCGCGGACTCGGCGGCCATGCGCGCCAAGGGCATCAGCGACCGGTACTTCTCCCGCGCCAACGACCGCCGTCGCGGCGGGTTCGTGGAATCGCAGGGTGGCGGCACCGTGCTGCTGGCCCGCGGTGACGTGGCCGTGGAGATGGGCCTGCCGGTGCTCGGCGTGCTCGCCTTCGCGCAGTCCTTCGCCGACGGCGTGCACACCTCCATCCCCGCACCGGGTCTCGGCGCGCTGGGTGCCGGTCGTGGCGGCAGCGGCTCGCGACTGGCCGCCGAACTGCGCAAGCTCGGCGTCACCCCGGACGACATCGCGGTGATCTCCAAGCACGACACCTCCACCGCCGCCAACGATCCCAACGAGTCGGAGCTGCACGAGCGGCTCGCCGGCGCGCTGGGTCGCACCGACGGCGCCCCGCTGTTCGTGGTCTCGCAGAAGAGCCTCACCGGCCATGCCAAGGGCGGCGCGGCGGCCTTCCAGCTCATCGGCCTGTGCCAGGTGCTGGAAAACGGTGTGGTGCCGCCGAACCGGAGCCTGGACTGTGTCGACGAGAAGATGGCGGCCTACCCGCACCTGGTGTGGGCGCGCGAGCCGCTGCGCTTCGGCGACAAGTTCGCGCTCAAGGCCGGTCTGGTGACCTCGCTCGGCTTCGGTCACGTGTCGGGTCTGCTCGCGGTGGTTCATCCGCAGGCGTTCCTGTCCGCGATCGAGCCGTCGGCGCGGGCGGACTACCAGGAGCGGGCGCAGGCGCGTCAGCTCGCCGGCCGGCAGCGCTTCGCCGAGGCGATGTGCGGTGGCACCGCGCTGTACGAGAAGCCGGCGGATCGCCGCCTGGGCGCCGACGGCACCCCGGCCAAGCAGATCCGTCAGCTCGAGGCCGACATGCTGCTCTCGCCGGAGGCCAGGCTCGACGGCGAGGGTGTGTACCAGGCGAACGGATGGGGTTGCGGCACCGGGCGAATCGGTTCCGCCCCGCAGTCGACCGAAGCGTCGTAGGCTGCCGCTTCGTGACGATTCTCGGAATCGGTTTGGACTTGGTGACCATCTCCGAGTTCGCCGAGCAGCTGCAACGGTCGGGGACGACGATGCTCAGGGAGAGCTTCACCGCTGGTGAACGCCGCTACTGCCAGAGCAAGCAGACCGACCCGGCCCGCAGCTTCGCCGCACGCTGGGCCGCGAAGGAGGCGGTGCTCAAGGCTTGGGCATCGTCTCGCTTCGCGCGCAGCCCGCAGATCGGGGACAACCCGTATCCGCTGATCGAGGTCGTGAACGACGCCTGGGGCAGGCCGAGCATCAAGTTGCACGGCCTGGCCGCGGAGTTCCTGCCGCGCGTCCGTGTGCACCTGTCGCTGACCCACGACGGCGACACGGCGGCGGCCATGGTCGTGCTGGAAGACCCGGGCGAACTCGCCGACCTCATCGAGGGTCGGCACTGACCGCGGGCTCACCGCTACCGCTGATCTCGCACGTACACAGGCAACTCGCCGGGAATCCCAGGACCCGGCGAGTTGCCTCGTCACCGGCCCGGTCGCCGACGCCCGCCGCGATCAGCTCTCGGCCGAATCCTCGGGGCGGCGGTCGTGGCGTGATTCCTTTTCCGCCACAAGCAGGTACGCGACCATCAGGCGCTTGAGTTCGGCGACGGCGTCGGCGTTGGACTGCTCGTCCTGCACGGAGAAGTTCAGCATCGAGTAGACGACGTGCACGAGCACCTCGGCCATCATCGTGCGCCGGGCGCGCGGGGTGCGCGGCGTCAGTGGCCGCAGCATCTGCGAGACCACCTCGGCGAATTCCTTCTCGTGCAGCGCGCCCGTCGCCCGGGTGGACGGGGTCGACTGCATGGCCAGCCACACCTCGCGCCGCGAGGGATCGGTGGTCCACAGACCGGCCAGGTGGTCGACGAACTGATTCATGTGCCGCAGCCAGTCCAGTGACGGCACCTCGCCGTGGAAGTCGGCGAGCTCGCGGGAAACCGCAACCAGGTCTTGGCGATTGAGCTCGCAGACGATCACGTACTTGTTGGCGAAGAACTGGTACAGGGTGCCGATCGGCACCTCGGCGCGCTGCGCGACCTCTTCACAGGTGAACGATTCGAAGCCGACCTCGACGAGCAGCTCGCGCGAGGACTGCAGCAGTGCGTCGAATTTGCGCTTGCTGCGCTCCTGGGTCGGCCGCTTGCGCGGCATGAGCTCTTGCGGGTCGTCCTGCAATTCGAGCGCAGGGTCCGGACGGCTCTGCTTGGACCGGGCCTGCGCGTGTACTTCCACCCATCCAGGCTAGCGGTATACACACATCCCCGACACGCGTCTACCGACAGCGTGTCAACAACTGGGCGAAATTCCTCCCATCCATGCCACAGCTGGTGACGAATCATCAGATGAGCGTGCGTGCATCCGCACGCTTATTCGCGGCGATCTCTCGTCGCAACCGACCTACCGCGAAGTGATGGGCCCCGTGCGGTCCCGTCCCGCATCGTTTCGCACAGGGAAGGCAAGACTTGTGGCTGCAGGATCTGTGATCACCCTCGGCGTCAGCACCGAGCGAGGCGCCGTGCACGCGGTGGCCTTCGCCGAATCGGGCGTGACCCTCACCGACCGGATGCTGCTGCGGCGCACGGTCCGGGCGGGCGGGGACAGCAAGGCCGAGGTCGCCGTCGCGGTGCAGACCGCGCTGGACACGATGGCCGCCGAACTCGACGACGAGTACGAGATCGCCGGAGTGGCAGTGAGTTACCGCGATGCCGTCGAGCGGCGCGCGATCGTCACCCGGCTCGCCTCGACGCCGTGGCGCACGGCCTCGCTGGTCTCGGCCAAGTCGGCGCATCTGTTCGTCGCGGGCGCGATGACCTGGCTCGACGAATTCGACAATCTGCTGGTCTACGAGGCCGTGCCGGGTCACCAGGCGATGACCCTGCTCGATCCGGGCAGGCACCGCGTGCTCGCCGCCTCCGCGCAGACCGGCGCGCCCACGCCCGACGCCCTGCGCGCCGGGGTGACGGCGGCCTGGGATCAGTTCGAGGCGGCCGGGGTGCGGCCGGGCGCGGTGGTGCTGGTCGGCTCCACCGCCGACGCGCCCGCCGTGCGCGAGGCGGTCGCCGGGTTCGGCGTGCCGGTGCTGCCGTGCCGGCTCGCGCCGTTCGCCCCGGCCGCCGGTGCCGCGCTGGTCGCGCTCGGCGATTCCGTCGACGTCCCGGTGGCGGCGGCGCCGCATTCCAAGCGGGGCACCGCGATGGTCGCGGCGGCCGCCAGTCTGCTGGCCGGTGGGCTGGTCGCGGGCGGCTCGTACGCGGTGATGAACGGGGGACCGCAGGCGGTGGACAACACCGCGGTGTCCTCGGAGCCCGGTGCGGATCCGGTCGCGCCGGTCGTTTCCCCGGTGCCCGAGGCCGGTGCCGTCGCCGACACCGGCTCGGGCCAGAGCGGCACCTCGGGCGGGGTGAATTCCGGCAGTGGGCTGCAGGTGAGCCCGGCCGGGGAACCGACCGGCGGCTCGCCCTACGACACGGTGTCGCCGAATCCCCAGCTGATCGACCCGGCGCAGTTCCCGCTGGGATACCCGACCCAGCTCTACGGCGATGCGCCGCAGGACGAACCGCTGCCGCTGGAACCCGCCGCGCCGGTCGTCCCGCAGACGCCGGCCGCCGCGCCGAGCCTGCCCGGCACGGGCATCCCGATGGGTATGCAGCCCGCGCAGGCTCCGGTGCCGGCGGGCCCACACTCGGCCTCGGCCGACTAGGTCGCCGGGCGGACAGCGAAGAAGAGGGGCCGCGCGATACCTCGCGCGGCCCCTCGCTCGTCGGTCAGTCGCTGGTCCGGCGGCGGAACAGCACACCGGCGGCGAGATACCCGGCGATCGCGATGCCTGCGCACCACAGGACGGCCGCCAGGGCGCTGTCGCCGATCGGTGTGCCCATCAGCAGGCCGCGCATCGTCTCGATGACCGGGGTCACCGGCTGGTGCTCGGCGAAGGTGTGCAGCCAGGTCGGCATCGTCTCGGTCGGGACGAACGCGCTGCTCACGTACGGCAGGAACATGAAGAAGAAGGTGAAGCCGTTGGCCGCCTCCGGGTTCCGGGCGAGCAGACCCAGCGCCGCGGCGAGCCAGGACAGCGCGAAGACGAACATCGCCAGCACACCGAGGACGCCGAGCCAGCGCAGCGGATCGGTGGTCGGCCGGAAACCGAGCGCCACCGCCACCCCGATCACGACGGCGGAGGTGAGCAGATTGCGGAGCACGCTCTCGGCCACGTGCCCGGTGAGCACCGCCGACCGGGCGATGGCCATGGTGCGGAACCGGTCGATGATGCCCTCGGCCAGATCGGTCGACAGGGCGACCGCCGTGGTCGATGCCCCGAAGCCCGCGCACAGCAGGATGATTCCGGGCACCACGTAGTCGATGTAGGGGCCGGGGCCCGCGTCCATCGCGCCGCCGAAGACGTAGACGAACATCAGCAGGATCATCACCGGCAGCGCGATGGTCATGATCATGGTGTCGGGGGAGCGCACGGTGTGCCGGATATTGCGGTCCAGCATGGTGATCGAGTCCTGGGCGGTGTGCACGGCCCGCAGGGTGGGGGAGGCGGTGGTCATGGTGGGTCTCGTTTCGTGGGGGGTCAGGCGGCCGACGCGGCCGGGTGGGCGCGACCGGTCAGGGCGAAGAAGACGTCGTCGAGGTCGGGGGTGTGCACGCTGAGCTGGTCGATCGCGATGCCGAGCTCGGCGAAACGGTCGAGCAGCCGCTTGATCTCGACCGCGCTGCCGTCCGAAGGCACCTGGAGAGTCAGCTGCTCGGGGTCGAGGTGGCCCGCCTGGTCGCCGACAGCGTGCGCGGCGGCCGCGAGCAGGCGCTGGTCGGCGAAGCGGAACCGGATGTGCCCGCCGGGGACGAGCCGTTTGAGTGCGTCCGGTGTGCCGTCGGCGACGATGTGCCCGCCGTCGAGCACGGCGATCCGGTCGGCCAGCTGATCGGCTTCCTCCAGGTACTGCGTGGTGAGGAAGACGGTGGTGCCCTCGGCCGCGAGGTCGCGGATCGCGGCCCAGAGGTCGCGGCGGCTGCGCGGGTCCAGGCCGGTGGTCGGTTCGTCCAGGAAGACCAGGCGCGGTCTGCCCATCAGGCTCATGGCGAGGTCGAGCCTGCGGCGCATGCCGCCGGAGTAGGCCGAGACCGGCCGGTCGGCGGCGTCGGCGAGGTCGAAGCGGTCGAGCAGCTCGTCGCCGCGGCGCCGGGTCTCGGTGGTGCCCAGGTGCAGCAGCCTGCCGGTGAGCCGCAGGTTCTCGGCGCCGGTGAGCACGCCGTCGACGGCCGCATACTGCCCGGTGACGCCGATCAGGCCGCGCACGGTGGCGGCCTCGCGCACGGCGTCGTGCCCGAAGACGCGCACGTCGCCGTGTTCGGGCCGGATCAGGGTGGCCAGGATGCGGACCAGGGTCGTCTTGCCCGCCCCGTTGGGTCCGAGCAGCGCGAAAACGGTACCGGGTGCCACCTCGAGATCGAGGTCGTCGAGCACGGCCTGGGCACCGAAGGTCTTGCGCAGCCCGTGAACCGCGACGGCGGGCGATGGGTCGAGCGTCATGAGTTCTCTCCGATCGAGAAACTGTTTATGTGATAAACATAGTTTATAGAGTAAGCAGTTATTGAGCGCAAGAGCGGCACCGCTAGAGTCGACGCGAGCGGAGGAGGAAGAGCGGATGACGGACGCGGCGCTACCGAAGGCGGTCGAGCTGATGTGGGGGCTGGAGCAGCCCGGTACGCGCGGCCCCCGGCGCACGCTGACCCTCGACCAGATCCTGGACGCCGCCGTCGCGGTGGCCGACGCGGAGGGGTACGCGGCGCTGTCGATGGGCCGGGTCGCCAAGCAGCTCGGCTTCACGGCCATGTCGCTGTATCGCTATGTCGACAGCAAGAACACGCTGGAGGACCTGCTGCTGGACCGGGTGGTCGGCGCGCCGCCGGTCATCGCGGCAGGCACGCCGTGGCGGGCCGGGCTCGAGCAATGGGCGAGCGCGGAGTTCGAGCGGATCGGCACGCATCCGTGGTGGGTGGACATCCCGCTGAACCGGCCACCGCTGGGGCCCAACAACATGGCCTGGCTCGACGCCGGTCTGCGGCTGCTGAGCGAGACGGCGGTGCCCGAGCCGGTCAAGCTCCAGCTGGTGATGAACCTGTCGATGTTCGTGGTGGGCAAGCGGCGGGCCGTGCGCGACCTGCAGACGGAGGAGGACGGCGACTTCGCCTCGGTACTGGCGCGGGTGCTCGACCCCCAGCGCTTTCCCTCGGTGACCGCCGCGCTGTCCGCCTCCGCCTTCGACGACGACGATATCGACTGGAGCAAAGCCGATTTCGAGTTCGGGCTGGCCCGCCTGCTCGACGGCTACGAGGTGTTCATCGGCACCTTCGGTGACTAGCTACACCGACAGGTCGCGGCGCAGCTTGGCGACGTGGCCGGTGGCGCGGACGTTGTACTGGGCGAGTTCGATCTTGCCCTTTTCGTCGACCAGGAAGGTCGAGCGGATGACGCCGGTGACGGTCTTGCCGTACATCATCTTCTCGCCGAACGCGCCCCACTCCTTCAGCACGTCGCGCTCGGGGTCCGACAGCAGTGGGAAGGTCAGGCCCTCGGCGTCGCGGAACTTGGCCAGCTTGGCGGGCTTGTCCGGCGAGATGCCGATGACGTCGATGCCCGCGCCGCCGAGCTCGGCCAGGTTGTCGCGGAAATCGCAGGCCTGCTTGGTGCAGCCGGGTGTGCTGGCGGCCGGGTAGAAGTAGACGATCACCTTGCGGCCGCGGTAGTCCGACAGCGACACGTCCGTGCCGTCGGCGTCGGGCAGCGTGAAATCGGGGGCGGTGTCTCCGGGGGAGAGGCGATGGTTGTCGGTCACCACCGCACGGTAACCGACCGGGTGCGACGAACGCATGGATAGACTCGTCGGCGAGCAGCAGACAATATTGGAGGTGACGGTGGCCAAGGACGACACCGACCGGATCGAGCGCGAGATCGAGATCGCGCGCGCCCGGTTGGCGACGACGCTCGACGAACTGGCGGTGCGCGCCGATCCGCAGCGGATCGCGGACGACACCAAGGCGATCGTGGTCGCCAAGTTGAACGAGCCGAAGGTCAAATACACGCTGATCGGCGCAGGTGCCCTGGTGGCAGGCTTGCTGCTGGTCAAGATCTTTCGCCGCTGAGTAAGCGTTGAACACAGAAACCCCCGATGCGGCACCGGCCACATCGGGGGTTTCTTCTGTGAGGCAACAGCCCCACCACGCGGCGCCAGCCGCCGAGACTACTGCGTGGGGCAGGCCAGCCCGTCACCGTCGGGGTCGAGGTGGGGGGAGTAGCCCGCTTCGCCGCGGAACAGCGGGGCGCGACCGGCGGCGATCGCGTCGTCGCAGCTACGGAAGGCGCCACCGGCCGAGCCGGACTGGACCAGGTTGGCCGAGCCGGTCGCGCCGAGGAGCGAGTCGAAGCTGGAGGAGCCGGTGCCCGCGGAACCCGACACCACATCGGCGTGGGCGGCGGGGACGGCGAGCAGGGTCAGACCTGCGGCGGCGAGGCTCACGGTGAGCCGGCGAACGTTCATGAATTCCTCGATGTCTGCTGCGGTTCGGTTGTGGGCCCGGACACTTCGCACCCCGGGCGGCCCCGTCAACCTTCGTGACGGGGCGTCCGGTTGTCAACCGCGTGGCGTCTGCGGATCGTCTGCCGCCGGGACCGCCTACTCGCCCAGACGTCGTCCGGTCAGGTGCTCGGCGGGCACGGTGCCCATCCGGCCTGCCTGGAAATCCTCCATGGCCTCGATGATCTCCTCCCTGGTGTTCATGACGAACGGCCCGTACTGGATCACCGGTTCGCGCAACGGCCTTCCGCCGAGCAGCAGGACCTCGAGATCGCCGGTGCTGCTGTGCTGGGTGCGATCGGCGGTCAGGGTGATGGCGTCGCCCTTGCCGAAGATCACGAGCTGACCGGCGCCGATCGGCCTGTGCTCGACGCCGACGGTGCCGCTGCCGGACAGCACGTAGGCCAGCGCGGTGTAGTCCTTGGGCCACGGCGTCTCGAGCTGGGCGCCGGGTACCAGCGAGGCGTGCGCGTAGGCGATGGGGGTGTAGGTGGAGCCGGGACCGGCGAAGCCGGCGAGGTCACCGGCGATGACGCGCACGAGCGCGCCGCCGTCGTGCGAGCTGACCAGGGTCAGCTCACCCGCGCGCAGGTCCTGGTAGCGCGGGGTGGCGAACTTGTTCGCCCGCGGCAGGTTCACCCACAGCTGGATACCGTGGAAGGTGCCGCCGGAGATGACGAGCTTCTCCTCGGGCAGTTCGTCGTGCAGCATGCCCGAGCCCGCGGTCATCCACTGCGTGTCGCCTTCGCTGATGACGCCGCCGCCGCCCTGCGAATCGTGGTGGACCATGGTGCCGTCGAGCATGTAGGTGACGGTCTCGAAGCCGCGATGCGGATGCCAGGGCGCGCCCTTGGCCTCGTAGGGCTCGTAGGCGACGGGGCCCATCTGGTCGAGCAGGATGAACGGGTCGGCCGAGCGCAGGTCGACGCTGGGGAAGGGGCGGGTCACCTCGAAGCCCGCGCCTTCGCGCTGACGCGCGGCGGTGACGATCTGGCGGACGGGTCGCTGGGTCTCGGTGACATCGGGTCGGGGCAGCCGGGGCAGCACCATGATGTCGTCGACGGTGATTGCGGGCATGGGATGCGCCTCCTGGTCCATACGTGCTTTGTTTCCATGTCAACCAAATGGGTTCTAGGATCATTCCCGTGACTCGATGGTTGACCGAGGAAGAGCAGCAGACCTGGCAGGCCTACATCCGCATGCGTCAGCGCTTGGACGCGGCGATCGCGGCCGGCCTGGCCGAGCACGGGCTGTCGATGGCCGACTACGAGCTGATGGTGCCGCTGTCGGCCACGCCGAACGGCTGCATGCGGGCCAAGGAACTCGCGGGCGAGGTGTGCTGGGACAAGTCCCGGCTGTCCAAGCAGCTGGCGCGGATGGCGGCGCGCGGGCTCGTCGACCGCAGGCCCGCCGAGGACGACGCGCGCGGGATCGTCGTCTCGCTGACCGAGGAGGGGCGCGCGGTGCTCGGCCGGGCCGCGCCCGAGCACGTCGAGCTGGTGCGCGAGGTGTTCGTCGACCGGCTCAGCGAGGGCGAGAGCGACGCGCTCCGCTCGCTCTCGGCGAAGGTGGTCGGGGCGAGCGACGCCCGAACAGCCTTGCCCGGTTAACGAATTCGCGCGCCCGGTCGATGGACAACTCGAAGGTCGGGTTCGTCGAACTCAGGGGTGGCTATGACTGTTCGAGCAGGGGTCGCCGGTGCGCTGGGCGCGGCGCTGACCATCGTCCTCGCCGGGTGTTCGTCGTCGGAGATCGCCATCCCGACTCCGACCCAGGTCACCGGGCAACCGGCCACGTCCGGCGTGACGCCGGGCCAGACCACCGAGCCGGTGACGCCGGGCGCGACGACCGGCCCCGGACCGCCGACTACCGCGAGCCCGGTCACATCCACTCCGACCAGCGCGGCGACCGGTGTCGTCTCGGTCGTCGCGGTCACCGCCGCCGGTCAGCCCGCTGACGGTTTCACCGTCGTCAGCCCCGATCCGTACGGCACGCTGGACTGCCGATACGCCGAACCGAGCCGCTCGGGGAACACCCCGGGTATCTACTCCGGCTGCGGCGCCGCCGCCGACTCGGCCGATGTCTGCTGGGCTCCGCCCGGCAACACCACCCTGCTCTGCGCGAGTGACCCCTGGCAGCGCACGCTGCGCCGCTACACGGTGACGCCGCAGCTCGGCGCGGTCGGCCGCACCGAATCGCCCGAACCGTGGGCGCTGGAACTGGCCGACGGCAGGCACTGCCGCATCCGCGTCGGCGGCGCCTGGGGCGGTCGCTCCGACGGCCTGGTCGGCGCGTACTCCTGCGACGGTGGCCACGACGTGGTGCTCCAGCCCGCGAACGCGCGCACCGCGGTCGACACGTCGTCGAGCACCTGGACGGTGCGGGTCGGCCCGCTCGGTTCGGGCAACCCCGACTTCCCGCCCCCGCCGCAGGTCGCCGTGCGGACCGCGTACTTCGCCGCCACCGCGGGCTGACCACGTCGGCGGCCCGCGGTTCAGCTCAGCGCGGTCCCGGTGGTGGCGGTGATGTGGTCGGGGATCTCGCCTGTGTGGTCGCCGGTGCTCAGGGTCCCCGCGGGCTCGAACAGGAGCAGGGTCGCGCCCGCCACGGACGAGGGGCGGTGGTCGACCCCGCGCGGCACGACGTAGGTGTCGTTGCGGTGCAGGGTGACTCGCCGGTCCGGCCCGCGCAGGTCGATGTCGAGGGTGCCGTCGAGGACGAGGAAGAACTCGTCGGTGTCGTGGTGGGCGTGCCAGAGGTGCTCGCCGCGCACCTTGGCCAGGCGCACATCCCAGTCGTTGACCCGGGCCAGGATACGGGGGCTCCACAGGGCGTCGAAGGTGGCGAGCGCGGCGTCGATATTCATCGGTCGATCGGTCATGCCTCATGGTCGCGGTTGCGGTACCGCGCCGAACAGTGCGATGAATGACGCATGTCGCAAGATTTCTCGCACCCGGGTCTGCACCGGATCGCGGCGCTCGTCGACGAGGGGTCCAACCCGTTCGAACTCGCCTGTATGACCGAGGTCTTCGGCATCGACCGCCCCGAGATCGGTGGTCTGCTCTACGACTTCCGGCTCTGCGCGCACGGGCGCGAGGTGCCGATGCGGCAGAACTTCTTCACCATGACCGGTCTGGCCGAGCTGTCCCTGCTCGACGCCGCCGACACCGTGATCGTCCCGAACCGCCCGGACACCGGCACACCGCGGGACCCGGCCGTACTCGCGGCGATCGCTCGCGCGCATGCCAGGGGCGCCCGGCTGGTCGGCATGTGCAGCGGGGCGTTCACCCTCGCCGAGGCCGGAGTACTGGCCGGGCGCACCGTCACCCTGCATTGGCAGTGGGCCGCCGAGTTCCGGCGTCGTTTCCCCGACACCGAGGTCGACGACGCCGTGCTGTTCATCGACGACGGCGACGTCCTCACCTCGGCCGGCAGCGCGGCGGCCCTGGACCTGGCGCTGTATCTGGTCGGTCGTGATCACGGGACCGCGATCGCGACCGCGGTCGCGCGCCGCCTGGTCTTCGCCGCGCACCGCCGCGGCGGCCAGCGTCAGTTCATCGACCGTCCGGTGCCGCGCGACCCCGGCCCGTCCCTGGCTTCGACGGTGGAGTGGGCCGAACATCATGCGACCGAACCGATCACGGTCACCGATCTCGCGGCCCACGCGTGCGTGAGCGTGGCCACCCTGCACCGGCGCTTCCGCGCCGAACTCGGCTGTACCCCGTTGTCCTGGCTCACCGCCCGCCGCCTCGACCACGCGCGGCGCCTCCTCGAAGCGAGCGACCTCACCGTCGAACAGGTCGCCACCGCGAGCGGCCTCGGCACCGCGGTGAACCTGCGCACCCACCTCGCCGCCGCCACCGGCCTCACCCCGACCGCGTACCGCGCACAGTTCCGCACCCGTTCCGCGTGATTCGCGGGTCGCCCGGCGGCACAGCCGGTTCAGCGCCGGTCGGCGCGGTGGACGCTCACGGGGTTCGGTGGGTGGGCAGGAAGCGGCGGGCGTAGGTGATGGCGGTCCCGGTGTCGGGGAAGACGGCGTCGTCGCCGCCGGCCGGGAGGGCGTCCATGGCCGCCAGGCGGGTGCGGTGGTCTTCGCGCAGACCGGACATCAGGACGGTGATGTGGCGGTGCTGGAGTTTGGTGACGGCGTCGGCCAAGACCAGGGCGCCGGTGGTGTCGAGGGCGGTGACGCGCGACATCCGCAGGATCACGACCCGCACGTCGGCGACTTCGGACAGCTCCAGCAGGAAGCGGTGGGCGGCGGCGAAGAACAGCGGGCCCTCGATGCGGTAGGCGACGATGTGGTCGCGCAGCAGGTCGTGTTCCTCGCCGAGGTGATCGCTGTCGTCCAGTGGGACCTGGTGCAGGCTCGCCTCGCGGGCCACCGCGCGCACCGCGAGCACGAGCGCGAAACCGATACCGATCACCACTGCCGTGACCAGGTCGAACGCCACGGTGACGAGGAAGGTCACCAGCATCACGATCGCGTCGCCCCGCGAGGCGCGCGCGATCGCGGCCAGCGACGCGGTCTCCACCATCCGCACGGTCGTCGCCAGCAGCACCCCGGCCAGCGCCGCGATCGGGATGTCGGCGACGAGCCCGGCCGCCAGGTAGACGATGCCCGCCAGGATCGCCGCGTGCGTCAGCGCCGCCAGCCGGGTGCGCGCCCCCGAGCGCACGTTGACCGCGGTGCGGGCGATCGCACCGGTCGCGGGCACGCCGCCGAACAGCGGCGCGGCGATATTCGCCAGTCCCTGGCCGAACAGTTCCCGGTCCGGGTCGTGGCGGGTCCCGACGGCCATGGCATCGGCCGCGGTGGCCGACAGCAGGGATTCGAGCGCGGCCAGCGTGGCGACGGCGAGCGCGGGCAACAGCAGCGTGGTCAGTTCGTCGGCGTGCACAAAACTCAGCGAGGGTGCGGGCAGCCCGGCCGGGATCGCCCCGATCCGGGCCAGATCCAGGTCGAACACGGTACCGACGACCGTCGCCACCGCGACGGCGACCAGCGCGAACGGCAGCTTGGGCAGAAACCGCCCGCCGATCAGGATCACGACCGCCACCACCAGCGCCGTCACCGGCGCGGTCGCGTTCGGGTGCTCGACGAACCGTCGCACGGCGTCGATGGCCGACTGCCAGACCTTCTCGCCCTCGGCTCCGGACACCCCCAGCGCGCCCGGAAACTGTTGCAGCGCGATCACCACCGCGATGCCCGCGGTGAAACCCTCGATCACCGGAGCCGGCATGAACCGCACCGCGCGGCCGACACCGGCGAAGGCCAGTGCCACCAGCAGCACACCCGCCATCAGCCCGACGGTCAGCACCCCGGACGCGCCGTGCTCGTGCACGATCGGCACCAGCACCACGGTCATCGCACCGGTCGGCCCCGACACCTGGAAGCGCGAGCCGCCGAAGACGGCGGCCAGCGCGCCGGCCACGATCGCCGTCGCCAGGCCGGCGGCGGCGCCGAGCCCGGAACTGATGCCGAATCCCAGCGCCAGCGGCAGAGCCACCAGCGCCACGATCAGCCCCGCCATCAGATCCGTGCCCGGCGCCAGGAAGGCGGGCTTCCACTCCGACCAGGTCGGCAGCAGTGCCCGCATGGTCAGCGGTTGCCGAGCAGGCGCAACTTCAGTGCCGCCAGCTGCTCGCGCAGTTCGTCGGGTAACCGGTTGCCGCCGATGCGGGCGAACCATTCGTCGATGGACCGGGTCTCGGTGACCCACTCCGCGGCGTCGACGACCAGCGCCTTCTCGACCAGCGCGCGGTCGGCCTCGTCGAGCCCGGACAGGTCCAGCGCGTCGGCGGTCGGCACGTAGCCGATCGGCGTCCACTGCGCGTCGGCGGTGCCGTCGAGGCGTTCCAGCGCCCACTTCAGCACGCGCACGTTGTCGCCGAAGCCGGGCCACAGGAAGGTCCCGTCGGCATCACGCCGGAACCAGTTGACCTGGAAGATCTTCGGCAGCTTGGCGGCGTCGGCCGCGGCGCCGAGCCGCAGCCAGTGCGCGAAGTAGTCGCCCACGTGATAGCCGAGGAACGGCAGCATCGCCATCGGATCGCGGCGGACGAGGCCGACCGCCCCGGTGGCCGCCGCAGTGGTCTCCGAGGACAGCACCGACGCGGTGAACACGCCGTGCGCCCAGTCGAAGGTCTCGGCGATCAGCGGCACGGTGCTCGCGCGGCGACCGCCGAAGAAGATCGCCGAGATCGGCACGCCGGTCGGGTCGTTCCACTCCGGCGCCACCGACGGGCACTGCTCGATCGGGGTGCAGTAGCGCGAATTCGGGTGCGCGGCAGGGGTTCCGGATTCGGGCGTCCAGTCGCTGCCGCGCCAGTCGGTGAGGTGGGCGGGCGGCTGCTTCGTCAGTCCTTCCCACCACACGTCGCCCTGATCGGTGAGCGCGGTGTTGGTGAAGAGGGAGTTGCCGCGGTCGATGGTGGCGATCGCGTTGGGATTGGTGCGCGCGCCGGTGCCGGGCGCGACGCCGAAGAACCCGGCCTCCGGGTTGACCGCGTACAGCCTGCCGTCGGCGCCGAAGCGCATCCAGGCGATGTCGTCACCGATGGTCTCGGCCTGCCAGCCGGGTAGCGCGGGTTCCAGCATCGCCAGATTGGTCTTGCCGCAGGAGGACGGGAACGCCGCGGCCACATAGTGCGTGCGGCCCTGCGGTGAGGTGAGTTTGAGGATGAGCATGTGCTCGGCCAGCCAGCCCTCGTCGCGCCCGATGACCGAGGCGATCCGCAGCGCGAAGCACTTCTTGCCCAGCAGCGCGTTGCCGCCGTAGCCGGAGCCGTAGCTCCAGATGGTGCGCGATTCGGGGAAGTGCGCGATGTATTTGGTGCTGTCGCACGGCCACGGCACGTCGGCCTGGCCCGCACCGAGCGGCGCTCCGACCGAATGCAGGCACTGGACGAAGTCGGTGTCGCCGGTGAGTTTTTCCCAGACCGGCGTGCCCGAGCGGGTCATGATCTGCATCGACACCGCCACATACGGTGAGTCGGTGATCTGCACACCGAACTTCGGTTCGGCGGCGTCGAGCGGGCCCATGCAGAAGCCGATGACATACATCGTGCGACCTGTCATCGCGCCGCGGTAGTGCTCGGTCATGACGGTGCGCATGTCGACGGGATCGACCCAGTTGTTGGTCGGGCCGGCGTCAGCGGGGTCGGCGGAGCAGATGAAGGTGCGGTCCTCGACACGGGCGACGTCGTCCGGGTCGGAGACGCACCAGAAGGAGTTGGGCTTGCCGGTGAGCCGGACGAAGGTGCCCTTCTCGACGAGTTCGTCGGTCAGCCGATCCCATTCGTCGCGGGACCCGTCGCACCAGACCACGCGGTCGGGCGTGGTCAGGTCGGCGATCTCGTCGACCCAGCGCAGGATGGCCGGGTGGTCGGTGGGAACCGTCATCGGCGCGGAGCTCGCGGTCACGGGTGTTCTCCTTGTCAACTTGCTAGGTGTCTAATTTAGAAAATGTGCAATCAGTGGGTGAAGGTGGCCCGGTGGGGAGCGGGTGGGTCAGGCTACGGTGGACTCGGGGTTCTCGAGGAGTTCCGCCTGCCCGGCGACTACGCCGGTCAGGATCGCGCGAGCCACGATCAGCAGCTCCTTCACGCGCGGCGAGGTGAGTTCGTAGGTCACCGACAGTCCCTCGCGTCGCGCGGTCACCAGGCCGGCCCGGCGCAGGATGGCCAGCTGCTGAGACAGGTTCGCCGCCTCGACGCCGACCTCGGGCAGCATCTCCGAGACCGCGTGTTCGCGCTCGCTGAGCAACTCCAGCACCCGGATACGGACCGGATGGCCGAGGGTTTTGAAGAAGTCGGCCTTCATCTGGTACAGCGGCCTGCTCAATCCTGGCACCGTGGTGAACCCCGTCCTGCCGTGGCGGTATGGTGTTTTCTAACTTTAGCAAACAGGCTAACAGGAGAAATATGCCCCTCGCCTCGCTCAACGGCATCCAGCTCAACTACGACGTCACCGGGTCCGGGCCGCTGGTCCTGCTCGTGATGGGCAGCGGCAGCCCCGGCCGGGTCTGGCGAACGTATCAGGTGCCCGCCCTGGTCGGGGCAGGCTTTCGGGTCGTCACGGTCGACAATCGGGGGATCGCGCCGTCCTCGGAGTCGGCGGCGGGGATCACCATGGCCGATCTGGTCGGCGATACCGCCGCGCTGATCGAGCACCTGGGCGCACCCGCGCACGTGGTCGGGACGTCGATGGGGTCGCGGGTGGTGGCCGAGCTCGCGCTGGCCCGTCCCGACCTGCTGGGCAAGGCCGTCATGTTCGCGGCCACCGCGCGGCCGCACCCGGTGTCGAGCACCCTCAACCGCGGCGAACAGGCGTTGTTCGACAAGGGGATCGCGCTGCCCCCGGAGTACGCGGCCGCGGTCAAGGCGATGCTGAACCTGTCCCCGCACACCCTGGCCGACCCGGCCAAGGCGCAGGAGTGGCTCGACATCTTCGAATTCACCTCGGGCAAGGGCACTCCCGGCACCCGCGCCCAGCTGGGGATGGACCGCTCCCAGGACCGCCGCGAAGCCTACCGGGGGATCACCGTGCCCAGCCTGGTCGTCGGATTCGCCGACGACCAGATGGTGCCCGCGCGGTTCTGCCGCGAGGTCGCCGAGGCTATCCCCGGCGCCCGCTATGCCGAGATCGAACGGTGCGGGCACTACGGCTACCTCGAACAGCCCGACGAGATCAACCGGGTCCTCGTCGAATTCCTCTCCGCCGCTTGATCTCCCCGAAGGAATACCGATGAGCGATTCGCTGCCGCCCTGTCCCGCCTGTTCCTGCGAATACACCTACGAGCTCGGCGCCCTGCTGGTGTGCCCGGAGTGTGCCAACGAGTGGTCGCCCGCCGGTGCCGACGACGCCGGTGCCGAGGTGATCCGCGACGCCGTCGGCAATGTGCTCGCCGACGGCGACACCGTGACGGTGGTCAAGACCCTCAAGGTCAAAGGCAGTCCGACCGGCATCAAGGCGGGCACCAAGGTGCGCAACATCCGCCTGGTGCAGGGCGTCGGTGATCACGACATCGACTGCAAGGTAGACGGCATCGGACCGATGCAGTTGAAGTCCAGTGTGGTGAAGAAGGTCTGACGAGGGCCACGTGACGGTTCGAGATCACCGCACCGGCTGGATCAGCTTGTCCGCGGCGGCCGCCACGATGGCCGCCGCGGTCTTGCCCAGCGCGGGGGAGTCGAGCTTCCACTGCTGCCAGTAGAGCGGGACGTCGATGTGGGCACGGCCGTCGATATTGACGAGTGTGCCCTCGGCCCTCTCCTTTTCGGTCTGCAGGTCGGGCAGCATGCCCCAGCCCATGCCCAGGCGCACCGCGTCGCCGAAGGCGTTCGACGACGGCACGAAATGCATCGGCGGGTCGATCGGCAGGGTCGACCGGCGGCCGACGTGGCGGAACTGGAGATCGTCCTTGCGGTCGAACTGGATCATCGGCACGTGCGCGTACGAGCCGGGGCGCGCGCCGTCGGGGAACCAGTCCGCGACGAAATCCGGCGTCGCCAGCGACTGGTAGCGCATGGCGCCGAGCGCGACGACCTTGCAGCCCTGGACGGGCGTCGCGGTCGAGGTGATCGCCGCCATCACGGTGCCGTCGCGCAGCAGTCGCGTGGTGTGTTCCTCGTCCTCGCGATGCAGTTCGAAGCAGATCTGGTCGCCCACCCTCGCCAGGGCGGGCATCACCCAGGTCTCCAGCGAATCGGCGTTGACGGCGATCGGGATCCGCGCCGGCCGCCCGGCGGGCCGGTCGACGTCGCCGAGCTCGCGGGCGGTGTCGGCGGCGAGCAGTTCCACCTGCCGGGCCAAGCGCAGCACCGCGAGCCCGGATTCGGTGGCGCGCACCGGTTTCGAGCGCTGCACCAGGATGCGGCCCGCGGCTTCCTCGAGCGCCTTGATCCGCTGGCTGATCGCCGACGGGGTGACGGTCAACCGCCGCGCCGCCGCCTCGAAGGTGCCCTCGGTGAGCACCGCGTCGAGCGCGCGCAACTGGTCCAGCTGCAGATCCATGTAAGAAATTCTAATGGTAGTGAAGAATCATTAGCTGGCCTGAAAATTGATGCCCTCTTAACGTCGAACGACGTGACGGCATCCTCCGCGGCACTGGCCGCCCTCTCCGGATTGGGCTTCGGGCTCTCCCTCATCGTGGCGATCGGCGCGCAGAACGCGTTCGTGCTGCGCCAGGGCGTGCGCGGGCAGCATGTGCTGCCGGTGATCGCGGTCTGCGCCGTGTCCGACATCGTCCTGATCGCGGCCGGGGTCGCGGGCTTCGGGACCGTCGTCGAGGCGGTGCCGGCGGTGCTCACGGTGGCCAGGTACGCGGGGGCGGCGTTCCTGTTCGGCTACGCGGTGCTGGCGGCGCGGCGGGCGCTGAGTTCGTCGGCGCTGATCGCCGACGCGGCGGGCGCCTCGGTGGCCGTGGGTGCCTCGGTCCTCACCTGTCTGGCTCTGACCTGGCTCAACCCGCACGTGTACCTGGACACCGTGGTGCTGCTCGGCTCCTTCGCGAGCACCTACGCGAGCCCGGACCGCTGGTTCCTGGCCGGGGGAGCGATGCTCGCCAGCATCGGCTGGTTCCTGGCGCTGGGATACGGCGCGCGCCGCCTCGGGCCGCTGTTCGCGCGGCCGATCGCGTGGCGGGTGCTCGATTCGGTGATCGCGGTGATCATGGTCGCGCTCGCGATCGGTCTCGTCGTGTCCTGACGGCGCGGCTCAGGACCCCGTCGTCCACGGGGTGACGGGCGGCTTCACCCACAGCAGCTTCTCGTCGGCGTTGGCGCGGACCGCGGCGGCGTGCCCGGGATTGCGGGCCGCCCACGCGTCCTTCTGCTCGAGCAGGTCGGCGACCACCTGCCAGGTCTCGCCGGTGCTCGGCGGATTGGTGTCGGCGGCCCTGGCCAGCTTGCGCAGGGTGGCCGCGGGCAGGGCGAGCAGCTCGGCACCGCGGATATCGCGGTCCCAGAGGTAGGCGGCCAGCCTGCGGGCCTTGGCGACGCGGCTCGCGGTGGCCGCGTCGGAATGCGCGTGATCGGGTGCCTGATCGGCGCTGTCTGGCACGGGGGCGATTCTACGACGAACGCCCGCGCTCCGGTCGGGCGATGACCGGGGCACGGGCGTTGATCCGTCAGGTGGCTCAGTAGGCGCTGTTGACGTTGTCCATCGAGCCGTAGCGGTGCGCCGCGTAGTTGCAGGCCGCCACGATGTTGGACACCGGGTTCCAGACGTCGAAGGGGGTGCCCTCGACGTGGTACGCGGCGAAGGTCGGGTCGATCACCTGGAGCAGGCCCTTGGAAGGGATGCCCATCGCGGCGTTGGAGTCCCACAGGTTGATCGCCTGGGGGTTACCGGTCGACTCGCGCATGATGTTGCGGTGGATGCCCTCGTAGGTGCCGGGGATGCCCTTGGCGGCCATGATGTCGAGGGCCTGGCGGATCCAGCCGTCCAGGTTGTCCGGGTACACGGGGGGAGCCGGCTCGGGCATCGGGGCCGGGGCGGCCTCGGGAGCGGGCGCGGGGGCCGGGGCGGCCTCCGGCGCGGGGGCCGGGGCGGGGATCGCCTGGATGGCGGGGGCGGCGCCGACGGCGGGGATGCTCTCCGCCTGCTCGACGACCATGGCAGCACGCTCGGGAACGCTGTCGTCGGCGAAGGAGACGGCGGAGGACGCGGCTACGGCGACCAGACCGACCGCGGCGACCGCCACGGTGAACGCCTCACGGCGCGAACGACGGCCGATAACGGTGCTGAGCTTGTCTTTGTTGAGCATTGCTGTTCTGTTCCTTCATCTCTGTCTGGCGACCGCAGGCCCCGGTGGGGAGGCGCGGTGGATCGCGCAGCGCACGCAGCGGCGCACGCCGGTCAGGCGATGTGTTGTTTCTGTCCGTATGGGAATGTGCGACGCTGTCAGGAGGTCGGACGCTCGATGGCGGTCCGCGCGTCGCACGGTGCTCCACAGCTGGCTGCGGGGAGACCACGCGCTGTTCGGTTCTCGTGCTCTTCGAAGTTGGATACTCCGGGGCTAACCAAACCGCAGGTCTGTTTGTGACCTGATTGCAGAATGGTCACGGTGGGTTAACAGAAGGTGAACGAGACCTGAACGGCAAACGCTGCCGATCTTGGTCGGTTCCCTGCGCAGTTGCGGAATCGTTATCTACGCAGGGAGTTTGCCGCCTCGAAAGATGTGCCGCGCGTCACAGAAAAAGTTTGCGGAAATCGGGTTTGGCGAGCGTTTGCGCAGCTCCAGCCTGTCCGGATCGTGACTGCTGTGATGTGATGGGCTGCTGTCCATGGCGGTTCGATAACGACCTCGTGACCGTTACCGGACAGACGACCGGAGGTAGAAAGACCGCATCCCGGCAGTTTCGGTAACTGCCGGGATGCGGTCTGTTGTGCGCCATCAGGGACTCGAACCCCGAACCCGCTGATTAAGAGTCAGCTGCTCTGCCAATTGAGCTAATGGCGCTTGGTTTGCTCGGACCGCGACTCTGGGGGAGAACCTCTCGGTGTCTCCCTCAGCCCCGCTCTCCGGTGCGGAACAAACATTAACAGGCTTCGGGCCGGAAAGTGAAATCGGGCTCTGACCAGCAACAATGCGGCACTCTTCGGGTTGTTAACGGCGGAGGCCCCGCGGCGTATCTAACGATTGTGACTTGGTCGTGTCGCGGGGGCTTTCCCGTTGGTGGCGACCGGGCGGGCTGGCAGAATGGCGGGACGACGATCTCGACCGCCCCCGTCGACGCGGATGGCACGAGCGATAGGCGTCGATGGGATCTGCGGCGCACACAGTTATTGCGTCGGTACGGAAACGGGGTTGACATGGGTAAGACTCGGGGGCGACATCGGTCGCTGCGGACGATCGTTCCGGTGGCGTTGCTGGCGGTCTTCGCGCTCGGCGCGTCCGCTTGCTCGGCGGCTGAGGGCGCGGGGGTCGAGGTGGCGATCGACCGCAACCCGATCACCGAACTCATCAAGCCGAAGCTGGTGTCCACGATCAAGGACGGGCAGGTCGGCGTCTCGCCCGGTATGCCGATGGCCTTCCAGGTCGAGGACGGCAAGTTCACCGAGGTCACGCTCACGAACAAGGAGGGGCGCCCGGTCGCGGGCCAGCTGGCCGCCGACGGCCGTTCCTGGGCGACCAGTGAGGTGCTCGGCTACGGCAAGACCTACAAGCTGACGGCCTCCGCGATGGGTCTGGGCGGCGTGAACTCGACGACGCTCAGCTTCACCACGAGCTCGCCGAACAGCCAGACCAAGCCGTACCTGCTCCCCGGCGAGGGCGAGGTGGTCGGCATCGGTCAGCCGGTGGCCATCCAGTTCGACGAGAACATCCCCGATCGCCGGGCCGCGCAGGACGCCATCAAGATCACCACCGAGCCCGCGGTCGAGGGCGCCTTCTACTGGGTGAACAACCGCGAAGTGCGCTGGCGCCCAGAGCATTTCTGGGCACCGGGCACCAAGGTGACGATCGATGTGAACGTCTACGGCAAGGACCTCGGCAAGGGGCTGTACGGCCAGGACAACATCCACTCGTTCTTCACCGTGGGCGACGCGCAGATCTTCACCGCCGACGACAACACCCACCAGGTGACGGTGGAACGCAACGGTCAGGTGATCATGACCATGCCGACCTCGATGGGTAAGGACTCCACGCCCACCGACAACGGCATCTACATCGTCAGCGACCGGCACGAGAAGATCATCATGGACTCCTCGACCTACGGCGTCTCGGTGAACTCGCCGGACGGCTACCGCACCCCGGTCGACTACGCGACGCGAATCTCCTACAGCGGCATCTTCTTCCACTCCGCGCCGTGGTCGGTGGGGCAGCAGGGCTACTCCAACGCCAGCCACGGCTGCCTGAACCTCAGCCCGGCCAACGCCCGCTGGGTGTACGAGAACGCCAAGCGTGGTGACATCACCATCGTGAAGAACACCGTCGGCGGCACCCTGTCCGGTGTCGACGGTCTCGGGGACTGGAACATCCCGTGGCCGGAATGGAAGGCGGGCAACGCCGACGTCGCCTGATCCGCGCGAAAAGCGAAGGGCCACCGGAGGTTTCCGGTGGCCCTTCGTGCGTGAACGGGGTGGTTCAGGCGGGTGTCGGCAGGTCGGCGCAGTCCATCATCGCCTCGCCGGCGACGGCCAGCGCGCTGCCGAGCGCTCCGCAGAGGATGCGGCCGCCGAACAGCAGCCGGTCGAGGTTGGGCAGGCCGGCCGAGCCGGTGCCGGAAGAGCCGGTGGTCTCGACGCCGGTGGTGGAGCCGCTCTGCGCCGACCCCGACTCGGGCTTGTCGCTGGGCAGGCCGAAATCGCCGGTGGCCGTCGGCGCGGCGGCGACATACGGGGACAGGGGCAGGCCGGGCGACTCGGCCGCCGCGGTCCCCGCGATCGGGCCGAGCGCGGTGGCGGCCGCGAAGGCCGCGACGACGGTGGAACGCTTCATCAAGTGGTCTTTCCGGTCGAACGCTGACGAGAGATGCCCCACATCTGGGCAGTGGTCCAGAGTGTAGCGGGCAAACGTGATGTTCGTCATGGCGCTGCCCGGAGTCGCTAGGCGGTCGCTGCGAGCCCGTCGTCGTTGCCGCGCAGTTCGCCGGAGATGCTGACGCCGGGATCGCCGACGACGACCCGGCGCGCGCCGCAGCGGCACCGCTGATAGGCGACGAGACCCTCGCTGGTGCGGTGGCAGGACTCGATCCGCCAGGTGTGGGTGGGATGGCTGGTCATGCTTCGAGTCTGATGTAATGGCATTGTGCATTACAACCATTACGGACGAGAGCCGGTGCAGCTCGGGGTCGACCTGCTCAACCGGCCGTGTGACAGCGCGGCCGAACTGGGGCGACGCTGCGCGGCGGCCGGACTGGTGCTGTCCACGCCGCCCACCGACGCCGATCTGACGTCCGTGACGGCGTTTCTGACGCGCTGGCGCCGCGTGGTCGAGTGCGTCGATCCCGCCGACCGCGCCGCGCTGCTGAACACCTTGCTGGGCGAGTACGCCGCCGCGCCCCGGCTGACCGACCACGCCGGCGACGGCTGGCACCTGCATTTCCGCGACCCCGGCGTCGCCACCGACCGGCAGATCGCGGCGCTCATCACCGTCGGCACCGCGCTGCATCTGACCGGGCTCGGCATGGACCGCCTCGGCGGCTGCGCCGCGCAGGACTGCGCGCGCGTGTACGCCGACACCTCACGCAACGGACGGCAGCGCTTCTGCAGCCCGGCATGCGCGAACCGCTCGGCGGTCCGCAGGCACCGGGCGAGCCGCGCCGCCGCCCGCTAGCGTCACGCCAGGACCGGGAAATTGGCCCGCAGCACCTGATGCGGGTCACGGTCGCGCTTGATCCGGCGCAGCCGGGCCAGCGTCGCCTCGTCGAACGCCGCGCTCGCCGACTCGCCGGGCGCGAGGAAGGTGTAGGGCTTGGCGCCGGTGCGGTGCGGGCCGAGCTGGTCGAGGATCGCGGCGAACCCGGCGGTGACGTCGTCGACCAGGTGCGGCAGGCCCAGCCCGAGGAGATAGAGCGCGTACGGCTCGGTGACCGGTCCGCGCGCGCCGTCGTGCGGAGCGGCCTCGGCGAGTGCTCCGCCGAGGCCGCGGATCTGGATATTGAGCAGGGGCGCCACCGGTGCGTCGACGAGGGTCTTCACCACCGCGTCGCCGAGATCGGTGAGCAGTTCGCCCCGCGAGAGCGAGGGGCTCGGATCGGTCGGCTCGGCGGTGATGGTGCCGAGCTGGTCGGCCGTCATCGCCGCCCTGGTGTCGGCGAGCGCGCCCGGCAGCGCGTCGAGGCCGCGAGTCAGCGCGCGGCCGTCGGCAGGCTCGCCGAGGTAGGCGAAGTCGATGGCGACCGTGGGCGCCGCGCCCGGCAGTTGACAGCGCTGCAGCCACACCGACAGTTCCGGGGGCGCGTCGGTGGTGAGCGCGGTGAACAGCGCGAACGCCTCGTGGGTGCGCTCGGCCGACCAGCTCACCCGGCCGCCGTAGAGCCGGGGCAGCTCGACGAGATCGAACTCGAGCGCGGTGACGATCGCGAAGTCGCCACCGCCGCCGCGCAGCGCCCAGAACAGGTCGGGGTCGGATTCGGCGTCGACCAGGCCGCGCACGCCCTCGGCGTCGACGATGTCGAACGCGCGGACCGCGTTCGACGCCCAGCCGTGCGCACGGGCCAGCCAGCCGAACCCGCCGCCCAGGGTGTACCCCGTCACGCCGACGACGGGATTGCTGCCCGCCAGGCCCGACAGCCCGTGCGCCGCCGCGGCGGCCTGCACGCGGCCCCACTGGGCGCCGCACCCGACCCGGGCCCGTCGCCGCACCGGGTCGATCGCGATGTCGTCGAGCGCGCCGGTGCGCAGGAGGACGGCGTCGTCGATGTCGCCGGTGGCACCGTGGCCGGTCGGCTGGGTCACCACCGTGCGGCCCGCGCGCCGGGCCCAGCCGACCGTGGCGGCGATGTCCTCGGCGTCGGTGGCCGCGACGACGGCGCCGACCGATTGGGTCACCGCCACGTTCCACGGCCGGGCGGCCTGCTCGAAGCCCGCGTCACCCGGCAGCAGCACGGCGCCCCGGACGGTGCCGCGCAGTTCGTCGATTCCCATGGTCGAATTCCTCAGTTCTCTCGGTGGTCCACCGAGACGACGACGGTGCGGCGGGGACTGTGACAGGGGATACCGGAAAACGCGGAAAGCCCGGTCCTCGCGGACCGGGCTTTCCATCTCGGGGTGAGTGACGGGACTCGAACCCGCGACAGCCAGGATCACAACCTGGTGCTCTACCAACTGAACTACACTCACCATCACCGGTGAATCACCGGCGCCGTAGATACTAGCGTGTTTCGGGCGTCAGGCCCTAATCCGCTGGTCGGGGGCTTGATCCGGTGACATCGATGGCCTCGGTGACCGCTTCGGCGACGGCCGCGATCTCGGTGGTGGACGGGCCGGGCAGCGGCACGAACGCGGTGCGGCGGTAGTACTCGAGCTCGCGGATGGATTCCTTGATGTCGGCCAGGGCGCGGTGTGCCAGACCCTTCTCCGGCTGCCCGAAGTAGATACGCGGGTACCAGCGGCGGCACAGTTCCTTGATCGAGCTCACGTCGACCATCCGGTAGTGCAGGTGCTCGTCGAGTTCGGGCATGTCGCGCGCGATGAAGCCACGGTCGGTGGCGATCGAGTTGCCGCACAGCGGCACCGTGCGCGCGGTGGGCGCGTACTGGCGGATGTAGTCGAGTACCTCGGCCTGGGCCTGCTCGAGGGTCACGGTCGAGCGCCGAACCTCTTCGGTGAGACCGGATTTCGCGTGCATCTCGGCGACGACCGGTGGCATGCAGGCCAGCGCGGCGTCGTCGGCGTGGATGACGATGTCGACACCGTCACCGAGAATGTTCAGGTCGCTGTCGGTCACGAGCGCGGCGATCTCGATCAGCTTGTCGCTGTCGAGACGGAGCCCCGTCATCTCGCAATCCATCCAGACCAAGAGTTTGTCTGACACCTGAGCCACCCTAACGGGCGATACAGTTTGCTTGGAATTCCCCGCAGACGTTTCGAGCATTTCTTGCGTACGGCAGTTGTGACCAAACGGAGGACGCGCGAATGACCACCCCCCAGGAAAAGGCGGCAGCGGCACGCAAGGCGGCCGAGGAGGCGGCGCGGGTCGCCGCGGAGGCGGCCGCGGCCGCGGAGGCCGCCGAGCGGGAAGCCGCCGCGTCCAGTGCCGAACCGGCGCAGGCGGCGTCCGGCGCGGCGGCGCAGATCGCGGCGGGTTACGCCTTCGACGGACCCGCGCTCGAGCTCGGTACGGTGATGGTCGACGGTGTGACCGATCCCGCTGCGCGCGTGCGCATTCCGCTGCGGATGATGAACCGCCACGGCCTGGTCGCCGGCGCCACCGGCACCGGTAAGACCAAGACGCTGCAAGGCATCGCCGAACAGCTGTCCCGGGCGGGCGTTCCCGTGGTGATGGCCGACGTCAAGGGCGACCTGTCGGGGCTGAGCGAACCGGGCCAGGACAACGACAAGATCAAGGCGCGGGCCGCCGAAACCGGTGCCGCCGACTGGGCGCCGAGCGGGTTTCCCACCGAGTTCGTCTCGCTCGGCACCGGGGGCATCGGCGTGCCGATCCGGGCGACCATCTCCTCGTTCGGCCCGATCCTGCTCAGCAAGGTGCTCGGTCTCAACGACACCCAGGAATCCACGCTCGGCCTGATCTTCCACTGGGCCGACCAGCGCGGCCTGGCGCTGCTGGATCTGAAGGACCTGCGCGCGGTGATCACCCATCTGACCAGTCCCGAGGGCAAGGACGACCTCAAGGGCATCGGCGGTGTCTCGGCGCAGACGGCGGGGGTGATCCTGCGGTCGCTGGTGAATCTGGAAGCCGAGGGCGGCGACACGTTCTTCGGCGAGCCCGAACTCGATCCCGCCGATCTGCTGCGCACCGCGGGCGGGCAGGGCGTGATCACGCTGTTCGAACTCGGTCAGCAGGCGGCGCGACCGGTGCTGTTCTCCACCTTTCTGATGTGGGTGCTCGCCGATCTGTTCCAGACGCTGCCCGAGGTGGGTGACGTCGACAAGCCCAAGCTGGTCTTCATCTTCGACGAGGCGCACCTGCTGTTCGCCGAGGCGTCCAAGGCGTTCCTGCAGCAGGTGGAGCAGACGGTGAAGCTGATCCGGTCCAAGGGCGTCGGGGTGTTCTTCTGCACCCAGCTGCCCACCGACATCCCGAATCCGGTGCTGTCCCAGCTCGGCGCGCGGGTCCAGCACGCGCTGCGCGCGTTCACCCCCGACGATCAGAAAGCGCTGTCGAAGACGGTGCGCACCTACCCCAAGTCGACGGTGTACGACCTGGAGGAGGCGCTGACCTCGCTGGGCACCGGTGAGGCCGTGGTCACCGTGCTCTCGGAGAAGGGCGCGCCGACCCCGGTGGCCTGGACCAAGATCGTGCCGCCGCGCTCGCTGATGGACACCATCGGTGACGAGACGATCAAGTCCAAGGCGCTGTCGAGTCCCCTGCAGGGCAAGTACGGACAGAGCATCGACCGTGAATCGGCCTACGAGATGCTGCTGGCCAGCGTGGCCGCCGCCGATCCGGCCCCGCCCGCGCCGCAGGCGCCGGGACGGGCGCGGCCGGAGGAGGATTCGGCGGCCGAGCGGATCATGAAGAATCCGGCGGTGAAGAGTTTCCTGCGGTCAGCGGCCAGCGCGGCTGGTCGGGAGATCAGCCGCAGTATCTTCGGTACCCGGCGCCGGTAGCGGAGCGCCGGCTATCGCACGGTCGGCAGTCGGTTCCGGCCGTGCGATGTGGGAGCGATGCGGCTCAGCTGCTGCCGAACCATCCCCAGGGGAACCCATTGTTGTGGCCGCCACCGCGACCGCGGTCGCAGTAGTCCCAATTGCGGTCGTTCCAGTGGTTGCGGCCGTACCAGTCGTTGTCACAGCGGTGGCCGCGGTCGCGGTCGCAGTAGTCCCCGTGGCGGTTGTTCCAGTCGTCGCAGCGCGGATACTCGGTCAGCGCCACGCCTGCGGTGGTGGCGGGTGCGGCGATGACGGGTGCCGCCACCGCCGGCGCAAAGGTGAGGGTCGCACCTGCTACCGCGAGACCAAGGAACAGTCGGCGAATGCCTGGCTGATGTTTCGTGTCGGTCTTCATGGCTGCCTCTTCCGGTGCACTGGTCACCGGACGAGCACACCGTGGGTCGGTTTTGTTCGATTTCCCCGACATGTCTGATCCTAGGCGTGGGGCGGGCGTCGCCACCAGCCCGGACGGCGCCCGGCGCGAGGCGTCAGCCGAGTTCGCGCATCAGCAGGTCGGCGGTGGTCTCGCGGCGCAGCAGCTGCGTGGTCCGCCCTGCGGCGACTGCGATGATCGGCGGCCTGCCGACGGTGCTGTAGGTCGAGGCCAGCCCGTGGTGATAAGCCCCGGTGCACGGCAGTGCGAGCACTTCGCCCGGCCGCAGGTCGGCGGGCAGCCGCACCTCGGTGGCGAGGAGTTCACCGGTCTCGCTGTGCCTGCCCGCGACCGATGCGGTCATCTGCGCGCCGGTGGGGTGACGGTTGACCACCAGCGCCCCACCGTGGCCACGGCCCTGCCCGCCACAGCCGCCGCCGTCGACGATCACCCGATGCCCGCCCTCGGCGGTCTCGGTGACCGACAGCACCCGATACAGCGTGACGCCGGCCCGCGCGACGATCGCGCGGCCGGGCTCCATGGTGATCGCGGGCCGCGGAAACCGGTGGCGCGCGCAGGCGGCGTCCAGCGCGTCGTCGAGGATGTCGGCGAGCTCGCGCAGGTTCAGCTCGGCGTCGCCGCTGCGGTAGGCCACCGCATGCCCGCCGCCGATGTCGAGGTGGGTCAGCACCATGCCGTACTCGGCGTCGATCCAGGCCAGCTCGCCGATCATGCGGCGGATCGCCTCGCCGTAGTGGTCCGGATTGTGGATCTGCGCGCCGAGGTGGCAGTGCAGGCCGATGAGCCGCAGATGCGGTTGGGCCGCGACCCTGGCGACCGCGGTCTCGAGCGAAGTGCTACCGAGCGGGAACCCGAATTCCGGACTGCCGGGCACATCGATACCGGTGGCGACGCGCAGCAGAACCTGCTGGGGGGCGGTGGCCAGCGCGGCCAGCAGCGTGATCTCGGTGAGCGAGCCGACGACGATGCGACCGACGCCGCAGCCGACGGCGGTCTTCAGTTCGTCGAAGGTCTTGCCGTTGCCGTGCAGCACGATCCGGCGCGGCTCGATCCCGGCGGCCAGCGCGACCGACAACTCACCGGCGGACCCGACCTGCACCGACAGGCCCTCCTCGACGACCCAGCGCGCCACCGCGCCGACCATGAGCGCGGTGCCCGCGTAGACGATCTCGGCGTCGGGGAAGTGTTTGCGGTAGGCGCGGCAGCGTTCGCGCACCTCGGCTTCGTCGACCACGTGCGCGGGGGTGCCGAACTCGTCGGCGATATCGGCGAGGGCGACCGCGCCGAGGGTGATCCGGCCGTCCTGGTCGTAGTGCGTGTCGGCCGGCCAGACCGCGGGGTCGAGCCGCGGCACGGTGGTCGCGCGCAACGAGGGGAAGATCTCGAGCAACGTCACGGTGGTCTCCTGGGGACGCCCCCGCGTTCCGATGGCGGGGCCGATTCCAGGACTACGCCGTTGGTGGGCCGCTGAACTCGATGTTGACGGGTCCTTGACCACCCGGCGCCGCTTCCTGACGGGTTGCTGACGCACAACCCGTCAGGGGACGATCAGCTGCCCAGCTTCTTGTAGAAGGCGCCCGCGATCGGGGCGGTCACGGCGCGGGGACCGTAGTTGCCCGCGACGCTCATGCCCTTGCTGATCAGGCCGGGCACGATGCGCATCTTGTTGCGGGCCAGCGCGTCGATGGACACCTTGGCGGTGTACTCGGAGGAGACCCAGAGGAAGTCGGGGACCATCTTGTCCACGATCGAGGCGTCCTCGGGGGCCGGGGTCTCGGTGCGCACCGGGCCGGGCGCCAGCAGGGTGACGTTCACGCCGGTGCCCTTGAGCTCGCCGCGCAGCGACTCGGAGAAGGTGTTGGCGAACGCCTTGGACGCGGCGTAGGTGGCGTTGTTCGGGATCGGCATATTGCCCGCGGCCGAGCCGCTGATCAGGATGCCGCCGGCCTTGCGCTCGATCATGCCCGGCAGCACGGCCAGGGTCAGATCGTGCACGGCGGTCGCGTTGAGTTCCATCTGCGCCCGCTCGTAGGCGAAGTCCAGCTCGGCGACCGGTCCGAAGGTGGCGATGCCGGCGTTGTTGCACAGGATCGCGATGTCGCGCACGGCCAGTTCGTCGACCAGGCTCGCCCGCTGCGTCCGATCGGCGAGGTCGACCGCGCGCACCTCGGCGGTGATCCCGTGCGCCAGCGTCAGCCGCTGGGCCAGCTCGGTGAGGATCTCACCGCGCCGCGCGACCAGGATCAACGAGTAGCCGCGCCCGGCCAGCTCGGCGGCCAACGCGGTGCCGATTCCGGAGGACGCGCCGGTGACGACGGCACGATTGTCTGCAGTGGGGGAGGGCAAGCTCACACGGGGAGCTTAGGGGATCGGGCTCGGCCGGGCGGCGGCCACGTCGACCGCGCGGGCGCGCGCTGGCCCTAGGCTGATCTCCGCGATGACGACCGAATCACCGAACCGCCGGGCCGATCGGGAAGCGCCCCCGCGAGTCACCGAGCCGCCGCGCGCCCGCTCCGCCGACCAAGCCCGACCGACCCGGGCGTGCCTGTCGTGACCGGACCGCGGGTGTTCGGGATGGGCGACGAGCCGACCGCCGCGCCGACCTGGCCGCCGCTGACCGAGGACGAGGTCAGCCGGGCGGTCGCCGCGACCTGGGGCGGACCCGAGCCCGCCGGGATCGAGTGGCACAGTGCGCGTCCGCTGTCGTCGACGGTGGGCGTGCGGTTGCGCGACGGTGCGCGGGTCGTCGTGAAGCGCCTGCCGCTGAACCTTCGTGACCTGGCCGCGCTGGCCGAGGAACACCGGTTCATGGCGCACTTGCGCGCCGCGGGCATTCCGGTGCCCGACGTGCGGGCAACCCCGGGCATCCGGTCCGTCGGTGTGCGAGCGGCCGAATCTGCGCCCGATCCCCACCCGGACGACATCGCGCCCGGAGCCGGTGGACGACCACGGAAAAGGCAGGCCCGGCCCGCTGCCGAATCGCGCGTGGCCGCCTCGGTGCGCCGCGGGCCCGGCTTCGTCTACGAAGTCCACCGGGCCGGAGTGGGGGAGGACCGGTATCGCACCGACTTCTCCTGGACCCCGTACCGCGCGCCCGGCGATGCGACGGCCGCCGGCGCGATGCTGGCCCGAATGCACCTGGCCGCAGCGGGTTTCGACGCCCCCGCCCGACCGGCGCGCCCGCTCGTGGCGAGTCTCCACGGCGAAGACGTCGTGCGCGCCGTCGAATGGCATATCGCCCGCCGCCCCGCGGTCGCGCGGTTCCTCGCCGACCGTGACTGGCGCACCGAAATACCTTATCTACGAGTCGATCTCGCCGGGGTGCGCCCGCTGTGGACGCACGGCGACTGGCACGCCACCAACCTGCTCTGGGACGGCGGCGAGGTGACCTCGGTGTTCGACTTCGGCCTAGCCGATCGCACCACCGCCGTCTTCGACCTCGCCACCGCGATCGAACGCGCTGCGGTGGAATGGGTTTCGCTGCGCGACGGTGGAGCGGCCCACGTTCGTGCGGACCAGGTGCGCGCGCTGATCGACGGCTATCGCTCCGAGCGTCCGCTCGCGCCCGCCGAACAAGCCGTGCTCGCCGAGCTCCTCCCGGTGGTCCACCTCGGCTACGAGCTCTCCGAGATCGACTACTTCCTCACGGTCGCCGATGAACCGCGCAATGCCGAGATCGCCTACCAGGATTGGTTGCTCGGCCATCTGTCCTGGTTCCGGACAGCCGCCGGACGGGATCTCTGTGCTCTGGTTCGTGACCTGGCGGCCGGGTAGCCGATCGTCCCCGCCGGGCGAGGGCGCCACGGCGTCGTCCGGGCCCGCGCAGAGCACCGCCCCGCCCACCGGATGCGAGTTCGGTGGACGGGGCGGTGCGACGATCGTCCCTCGCGTCGGACGACCGGGTCGGGGGATTACAGGCGCGCCGCCAGGCGGGTGCCCTGGGCGATGGCCCGCTTGGCGTCGAGCTCGGCGGCCAGTTCGGCGCCGCCGATCAGGTGCAGGTCGACACCGGCCGCGCGCAGCGGCTCTTCCAGCTCGCGCACCGATTCCTGACCGGCGCAGACGATCACGTTGTCGACTTCGAGCACCCGCGGCTTCTCGTGCTTCTCACCGAAGCTGATGTGCAGGCCCTGATCGTCGATACGCTCGTAGTTCACGCCGCCGAGCTGCTCGACGCCCTTGGCCTTGAGCGCCGCACGGTGCACCCAGCCGGAGGTCTTGCCGAGGTCCTTGCCGAACGGGGTCGACTTGCGCTGCAACAGCACCACGTCGCGGGCGGCGGGGGAGGGCTTGGGCTGCTTGAGCTGACCGCGGACCTGCTCGTCCTCGGAGTCCACACCCCACTCCTCCTTCCACTCGTCGAGCTTGAGCGTGGGATGCCCTTCGACGGTGAGGAATTCGCTCACGTCGTAGCCGATGCCGCCCGCGCCGATCACCGCGACCTTCTTGCCGACCGGCTTCGCCTCCTTCACCAGCTCGGCGTAGGACAGCACCATCGGGTGATCGATGCCGGGGATGTCGGGGATGCGCGGGCGCACGCCCGTGGCCAGCACCACCGAGTCGTACTCGCCCGCGATCAGCTCGTCGGCGGTGACCCGCTTCTGCAGGTGCAGGGTGACGCCGGTGAGCTCGATCTTGCGGCGGAAGTAGCGGATCGACTCGTCGAACTCCTCCTTGCCGGGGATGCGGCGGGCGATGTCGAACTGGCCGCCGATCTTGTCGTCGGCCTCGAACAGGTCGACGTGATGGCCGCGCTCGGCCAGGCTCACCGCGGCCGAGAGCCCGGCCGGACCGGCGCCGACCACCGCGAACCGCTTGGCGCGCCGGGTCGGCAGCAGCTGCAGCGTGGTCTCGTTGCCGGCACGCGGGTTGACCAGGCACGACACCTTCTTGTTGCCGAAGGCGTGGTCGAGGCAGGCCTGGTTGCAGGCGATGCAGGTGTTGATCTCGTCGGCGCGGTCGCCCTGGGCCTTGTTGGCCCATTCGGCATCGGCCAGCAGCGGCCGGGCCAGCGAGATCAGCGCCGCGTCGCCGCGGGTGAGGATCTCCTCGGCGATCTCGGGCATGTTGATCCGGTTCGACGCGCAGACCGGGATGTTCACCCGGCGGGCGACCTTGGCGGTGAACTCCACGAACGCCGCGCGCGGCACCGAGGTGACGATGGTGGGCACCCGCGCCTCGTGCCAGCCGATGTCGGTGTTGAGGATATCGACGCCCGCGGCCTCCAATTCCTGTGCCAGGGCGATGATCTCGTCGAAGGTCTGGCCCTTCTCCACCAGCTCGGCCATCGACAGCCGGAACACGATGATGAAGTCGCGGCCGACGGCGGCGCGGATGCGCTTGGCGATCTCCACCGGCAGCCTGCGCCGGTTCTCGGCGGTGCCGCCCCACTTGTCGGTGCGCTTGTTCACCCGCGGTGCGAGGAACTGGTTGATGAAATAGCCCTCACCGCCCATGATCTCGCAGCCGTCGTAGCCGGCGAACTTGGCCAGTTCGGCGCAGCGGGCGTAGTCGTCGATGGTGTTCTCGATGCCCTTGGCCGAGAGCGCGCGCGGCTTGAACGGGTTGATCGCCGACTTCACCGCCGAGGCCGACACGCTGGTCGGCATGTAGGAATAGCGACCCGCGTGCAGGATCTGGATGGCGATCTTGCCGCCCTCGGCATGCACCGCCTTGGTGATCCGGCGGTGGCGGTAGGCCTCGGACTTGGTGGTCAGCTTGCCGCCGAACGGCGCGAGCCAGCCGGTGCGGTTGGGGGCGTAGCCGCCGGTGATGATCAGGCCGACACCGCCGCGGGCGCGCTCGGCGAAGTAGGCGGCCAGCTTGTTGGTGTCCCAGGCCCGGTCCTCCAGGCCGGTGTGCATGGAGCCCATGACCACCCGATTGCGCAGGGTGGTGTGGCCGAGGTCGAGTGGCTCGAACAGGTGGGGATAGGCGGTCATGGAAGGTCGTCACCTTTTCGGGGTCGCAGGGCCTGCAGTACTTCGTCGCACCATTCGACGTAGCCGGACTCCGCGCGGATGCCCGCGCGCAGCACCAGATACTGGTGCAGAGCGGTGCCGGAGAGCTGGTCCGGCGCCGGGAAGAATTTCTTTTCGCTGAGGCGGTACTCGTCGAGTCGCTGCGCGTGCTGGGCGCGGTGGCGGGCCACCTCGCCCAGCACGGCGTCGATGTCGCCGTGCGCGGCGCCGCGGATCTTCACACCGAGTTCGTCGTGGGACGGGCTGTACTCGGTGGGTTCGGCGATCCAGCGGGCGAGTTCGGTGTGGCCCGCAGGGGCGACCGAATACACCTTCTTGTCGGGTTTTCCCTGCTGAGCGACCGATTCCACGGTCACCCAGCCGGAATCCTCCATACGCTTGAGCACCCGGTAGATCTGCTGGTGGGTAGCGCTCCAGAAGTAGCCGATCGACTTGTCGAATCGGCGGGCGAGCTCGTAGCCCGAGCCGGCCCGTTCGCTGAGCGAGACCAGCAGCGCGTGCTCCAGTGCCATGCGACGAGGGTATCCGGAACGCTCGGTACTATGCAACCAGGTTCATATGAAATGACGGCGTGCCGAAACGCCGATGTGCCCTGCCGGGAGTCGCGATCCCCATTACGCTTCGGCCATGACCGAGGTGAACGCGGCCGAGACCGTCGGCGAGGCGGCCGGACGCGGGCAGGTAGTGGCGTGGGGATTGTGGGACTGGGGGTCCTCGGCGTTCCAGGCCGTCACGCTGACCTTCGTGTTCTCGGTGTATCTCACCGACAAGGTCGGCGACGACCTGCCCGGCGACACCCCGGCCAGTGCCTGGCTGGGCTGGGCGCTCGCGGCGGCGGGGCTGGTCGTCGCGCTGACGGCGCCGGTCTGCGGGCAGTACTTCGACGCGGTCGGCTCACGCAAGCGGGCCCTGGCGACCCTCACGGCGCTCACCGTCGGCGCGATGTCGCTGATGTTCTTCGTTCACGACGACTACCACGATCTGTGGCTCGGACTGGCGCTGCTGGCCTTCGCCTCGGCCGTGTTCGAGCTGGCCGGCGTGCCCTACAACGCCATGATGCGGCAGGTCTCGACCCCGGCCACGGTCGGGCGGGTGTCCGGATTCGGTTGGGCGATGGGCTATTTCGGCGGCATCGTGCTGCTGCTGATCTGCTACGTGGGCTTCCTGGCCGGCGACGGCGACACCCGCGGCGTGCTCGGGATGCCCACTGATCAGGGCCTCAACGTGCGCCTGGCCATCGTGCTGGCGGCGGTCTGGTTCACCGTCTTCGCGCTGCCGGTGCTGTTCGCGGTGCCCGAACTGCCGCGCACCACCGCCGACCCCGGCGCGGCGCGGGCCGGGGTCCTCGGTTCCTACCGGGTGCTGTGGCGTGATGTGCGCGAACTGTGGGCCCAGGACCGGCACACGGTGTGGTTCCTGCTCGCCAGCGCCGTCTTCCGGGACGGGCTGGCCGGGGTGTTCACCTTCGGCGCGGTGCTCGCGGTGCAGGTGTACGGCTTCGCCGACGCCGACGTGCTGCTGTTCGGCATCGCCGCCAATGTCGTTGCGGGTGCCGCGGCGATCGCGGCGGGCCGGTTCGACGACTCGCTCGGGCCCAAGCGGGTCATCGTGGCCTCGCTGATCGGCATGCTCGCGTGCGGGCTGGTGCTGCTGGTGGTCTCGGGCTCGCTGATGTTCTGGATCTTCGGGCTCGCGCTCACCGTGTTCGTCGGGCCCGCGCAGGCCTCGGCGCGTTCGTTCCTGGCGCGCCTGGCGCCGCCGGGGCGCGAGGGTCAGATGTTCGGGCTGTACACCACGACCGGGCGGGCGGTCTCGTTCCTCGCGCCGGCGCTGTTCGGGGTGTTCGTCTCGGTGTTCCACAGCGACCGAGCCGGGATCGCCGGCCTGCTCGTCGTCCTGGCGGCCGGACTGCTCGTGTTGCTGCCGGTGCGCGCGCCCGCGTCCGCGGTGGCCGCAACCTAGTGGTTGTTCACCAGATCGGGGCGGCCCCCATTGTGTGTACGCCCGTACTCTGAAATTCCGGCTGTGCGGCATGTGGGGTGTGTTACACCATGGACCGCATGCGGCCACAGCACCGGAAACATCCCTCAGTCAGCGGGTTTGGGAACCCAGCCGCCGATGCCCAGCGCGATCAGGCGCATCTGCATGACGGTGCGCTCGACCACCGCCGACTCCTCGCGCGGTGTCGCCGCGACATAGGCGGCGATGCCGTCGGTGACCGTGGTGACCAATAGGTCCGCCGCGATCTCGAGCTCGGTGGTGCTCCAGTTGTCCAGCGCGCGCAGCCGGGACAGATCGGCCACGATCTCGCGCACGATCAGCTGCATCTCCATCGCGATGGCCTGGCGCAGCGGGGCAGGCCCGCCGTGGCGTTCGCGGATGAGGAAGCCGAACAGGGCGCGCTTGGCCCCCACCTGCTCGAACACGAACCGCACGGTGTCGGCCAGGTGTGCGTCCGGCTTGCGTCTGACCTCGCGCAATGCCAGGCGCAGCGCCGTCACGCCCTCGTCGACCAGCGTGGCGCCGAGATCGTCGAGCGAGGCGAAATGGCGATAGAACGCGGTCGGCACGATGCCGGCCGAGCGGGCGATCTCCCGCAGGCTCAATGCCGCGAATCCGCGGTCGGCGGCCAGCGTCAGGGTGCCTTCGAGGAGGGCCGCACGGGTGTGCGCCTTGCGCTCGTTGCGGGTTCCTGCCTGCTCAGTCACATCGGTGAGCATACATCCGTTCACCATAGTCGCTTCCCTGGATATGTTGCCCGCCTCACATCTTTGCCGGTTGACAGCGGGCTGGGTCCATCCGGCACACTAGTGAGTGTACAGGCGTGCACTGAAATGTGAATCGCATGCCGAAGGACTTCCGCAGAGGGGTAAGACGCATGGTGGGACTGATCGACCTGGTGCAGACGTTGACGACGCCGCATCCGCTGGACCGGTACCTGGAGCTCGTCTCTCCCGCGCTCACCGCACGGGAACTGCGCGCCGAGATCACCCACGTCTCGCGTGCGGTGCCGGGCTCGGTGACGCTCACCCTGCGCGCCTCCCGGCAGTGGCGTGGCCACAGCGCCGGTCAGTACGTGCAGATCGGCGTCTCGATCAACGGCGTGCGGCACACCCGCTGCTACTCGCCGATCGATCCGGAGAGCCGCGGCGACCGCTTCCTCCAGCTGACGGTGAAGGCGCACCCGGGCGGGCTGGTCTCGAACTACCTGCACGACCACGCCGAGCCCGGCATGGTCGTCGACCTGGCGCCCGCCGCCGGCGTCTTCGCCCTGCCCGAACAGCGCCCGGACCGGGTGCTGCTGGTCAGCGGCGGCAGCGGCATCACCCCGGTGCTGTCGATGTTGCGTACGCTCGATGCGGAGGGCTTCACCGGTGAAGTCACCTTCCTGCACTACGCGCGTCAGCCCGAGATGGTGCCGCACCGGGCCGAGCTGACCGCGATCGCCAACCGCCGTCCCAACTTCCGGGTCGAGTACCGCTACCCGGTCGAGCCCGGCACTGTCATCGATGGGGAAACCTCCACCGGCAGTGGGTTCTTCGACTACGACGAGCTCGAGCGCGTCGCGCCCTGGTTCGCCGACGCGCAGACCTTCGTCTGTGGTCCGCCGCCGCTGATGCGGGCCGTGCAGACGATCTTCGAGGCCGAGGGTCTCGCCGATCGGGTGCACAGCGAGGAGTTCACCCTCACCACCGTCCCGGCCGACCCGGCCGAGGCCACCGGCACCATCACCTTCTCCAGCAGCGACGTCGCTGCCGACAACACCGGAGCATCGCTGCTCGAGCAGGCCGAATCGGCCGGACTGACCCCGGAATACGGCTGCCGCATGGGGATCTGCTTCTCCTGCACCGCCACCAAGGTCTCCGGTTGCACCCGCAACCTGCGCACCGGCGAGCTCGACGCCGATCCCGACAAGCAGATCCAGATCTGCGTGAACACGGCCGTCGGCGACGTCGACATCGCTCTCTAGATCACCGAGAAATCAACCAAGGGGAGATACAGCCATGACGATCCTCACCGAAGGCAAAGACGGCCCGGTCATCCTGACCCCGGAGCAGGTCGAGGAACTCGGCCAGGCGCTCGACGACCTGCGCGCCCGCGTCGAAGCCGATCTCGGCGAACGCGACCGCGACTACATCTACAAGATCATCAAGACCCAGCGCGGCTTCGAGATCGCCGGCCGCGGGCTGATGTACCTGGGCTTCCTGCCGCCGTTCTGGCTGGCGGGCGTGGCGGCGCTCGGTGTGTCGAAGATCCTCGACAACATGGAGATCGGCCACAACGTCATGCACGGTCAGTACGACTGGATGCGTGAGCGCGGCATCAACTCCCGCGAATTCGACTGGGACACGGTCTGCCCGGCCGACCAGTGGAAGCACTCGCACAACTACATGCACCACACCTACACCAACGTCCACGACATGGACCGCGACATCGGGTACGGCATCCTGCGCATCGACGAGGGCCAGAAGTGGAACCCCTACTACCTGGGCAACCCGATCTACGCCTTCCTGCTGATGGTGCTGTTCGAGTGGGGCGTGATGGTGCACGACCTCGAGGCCGACAACATCATCAAGGGCAAGCGCAAGTGGTCCGACCTGAAGCCGCTGCTCAAGGGGCAGGGCAAGAAGGCGAGCAAGCAGGTCCTCAAGGACTATGTGGTCTTCCCCGCGCTGACCGGCCCGCTGTTCCTGCACACCCTGGCCGGCAACGCCGCGGCCAACCTGGTGCGCAACCTGTGGACCTTCTCGATCATCTTCTGCGGTCACTTCCCGGCGGGCGTGCAGACGTTCACCAAGGAGGAGACCGAGGTCGAGACCCGCGGTGAATGGTACGTCCGGCAGATGCTCGGCTCGGCCAATATCAAGGGCTCCAAGCTGTTCCACATCATGTCGGGCAACCTGTCGCACCAGATCGAGCACCACCTGTTCCCGGACATCCCGGCCAACCGGTACCCGGAAATGGCGCCCGAGGTGAAGGCGCTGGCCGAGAAGTACGGCCTGCCCTACAACACCGGCCGCTTCTCCAAGCAGATCGGCTCGGTCTGGGCCAAGATCTTCCTGCTGGCGTTGCCGGATCGCTTGGTCAAGAGGACGCCGACGCCCGGTGTTATCGTTGTGCGTAATCGGAAGGCAACCGAAGTGGGCGTGTAAATGGTCGGCAAATTCGAAAGCAACAAAGATCTTGTCCAGGAATTGACGTCCTCCGGTGCCCGGCATGTCGGCAATATCGCCACGCTGATCACCGGGGCGGTCGCCGAGGTCGCGCGCGAGATCGGTGAGTTCATCACCGACGCGATCGAGATGAACGAGGCCGCCGCGGCGGCCCGCCGCGACGCCGAGCAGCGACTCGACGCCGAGCGGGCCTATCCGGAGTTCGTCGAGGCCGACGTGACCACCGACGGCGGCGTCACCGAACCCGTCGAGGTCGAGGTCGAGGTCACCGAGCCGGTTCCCGGCGACAAAGCCTGATCGTCACCACACCGGCAACCGCCTGCGGTGTTCGGTGACATCGGTGATCAGATCCCGGTAGCCGTCGGTCAATTCGGCCAGCCGGCACCAGTGCAGATGGGTGCGCGCCTCCCACTGCCGCTGGGTCGTCTTCTCGATCGGATCGCCGCCCAGCGCCCGCTGGGCGGCGATCCATTTCGCTGCCATCCGGTCGATCACCGCGCCGAGGGTCTCGGTGTGCAGCGAGGCGCCCGCCCGGTGCGCCACATTGGCCGCGACCCAGTCGTCGATGCGGGCGATGAGGGTGGCGCGGTCGCCGTCGATCTGATCGATCAATTTGCCGCAGGCCGCGATCCGGCCGCTGGTGGCCTCCGGCGCGCGAGCCGCCTCGATCGCCTGGTGTCTGCGGTCGTGGCAGCGAGCCAGCCGAGTGGCCGCGTCGAGGACGCGGTGCCGCATCGGGTCGGAGCCGGGGGGTTCCAGGAAGGCCCGCAACAGCGCCGAGGGTGGCGGGAATTGCGTGGCATCCACACGATGACCGGGATCGAACGGCATGGTGCACGCCCCTGAATACGCTGAATTCATGCTTGGATACGCCAGAGCCGGGGAGGATTCGGGGGAGGTGCACTCCCCGGCACCGGCGTAGCCCCGCCCGGGCGTCGACGAATATCCGCGACGCTGCGGCGAGGAAGACGACCCGGGGAAAATCGGGACAACACCAGGAAAGCGCGATTCGGCGCGACCGCGCAATAGTATGGTGTACAAATCGCCTGGTCTGCGGAAATTGTTATGCACCGTTACGGCGGGGTCACCACGCGACTTCTCCTGTGTTACTCATCCGCACATTTCCGGCAATCGGATCGGCGGTACCCGCCGCGGACGGCACCGCATGCACTAACCTCGATAAATGTGCCGGCCTATGTGTCCTCACCCGAACTGACCTTCGGGTTCCTGTTCGCGCTGGAAGACCCGCAGCGAATCGCCGACGTCGTGCGCGACCTCATGGAGCGCCGCGCCGTCTCGGTGTTCCGGCTCGCGCGCCTGTCCGACGACGACGGCCCACCCGAGCGCTACGTGGTGAACTGGGCTGCGATACCGCAGATCTCGATCACCACCAGCGCGCCCGAGCCCGACGATCTCCTGGCGCAGCGGATCATGCTGGTCAACGCCTTCCTCGGGGAGAACGGCGAGGTCAGCCTGTACTCCGGCACGCCGAACGCGCCGAGCTGACTCAGCGCGCCGACTCGTAGATCCGGCGCACCACGTCCTCGATGCCCGGCTCCTCGATCGATAAGTCGCGCACCTGCGCCCGGTCCGACACCGCGGCCAGTAAAGCCGCCGCCGTGGTGTGCTCGGCGTCGAAGGCCAGCCGCTGGCGCATGCCGCCCGCCTCGCTGGACAGCAGTTGGGCGCCGCACGGCAGATCGTCGAGATCCGGCGTGGGCGCGGCCAAGTCGACCACCAGCACCCGGCGCGCGCCGACGGTGGCGCCGAGCCCGGCCAGTGAACCGTCGTACACCAGCCTGCCGTGATCGACCACCAGGACGCGGTCGCAGAGCCGCTCGATATCGCCCATGTCGTGCGTGGTGAGCAGCAGCGTGGTGCCGCGTTCGATCCGCTCGGCCCGCAGGAACTCGCGTAGTCGCTGCTTGGACAGCACGTCCAGGCCGATCGTCGGCTCGTCCAGGATCACCAGTTCCGGCGAATGCAGCAGCGCGGCGGCCACTTCCGCGCGCATGCGCTGGCCGAGCGAGAGCTGGCGCACCGGCGTGTCGAGGGTGTCGGCCATCTCGAGCTGCTCGACCAGTTCGTGGGTGCGCTTGTCGGCGATGTCGGGATCGAGGCGATGGATGGCCGCCAGGATCGAGAACGACTCGTGCAGCGGCAGATCCCACCACAGCTGCGAGCGCTGCCCGAACACGACGCCGATCCGCGCGGCCAGTTCCCTGCGCTGGCGCACCGGTTCCAGGCCGCAGGTGCGCACGCTGCCGGTGGTCGGTACCAGGATGCCGGTGAGCATCTTGATCGTCGTCGACTTGCCCGCGCCGTTGGCGCCGATGTAGCCGACCGCGGAACCGCGTTCGATCCGGAAGCTCATCCGGTCGACCGCGGTGATGGTGTCCCGGTGTCTGCGCCAGCGGCTGCCGTTCTTGCGGTAGACCGTGAACTGCCGGGTGAGGTCGTCGATGTCGATGATCGGCTCCGCCGAGCTGTGCTCGTCCATCGTTATCCCCCTCCTCCCTGATAGTGCCTCGTTCCGATCCGCCACGCTGCGAAGGCCAGTAACCACACCCATGCCGCCGCCACCGGTGTCAACCAGGCCGACCACGCGGGCAACAGCGGCGGTCCGGGGAGACCCAGCAGCGCTATCGTCGGCACGTAGGCGGTGAACGCGACGGGAATCGCGAACCCGAACAACAGCTTCAGCGGCGCGGGGAACACCGAAGCGGGCTGCATCGCGGCGAAGGATCCGCCGTAGGTGAAGCTGTTGGTGAGCTCGGCGCCGTCTATCAGGAAGAACTGTAGTCCCGCTGCGCATACGAAAAGGCCACAGAACAGGGCAATTCCACTGATCAGGGTGATCACGATCAAGGTAACCGGGGCGATGCCCCAGTCGATTTCGTTGCGCCACAACCCCACCCCGAGCACGATCACCGCGACAGCGGCGCGCGCGAGCCTGCGCAGTGAGATGTCGCTGGTGATCAATTGCAGCAGCAGCGGTTGCGGGCGCAGGTGATAGGCGTCCAGAGTGCCCATCCTGATCATCGCGGGCAGCGAGTCCAGATGCCCGACCAGCACCTGGGCCAGCGCGAACGAGGTGTTGGACAGCCCGAACAGCAGCAGCGCCGCGTTGGTGTCCAGGCCGCCGAGCGTGCCGACGTTGTGGAAGATGACCCACACCTCGGCGAACTCGACCAGGCCGATCAGGAAGGCGCTGAACACCTCGGTGGCGAACGAGAGCCGGTACACCTGCTGTGCTTTCACACGCGAACGCAATACTGCGAGATAGGGGGTGAACCAGGTCCCGGCCACGATGCGCGCGGAATCCGGTTCAGCCACCCTGTACCTCCAACCTGCGTTGTCCCGCACGCAGCAACACCCTGCCGAGCAGTCCGATCACCAGCACCCAGAAGCCTTGCGCCGCAACGGTGAGCAAGGCGTCCATCCCGGCGACCCGCCCGGACAGCGTATCGATCGGTGACTGGAGGATGGAGGGAAACGGGGTAGCCAGCGCGATCGTCCGCAACCAGTCGGGAAACATGTGGACCGGGACGAAGAGCCCGGCCAGGAAAGTACCGACGATCTGATACAGCACCCGGATGCCGCGGATCTCCACCACCCAGAAACCGATCAGCGCGACCGCGAACAGACACAGGAACGACAGTGCCACCGCCAGTAGCACGCTGATCAGGCCGAGCAGGTAGGCCACCGGCGTCGTCGGCATCGACAGCCCGAAGGTCGCGGCGCCGATGACGATGCTCGGCACCCCGCGCGGCAGGAACGTGCAGGCGGCCCGGCCCATGTCGGTGGCCAGATAGCTCAGCTGGACGTCGACCGGGCGCAGGAAATCGATCGCGACGTCACCGGACTTGATCCGGTCCACCAGGTCGATCGGTGGTCCCATGAACTGCGTCGCGCCGAGCAGGGCCTGCGACAGCCACACGTAGGCGCCGATGGTGCCCTCGTCGTAGCCGCCGAAATCGCCCGCCGCGCGGACGGCGGCCACCATCACCGCCGCCCGGACGAAACCGAACACGCAGTTGGTGAACAGCCCGGCGAACATCGCCAGTTTGTATTGGGCCTGGCGCTTGAACCCGGCCCGCGCCAGCTTCCAATACACCCCGAACGTGCTCGGCGTGCGGCGACGGAACACGCAACGGCGCATCGCGAGGGCAACTCGGCCGTCCCCCTCCGCATCGCCCCGCACAATCAGTCAACTCTAGGCGGCCCCACCGTGATCCGGACGAAAACGCCCGCGATCGTCACTGCTCAGCGCAGTGGCACCCCGACGTCGCTGCCGCCCTCGGGGGTGAGCCGCGTGTTCACCTTCACCAGCGCGGGCGCCGGGACGAAACCGCCCGCGAACAGGGCCTCGCCCTGGCGGAACCACGGGGAGCGGTCGAGCAGGGCCGACGGCGCGTAGCCGAAGTAGGTGCCGAGCTCGGCGAGGTCGACCGGGGAAGTCATCTTCATCAGCGCGAGATTGTCGCACTGGGAGATGATGCCGGGGTGGACCTTCGACGGACGCTGCGTCGACAACAGCAGCCACAGCCCGAATTTACGTCCCTCGGCGGCGATCTGGATCAGTCGCTCGCGCACCGCGATCGCGATCGGTGAATCCTGGCGGGGCGAGGCCAGATTGTGCGCCTCGTCGATGACGAGCAGGATCGGGCGCCGCTCTTCGCGGCGCGCCCACAGGTCGTCGAGCAGGGCCAGCGCGACCACGAGTTGCTGTGCGGCGGTGGAGAATCCGCCCAGGTCGAGGACGGTCGCGTCGGGCCGTTCGTCGACGACCTCGGTGACCGCGCGGTCGGCGCGGGCCCACACCTCCCACTCGTGCAGCCCCAGGTTCTCGATGCGCATCGCCAGCCGCCGCTGAGCCGTCGATGCCGACTTGCGCAGGGTGGGCAGGGTGACATCGAGTTCGGCGGCGGCGAGCTCGTCGGCGAGGTGGATCAGCTCGTTGAATTCCTCGCGGTCGGCGATCGGATCGATCCGCAGGATCGCGGCCTTGGAACTCAGCGGCAGCGCGGTGAACCGAGCCCGCAGCGGCTGCGCGGAATGCGGGCGCAGCACCCGGATGTCGCGTTCGCGCAACGCGTCCGCGGTGGGGCCGGTGGCGCCGGGGGAGACCTCGCCGAGCCGGACGAAATCGGAATTGGGGTCGAAGATCACCACCGGCAACGCGGTGTGCGCGATGACCTGCTCGAGCACGACCCCGAGCGCGTAGGTCTTGCCGGATCCGCTCTGCCCGCACCAGAAGGTGTGCCGGTTGAATCGCTTGGGCAGCAGCCGGGCCGGACCGCCCGGCGGGGTGAGGTTCACCCCGACATCGAGCAGCGCGCCGGTCGTGTCGTGCAGTGTCTGGACGGTCTCGGCGTCGACCAGTTCGACCGTGCCGTCGGTGAACGCGTAGCCCGCGCGCACGTCGATGCCGTCGTCGTTGAGCTCGCCGATCAGCCGGCCACGCAGCCGAACCGGGGTCGTCTCCGACCGCTCCTCGACGAGGACGAGCTGTCGGCGCTCGGCCGCGACGATCACGGCCAGCGAACCGGCGACCAGCGCGCTGTCGGTGGCGTCGGCGACTACGAACGAGCGGCCGTCGTCGGACCGCGCACTGGGCTGGCTACTGTTCGGCACCCAGCCATCTTCTCACCACATTCCACGAACGAGGCCGGATAGCTAAGGGACGGCTATCCCGTCGAGTCAGTGCTCCGGGAAGCCGGTGGCGAACAGGATCGCAATGATCACGGAGCTGACCACGGAAATGGCGAGAATGATCCACATGAGGGGGAAGGGTACCCGTACCCGGGCGTGTCGCTGTCATCGCACCGGCGTGGGCGAGGTACCGAGGCCGTCTCGATGCCGGTCCGCCGGCGCGCCCGCTGAATCGCTGCATGGTTGCTGATGTCCGACTCGGCAACTGTTCGGTGTCGATTTCGTTGTGCGTCCGAGCAGCGGTATACCGTGCAGTGTCCGGTTCATATGCAGGTGTGGGCAGAGGAGCGGAAGGGGCTGGCTGTGGCGTTGGTCGGGAGATCATGGGGTTCGCTGGGAGGAAGCCACCGGGCCGTACGGGTGCGGACGCGGCGGCCGCTGCGGGTGGTCGAGCTGGTCACCGGCGCGTTGCTGCTCAGCGCCGCCGCGGGGGGAATGGCCGGGCCGGTGGCGGCGGCGGTGCTGATCTATCGCAGCGGTGCGGGGCGCGAGGGCACGGCCGTGACGGTGTCGCTCGGGCTGGCGATCGGCGCGGTGGTGGTGACCCTCGCCGCCGCGATGGCGCTGTTCGCGCGGGCATGGCGGCGCGTCCATCTGCGCAGGCCCGCGTCGGCCTCGGCCGCTGCCGACCGGTGGTTCCCCGTCCCCACGGTCGAGCGGATGCGGTTGCCCGCGCCCGGCGTCGCCGTCGGCGGTGCGCGCTGATCGTGCCCGTCGGCCCCGGTGACCGGGCGGTCGGCTGTTCGCCCTGTTGAGGGCATTGGCACCGCCGCGTCGTCGGCGGACACTGGAGGAATGGTTGACAGGGAGCAGCGCACGCCGTTCTACGGGGTGGTGATGATTCTCGCGGCGCTCGGTGCGTCGATGGCGGTCAGTTACTACGGTCCGACGTGGATACGCGTCACGGTCTACGTCCTCACGGCGATCATCGTCGTGGTCGGCGGCGTCATGACGTTCCGGGACTACTCGCACTGAGACCGCGTGCGGACTGGGTCGCCCCGGTGGCTCAGGGGCGGCCCACCGGCACGTGGACAGCTCAGTGCTCGCAGTCGTTGTGGGCGGGCGGGCTGTAGGTGACGGCGCCGCACGCCAGGCAGGTGTGGACCCGGTGATGGCCGCCGATCCGTCGGCACGGCATCGCGACGACCAGCGCGCGCCCGGCCCCGAGCCGGTGCCCGTTCGGGCAGAAGCGCGGCGACGGTTCGGTCCATACGCCGGCACGCAGATAGGGCCGGATGGATTCGCACATACGTTCGATTATCCACATCGAGAGCGTCGGCGCGACCGTGGCGGGTGCCCGCGTTCACGCGTTCGGCGACGCGTCGATCTGCTCACGCAGAATATCGCCGTGACCCGCGTGCCGGGCGAACTCCTGGATCATCGCCAATAGCGTCCACCGCATGCTCACCTCGCCCTCGCGAGGATTCACCTTCGTGTCGTCGAGGTCGAAGCCGGATGCGATCTCCCGTGACCGCCCGCTCGCCCGCTCGAACTCGGCGATGACCTCGGCCAGCGACTCGTCCTCGCCCACCGTGAAGGTGCCCTCGTCACGGCGCGAGTACCCGTCGCAGTCGGCTTCGTCCAGTCCCGCCCAGAACCGCTGGAACCAGATCCGCTCGGCCGCGGCCGCGTGCTTGATCAACGAGATAGGCGTCGTCAGCGAGGTCACGAGTCGCCGGCGGGCATCGGCCTCGGACAGACCGCGCGCGGTCGCGATGAGCGCGGCGCGATTGCGGTCGAGCAGGTCCTCGATGATCGCGCGCTCGGTACCGGCGGTAATTCCGTTGGTGCTCATGAGATTTCGCTCCCTTCGGGGTGGGTATTCGGGATCCGCGTCGGTCGTGAAGAGCGCGCGGTGGCACGACGAACGGTGTGGGGGATCGGCTGAACAGCCGGAATGGGGAAGAAAGAAGGATGGTGATCCGCTGGACGCGGGAATCCCTGCCCGGCGCGGATGGCGCCCTGGGCCATGTGCGGCCCTGACCTGGAATACATGCAGGTCAGGGCCGATCTGCGCCCCCGGCAGGAATCGAACCTGCGACCTAGGGATTAGAAGGCCCTTGCTCTATCCAACTGAGCTACGGAGGCAGTGGCATCCACCTTGGCCGAACTCGGCGCCGGTGTCCAGCGCGAAAAGTATAGCGACCGACCAGCAGGAGTGCTGGGGTCGTCGGCAGCGATGCCCCATCGGGTCGGCCCGGGGCAGGTCGAACTACCCTCGTTGTCATGTCGTTATCGCAGCACCCCTCCGCTGGACCCGCCGTGGACGGCGCGCCACCGGTGGAAGCGGGTCGGGCTGCGCCGACAGGCAACAGCGCGACGTTCGGGGTGCTGAGCGTCGTCGCCGGGGCGATGGCCGCGGTCGTCGCGGCGATCGTGGTCGGGTTGTCGGCGGCGCAGGCCCTCAGTCTGCTGGGTATACCCGATCCGGGGCCGTTGACAACATATGGCTTGCCCGCGCTGCGGGCGGTGGCCGATCTGGCCGCCGCGATGACCGTCGGCTCGCTGTTGTTCGCCGCGTTCCTGCTGCCGCCCCGCGACAGCGGACTACTCGAGGCCGGCGGCTACCGCGCGGTGCGCCGGGCCGCCGACGCCGCGCTGGTCTGGGCGGGCTGCGCGGCGCTGCTGGTGCCACTGACCGTCTCGGATACGACCGGGCAGCCGGTCGGTGACATCTGGCGGCCCGAGGTGCTGTGGCCGGTGATCGCCCAGGTCGAGGTCGCCGGTGCCTGGCGCACCACGACGCTGTTCGCGCTGATCGTCGCCATCGGGTGTCGCCTGGCGCTGCGCTGGGGCTGGACGCCGCTGCTGCTGGCCGGCTCGCTGATCACCATGATGCCGCTCGCGCTGACCGGGCACTCGTCCTCCGGCGGTGCCCACGATGTGGCCACCAACTCGCTGATCCTGCACATGGTGGCGGCCGCGGTCTGGGTCGGCGGTCTGATCGCGGTGCTCGCGCACGCGCTGCGCGGAGGCGCGGGGACCGATGTCGCTGCCCGGCGGTTCTCGGTCGCCGCGACCATCGCGTTCGTGGTGATCGGCCTCAGCGGCGTGGTCAACGCCTGGGTCCGGCTGCCCGCGTCGGAGCTGTTCGGCACGACCTACGGCAAGCTGGTGCTGGCCAAGGCGGCGGCGCTGCTCGTCCTCGGTGTGCTCGGCTACCTGCAGCGCCGGGCCGCGCTGCCCGCGCTCGCCGCCGATCCGCGCGACCGCCGGGCGCTGATCCGCTTCGCCGGGGTGGAGATGCTGATCTTCGCGGCCACCATCGGCCTGGCTGTCGGCCTCGGGCGCACCCCGCCTCCGCCGCCCACCTCGATCCCGACGCCGGTGGAGGTCGAGCTCGGCTACACCCTGGCCGGGCCGCCGACCGTGGGCAGACTGCTGTTCGACTGGCGCTTCGACCTGATCTTCGGGACCCTCGCGATCGTGCTCGCCGCGCTCTACCTGCTCGGCGTGTATCGCCTGCGCAAGCGCGGCGACGCCTGGCCGGTCGGGCGGACCATCGCCTGGTGCAGCGGCTGTCTGGTGCTGCTGCTGGCCACGTCCTCGGGTGTCGGCCGGTACGCGCCGGCGATGTTCAGCGTGCACATGGGCGCGCACATGGCGTTGTCGATGCTGGCGCCGATCCTGCTCGCCCTCGGTGGCGCGGTGACGCTGGCGTTGCGCGCGCTGCCGCCCGCCGGGCGCGAGGGCGTGCCGGGTCCGCGCGAGTGGATCCTGGCCGCCGTGCACAACCCGGTCTCGCGGTTCCTGACCCAGCCGGTCGTGGCGTCGATCATCTTCGTCGCCGGGTTCTACGCGCTGTACCTGGGCGGGATCTTCGACACCTACGTCGACTCGCACGCCGCGCACCTGATGATGAACGCGCACTTCCTGCTCAGCGGCTACCTGTTCTACTGGGTGGTGATCGGCATCGATCCCAAGCCGCGCGAGGTGGCGCCGCTGACCAAGCTCGCGATGGTGTTCGGCACGCTGCCGTTCCACGCGTTCTTCGGCATCGCGCTGATGAGCATGAACACCGTGCTCGGCGGCTGGTTCTACCGCACCCTCGGCCTCGGCTGGAACATCGACCTGCTCGCCGATCAGCGCAACGGCGGCAGTTTCGCCTGGGCCAGTGGTGAGGTGCCGCTGGTCGTGGTGATGCTGGCGCTGCTGATCCAGTGGTCGCGCAGCGATCAGCGGCTGGCCAAGCGCACCGACCGCGCCGCCGACCGCGACAACGACGCCGAGCTCACCGCCTACAACGCGATGTACGCCGAGCTGGCGCGTCGCGACGGCGAGGTGCGTCAGTGAGTGGATGCGGTGCGCCCATGAGTGGGTCGATACATCGCACCGAACCGCATCGTGTGCTGCGCACGGAGGTGCGGGCGGCGCGACGCAGGCTGTCGGGCCGGGTGCGCAAGACCCCGGTGTTCCATACCACCGTCGACGGCCCCGACGGCCCCGTGCCGGTCTCGCTGAAACTGGAATTCCTCCAGCACGGTGGCACCTTCAAGGTGCGTGGCGCGCTCAACGCGCTGCTGGCCGCGGGCAAGGATGTCGATCATGTCGTCGTCGCCTCCGGCGGCAATGCCGGGATCGCGGTCGCGCTGGCCGCCGCGCAGCTGGGCAAGGCCTGCACGGTGGTGGTGCCGGAGTCGGCGCCGCACACCAAGGTCGCCGCGATGTGGGCGCACGGCGCCGAGGTGCTCTGGCACGGCACGAGCTACGCCGAAGCGCAGCTGCGGGCCGTGACATTGGCCGCCGAACGCGGTGCGCAACACCTGCACGCCTACGACATGCCCGCCGTCGTGGCGGGAGCCGGGGTGATCGGCCTCGAACTGGAAGAACAGGTGCGCGGGCGGCCGCCGGTGCTGGCCGCGATCGGTGGCGGCGGGCTGATCGCCGGCCTCGGTGCCGCGCTGGGCAGACGCAGGCAGATCGTCGGCGTCGAGTCCGAGCACACGCCTGCGCTGTCGGCCGCGTTGGCCGCGGGCAGGCCGGTCGACATCGACGCGCAGTCCAGGGCCACCGAGTTGCTGTGCGCGACCAGGGTGGGCGAGATCGCCTTCGACATCGCGCGCAGGCACCGCATGCCCGCCCTGTCGGTCGCCGACGACGCGATCACCGCGGCCAGGGAGTACCTGTGGCGCGAATTCCGCGTCGTCGTCGAGCTGGAGGGCGCCGCCGCGCTGGCCGCGGTGCAGAGCGGCGTCTATCGACCGGACCCGGGCGTGCGTCCGATCGTCGTCCTGTGCGGGGCGAACACCGAACTCCCGGTGCTCTGACACAGGAGATCTCCACAACCGTCGAGGTTGTCCCCAGTTGCGTCCGCGTCCGACCGTTCGGCCGACGGTGAGTCCATCCTGGGGAAGTCAGCACAACAGCGACCGAGCGGGGGCGGATTCGATGTACGAGGCACAGGCGACGGTGATCGGCACAGTGGTGACCCATCCGGTCCGGCGTGACTCGCCAACGGCGAACAGGTGGTGACCTTCCGAATGGCGAGTAATGCGCGCCGGTTCGACGCCGCGGCCGGGGGATGGGTGGACAACGGCACGTATCGCGGCAAGGACGGCACCGAGCGTCGGGATCTGGAGATGCGCGCGGTCGCGGTCGGCCCTGATCTGGGACGGTGCAGCGCGTCGGTGGTGCGGCGATCCGATGCGGCACGCTCCGCGTCGCACACCGTGCGGAATATTTCGGACCGGCGCGGCGCTGTACCACCGATCCCCGCGCAGGACGCGGCCGAGTATGCGCCGACGGTACCGACTGCCGTAGCCTCTACGACCGCGGCGGATTCCCTCCCGGCGCGATCGCCGGTTGCGGTGCCGATCTCCGGTACGCCCGAGCGGGTCGACGCCTGAGGGTCGCATCCGCGGCACCGGCCCGCTCCGCATCTCACCCCCGTTACCCGCACCGATAGGCTTCCATATATGGCTGAGTTCATTTACCAGATGATCAAGGTTCGCAAGGCGCACGGCGACAAGGTCATTCTCGACGACGTGACGCTGAACTTCCTGCCCGGCGCCAAGATCGGTGTGGTCGGCCCGAACGGCGCGGGTAAGTCGTCCGTGCTGAAGATCATGGCGGGGCTGGACCGGCCGAACAACGGCGAGGCGTTCCTCGCGCCCGGCGCCACCGTGGGCATCCTCATGCAGGAGCCGCCGCTCAACGAGGAGAAGACCGTCCGCGGCAACGTGGAGGAGGGTCTCGGCGAGGTCAAGGTGAAGCTGGATCGCTTCAACGAGATCGCCGAACTGATGGCCACCGACTACTCCGACGAGCTCATGGACGAGATGGGCAAGCTGCAGGAGTTCCTCGACCACGCCGACGCGTGGGATGTGGATTCCCAGCTCGAGCAGGCCATGGACGCGCTGCGCTGCCCGCCGCCGGACGAGCCGGTCACCAACCTCTCCGGTGGTGAGCGCCGCCGGGTCGCGCTGTGCAAGCTGCTGCTGAGCAAGCCCGACCTGCTGCTGCTCGACGAGCCGACCAACCACCTCGACGCCGAGAGCGTGCTGTGGCTCGAGCAGCACCTGGCCGCCTACCCGGGCGCCGTGCTGGCCGTCACCCACGACCGGTACTTCCTCGACAACGTCGCCGAGTGGATCCTCGAGCTCGACCGCGGCCGCGCCTACCCGTACGAGGGCAACTACTCCACCTACCTGGAGAAGAAGGCCCAGCGGCTCGAGGTCCAGGGCAAAAAGGACCAGAAGCTGCAGAAGCGCCTCAAGGAGGAGCTGGCCTGGGTGCGCTCCGGCGCCAAGGCCCGGCAGGCCAAGAACAAGGCCCGCCTCGGTCGCTACGAGGAGATGGCCGCGGAAGCCGAGAAGCACCGCAAGTTGGACTTCGAGGAGATCCAGATCCCCGCGGGTCCGCGCCTGGGCGACATCGTGGTCAACGTCTCGCACCTGGACAAGGGCTTCGGCGATCGTCAGCTGATCAAGGACCTGTCCTTCACGCTGCCGCGCAACGGCATCGTCGGCGTGATCGGCCCCAACGGTGTCGGTAAGACCACGCTGTTCAAGACCATCGTCGGACTGGAGGCGCCGGACAGCGGCGAGGTGAAGGTCGGCGAGACCGTCAAGCTCAGCTACGTCGACCAGAACCGCGCGGGCATCGACCCGAACAAGAACGTCTGGCAGGTCGTCTCCGACGGGCTCGACTTCATCGAGGTCGGCAACCAGGAGATGCCTTCGCGCGCCTACGTCAGCGCGTTCGGCTTCAAGGGCCCGGACCAGCAGAAGCCGGCCGGGGTGCTCTCCGGTGGTGAGCGCAACCGCCTGAACCTCGCACTGACCCTCAAACAGGGCGGCAACCTGATCCTGCTCGACGAGCCGACCAACGACCTCGACGTCGAAACCCTCAGCTCGCTGGAGAACGCGCTCGAGCAGTTCCCCGGCTGCGCCGTCGTGATCTCCCACGACCGCTGGTTCCTGGACCGCACCTGCACCCACATCCTCGCGTGGGAGGGCGACAGCGACAACGACGCCAAGTGGTTCTGGTTCGAGGGCAACTTCGAGGCCTACGAGGCGAACAAGGTCGAGCGCCTCGGTGCCGAAGCGGCGCGCCCGCACCGCGTGACCCACCGCAAGCTCACCCGGGACTGATCCCGAGGGTTTGCTGCGACGGCCCGGCGGAACGATCCACGATGATCGGCTCGCCGGGCCGTCGGCGTCAACGCGCGAAAACGACTGGCAGCGGCGCCTTCCGCGGCGTTCACCGAACGTTGGCCAAGTTACCGGCGCGGCAAGCGCAAATTCCCTCCGCGTGTCCATGGAGCCCCGACTAGTCTCGAATTTGCGTCACCTGAGTTGCGGAATCGAAGCGAACCGAATCCATGGGAGTGGGCGAAACGATGACGGTCTCGTCGGAAATGTCGAGCGCGGCGTGGGCCGCGGGAATACCGCAGAGCTTGCGCGGTGATCTCGCGACACTCGAAGGGGCGTACTTCCGACACGTGGACGCCGGCGACGCGGACTTCCCGGTCACCGGCATCAACCAGATCTTCCGTCGCCACATGGAATTGGCCGCCGAACGTCCCGCGGACACGGCGCTGGTGCGGGTCTACCATCCCGACGACGGGTCGGGCATGGGCGCGGCGGCGCAGCTGGTCACCGACGACATGCCCCTGCTGGTCGAGTCGATCACCGCGGCGCTGAGCCGGATGCAGGTGAGCGTCACCGAGGTCATCCACCCGATCTTCGAGGTCACCCGCGACGCGCACGGCGTCCTGATCAGTGCGGCACCGCACGAGGTGGACGGCAACGGCGCGACCGGCAAGCCGGAGTCGTGGATGCATCTGCAGCTGCATCCATCGACCGGGCGGGCCCAGCTCGATCACATCGAGCGCACCCTGCCCACCGTGATCGCCGACGTCCGTCAGGTGATCGACGACACCGAGGCGATGACCAGGGTGCAGAGCTCCCTGGCCGACCAGCTCGATCGGACCGCGGCCGCGGGCTCGGCCCCGTTCCCCGCCACCGATCTGGCCGAGTGCGCGGAGCTGCTGCGCTGGCTGTCGCGCGGCAACTTCACCCTGCTCGGTTATGCGCGCTATCACCGCGACACCGAACTCGGCCACACCGTGTCCACCCCGGTGGCCGGCGCGAGCCTCGGCGTGCTGCGTGCCGACATCGGCACCGACTTCCAGGTGCCGATCAACGGCGGCGACCGCCCGCTGCTGATGCTCACCCAGGGCCTGGTCCGCGCGACCGTGCACCGCTCGGTGTACCCGTACTTCGTCGGCGTCGCCGACGTGGACGACGCGGGCGCCGTCGTCGGCGTCCATCTGTTCATCGGCGTGTTCACCGTCAGCGCGGTGCACGAGAACGTCCTCGACATCCCGGTCATCAACACCAGGGTGCGCACCGCCATCGAGGCGGCCGGATTCGACAAGGACTCGTTCTCCGGGCAGGCGATGCTCGAGGTGATCGAGTCGTTCCCGCGCACCGAGCTGTTCTCGGCCGACACCGAGGCGATGCGCCGCACCGCGGTGGCGGTGCTCGGGGTGGGCCTGCGCAGGCAGGTGCGCCTGTTCCTGCGCAGCGACCGGTACGGACGGTTCGTGGCCTGCATGGTGTACCTGCCGCGCGATCGCTACACCACCGCGGTGCGCCTGCAGATGCAGGAGATCCTGGTCCGCGAGCTCGGCGGCGCCGACATCGACTACTCGGCGCGGGTGAGCGAAAGCGAGCTCGCCAGTGTCTATTTCACCGTGATGCTGCCCGCCGAGGCCACCACGGCGCCGGACACCTCCGAGGACAATCGGCTGCGCCTGCAGACGCTGCTGAACGCGGCCAGCCACACCTGGGACGATCGGATCGACGACGAGGTCGCCACCTCCACCGTCCTGGACCCCGGTGTGGTGAAGCGATATTCGGAGGCCTTCCCGGAAAGCTACAAGGAGGATTTCGGCCCGGTCCGCGCGCTGGCCGACATCGGCAGGCTGGAACGGCTCACCGAGGGCGGCATCGGCCAGCACCTGTACCGCAAGCCGGAGGCCGCGCCGGGGTCGTGGCGCTTCAGCCTCTACATCGCCGGGGCGGCTGTCTCGCTGAGCCAGGTCCTGCCGGTGTTGCAGAGCCTCGGCGTCGAGGTGGTCGACGAGCGGCCCTACCAGCTGCAGCTGGAGTGCGGTGCCGAGCGCTGGATCTACGACTTCGGGCTGCAGGCGCGTCCCGAGCTGCTGCGCAACGCGCTCGGCGGCGATCTCGACGCCGAACTGCTCGAGCAGGCCACCCACGAGGACGAGCTGCACTCTCGGTTCACCGACGCCTTCGAGGCGGTCTGGGACGGCCGAGCCGAGGCGGACGGCCTCAACGAGCTGGTGCTGCGGGCCGGTCTGCCGTGGCGGTCGGTGGCGATCCTGCGCGCGTACGCGAAGTACCTGCAGCAGGCCGGTTTCCCGTACAGCCAGGTCAACATCGCGCGCGTGCTGCTGGCCCATCCCGAGGTCGCGCGGGCGTTCGTCGACCTGTTCGCCGCCCGCTTCGATCCCGACACCGTGTCGGCCGAGACCGCCGCCGAGCTGGAGACGAAGGTCAGGGCGGGCATCGACGAAGTGGTCAGCATGGACGCCGACCGCATTCTGCGCGCCATCCTCGGCCTGATCAAGGCGACCCTGCGCACCAACTACTACGTCGTCGACGCCGAAGGTCACCCCCGCGACTACTTCTCGTTCAAGGTGGAACCGCGCGAGATCGCCGAATTGCCCAAGCCGCGACCGCAATTCGAGATCTTCGTCTACTCGCCGCGCGTCGAGGGCGTGCATCTGCGGTTCGGCTCGGTGGCGCGCGGCGGTCTGCGCTGGTCGGACCGGCTCGAGGACTTCCGCACCGAGATCCTGGGTCTGGTGAAGGCGCAGGCGGTGAAGAACGCGGTGATCGTGCCGGTCGGCGCGAAGGGCGGCTTCGTGGTGAAGAATCCGCCCGCGCCCACCGGTGACCCCGCCGCCGATCGTCAGGCGAGCATCGCCGAGGGCGTCGCCTGCTACCGCACCTTCATCTCCGGCCTGCTCGACGTGACCGACAATGTCGATCTGGCCACCGGCGCGGTGCTGCCGCCCGCCCGGGTGGTCCGCCGCGACGCCGACGACACCTATCTGGTCGTCGCCGCCGACAAGGGCACCGCCAGCTTCTCCGACATCGCCAACGACGTGGCGACCCGCTACGGCTTCTGGCTCGGTGACGCCTTCGCCTCCGGCGGCTCGGCCGGCTACGACCACAAGGCCATGGGCATCACCGCCAAGGGCGCGTGGGAAGCGGTCAAGCGGCACTTCCGCGAGATGGGCATCGACACCCAGAGCCAGGACTTCACGGTCGTCGGCGTGGGCGACATGAGCGGTGACGTGTTCGGCAACGGCATGCTGCTCTCGCGCCACATCCGGCTGGTCGCCGCGTTCGACCACCGCCACATCTTCCTGGACCCGAACCCCGACGCGGCCACCTCGTACGTCGAGCGCGAGCGGCTGTTCGCGCTGCCGCGGTCCTCGTGGGCCGACTACGACCGCTCGCTGATCAGCGCGGGCGGCGGCGTGTTCGAGCGGACCGTGAAGTCGGTGCCGATCTCGCCGCAGGCCCGGCTCGCGCTGGGGCTGCCCGACTCGGTGCAGGCGCTCACGCCGCCGGAACTGGTGCGGGCGATCCTGCTCGCGCCGGTGCAGCTGTTGTGGAACGGCGGCATCGGCACCTATGTCAAGGCCAGCACCGAAGCCAACGCCGAGGTGGGCGACAAGTCCAACGACGCGGTTCGGGTCGACGGTAATCAGTTGCGGGTCAAGGTGATCGGTGAGGGCGGCAACCTCGGCGCCACCGCGCTGGGCCGGATCGAGTTCTGCCGGGGCGGCGGCAAGATGAACACCGACGCCCTGGACAACTCCGCGGGCGTGGACTGCTCCGACCACGAGGTCAACATCAAGGTCCTGCTCGACGGCGTGGTGAGCTCGGGCGACCTGGCGCAGGCCGACCGCAACCCGCTGCTGGCCTCGATGACCGACGAGGTCGCGCGGATGGTGTTGCAGGACAACGTCGATCAGAACGTGCTGATCGGCATCGCGCGCACCGACGCGCCGCAGATGGTCAGCGTGCACGGCCGTGTCATCGACGATCTCGAGCAGCGTCGCGGCCTGGACCGTGAGCTCGAGGCGTTGCCGAGCGAGGCCGAACTGAAGCGGCGTGACGAGGAGGGCCGCGGGCTCACCTCGCCCGAACTGGCCAATCTGCTCGCGCACGTCAAGCTCGGGCTCAAGGCCGATCTGCTCGACACCGATCTGCCCGACAGCGTCTACTTCGCGCGCAGGCTGCCGCAGTACTTCCCGACGCCGCTGCGTGAGCGGTTCGGCGCCGCGATCAAGAAGCACCGGCTGCGGCGCGAGATCGTCACCACGATGATCGTCAACGAAGTCGTCGACTACGCGGGCATCACCTACGCGCACCGGCTCAACGAGGAAGTCGGGGCCAGCACTTCCGACACCGTTCGCGCGTTCGCCGCGGCCACCGAGATCTTCGAACTGCACGACGTGTGGGCGCGTATCCGCGGCGCCGACGCGCCCGCGGGTGTGTGCGATCTGCTGGAGCTGGAGTCCAAGCGGACGCTGGACCGGGCCTCGCGCTGGCTGCTCAGCAACCGGCCGCAGCCGATCGCGGTGGGTGCCGAGATCAACCGATACCACCGGCGGGTGCAGGAGCTGGCGCCGCAGGTGCCGGGCTGGCTGCGCGGGCACCACGTCACCTCGCTCACCCAGGGCGCGGCCGAGCTGATCGCCCGTGGCGCGCCGACCGAGCTGGCGACCGAGGTGTTCGGGCTGCTGAGCCTGTACCCACTGCTCGACATCGTCGACATCGCCGACATCGCCGACCGGGACGGCACCGAGGTCGGTGCGCTGTACTACGCGCTCAACGAGCATCTCAAGATCGATTGGCTGCTCGAGGCGGTGAGTCACCTCGAACGCGGCGATCGCTGGCACGCGCTGGCCCGGCTCGCGTTGCGCGACGACATGTACGGTTCGCTGCGCTCGCTCACCCTCGATGTGCTCTCCGCGGGTGACCCGGAGGAGACGGCCGACGAGAAAATTGCATACTGGGAGTCGAAGAACCAGTCCCGGCTGGGTCGTGCGCGCGCGGCACTGTCGGAATTGTTCGAGTCCGGGACCCACGACCTCGCCACACTGTCGGTCGCCGCGCGACAGGTGCGGAGCATGGTGAGCGGGGTGGGCGCCCAATCGGAGGTACCACGGTGACGAGCTCGCCGAACACAGCCACGGCCGCGCCGGAGACGAACCTGGTGTTGCCCCGGCGCTTTCACGCCAAGGTCGAGATCCGCTGGTCGGACATGGACGTGTTCCAGCACGTCAACCACGCGCGGATGGTGACGCTGCTGGAAGAGGCCAGGATTCCGTGGCTGTTCGACGACGACAAGCCGACGGCGTCGATGGGGCGGCAGGGTTGTGTGCTGGTCGACCTGCACGTGAAGTACCGGGGCCAGCTGCGGCACGAGGACACCCCGCTCGACATCGCCATGTGGGTCAAGCAGTTGCGGGCGGTCGATTTCACGATCGGCTACGAGGTGCGTGCCAACGGCGCCGCCCCCGATTCGCCGCCGGCGGTCACCGCCACCACCCAGCTCGCCGCGTTCGACATCGAGACCCAGCGGTTGCGCAGGCTCAGCGACACCGAACGCGACTACCTGGCCCTGTGGCGGGCCTGACCTCCGTGAGCTCCGAACAGCGGGTGCTGCACGCTCCCGACCCGGCCGAACGCGAGAACCTGGCCACCTTCCTCAGCCGCGCGATCCGGCTCGACCCGGCCGCGGTGGTCCGGTTGCGGCGGCGGGGTTCCAGTCTCGTCTCCGCGTGGGTCGCAACAGGTTTCGAGACCCTCGCGGTGCGCACGGTCACCGCCGAACTCGGTGTCGACGATGTCACCGTCGGCGCCGATACGGTGCTGGCGGGTCTGCGCACCGGTCACCCGATCGACCTCGGCTACTCGATGGACTCGGCCTGGCGCGGTGCGCTGCCACCCGCCGACGGTTTCACCCACGTCGATGACGTCCCGGCTCGGGCACTGGTCGAGCTGGCCGAGCGCGGTGCCGATCTGGCCCGCGAGCACGGCGGGGCCCACGGCCCGCCCGCTTCGTTGCTGGACCAGTCGGTGCTCACCGTCACCGGCGCCGACGACCTCGCGGTCGAGGTCCCGATGCGGGTCGTCTTCGCCCTCACCGCCATGGACTTCATCCCGCACGCGGGGGAGAAGACCGAATCGCGCCGCATCCAGCCCACCGAACTGGTCCGCGTCCGCGCCACCCGCACCTGGCTGCGCCTCGACGCCCGTTACGGCTCCGTCGCGCGTCGCCTGGGTGGGGGGATCCCGCTGTCGCCCAGCTGAGGTCGTGCGCCGGGCTCAGACGCCCGTGGCTCCGTCGATGCGCTCGCGCAGCAGATCGGCGTGGCCGCAGTGGCGGGCGTACTCGGCGATCATGTGGGTGTAGATCCAGCGCAGGCTCACCCGGCTGTCCAGGAACGGGCTGGTGTCGTCCAGCTCGCGAGCGGCGCAATTGCGGCGGGCATGGGCGATCTCGTCTTGCCAGACCGCGACGGCCTTGTCGTAGGACGAGTCGTCGGTGAGCTCGAAACCACCGTCGTGTCCCGCGGTATCGGCGTGCGGGTCGTAGATCGGCGGCGCGGGCTCCTCGGCGAGGACTCGGCGGAACCAGTTACGTTCGACCTCGGCCATGTGCTGGAGCAGGCCGAGCAGGGTCAGCGCGGATGGCGCGGCGGCGGTGCGCAACTGGGCGTCGTCGAGGCCCTGGCACTTGAGCGCCAGCGTCGCGCGGTAGAAGTCGAGCCACGCCTCCGTGGTCGCGCGCTCGTCGGCGTTCAGGGGCGGCATCGGTCGTTCGCTCGTGGTCACGGGCGACATGGTGCCAGTGGGGTCGGACATCTCCCGGCGACAACGAGGTCGTGCGCGCGGCGCCGGAACAGGATGGTCGACGTGCGCGTGTCCGTAATCTCGGGGACGGTGACCAGCAGCGGCGCGAGGCCCGCGCCGACCATGACCCGACGGCAGTGCGACGACCAGGTCGGTGGACGCTCGCGAGTCGCCGCGTCACGGTCGTCGAGCACAGGGTGACGGCGCCGCGTCAGTGCACGCCGGCCAGTCGGAGGAGGGCGGTTGTCGCCGCCGCGACGAGCACGGTGACGAGCAGCGGCGCACGGCGCCACGCGAGGAGGCCCCCGACCGTCACTCCGGCGGGCAGGGCGATGCCGAGTTCGCCGGACCCGGTCGGGAGGGTGGCGGTCGCGACCAGTGCCGCGAGCAGAATCAGCGCGCCGGTATCGAGAAGATGGATCATCCTGGGCGACAGGCGAAGTCGATGCCGAAGCGCCGGTCCGGTCCACCGCAGCGCGTAGGTGCCCGCGGCGAGCGTGAGCATCGCGGGCAGCAGGTAGGGGGTGTTCACGACGGGCACCACCGCTGGGAGACGGGCCGAGTCCGGCCGGTCGCACAGGTCGACACGACCCTCGGCGATCCGAGCGCGCGGCCAGGACGCGCGGGGATCGACCGGGCGGGTATCAACCGCGCACCGGCGTGCCCGGGCCGAACGGCCGAGGTCAGCATGGCTGCGCCGCCGGGCTCTCGGTCTGCTCCGGTGGCCGCAGCGCGAACACCAAGCCGAGCAGGGCGATCAGCACCGGCAGGCCCGCCGGGACGAACGGGGCGGCCGCGACCGCGAGTGCGGCGCCGACCAGGACCGGGCGCAGGGTGGCGCGGTCGCGCAGGGCGGGCAGGATGAGCGCGAGCAGGATCACCGGGAACACCGCGTCGAGACCGAGAGCCGAGGTGTCGGGGACGAGCGAACCCAGGGCGGCGCCGAGGGTCGCGCCCAGCGGCCAGCTCAGGGCGACGCCGATGCCGCAGGCCCAGTAGGCGGCGCGCTTGCGCTCCTGGTCGCCGGGCGCGGTCGCGAACGCCACCGACTCGTCGTTGAGCACGTGGATGCCGAGCACCCGCTTCCAGCCGTGGCCGAAGACCTCCGGCGCCGACAGGCCGTAGGGCAGGTGCCGGGCATTGAGCAGCAGTCCGGCGACGACGGCGGCGAGCGGGCTACCGCCCGCCGCGACGATGCCGAAGAACAGCAGCTCGGACCCGCCGGCCAGCACCGTCACCGCCATCACGATCGGCATCCAGACCGGGAACCCGGCCGCGATCGTCGATGCGCCGTAGGACACGCCGAAGAGGCCGACGGCCAGGCAGGCCGCGGCCACGGCGGTGACGGTTCGCCGATCGAGTGTTCGCCATATCGAACGCATGTTTCTCATATTGAACGCGACAGGTGGGTAAAGTCAACGCGAAATCGCCAGCTCCCAGGAGGCGTTGATGGACCGGCAGGACCCGGTGACCGGACCACCCCAAGCGGTGATCGCGGCATCGCTGCGCCGCGAACGTGCGCGCGCTGGTTTGTCGCTGACCGAGGTCGCGAGCCGGGCCGGCGTCGCGAAATCGACACTGTCGCAACTGGAATCGGGCACCGGCAATCCCAGTCTGGAAACCCTGTGGGCGCTGTGCGTCGCGCTGGAGATGCCGTTCTCGCGGCTGCTCGACCCGCCCCGGCCCAATGTCCAGGTGATCCGCGCCGACGAGGGCGCGCCGGTGCCATCGGCCGACGCGGACTATCGAGTGACCTTGCTCGCAGCGGGACAGTCACACACGCGCTGCGATGTCTACCGGATCGCGGCCGAACCCGGCCATACCCGCCGCTCCGATCCGCACAACCCGGGCGTGGTCGAGCACGTGGTGCTGGCCGCCGGGCGCGCGCTGGTCGGCCCGGCGGACGAGCCCATCGAGATCGGCCCCGGCGATTACGTCCGCTACCTGGGCGATCTTCCGCACATCTTCGAGGCGCTGGAACCGGGGACCTGGGCCTCGATGGTCATCGAGAGCCCCTGACTCAGGCGGCTCCTTCGCCGAGATACTGCAACCAGATCGGATCCAGGTCGGCGGTGGTGGACAGCAGCCGCCAGTGCGGTCCCTTGGGGGAGACCAGGGGGTGGCGCAGCGTCCAGCCGAGCTCGGTGAGCATCTTGTCGGCCTTGCGGTGATTGCAGGGGGCGCAGCTGGCGACGCAGTTCTCCCACGAGTGCTCACCGCCGCGGCTGCGCGGGATCACGTGGTCGATGGTCTCGGCCTTGCCGCCGCAGTAGCCGCAGCGATAGCGGTCGCGGTGCATGAGCGCGGCGCGGGTCATCGGCACCCGGGCGCGGTAGGGCACGCGCACGTAGGTGCGCAGCCGGATGACGGAGGGAATCGCCACTTCGGCGCCTGCCGAGTGCAGGACCGGGGCTTCGGGGTTGTCGTGGACCGCGTCGGCTTTGGCGCAGATCAGCAGGACGACGGCACGGCGCGCGGACAGCGCGGTGAGCGGTTCGTAGGTGGCGTTGAGGAGGAGGACCCGGCGTTTGCGCCACGCGGCGGCGTCGTGGTCTCCGGCAAGATGCAATGGCGCGGGGTGATGCGGCAGGTCGTGATGACCGTGTGCGCCCGGATGGTGATCGGACAAGATATGCAGCGGGATAGCCCCCGAGCCACGATTGTGGACGTCGGCGGGCTGGAGTTGTCGGTGCGCGCGCGCCTCGTGTGACCGGGCGCCTGGTCGCTGCTTCATCTTGACCTCAATTTCATGATTGGCAGGATCATGTGGTATCTGGGGCCGATACTGCCCCCCAGTTGACCATGGTTCCGCCGGTATTGCACGGCTATTTTTCAAACTTTCGGGTGAACTGTGGTTGAAGGGCCACGCGTTCGTGATGCGCGGCTGCCGCCGCGTCGCGTGCCCGGTCATCGGGGCACAATGGACGCCGTGACTTCAGGTGAGCAGACAACGACCTCGTTCTACGAAGCGGTGGGTGGCGCCGAGACGTTCCGCCGCATCGTGTCCGTGTTCTATCGCGAGGTCGCTGCCGATGAGATCCTGCGCCCACTGTATCCGGAGGAGGATCTGGGCCCCGCCGAGCGTCGGCTGCGGATGTTCCTCGAGCAGTACTGGGGCGGGCCGCGGACCTATTCCGACGAGCGTGGGCACCCGCGGCTGCGGATGCGGCACAACCCGTTCGTCGTCGGCCCGCTCGAGCGTGACGCGTGGCTGCGGTGCATGACGATCGCGGTCGGGGAGATCGAGCCATCGATCCTGGACGACGCGCACCGCAAGCAGCTGATGGACTACTTCCAGATGGCGGCCGCCTCGCTGCAGAACGCGCCCGGGTGAGGGGAAGGGTGCCCCGCGTTCGCTGATGACCGGCAGGTGGCGCCGCGGTTTCGGGTCGATGCCGAGGTTTACCCCGATGTTTCGCTCCGGCGTGGCGAACGCTGGCGATTTGCCAGATTCGAAGAAAGTCTCGCGCCGTAGGAATATCCCGGGCAATCTTTGGCAATATTGCGGTTGTGACACAGACACCTGCCTCGCCGGTGCCGGGGGAAAACAGCACCGCTCCGTGGTGGACAACCGCCGTGTTCTATCAGGTCTACCCACGTTCGTTCGCCGACTCCGACGGTGACGGTGTCGGCGATCTGGGCGGCGTTCGCGAGAAGATGGGCTACCTGGAGTTACTGGGCGTCGACGCGCTGTGGATCTGTCCGGTGATGCGTTCGCCGCAGGCCGACGGCGGATACGACGTGGCCGACCCGCGCGACATCGACCCGCTCTTCGGCGGGCTGGCCGCGTTCGACGAGCTGATCGCCGAGGCACACGACCGCGAGATCAAGGTGACGATGGACCTGGTGCCCAATCACACCAGCGTCGAGCACCCGTGGTTCACCGCGGCCCTGGAGGCCGCGCCGGGCAGCCCCGAGCGGGCCCGCTATCTGTTCCGGGACGGCCGCGGCCCCGACGGGGCCGAGCCGCCGAACAACTGGCCGAGCATCTTCGGCGGCCCGGCCTGGACCAGGGTCACCGAGCCCGACGGCACCCCGGGCCAGTGGTACCTGCACATCTTCGCGCCGGAACAGCCGGACCTGAACTGGGAGAATCCCGAGGTCGCCGCCGATTTCGAGAAGACGCTGCGGTTCTGGCTCGACCGCGGGGTCGACGGCTTCCGGATCGATGTCGCGCACGGGATGGCCAAGCCCGACGGCCTGCCCGACATGGCGAAGGTCGAGACCAAGATGCTGGTCCACGACGACGACGATCCCCGCTTCAACAACCCGGGCGTGCACGCCATCCACCGCCGCATCCGCGCGGTCCTCGACGACTACCCGCACGCGGTGTCGATCGGCGAGGTGTGGGTCGACGACAACACCCGCTTCGGCGAGTACGTGCGTCCGGACGAACTGCACCTGGCGTTCAACTTCCGCCTGGCCGAGACCCCCTACACCGCCGAGGGTGTGCGCGAGGCGATCACGCACTCCCTCGACGCGGTGAGCGGTGTCGGCGCCCCGCCGACCTGGACGCTGTCCAACCATGACATCGAACGCGAGGTCACCCGCTACGGCGGCGGCCGGATCGGGGTCGCGCGGGCGCGGGCGATGACGATGGTCGAGCTGGCGCTGCCCGGGGCGGTGTTCGTCTACAACGGCGCCGAACTCGGCCTGCCCAACGTCGACGATCTGCCCGAGGACGCGTTGCGGGACCCGGTGTGGGAGCGCTCGGGCCACACCGAACGCGGGCGCGACGGCTGCCGGGTGCCGATCCCGTGGGAGGGCTCGACCACCCCGTTCGGCTTCACCACGGGCACGCCGTGGCTGCCGATCCCGGCCGACTGGGCCGACCGCACGGTGGAAGCCCAACTGGAGACCCTGCATTCGACGCTGTCGCTGTACCGGCTGGCGATCGATCTGCGTGGCACACGGCCGGAATTCGCGGGTGACCGGATCGAGTGGTACGGCAGCCCGGACGGATGCCTGGCTTTCCGCAGGCCGGGTGGACTGATCTGTGTCCTCAACGCCTCCGACGGGCCGATCCAGCTGCCGCCGGGGGAGGTGCTGCTGGCCAGCGCCCCCGTCGCCGACGACCGGCTGCCCGCGAACGCGGCGGCCTGGCTGGTCTGAGGAGGGTGGACACGCGGTTTCGGGAGTGCCGGAGGATGAACTACTACAGAGCATCGTCTACCGTTGGACCGTGAGCATTCTCGAGACAGTGCTGATCTTCGTCGGCATCCCGGCCGCGATCTACTTCGCGATCGCGGGTTTGTCCTATCTCGGTAAGCCATTCCCCGGTGAGAAGCCGGCCCACTTCGCGCTCGGGCAGAAGTGGACCCACTCGCCGGTGCTGTGGAGTGCTACCGACGAGGTGACCGCCGCGGCGGGTCACCACACCGCCGAGTCGCATGGCAGCCATGCGGCTCTCGAAGCCGCGAACGCGGAGCTGATCGGAGGCCGGGCAAGTGGCAAGTTCTAAGTGGCCCGCGGTGGTCGAGGCCGACCTGCCGCACGGATTCGCACTGACCAGCAGCGGTCGCGTCTCGGGCGTGCACGAGCCGGGCACCGTCTTCGACGAGGTGCCTTTCACCGACCGTGAGCGCGTCATGCTCGACAACGCCCTCACCGAGGCGACCCGCGCGACCAAGGTCCGCTTCAACATCTACCTCGGCGATCTCGGCAACGACCCGGCGGCCGGCGCCGACGCGGTCCTGCCGAACACCCCCGAGGCGGCCGACTCGGTGCTCATCGCGGTCTCGCCGAACCAGGGCGCCATCGAGGTGCGCTCCGGTGCGCACGTCGCCGAGCGCGCCAACGATCGCATCTGCCAGCTGGGCGTCACCGCCGCGCTGGCGTCGTTCCGTCAGGGCAACCTGATCGACGGCCTGATCTCCGCCGTCCGCGTGATGGCCGCGGCCATCGGCCGCTAGTTCGTTTCCCGCCGACCGGCGCGTTCACCCGAGGGTGAACGCGCCGTTCGTGTTTGCGGGGCCGGCCGCCCGGCGGAAGGCATCGGGGCTGTGGCCGGTCCAGCGGTGGAAGGAACGGCGCAGGGCGCGAGCATCGGTGTAGCCCAGGCGGGCGGCGATGGATTGGACGGGGAGGTCGGACTCGCGCAGCAGACGTTCGGCACGGTCGCGGCGGGCGGCGTCGACTTCGTCGCGCCAGGTGGTGCCCGCCGCGGCGAGGCGGCGCTGGAAGGTGCGCGGACTGGCGGCGAAACGAGCGGCGACGGCGGGAAGGGTGAGCTCGCCCGTGGCGAGTTCGTCGAGGATCGCGGCGCGCAGCGCCTCCTGATCGGTGGGGACGGGGCAGGAGCCGGCGAGGGCGAGCTCGGCGTGGTGCCGGACCAGGGCGCCCAGCTGCGGATCGGTGCCGGTGGGCAGGTCGGCGACGTCGAGGAAGGTCAGCTGGGCGTGCGGGGCGCCGAAATCGATGCGTTGGGTGCCGAAGAGATCGACGAGGTGCTGCCGGGTGGCGGGTGCGCGCCTGCGGAGCGCGACGTGGACCGGCGTGATCGCCGTCCGGGTGGCCTCGCGCATTCGCCGCAGCACGGTGGAGAGGATGAAGTCCTCGACCGGGGCCAGTAGCGGGTCGGGCTCGATCGCGTCGAACCGCAGGACCAGCAGGCGGCCGTCCTCGCGCACGGACCAGCCGACACCCGGATCGGTCACCAGGGCGCGCAGGTCGAACGCGATGCGGACGCTCTCGGCCAGGGTGGGTGCGCTGGTGAACAGGTAGTCCCACTCGAGCAACTGCCCACGATCGGCCGCGGCTCCCGCCCGGAGTCCGGCACCGGGACCGCCGATCGCCTCGGTGAGTTCCCAGATGCGCCAGGTCGACTCGGTGGGAATGCGGGCCAGGCCATCGGCGATGTCCGCGGGGTCGGGGCCGGGCAGATGACGCAGCTCGGCCTCGGTGACCCCGACACCCCGGGCGGTCGCCCGGATCAGCCGGGCGGTGCGTACCGGGATGGTGCTGTCGATCACCAGCGGATGTTAGTCGACGACAACCGTTCGCGGGCAACCGAAGTGCGAACCCTTCCAGCTGGACGATCTGGCGTGGAATGTCCGCCGCGCGGCGCCGGTGGTCCGCCGTCGATACCGCGCCCGCGCCATAGGTTCTGAGTACGCCACGAAGGCGCTCCGTCGTTGAATCCGAGATTTTTTCCCGAACCGGGAATCAACGAGGCCCGAACTAACCTTTAAAGTATCGATGACTGGTTATAACAACGGATCCCATCCGCACGACCCAGAAGAGCGAGCCCATGACCAACCACACCGTCCTCGCGCTGTCGGGCAGCCTGCGCGCCGACTCGCACAACACCGCCCTGCTGCGCGCCGCCCAGAAATTCGGCGCCGGCCTCGACATCGAGATCTACGACGGGCTCCGGGCGATCCCGCCCTACGACCAGGATCTGGATACGCCCGACCAGCGACCCGCCGCGGTGGCCGACCTGCGCCGCCGCATCGCCGCCGCCGACGGCGTGCTGATCGCGACGCCGGAGTTCAACTACTCGATCCCCGGTGTGCTCAAGAACGCCATCGACTGGGTCAGCACCGACTGGACCAGGACCGAAGGGCTGCCGCTGCTGCGCAAGCCGGTCGCGATCATGGGCGCCGCGCCCACCCAATTCGGTTCGGTCCGAGCGCAACTGGCGTTGCGGCAGGTCTTCGTCTGGACCGAGAGCGATGTGGTGGTCAAGCCGGAGGTGATCGCCTTCCGGTCGCACGAGCGGTTCGACGACGCGGGCAACCTGGTCGACGAGACCACCATCGACCTGCTCCAGAGCCTGCTCGCCGCGCTCGCCGGGAAGATCGAACGGGCGAAGGGGTAGTCGTGACCGGGCACTACGCGCAGGTCGCGTTCACTCCGCTGGTGCGCGAGCACCAGCGCGCGCACGGCAGTCTGCGCAGCTACGAGCGGATGGCGCAGGTGCCCGAGGTCGCCGACCGGATCGGGCCCGACGAGGCCTGGTTCATCGGCGAGCGGGACAGCTTCTACCTGGCCACGGTCGGTGAGACCGGCTGGCCGTACATCCAGCATCGCGGTGGCGCACCGGGATTGCTGAAGGTGCTCGGTGATCGCACGTTGGGTTTCGCCGACTTCCGCGGCAACAAGCAATACATCAGCCGCGGCAATCTCGACCACGACGACCGGGTCTCGCTGTTCCTCATGGACTACGCCGCGCAGGCGCGGATGAAGATCTTCGGCCGGGCGCGAGTGGTCGAAGCCGCCGACGATCCGGACCTGGTCGCCTCGCTGGCGGTCGAGGGGTATCGCGCGCAGCTCGAGCGCGCGGTGTTGATCGACATCGAGGCGTTCGACTGGAACTGCCGTCAGCACATTCCGCCGCTGTATCCCCGCGCGGCGGTCGCCGAGGCGATGCAGGTCCTGCGCGATCGGATCGCCGAACTCGAGGGCGAGATCGCCCGGCTACACACGGAAAGGAGGTGACCGACATGCGACGTGAACATCTCGCCTGGGCCGGACTCGCGGCGATGACCGTGTCGTTCGGGCTGAACTTCACGATGGGCGTGTTCTTCGCCCCGACGGCCGCGGCCTACGGCGTCTCGGCGACGGCACTGGCCGTCGCCGCCGCGCTGGGCACCACGGTCACCGGGCTGGCGCAGCAGGGCATCGGCAGGCTGCTGGATCTGTTCGGGCCCAAGCTCGTGCTGATCGGCGGGCTCACCCTGATCTCGAGCAGCTATCTGGTGCTGGCCACCGTCACCGAGACCTGGCAGTTCGTCGCGGCGTACATGGTGCTGGGTGGACTCGGCTTCGCGTCGTCGTCGACGCTGACCGTGACGACGCTGCTCGGCCGCGCGCACGGCCCGCAGGCCGGACCCGCCATGGCGCGGGCCGCGATCGGCATCAACCTGGGACAGCTGATCACGCCATGGGCGGCCACGGCGCTGTTCGAGCCGATCGGGGTGCGCGCCACCTTCGCGCTGCTGGGCGCGATCGGGCTGGCCGCCACCGCCGCGCTGTGGGTGCTGCTGCCCACGGATCAGCGGGCGGCGACCAGCGCGGGTGCGGGGGAGTCGCTGGCCGATCGATGGAAAGTGCTGGTGTCGTTCGGTTTACACGCGGCGACCCTGTACGTGGTGGTGCTGATGCTGCCCAAACACGCCGTGGAGCAGGGCTGGTCGGTGGCGGGTGCGGGCAGGCTGGTGGCGCTGGCCGCCCTGGCGGCCGGGCTCACCTCGGCGGCGATGGTGCGACTTTTGCGCCGCTACCCGCCGGAATCGCTGCTCCGGGTGCTGTATTCGGTACGCCTGGCCGCCCTGCTGCCCGCTCTGTTCGTGCCCGGACCCCAGGTGCTGATCGTGGTGGCCGTGCTGTTCGGCATCGCCTCGTTCCCGGTCATCCCACTGACCATGGCCATCCTGTCGCGCGGCCTCGACCCGGCGCGGATGGGCCGCACGCTCGCCCCCGCCTGGGTGATCCACCAGCTGGCCGCCGCCGCCGGCCTCGGCGTGGCCACCGTCGTGCACGCCCTCACCGACAGTTACCGCGGCTATTTCGCGCTCGGCCTGGTGTTCACCGTCGCCGCCGCCGCACTGATCACTCCGGTCCGCCACCGCGAACCGGTCACCGTCTGAAAGGAACACCCGATGACCGAGCTTCCGGCGATCCCGGATTCGGCGCTGGTGGCCGAGGCCACCGAGCTGGTCCGCGCCGCGGCGAGTCCGCTGATCTACCACCAACTCCCGCCGCGTCTACTACTTCGGCGCGCTGCGCGGGGCGGCGTCCGGCCCGAGCTACGACCCCGAGATCCGCTACGTCTGCGCCATGTTCCACGACCTGGGCCTGACCCGGCGCTACCGCTCCGGCAACCAGCGTTTCGAGATCGACGGCGCCGACAGATCCTCGCCGCCTTCACCGAGGCATCCGCGACCGCCCCGACACCACCTTCGGCAACGTGAAAGCCGACGTGCCGGCACATTGCGTCCCCGGCTTCCGGCGCGGCGACTTCGTCGAGGCCGTCCAGAACTCCACCTGGTCCGAGTAATCACACCCATCGAGAAAGAGAGATCCAGCATGAGCCAGATCAGCCACAACACCGTCCAGATCCAGGGGCAGACCGTCTTCTATCGCGCGGCGGGCAACCCGGAAAACCCCACTCTGGTACTGCTGCACGGCTTCCCGAGCAGCTCGGCCATGTTCCGCAACCTGATCCCGGCTCTCGCCGACGACTACTACGTGATCGCGCCCGACCATCTCGGGTTCGGCCAGTCGGGCGCCCCGAGCGTCGAGGACTTCGACTACACCTTCGACTCGCTGACCGACATCACCCTGGAATTGCTCGACACCCTCGGTATCGAGCGCTTCGCGATCTACATCCAGGACTACGGCGCCCCCATCGGCCTGCGCATCGCCTCGCGCCACCCGGAGCGGATCACCGCCATCATCACCCAGAGCGGCAACGCCTACATGGAGGGCTTCACGCCGTTCTGGGAGGTGCTGTTCGCGCACGCGAACGACCGCGTCACCCACGAACCCGAGGTGCGCAAGCTGCTCGAGCTCGACGCCACCAAATGGCAGTACACACACGGTGTTCCGGCCGATCGGCTGGCGTTGGTCAGCCCGGACACGTGGACCCTCGACCAGGCCTACCTGGATCGCCCCGGCAACAAGGAGATCCAGCTGCAACTGTTCTTCGACTACAAGAACAACCTCGACGGCTACCCCGCGTTCCAGAAATACTTCGCCGAGCATCAGCCGCCGACGCTGATCGCCTGGGGTGAGCACGACGAGATCTTCGGCGCCGACGGTGCCCGTGCCTACCTGCGCGATCTGCCCGACGCGGAACTGCACCTGCTCGACGCCGGTCATTTCGCGCTGGAGTCGCACGGACCGGAGATCGCGGCGCTGATCCGCGACTTCCTCGGCCGGGTGCTGCGCTGAGTCCGGGGGACGGCCGGGCCTCCCGGCCGTCCCCGCGGCATCGAGTACCCTGATCGGCGGTTTACCGGCCGCGCGTGGCGGCCGTTCGGTGGCACGTGGGGGGAACATGCGGACAGGAATCGCTCGGGTGATCACGGCCGCCGCGGTGGCCTGTCTGGCCGTGACGGCGGCGGCCTGTGGGCAGGACACGGCGAGCGTGACCGAGGTCGCGGGCACTCCCCGGTCCGACTTCTATTCGCCACCGGCGGAATCGATTCCGGGACCGCACGGCTCGGTGATCCGGACCCAGCCCGTCACCGGTTCGCAGGCGGTGCCGGGAGCCAGGAACTTCCTGGTGCTGTATCGATCGGTCGACGCGCAGGGCAAGCCCGTGGCGGTCTCGGGCACGCTCGCCGTGCCGGAGGGGACACCGCCCGCGGGCGGCTGGCCGCTGCTGTCCTGGGCGCCGGGCACCAACGGGGTCGCCGATGTATGCGCGCCCTCGCGCGCCGAGGGCTCCTCGCCGGGCAAGGACGAACAGGCGCGCTGGGTCGCCAAGGGCTACGCCGTGGCCAGGACCGATTATCAGGGCCTGGGCACGCCGGGCGACCACGGCTATCTGATCGGCGAGACCGAACAGCGGGCGATGAGCGATATCGCCACGGCCGCACGAGAAGTCGACAAGACCGTGGGCGCGCGCTGGGTGGCGATGGGGCATTCGCAGGGCGGGCACGCCGCCTTGTTCGCCGCGAGCGCGGCCGGGGCGTGGGCGCCGGGCGCGCCACTGCTCGGCGCGGTCGCGCTGGCCCCCGCCTCCCATCTCGGCGAACAGGTCAGGATGGCGAAGTGGGCGGTGTCGAATCCGCTGGGCAAGCTCGGCACCGGTGACATCTCGCTGTATGTGCCCCTGCTGGTGCGTGGCGCGCAGACCGTCACCGATGTCGATCCCGGCCGGTTCCTCACCGGCCGCGCGGTCTCGTTGCTGCCGCTCGCGGACTCCGAATGCACCGCGGGACTGCGGGATCGGAGCAGGTGGGGTGGGCTCTCGGCGAAGGACGTGTTCACCGAGGACGGCGATCCGTCCGGCCTGCTGCGAGTCCTCGACGACAACGATCCCAGCGGATTGCGGTTCGCGGCACCGGTGCTGGTCCTGCAGGGACGCTCCGACCTGACGGTGCCGCTGAAGTCGACCGACGCGATGGTGGCCGAACAGCAGCTCAACGGCCAGTCCGTCGACTACCGCAAGTACGACGACGTCGACCACAGCGGCATCGTCGCCGCCGGGTTCGCCGACGCGCTCGGCTGGGTGGACACCCGCTTCGGCATCACCCGCTGAGTTACGCCCACAGCAGAAGAACCGGGTGTGTCGGGACCGGCGTCCCTACGCTCGACGTATGGGCGAACACAACGGGTTGCGGGTGATTCCGGGCGGACGCGGCGAAGGGCGGCCGCGCCCCGAACCGTTGTGGCGCGAAGCCCTCGGTGAGCGGTTGCGGAGCCTGCGGCTCGAGCAGCGCTCGACGCTGGTCGACACCGCGGGGCGCGCGGGCATCTCGCCGCAGTACCTGTCGGAGGTCGAGCGCGGCCGCAAGGAACCCTCCAGTGAGATGATCGCGGCGCTGGCCGGCGCGCTCGGCACCTCGCTGAGCGAGCTGGTCGGCCAGGTGGCCGAAGCCATGCGCGGCCGGGTCCCGGCCCGGGCCGTGGTGGTCGGCGGCGACCGCAGCATCGCCACGCCCGTTCGGCCCGCGTCCGCGCAGAACTCGTTCGCCCCCAACGCCGTCCTGCTGGCGGCCTGAGCCGGACGGTTACGCCGTCAGGACGGATGCGAGCAGGCCGCGCAGCAGGTCGACCAGCGCGCTGACCGGCATCTCGGGATCGATCGCGCGCTGCACGCCGAGACCGATACCCAGCGAGAGCAGCTGCACGGCGGCATCGTCGGCCGAAATGGGCAGCTCGAAGCCCATCTCGTCGGCCTGGACCTGGATCAGTGAGCCGAGCACCGCGGTCATCGACCGCCTGCGCTCGGCCAGTTCGGTGCGCACCTCGGGCATGTGCCGGGTGCTGGTGGCGAATTCGACTTCGAGCGCGGTCCAGCCGACATCACCGATGTTCTCGTCGGCCCAGCGCGCGAAGCGTTCGATCCGCTCCGCCATGGAATCGCCGGTCAGCACCGCCGAGGCGAGGGATTCCGCGCGCTCGACGTGCACGACGTCGATCACGGCCAGGCCGAGTTCGTGCTTGGTGGCGAAGTTCGAGTAGACGGCGCCCTTGGAGAAGCCGGCCTCGGCGGCCACCTTCTCGAGGGAGGTCACGTTGTAGCCGTCGGCGAGGAACAGCCGCTTGGCGGTCTCGACCAGTCGTTCACGGGTCTGTGCGTGCGATTCCTTACGCGTCATCCGGGCGGCCACGGACCCAGTCTAGCAAATCTGGGGTACCGCTGGAATTCGAATACCGTTAGTATCCGAGTTATGACTACACGACGTGGCCTCGCCATCGGATGCGGCGGCATCCTCGGTTTCGCCTGGACCGCGGTCGCCCTCGACGCCGTCGAACAGGCGCTCGGCTGGGATGTCCGCACCGCCGACGTACTGATCGGCACCTCCGCGGGCGCGGAGATCGTCGCCGCGCTCGGCTCCGGCCGGACCCCCGGCGATCTGCTCGCCGCTCTCGACGGCGCGCCCGGCGCGGATCCGGTCCTCGCCGACCACGTGGCCGTGGATCCCGGCATGACGCCGCCGGTACCCGCCCTCGGACTGCCCGGCCTCGGGCTGGTCGGCGCCGGTATGCGCAGCGGCTCGGTGTACACCGCGCTGGCCGGACTGCTGCCGAAGGGGCGTGGCGACGCCGACTGGCTGCGCGCGTTCGGCCGGGCGCTGACCCCCCGCGGCGGCTGGGTCGACCACCCGGCGACCTGGCTGGTCGCCGCCGACCCCCGCACGGGCGAGCGGGTCGCCTTCGGATCCCCGAGCGCGCCGACCGTCGACCTCGGCACGGCCATCGCCGCCTCCTGGGCCATCCCCGGCTGGTTCCCGCCGGTGCCGGTGCGCGGGCGCGCCTTCGTCGACGGCGGCGCGGTGTCCTCGGTGTCGGCCGATCTGCTGGCCCCCCTCGACCTCGACGAGGTAGTGGTCGTCGCGCCGATGACCACCGAGGGCGGTGCGTCCGCGACCGGCCTGAGCCGCGTCGAGCGCCTCCTGCGCGCTCAGATGACCCGCGGCCTCGACCGCGAGGTGGCACTGTTGCGCGCTGCGGGCACCCGGGTGATCCGGGTCGAACCCGGTCCCGCCGAACTCGCGGCCATGGGCCCGAACTTCATGGACTCCGCCCGGCGCCCGGCCACCCTGGCCGCCGCCCGCCGAGCCGTCCCCGCCCGGGTCGCCGAGGCGATCCGGACCGCTGTCGTCGAAGGAGAAATCGTATGAGTCACCACGAAGTGGTCGTGATCGGTGCGGGCATCTCGGGCATCTGCGCCGCCGTCAAGCTCGCCGAGGCGGGCGTGGAGGATGTCGTCATCCTCGAGAAGGCCGAGACCTTCGGCGGCACCTGGCGCGCCAACACCTATCCGGGCTGCGCCTGCGACGTGCCCTCGGGCCTGTACTCGTTCTCCTTCGCGCCCAACAGCGAATGGTCGCGGCTGTTCGCGACCCAGCCCGAGATCCTCGCCTACGTCGACGGGGTGGCCCGCGACAACGGCTTGCCCGCCCGTACCCGCTTCGGGGTGGAAGTGCTCGGCGCCAGCTGGGATGACACCGACCGCCGGTGGCGCCTGGACACCAGCACCGGCGAGCTGACCGCCCGCTTCGTCGTCTCGGCCGCCGGGCCGTGGAACGAGCCGCGCGTTCCCGAGATCCCCGGCCTGGCCGAGTTCCCCGGCGAGGTGTTCCACTCCGCGCGCTGGAACCACGACTACGACCTGCGTGGCAAGCGCGTCGCGGTGGTGGGGACCGGCGCCTCGGCGGTGCAGTTCGTGCCCGCCATCCAGCCCGACGTCGCCGAGCTGCACCTGTTCCAGCGCACCGCGCAGTGGGTGCTGCCCAAGCTGGACCACCCGGTGCCCGCCATCGAGAAGCGGGTGATGCGGCGCTTGCCGTTCGCGCACAAGGCCTTGCGTTCGGTCGAGTACGGGCTGATGGAAGCCCTCGGCGTGGCGTTCCGCAACCCGCGGCCGCTGATGCAGACCGTGCAGAAGGTCGGCTCGGCGTATCTGCGCGCGGTGGTGCGTGACCCGCGGCTGCGCGCCAAGCTCACCCCCGACTACCTGCTCGGCTGTAAGCGAATCCTGTTCTCCAACAGCTACCTCCAGTCGCTGACCAAGGACAACGTCGACGTGCACGCCACCGCCGTCGCCGAGTTCCGCGGCAGCACCGTGCACGGCGCCGACGGCAGCACCGCCGAGGTCGACGCCGTCATCCTCGGCACCGGCTTCCACATCCTCGACACCCCGCTGGCCGACATCGTGCGCGGCGCCGACGGCCGCACCATGGCCGAGCACTGGCAGGGCTCGCCCGAGGCCTACCTCGGCACGGTCACCACCGGCTTCCCCAACGCGTTCACCGTGCTCGGCCCGAGTCTGGGCACCGGCCATTCCTCGGCCTTCGCGATCCTGGAGGCCCAGGTCGACTTCCTGGTCTCGGCGATCGCGAGCGCCCGGCGCCGCGGCTGGGCGGTCCTGGACGTGCGTCCCGAGGTGCAGGCCCGCTACGTCGAGCAGGTGCAGGCGGCGCTGACCGGCACCGTCTACAACGCGGGTGGCTGCCAGAGCTACTACCTGGATGCCAACGGCCGCAACAGTTTCAGCTGGCCCTGGTCCACCGGCGAACTGACCCGCCGGGTCAGCGCCTTCGACCCCGACGATTTCAGCATCACCCACGACGACGAGATGGCGGTACCGGCATGAGCTACCCACGGATCGATCTGAACGGCGCGCTGGTCGCCATCACCGGCGCCGCGCGCGGCATCGGTCTGGCCACCGCCGCGGCCTTCGCCGCCAAGGGCGCCTATGTCGCGCTCGGTGACCTCGACGAGGCGCTGGCGGTGCAGGCTGCCGAGGGCCTCGGCGATCGTGCGCTGGGCCATGTCCTCGACGTCACCGACAAGGCCTCGTACGCGGCCTTCCTCGCCGCCGCCGAGAAGTGGCGCGGCGGACCGCTCGACGTCCTGGTGAACAATGCCGGCGTGATGCCCAACGGCGCCTTTCTGGACCAGTCCGACCGGATCGACCAGCTCACCATGGAGGTCAACGTCTACGGCGTCATCCACGGGATGCGGCTGGCCCTGCCCGGAATGGTGGCGCGCGGCTACGGCCACGTCGTGAACGTCGCTTCGCTGGCGGGCAAGTTCCCGATCAAGGGCCTGGCCGTGTACAACGCCAGCAAGTACGCCGTGGTGGGGCTGACCGCGGCGACCCGGCTGGAGATGGATTCCACCGGCGTGAGCGTGAGCGCGGTGCTGCCCTCGGCGGTGCGCACCGAACTCAGCTCCGGCATCGACTACGGCATCCTGCCCGCCGTCGACCCCGAGGACATCGCCGCCGCCGTGGTCCGCAGCGTGCGGACCAGGGCCGCCGAGACCGCGGTGCCGTCGTATGTGGGGCTGGCGGCCGATGTCGCCGGGCTGGTGCCCGAGCCGGTGATGCGGGTCCTGCGCAAGGCCGCCAACGACGACGCCGCGATCACCCGGGTCGACGACCGGGTGCGCCGGGCCTACCTGGATCGCATCGAAAAGCAGTGAGCCGCTGCTGAATCGCCGGCTGTGCTCGCACCGCATCCCGCGGGGGTCGGCTGGGCCGATCCCGCGGGCGCGCACAGCCCGGCGATCACTCCCGCTCGTGCAGTACGCGGTCGACCAGGCCGTACTCGAGCGCGGTCGCGGCGGTGAACACGCGGTCGCGGTCGGTGTCGCGCCGCAGGGTCTCCGGGGTCTGCCCGGTGTGCTTGGACAGGATCGCCTCGATCGCCGCGCGCATCCGGACGATCTCGTCGGCCTGCAGGATCAGATCCGGAATGGTGCCCTGACCGCGAGTCGCGGGCTGGTGCAACACGATCCGGGTGTGCGGCAGCATCGCGCGATGCCCCGCCGCGCCCCCCGCCAGCAATACCGCGCCGACCGCGATGGCCTGGCCGACACAGGTGGTGTGCACGGGCGCCTTGATGAAACTCATCGTGTCGTAGACGGCGAGCATGGCGGACAGATCGCCGCCCTCGCAGTTGATGTACAGGCTGATCGGCTGGCCGGGGCTGTCGGATTCCAGGTGCAGCAGCTGGGCGATGAGCGCGTTGGCGACCCCGGAATCGATGGGTGTGCCCAGATAGACGATCCGCTCGCTGAGCAGGTGCGAGTAGATATCGGTGATCCGCTCGCCGCCGCGATGCTGGGACACGACATTGGGAATCGTATAGCTGGTCATGGGTTCTCCTCTGCGAGAGCGTGTCTCACGCGGTGATGCCGATGCGGTGACGGTTGGGGATGACCTGGTCGAAGGATTCGACGATGTGGTCGATGAAGCCGTATTCCTTCGCCTGGGTGGCGGTGAACCAGCGGTCGTGCAGGGAGTCCTCGTAGACGCGATCGAAGGGCTGGCCGGTGTCGGCGGCGATCAGGCCGAGCACGGTGTCGACGGTGTAGCGCAGATCGTCGGCCTGCACCTCGACTTCGACGGCGCTGCCGCCGATTCCGGCCGAGCCCTGGTGCATGAGGATGCGGGCGTGCGGTAGCGCGAACCGGCGGCCGGGCGCGCCGGAGGACAGCAGGAACTGCCCGGCGCTGCACGCCAAGCCGAGGGCGAGGGTGGAGACCTCGCACGGGACCAGCCGCATCACGTCGCGGATGGCGAGCATCGAGGGCACCGAGCCGCCGGGGGAGTGGATCCACAGCGAGATCGGCGCCTCGGGGCCCTGCGCGGCCAGGGTGAGGAGCTGGGTGATCAGCAGGGTGCCGTTGTCGTCGTCGAGCGCGCCGTCCAGTACCAGGATTCGGCGCCCGAACAGGTGTTCGCGCGCCCGCCAGCTGAACATCGGGGTCTTGTCGTCGTGTGCCATGTCCCCACGGTGCCTCGCCCGCACCGTGTTTCGCGCCTTTTGCTGCCCCCAGCGGATCTGCTCACAGCAGCGAGCGAATCCACGGGATCGGCGCACGCCGCCTCGGTCCGTCCCGGTGAGTCAGCCCGCGGGTGTCGCGGCGAGTTCCTCGGCACAGGTGTCGAGGATCTGCCCGAAGACCCGGCCGATGAGCGGCTTGGCGAGGAGGCGGGTCACCGGTCCGCCCAGCAGCGGGACGCTGACCTCCGAGGTCGTGGTCCAGACGACCCGCGTGCCGCCGGGTGTGGCGGTGAAGGTCAGGGTACCGCCCTCGTGTCGCGCGGGCGGGAAGCTCCGATCGACCACGTAGTCGAACGAGCGCGGTGCGTCGTAACGGGTGATCCGCTCGTGGAAGTGGCCGATCAGCCAGGTGTGCCGGCGGATCGCTCCGACACCGTAGGGCGCGCCCTGCCCCGGAGTGATGAGCTTGTCGCGGAGCACCCAGCGCGAGCGCTCATAATTGGTGGTGTCGGCGCACCAGTCGAAGACCTGCTCGATCGGTGCCGCGATCACGCGTTCGACGACGACAGTTTCCATCCCGCTTCTCCCTCGAGGTCGACAGGGAGGAATTCCCCCGAATTGAATACTACTTCACGTAGTAGAGCGGGGTGGCCGAAAATCGCTGCGCCGCACAAGCGCAACGGGACGTGAGGCGGCGGGCAGAACGGCCGATGGCCCCGATCCGCCGCGGGGGATCGGGGCCATCGGGTGGTCCGGCTTACTTGGCGTCGAACTCCCTGGCGCGCAGCGAACGTTCGATGCCGGCCCGGCCCTCGGACACCAGGCGGTACAGGGCGGGCGGGTGATCGCCCGCCAGGAACTCGTCGGCCTTGGCGACCGCGTCCTCGCTGATCGCCCAGTGCGGGTACAGGCCGACGACGACGGTCTGGGCGACCTCGCTCGACCGGCGCTCCCACACCGCCGGGATCTCGGCGAAGTACTTGTCCACATACGGCGCGAGCAATGCGCCCTGACCGGCGGGCGCGAAGCCGCCGACGATGGCGCGGGCGGTGATGTTGGGCACCGAATCGTCACCCATCACGGTGTTCCAGGCCTGCGCCTTCACCTCGGCGATCGGGCGCGCGGTGGCCGCCGCCGCGGCCTGGCGCTTGCCCGCCGCGGTCGGATCGCCCGCCAGCTCGGCGTCGATGGTCGGCGCGTCGATCCCGTCGGCGTCGATCCGGCCCGCCGCCGCCAGGGCGGTGACGATGCGCCAGCGCAGATCCGTGTCGACGGTCAGCCCCGCCAGACCGGCCGCGGCCGGATCACCGTCGAGCAACTGGGCCAGCACCTCGGTGTGGCGCGGTGCGAGCTCGGCCGCGGTGAGCGCGTTGACGAAGGCCAGCTGGTGATCCGAGCCCGCCTCGGCGGCACCGGCCAGCTCGAGCAGCCGGTCGGCGAAGCCGGGCCAACCCTCCTGGTCGGCCCATCCCGGTTCGGCGTAGCTGGAGAGGGCGGTGGCGGCCTGCATGAGCAGGCGCTGCACCACGCCGATCTCGGACTCCGCGCCGATCCCGCGCTGCACCAGCGCGACGAAGTCGCGGGCCTTCATCTCGGCCTGACGGGTCATCTCCCAGGCCGCCGACCAGGCCAGCGTGCGCGGCAGCGAGTCGGCGATGTCCCCGATGCGCTGCACGACCACGTCGAGCGAATCGGGATCCAGACGCAGCGAGCAGTAGGTGAGGTCGTCGTCGTTGACCAGCACCAGTTTTCCGCGCGCCACGCCCACCAGCTCGGGTACCTCGGTGCGTCCGGTCGCGTCGAGGTCGAGCTCGGCGCGGTGGGTGCGCACCAGCTTGCCGTCGACATCGTCGTAGACGCCGACCGCGATCCGGTGCACGCGGTGCTCGCCGGCGCCGGGCTCGGCGCCCTCCTGCACCACGGCGAAGCTCGAGAACGTGCCGTCCGGCGCGACGAGGAAGTCGGGACGCAGGATGTTGAGGCCGGTGGTCTTGAGCCACTGCGCGCCCCAGCTCGACAGGTCACGGCCCGACGCCTTCTCCAGCGCGGCCAGCAGATCGTCGAAAGTGGCGTTGCCGTAGGCATGTTCGGCGAAGTAGTCACGCAGACCGGCCAGGAACGGCTGCAGGCCGACATAGGCGACGAGCTGCTTGAGCACCGAAGCGCCCTTGGCGTAGGTGATGCCGTCGAAGTTGACCTCCACCGCATGCAGGTCGGGGATGTCGGCGGCGATCGGGTGGGTCGAGGGCAGCTGGTCCTGGCGATAGGCCCAGGACTTCTCCACATTCGCGAACGTGGTCCAGGCGCTGGTGTATTCGGTGGCCTCGGCCTGGCACAACACCGAGGCGAAGGTGGCGAAAGACTCGTTGAGCCACAGGTCGTCCCACCACTTCATGGTGACCAGGTCACCGAACCACATGTGCGCCATCTCGTGCAGCACCGTCTCGGCGCGGCGCTCGTAGGACGCGCGCGTGACCTTGGACCGGAAGACGTAGTCCTCGAGGAAGGTGACCGCGCCCGCGTTCTCCATCGCGCCCGCGTTGAACTCCGGCACGAACAGCTGGTCGTACTTGCCGAAGGCGTACGGCACGCCGAAGTTGTCGTGGTAGAAGGCGAAACCCTGCTTGGTCTCGGTGAACAGGCGCTCGGCGTCCATGTGCTCGGCCAGCGAGGCGCGGCAGAACAGGCCGAGCGGGATCTCGCCGTGGCTGTCGGTGTAGGTGTCGGTCCACCGCGCGTACGGGCCGGCGATCATGGCGACCAGGTAGGTGCTCATCTTCGGGGTGGTCACGAAGGTGTGCCGCACGACCGCGCCGACCTTGTGCTCCTCGGCGGTGGCGCCGTTGGAGACGACCTTCCAGTCACCGGGCGCGGTGGCGACGATGTCGAAGGTGGCCTTGAGGTCGGGCTGGTCGAAGCAGGCGAACATCCGCTTGGCGTCGGCGGTCTCGAACTGCGAGTACAGGTAGACGTTGTCGTCGGCCGGATCGACGAAGCGGTGCAGGCCCTCGCCGGTGTGCGAGTACTCGCAGTCGGCCTCGACGACGAGTTCGTTGGTCGCGGCCAGCTCGGGCAGCGCGATGCCGGTCGACTCGTCGTAGTCGCTCACATCGAGCGGGGTGCCGTTGAGGACGGCCGAGCGCACCCGCGCGGCCACCAGGTCGATGAAGGTGCTCGCGCCGGGGGTGGCGGTGAAGGTGACGGTGGTCTTCGAACCGAAGGTGTCCGACACTTCCGAACCCGCGCTGCGCGGCTGGTCGGTGAGGTCGAGTTCGATCCGATAGTTCTGCACGGCCACCGTCGCGGCGCGCTCGACCGCCTGGTCGCGGGTGAGATTCGGGGCGGACATAGATCTCCTTCGTCGTCGACGAACACGGCACTTCTCGCGCGTTCCGGTTCGCACCGGTGCGCACATCAGCGTCCACAATGCCACTTGCCGTGCGGCGTCGCTCACGAGTTTCCCGCCGATGCGGCGCCGCCCGCGCGCACCGGCGGCGCCGCCACGCACCGGTGGCGGCGCGGGCCCGGTCAGCGCATCGTGACGACGAGTTTCCCGAGCGTCCGATCCGTCTCGCCGATCGCGTGCGCCTTCGCCGCCTCGGCCCGCGGGAACACCCCGGCGATGGTCGGGCGGATGGTGCCGGCGGCGAGCAGGTCGGCGACCGCGTTCATGCCCGCGTGATCGGCCTCCACGAGCAGCGCGGCGAACCGGACGCCCCGCTCGGCGGCCGCGGCCCGCAGGTCGTCCTGGGCGCCGGCCCGGATGGTGACGAGCAGGCCGCCGGGTCGCAGCGTGGGCAGCGACCGGTGGGAGTTCTCCTCGCCGAGCGTGTCGAGCACCACATCGACGTCGCGCACGACCTGCGCGAAATCGACCTCCCGGTAGTCGATCAGTTCGTCGGCGCCCAGCGCGCGCAGGTGCTCGTGCTTGGGCGCGCTCGCCGTCCCGATGACATACGCGCCCCGCGACTTCGCGATCTGCACCGCGAGGTGGCCGACCCCGCCCGCGGCCGCGTGGATCAGCACCCGCTGGCCCGCCTCGAGATTCGCGGTGTCGACCAGCGCCTGCCAGGCGGTGAGCGCGGCCAGTGGGGTCGCCCCGGCCACGATGTGGTCGACCCCCGCGGGCTTGCGGGCGAAGGCGCGCGCGGGCCCGACGACGTACTCGGCCAGCGAACCGTGCCCGTGCGGATAGGGCAGCATCCCGAACACCTCGTCGCCGGGCTCGAACAGGGTGACGCCGAAGCCGACCGCCTCGACGACACCGGAGACGTCCCAGCCGAGGACGAACGGCGGTGCGGGCAGGAACAATCCGGGGATCGCGCGATGTTTCCAGTCGGTCGGGTTGAGGCCGGCCGCGTGCACCCGGACGAGCAGCTGGCTCGGACCGGGGAGGGGGCGGGGGAGTTCGACCTCGTGCAGGACCTCGGGTCCGCCGAGGGAGTCCTGGCTGATGGCGCGCATGGTGTCGGTCATGGGGTCAACGGTGCCGGGTGCGACCCGGCGAGAAAATGGCCAGATTGTCATCCTCCGATAGAATCGTGCCATGCATCGCGTGGTGGTCCTGGCGCTCGACGGCGTCTACCCGTTCGAACTCGGTACGCCCCAGCGGATCTTCGGCACCCTCGACGACCGCTACGAGGTACTCACCTGCTCGGCCGACGGGCGGCCGGTGCGGACCTGCGCCGACTTCCGGATCGCCGTCGAGCACGGGCCCGAGCTGCTGGCGACCGCCGACACGGTGGTGATTCCGGCCTCCGACATCACCGAGGCGTTGCACGGGCTCGGCGAGGTGACCCTGGGCGCGCTGGCGCGGATCCGGCCCGGCACCCGGATCGTGTCGATCTGCACCGGAGCGTTCGTCCTGGCGGCGGCGGGTTTGCTGGACGGGCGGCCCGCGACCACGCACTGGCGCATGGCCGACTCGTTCCGCAGGCACTTCCCCCGGGTCCGGCTCGACCCGGACGTGCTGTTCGTCGACGACGGCGACGTCCTGACCTCGGCGGGCGCGGCCTCCGGCGTCGACCTGTGCCTGCACATCGTGCGGGCCGACCACGGCAGCGCGGTGGCCAACCACGTGGCGCGCCGCTGTGTGGTGCCGCCGTGGCGCGAAGGCGGTCAGGCGCAGTACATCGACCAGCCCGTCCCCGATCCCGCGATGGCCAGCACCGCCGCGACCAGGCACTGGGCGCTCGAACACCTCGAGCTTCCGCTGACCATGGCGGAACTGGCCGGGCACGCGCGAATGAGTCAGCGCACCTTCGCGCGCCGCTTCGTCGATGAAGTGGGGACGAGTCCGGGTCGCTGGCTCACCCAGCAACGCGTCGCCAGGGCCAGGCTCCTGCTCGAGGCCAGCGATCTGTCGGTCGAGCAGATCGCGAGCCGCGTCGGCTTCGCGACGGGCACCTCGCTCCGCCAGCACTTCCAGGTCGCCGTCGGCGTCGCCCCGCTGGCCTACCGCCGCACGTTCCGCGTCGCCGATGGCGAGCGCGCGACCGCCTGAGCGGCAACCCCGCCGACCGCGGCTGGTCCGGCTGCGCACCGGCGACCGTCATCGCGGCGCGGCTACGGCCAGGCTGGGCACACGTCGGCCACCGCCGTCGCGGCCTGGGCGAGAGCGCGCCGCATCGGAATGTGACCGCCCTCGCGTCGTGGTGACCAGGTCGGATTCGGTGCCGGGGGTGGCCGGTACAGTCCTTGCATACCGAGGATGTACGCCCACCCAGGATTCGGAGGCTCGACGTTGAAGCATGTGCACGCCGGGAAAGTTCGTGACCTCTACGAGGACGGCGACACCCTGCTGCTCGTCGCGTCGGACCGCGTCTCGGTCTACGACGTCGTGCTGCCGACGCCGATTCCGGAGAAGGGCGCGCTGCTGACGCAGCTGTCGAACTGGTGGTTCGAGTACTTCACCGGCATTCCCAACCACGTGGTCTCGGCCACCGACGTGCCCGCCGAGTTCGCCGGGCGCGGTATCCGGGTCAAGCCGCTGAAGATGGTCCAGGTCGAGTGCATCGCGCGCGGGTACCTGACCGGGTCGGGACTCAAGGAATACCAGCAGTCGGGCACCGTGTCCGGTATCGCGCTGCCGCCGGGGCTGCGGGACGGCGACAAGCTGCCCGAGCCGATCTTCACCCCCTCCACCAAGGCCGCCGAGGGGCACGACGAGGCGATCAGCTTCGCCGACGTGGTGAACCAGGAGGGTCGCGAGGTGGCCGAGCGGCTGCGCGATCTCACCCTCGAGATCTACTCGCGCGGTGCCGAGCACGCGGCGAAGGCGGGTGTGATCGTCGCCGACACCAAGGTCGAATTCGGCTGGGACGGTGACGTTCTCACCCTCGGCGACGAGGTGCTCACCTCCGACTCCTCGCGTTTCTGGCCCGCCGACGAGTGGGAGCCGGGCCGCGCCCAGCGCTCCTTCGACAAGCAGTTCGTGCGCGACTGGTCGACCTCCACGGGCTGGAACAAGGAGTACCCGGGCCCGGAGATCCCCGCCGACGTGGTCGAGGCGACCCGGCGCAAGTACGAAGAGGCCTACGAGCGCATCACCGGCAAGACCTGGGGTGGCATCCAGTCCTGAGGTTTCCGCGACGCCCGTCGGTGAACGGGCGTCGCGCCCCCTCTCTTCGCGATCGTGGGGCGTCAGTGCACCGGCGCGAGAACGCCTTTGACCTCGCAGATGTGGTCCATATGCTCGGTGCCCCACGCGCCGAGCGTCACCAGCGCCGCATTGAGTGAGACCCCGAGCTCGGTGAGGGAGTACTCCACTTTCGGTGGCACCTGCGCGTAGACCTCGCGGTGGACGATGCCGTCGTGCTCGAGTTCGCGCAGCTGCTGGATCAGCATCTTCTCGGTCACCCCGGGGACCAGTCGCTTCAGGTCGCCGAAACGCTGGGTGCCGGTGGACAACGCCCACAGGATCAGCGCCTTCCACTTGCCGCCGACGACATCGAGCGCGGCATCGATACCGCAGGAATACGGACGCTCTCGCTGCTTCATGCTCGCCTTACTTACTTTTTGGTGAGTATTGGACTTGATAGTCGGTACTTGTGCAGTGTAGCGCTACCGGCGAATCTAGGAGTGCGTTGCCGACCGGCAACCAGAACTCCGAACCAAGGGGAAACATGACCAACTCGGCGACGGCACAGCGGGTTTCGGTGCTCGGTCTCGGCGCGATGGGCACGGCGCTGGCGCGGGCGCTGCTCGCCGGCGGCCACCAGGTGACGGTGTGGAACCGCACCGCGGCGCGGGCCGAGGCGCTGGTGGCCGAGGGCGCGGTGCTCGCGGCGACCTCCGCCGAGGCGATGGCGGCGGCCGATCTGGTGATCCTGTGCGTGCTCGACGACCCGGCGGTGCGTGAACACGTCGAGCCCGCCGCGGCGCGACTGCGCGGTCGCACCGTGGTGAACCTGACCACCACCACGCCGGAGCAGGCACGGTCGCTGGGCGCGTGGGCGCTGGCCAACGAAGTCGACCTGATCGACGGCGGCATCATGGCCGTGCCGTCGATGATCGGCGGACCGGCGGCGTTCGTGCTCTACAGCGGCGCGACCACGGCCTTCGAGCGGTTCCGCGCCGTGCTGGAGCTGTTCGGCCGCGCCGAGTTCGTCGGCGCGGATTTCGGCGCCGCGGCGATGTACGACCTGGCGATCCTGGGCGGCATGTACTCGATGTTCGCCGGCTTCCAGCAGGGCGGCAAGATGGTACGCACCACCGGTGGCACCGCGGCGCACCTGGCCACGCTGATGGCGCCGTTCCTGCAGGCGATGACGACCATGCTCGCGCAGTACGCCCCCGGCATCGACGACCCGGAGAACTACGTCCCGGAGCAGAGCGCCGAATTCACCGCGGGCGCACTCGGCACCATCGACAAGGCGGCCGCCGAATCCGGCACGCCCACCGAACTCTTCGGTGTCCTGCTGCGCGCACTTCCCGGCATCTAGCCGCCGTGGGAGACCGCCGTCGGGCGCGATCGCGCGGTGACCGGGCCGGTCACCGCGCGATCGCCGGTCCTCAGGCGTTCACCAGCTGCGCGGCCAGGAAATCGTCGACGAAGCCCTCGGCGGTCGCCTCGAACGCGGCGTAGTGCGCGATGCGGGCATCGCCGCTGATCGCCTCGCCGATGATCAGGTTGCCTTCGGCGTCCAGGCTCTGCGGCTGATCCTCGGCGTCGGGAAGCAGGCCGACGCGAGAGTCGGCGAAACCGCTGTAGTAGGCCAGACCCGCGCTGAGCTGGGCTTCCAGCAACTGCTGCATGCCGGGCAGGATCTCGTCGCCCGCGGTCGCACCCGCCAGGCCCAGCCACAGGATGCGCTTGCCCGCCAGGCGCGGCTTGCTGCGGCCGTAGGCGAATCCGTAGTTCCAGACGCTGTCGATCCAGCCCTTGAGCGTCGCGGGCACGCTCTGCCAGTAGACCGGGAACACCACGACCACCACCTCGGCGGTCAGTAGCCGCCGCATGTGCGCCTCGGTCCCGGGGGAGTACCGCTTGTCGCGGTCGCCCCAGTCGGGCTGGTCTGCCACGGTCATTCGCGGGTCGAAGTTCTCGGCGTGCAGATCCAGGAAGTCGATCGTGTACCCGGCGGCGGTGAGCCGGTCGGCCGCGCGGCGCGCGATATGGGCCGACAGCGAGTCGGCGCGGTGGTGGGCGAGCACGACAAGCGCTGTGCGAGTGTCCGATTCGGACTGCTGCGACCCGGTGGTGGTCGGGCCGGTCGGCACGGTGGTGATGGGCGACTGCGACACGGTGGGCTCCCTGTTCGATCGTGGTGTGGGGCGGTGCGCCCCGTGTCTTCGAGTCAACCGCGATTCGCGTGGACGATCTATGGGTGATCATCTCGGGTTGATAGGAGTTCGTCTACGCTGGTGGCATGGACCCGTTGAGTTCACTGCTGAGTGGCATCCGTGCCGACGGCTCGGTCCTGGCCCATGCCGTCCTGCGCGCGCCGTGGACGATCCACTTCGCCGACCGGGCGCCGCTGATCATGGTGTGCGTCCTGCGCGGTGGCGGCACCCTGGTGCTCGCCGACGGTTCGCGCACCCGCCTCGTCGCGGGCGACACGGCGGTGGTGCAGGCCGCAGAACCGTTCCGGCTCATCGACATCGACACCCCCGACGATCGCGCACCGGTGGAATACGAACTGTCCTGCTTCGTGCCGAACGGCTTCGGTCCGGCCGATCTGAGCTGTGCCACACCGGAATTGATCGAGGAGGTCGGCGAAACCGGTGCCCCGGAGGAGACCTCGATGATCGTGGGAGCCTATCGCGCCTCGGGCAGGCGACACGAGCGGCTGTTGCGCGCCCTGCCGCCGGTGATGGTGGTCGCCGCCGACAGTGATGTGTGCGCCTGGCTCGAGGATTCCGCCGCCGAGGCCGTCCGGCACAGCGCGGGCTCGCAGGCCATGATGGACCGCCTGCTGGACTGGGCGCTGGTCTGCAACCTGCGCACCTGGCTCGCCGAACAGCAGCACTGCGCGCCCGCCTGGTATCGCGGGATGGCCGACCCGGTGGTCGGTCCGGCACTGGAAGCCATCCACGCCAAACCGTTCCAGCGCTGGACGGTCGCGAGCCTGGCCGCCGAGGCCGCGGTGTCACGGGCGTTGTTCGCCAAGCGGTTCACCGAGGTGATCGGCGAACCGCCGCTGACCTATCTGACCGAATGGCGGATGGCCGAGGCCGAGGAACTGCTCGCCGATCCCGCGCGCAGCGTCGCTCAGGTGGCGACCAGTGTCGGCTACTCCGACGCCTTCGGGTTCAGCGCCGCGTTCAAGCGCTCGCGCGGCAGCAGCCCGACGGAGTTCCGGGCCGCCCTGGTCTGATCAGGTGCGCGGGGTCAGCAGGACCAGCGGGATCTCCCGGTCGGTCTTGGTCTGGTAGTCGCCGTAGCCCCGGTAGCCCGCGACGACCCGGGGCCACAGTGTCGCCCGTTCTTCGGGGGTGGCGATGTGGGCCGTCATCGGGCGGGTCGGGCCGGTCTGCAGCGACACCTCGACGTCGGGGTTGTCGCGCAGGTTGAGATACCAGGCCGGGTGGGTCGGATCGCCGCCGCGGGAGGCGACCACGACGATGGTGTCACCGTCGACGACCGGCGCGGTCAGCATCACCTTGCGCGGCGTGCCGGATTTGCGGCCGATCGTGGTCAGCTCGAGGGACGGCATCCCGAAGATGCGGTTGCCGACCCGGCCGCCGGTGAGCGTGAGCAGGGCGCGGTGACCGGCGTTCATGATCTTCAGCTGCAGGTCGCTGGGCATGACCGCAATCTACTCCGCGTCCGTGAACGCCCGGGGCACGCGAGGTCAGCCGATCAGCTCGGTCAGCCGGGTGAGGAAGGGGCGCTGACCTTTTCCGAGTTTGTCCAGCGCGGTGGCCGGATCGAACCAAGCCGCCCGGTCGATCTCGGGGAACTCGGCGCGGCGGCCCGAGCGCGGCGGCCACTCCATCTCGAACGTTCCCGGGACCACGTCGGCCGGATCCAGATCGCCCTCGACGGCCCACGCGGTGACGGTCTTGCGCCGGTTCCCGCTGCCGTATCGCACCTCGCCGAGCGCGGTCCATTCGCCTTCGGGCACCGGCAGGCCGAGCTCCTCGGTGAACTCCCTGGCCGCGGCCACGCGCGCCGATTCCTCCTCGGGGACGTACTCGCCCTTGGGGATCGACCACGCCGAGGCGTCCTTCTTCGCCCACAGCGGGCCGCCCAGGTGTCCGAGCAGCACCTCGATCCCGTCCGCGCCGTGCCGATAGACCAGGACGCCCGCGCTGAATACCTCCGTCACGAACCAGAGTCTGCCATCCGCGCGGTCAGTCGAGGCCGTCGACGAACCGGCCGAGCAGGCGGGCGAACTCGGCGCGGTCGGCATCCGGCCAGCCGGTCATCGCGCGGTCGAAGGCGCCGCGGCGGTGCTCGTGCGCGCGGTCGAGCAGGTCCCGGCCCTGCTCGGTGAGCACCAGCAGTGAGCGTCTGCCGTCGGACTGGTCGGCGGCGCGGCGCAGGTAGCCCGCGGTCACGGCGGCCGCGACGAGCTTGCTGGCGCGGGGCTGGTCGACGGCCAGGGCTGCGGCCACCGTGGACACCGTCGGGGCGGTCGCGTCCTCGACGACATCGAGCACGTCGAAGGCTTGGCCGCTCGGCGCGTCCGCCGCCAGGGTGCGCCGGGTCTGCCGCCGCCGGATGGTGATCATCGCCCGTTCGATCCGCTCGACCTCGTCCACGGGCTCATGCTACCTTTTGAACATATACATGCCATAGGACATGTAATTGTTGATAGACATGAAAGGTGGACGATGACCGAGCGCAGATTGATCGGCTATCAGGTCAAACGCCTGGACCGACTCATCGAAGCGACCTTCGTTCGGGCGGTGGACAGTGTCGGGATGTCGCGTCGGGAATGGCAGACGCTCACCACGATCGTCCGGGACCCCGGCGCCGATCCGGTCGACGCGTTGCGTCCGTTCTGGGACTCCGCCGACGAGTCGATCACCGATGTCACCACCGCACTGGCCGCGCGGGGCTGGATCGCCCGCGCGGACAGCGGTCGGTGGGCGGCCACCGACGTCGGTCGGGCGGCGCACGAGTCCGCCGCCCGGTCGGTGGGCGCCATCCGTGGACAACTGGCCGAGGGGATCACCGCGGCCGAATTCGCCGCGTTCACCGACACTCTCGCGCACATGATCGCCAACCTCGAGCAGTCGGGCTAGCCGACCACGGCCAAGCGAGGCCGGATCTCGGCGCGAGCCCGCCGGGCTTCCCCGCCCGGGCCGACGCTCAGTGGGCGGGCGTGGTTTCTGCAGGCCGCTGCGGCGAGCCCGCCGCGCCCGACCGCACGCGGGCGGCGCGCAACAGCAGGTAGTCGCGCTCCGGCACGCTCGCCGTCTGCTTCGCGGCCAGCTGATACTGCGCGACGGCGGCGGCGTCCTCGCCCGCCATCTCGTGCAGGTGCCCGCGTACCGCGGCGAGCCGGTGGGAGCGGGCCAGCGGCTCGGCCACCGTGTCGGCGACCGCGAGCCCGGCGGCCGGGCCGTGCACCATGGCGGTCGCCACCGCCCGGTTCAGGGTGACCATCGGATTCGGGTTCGCCCGTTCGATCATGGTGTAGAGCACCAGGATCCGGGCCCAGTCGGTGTCCTGGACGCGCGCGGCCTGGGCGTGCAGGCCCGCGACCGCGGCCTGGAGTTGGTAGTTCCCGGTGAGCCCGGTGGACATCGTCGCGGTGAGCAGGCGCAGGCCCTCGGTGATCTGGGCGCGATCCCAGCGGGTGCGATCCTGCTCGTGCAGCGGGACCAGTTCGCCGTGCGGACCCGAGCGCGTGGCCCGGCGGGCATCGGTGAGCAGCATCAAGGCGAGCAGGCCGGTGACCTCGGTGTTCTCGGGCAGCAGGGCCCGCAGCGCGCGGGTCAGCCGGATCGCCTCGGCGGAGAGGTCGCCGCGGCGCAGCCCCGCGCCCGCGCTGCTGGTGTGACCCTCGGTGAAGATCACGTACAGCACCTGCAGCACCGCGCTCAGCCGCGCGCTGTCCTGCGCGCCGTCGGCGAACGGACGCTCCGATTCGGCCAGGCGCTTCTTCGCGCGGGAGATGCGTTGCGCCATGGTCGCTTCCGGGACCAGGAAGGCGGCGGCGATCTCGGCGGTGCTCAGGCCGCCGACGGCGCGCAAGGTCAGCGCGATCGCGCCGGCGGGCGGCAGATCGGGGTGGCAGCACAGGAAGTACATGTCGAGGGTGTCGTCGCGGCCGCTCGCCTCGACCGGCACCTCGCGCACGAACACCGTGGTCTCCCTGCGCCGCCGCGCGACCTCGGCGCGTACCGCGTCGGCCATCCGGCGCTGGGCGACCTGGATCAGCCAGCCGCGCGGATGCTCCGGTAGTCCCTCGGTCCGCCATTGGGTCGCCGCGGCCAGCAGCGCGTCCTGCACGGCATCCTCGGCCAGGTCGAAATCGCCGAACCGGCGGACGAGAACACCGAGGACCTGCGGGGCGAGTTCGCGCAGCAGGTCCTCGATGCGGGGCGTCGTGCTCACTCCGCGGGCGCGCTCATGACCTGGCGCACCTCGATGTACTCGCCGATCGGCTTGCCGCCGGGCCCGGGCGCGGCCGAGGCCTGCGCGGCGATCTCGATCGCGCGCTCGCGCGAGTCGACGTCGACGACCCAGTAGCCGGCCAGGAACTCCTTGGTCTCGGGGAACGGGCCGTCGGTGACCACCGGCGCCGAGCGGCCGTCGGAGACCACGATCAGTGCCTGATCCGGTCCGGCCAAGCCCTGGGCCTCGACGAGTTCGCCCGCGGCGGCGAGCTGTTCGCCCAGCGCCCGCTGGAAATCGATGTGGGCGGCGATGTCCTCGGGCGCCCACTCGGGCAGCGGGGTGCTGCAGTAGGCGGCGTCGGCGTAGGTCTTGACCAGCATGTACTTCATCGCATAGCTCCTGGGGTCGCGGGCGCCCGGCGGGCGCGCTCGAGACATGGTCGGAGCCGGCGCGCGCTGTTCGACACGTCGGCTCCGGCCTGTGATGTGAACTGGATCACAGTGGAATGTCGGGGTCGGCCAGCCGCTCCGGATCGACCGGCTCGCCCGCCAGGATCAGCTGCTTGATTCGCTCGGTCACGTCCCAGACGTTGACATTCATGCCCGCCACGACCCGGTTCTGCGGGTCCAGCCAGAACGTCACGAACTCGCGTTCGGCCTGGTCCCCGCGCACCACCACGCGCACGTCGTCATCGCGGCCGACATAGCCGGTGTACTCCATGCCGACGTCGTACTGATCGCTGAAGAAGTACGGGAGCCGGTCATAGGAAGCGGGCTTGCCCAGCATGGTCAGCGCCGCCACGGCGGGCTGATTGAGCGCGGTGGCCCAGTGCTCCACCCGGACGGGCCGGTTCAGCACCGGATGCTGCTGCTCGGCGATGTCGCCGACGGCGACCACGTCCGGGTCGCTGGTGCGCAGCGCCGCGTCGACCACCACACCGCCGTTCGTCGCGAGCCCCGCCGCCAGGGCGCCCTCGATATTGGGTGCCGCGCCCACCGCGACCAGCACCGCCTCGGCGGGCACCACGGTGCCGTCACCGAGCTGCACGCCGGTCGCCACGCCGTCCTCGGTCAGGATCATCTCGACGGTGGTACCGGTCCGCAGGTCGACCCCGTGCGAGCGATGCAGCTCGGCGTAGAACGCGCCCATCTCCGGACCGAGCACGCCGACCAGCGGCAACTCGGCCGACTCGAGCACGGTGACGTCGACCTGCCTGGCGCGCGCCTGGGCGGCGACCTCGAGCCCGATCCACCCCGCGCCGATGATCACCAGTTTGCGGTGCGAGCGCAGCAGCTCGGCGATCACCTCCGAATCCCCGATCGTGCGCAGCGTGTACACATTCGGCGCGGCGGCACCGGGGATGGGCAGCATGCGTGGACGTGAGCCGGTGGCCAGCGCCAGCTTGTCGTAGGTCAACGTGGAGCCGTCGGGCAGCGTCACAGTGTGGGCGGCCGGATCGAAGGCCGTCGCGGTGGTGCCCAGCCGCAGGTCGATGTGGTGATCGCGGTACCAGGATCCCTGGTCGACGGTGAAATCGGGCAGCTGCTGGGTGCCGGCCAGATGCTGTTTGGACAGTGGGGGCCGCTCGTAGGGCAGCTCCTCCTCGGCGGCGAGCACGGTGACCCGGCCGTCGAAGTCGTTGGCGCGCAGAGCCTCGGCCAGCTTGGCTGCACCGAGTCCGCCGCCGATGACGACGAAATGCTGATTCGAGCTCATGAACGGACTCCTTCTCGCGGACGACCGGACTCCCTCGCCTCGAGCCTAGTGCGCGCGATGGCGCACGGGAACGATTCCGGTCGTCGCGGGGTTGCACCAACCGGTGGGCGCGTCGCCCCGCCGAGCTGACCCGAGAGGAAAATCGTGAGCGATCAGGCCACGAAGGACGTCGTCGATTTCTGGTTCGATCCGTTGTGCCCCTGGTGCTGGATCACGTCCCGCTGGATCCTCGAAGTGGAGAAGGTGCGCGACATCGAGGCGCGCTTCCACGTGATGAGTCTGTCGGTGCTCAACGAGGGCAAGGACGACCTGCCCGAGCGCTACGTCGACCTGATGGCCGCGGGCTGGGGACCGGTCCGGGTCGCCGTCGCCGCCGCCGAGAAGTCCGGCGACGAGATCCTGTTGCCGCTCTACACCGCGCTGGGCACCCGCATCCACGAGCGCAAGGACGAGTACCAGCGCGACTCCGTCGCCGAGAGCCTGGCCGCGGTCGTCGCCGACGCGCTGGCCGAGCTGGATCTCCCCGCCGAGCTCGCCGAGGCCGCGACCAGCACCGACTTCGACGAGGCGCTGCGCGCGAGTCACCACGCGGGCATGGACAAGGTCGGCCCCGATGTGGGTACCCCGACCATCCACGTCAACGGCGTGGCGTTCTTCGGTCCCGTGCTCTCGCGCATTCCGCGCGGCGAGGACGCGGGCCGGGTGTGGGACGGCGTGGTCGCGCTGGCCTCGTACCCGCACTTCTTCGAGCTCAAGCGCACGCGGACCGAGGACCCGGTCTTCGACTGAGCGACGAACGGGGTGCCGGACTCCTCGGTCCGGCACCCCGCCGTGGTCACACCGGCTTCGGCGGGAGCGCGCGCGGCACGGTGATCGGTGGATAGCCGCCCGGCGGTGGGATCGCGCCGGGATGGGGCGCGCTCGGGCGCAGGAACATCGGACCGTGCCTGCTGCGGTCGCGCAGTGCCCACATCCGCCAGGTGAGGACCGGATGGCTGGACATGGCGTTGATCAGCCAGACGAACCCGCCCTTCTCGATCGCGGCCCGATCGGCCATCTCGTCGAAACCGACCTGCGCGTTGAGGTACTTGCCCGCGGCCAGCGTCCCCATCGCGCCGGGCGCGCCCTGATACCGATTACAGAATCCGTGGTTGTCCGCGGTGTACTCCTGGGCCCGGATCAGCGAGGACCCCAGGATCGGCAGCCACGGCGCGACGAACATGCCGAGCTGGCGCCAATACGACACGTGCCCCGCGGCGATATGGCCCACCTCGTGGCCGATGATGAAGGCCAGTGCGTCGGGATCGCGGGCGGTGCCGCCGATTTCGAACAGGTCGCTGTAGACCACGACGAACCGGCGGAACCCGTGTCCGGAGGCGAACGCGTTGATCTGGCCGTTGCCGAGCACGACATAGGCGTCGGGCACCTTGCTCATGCCGAACCGCGCGGCCGCCTCCTGCACCATCCGGTAGCCCTCGGGGAACTGCGTCGGCGACATCTTCACGCCGTTGATCCGCTGGGTCGCGTAGTTGAGACCACGACCCATCCACAGCAGCACCGGCGCGAACACCAGCAGCAGCACATACGGACTGGTCAGGATCGAACCGCTGTCGACCGGCTGTCCCTTGTCGTCGAGCACCGGCTCGGCGAAGAACTCGACCAACAGGATCAGCGCCACGAGCAGATACGCCACCGTCGTGAACATGATGACGACCACCAGCAGCGGGATCTCCCACGAATGCCGGGCCGGCATCCCGTATGGAGACAGCCCGCGCGGCTGATGCCGCGGCGGGATCGGCGGACCGCCGGGCGGGTGGTAACCGGCCTGCGGCACCGGGGGATACGGGCCGGGGTACTGGGGCGCGGGCGCGTACGGTTGGGCCGGGAAACCGCTGGTCGGCGGGACTGGCTGGGCCCACGGAGACGACGCGGAGCCGGGGTGCGGGGGTGGAACGGGGGTGTCGCCGGTGGTCTTGTCGAGCGACGGTGCCGACTCGGCGGGTGGGCCGGAATGCCCCGGTGGGGGACCTGCCGAAGGCGGCTGAAGCGGTTCGTGCGGGTGCATGAAACGACTCTAAGCGGGCCTGACACAATCGCAGCCATGCGCGTTTACCTGGGTGCCGACCATGCCGGTTTCGAACTGAAGAATCACGTCAAGGCCCATCTGCAGGAGGCCGGACACGACGTCGTCGACTGTGGTGCTCTCGAGTACGACGCCCTCGACGACTACCCCGCCTTCTGCATCGAGGCGGCCCGCCGCACTGTCGCCGATCCGGGCTCGCTCGGCCTGGTCTTCGGTGGCAGCGGCAACGGCGAGCAGATCGCCGCCAACAAGGTCCCCGGCGCCCGCTGCGCCCTGGCCTGGAGCGTCGAGACCGCCAAGCTGGCCCGCGAACACAACAACGCCCAGCTGATCGGCATCGGCGGCCGCATGCACACCACCGCCGAGGCGCTGGCCATCGTCGACGCGTTCCTCGCCCAGGCGTGGTCGGAAGAGCCGCGCCACCAGCGCCGCATCGACATCCTCGCCGACTACGAGAAGTCCGGCGAAGCCCCCGCGGTCCCCGCGTACTGAGGGCCACCCGCCCGACCGTGAGTTGATCGAGATCGAGGAAGGTGTGTTTCTTGCCTGAGGGGCACACCCTTCATCGCATCGCCCGCCTGCATCAAGAACGGTTCGCCGGTGGCGCCGTGCGGGTTTCGAGCCCGCAGGGGCGCTTCGCCGAGGGCGCGGCGATGGTGGACGGGCAGGTGCTCGAGTCGGCCGAGGCGGTCGGCAAGCACCTGCTGCACCACTACGCGTCCGGGCTTACGGTGCACGTGCACCTCGGGTTGTACGGCACCTTCAGCGAGGCCGAGCTGCCGATGGCGGCACCGGTCGGTCAGGTGCGGATGCGGATGCTCGGCGCCGCCACCGATTTCGGCACCGACCTGCGCGGGCCGACCGCCTGCGAGGTGCTGTTGCCGCCCGAGGTCGACGCACTGACCGCCCGCCTCGGCGCCGATCCGCTGCGGCCCGACGCCGACCACGAACGCGCGGGCGCGCGGATCCGCCGCTCCCGCCGGGCGATCGGCGCGCTGCTGATGGATCAGGCGCTGATCGCCGGCGTCGGCAACGTCTACCGCGCGGAAGTGCTCTTCCGGCACGGCATCTCGCCGTTCCGCCCCGGCACCTCGGTGAGCGCCGCCGAATGGGACGCGCTGTGGGCCGACCTCGTCGCGCTGATGCCGGTCGGTGTGGCCACCGGCCGCATGCACGTCGTGCGGCCCGAACACGACACGGGCGCACCGTCCTACGCCCAGGACCGGCCGCGCACCTACGTCTACCGCCGCCAGGGCGAGCCCTGCCGGGTGTGCGCGACCCCGATCGCGCACGGCGTCATGGACGGGCGAAACCTCTTCTGGTGCCCGACCTGCCAACCGCGCTGAGCCCGCCGGGGGTACTCGCTCTGACGTGGATGCGCTCGCCGTGCGCGCCGAACAGACTCAGGATCTCGACACTGCCGCGGCCGGCCGCGCCGAACCAGTGCGGGATCCGGCAGTCGAACTCGGCCGCCTCACCCGCGCCCATGACGAAATCGTGGTCACCGAGCCGGACCCGCAGCCGTCCACGCAGTACGTACAGCCACTCGTGGCCGTCGTGGGCGCGCGGGAACGGTTCGGCGTCGCGGGCGGGGATGACCATCTTGTAGGCCCGTGGCTTTCCGGGATGACGGGACAGCGGGATCAGCGTCCGGCCGCCGTTGTCGGTGGACTCCGGCGCCACCCGGGGATCGACGACGCGTGGCGCCGCGACGATCTCGTCGAGGCCGATGCCCAGCGCCGTCGTAATCGGCAGCAGCAGTTCGAGACTCGGCTTGCGCTGCCCCGATTCCAGCCGTGACAGCGTGCTCGTCGAGACGCCGGTGGCGCGGGCGAGCGCGGCCAGGCTGACATCGCGCTTGTCCCTGGCCCGGCGCAATCGCGGCCCGATCTGCTCGATCACCGCGCCGACGGTCGGCTGATCCTCCATCCACCCAGTGGAATCCATCCGTCCCGAAAACGGCAAGGTTCTTTGCTGAGAGAGCAAGAACGTCGCGATGCTCGTCGCGGAGGTGATCCGAGATGGATTCGACAAAGGAAACGGGCACGACGGCCCCGGCTTCGCAGACGAGCGACCGGCTGCCGACGGGGGTATATCTGCTGGGGTTCAGCCTGTTCGCGATGGGCAGCGCGGAGTTCCTGCTCGCGGGGGTGCTTCCCGACGTCGCCCTCGATCTGGGGGTGCCGCTCGCGTCCGCGGGCCTGCTCATCACCGCGTTCGCGCTCGGCGTGGTCTTCGGTGGACCGCCGTGCGCGGTGCTCGGCCTGCGCCTGCCGCGACGGTCGGCACTATTGGTGACCCAAGCGGTGTTCGCCGCGAGTATCGCGATCGGGCTGGTCGGTGACTATCGGGTGCTGCTGATCTCGCGGGTGGTCGCCGGCGTCGCCTACGCGGGATTCTTCGCGGTCGCGTCGGTGACGGCGGTCCGGCTGGTGACCCCGGACCGCGTCGGGCGCGCGTCCGGGGTCGTGGTGAGCGGGCTCAGTGTGGCCATGGTGGTCGGCGGTCCGCTGGGGACGCTGCTGAGCCAGGTCCTCGGCTGGCGCGGCGGATTCGTCGCCGTCGTGCTGTTGACCCTCGCGGGACTGCTCGGCTGCCTGCTCGGAATACCCACGGGCGCAACGGAGTCCGGGGCCGGGCCGCAGGTGCGCCGTGAGCTCGCGGTGATGCGAACGCCCGCGCTGTGGGGGATCTACGCGATCACCATCCTGAGCACCGCGGCCTACATGATCACGTTCAACTATCTGGCGGCGCTGCTGGGGGAGGTCACCGGCATCGCGGCCGTGTGGATCCCGGCCGTCCTCGCGCTGTTCGGCATCGGCGCGTTCGTCGGCCTGTCCATCGGCGGCCGGATCGCCGACCGGCGACCGCATACCGCGCTGCTGGCCGGGACGATCGCCATCGGACTGCTGTCGGTGGTGCTCGCGGCGGCGATGGACCGGGCGTGGGTGGTGGTGCCGGCGGTCTTCGCGCTCGGCGTCGCGGCGTTCGTCCTCAATCCCGCGCTCTACCGCCGGGTGTTCACCATCGCGGCCGCGGCCCCCACGCTCGCCGGGGCCACCACGGTGTCGGCGTTCCAGCTGGGGATCAGCGGCACGCCGGTGCTGGCCGCCGCCGCTCTCACGCACGGCGGCGGTCTCACCTCGGTCAGCCTGATCGGCGCGGTGCTCGCGGTCGCGGCGCTGCCGCTGATCCGGCTCGACGCGACGCATCGAGCCGGATCCGAGCGCACTGCCTGACTACTGTCATCGAAAGGGGTTGAGCCGGAACGCGAAGTGCAGGCTTCGCGATCCGACTCAGCCCGCGACCGCGGTTCCCAGTTCCGGGTCGCCCGATTCGGCGAGCGCGAAACGCCGCCCGCCCGCGGATTTCGCCGAATACATCGCGCGGTCGGCGCGACGCAGCAGATCGGTGAAATCGCACGTCTTTCCCGGCGCGCAGAACGCCGTGCCCACGCTCGCCGAGACCGGTACCGGCCCCGCGCTCGACCACACCGGGTCGCGCAGCGCCGCCACCACGCGGTGCGCCAGTTCGCCGAGGGTGTCGCGCCGCGGGTTGGCGGCGACGACGAACTCGTCACCGCCGTACCGGCAGATCACCGTGTCGGGCGGGCACACCTCGCGCAACCGGTTGGCCAGTTCGACCAAGACCTCGTCGCCGATCGCGTGTCCGTAGCCGTCGTTGATCTGCTTGAACCGGTCCAGGTCGACCACCAGCACACCGACGCCGCGGGTCGGGTCGGCCGCGAAGGCCCGCACCCGTTCCTGCAGCAACGTGCGGTTGGCCAGATCGGTCAGCGCGTCGTGGGTTGCTTCGTGGCGCAAGCGGTGCTGCAGCGCGGCGATCTCCTGTACGCGCAGCGACACTTTCGCCGAGATGTTCTGTTCCTGTTGCGCGAGCGCCCGTTCCTGCAACGCCTGCGCGTAACTGTCGATGGCCTGACTGGCGACCAGCGGCCAGCGGGTGGCCACCAGCGAGCCGGGCACGCCGGAAGGGAAGCCGAGCAGCCAGCGGGTGGCGTGCGCCAGCATCCTGGTTCGTTCGAAGGGCGCCTCGGCCAGCCGGGCGCCGAGCATCCGCGCCTGTGGCACCGGGAACGGTTCGGTCCGCGCAAGATGCAGCAGCCGCTCGACGATCTCGACGAGCACCGGCTCCAACTGGTGCGGCGCCGTGGACGATCCCGGTTCGGCGCATACCGCGCGGGCCCAGGCGCGGGCCATCGCGGCGACCGGTGGCTCGATGTGGACAGTCATCGACATCACCGGCGGTAGGTGGCGACGAGCTCGCCACCTCGATCGTTCGCACTGCTACGCGGTTGAGTCCACCGAGTTCGGCACACGCTCACCGCCCCCTTTCCAGATACCCCCGTCCGGCAAAAAGGATCCTAGCAAGCCACCCGAGACCGAAAGGTCGCGTCGTAGAACGCGTTGCAGGTCTCTCGCGAATGGCGATCGGCTATGACATCGCTGCAGGCGCTCCGGCGTTACACACTTCCCGAAAAAACTTTGGGAAGACCGAAACCTGCAGCGTAGAGCCCATCTCGAGGTGGCGGTCGTTGCCATGTCATGAGGTTCCTCCTGGCCCAAGGGCGAGTCGTGACGAGGTGGCCGAGTGACCACGACTCCCCCCGACAAGGAGCCCGTCACGCGCCATTTCATGGTGGCCTACTCGCCGCCCACGTGCCAGGTTTTTAAGGAAAATTCTCCTATTTATTCCCCCGGTGGAGCAGGCGCCGGTCCCCATGGGCGCGCATCCACCATCGTGGCCGGGAGGGGGTTCGCGTGGATAGGGTCATTAGGCCCTAATCGGGCATCGGCGCCGGCGGAGTCGTCACCGCGGGGCGGGGCGCGTCGCCGTGCTCGCCGGGGGGCGGATTGGCATTTCTCGCGCGGGATTCGGTACAGTCGTGGCGCACACGACATCGTGGCGATCCCATCGATGTCGTATGCCTGCGGGTGTAGTTCAATGGTAGAACCTCAGCCTTCCAAGCTGATGGTGCGGGTTCGATTCCCGTCACCCGCTCAAACATGAATTCCCTCGACGGCGTCGCAGCCCCGAGGTCTCGGGGTGTAGCGCAGCTTGGTAGCGCATCCGCTTTGGGAGCGGAGGGTCGCAGGTTCAAATCCTGTCACCCCGACCATCACCATTCGCCCAGCTCACGGTTGTGCTAGCGCGGTAGGAGTGCACATGTCCACGGAACGCAGGGTCGCGATCGTCACCGGTGCCGCGCGGGGCATCGGCGCCGCCGTCGCCGGCAAACTCGCCGCCGACGGATTCGCCGTCGCCGTGCTCGATCTCGACGCCGCCGCCTGCGCGGACACCGTCGCCGCCATCGAGGCGGCCGGGGGCAGCGCGCTCGCCGTCGGCGCCGACGTGGCCGACGAAGCGGCCGTCGCCGCCGCGGTCGAGCGGATCGCCACCGAGCTCGGCGCGCCGACCGTGCTGATCAACAATGCCGGCGTGCTGCGTGACAACCTGCTGTTCAAGATGTCGGTGGACGACTGGGACACGGTCATGAACGTGCACCTGCGCGGTGCCTTCCTGATGACCAGGGCCGTGCAGAAGTACATGGTGGACGCGAAGTTCGGCCGCATCGTGAACCTGTCGAGCACCTCCGCGCTCGGCAATCGCGGCCAGGCCAACTACTCCGCCGCCAAGGCGGGCATGCAGGGGTTCACCAAGACCCTCGCCTTCGAGCTGGGCAAGTTCGGCGTCACCGCCAACGCGATCGCGCCCGGCTTCATCGAAACCGAGATGACCGCCGCGACCGCGGCTCGGGTCGGCGTCGACTTCGAGGCGTTCAAGCAGGCCGCCGCGGCGCAGATCCCGGTCAACCGGGTCGGCACGCCCGCCGACATCGCCAACACGGCGTCGTTCTTCGTGAGCGAGGGCGCGGGCTTCGTGTCCGGCCAGGTCATCTACGTCGCGGGTGGACCGAAGGACTGACGCGAAGGCCGGTGGGCGCGAGAAAGTTTCGCGATTTCCCGCCGCCGGTCCACCGGCGCTTTTACTGTTACCCCCGATAACGGTCGGGTGGTGACTGCTGGAGGCTGTGCGGCGTGGGGAAGTGGGCGGTTTTCGGGGCCGCGATGGTACTGGCCGGATCGATGTCGACCGGGATCGCCGGTGCGGCACCGATGACCTGCGCCGAGTCCACCTGGGTGGGCAGCTGGATGGCGGCGCCGTCCGATTCGCTCAGCGCGGCCGACCCGTCGCTGGTTCCCCAGCTGTCGATCTCGGATCAGACCTATCGCGTGGTGATCACCCCGCATCGGGGCGGCTCGGAGTTGCGCGTGCACCTGACCAATCGCACCCGGCCGATCGCGATGGACATCGGCCACGTGACCGTGGCGCACCGGACCGTGGGCGCGGCGGTCCGGCCCGACTCCGTGCGCGAGGTGACTTTCGGCGGCGCCCGAGCCGTGCGCATCCCGCCGTGGAGCGACGTGGTGAGCGATCCGGTCCAGCTCGACTTCGAGGCGTTCGCGGCGCTGGCGGTGAGCGTGCACGCGCCCGGGCTCGCGGTGCTGCCGACCGAGCACTTCAACGGCAACGCCACCAGTTATTACAGCCTCCCGTTCGCCGGTGACCGCACCGCCGACCCGGCCGGCGCGCAGCTGCCGCTGAGTACCACCGCCGTGCCGTTCGTGTCGGGACTCGACGTGCGGGCGCCGGGGGAGGTGTCGGCCATCGTGGCCTTCGGCGACTCGATCACCGACGGCTATGTGTCGGCCACGTTCCTCGGCACGCCGCAGGACGGCGGCGTGATCGATCAGAACGTGCGCTATCCGGATTTCCTGCAGCGCCGACTCGACGCCGCGGGCAAGCCGTTCAGCGTGCTCAACGCGGGGATCTCGGGGAACCGGGTCACCCGCGACGGATTCATCCCGCAGTTCGGACCGAACGCGGGCGCCAGGCTACAGGCCGACGTCATCGACAAGGCCGGGGTCGGTGATGTCATCGTGCTCGAGGGCATCAACGATCTGGGTATCCCGATCGGCGCCGGCTACGACGAGGTCGTTGCCGGATACACCGGCCTGATCCAGCGACTGCACGCCGCCGGACTGCGCGTGCACCTGGGCACAATCCTGCCGACGAGCAACGCGCTGCTCGACGGGATGATCACCCTGCCGTACGCGAATCCGGTGCGGCAGCGGATCAACGCGTGGATCCGCACCCAGCGACTGTCCGACAGCGTGGTGGATTTCGATGCGGCGCTGCGTGATCCGGCGAACCCGGACGTCCTCGATCCCCGCTACGCCGGCCCGGACAACCTGCACCCCAACGCCGCGGGCTATCGGGCGATGGCCGAGGCGATCGACCTCGACCGGTTCACCCCGAGCTGCGGCTGACGCCTCAGGCGCAGCGGAACCGGAATTCGGTGCTCACCTGCGTGCCCGCGGCGACCTGCAGCCGCACCGGCGCGGTGTCGGCGAGCGCGCACCCGCCGGGCACGGTGATCACCTTCGCCTCGTAGCAGCCGTCGGGCAGCGCCGCGGTGGCGCGGCCGTCGGCGCCGCTGGTCAGGGTCGTGACGACCGGACTCTCGCCGCAGCGGGTCACCGTGATCTCGGCGCGGTTGACGGGGATCGGGTCGCGGCCGGTGAAGGCCAGCACGGTGAGCGTCCCGGCGGTGCCCGGCGGCGCCGGATCGGCGGCGACCGGCCCCGCCCCGACCAGCGGACAGAGTACGGACAGGGCGAGCAACGTTCGGCGCATGAACCTCTCCTCATCGATGAGTCGGGTCGTCCGCTGCGATGGTAAGCCGGTTTCGCCGGGTGGCGGCCCGCTCGCCCGGGATGTCGAGTTGACGATTCGGCGACGATCCTCCCGGGCGCGCTGCCCGGACCCCGGCCCGCCGATGTGCCACCATCGATCGGTGAGTTACGTCGCCGATCCTCGCGTCGACGCCTACATCGACGCGCTCCCGACCTGGCAGCAGGCGATCTGCCGCCAGGTGCGCGATCTCGTCCACGCCGTGGACCCCGAGGTCGTCGAGACCGTGAAGCGCCGCGTGCGGCCCTACTTCGTGCTCGACGGCAATGTCTGCGCCCTGCTGGCCGCCAAGACGCACGTCAACATCTTCCTCTACGACGGGGCCATCGTCCCCGACCCGGACAACATCATCACCGGCGGGCACGACAACAAGACCGCCCGCACCGTCGCCGTCTACGAGGGCCAGACCCTCAACGAACGCGCCCTGGGCAAGATGCTGAAACAGATCATCGCCGACAACCGCGCCGGCGGCTGGCGCAAGATCAAACAGGACCGCGGCGAGGCCTAGCTGCCGGGGGTGATGCCGGCCCGCTCGCTCCAGATCTTCTCGGCGGGAACGGAGATCGTGGTCAGTTCGGGGTAGCGCAGGGCGGACAGGGTGCCGCCGAAGACGGCGCCGGTGTCCAGGCAGAGGGTGTTGTTGACCCAGGTCAGGGTGGTGACGGGGGTGTGGCCGTAGAGGACGGTCGCGGCGCCGCGGTAGTCCTGGGCCCAGTCGTAGCGGATGGGCAGGCCGTGCTCGTCGAAGTCGCCGGTGGGCGAGCCGTAGAGCGCGAAGGAGCGGGCGCGCCCGGAGGTGCTGCCGTGCAGGCTCTCCGGGAGGCCGGCATGGGCGACGACCAGCCTGCCGCGGTCGAGCAGATAGTGGCTGGGCAGCTCGCGCAGGAACGTGTGTGCGGCGGTGCGGAATTCGGCGTCCTCGTCGGCCAGCTGGGCCAGGGACAGTTCGAGTCCGTGGGCGACGCGGACATTGCGGCCGTCGAGCGCGCGCATCAGTTTGTACTCGTGGTTGCCGGTGACGCACAGCGCGGTGCGCGCGGCGACCATGCCCATCGCCAGGCGCAAGACGCCGGGAGTGTCGGGACCGCGATCGACGAGATCGCCGACGAAGACCACCGTGCGCGCCCGCGGATGCGCGGCGCCGACGGCCCGGCCGCGCTCGTCGCGCTCGATCGTGTAGCCGAGTTCGCCCAGCAGCGTTTCCAGCTCGCCGCGGCAACCGTGGACATCGCCGATCACGTCGAAGGGTCCGGTGAGGTCGCGACGATCGCGAGGGAGGGTGTCGGGGCGGCGGGGCTCGGTCATCGACTCCATCGTCGTGCAGCCCAGCCCCGCGCCGCAACCGCGTTACGTCACAGTGGGGACCGCGGCCTCGGGCCAGACCCAGTTCGCGACGACCGGGATGTCCTCGCCGTGCTCCCTGGTCCAGCGGCGCGCGATCAGCCGGGCGTCGACCATCTCCTGGCGCAGCCCGGCGGCCCGCCCGCGCAGGCCCGGCACCCGATCGATCACGTCGAGCACGAGGTGGAAGCGGTCGAGGTCGTTGAGCATCACCATGTCGAAAGGCGTGGTGGTGGTGCCCTTCTCCTTGTATCCGCGCACGTGCAGTTCGGCGTGGTTGGTGCGGCGGTAGGTGAGGCGGTGAACCAGCCAGGGGTAACCGTGGAAGGCGAAGATCACCGGCCGGTCGGTGGTGAACAGCGCGTCGAACTCGGCGTCGGGCAGGCCGTGCGGATGCTCGTCGGCGGGCAGCAGCCGCATCAGGTCGACGACGTTGACCACCCGGATCCGCAGGTCGGGGAGGCGATCGCGAAGAATCGCCGCGGCGGCGAGGATCTCCAGGGTGGGGATGTCGCCGGCGCAGCCGAGCACCACGTCGGGGGTGGTGCCGGGTTCGTCGTTATGGCAGGCCCACTCCCAGATGCCGACCCCACGGGCACAGTGCAGCGCGGCCTCCGACACCGAAAGCCAGTCCGGCCCCGGCTGTTTGCCCGCGACGACGACATTGGCGTAGTGCCGCGAGCGCAGGCAGTGGTCATAGGTGGACAGCAGCGTGTTCGCGTCCGGCGGCAGATACACCCGCACGATCTCGGGACTCTTGTTCGCCACGACATCGAGGAAACCCGGGTCCTGGTGGGTGAATCCGTTGTGATCCTGGCGCCACACGTGCGAGGTGAGCAAGTAGTTCAGGCTGGGGATCTTGCGCCGCCACGGCACCGCCAGACTGGCGTCGAGCCACTTGGCGTGCTGGTTGAACATGGCGTCGACGATGTGGATGAACGCCTCGTAGCAGGTGAACACCCCGTGGCGGCCGGTCAGCAGGTAACCCTCCAGCAGGCCCTGGCACATGTGCTCGGAGAGCACCTCCACGGCACGGCCGGTCGGGGACAGGTCGACGTCCCAGCGGCCCACCTCGGCCTGCCAGTCCCGCCCGGTCACCTCGAGAATGTCCTGCAGCCGGTTGCTGACCAGTTCGTCGGGGGCGAGGGTGAGGAAATTGTGCGGATTGCGCACGGTGACATCACGCAGCCAGCCGCCCAGCACCCGGGTCGCCTCGTGCGGGCCCGAGCCCGGCTGCTCGACGGCGACGCCGTAGTCGCGCCAGTCCGGCAGGTCCAGGTCGCGCACGAGCAGTCCGCCGTTGGCGACCGGGTTCAGGCTCATCGGCCGCTCGGGGATCTGGGCGAGTACGGCGGGGACCGGGGCGCCGTGCTCGTCGAACAGTTCCTCGGGCCGGTACGAGCGCAGCCACTGCTCCAGCACGTGCCGGTGCCGCGGGTCGGTGCGGGCGGCGGGCAAGGGCACCTGGTGCGCGCGGAAGGTGCCCTCGACCTGCTTACCGTCGACGACCGGCGGGCAGGTCCAGCCCTTCGGGGTGTGCAGCACGATCATCGGCCAGCGCGGCCGGGTGGTGTCGCTGTCCTCGCGGGCCGCGCGCTGGAATCCGGCGATGCGATCCAGGCAGGTGTCCATCGCGGCGGCCAGTGCCTGGTGCACCGGGGCGGGATCGTCGCCCGAGACGATCAGCGGTTCGTAGCCGTAGCCGCGCAGCAGCGAGATCAGCTCGTCGGTGGGGATGCGGGCGAAGATGGTCGGATTGGCGATCTTGTACTCGTTGAGCGCCAGGATCGGCACCACCGCGCCGTCGCGGCCCGCGTTGAGGAATTTGTTCGCGTGCCAGCTGCCCGCCAGCGGGCCGGTCTCGGCCTCGCCGTCGCCGATCACGCAGAACACGGTCAGCTCGGGATGGTCGAGCGCGGCGCCGTACGCGTGCAGCAGGCTGTAGCCGAGTTCGCCGCCCTCGTGGAACGAGCCGGGGGTCTCCGGCGCGCAGTGGCTGGGCACGCCGCCGGGGAAGGAGAACTGGTGGAGCAGCCTGCGCATGCCGTGGCCGTCGCGGGCGATGTCGGGGTAGAGCTCGGCGTAGGCGCCTTCCAGCCAGGCGCAGGCGTTCGGGCCGGGGCCGCCGTGGCCGGGACCGGCCACATACACCGCGTTCAGTCCGCGCGCGCGGATCACCCGGTTCGCGTGCGCCCACACCAGATTCAGGCCGGGCACGGTGCCGAAGTGGCCGAGCAGGCGCGGTTTGATGTCGTCCGCGCGCAGAGGTTCGCGCAGCAGCGGATTGTTCATCAGATAGATCTGGCCGACCGCGAGATAGTTCGACGCCCGCCACCAGGTGTCGACGGCGACGAGTTCGTCGCGCGAGAGCGGGCCGGGGGCATCGGTGAGGACATAGGGCTGCGGGGCGATGGTCTCGCCGTCCCCGCCGCCCACGTCGTCGGCGGCGGTATCGGCATCGAGATCGCTGGTCCGGGTCATCGCGGACTCTCCTCGTAGTCGGTGAGCTGCGGCGTAGTCGGTGAGCTGCGGCGCCGTCCGCGCCGACGGGACCTGCCCGGGGCACCGATCGGGTACTCGGCGACACCGGTGGAGAACGCACCGCCGAGCCTACCGCCGTGCCGGTACCCGGCGCCGTACACGCGGTCTATTACTGTGCGGGCCATGCATTCTCTCGGCAGGATCATCGGCATCGGACTCGTCGCGGCCGCCGCGATCGCGACAGCGGCCTGCGGCTCGGACTCGGATTCGGCGAGCTCGCCGAGCAGCAGCACCCCCGCCGGCCAGTCCACGGCGAGCAAGGGCCGCGAATGCACCGCCGACGACATCGAGGTCAGCGGTGGCTACGGCGACGCGCCGGAGATCACCATCCCCGACTCCTGTGACCCGCCCACGACGCTGATCGTCAAGGACCTGGTCGCGGGCAACGGTCCCGGCGCGGTCGCGGGTCAGCCGCTGACCATGAACTACGCGCTGGTCACCTGGTCGGACAAGCAGACCCTGGACAGCTCGTTCAAGCGCGGCAAGCCGTTCCAGCTGACCCTCGGCGCCGGCCAGGTCATCGAGGGCTGGGACCAGGGCCTGCTCGGTGTGCAGCAGGGCGCGCGCCGGCTGCTGATCGTGCCGCCGAACCTCGGCTACGGCGCGGGCGGCAACGGCGTCGCGCCGAACGAGACCCTGGTCTTCGTCACCGACGCGGTGCAGGTCGGCCGCTAGCCGCCGCCCAAACAACCGCCGATTGCACGACCGCGAAGGCGGTCAACTACCCTGGTCGGGATGCGTGCGCCGCACCCGGTCAGGGTGCGACGTCCCATGCGGGGACACCACTGAACTACGAACCAAGGAGCATGTCCGTGAAGAGCACCGTCGAGCAGCTGAGCCCGACCCGGGTCCGGATCAACGTCGAGGTGCCCTTCGAGGAGCTGAAGCCCGACTTCGACAAGGCGTACAAGGCGCTGGCCCAGCAGGTCCGCATCCCCGGCTTCCGTCCGGGCAAGGCTCCGGCCAAGCTGATCGAGACCCGCGTCGGCCGTGGCGCCGTGCTGGAGCAGGTCGTCAACGACGCGCTGCCGGGTCGCTACGCCGAGGCCGTGCAGTCCGCCGAGGTCAAGGTCATCGGCCAGCCCGAGATCGAGATCACCAAGATCGAGGACGGCGAAGAGCTGGCGTTCACCGCCGAGGTCGACGTGCGCCCCGAGATCGCGCTGCCGGACTACTCGGGCCTCGAGGTCACCGTCGACGCGTTCACCATCGAGGACGCCGACATCGAGCAGCAGCTCACCTCGCTGCGTCAGCGCTTCGGCACCCTGACCGGTGTCGAGCGCGCCGTGCAGGACGGCGACTTCGTCTCGATCGACCTGTCGGCCACCGTCGACGGCGAGGACGTCCCGGAGGCGGCCACCACCGGTCTGTCGCACGAGGTCGGTTCGGGTCAGCTGATCGAGGGCCTCGACGAGGCGATCACCGGTCTGTCGGCCGGCGAGTCGAAGGAGTTCACCTCCACCCTGGTCGCCGGCGAGCACGCCGGTAAGGAAGCCGTCATCACCGTCACCGTGCAGTCGGTGAAGGAGCGCGAGCTGCCCGAGGCCGACGACGAGTTCGCCCAGCTGGCCAGCGAGTTCGACACCATCGACGAGCTCAAGGAAGACCTGAAGGGCCGCGTCGAGCGCGTCAAGAAGGTCGAGCAGGCCGGTCAGATCCGCGACAAGGTGCTCGACACCCTGCTCGAGACCGTCGAGGTTCCGCTGCCCGAGGCCGTCGTCAAGGCCGAGGTCGACGCGGTGCTGCACGACGCCGTCCACGGCTTCGACCACGACGAGGCCAAGCTGGCCGAGGCGCTCGAGGCGCAGGGCTCCTCTCGCGAGGAGTTCGACAAGGACACCCAGGAAGCCGCCGAGAAGTCGGTCAAGACCCAGCTGCTGCTCGATGCCATCGCCGAGGCCGAGAACACCCAGGTCGGCCAGCAGGAGCTGACCGAGCGAATCCTGTTCCAGGCCCAGCGTTACGGCATGTCGCCGGAGCAGTTCATCCAGCAGGTGCAGCAGGCCGGTCAGCTCGGCGCGGTGTTCGCCGACGTCCGTCGCGGCAAGGCGCTGGCCGGTGTCGTCGGCCAGGTGAAGGTCACCGACTCCGAGGGCAACGTGGTCGACACCACCGAAATGTTCGGTGACCCTGCGGATTCCGCCGAGACCGAGCAGGTCGAGGCCGCCGCCGAATAAGTTTTGTGATGCCGGTGTGACCGGTACCCCACCGAGGGTGCTTGGATTGCGCTGTGAGCGAAGAAGGGCGGTACCGGGAGTTCGGTGCCGCCCTGCTTCGTTACTGTTTGTGACGACGAACCGTATGGCCGTAGCAATCGGTGAGAAGAGAAGGCAGGTATCCGTGACAATCAACCAGGCAGGGGTCATGACAGCCGCTACTGCTGGTCTCAACCTCAGTGATTCGGTGTACGAGCGGCTGCTGCGCGAGCGCATCATCTTCCTCGGCACCCAGGTCGACGATGACATCGCGAACAAGCTGTGCGCGCAGATCCTGCTGCTCTCGGCCGAGGACCCGACCAAGGACATCTCGCTCTACATCAACTCCCCGGGTGGCTCGGTCACCGCGGGTATGGCCATCTACGACACGATGCAGTTCGCCGAGTGCGACATCAAGACCGTCGCGATGGGTCTGGCCGCGTCGATGGGGCAGTTCCTGCTGACCGCGGGCACCAAGGGCAAGCGTTTCGCGCTGCCGCACACCCGGATCATGATGCACCAGCCGTCGGCAGGCATCGGTGGTTCGGCGGCCGACATCGCGATCATGGCCGAGCAGTTCGCCCACACCAAGCGCGAGCTCAACGAGCTGCAGTCGCTGCACACCGGCAAGTCGGTGGAGCAGGTGACCGAGGACGCGGACCGCGACCGCTGGTTCACGGCGAAGGAAGCCCTCGAATACGGCTTCATCGACCACGTGGTCACCCACGCGAACCAGGCGAAGTAACGCCGCCGTCCCCCCTCACTCGAGACAAGCTTGGAGATAAAGATGGCCAACCTCTTCGACCCGCGCGCCGGACATGGCGGCTCCGCTGCGGGCCTCCCGCAGGCGCGCTACATCCTGCCGCAGTTCACCGAGCAGACCTCGTTCGGTGTCAAGACGTCGGACCCGTACAACAAGCTCTTCGAAGAGCGCATCATCTTCCTGGGCAACCAGGTCGACGACGTGTCGGCGAACGACATCATGGCGCAGCTGCTGGTGCTGGAGTCCCAGGACCCCGACCGCGACATCACCATGTACATCAACTCGCCCGGCGGCTCGTTCACCGCGCTGATGGCGATCTACGACACCATGCAGTACGTCCGCCCCGACGTGGTGACGGTCTGCCTGGGTCAGGCCGCCTCGGCCGCTGCGGTGCTGCTGGCCGCCGGTGCCCCCGGCAAGCGCGCCGCGCTGCCCAACGCGCGCATCCTGATCCACCAGCCGTCCTCGGGCGGCGTGCAGGGCCAGGTGTCCGACCTCGAGATCGCCGCGGCCGAGATCGAGCGCATGCGGCGCCTGATGGAAGTCACCATCTCGCGCCACACCGGCAAGTCCGAGGAGCAGGTCCGCAAGGACACCGACCGCGACAAGATCCTGACCGCCGAGGAAGCCAAGGAATACGGCATCGTCGACCAGGTCTTCGACTACCGGAAGCTCAGCGGGCAGAAGTGACACGCCCGGGCCCGTCGCCCGATCTGGGCGGCGGGCCCACCATTTTTCGACCGTGGGCCTCACAATGGTGAGAACCCGCACAACGCTTCACAGAAACATGCGCGAGTTGTCGACCTCTCTCGCGCACACCAGGTACGGTCGACTCAGGGACCATTGCTCTGATTGACGGCACCGAAACGTATTTCCGGCCCAATCGGGGGACGACGGTCGCACTCGGACAAGGAAGTAGGGACCTACGAGATGGCGCGCATCGGAGACGGCGGCGATCTGCTCAAGTGCTCGTTCTGCGGAAAGAGCCAGAAGCAGGTCAAGAAGCTCATTGCGGGCCCCGGGGTCTATATCTGCGACGAGTGCATCGACCTCTGCAACGAGATCATCGAAGAAGAGCTGGCCGAGTCGAGCGAGGTCAAGCTCGACGAGCTGCCCAAGCCCTCGGAGATCCGGGATTTCCTGGAGAACTACGTCATCGGCCAGGACACGGCCAAGCGCACGCTCGCGGTGGCGGTCTACAACCACTACAAGCGCATTCAGGCCGGCGACAAGGGCCGCGACAGCCGCGGCGAGACCGTCGAGCTGGCCAAGTCGAACATTCTGATGCTCGGCCCCACCGGCTGCGGTAAGACCTACCTCGCGCAGACGCTGGCGAAGATGCTGAACGTGCCGTTCGCCATCGCCGACGCCACCGCGCTCACCGAGGCGGGCTACGTGGGCGAGGATGTCGAGAACATCCTGCTGAAGCTGATCCAGGCCGCCGACTACGACGTCAAGCGCGCCGAGACCGGCATCATCTACATCGACGAGGTCGACAAGATCGCCCGCAAGAGCGAGAACCCGTCGATCACCCGCGATGTGTCCGGCGAGGGTGTGCAGCAGGCGCTGCTGAAGATCCTGGAGGGCACCCAGGCGAGTGTGCCGCCGCAGGGCGGTCGCAAGCACCCGCACCAGGAGTTCATCCAGATCGACACCACCAACGTGCTGTTCATCGTGGCGGGCGCGTTCGCGGGCCTGGAGAAGATCATCTCCGACCGCACCGGCCACCGTGGCATCGGCTTCGGCGCCGAGGTCCGTTCCAAGGCCGAGGTCGACACCGACGACCACTTCGCCGACGTGATGCCCGAGGACCTGATCAAGTTCGGTCTGATCCCCGAGTTCATCGGCCGCCTGCCGGTCGTCGCCTCGGTGACCAACCTGGACAAGGAATCGCTGGTCAAGATCCTCTCGGAGCCGAAGAACGCGCTGGTCAAGCAGTATGTGCGCCTCTTCGAGATGGATGGCGTCGACCTGGAGTTCACCACCGACGCCCTCGAAGCGGTCGCCGACCAGGCGATTCTGCGTGGCACCGGCGCTCGTGGTCTGCGCGCCATCATGGAGGAAGTCCTGCTCCCGGTGATGTACGACATCCCGGGCCGCGACGACGTCGCCAAGGTGGTCGTCAACGCCGACACCGTCACCGAGAACGTCCTTCCGACGATCGTCCCCCGCAAGACCCAGCGCACCGAGCGCCGCGAGAAGTCGGCGTAGCGCCCACACAGGCACACGAGAGCGGGCCCGTACTCCGGTGAGGAGTACGGGCCCGCTCTCGTGTGGTGACTAGCTCTCGCGGAAGGCGGGGGCCGCGGAGAGGAGGTCCTCGGCGTCGTCGGTGGGTATTTCGGCGGAGGCGCGAGCGATGGCGGTGCTGTAGCGAGCGCTGGCGGCGTTGTGGATCATCAGGGCCACGCCGATCATGACGGGGGCCACGGCATGCACGGCGGCGTCGTACCAGTGCTTGGCGCTCAGGTGGGGGTAGGTGTTGAGGGCGATGGTGAGCGAGAGCAGGAACAGCTCGGCGACCAGGACCTGGGTCCGGTTGCCCATCACGCCCCACTCGGCGACGCGGGTCGTGCCGATCATGATGATGACCAGGCAGACGCTGATCATGGCCTCCAGGCCGAAGCTGGCCCAGTAGAGCGGGTCGCTCGGCCCGCCGGGGGCGATGTTGTGCTGGACGTTCACCGCCGACCACAGCATGCCGGCGATGACCACGCCGGCCAACGCGCGCAACGACCAGGTGCGGTGCTGGTAGAGCGAGGCCAGCCGGGCACGCGGGTTGGATTCGCGGCGCTGGGCGGCGATGGCCTTGCGGGCCAGCATCACGTCCGCCATCTCGGCCCGCTCCATCTCGGCGGTGGTCTCGCGCAGCCGGTCGGCGTGGGTGGAGGCGGCCTTGATCTGCTTCCAGCGCTGGTCGCGCTCGTAGGTGCGGATCTTCTCGGCCAGCTCGCGCTCGGCGCGGAGCTCGTCCTCGGACAGGGCGTCGGTCAGGGCCGGATCGGACTGGTAGGCGATGCGCCGCCTGGCCCGTTCGACCCGGACAGGCAACGCAACGACCTCGTCATCGAGCGGGTGTTCCTCGCGCATCGCAACTCCAGTAAGCAAAGGGTTCGCCGGGTCGCGTCATTCTTGCGCATAGAGCGGGGGAGAGCACAACCGCGGGCCGCATTTCTCGCCGACCCGCCGATGCCGGAAACGTCTGGCGCACAACTGTGTAGCTGTTACCGCACTCGCACGGGGAGACGGTGACGACCGGTGACCGGTCGCGCCCGGGTCGAGGAGCTTCGTTGATCCTCCGTGGTTCGCCGTTGAACCTTGGTCCCGTTTTGTGCTTCTGCTGATGTTTCGTCGCAGCTGGGCGCGGTGTTACGTGGATCATCCGGCGGAGAAGTCGCCGTACTTCGGGGCCCCGTCGGCGCGGTAGCTCGCGATGAGCACGCCGGTGGACGTGGTGCGCGAGTCGGTGAGGGCGAACCCGGTGGGGCGCACCGTCTCGGTGAACAGTCTCTTGCCGCTGCCGAGCACCACCGGGAAGGTCAGCAGGTTCATCGTGTCGACGAGACCGGCCGCGAGCAGGGTCTGGGCGAGTACGCCGCTGCCGTGCATCTGCAATTCCCGGCCGGGGCGATCCTTGAGCGCCGTCACCGCGGCCACGATGTCGCCGTGCAGCAACTCGGTGCCCGCCCAGTCCGCCTCGGTGCGGGTGGTCGTGGCGACGTATTTCGGCAGGGCGTTGAGCTTGGTGGCCACCGGGTTGTCCGGGTCGTCGATCTTCGGCCAGTAGGCCGCGAAGATGTCGTAGGTGCGCCTGCCCAGCAGGAACGCGTCGACCCGGTCGAAGACCGAGTCCATGAAGACGCCGAAGTCGTCGTCGGCGAACGGGGCCGACCAGCCGCCGTGGGTGAAGCCGTCGACGGTATCCTCCTCCGGCCCGCCCGGCGCTTGGTAGACACCATCGATGGTGAGGAACTGGGTCAGGGAGAGCTCCATGGCGACCGTCCTTTCGTCCGTTTCGTCCGTCTTGCAGGTCGTTCACCCATTACGACGGGCCCAGCACGCAAAACTCATCGGCGTATCCTCGCGGTGTGTCGGACTGGTGCTGCCGTTCGGTTGCTGTTTACTCGGTCCGTCAATCAGATGTTCGAGTGACGAGTGGAAGCGGAGGAGACATGGCACTGCCTACGATGACCGCCGAACAGCGCACCGAGGCGTTGGCCAAAGCGGCTGCCGTGCGCAAGGCGCGCTCGGAACTGATCGGCAAGGTGAAGGAGGGCAAGGTCACCGTCGCCGATCTGCTCAAGAAGGCCGACAGCGACGACCTGGTCAAGAAGACCAAGGTCGCTGCGGTGATCAAGGCGCTGCCGGGTGTCGGCCCGGTGAAGGCGGCCAAGCTGATGGATCAGGCCGAGATTCCGGAGGATCGCCGCATCGGCGGCCTCGGCGCTCGCCAGCGCGCGGCGCTGCTCGACGCCCTCGAGGCCTGAGCCGAATCGCGAACCGGCGCCCGTGGACGCACAGCGTGCACGCCACGGGCGTCGGGACAGTTCGGCCGCATGAGCTTTCTCAGACGCAGTAGGTCAGCAGGAAATCGTTGATCCGCAGGCGCCAGCCCGGCTGCAGCTCGATGGGCAGGGTGCCGACGCGCGACCAGCGTTCGGAGTCGGGGGCGGCGAAGAACGTACCGGAGGTGGCGGGGGCTTCCCGGACGAACACCTTGCCACGGTCGGGGGCGACGAAGGCATGGACCCGGGACACGAGCCGGTCGCGTTCGATCAGAATGGGAGTGGCGGCGGCGGCCCGCACCGATTCGTCGCCCGAGGGATTACGGCCCAGGACATAAGGCCGATCCAGGGGGTAACTCAGTCCGTCCTCGGTGACGAGGGCGCCGCGCGAGCTGGTGGGGTGCGGCCCGGACTTGCTCAGCGCGACGGGCTCGGCCCGCTTCGCCGCGTCCAAAGCCTGCGACCACGCCAGCGGGGCGTTGGCGGCGGGGGAATTGCGCGGACCGGTGCTGACGGTCTCGCCGTCGGCGGTCACCGGACGCGAGCCGGTGCTCACGGTTTCGCCGTCGGGACCGCTCGTCTCGGTGGCGGCCACGAAACCGGTTGCCGGGCCCGGGAACCCGGACTCGGCGCTGGGGGTGGCGAAACCCGCGGTCGCCGGCCTGGCCTCGCCGTTCTCGGTGCGATCCGAGTGCGTGCGCAGGGCGCGGAATCCGGTGGCCTCGGTCGGTGGCGGCTCGTCGACGGACTCGATCCGGCGCGGTGCCGGATTGCGGCGTCGGCCGAGAGTGAGCACGAATCCGTTGCCGGTGACGATGCCCGCCCGCAGGTCGGTGCGGGGATTGGCGCTGGTCGGGTCGGCCATCTCGGCGCCGACCGCGATCCGGCGGACGGGTTCGCGGATGATCTCGTCGACCCAGGTGAAGGCGCGGTCGCCGGCCAGGCGGCGGTTGCCTTCGGCGCCGGAGATCTCGGCGATCACCGCGCCGCGCAACAGGATCAGCATCCCGTCGGCGGTCGGGGCGAGGACGCCGAACGGCGGCGGGGCGGACGCGCCGCCGAAGACGACACCGGCCAGTCGCTGGGCCAGTGCGGCGCCGGGCGCCGAGGCCGCGGTGCTCATGGCGACGGTTTCGACCGCGCCGAGTAGTCGGTCGGTGGACGGGGTTTCGCCCGCGAGATACATGACGACGTCGCCGAATCGGGCGACGATCCCGGTACCGGGCACGATGGCCACGGTAGACGAATGCGCGCGCATCAATGCCTCCTTGTCGGACTGGCCTTTGCCAGCATAGATCGACTCGCCGGATGCGGTTGAGGGTTGTGTGCCCGAACAGCGCGCGAGCAGGCCCTCACCTGGTGTTCCGGCAGGTGGTGGACGGGCGTTTCGGGCACCGGTGCACCACTGGCGCAGCGGATTTCGGTCGTGTCGTGATCACCGGGCGAGGCTGTCGAAGCCGTCTGGGCGGCCAACGGTGCGCGATTACGAACAATGTTCGTGTCAAACGTCGTTCGTGGCCCGCGTATGATCGGCGCATGAATGCCGCACCCGTCAGCCGCCGGGCCCGACCGGCGAAAGCCCCGTTGAGCCGTGAGGTCGTCATCGAGACCGGTTTGCGCATCCTCGACACCGACGGCCTGGCCGCGCTCACCATGCGCCGGGTCGCCCAGGAGCTCGACACCGGCGCCGCCTCGCTCTACGTCTACGTCGCCAATCGCGACGACCTGATGACCGGCATGCTCGACCACGTCCTGTCCACCGTGACCGCGCCCACCGAGGGCGACTGGCGGCAGCGCCTGACCGCCGTCGTCGCGTCCGCCGTCGAGGTGCTCGGCAGGCACGAGGGGCTGGCGCTGGTCGCGTTCGGCCGGATCCCCACCACCGAGCACGCGCTCGGTCTGATCGAACAGCTGCTCGCCCTGCTGCGCGAAGGCGGCCTCGATCCGGCGACCGCCACCTGGGCCGTCGACCTGATCCACCTGCACATCACCGCCGAGGCCGCCGAGCAGGCGGCCTACAACACCCAGGGCGGCACCGAATCGGAGTACCTCGCCGAGATCGGCAGGCGCTTCGCCGAGCTGCCCGCCGAGCGCTACCCGACCATCGTCGCGCTGCGCGAGCAGATGCTCGCCGGTGACGGCGACGCCCGTGGCCGGTGGGCCTTGCGCGCCATGCTCAACGGCATCCTCGCCACCCCGGTGGACGCGCGATGACCGGCGTCGACCAGCCGGGGATCGCCGCGCGAGCGCAGGCGGGCGGCGGACCCATCCGGCCCGCGACCGAAGCCGAGATCCCGGTGCTGCAGGAGATCGAGCGGCGCGCGGGCGCCCCGTTCGCCGCGGTGGGCATGACCGCGGTCGCCGACGACGACCCGCCGCACGCCGACACCCTGCGCGAATACATCACCGCCGGACGCGCCTGGGTCTGGCCCGACGAGACCGGCCGCGCCATCGGCTACCTGGTGCTCGGCATGGTCGACGGCGAGCCGCACGTGGACCAGGTCTCGGTGGACCCGGCCCACGCCGGGCTGCGCATCGGCAAACGCCTGATCGACCACGCCGTCCGCTGGGCGAAAGACCGTGGGCTGCACGAGATCACCCTCACCACGTTCACCCACGTCCCGTGGAACGGCCCGTACTACGAGCGGCTCGGCTTCTCCTACATCCCGCCCGCCGACGAGACCCCGGAGCTACGAGCCATCCGCGCCGCCGAGATCGCCCACGGCCTCGACGAATGGCCCCGCGCCTGCATGCGCGCCGACCTGGCCACCTGGACCTACGGCTGACGCTCGCCCGGACCGCCGCGCGAAGCCGCGCAGGGTGTCGCGGTCAGCTGCCGACGACGGCCCTGGCGAAAGCGGCTTCCGCTGCCGGGGTCGCGGCGGCACGGTCGTCGGGGACCAGGCCGATGCGGGTGCGGCGGTCGAGCAGGTCGTCGACGGTGAGCGCGCCCTCGTGGCTGATGGCGAAGTCGAATTCGGCGGCGGTGACGTCGATTCCGGGTGCGACCGGTGCGCGCAGCGACGGGTCGGACAGCCAGGCCGAGACGATGCGGCTCGCCTCGCTGCCGTAGCGCTCGATGAGGACCGGGGGCGCGTCGATGCGGTCGCGGGCCGCGCCCGCGACCGCACCGACCAGCGGGAGCCCGGTGGTGCGGCACGGTGACGCGGCCAGCCCGGCACAGGCGACGGCGGCGTCGACGGCGTCCTGCGCCATCTGCCGGTAGGTGGTGAGTTTGCCGCCGACGACGGTGATCAGGCCGTCGGGAGAGGTGAGGACCGCGTGCTCGCGGGAGATGTCGGCGGTGCTGTCGTCGGCGGTCTCGAGCAGCGGGCGCAGCCCGGCGAAGCGGCCACGGATGTCGGCGCGGGTCAACGGTTCCCGCAGCGCGGTGTTGATGGTGTCGAGCAGGAAGTCGATCTCGGACTCGGTGGGCTGCGGCTCGTCGGGGATCGGGCCGGGCGCCTCCTCGTCGGTGAGGCCCAGGTAGACGCGCCCGTGCGCGGCGGGCAGCGCGAAGACGAAACGGCTGATGCTGCCCGGGACCGGCACCGTCAGCGCGGCGCTCAGGCCGCCGAACGCGGCGGCGTCGAACACCAGGTGGGTGCCGCGGCTGGGCCGCAGTTTGATGCTGTGGTCGACCTCGCCCGCCCACACCCCGGTCGCGTTGATCACCGCGCGGGCCCGCACGGTGAGCGTCTCGCCGGTGATCGTGTCGCGCAGCCGGACCGAATCCCCGGTCGCGGTCACGGCTTCCAGCCGGGTGAGCACGGTCGCGCCGTGGGCGGCCGCGGTGCGGGCCAGGGCGACGACCAGTCGCGCGTCGTCGACGAGCTGGCCGTCCCACGCCTGTAGCCCGCCACGTAGTCCCTCGCGGCGCACGGTCGGGGCCAGTCGCAGTGCCTCTGCGGCGGCGACGCGGCGGGAGCGGGGCAGGGTGGCGGCGGAGGTATGGGCGGCGACGCGCAGCGCGTCACCGGCGGCGAAACCCGCGCGGATGAGCGCACTCTGGGAGAACGTGATGCCGGGCAGCAGCGGCACCAGCTGGGGGAGCGGGCGCACCAGGTGCGGGGCGGTGGTACGCAGCATGACACCGCGCTCGACCGCGCTCTCGTGCGCGATGCCGACCCGCCCGCTCGCCAGGTAGCGCAGGCCGCCGTGCACCAGCTTCGAACTCCAGCGGCTGGTGCCGAACGCGAAGTCGGTGCGCTCGACCAGCAGCGTGCGCAGTCCGCGGGAGGCGGCGTCGAGGGCGACGCCGGCGCCGGTGACGCCGCCGCCGATCACCAGCACGTCGACCTCGGGTCGATCGCCGAGCGCGGTCAGGTCGGCGGTGCGGCGGGTCGCGTGCAGAGCGGCCGTCGAATCAGGAGTCATCACAGTCCTTGTCGCGAGGAGGGAGCAGGTAACCCTCGATCGCCCTCGACAGCTCCGCGTCGAACTGCGCACCGGCCAGCAGCGGTTCCACCGTGCCCGCGGACTGCACCGCGGACTGGGTGATGAGCAGCAGCATGGTCGCCATCTGCTCGGCGTCGCCGGCCCGGATCGAGCCGTCGTCGTGGCCGAGCCGGATCGCGGTCGCGAACAGCTCGATCAGCGTGCGCTGGTTGCGCCCCAGCCTGCCGAACACGTAGGTGAGCATGAGGTCGGTGTCGGTCCGGAAGATCTTGGCGAACACCGCGTTCGCCCGGATCGCGGCCGCACCGGCGACGATGCCGCGCACCAGCCGATCCCGGCCGAGGCCGATCTCGGGCATGGTCTCGCCGACGATCGTGCGTAACTCACGGACCAGGAGCTCGGCGATCAGCGACCCGGTGTCGGGCCAGCGCCGGTACACCGTCGGCCTGCTCACCCCGGCGCGGCGCGCCACCTCGGTGAGCGTGGTGCGACGGACACCGAAATCGACGACGCAGGCGCGCGTGGCATCGAGGATCGCCACGTCGGTGGGCGAGAGTTGCTCGTCCGCGTTGGTCGCGATGTCGATCATCGTGCTTCACCCCGGTGTGTTCGGCGGCGCCGGAAGCGGCGCCGTGGTCGAGCTGGAACGCCCAAGGGTATCGAGCGGACCAGCGGGGTCGGTGTCGTGAAGGCGGGGCAGTGACATCCGACAGCGATCGGATGTCGACTCGAGGACATATCGTACTGGTTACTGCTTGACACTATATGTCAGAATGTAACGCATGGTCGAGACGCAACCCGAAAATCCCGGTGCCGCCACCCTGCCGCCGCGTATGGTGTGGGACGCCTGGGGTGTCCCCGCTGGACACCAGCCCCTGTCGGCGCAGATCCGTGGCCTGCTCGCGCAGGTTTTCGGCATCTCGGGCGAGCCGGTGGCGCGTCGCGACGAGGGCGACGTGCCGCTGCGCCCCACCACCCTCACCGACACCGACCGGGCCGGGATCGCCGCCATCGTCGGTGACGAAAATCTCAGCACCGAGAATGTCGTCCGGCTGCGTCACGCCGGCGGCAAGAGCACCCCCGACCTGCTCCGTCGCCGGGCCGCCGAACCCCAGGACGCGCCGGACGCGATCGTCTTCCCCGCCGATCACGCGCAGGTCCTCGCGCTGCTGGCCTACTGCTCCGAGCACGGCGTCGCGGTCGTTCCCTTCGGTGGCGGCACCAGCGTGGTCGGCGGCGTCGACCCGGTCCGCGGGCAGTTCGCCACCGTCATCGCGCTGGATCTGCGCAGGCTCGACACCCTCACCGGCGTCGACCCGGTCAGCGGGCTCGCGACCCTCGGCGCCGGCGTCACCGGCCCGCAGGCCGAGAAGCTGCTGAGCGCGCACGGACTGTCGCTGGGGCATTTCCCGCAGAGCTTCGAATTCGCCACCATCGGCGGGTTCGCCGCGACCAGGTCGTCCGGTCAGGCGTCGGCGGGCTACGGCCGCTTCGACGACATGGTCGAGCGCCTTGTCGTCGCCACCCCGCAGGGCACCGTCGAGCTCGGGCGCGCGCCCGCGTCGGCGGCCGGGCCGGATCTGCGGGAGCTGTTCGTCGGCTCCGAGGGCACCCTCGGCATCATCACCTCGGTCACGCTGCGCGTGCACCCGGTGCCCGAGACCACGGCCTATCAGGCCTGGTCGTTCCCCGACTTCGCCACCGGCGCGGCCGCGCTGCGCGCCCTGGTGCAGACCGGCGCCGCGCCGACCGTGCTGCGGCTGTCCGACGAGGCCGAGACGGGGCTGAACCTGGCCCGCTCCGGTGACGTCGGCGGCGCGTCCGTCGCGGGCTGCCTGGCCATCACCACCTACGAGGGCACCGAAGCGCATGTCGCGGCTCGTGCGCTGGAGGCGAGCGGACTGCTCGCCGCCGCCGGAGGCACCGCGCTCGGCGAGGCGCCCGCCCAGCAGTGGGAGCACGGCCGCTTCGCCGCGCCGTACCTGCGCGACGCGCTGCTCGACGTCGGCGTGCTGTGCGAGACCCTGGAGACCGCGACCACCTGGGCCAACCTGTCGAACCTGAAGACCAAGGTGACCGGCGCGCTGATGGACTCGCTCGGCGCGCAGGGCACCCCCGCCCTGGTGATGTGCCACATCTCGCACACCTACCCGACCGGCGCCTCGCTGTACTTCACCATCGTCGCCAAGCAGCTCGACGACCCGATCGCGCAGTGGCGGATCGCCAAGTCGGCCGTCGGTGACGCGATCATCGCCGCGGGCGGCACCATCACCCACCACCACGCCGTCGGCGCCGATCACCGTCCGTGGATGCAGTCCGAGGTCGGCGAGCTCGGCGTTCGCGTGCTGCGCGCGGTGAAACGCGAACTCGACCCCGCCGGGGTGCTCAATCCTGGGAAGCTGGTGCCGTGAGGGAGCTTTGGCGAGTGAACCGTAGGCGCAGCGCGCGTTCGCGAGAGGTGGAGTCGTGAGCGAACTCACGGTGCGGCGGGTCCTCGTCGTCACGAACCCGTACTCGGGGGCGGGGCGGGGCGACGGCGTCGCCGAAGCGGTGCTGGAGCGGCTGCTGACCCAGGGCGTCGAGGTGGCCGAGGTGCGGGCGCCCAGCGCGGCCGAATCGGTCGAGCAGGTCAGAGCGGCCGTCACCAGCGAGCTGCGCAGGCCCGACGCGGTGATCTGCGTCGGCGGCGACGGGCTGATGAACGTGCTGCTGGCCGCGGTCGCGCACAGTACGGTGCCACTGGGTCTGGTGCCGGCGGGCACCGGCAACGACCTGGCCAGGGAACTCGGTATCCCCACCGGTGATCCGGCGGCGGCCATCGACATCGTGCTGCGCGGCCGGGTCCGACACCTCGACCTCGGCCGGATCGAGTCGACGTACGCGACGCCCACCTGGTTCGCCACCGTCGTCGGCACCGGATTCGACGCACGGGTCACCCTGCGCGCCAACAAGATGCGCTACCCGCGCGGCCCGCTGCGCTACACCGTGGCCGCGGTGGCCGAGCTGATGCGCGGCTACACGCTGCCGTTCACGATCGAGCTGTCGGGGCTGGCGCCCGGCGCGCTCGACAATCCCGAGGGCGAGCACACGGTCGTGCACACCGATGCGGTGATGGCCCCGATCGGCAACACCCGCACCTACGGCGGCGGCATGCTGGTGTGCCCGGACGCACTCGCCGACGACGGCTACCTCGACATCACGGTGGTCGGCGCCGTCTCCCGGCTCGAGATGGCGCGGCTGCTACCCGCGCTGTCGGCGGGCAAGCGCATCGATCATCCGTCGACCAAGCGCTACCGCGCGCGCCGAATCACCGTCAGCGCCGACGGCGGCTACGCCACGGCCGACGGTGAGCCGGCCGGGATGCTGCCGGTCACCGTGCAGGCGATGCCGGGCGCGCTGACGGTCCTGGTTCCCTAGGCAGGCGCGGCCCGCCCTGCTGCCCCGGACGCGTGCTGACAGCGTGGTCTGCCGCGTACCCGCGGTCGGGCTGCGCCGTCGCGCGTGCCGGACCGCGGGTGATCGGGTTGTTCGCACCGGTGCTCGACGCGCGCCAGGGCGACGGCCGGCAACTCGGCACAGGCGGCGGATGGCGGCTCAGGCGGCGTCGAAGGTGACGCGGGTGACCGCGCTGAGGGCCGGGCGGTCGACGATCACCACCGACGCCGACTCCAGCGGTTCCGAGACCGGGCGGAGCGGGCCGTCGCCGCGCGCGCCGAGGGCGCTCATCAGCTGCTCCCACCGGCGGCAGTGCGCGGTGAACGCCACCCCGTTGACCCGTCTGCCCCGGGTGATCTGCCCGTGTCTGGCCTGCGTCGCGGGCACATCGATCAGCACCATGTGCAGTTCCCGGTGCTCCTCGCGGGCCCAGCGCGCGATCAGCCTGCGGCTCCAGCCGAAGGTGGCGCAGTCGTGGATGGCCACCGGCCCGTCGGCGGTGCGCAGCGCGCGGCGAATGGCGCGGTAGTGCGCGAGGTGCACCAGCGGCCGCCACAGCGGGTAGGGCAGCAGACCGAGCCGGTGCCGGAGCCGGTTGCGGGTGTGCTGGGAATCGAGCACCAGCGCGCCCGAGGCCGCGCGCACCGGCTGCTCGGCCTCTGGTCCGGCGGCGAAGAACCGGTGTAGCGCAGTGGATTTGCCCGCGCCGGGCACACCGGCGAAGACCAAGACGCTGGCAGCGGGGTACTGGAGCTCGTCGACCTCGCCCGCGCGGAGGTCGAGCAGCGCGGTCGGACGGACGGTCCGGATGCGCGCGGCGCGGGGCGGGGGAGATGCGGCGGAATCGAGCGGGGGCGTCACCCTCTCCAGACTCCGGTAAAACGGACAATTCGGCAATCGGGGATTTCCCCGATCTTCGCCAAAGCAGCTTGGCTCACAACGACTTCCGCGTGTCGTTGGGTCCTGGGAACAAGAGTTACTCGCGCGGCAACCAGAAACTGAGAATTGCCTATGGATTCCCCTGGCCACGCCGAATCGCCGGTAGTATCACAGGGGTAGACGGAGTCTTCGGTGTCCCTCATCCACCGAAGATTCCGTCTCTGTTTTTTCGGCGGTGCCGCGCTGTGGCGGGGGGCGTCAATAGCTTTGCCGGGGCCCCTTAGGATTGGTGGGTGACCAGCGCAGCCCCAGACAACTCGCGTAATCGTGCCGATGCCCTGCCCAAGAGCTGGAACCCCGGCGAGGTAGAGGCCGACCTGTACGAGGGCTGGGTAGCCGCCGGATACTTCGGCGCCGACGCGACCAGCGGCAAGCCCGCCTACTCGATCGTGCTGCCACCGCCGAACGTCACCGGCACCCTGCACATGGGCCACGCCCTCGACCACACCCTCATGGACACCCTCACCCGCCGCAAGCGGATGCAGGGCTACGAGGTGCTGTGGCTGCCCGGCATGGACCACGCGGGCATCGCGACCCAGACCGTGGTGGAGAAGCAGCTCGCCGCCGACGGCAAGACCAAAGAGGACTTCGGCCGCGAGCTGTTCATCGACAAGGTGTGGGACTGGAAGCGCGAGTCCGGCGGCGCGATCCAGTGGCAGATGCGCGCGCTCGGCGACGGCGTCGACTGGAGCCGCGACCGGTTCACCATGGACGAGGGCCTCTCGCGCGCCGTCCGCACCATCTTCAAGCGCATGTACGACGCGGGGCTGATCTACCGGGCCGAGCGCCTGGTGAACTGGTCGCCGGTGCTGAAGACCGGCATCTCCGATCTCGAGGTGGACTACAAGGACGTCGAGGGCGAGCTCGTCTCGCTGCGCTACGGCTCGCTCGACGACAACGAACCGCACGTCGTGGTGGCCACCACCCGGGTCGAGACGATGCTCGGTGACACCGCCGTGGCCGTGCACCCCGACGATCCGCGCTACGCCGCGATGATCGGCACCACCGTCTACCACCCGATCACCGGCAGCCAGATCCCGATCATCGCCGACGACTACGTCGACCCGGAGTTCGGCACCGGCGCGGTGAAGATCACCCCCGCGCACGACCCCAACGACTTCGAGATGGGCCTGCGGCACAACCTGCCGATGCCGACGATCATGGACGAGGGCGGCCGGATCACCGGCACCGGAACCGAATTCGACGGCATGGACCGCTTCGAGGCCCGCGTGAAGGTGCGCGAGCGCCTGGCCGCCGAGGGGCGCGTGGTCGCCGAGAAGCGGCCCTACGTGCACAGCGTCGGCCACTCCGAGCGTTCCGGCGAGCCGATCGAGCCGCGCCTGTCCATGCAGTGGTGGGTCAAGGTCGAGTCGCTGGCCAAGGCCGCGGGCGACGCCGTCCGCGACGGCGACGTGAAGATCCACCCCGCCAGCCAGGAACCGCGCTGGTTCGATTGGGTCGACAACATGCACGACTGGTGCATCTCGCGGCAGCTGTGGTGGGGCCATCGCATTCCGATCTGGTACGGCCCCGAAGGCGAGATCGTCTGCCTCGGACCCGATGAGGAAGCGCCCGAGGGCTGGGTGCAGGACCCCGACGTGCTCGACACCTGGTTCTCCTCGGGCCTGTGGCCGTTCTCCACGATGGGCTGGCCCGAGGCCACCCCGGAGCTGGCGAAGTTCTATCCGACCAGCGTGCTCGTCACCGGCTACGACATCCTGTTCTTCTGGGTGGCCCGGATGATGATGTTCGGCATGTTCGTCAGCGACGACCCGGCGCTCACCGTCGGCAAGGGCGGGCAGAAGCAGGTGCCGTTCGAGGACGTCTTCCTGCACGGCCTGATCCGCGACCAGCACGGCAAGAAGATGTCGAAGTCGCGCGGCAACGGCATCGACCCGCTGGACTGGATCAACTCCTACGGCGCCGACGCGTTGCGCTTCACCCTGGCCCGTGGCGCCCAGCCGGGCGGTGACCTCTCGGTCGGCGAACCGCACGCGCTGGCCTCGCGCAGCTTCGTCACCAAGCTGTTCAACGCCACCAAATTCGCGCTGATGAACGGCGCTCGCTCGGGTGAGCTGCCGCCGCGCGAGACGCTGACCGACACCGACCGCTGGATCGTCGACCGGCTCGACGAGGTGCGCGCTGAAGTGGACGCCGCCTTCGACGCCTACGAGTTCGGCAAGGCCTGCGAGGCGCTGTACCACTTCGCCTGGGACGAGCTGTGCGACTGGTACCTGGAACTGTCCAAGGTCCAGTTCGCCGAGTCCGACGCCCGCGCCGAGAGCACCGCGGTGGTGCTCGGCACGGTGCTCGACGCGGTGCTGCGTCTGCTGCACCCGGTGATCCCGTTCGTCACCGAGACCCTGTGGAAGGCGCTGACCGGCGGCGAATCGGTGGTCGTCGCCCCGTGGCCGACTGCCGGCGGCGTGGCCACCGACACCGTGGCCGCGCAGCGGGTCGCCGACGCGCAGCGCCTGATCACCGAGATCCGCCGCTTCCGCAGCGACCAGGGCCTGGCCGACAAGCAGAAGGTGAAGGCCACGCTGGTGGGCCTCGCCGAGGCCGGGCTCGGTGAGTTCACCGGCTCGGTGGCCAACCTGGCCCGGCTGACCGAGCCCGGTGACGATTTCGCCACCACCGCCGAGGTGCAGGTCCGCCTGTCCGGCGCGACGGTCACCGTGCAGCTCGACACCTCCGGCGCGATCGACCTCGACGCCGAGCGCCGCAGGCTGGAGAAGGACCTCGCGGTCGCGCAGAAGGACCTCGACACCACCACGGCCAAGCTCGGCAACGAGGCATTCCTGGCCAAGGCGCCGCAGCAGGTCGTCGACAAGATCACCGGGCGTCGGGATGTGGCCGCGGCCGAAGTCGCGCGCATCGGTGCCCGGCTGGCGGAGCTGAGCGGCAAGTGAACGACGAGCCGGAGCCGCAGTACGAGGCCGACGACCACCGCCGGGCTCCGCTCGGCGCCGGACCGTCGCCCGTCGACCTGGCCGAGATGGCGCTGGTCGAGGCCGAGCTGGACAAGCGCTGGCCCGAGACCAAGATCGAGCCGTCGCTGACCAGGATCAGCACGCTGATGGATCTGCTGGGCAACCCGCAGCGCAACTATCCGGCGATCCACGTCGCGGGCACCAACGGCAAGACCTCGGTGACCCGGATGATCGATGCCCTGCTCACCGCGCTGCACCGGCGCACCGGCCGGATCACCAGCCCGCACCTGCAACTGGCGACCGAGCGGATCAGCGTCGACAACGCGCCGATCAGCCCCGCCCGGTACGTGGAGACCTTCCGCGAGCTCGAGCCCTACATCGCGATGATCGACCAGCAGTCCGAGGCGGCCGGCGGCCCGGCGATGAGCAAGTTCGAGGTGCTCACCGGCATGGCCTTCGCCGCCTTCGCCGAGGCGCCGGTCGACGTGGCCGTCGTGGAGACCGGCATGGGCGGTACCTGGGACGCCACCAATGTGATCGACGGGCAGGTCGCGGTGATCACCCCGATCGGCCTGGACCACACCGAGTACCTCGGCCCCGACCTCGCCTCGATCGCGGGGGAGAAGGCCGGGATCATCAAGCGCGCCCCCGAGGCGCTGATCCCGGTCGACACCGTCGCGGTGATCGCCGAGCAGGAGCCCGAGGTGATGGACGTGCTGCTGCGTCGCGCCGTCGAGGCCGACGCCGCGGTCGCCCGCGAGGGCGCGGAGTTCCGGGTGCTGGAGCGGGCCGTCGCGGTCGGCGGCCAGCTGCTGACGCTGCAGGGGCTCGGTGGCGTCTACGACGAGATCTTCCTGCCGCTGCACGGCGAGCACCAGGCCCGCAACGCCTCGCTCGCGCTGGCCGCGGTGGAGGCGTTCTTCGGCGCGGGCGCGGATCGGCAGCTCGACATCGAGGCCGTGCGCGCGGGCTTCGCGAGCGCGGCCAGCCCGGGCCGGATGGAGCGGATGCGCAACGCGCCGACCATCTTCGTCGACGCGGCGCACAATCCGGCGGGGGCGACGGCGCTGGCGAACACCCTCACCACCGAGTTCGACTTCCGCAAGCTGGTCGGCGTCGTCGCCGTGCTCGCGGACAAGGACGCGGCGGGCATCCTCGACGCGCTGGAACCGGTCTTCGACGAGATCGTGGTCACCAGCAACGGTTCGCCACGGGCGATGGACGTCGACGCGCTCGCCGACCTGGCCGTGCAGCGGTTCGGCGACGAGCGGGTGATCACCGCCGAGACCCTGCCCGACGCGCTGGAGTCGGCGATCGCCCTGGCCGAGCAGGCCGGCGACGACGGTGACGTGATCTCGGGCGCAGGCGTTGTCGTCACGGGCTCGGTGGTGACCGCGGGCGCCGCGCGCGCCCTGTTCGGAAAGGCTCCGGCATGAGCAGCACGAGTGAGGTTCCACCCCCGGCCACCGACCCGTGGAAGGGTCTGCGCGGGGTGATGGCGGGCACCCTGGTCCTCGAGGCCATCGTGGTGCTGCTGGCGCTGCCGGTGGTCGCCGACGTCGGCGGCGGGGTCACCTGGTTCTCCGGCACCTACCTGGTGGCGCTCGCGCTGCTGATGATCCTCGGCGCGGGCGTGCAGCGGAAGCCGTGGGCGATCCCGTTCAACCTCGGCCTGCAGGTGCTGCTGCTGGCGGGCACGTTCATCCACCTGTCGATCGGGATCATCGGGCTGGTGTTCGTCGCGGTGTGGGCGTTCATCCTCGTGCTGCGCTCGGACGTGCAGCGCCGGATGGACGCGGGGCTACTGCCCAGTCAACGAATGGGTGGCCGAACTGACACGAGTTCGGCTCCGGGCGGCGACGCCGGTTAGAGTGACGCCGTGACTGAGCAGACTTTGGTACTCATCAAGCCGGACGGCGTCTCCCGTGGCCTCGTCGGCGAGGTGCTGGCCCGTATCGAGCGCAAGGGCCTGACCCTCGAGGCGCTGGAGCTGAAGAACGTGTCGACCGAGCTCGCCGAGGAGCACTACGCCGAGCACGCCGAGCGCCCCTTCTTCGGCTCGCTGATCGAGTTCATCACCTCGGGCCCCGTCGTCGCGGCCGTCTTGTCCGGTCCGCGCGCGATCGCGGCCTTCCGTCAGCTCGCCGGCGGCACCGATCCGGTCGAGAAGGCCACCCCGGGCACCATCCGTGGCGACTTCGGCCTGGAGACCCAGTTCAACCTCGTTCACGGTTCCGACTCGCCCGAGTCCGCCAAGCGCGAGATCGCGCTCTGGTTCCCCGAATTCCCTGCCTGAACGGTCAGCGCCCGGAGGCGGTAGCGCAGCGTAACCACGCAGGGCGCCCGGTCAGGCAGTTTTGGATGCTGCCTGAACGCGCTGTACTCGCTCGTCGCGTCCGGTGTGGACGCGACGAGCTCGAGCGGCCGAGGTTCGCGGGAGTTGCGCCGATGGCGATCCCCGCGCGAACCGTATGGGATACTGACTATGGATGTGTTCGTCACCGATGCTCGAACAGGGCGGTTGGTGACAGCCTGTCGCGCAGGTACGCGACGGCGGTGACGGACATGACCGGATGACACCGCGGTTGGATGCCGATCATCGCTGCCACGGACGACCCTGTTGCTGGGGTTGCCCGCGCAGGCACGCTGGATGAGCGCTCGGAACGCGGAGTCACGCCGCACAGCCAGGCGCCGCGTGACCGGTTGGCCCGCCAGAAGATCGATCGAGGTGCGACCGGACACGCGGGGCGAGACCAGATGACCCTCGTACCATCGGGTACGAGGTGCACGGACGATGCCCCCGCGTCGGCCGCGTCACTCCCGTACCGGGGAAGGACGCGCCCGGGGGCCCGAGGAGACTTCGTGGCCGATACAGAGCCGCTGGACACAACACAACAGGATGCCGATCAATTGCCGGAGCGAATTCGAGTTCATGCACTGGCCAAGCGGTTGGGAGTGACCAGCAAACGCATCCTGGCCAAACTGGCCGAACTGGGGGCCGAGGCGCGCAGCGTCCAATCGAATGTGGATCGCGCGGTCGCCGAGACCGTGCGCGACGCGATCGCCGCCGCTGACGCCGATACCGGCGAATCCTCGGCATCCACCCCCGCGACGGCGACCCCGCCGTCGACCGCCCCCGTCGCCGAGCAGCCGGCCGACACGACCACCGCGCCCGCGCCGATGTTCTCGGCACCCGAGGTCGCGCGGACCGACGAAGTCTTCGCCGCCATGGCCGACGACGCGCACACCGGTCTGTTCACCCACCGCCCGGTCGAGGAACCGGCGGTGGTCGAGCCGGTCAGCTTCGAGGCGCCCGCCTTCACCGCGCCGCTGTTCCTGCCGCCGGACGCCACCGCCGCCGAGGAGGCGCGCAAGCGCCGCCGCGCCGAGCGGACCGTCAAGCGGACCGAGGAGCCGGTCGAGGAGATCGAGGCCGAGGCCGAGCCGGTCGAGGACGAGTCCGACGCCGCCGGGGACACCGGCGACCACGACGCCGACGGGCAGCCGCGCCGCCGTCGCCGGGGCCGTCGTGGTCGCGGCCGTGGCCGGGGCGAGCAGTCCGCCGACGGCGACGACACCGACACCGAGGGCGCCGAGCACGACACCGACGACGAGCCCGCCGCGTCGTCCGAGGCCGCCACCGACGAAGCCGAGCAGCAGGCCGAGGACACCGACGCCGACTCCGACGACGAAGACGACACCCAGCCCGAGGGCGCGAGCCGGCGCCGCCGCCGTCGTCGCCGCCGCAAGGTCGGCGGGGAGGGCGGCGATGCCGACGCGTCGTCGGAGGACGATCCGCCGAACACCGTCGTGCACGAGCGCGAGCCGCGCAACAAGAGCCGTGGCCGGGCCGCGTCCGACGAGGTGCAGGGCATCTCCGGATCCACCCGGCTCGAGGCCAAGCGTCAGCGCCGCCGCGACGGCCGCGAGGCCGGTCGCCGTCGTCCGCCGATCCTGACCGAGTCGGAGTTCCTGGCCCGCCGCGAGGCGGTCGACCGGGTGATGGTCGTGCGGGAGAAGTCGTTCGACGCCGCCGAGCACGCGCCGGGTCACCAGATCACCACCCAGGTGGCGGTGCTCGAGGACAACATCCTGGTCGAGCACTTCGTGACCAGTTCCGGCCAGGCGTCGATGGTGGGCAATGTCTACCTCGGCAAGGTGCAGAACGTGCTGCCGAGCATGGAGGCCGCGTTCATCGACATCGGCCGCGGCCGCAACGGCGTGCTCTACGCCGGTGAGGTGAACTGGGACGCCGCCGGTCTGGGCGGCAAGGAGCGCAAGATCGAGCAGGCGCTCAAGCCCGGCGATCAGGTGCTGGTGCAGGTGTCCAAGGACCCGGTGGGTCACAAGGGCGCCCGTCTGACCACCCAGATCTCGCTCGCGGGCCGCTTCCTGGTGTACGTGCCGGGCGGCACCTCCACCGGGATCAGCCGCAAGCTGCCCGACACCGAGCGCAAGCGCCTCAAGGAGATCCTGCGCGAGATCGTGCCCGCCGACGCCGGTGTGATTATCCGCACCGCGTCCGAGGGTGTCAGCGAGCCCGAGCTGGCTCGCGACGTCGAGCGGCTGCAGGCCACCTGGCGCACCATCGAAGAGGCCGCCGCCAAGGAGTCCAACGCGCCCAAGGCTCTCTACGAAGAGCCCGACATGCTGGTCAAGGTCATCCGCGATCTGTTCAACGAGGACTTCGCCAAGCTGGTCATCGAGGGCGAGCGGGCCTGGAGCACGGTCGAGACCTACGTGCGCACCGTCGCGCCGGACCTGCTGCCGCGGGTGAACCGGCACGAGAACAACGGTGTCGACGTGTTCGACGCCTTCCGCATCGACGAGCAGCTGGCCAAGGCGCTCGATCGCAAGGTGTGGCTGCCCTCGGGCGGCACGCTGGTGATCGACCGCACCGAGGCGATGACGGTCGTCGACGTCAACACCGGCAAGTTCACCGGGTCGGGTTCGTCGAACCTGGAGGAGACGGTCACCAAGAACAACTTGGAGGCGGCCGAGGAGATCGTGCGCCAGATGCGGCTGCGCGACATCGGCGGCATGATCGTCGTCGACTTCATCGACATGGTGCTCGAATCCAACCGTGACCTGGTGCTGCGCCGGCTCACCGAGGCGCTGGGCCGCGATCGCACCCGGCACCAGGTGTCGGAGGTGACCTCGCTCGGCCTGGTCCAGATGACCCGCAAGAAGCTGGGCACCGGACTGGTCGAGGCGTTCTCGACGACCTGTGAGCACTGCCACGGGCGCGGCATCCTCGTGCACTCCTATCCGGTCGACGCCGGGTCCGGTGCCGACGACTCGGGCAACCGGGCCAAGGAAGGCTCGTCGCGTCGTCGTCGCGGCAAGGACAAGACCCAGGACAAGCCCGCCGCCGCGGCCGCTCCGGCGACCAACGGCACCGCGCCCGCCGCCGAGCACGGTGAGGAGGACATCGCGGTCAAGCGGGCCCACCCGGTCGCGCTCGCGATGGCCGCCCACCACGGTGAGGACGGCGAGCCCGTCGAGGAGGTCGTGGCCGAGACCGCGGCCCCCGCGGAGGCGCCCGCCGAGCCGACCCGGTCGCGGTCGCGGTCCCGGTCACGCCGGTCGAGCCGGGGCGCTGCCGCTCAGGCCGAGTCGGCGGCCGACAGTCCCGCGCTCACCGGGGTCATCCCGGCCGAGCCCGTCGCGGCGGACGAGGAGGCGGCCCCGGTCGCCGAGCCTGTTGCCGAGCCGGAGCCCGTCGTGGTGGAGACCGCCGTCGAGCCGGAGCCCGAACAGGCCGAGCCCGAACCCGAGCCGGTCGTGGAGGAGCCCGCTGCTCGCGCACCGCGCAGGCGCCGCGTGGCCCGCTCGACGGCGGCACCCGCCCCCGACAGCGCGGGCGCGGTGTTCGTCCTGTCGACGAGCGAGCAGCCCCCCGCCGCGGCCGTCGTGGACTTCGCCGCCGAGCCGGTCGTCGTCCCGGCCCGCAAGCCGCGCCGTCGCGCGGTGGGCAGGCCGGCGGGCGCACCCGCGCCCGAATCGAACTAGGAGGCCGCCTGCGCGCGGGGAGCACTCCTCGCGCGCAGGCCCTCGATTCGGCCCTGACCGGCCGAATTGGGGGAGTGGATACCGGTCTGGTAACCTAGGTCGGTCGCTGCCCCGCGATTGGGCACCTAGCCGAACGGCAGGGTGATTCCGCAGGCAAGTGACCGTTGCTCTCCCCGTTCGCGGGAATGAGCCCCAGTCAAGAACACGCGTCGCGCAGCTGTGACGTGAAACGAGCACGACCAACGTGAGTGGAGGAAGCCGACCGATGGCAGCGTACGCAATCGTCAAGACCGGCGGAAAGCAGTACAAGGTCGCGGTCGGTGACCTGGTGAAGGTCGAGAAGATCGAGGGTGAGCCCGGCACCGCCGTGGCCCTGACCCCGGTTCTCGTCGTCGACGGCGCCGATCTGACCACCGACGCCGACAAGCTGGCCAAGATCTCCGTGGCCGCCGAGGTCGTCGATCAGACCAAGGGCCCGAAGATCCGGATCCACAAGTTCAAGAACAAGACCGGCTACCACAAGCGCCAGGGTCACCGTCAGCCGCTGACGGTCATCAAGGTCACCGGCATCAAGTAAGACATCCCGAGGAGACGAAGCAATGGCACATAAGAAGGGTGCATCCAGCTCCCGGAACGGTCGTGATTCGAACGCCCAGCGCCTCGGCGTGAAGCGCTTCGGTGGCCAGAAGGTCAGCGCGGGCGAGATCCTCGTCCGTCAGCGCGGAACCCACTTCCACCCCGGCGTGAACGTCGGTCGTGGCGGCGACGACACCCTGTTCGCCCTCGCGGCGGGCGCGGTCGAGTTCGGCACCAAGCGTGGCCGCAAGACCGTCAACATCGTCGTCCCGGAGCCGGTCCAGGCCTGACCGCCTGGAGCGTCAGCTCCCCACGGACACCGGAGCGGGTCAGGGTTGTTTCCCTGACCCGCTCCGTCGTGTTCGCTCACCCTTACCGCAATCGACCAGTCAGAAGGAGGAGGATCAACCCATGTCCAAATTCATCGACCGCGTCGTGCTGCATGTTCGTGCCGGTAGAGGTGGACACGGTTGCGCCTCGGTGCATCGTGAGAAGTTCAAGCCGCTCGGTGGTCCCGACGGTGGCAACGGCGGCAACGGCGGGGATGTGATCCTCGAGGTCGACCCGAACGTCCACACCCTGCTCGACTTCCATTTCCATCCGCACGCCAAGGCCGGCAACGGCAAGCCCGGCGAGGGCGGCAACCGCGACGGCAAGATGGGCACCGACCTGGTGCTCAAGGTGCCCGACGGCACCGTGGTCGTCGATGCCGACGGCGAGGTCGTCGTCGACCTGGTCGGCGTCGGCAACAAGTTCGTGGTCGCCAAGGGCGGCCGCGGCGGTCTCGGCAACGCCTCGCTGGCGTCCAAGGCACGCAAGGCGCCCGGTTTCGCGCTGCTCGGGGAAGAGGGCGAAGAGCTCGACCTGGTCCTGGAGCTGAAGTCGGTCGCCGACGTCGGCCTGGTCGGGTTCCCGTCGGCGGGCAAGTCCTCGCTGGTCTCGGTGCTCTCGGCCGCCAAGCCCAAGATCGCCGACTACCCGTTCACCACGCTGGTCCCGAACCTGGGCGTGGTCGCCAGCGGCGACACCACCTTCACCGTCGCCGACGTGCCGGGTCTGATTCCCGGCGCCAGCGACGGTCGTGGCCTCGGCCTGGACTTTCTGCGCCATCTGGAGCGCTGCGCGGTGCTGGCCCACGTCGTCGACTGCGCGACCCTGGAACCGGGCCGCGACCCGGTCTCCGACGTCGACGCGCTCGAGGCCGAACTGGCCGCGTACAAACCGGCCCTGGCCGGTGACGCGAGCCTCGGCGACCTGGCCGACCGGCCCCGCGTGGTCATCCTGAACAAGACCGACGTTCCCGACGCCGCCGAACTGGCCGAGATGGTGACGCCGGAGTTCACCGAACGCGGCTGGCCGGTGTTCGAGATCTCCGCGGTGAGCCGCGCCGGCCTGCGTCCGCTGACCTTCGCGCTGGCCGATATGGTCCGCCAGTATCGCGAAGATCACCCGAAGGCCGCGCCGAAGCGCACGGTGATCCGTCCGATCGCGACCGACGAGTCCGGGTTCAGCGTGATCGCGGATCCGCAGGAGCCGGGTGGCTTCATCGTGCGCGGTACCCGGCCGGAGCGCTGGGTGCGCCAGACCCAGTTCGACAACGACGAAGCCGTCGGCTATCTGGCCGACCGGCTGGCCCGCCTCGGCGTCGAGGCCGAGCTGGTCAAGCAGGGTGCTGAGCCGGGGTGTTCGGTGACGATCGGCGATGTGTCGTTCGAGTGGGAGCCGCAGGTATCCGCCGGTGTCGACATCGTGCCGACCGGCCGCGGTACCGACATCCGGCTGGAGAACAACGACCGCATCGGCGCGGCGGAGCGCAAGCTCGCCTCGCGTGCGCGTCGTGGCTTGCTCGACGAAGACGGGAAGTAGGGGTCCGGCCGTGTCGGCGCCGGTCGAAAACCGGTGTCGGACACGGTCGTTCGATCGGCATACTGCGGTGGGTCACCGGCATGAGCTGGGACCGTCGACGACGGTGATCGCGGTGCAGGGAGTAAGGCTATGCAGGTGAGTTCGGAGCTGAGTGCGGCGCGCCAGGCCATCGTGTCGGCGCGCGCGGTGGTGGTGAAGATCGGTTCGTCGGCGCTGACCAGCCTCGAGGGCGGTCTGGACACCGACCGGCTCGATCGGCTGGCCGACGCCGTGGAGGCGCGGATGCGGGCCGGTTCGGACGTGGTCGTGGTGTCCTCCGGTGCGATCGGCGCGGGCATCGCGCCGCTTGGCCTGTCGCGCAGGCCCAAGGACCTGGCCACCAAGCAGGCCGCGGCGAGTGTGGGCCAGCTGGCCCTCGCGCACGCCTGGGGCACCTCGTTCGCCCGCTACGACCGCACCGTCGGCCAGGTGCTGCTCTCCGCCGACGACTTCGCCCGCCGCGAGCACCACCGCAATGCCCAGCGCACCCTGGACCGACTACGCGCGCTCGGCGCGATCGCCGTGGTCAACGAGAACGACACCGTCGCCACGGAGGAGATCCGCTTCGGCGACAACGACCGCCTCGCCGCCCTGGTGGCGCACCTGGTCGGCGCCGACGCGCTGATCCTGCTCTCGGATGTGTCCGGCCTCTACGACGGTGACCCGCGCAAGGGCGCCGCGAACTTCATCCCCGAGGTGCGCAGCAGCGCCGACCTCGACGGCGTGATCGCCGGCAGCGGGGGCGCGCTCGGCACCGGCGGCATGGCCTCCAAGCTGTCCGCCGCCCGCCTCGCCGCCGACGCGGGCATCCCCGTCCTGCTCGCCTCGGCCGCCGACGCCGCGACCGCGCTGGCCGACGGCACCGTCGGCACCGCCTTCGCCGCCCGCCCGGTCCGCCTGTCCGGCCGCAAGTTCTGGGTCCGGCACGCCGCCGATACCCGTGGCTCGGTCCTCATCGACGCGGGCGCCGTCGAAGCCGTCGCCGAGCGCCGCTCCCTGCTCGCGGCGGGCATCACCGGCGTCCGCGGCCGCTTCTTCGGCGGCGATGTCGTCGACCTGGTCAGCCCCGACAACCGGGTGGTCGCCCGCGGCGTCGTCGAATACGACAGCACCGAACTGACCACCATGCTCGGCCGCTCCACCACCGAACTCCCCGACACCATGCAGCGCCCGGTCATCCACGCCGACGACCTGGTCAAGGTCTGATCCCGGACGCCGGCACCGGAAACACCGCCACGGGTAGACCTTTCGCGACCCGAGGTCGAGGCGCTCCGGGTTCGCACCCGCTACCAGCCGCCGCGCTCCACGACGACGCGGCGGTTCGTCCGTAGCGGGCGAGTTACCGGACCCCCTTCGGGCCGAACTCGTCCTCCCGCACTGCCCGGCGTGGGCGAGCAGCCCGACCCGACCCAGGTGCGGGGAACAGCCGGGAAGGCTCACTCGCGGGTCACGGAGGCGGGTGGCACCGAGCGGCCCCGGTCCCGCCCCGTCGCGATCGTGGCTGTGCGGTGGCATCGGCGGCCACGCCGCCGCGACTACCGTCGCGGCGGAATGACGCCCGGCTGATCCAGATCCAGCGGTGGTGCGGGCGGCGGCGTCACGGGCTGCGGCTGTGGGCCGGCTGTCTCCGGGATCGGCCCGGTCACCCCCGGCTGCCCACCCGGATCGACCGGCCCACCGGGTACCGGCGGCACCCCGATACCCGCGTGCGGCTCCGGCGCCTGCGGAACCTGCTGCGGTACCGGCACTTCCGGCGCGGGGCTCGGCGGCGCGGGTGACTCCGGTTGCGGCCGTTCCGAAGTCGGCGCGGGTGGCTGCGGCGCTGGTGCGGGGGCTGCGGTCTCCGGTTGGGGTGCGGGGTGTTCCGAGGTGGGCGCCGGCGCTTGCGGCGCTGGCTCGGGTGCGGGGGCCGCGGGTTCCGGTTGGGGCGCGGGCTGTTCCGAGGTGGGGGCGGAAGGTTGGGGCGCGGGCTGTTCGGTCGTGGGCGCCGGAGGCTGCGGTGCGGGGTGTTCGGATGTCGGCGCGGGTTCGGGGGTCGGTGGTGCGGGCTCCGGTTGGGGGGCGGGCTGTTCCGACGTGGAGGTCTGCGGTGCAGGGGTGGAGGGTTCTGGTTGCGGCACAGGATGTTCCGAGGTCGGTGCGGAAGGCGCCGGTTGATCGGTCGTCGGCGGTGCCGGTCGCTCGGATTCTTCCGTCGGGGCGGGGCTGCCCGAAGTCGGGGGAGCGGGTGTCTCGCTCGACGGCACGGGAGTGGTTTCCGGCTGTGGAGATTCGGTAGTCGGGGCCGGGTCCTGGCTCGGCGCCGAGCCTGCCCCGTTCCCGGAGCCCGGGTCGGTCGTGCCGGTATCTGGCGTCGAACCGTTCTTGGGCGAATCACCTTGTGGTGCGGCGGGTTGCGGGAGCTCCGGGGACGACCCGTCGCGTCCCTGCCCGCTGGACGACTCCGATCCCGGCGGCGCGGGCAAGGCGGGCACACCGGTCCCGGCCAGCGAATACGCGGGCTTGTAGATCATGTTCATCGCCAGCACGGCCTCCTGGCGCAACGCTTCCGCCGCCATCTGCGCGTCGATGACATGGGCGGCTTCGAGCAACCGCGCGATGGTGCCGATCGGCCCGGAACCGCCGGGCGCGACGACCGCGAGCTTCACCGCCTCCGCGGCCGCCGCGACCCCACCGAGGCGGGCGCCGACCTCGCCGAAGACCGCCGCGAGCTCGCCGATCGAGTCGGCGAAGGCGCGGGTGCTGGCGAAAGCGGCGTCGGCGGCGGCACCCTCCCACCCGGTCTCGTCGAGGACGCGGTCGACGTTGGACCTGGTCAGCGGCATGGTCGTGGTCAGTGCGGCGGCACTCTCCAGCCAGGCGAGCGAGCTGTCGAGGATCTCGCCCGCATCGATCTGCTGGGTTCGGGTGTAGATCTGCTCGTGCGGCATGGACTCGAAATGCTCCATCGCACTGATGTAGGTGGGGTCGGTGCCGCCCATCAGCGCCGCCTCGGGTCGACCGCGCGCAGCGCGGTGGCCGCGGCCGCGTCGGCCTCGTCGAGCAGACCGGCGCTGAGCAGGAAGGCCTCCTTCATCCGGTAGGCGGCCTCGATGTAGTGGTCGAGCAGTTCGGCGGCGTCGCGGGCCTTGTGGGCGAACCCGGCCTGCAACTGCTGCGCGGAGACGAAACCACCGAATCCGCCCGCCGCACCGGCGTATTCGAGGCGCTGACGGAGCTGGGCGAGCCGGTCGGCCTGCTGTTCGTAGAGGTCGGCGCAGCGGCGCGCGGCATCGGGATCGAACTTCACGGTGCCCGCCGCGGCGGCGCTGCGGAACCGGGAGATCTCGGCTCTGCTGCTCTCGATCGTCATCGCGTCTCCCCTCCAGATCGTGCGTCGGCGTCCAGGCTAGCCGGACCTTCGGGTGGTGGAACTGTGCGCAGGAGCCAGCCTGCGCTGGAGCTGGGCGGCCAGCTGACCGCTCGCGGCGGGCACGACGTGCACCGTTTCTCCCGCGCGCAGCAGGTAGCGCCCGTCCCCGGCCACATCGATCCAGCTGTAGTGCACCGGCGGGGTCGGCGCGGCGCGGTCGAGCCCGGTTTCGATGCGGATGTGTCCCTCGGCGGTGTGCGGACGCCGCAGCAGGCGCTGGATCCGGGGGACGGCGGGATGCGCGGCGACCACGGTCTCCTCGTCGCGAACGGCGTCGGCGGCGGCCTCGCGCGCGGGTTCGCGGCCGGGCGGGGTATCGGGCAGGCAGGCGGCGACGCGAGCGCCGATCCCGGCGGTGTGCCCGATCGAAACCCGCACGCGACCACCGAAATCGGGTCGGGAACCCGGTTCCTGGACGACGAGCACGGCATGGTCGTAGACCGCGCAGGCGAGCAGCCGGATCTCGCTGCCGGGGGTGTGCGCGCCGCCGACGAGCACGATCCTGGCGTGTGGTGCGGCGATGATCCGCAGGCAGGCGGCGAGGTCGGGGTCGCCGCCGCCGGGTAGTCGATGGTCGAGGTCGGCGCGTAACCGGGCGGCCTCGTCCTCGGTGCGCGGTGATTCGAGCACCCGGATCGGGAAGGGCATTCGGTCCTGACCGGATTCCCGCCACACGTGCGCGAATTCGTCAGCGCTGAAGGTCCATCCCATTGCCGATCCCATCCTTACCGAACCAGGACGAGGACAGCCTAACCGTCGTGTCCGATTCCGGCGCATCGTTCATCCGTCCGAATGGAAACTTCGGTGCTCTGAGTAGCCAGATGAGTATTTCGGCGGACGCTTCTCGCCACTGGGGCTCCTACCTTCGGGACAGATCCGTCGAATGGAGGAGCCATGACCTACGTCCACATCACCGAGAGCCCCGGGGTGGGTCTCGCGCAGTACCGGACGGTGCACGAGGCGCTCGGACCGGAACCGGTCGCGGGCAATCGGTGGCACTTCGTCGGCGAATGCGACGGCGCGCTGACCGTCGTCGACATCTGGGAGTCGGCCGACGCCGCCGACCGGTTCGCCGCCGAGCGGCTCTTCCCCGCCCTCGACCGGGTCGGCATCCGTCCCGGTCCCGATGCCCGGGTGCGCGCCTTCGAGGCCGCCGTCGAGACCGTGGCCCAGGGGTGAGTGAGATGCGCACGCGAAGCCTCACCGCCGCGCTGGCGGCCCTGCTCGTCCTGGCCACCGCCGCGGCCTGCGGCGACGATGCCGACAAGACCTACTACGGCGACGAACGCGCGCTGGGCAACGGCCAGATCCGCACCTTCGTGACCACCGACGGTTCCGGCACCCCGACCGAGGTCGGCCTGCGGATCCAGGAGGCGGCGCTGGAGGGCCTGCCGATGCCCGCCGCCATGCCGGAAGGTCCGCCACCGGCCAGCCCGCCGCTGGCCCTGCCCGAGGAAGCGTCGGGCACGGTGATCAACCACCTCACCTTCGACTGGGTGCCGCACGGCCACCCGCCGATCGGCATGTTCGACAAGCCGCACTTCGACGCCCACTTCTATTTCGTCGACGCCGCCGCGGTGGCCGCGATCGACCCGCAGGATCCGGAGTTCCTGACGAAGGCGGCGCACAGCCCGGACTCGAAGTACATGCCGGCCGACAGCAGCACGCTGCCCGAACCGATCGAGGTGCAGGCGGTGCCGGCGATGGGCGTGCACTGGGTCGACATGAGCAAGCCGGTCGCGCCGGGCGAGTTCACCCAGACCCTGATCAACGGCGCGTGGGACGGCCAGTACATCTTCACCGAGCCCATGTTCACCAGAGAGTGGCTGCTCACCAAGCCGTCGTTCACCGGGGACATTCCGCAGCCGCAGGCCTACCAGCGCTCCACCCGGTACCCGACTACCTATTCGATCAGCTACGACGACAAGGCCAAGGAGTACGTCGTCACGGTCGGTGGGCTCACCGAGCGCACCGCCTCCTGACCCTTCTGTAGGGCCCTCACCTGCGAGTATGCTCTGATACTCGGAGGTGCGGCGTGATCACCGAGCTCATCGGACGCGAGGCAGAACTGGCCGATCTGCTGGCCCGGCTCGACGACGCGGTCCACGGCGCGCCCCACCTGGTGATCTGCTCGGGGGAGGCGGGTGTCGGCAAGACCCGGTTGGTCGCCGAACTGGCCGGACGCGCCCGCGATCGCGGGGTGCGCACCCTGTGGGCGCGCGCCCTCGAACTCCCCGACACTCCGCCCTTCTGGTTGTGGCGCCAGGCCCTCGGCACCGGGACGCCCGTGCCCGGCGCCGACCGGATCGCGCTGTTCGAGGGCTTCGCCGCCGGTCTCGACGGCACCGACACCGGCGTGCTGCTGGTGATCGACGACATCCACTGGGCCGACGAACCGTCGCTGCAGGCGCTGCTCTACGTGGTGCGGGCGCTACGCGAGCGCCGGATCATGGTGTGCGCCACCGAACGCACCGGCGCGACCGACGGCGGCTGGCCCGCGATCAAACCGGAGCTGTTGCGTGAACCGGTGACCGCGTCGCTGCTGTTGCGCGGGCTCTCGCCGGCCGATTCGGCGCGCTGCCTGCGGCTGGAGGCCGGCCGCGAGCTACCCGACGAGCTGGCAGGCGAAGCCTTCGACATGACCGGCGGCAACCCCTTCTACCTGCGCGAGCTGGGTCGTTCGATGCGCGGTTCCACCGACGGCGCGCTGCGCCTGCCGACGAGTCTGCGTGAGGTGGTGCGCGGCCGGATGGCGCCGCGGTCGAACCGGGCGCAGGAGCTGCTGCGGGCGGCGTCGATCCTGGGCGAGCAGTTCTCGATCGCGGTCGCCGCCCGGCTGGTCGCCCGTCCGGCGGTGGACTGCCTCGCCGCCGTCGACGAGGCGATCGAGGCGGGCCTGCTGGCGACCGCCGCGGAACCGGGCACGGTGCGGTTCGCGCACGCGCTGGTGCGCGCGACCCTGCTCGACGGGCTGTCCCTACAGCAGCGGGTGGTGTTGCATCAACGTGCGGCGCTGGCGATCGAGGCGCTGTATCCCGATGCGGTCGAGGCGAATTCGGCCGCACTGGCCTGGCACTGGGCCAACGCGGCGGTGGCCGGGGCGCACGAGCCCGCCGTCCGCTGGGCGCGGCGCGCGGCGGAGGTGGCCTTGCGTGAGCTGGCCTTCGAGGAGGCGGTGCGGCTGTACGGGCTGGCCCTGGCCCATGCCGCCGCGCTCGATCCGGTCGACCGGGGCAGGCTGGTGCTCCAGCGTGCCCTCGCCGCGGTCCGGGCCGGTGACCTGATCGCCGCCCGCGCCGATTGCGCGGCCGCGGAGGCGCTGGCCCGCAAGGCCGGGGAACCGGCGTTGCAGGCCGAAGCCGCGCTGGTGCTCGAACCGATCGGGGATCGCGGCTGGGATCGCGACATCGCCGACGCCTGCGCCGAGGCACTCGCCGCCGACGACCTGCCCGAGCCCCTGCGCGCGCGCCTGCTGGCCCGTGCCACCGAGACCGCGATCTACCTCGGCAGGCTCGACGGCGTGGACGAATCCAGCAGGGCCGCCCTGGTCTCGGCCGATCGCGGTGACGATCCCGCCGTTCTCGCGGCGGCGCTGCGGGCGCGTCAGCTCGCCTGCAGCGGTCCCGACCATCGGGACGAACACGGCGTCCTGGCTGCCCGCATGATCGCGGCGGGGGAACTCGCGCGCGATCCGGCCGTGGAGATGTGGGGCAGGTTGTGGCGCCTCGACGCGCTGTGGGAGCGGGGCGATCTGGGCGAGATCACCGGGGAGCTGTCCTGTCTGACCTGGTGCGCCGAGCACACCGGCGGTCCCATGTCGAGGTGGCATCTGCTGGTCGCCGAAGCGGCGCTGGCGCAGGCCCGCGGTGAATTCGCGCACGCGCTCGATCGAGCGGCCCGGGCCCACACCCTGGCGAGCACGCTGGGCCATCCCGCCGGGGAGGGCGCGTTCCGGGCGCTGCGCGCCGTCGTCGGCCATCACACCGGTCACGACCCGCACGCCTTGGTCCTGCCCCACGCCCCGATGCGCGGCGAGGTCCGCAACCTGCTGTTCGCCGCCCTCGGTACCGCCTTCCCGCTGGTCGACAGCGGCCTGATCGCCGAAGCCGAACCGCTCTATCGCGGCCTCGGCCGACCCGAGAAGTGGCCGGTGCCACCGTATTTCCTGCTCAATGTGCTCGCCGTCGGCGGCGCGGTGGCCGCCGCGCTCGGCCTGCGCGACGATGTCGCCTACTTTCGTGCGCGGCTGACGCGCTATCGCGACGGGCACATCACCGGCGGTGGCGGGAACGCCCACTATCTCGGCCCGACCACCCTGTGGCTGGGGAAATTCGCTGCCGCCCTGGATGACCCGGACACGGCGTGCGCCGACCTGCGCTCGGCGGGGCACACCGCGCGGACGATGGGCGCGCCCGGATTCGCCGTCGAAGCCGACTGCGAACGCGCCGAACTACTGTTCGCCCGCGGCGCCACCGCCGACGCGGTCGCGCTCGCGGTGGCCGCCCTGCCGGTAGCCGTATCGCTCGGCATGGAGCCCTGGATCGAGCGGCTGCGTGTGCTCACCGCCCACGAGAACGCGTGCGCCACCCTGACTCCGCGGGAACGCGAGGTCGCCGACCTGGTGGCCCGCGGCCTCACCAATCGCGAGATCGCCGCCGCGCTGGTGCTGTCGGAACGCACCGCGCAGAACCACGTCCAGCACATTCTCACCAAACTCGGCTTCGCCAAGCGCAGCCAGATCGCGGCCTGGGTGTCACGCGGCCGGATCGCTCAATAGCCGCGTCGCGGTTCGACGATCGCCAGCAGCGGCGCGCCCGCGACGAACCGGGCGACATTCGCGGCGACATGATCGGCGAACGCCGCCAGGCGCAGCTGCGGCGGATTCGAATCGTGCGGGGTGATGATCGCGTTCGGCAACGTCCACAGCGGATGCCCGTCCGGCAGCGGCTCGGGCTCGGTGACATCCAGGCCCGCGCCCCCGATCACCCCGCGGGTCAGCGCGTCGACCAGCGCGTCGGTGTCGACCAGGCTGCCGCGCGCCACATTGATCACCCACGACGAGGGCTTGAGCCTGGCCAGTTCGTCGGCGCCGACCAGGTGCCGGGTCTGCGCGGTCGCCGGCGCCGCGATCACCACGTGGTCGGTATGCGACCACACCCGGCCCAGCTGATCGGCGGGCAGCGTCTCCATCCCGTCGGGAATGCCCGTGCCCGTCACCGGCGTGCCGGAGCGGTTCACCGCGATCACGTGCGCGCCCAGCGGCACCAGCATCGGGATCAGCGCCCGCCCGATCCCGCCCGCGCCCACGATGGTCACGGTCTTCCCGCGCAACGAGCCGACGTGCGGGAAGAACTCGCGCTGCTGCCACGAGGTCGCCCGCAGGTGCTCGGGCAGGTAGCGGACCCCGGCTAGCAGCAGCATCAGCGCGTGCTCGGCGACACTGTGCGAGAACGCGCCCGCCGCCGAGGTGAACAGCACGTCGGGGTGCGTGGCGAAGACATCGGCGTCGAAGTAGTCCTCGATCCCCGCCGCGGGCAGCTGGACCCAGCGCACCGCGGGCGGCAGCGTCGCCGGGAAGTCAGTGGGCTTGCCGGTCCAGATCAGTGCCTCCGCGTCGGCGAGCTCGCCGACCTGGGCGCCCGCCCCCACGACCGCTTTCTCGAGCAGTCGGGATGCCTGCGGGTCCGGGCCGAGCGCGATCGTGGTCGCGGATTCCTGCACGGAGACCTCCTGGAGTGGTCGACCGCACGGTGCGGCCGGGCTGTGTCGGAATCCGATTCTTCCCTCTCCGGCGCGACGGTGCCGCCCCGCCCCGGGTTCGCCGGATCACCGGGGCACGGTCACGGTTCGTCGAGGTCGACGGGCTCGTCGACGCCGTGCCGGTCGGCCAGGTCGAGCAGCGGGGTGATGTCGAAGACCGCGTCGTCCATCTCGGCCTGGATGTCACCGAGCTCGGCATAGCGGGCCGGAACGGTCGCGATGGTGAAATCGCGCGGGTGGATGTCGCCGATCTCGCTCCAGCGCACCGGGGTCGACACCGTCGCCGCGGGCACACCGCGCACCGAGTACGCGGCGGCGATGGTGTGATCGCGCGCGTTCTGGTTGTAGTCGACGAACAGCTGGGCCGGATCACGGTCCTTGCGCCACCAGGCGGTCGTCACGTCGGCGGGCGCGCGCCGCTGCACCTCCTGGGCGAAGGCCAGGGCGGCCCGGCGCACCTGCTTGAATCCGTGCTCGGGCGCGATCCGCACGTAGACGTGCAGCCCCGAGCCGCCGGAGGTCTTGGGCCAGCCGACCGCCCCCAGCTCGTCGAGCACCTCGTGCACCACCCCGGCGACCCGCTGCACCCGCGACCACGGGCAGTCCGGCATGGGATCGAGGTCGATGCGCCACTCGTCGGGGGACTCGGTGTCGCTCGCCCGCGAGTTCCAGGGATGGAACTCCACCGTGGACATCTGCACCGCCCAGATCACGTCGGCGAGCGCGTGGACGCAGAGTTCGTCGGCGTGCCTGCCGTAGCGCGGGAAGTACACCCGCACCGTCGAGATCCAGTCCGGCGCGCCGCCGGGCAGCCGCTTCTGATGCACCTTCCCGCCGGGCAGACCCTTGGGGAACCGGTGCAGCATGCACGGCCGGTCCCGCAGCGCGTTGACGATGCCGTCACCCACGCTCAGGTAGTACCGCGCCAGGTCGAGCTTGGTGGCGCCGAGCTCGGGGAAGTACACCCGGTCCGGATTGCTGACCCGCACCGTGTGCTCACCCACCGGTAGCTCGACCGCCGGTGTCGCAGACTTGGCCACACGCGCAACGATAGACGAGCAGGCCCGCTCCCGAGGGGGAGCGGACCTGCGGCGCCTGGCGTGTCAGGGGCGCTGACGCGCCGGTGGCGTGTAGTAGCTCTCGGCGTAGGAGTACTCGGCCCAGCGGGGTGAGCGCTCCTCGTCGCTGTCGCCGCCGTGGCCCGGCCACCAGGCCCGGCGGCCCAGCAGCGCGGTGACCGCCGGGGTGAAGAACAGCGCCATGACGAAGGCCGCGATCGCGATGCCCACCGAGATGGCGAAGCCCATCTGCGACAGGGAGCTGTTGCCCGCCAGCATCATCGAGGCGAAGGTGCCCGCCAGGATGAGGCCCGCCGCGGCCACCGTCGGCCCGGTGTGGCGCACCGCCAGCGCCGCCGCCTCGCGGGGCGTGTGGCCCTCGCGGGATTCCTCCCGCAGCCGGGCGACCATCAGGATGTTGTAGTCGGTGCCCAGGGCCACCACGAACAGGTACATGATCACCGGCAGCGTGAAGATCAGCCCGTGCTCGCCCTGGATCCGCTGGAACACCAGCACCGTCGCGCCCAGCGTCGCGGCGAAGCCGAGAAACACCGAGGCCATCAGGTACCAGGGGGCGACGAGGCTGCGCAGCAGCAACGCCAGCACCAGCATGATCAGGACGGCGGCCACCGGGAACACGATCCGGTAGTCGTGGTTCATCGCGTCCTCGAAGTCGACGAACACCGCCGTCATGCCGCCGACCGCCGCCGTGGCGCCCGCCGGTGCCGCCTGGTGGGCGACCTCGCGCAGCGGCCCGGCCACCGTGTCGAGCGCGGCATCGGATTCCGGCGCGTTCGCCAGCGTCACCTGGAAGTTCGCGATCGTGCCGTCCGCCGACAGCTGCGGTGCGCCGACTTGACCGACGCCGTCGACCCCGGTCAGCGCCGTGCGGTAACTCGCGAGCTGGTCCTCGGCCAGCGGCGCGGCCGACTGCAACAGCACCTCCGAGGGCTGGGTGGCTCCGGCCGGCATGCCCTCGAGCAGCTCGGTGGTGAACGTCACCGACTCCGAGGCATCGGTGGTCGAGCCCGAGCTCAGATCGAAGGTCGGATTGAAACCGAAGGCGAACACGCCCAGCACCACCAGCACACCGCCGGAGGCGACGGCGAATACGCCGGGCCGCCTGCCCATCGCCGCGCCGATCGCGCCGAACCGGGCGCCCTTGGGCTCCACTTGCCAGGCCTTCGACGGCCAGAACACCTTGGTGCCCAACAGCGAGACGATCGCGGGCACCAGCGTGAGCCCGGCCAGCAGCGCTACCGCTACCGCGATCGCCAGTGCCGGTCCCAGCGCCCGGAACATCCCGAGGCTCGACAGGGTCAGCGCCATGAACGCGATGATCACCGCGGCCGCCGCCGACGTGATGGCCTCGCCGACCCGCGCGACGGCATTGACCATGGCGGTCTTCGGATCGTCGCCCGCCCGCAGCCGTTCCCGGTACCGGAACATCAGGAACAGGATGTAGTCGGTGCCCACACCGAACAGCACCACCAGCAGGATCGAGTTCACCGAGGTATCGATCTCGAGGTCGAAGGCCTCGGCCGCCATGGCGATCAGGCCACCGACCGTGCTCGAGATGGCGCCGATGGTGACCACCGGCAGCAGCGCGATGACCGGACTGCGGAAGATGATCAGCAGCAACACCAGGATCAGCACGATCGTGGCGATGCCGATGATCGCCATGCCCTTCTCACCCTGCTCGGTCTGGTCCAGAGTCTGCGCCGCCGTGCCGGTGATGCCCGCCTTGAGACCGGTGCCCTCGACCTGCTCCTTCAGGTGCTCGCGCAGACTCTTCACCGCCTCGCCCTGGGTCTTGTCCGCCGCGTCGGTCAGCTTGGTCATCCGCACCGCGATGACCTGGACCAGGCGATTCTCCGAGGGCGGTGTCACCTGGAGGCCGGTGACGCCCTTGATGTCGCGGGCTGTGAGCGCGCCGGCCGCGGCGGCGATCGTGGCCGAGTCGGTCTCGGTCAGCGGGCCGCCGTCCGCGCGGACCGCCACGATCAGCGCGGCCGGTGCGGCATTCTGCGGGAAGGCCTGTTCCTGCAGCTTCATCGCCTGGATCGACTCGTAATGCGAGGGCAGGAAGGCGGATTGGTCGGTCGTCGCGGTGAGCGCGGGTGCCGTGGACAGCACGGCGACGATCGCGATCACCCACAACCCGATCACTTTCCACGGATGGTGGACGACGACGCGCCCCAGTCTGGCGAACATGATGGAGGTCCTTTCCGGGCCAGGTGGGTCAGACGTCGAGGTCTTGGGTCCGCGGATGCCGCGCGCGGTCGGCGATCGTCTCGTGGACCTTCGGCGGCACCAGCGCGCGCAGCGCGTCGAGCGAGTCGACGACCTCGACGGTGAAATCGCCCCAGTTCTGCTCGCCGATCATCGAGCGCCAGTCCTTCCAGTCCTTGGTCCAGTGCTCGGCGAGCGCATAGTCCGCCCACTCGGAGGTCTGGGTGTGCACCACGTAGTTGCCCTTGCGGGTGAGGTACACGCGAATGGTGTCGACGCTCTTCTTGCTCACCTGCCGCGACTCGCCGACCTTGCGCCCGGTGAAGCGCTGGAAGCGGCCGCCCCCGGGGCCGACCTTGACGGTGATCGGGCCGAATCCGTCGGCGTCGGGTGCGGTGGCGTCGGGCTTGGTGGTGTCGGGCTTGGTGGTGTCGACGGTGGCGGGCGTCGGGTGCGTCTCGGTGGTCATCGGTCGCTCCATTTCAATATGTGCATGCGCATATGGGCATGGGTATTCGAGCGGCGAGCCCCTGTTCCGGCTCGTCGTCGCTGGTCTGTGTGCAGTTGTGCGGCGGCTGTGTGTCCCGCCCGACTCACTATAAGTAGATGTATACGTATATCGCAAGGGTCAAAAAAAGTCCGCACGGATCGACCCCGTGCGGACCGCGGATCGGCGGCTCGGAACTACAGCTCGTACACGCCGAACGCCCGGTTCTGGATGCACATCGGCATCACGTGGACCCGGTCGGTCCATTCGAATTTGGCTGCGGCCTCGACGGTTCCGCGCTCGTCGACGCACACGCTCGCGGTGCCCGGCATGGTCAGCGGGTTCAGCACGGCCAGCGGAATGCCCGCGTGGATGCCGCTGTAGAGGCCACCGCTGAAGCACAGCGGGGTGATCGCGATGCCGCGCTGCGCGCTCTCCCGGTCGGCCGCGGCCTGCGCGCCCGGCACACCGGAGCAGTCGAGGGGGTTCTCGTTCGACGCCTGGGCGGGAACGGTCAAGAGGGTGAATCCGGCCGCACAGCCCGCGGCGACGGCCATCAGGGATCGAGCAAATGAGGTCCTGGTCATAGCCGCATTGAAGCACTCGTGGCGGGTCGCACACACAATCGGCGGCGGCGTGTCGACCCGCCAGTCACCGGGGACGGGCCTCCAGCACGCAGTCCGGCGCCGCCGTCTGGACTGTTCGCTCCAGGGTGAAGCCGCTGCGCGCCAGCAGCGCGCGGAACTCGGCCTCGGTGCGTTCGTGGCCGCCCTCGGTGTTCACCAGCATCTCCAGGTCGATGAATTTCCCCGGGTGCGGCCGCCGATGCTCGGGCAGCACCAGCTCGAGCAGCAGCAATGTCGAGGTCGGACGCATGGCGGCGCGCACGGTGCGCAGGATCTGCTCGGCCTGGGCGTCGGACCAGTCGTGCACGATGTGTTTGAGCAGGTAGACGTCGCCGCCCTGCGGGACCTCCGCGAAGAACGAGCCGCTCTCGACCGCGCAGCGCTGCCCCAGCCCCGCGGCCGCGAGGTCGGCGGCAAGGTCCTCGACCACATTCGGCAGATCGAACACGATGCCCCGAGCCGCCGGATACCGGCCGAGGAGCTCGATGAGCAGACTGCCGCGCCCGCCGCCCACATCGACGAGGGTGCCGAACCGGCTGAAGTCGTAGGCGGCGAGCAGGGGCTCGATCGCCAACGTGCTCACGCTGGTCATGGCGTTGTCGAACAACTCGCCGACCTCGCGGTTCACCGCCGCGTACTCGAAGAAGCTCGCTCCGTCCAAGGCCCGACCGACGGCTTCGCCGCTGCGCACCGCGTCGGTGAGATGAGACCAGTGGTTGCGGTGGTACGGCGAGCCGAAGAACCGCGACAGATCACGCAGCGTCACCTCGGCGTCGCTGCGCAGCGCGTCGCCGATCCGGGTCAGCGCGTAGGTGCCGTCGCGCCGCTGGGCGAAGAGGTCGTAACTCACCAGCAGCCGCATCAGCCTGCGCAGCCCGTCTTCGTCGGCCTCGACCGCGCGCGCCAGCTCGGCCGCCGTGCGCGGGCCCCGGGCCAGTTCGTCGGCGATCCCGAGTTCGGCGGCGGCGCTGATGGCCTGGGACAGAAAGCCGGCGACCTGGAACTCCAGCAGGGCGATGTGGCCGGGAACCAGTTTCCGTTGCAGCGCGCCGAGCGCGTCCCGCAACCGATCGATCGCGCGGATCACGGGCAGCGGAGGGAGCTTCTTCGGTGCTGTGGACGCCATCATGACCCCATCGTCGGCCGGTTGACCTGCACGTACGGACAGAGCTTACGGGAGCCGGGGTGACCAGGGACAGGGATTGCGCGCCCGGCCGATCGGGTGCCGAGGTGGCTCAGGTCGGCGTGGCCAGGGCGAACGGCAGGACCGCGTCCGCGCCGCTGGTGCGCAGGGCGTGGGCGGCGACGGTCATGGTCCAACCGGTGTCGGTGAGAGTGTCCACCAGCAGGATCGGGCCGTCGACGCCGGACAGATCGGGGACCTCCCACGAGTCGAACAGCCCCGCTACCCGGTGCGCGGAATTCGCCGCCGACACCGGCGGCCGATCCGGCCTCGTGGGCAAGGTGCCGAGGTTGTCGAGCCTGCCGACCTGCGCGAGCCGCGCGGCCAGACTCGTGGTGAGCTGCGGATAGCGCGGCGATTCCAGCGCCAGCACCGAGGTCGGCCGGGTGGCCCAGTTCCAGTCGCGCAGGACGGCGATGCACGCGTCGAAGACGGCGTCGGGCACCGGGGCATCGGGTCCGTCGAGCAGCGCGCGCAGCCGCTGACCCCAGCCGAGGTCGGTGAGCCTGCCCAGCACCCGGCCGGTGTCGGCACCGGTGATCTTGCCCGACAACGGGATTCCCAGTTTCGCCATGCCGGTCGGCCACTGCTTGCGCGGTGCCAGATCGAGCCCGGGCCGGTCCAGCCTGGCCCTGGTGGCGGCGACAGCGGCCGCGTCGACGGTGGTGTCGGGGCGGGCGCCGGTGCAGTTGTCACAGCGTCCGCAATCGGGGGTCGCGGCGTCGAGGGCGGCCAAGCCGGGATCGTCGAGCTGACGGCGCAGGAAGGTCATCCGGCAGGCGGTGGTCGCCTGGTAGTCGATCATCGCCTGCTGCTCGGTGTCGCGGGCGGCGGCCAGGCGTTCGTAGCGCTCGGTGTCATAGGTCCACGGCTCGCCGGTGGACAGCCAGCCGCCGCGTACCCGCCGGACCGCGCCGTCCACGTCGAGCACCTTCAGCACCATCTCCAGGCGCGACCGGTTCAGCTCGACCAGCGGTTCCAGCGCCACCGTCGACATCGGCCGATCGGTGTCCAGGGCGGCCAGTACCGCGCGCACGATGTGCTCGCGCGGGAACGCCACCGAGGCGAAGTAGCTCCAGATCCGCGCGTCCTCCGCGCCCGGCAGCAACACCACCTCGGCGCGATCGGTGCCACGCCCCGCACGCCCGACCTGCTGGTAATAGGCGATCGGGGAGGACGGCGCGCCCACGTGCACCACGAAGCCGAGATCGGGCTTGTCGAAGCCCATGCCCAACGCCGACGTCGCGATCAGTGCCTTCACCTCGTTGTTCAGCAGCGCGCCCTCGAGCACCTCGCGTTCGGCCGGGTCGGTCTGGCCGGTATAGGCGGCGACGGTGTGACCGTGCGAATTCAGCACGTCGGCCAGGTCGTGCGCGGCGGCGACCGTGAGGCAGTAGATGATGCCCGAGCCGGGCAGCCGGTCCAGTTGGGCGCCCAGCCAGGCCGTGCGCTGCACCGCGTCGTCGAAGCGCACCACCGACAGGTGCAGCGACTCGCGGTCCAGCGTGCCCCGCAGCACCAGGGTGTCGGTGCCGATCTGGCCCGCCACGTCGGTGACCACGCGATCGTTGGCCGTCGCGGTGGTCGCCAGGACCGGCACATCCGAGCCGAGATCGGCGATCAGCGTCCGGATGCGGCGGTAGTCGGGCCGGAAGTCGTGGCCCCAGTCCGAGACACAGTGCGCCTCATCGATCACGACCAGCCCCGCGTCGGCGGCCAGCCGGGGCAGCACCTGATCGCGAAAGTCCGGATTGTTCAACCGCTCCGGGCTCACCAGCAGCACGTCGACCGCGCCGTCGGCCACCCGCTGATGGATCTCGTCCCACTCGGTGACATTGCCCGAGTTGATCGTGTCGGCCACCACCCCGGCCCGCTCCGCGGCGGCCACCTGATTGCGCATCAACGCCAGCAGCGGCGACACGATCACCGTCGSCCCCCGCCCCGCCCGCCGCAACAGCTTCGCCGCGATGAAATACACCGCCGACTTGCCCCAGCCGGTCCGTTGCACCACCAGCGACCGGCGCCGCTGCACCACCAGCGCCTCGATCGCGACCCACTGGTCCTCCCGTAACCGCGCCTGCGGCCCGGCGAGCTCCCGCAACAACTCCTCCGCGCGTTCGCGCAGGTCGGGAGCCGTCAGGTCGAGCACGTCGTTGCCGGTCGCTGAGGTCATGGGCACCATGCTGCCCGACCCCACCGACAGACACGATCGGCAGTACGAGCTTTCCGCCGCTCCGCGTTTCCGGCCGGAGCCAGGTGCGTCGGGCGGTGTCCGGGCGGCCATCGGAGGGGCGGTGGCTCGGCGCGCCCGTCCCCGGGGAGTCACCCATGCCCGTGCGCGATCAGTCGGCGCGACCACGGGACTGGTGAGGGGTATCGCGTTCCTTCGGCGAAATGCCCGCTGAGGGAGGAGAATAGGGCGCGACACCGGACTCTGCCGGAGGGCTGCATGGCGAACAGATTCGATCCGCCTACGGGCTGGACGCCGCCCGGGTCGCAGTTCCGGACGAATTCGGGGGCGTCGCGCACCGTGGCGGGCGCGTTCCTCGCGCTGATCGTCACCCCGCTCGGGATGACCTTGGCGGCGCACGGTGCGCTGGACACCAGCCGGTGGGTGATCCTGGGCGATGCCGCCGACCGGTTCGGCTCGACCCTGCAGATCATCGGGGGCGCACTGCTGTTGTTGCTGGTCAGCGCGCTGGCCGGGTTCACGCCGATCGCGACGATCCTGGCCGGGCTGGTGTGGGGCGTGCTGCCGGGCCTGGTCTACTTCGTCTCGCCGGAGAGCACCTGGCGGATGGTGGGGGATCTGCCGCTGATGACCGACGAGCTGCACATCGCGCTCAACGCGTGGATCACCAGCGGCTTCACCTTCGTCCTCGGGCTGCTGCTCGTCGGCGCGGGGGTGGCGGGCACCCTGCGCCGACGATGACTCAGCCCTTCACGCAGAGGACCTGACGCAGCGTCGCCACCACGTCGACCAGGTCGGCCTGCGCCGCGATCACCTCGTCGATGTCCTTATACGCGGCCGGGATCTCGTCGACCACGCCCGCGTCCTTGCGCGATTCCACGCCCTCGGTCTGAGCGACCAGATCGGCGACCGTGAACTGCTTCTTGGCCGCGGTCCGGCTCAACCGCCGTCCCGCGCCGTGCGAGGCCGACTGGAACGAGGCCGGATTCCCCTTGCCCCGCACCACATACGACCGCGTCCCCATCGATCCGGGGATCAACGCCAGGTCACCCGCGCCCGCCCGCACCGCGCCCTTCCGGGTCACCAGCATCGGCACACCGTCGATGACCTCCTCGGCCACATAGTTGTGGTGGCAGGAGATCGGCTCGTCGAACCGCACCTCGCGATCGGCGAATTCGTCGCGCACCGCCCGGCACACCAGCGACAGCATCACCGCGCGGTTGCGCGCGGCGTACTCCTGCGCCCAGGTCAGGTCGCGCCGGTACGCGGCCATCTCCGGCGTCCCGGCCAGGAACACCGCCAGATCCCGATCCGGCAGCGACTGATTGTGCGGCAGCGCCCGCGCCACCGCCATGTGCCGTTCGGCCAGCTCCTTGCCGATATTGCGCGACCCGGAGTGCAGCAGAATCCACACGGCGTCGTCCTGATCGAGGCAGACCTCGATGAAGTGATTGCCGCCGCCGAGCGAGCCGATCTGCTTGTGCGCCTTGGACTCCAGCGACGACACCCCTGGGTGCAGATCACCGAACTCGCGCCAGAACCGGTCCCAGCCCTTCGTCCGTGCCGACTGTCCGTGCGAACCGGCATGCAGCGCAGCGACGTTCACCGCCTCCTTGTGCGCGTTGAACCCCACCGGCACCGCCCGCTCGATCCGCGATCGCAGGGAACGCAGATCATCGGGCAGATCCGCGGCGGTCAGCCCGGTCTTGACGCTCTCCATCCCGCACCCGATATCGACACCCACCGCGGCGGGCGCGACCGCGTCCCGCATGGCGATGACCGATCCCACCGTCGCGCCTTTGCCCAGGTGCACATCCGGCATCACGCGCAGTCCGTACACCCACTCCAGCTCGGCGATATTGCGGAGCTGGCGCAGCGCCGACTGCTCGATCTCGTGCTCGTTGGCCCACATGAGCGTCTGCGCCCTGGTACCGCGCAGCTCGACGGGAAACATGGTTCGGTCCTCTCCTCGGTGTACTACCAACGGTAGGACCGCGGCGGCGGCATCGCACCTGAATATCGGGCGCTCAGGCGGTGCCGGGGAGCGAGCGGGTCAGTCCGTCGCGAGCGCGTGTTCGATCCGGGCGCGGTCCGGAATCGACGAGCTGGCGCCGAGCCTGGTGGTCGCCACTGCGCCGGCGGCATTGGCCCAGGTCACTGCCGCTCGCGGGCCCTTCGGCCAGGTGGCGACGAGGGCGCCGGTGAAGGCGTCGCCGGCGCCGGTGGTGTCGACGACGTCGACGGTGCGTCCGGCGACCGCGAACTGGGGGCCCTCGGCTGATCGATACAGCGCACCGTCGCCGCCGAGCGTGCGGACCACGTGCGGAATCCGGTCGAGGTCGGCCGAATATCGTTCGGACTCGAGCGAATTCACGATCGCCAGGTCGACGTCGGCCCATAGTGCGGCGGGCAGCAGCTGTACCGGCGAGGGATTGAGCACGACGACCGTGTCCGCGGCGTGCGCGTGCCGGGCGGCCGCGGCCACGGTGGCGAGGGGAATCTCCAGCTGGCACAGCAGAATGTCGGCGTCCGCGATCGCCGCGAGCTCGTCCGCGGTCAAGTCGGTCACCCGCCCGTTCGCGCCCGCGACCACGATGATGCTGTTCTCGCCGGACTCGTCGACCACGATCGTGGCCACCCCGCTCGACCCGTCGACAGTGCGTAGCAGGGTGGTGTCGACACCGGCGTCGGACAGCGTCGATCGCAGCGTGGCGCCGAACGCGTCGTCTCCTGTCGCGCCGAGGAAGCGCACCCGCGCGCCTGATCTGGCCGCCGCGATGGCTTGATTCGCGCCCTTGCCGCCCGGCACTGTCGCGAAGCCGGACCCGAGGACGGTCTCGCCTGGTGCGGGGCGCTGCGGCGTGGTCGTGACCAGATCCATGTTGACGCTGCCCAGCACGACGACGGTGGGTGCGGCGCAGCGGTGCATCCGACGAATCTAGCGGTGCGGGCACCGTCGGCGCGGGTTTCGGGCGGCTCGCGCGCCGATCGACCGGTGACCTGTGGACAAGTCCCCCCGCCGCCAAAACCTGTGGACAACTCGGTCTCGCCGCCGGTAGGAGGCGTATTCCGGGGTCCGGGTGGCGTCGAGGCGGACCGGCGGCCTGCGTACGCTGATACCCATGACGGTAGAAGTGACCCCCGAGCTCGACATCCGCGCAGCGGTGCACGACGCCGCCCGCAGGGCTCGCGTCGCGTCCCGTGTGCTGGCTCAGCTGACCACGGCGCAGAAGAACGAGGCCCTGCACGCGGCGGCCGACGCCCTGCTCGCCGCCGCCGACCGCGTGCTGGCGGCCAACGCCGCCGACATCGCGACCGCGCAGGCCGCGGGCACCGAGGAGAACCTGCTCGACCGCCTGCGGCTGACCAAGGCCCGCATCGACGGCATCGCCTCCGGCCTGCGCCAGGTGGCCGGGCTGCCCGATCCGGTGGGCGTCGTCGTGCGCGGTTCCACGCTGCCCAACGGCCTCGAGATCCGCCAGACCCGGGTGCCGCTCGGCGTGGTCGGCATGGTCTACGAGGCGCGCCCCAATGTCACCGTCGACGCGTTCGGCCTGGCACTCAAGTCGGGCAACGCCGCACTGCTGCGCGGCTCCTCCTCGGCCGCGAACTCCAATGCCGCGCTCGTCGAGGTGCTGCGCGAAGCGCTTGTCGCCCAGGGCGTCCCGGCCGATGCGGTCCAGCTGTTGCCCAGCCACGACCGTTCCAGCGTCACCCACCTGATCCAGGCGCGCGGCCTGGTCGACGTGGTCATCCCGCGCGGTGGCGCCGGCCTGATCAACGCGGTGGTGCGCGACGCGCAGGTGCCGACCATCGAGACCGGCACCGGCAACTGCCACGTCTACGTGCACTCCGCCGCCGATCTGGACATGGCCGAGGCCATCCTGCTCAACGCCAAGACCCGCCGTCCCAGCGTCTGCAACGCCGCCGAGACCGTCCTCATCGACGCGGCGGTCGCCGAGACGGCGCTGCCCCGGCTGAGCAAGGCGCTCGAGGATGCCGGAGTGACCATTCACGGCGATCTGCCCGGCCAGGTGCCCGCCACGGATGCCGACTGGGGTGAGGAGTACCTCACGCTGGATATCGCGCTGAAGGTCGTCGACGATCTCGATGCCGCCGTCGACCACATCAACACCTGGGGCACCGGCCACACCGAGGCCATCGTCACCGCCGATCTGGCCGCCGCGCGGGAGTTCACCACCCGCGTCGACGCCGCCGCGGTGATGGTGAACGCGTCCACCGCGTTCACCGACGGCGAGCAGTTCGGGTTCGGCGCCGAGATCGGCATCTCCACCCAGAAGCTGCACGCCCGCGGCCCGATGGCACTGCCCGAACTCACCTCCACGAAGTGGATCGTGTGGGGCGACGGCCAGACTCGGCCGGTGTGATCGTGACGCTTGTACAGGAACCGATCTTCACCTCGGTCGACGACGTCATCACCCGCCTGGCCGAGACCGGCTACCTGGCCGACAAGGCCACCGCCACCTCGGTCTTCCTGGCCGACCGGCTGGGTAAGCCGCTGCTCATCGAGGGCCCGGCCGGTGTCGGCAAGACCGAGCTGTCGCGCGCGGTGGCCCAGGTCGCCGGCGCCGAACTGGTCCGGCTGCAGTGCTACGAGGGTGTCGACGAGGCCCGCGCGCTCTACGAGTGGAACCACGCCAAGCAGATCCTGCGGATCCAGGCGTCGAGCGAGAACGACTGGGCCGAAACCAAAGCCGACGTCTTCACCGAGGAATTCCTGCTCTCGCGCCCGCTGCTCACCGCCATCCGGCGCAGCGAGCCGACGGTGCTGCTGATCGACGAGACCGACAAGGCCGACGTCGAGATCGAGGGCCTGCTGCTCGAGGTGCTCAGCGATTTCGCGGTGACCGTGCCGGAACTGGGCACCATCACCGCCACCCGGAAGCCGTTCGTGGTGCTCACCTCGAACGCCACCCGCGAGCTGTCGGAGGCGCTCAAGCGCCGCTGTCTGTATCTGCACCTGGACTTCCCCGATGAAGACCTGGAGCGTCGGATCCTGGCCAGCCGGGTGCCCGAGCTGGCGGAGTCGGTCGCCGAGCAGCTGGTCCGGATCGTGCACGTGCTGCGCGGGATGCAGCTCAAGAAGCTGCCGTCGGTGGCCGAATCGATCGACTGGGGCCAGACCCTGCTGGCCCTGGGCGCGGCAGACCTCGACGACGCCACCGTGCGCGCCACCCTCGGCGTGGTGCTCAAGCACCGCAGCGACCACCAGCGCGCGCTGGCCGAGCTGAAGCTGGCCTGAGATGACTGCGCCTGCCCCGCACGGACTCGGCGGGCACGTGGCCGGGTTCGTCGCGGCATTGCGGGCCCGCGGTGTGCCGGTCGGGCCGTCGGAGACCGTCGACGCGGGCCGGGTGCTCACCGTGCTCGATCTGCTCGATCGCGAGTCCGTGCGGGAGGGGCTGGCGTGCGCGTTGTTGCGCCGCCCCACCCATCGCGCCACCTTCGACGGGCTGTTCGACCTGTGGTTCCCGGTCGCGGTGGGGGAGCGCACCGCCGAGACACGGGACCTGCCCCGCACACCCGACGGCCAGATCGACCTGCCTGCCCTGCGCGAGCAGCTCGCCGAGCTGCTCGCCGCGGAGGACGGGGGTCGGCAGCTGGAGTTGCTGGCCGGACAGGTCGTCGAACAGCTCGGCCAGTACCAGTCCGCGCGCGGACCGTCGTTCTCGGCCTATCAGGCGATGAAAGACCTTGCGCCGCAGACCTTGCTGTCGCGGGTGCTGGCGGGGCTCGCGCTGCCGCCGGACGCGAGCGAGCGCGACACCGAGGTGGCCCAGCGGATCGTCCGGGAACGGATCGCCGGCTTCCGGGCGAGCGTGGAAGCCGAGACCAACCGTCGCGTCGCCGAACAGATCGGGCGCGACCGTGTCGCTACCTACGGTGTGGCCCGCCAAGCCGAGGACGCCGACTTCCTGCGTGCCTCCGAACGCGAACTCGTCGAACTCCGTCGCGGCAGCCAGCGGCTGGCCCGAATCCTGGCGTCGCGCTTGGCCGTGCGGCGCAAGAAGGCCCGCCGTGGCGAGATCGACCTGCGCAAAACCCTACGGGCGTCGATGTCGACCGGTGGTGTGCCGATCGATCTGGTGAATCGCAAGCCACGGCCCGGCCGCCCGGAACTGGTGCTGCTGTGCGACATCTCGGGCTCGGTGGCCGGCTTCAGCAACTTCACCATGCTGCTGGTGAGCGCGCTGCGCGAACAGTTCTCCCGGGTCAGGATCTTCGCCTTCGTCGACCGCACCGACGAGGTCACCGGCTTCTTCGACCCGTACGCCGGCCTCGACAACGTGCTCACCAGGATCTTCACCGAGTCGCGGATCATCGACGCCGACGGACACTCCGACTACGGCCAGGCGCTGACCACCTTCGCCGACAACTTCGGTGACGCCGTCACCAGCCGCAGCTCGCTGCTGGTGCTCGGCGACGGCCGCACCAACTACCGCAATCCGAAGCTCGACGTCCTGCGTCAGCTCGTCGACACCGCCCGGCACGCGCACTGGCTGAACCCGGAGCCGCGGAACCTGTGGGGCACCGGTGATTCGGCGGCCCGCGACTACGGCGAGGTGATCGAGATGCACGAATGCCGGTCGGCCCGGCAGCTGACCGATGTGGTCTCCCGGTTGTTGCCCGTGTGAAGGAACTGGTGATGAGCGAGGATCTGCTGGCCTACTGCCTGGCCAAACCCGGTGCCTGGCAGGACGAACCGTGGGAGGGTGACGTCGTCGCCAAGGTCGGCGACAAGATCTTCGCCTTCCTCGGCGGCGGCGACTCGATCGGCCTCAAGTGCGGCCGTGACCGCGCCGAAGCCGACGAACTGGTGCACGTCTATCCCGACGATGTCACCGCCTCGGCCTACATCGGCCGCTACGGCTGGAACAGCGTCACCGTGGGCGGCGCCGTCCCGCCCGACGAACTGCGTGAGCTGATCGACGCCTCCTACGACGCGATCGTGGCCAAACTGCCGAAGTCCAAGCGCCCCACGGTCTGATCGTTTCAGCGGACGTTAAGCCGCTTACAGGCGCCATCCACCAAGATCACCGCCATGCTGGCAGGGGCGTCGCGCGACGACGAGCGGTTCGGTCGACGGGCGTCGGCCGACACGGTGGTACGAGTGGTGGCACGGCGGGCGCGGTCGACCCGGTGACCGATCCGCTCGCGAACCCCGGTGCCGGAGCCGTTCCGTCGCCGTGCGCGGCACCCGACAGCACGGTCCCGTCCGGCGAGATCGTGCGCCCCGAGCACCTGCGCCCGGGCGCGGGGGCACGGGCGGCGCGGCGGCTTGCCGATCTCGCGGCGACCCGGCTGGCAGACGCGCCCGCCGCCGCGGAGGATCAGTTGCGCCGCGCCCTGGTCGTGGGCTGTGGCGAACTGGACGGGCGCGAGCTGGCCGAGCTGCGTACCCGCCTGGTCACCGCCATCGCGGCTCAGCCACGCCGGGATCGCGACCTGGCCAGGGCGGCGGCGGCCGCCGCCGCGTGCTGGCACCCGATCTCGCCGGCCGACGCGGCGCACCTGTGGGTAGTCGCGGGCCGGGCCTGGGCCAGGGCGGGCAGGCACGCCGAGGCGGTCACGGCCTTCGACCGGCCCCTGCTCACCGGTGCCATCGCCTATCCGCCCGGTGAGCTGGCCCTGGTCCGCGCCGAGTTCGCCGAGTCGCTGCTGCGGCTCGGCCGCTACCGGCAGGCCGCCTGGCAGTTCACCGAGGCCGCCCGGCTGCTCGCGAACGCGCCCACCCACCGCCGCAGGCACGCCGACCTGGTCTGGTCGGCGGCCGTCGCCCGCGAGTGCTGCGGGCAGGAATCGGCGGCGCTGGGCGGCTACCTGCGTGCCGCGGGCCTGTGGGGTGAGCTGGACAAGATCGTGCCGCGAGCGCGCTGTCTGCGCGCGGCGGCCTGGCTGCAACTGCGGGGTCCCGCGGGCCGGATGCGCGGTCCGTGGTGGGTCACCATCGACGTGCTGATGGCCGAACTGAATCAGCGGCTCACCGCCGAACCTGCCGCGCACATCGCCGACGAGCTCGATCGCACCCGCGCCCAATTCGCCCAGATGTGCGCGCAGGCGTCGGGCCCGAACGACCGTCCGGCCGCTCGGGGACGGTCCGGTCCGGTCGAGTGGTGGCAGTCCCGTTAAGCTCGGACCTCATGCACGAGACAGCTCGGCCGCGCCGCAAGCTCGGCGTCATGGGCGGCACGTTCGATCCGATTCACCACGGTCACCTGGTCGCGGCCAGCGAGGTCGCGAACCGGTTCGAGCTCGACGAGGTCATCTTCGTCCCCACCGGCCAGCCGTGGCAGAAGGTGAACAAGCAGGTCAGTCCCGCCGAGGACCGCTACCTGATGACCGTCATCGCCACCGCGTCCAACCCGAGGTTCTCGGTCAGCCGGGCCGACATCGAACGCAACAAGGTCACCTACACGGTGGACACCCTGCGCGAGATGCAGAACGCCCATCCCGACGCCGAGCTGTACTTCATCACCGGTGCGGACGCGCTGGCCAACATCCTGACATGGCAGGATTGGACCGAACTGTTCGAACTGGCGAAGTTCGTCGGGGTGAGCCGTCCGGGGTACGAGCTGAACACCGACCATCTCGAGGAGCATCTGCGGGACCTGCCCGCCGATGCCGTCACGATGATCGAGATCCCCGCGCTGGCCATCTCGTCGAGTGAGTGCCGCCGCCGCGCCGCGGAGGGTCGGCCGGTCTGGTACCTCGTCCCCGATGGCGTGGTGCAGTACATATCGAAGCGGCACCTGTATGTGCCCGCAGGAACGGAAGGTAGCTGACGTTGAGCCACACGAGCGAGGTGCAGTCGTGACTGCCACTGCCGAAGCGGTCGAAATGGCCAAGGTCGCCGCACTCGCGGCCGACGACAAGCTCGCCACCGACGTCGTCGTCCTCGACGTCTCCGAGCAGCTGGTGATCACCGACTGCTTCGTGATCGCCTCGGCGCCCAACGAGCGCCAGGTCAACGCGATCGTCGACAACGTCGAGGAGAAGCTGCGCGAGGCCGGCCACAAGCCGGTCCGCCGCGAGGGCACCCGCGAGGGCCGCTGGGCGCTGCTCGACTACGTCGACATCGTCGTGCACATCCAGCACAACGACGAGCGCAATTTCTATGCGCTGGAGCGGTTGTGGCGTGACTGCCCGACCGTGGCCGTCGAGGGCATCGCCACCCCGGCGACACCCGCCGCCGACGACGCACAGGTAGAGGGCGACACCGAGTGAGCAAGTACGCCCATGTGCGCACGCTGATCCTGCTGCGGCACGGGCAGACCGAGTGGAACGCCGCCGACCGGATGCAGGGCCAGATCGATACCGATCTCACCGACCTCGGCAGGCAGCAGGCCAAAGAGGCGGCGCGGGAACTGGTGTCCCGCAACGCGATCGCGGTCCATGCCTCCGATCTGCGCCGCGCCAAGGAAACCGCGCAGGCGCTCGGCGACATCAGCAATCTGCCGGTCGTCACCGATCAGCGGCTGCGTGAGACCCACCTGGGTGACTGGGAGGGGCTGACCCACCTCGAGGTCGACGCCGACTACCCCGGCGCGCGCGTGCAGTGGCGTCTCGACGCCACCTACACACCGCCCGGTGGCGAGAGCAAACTCGAAGTGGGCGCGCGTGCGCTGCCCGTGGTGCGCGAACTGTACAACGAGCGACAGGATTGGCCCGGCCGGACTATCATCCTGGTGGCGCACGGCGGGCTGATCGCTGCCCTCACGGCCGCGTTGCTGGAACTGCCTCCGGAGAACTGGCCTGCCCTCGGTGGGCTGGCCAATACGAGCTGGGTGCAGCTGTCCAGCCACGGGCCCGACATCGACCGACCCGGCTGGCGCCTCGATGTTTGGAACGCAGCGGCGAAGGTAGCTCCCGATGTCCTCTGAAGAGCCCGTCCGATCGGTACCGGACGAACTGTTCCAGCAGGTGACGGCCAAGCCCGGACGGCAATTGCCGGACGCGCTGTTCGGCCCGCCACCCGCTGAGCCCGCACGCCCCGAGCGTGAGGAGCCCATCCGTTCGGTACCGGACGAACTCTTCAAGCAGGTCACCGCGCGCAGCGAGCGCTCGCTACCCGATGCGCTGTTCGGCCCGCCGCCCGCGGCGGTCGTCGCCGAGTCCGAGCAGGCCGACGCCGCGACAGCTGACGCGTCGACCGGCTCGTCCGACGAGGCGGACGCCGACGGCGACGGCGAGCCTGCCACAGCGGGCACCGCTGTCACCGAGGCCGCGGTCGAGGATTCCGTCGCCCGGACCGAGGCCGAACCGGCTGTCGCGCAGCCGGATACCGCCGAGTCGGCGGTCGTCACCGAGGTGGGCGCGGACGCCGAGGATGCCGTGGCGATGACCGCCTCGGTGGCCGAACCCGCCGTGGCGCAGGACCTCCAGTCGGCAAGTGCGGCTGATGGTTCCGACGCTACGTCGGCCGACACGTCGCCGGGCGACGAGCCGGGGGCGGACGCGGTCGCGACGGACGAGTCCGTCGCGGTGGCCGCCGAGTCCGTCGCGGTTACCGAGGTCTCCGCGCCGGTCGTGGAGACCGCTGTCGCGCAGAGCGAATCGCTCGTCGAGGCGGCCGCGGAGGTCGTGCTAGTCGAGGAAGCCACCGCGCCCCGGCCGGTGGAGTCCGCCTCGCCGCGCCCCGTCCTGCTGGTGATCGCCGACTCGCTCGCCTACTACGGTCCCAAGGGCGGCCTGCCTGCCGACGATCCCCGGATCTGGCCGAATATGGTGGCCGCCGAACTGGATTGGGATGTCGAGCTGATCGCGCGGATCGGCTGGACCTGCCGCGATGCCTACTGGGCGCTGATCGGCGACCCACGGGTGTGGGCCGCCGTGCCCCGGGCGGGTGCTGTCGTGTTCGCTGTCGGTGGCATGGACACATTGCCCTCGCCGCTGCCGACCGCGCTGCGCGAGCTGATCCGCTATATCCGTCCGCCCAAGCTGCGTCGTGGCGTGCGCGCCTCGTACAACTGGCTGCAGCCCAAGCTGTCGAAACTCGGTCGGCCCGTGGCGCTTCCGCCGAAGGTGAGTGTCGACTACCTCGAGCAGTCGCGGGAGGCGCTGCATCATCTGCGTCCCGAGCTGCCCGTGGTCGCGGTGCTGCCGTCGGTGCACAAGTGCGATGCCTACGGGCGGGTGCACCGGGGCCGGGCGCGCGCGGTCAAGGCACTGCAGGCGTGGTCGGGCCGCAGCTCGGTGCCGCTGGTCGACCTCGGCGAGGCCGTGCGCGACGACATCGAGTCGGGTGCGGCGAACCCGGACGGCATCCACTGGGGCTGGGCCGGGCACGCGGCGGTGGCGACGGCGATGACCAAGACTCTGCAGGAGGTCCGGTAGTCCGTGACCGTTGTCGTGGTCACCGATTCGGCGGCCGGGCTGTCGGCCGACGTCGTCGGCGAGCTCGGTATCGAAGTGGTCCCGTTGCACGTGCTCGTCGGCGACCGGGAGATCCGGGAGGGCGTCGACCCCGTCGAGATCGATTACTCGACGGACTCGGTCACCACCTCGGCTGCCTCGCCGGGCGAGCTGCGCGAAGTCTACGAGCGGGCATTGAGCCGCAGTGACGGCGACGGTGTCGTCGCCGTGCACCTGTCGCGCACCTTGTCGGCGACGTGGGAGTCCGGCCGGCAGGCCGTTCGCGACATGGGTGCCGAAGACCGAGTGCGCCTGGTGGATTCGCTGGGGGCGGGCTTGGCGACCGGCCTGCCCGTGCTCGCGGCCGCCCGTCGCGCGCGGGCGGGCGAAGCGCTGGACGCGGTCTACGAACGCGCCGTGACGGCCGCCGCCCGCGCCCGCACGTTCATCCTGGTCAATCGGACCGAGCAGCTGCGCAAGGGCGGCAGGCTCAGCAGCGCCGCCGCGTTCTTCGGCAGCGAACTGGTGACGAAGCCGTTGCTGCAGCTGGTCGAGGGCAAGCTGGAATTGCGCGAGAAGGTGCGCACGCGCTCGCGCGCCTACGCCAAGCTGGTCGCGGCCGCCGTGGAGGCGGCCGGGCGCGATGGCGCGGCCCTGGCGGTCCAGCACCTGGGCGCCGCCGATGCCGCCGAGACGATCGCGGCCCAGCTGCGCGAACAGGTCCCGGAGGTCGAGGAGCTGTACGTCGGCGAGTTCGGCCCCACCCTCGGAGTCCATCTCGGCGTCGGCGCGCTCGGTGTGCTCGTCGTGCCCGGCGGGTGTTCCTGACCGGCGCCGATTTCCGGTGCGGCAGGGCACGCCGGGAGGCTGCGCCGACGCTCCGGCACGGTGGGCCTCTACGATGCCCCGGTGACCGGATACGACGACTTCGACTTCCCCGACACCGCGCACCTGCCGCCCCGCAGGCAACACATCCTCGCCGTGATCCGGGATTCGGTGCTCGCGCACGGCTACGCGCCGAGCGCGAGGGAGATCGCCGACGCCGTCGGCCTGCGCTCCACCTCTACGGTCTCCCAGCATCTGAAGGCGCTGGAGGAAGACGGTTTCCTGCGCCGCGGCACCGGGATGGCGCGCCAGACCGATGTGCGACTGTTCCTGCGTGACACCCCGGCCGCCGGCTCCAGCGCCTCGGTGAGCGTGCCGGTGGTCGGCGACATCGCCGCGGGCACGCCGATCCTGGCCGAACAGCACGCCGACGACGTGCTGACGCTGCCGCGTGAACTCGTCGGTCGTGGTGAGGTTTTCGGACTCCGGGTGCGCGGTGACTCCATGATCGACGCCGCGATCTGCGACGGTGATCTGGTTGTTGTGCGCAGCCAGCGGGAGGCGAACAACGGCGACATCGTCGCCGCCATGATCGGCGAGGAAGCCACCGTCAAGGTGTACCGCCGGCGCAACGGCCATGTCCTGCTCGAACCCCGCAATCCCGCCTACTCGGTCATCGACGGCGACGAGGCCGTGATCCTGGGCCGGGTGGTGTCGGTGATGCGCCGCGTCTGAGGCCGCCCCTGCTACGCCGGGCCGAACCAGTCCAGTGACTGACCGTGCGGCCCGGCGTAGGCTACCGGCTCGCCGTCGACCGCCAGCACCATCCGCGCTGTGTTCGAATCCCGTTCGGGCAGTAGGTTGGTGAACTCGGCGACCACCCCGGTGCCCTCCTGGGACACCCAATGGCAGGGCAGAGCACGCACCGACGCGACGAACTCCGCGCGCGTCAGCGCCGACAGGTAGGTGAGCACAGCGCTGTGGAACACGACCACCGTGCTGTCGCTGGGCGCCGTGTGGACCAGCTCGGCGACCTGTTCGTTCAGATCTCCCGGCACCAGCAGCGGTGGATTCGCGGCGGCGATCGCGCAGGCATTGCGCAGCCTGGTGAGCCGCTGGTCCTGCCCCGGCCAGACGAGGGCTTCCAGCCACTGCCGATCCTGCCGGTCCGCCGCGTTCAAGGGGTTCAGGTCGACCCCGGTGCGATGGACCACCTCGGGCAACCGATCCGGAATCGGCGCGGGCCCGGTTACGGTGCACCGCAGGACCACTGACGACGGACCGTCCGCCGGATCCAGGGCGCGCCCGCCGTAGCGATAGCTGAAACGGTCCGGGTAGAGACACAGTCCCGCCGATGCGCCCACTTCGATGAGCGACAACGGTCCCGGCAGCCGAGCGAGGACCGGCAGCAAGGTTGCCGCACGACCCGCTTCGTTGGTCTGGGTACGGCGAGCGAGTGCGGTCGCCGCGATCGATGGCCAGCGTGCGATCAGCTGCGCACGGAAATCGCGGTACGGCACCGCGATCGCGCCGTTGACCCGCGCCGCCGCCAGCACCAGGTTGGGCTGCTGTTTGTCCGTCGGCAGTTCGGCGATCAGCGCGAGCACCGGTGGATCGTCGGCGATGTCGATCGCACGCCGGTGGTACAGCGGAGAATTGCCGCTCACCTCGCGCTGCGCGAAGTCGCGGAAACGTTGTGCCAGGTCCATGGATCCATCCGTACGTGGTCTCGGCCATGTCCGCACCGTATTCGCTCGGGCAGCGTGCATCCCGGTCTCGACGACCGAGAAACCGCGAGTTGTCCACAGGCTCGAGGTTGTCCACAGCTTCGCTCGAGACCCAGGTCGGCGCCGGTTTCGCGGGCTCGCCGGCTCGTAGCGTCGCTGCCATGTCACGACACGACGAACACGAGCGGGTACGGCAACGGCTGGGCGGGCTGGCGTTGCGCGACAAACCCGGGACCCGAGGGGCGCTGCGCGACGAGCCCGACACGGCACGCCCGCGCGGCGGCACCGGCACCGAAGGGCGGTGGGCCGAGGAGGATCTCCCTTCGACGGGGGAGGTGCGTTCGCCGGGCTGGCTCGACGACGGCGCCGACTCCGGTGGCCTGCGCCGGTTCGTCCCGGACCGGTTCCGGCAGACGCGGGTCGATCCCGGCCGCCGGGGTGCTGTGGTCTTGGGCCTGGTGGGTCTGGCAGCGGTGGTCTGCACCGGCGTGCTGGTCCTGCGCGATCAGCCGACGCCACAGGCGTTGCCACCGGTACCGGTCGTCCGCGCGGAGAGCGCGGGCGCCCCCGCGGAACCGAGCGCCGGCATGGCCGCGGTCGCCGGCACCATGCCGAGCCCGCCAGCGGAAGTCGTTGTCAGCGTGGTGGGTCTGGTCGAACGACCGGGCCTGCACCACCTGCCCGGTGGCGCCCGTGTCGCCGACGCCATCGAACGGGCAGGCGGTGCGACCGACGGTGCCGACCTCGCCGGGCTGAACCTGGCCCAGCGCCTCACCGACGGCGACCAGGTCGTCGTCGGCACGACTGGCCCACAATCGGGACCCCCACTCCTTGGCAGCGCGATGATCGGCGCCGCCGACCGCGCACCCACGACAGGACAGAACACCTCCGGCCCGCCGGCCCCGAATATTAACGCCCAGAACACCAGAGCGCGTATCAACCTGAACACCGCGACGGAAGCCGAACTGGACGCGCTCCCCGGCGTCGGCCCGGTCACCGCCCAAGCCATCCTCGCCTGGCGCACCACCAATGGCCGATTCACCGATATCGCCCAACTCGGCGAAGTCGACGGCATCGGCCCCGCCCGCCTGGCCCGCCTCCGTGATTTGGTGACGACATGACCGAATCGGTCCAGCCGTCCGGTGCGACCGGTGATGGTCCCTGCCAGGCGAAAGTCGCGGCCCGAATCGGTGCGGCACCGGCGGTCTCGGGCGAAGATACGGCCGGGGCGAGCGATGGTGCGGAGTACGGCGCCAACGAATCGCCCCTGCCCGCGAATCCCGCGGTGAGCGGCGGGTTCTCGACCTGCTGCGCGGACCGCGTCGAACACGCCCACAGCAGTATGGAATTCGGGTGTTTCGGGATGTCGTCGGTGCTCGGGCGGGGTGGGGTCTGTCCGGATTCGCCGGTGCGGTGCCCGGGACCGGAATGAGTACGGCGGCTCAGCAGGAGGCGGGAACGGAGGAGCCGGAACGGCAGGTGCTGGACATGCGCCTGGTACCGGCGGCGCTGGGATGTTGGGGCGCGACGATCGTGGCGGTGTCGCTGGGGTGGTTCGTCGGCCTGGTGCTGGCGGTCGGTGCGGTGGTCGTCGCAATCGGATTGTGGGTGGTGTTGCTGTGGGCGATCGCGCACGAGCGTGAACGATGGCGAGTCGTCGCGATCGCCGGGTTGGCGGTGATGCTGGTGACCGCCGGTTTCGGGGCCGCAGGCGCGTGGCGTGCGCACCATGTGCAGACACACCCGCTCCGGGAATCGTTCGGGCGGACGGTGACGGTGCTGGCAGTGGTCACCGACGATCCGAAACCGATGCGGGCGGGCGGGTTCGGTGGACAACGGCGGTGGATCGTCCGTGCGGAGCTGCATGAGTACGGAGGCGGTACGCCACCCCAGAGTGACGGGAAGCTCGGCTCGACGAGCGCGGGGGTCGGCGGGGTGCCGGGGTCTGCGAGCGCTGGGGCCGACGGAGTGTCCGGTTCTACGAGTACTCGGGCCGACGGAGACTTCGGTTCTACGACCAATCGAGCCGGCGGGGAACGCGGGTCGACCGCCACTCGGGTCGGCGGGGCGGTCGTCATCCTTGCGCCGGGGGAGGGCTGGGCGGACCTGTCTCCCGGCCAGGTGATCCGGTTTCGGGCGAAGGTCGCCGAACCGAACCGATCGGATCTGACAGTGGCCGCGCTGCACCCCGTCGCCGAGGCGGAACGTGTCGGGACACCCCCGTGGTGGCAGCGAATGGCCGGGGGCGTGCGGGCAGATCTGGCGACGGCCTCGGCCAGAGCGTTGTCACCCGCTGCGGCCGGATTGCTGCCCGCGCTCGTCGTCGGCGATACCGCCGCGCTATCCGACGAGGTCAGGGACAACTTCGAAATCGCAGGCCTGCAACATCTTTGCGTGGTGAGCGGAGCGAACTTCACCATCCTGCTCGCCGCGCTGCTCGGGTTGGCGAGATTGCTGACCGCGGGTCCGCGAACGAGTGCCGCTGCCGCCGCGGTGACGGTGGTGGTGTTCGTCGTTCTCGCGCGGCCCGACCCCAGCGTGCTGCGGGCCGCGGGCATGGGGTCGGTGACGGTACTCGCGTTGCTCACCGGCCGCCGCAAACAAGCGCTGCCCGCGCTGGGTGCCGCGGTGATCGGACTGCTCGTTGTGGCACCGCAGTTGGCGGTGAGCGCGGGGTTCGCGTTGTCGGTGCTCGCGACCGCCGGCCTGATCCTGCTCGCGCCGAGCTGGGCGGATTGGTTGCGGGCGCACGGGTGGTGGCGCGTACCCGCCGAGATCGTCGCGGTGTCGGCAGGGGCGTTCGTCGTCACCCTCCCGCTGATGGTCGCACTGTCGGGACGGGTGAGCGTGGTCGCGATCGTGGCGAATGCGCTTGTCGCGCCGGTGGTCGGGGTGATCACCGTGATCGGTGCGGTGGGTGCGGCCGTCGCCTGTCTCTGGGGTGAAGCGGCGGTGTGGGTGCTGTGGTGCGCGCGCCCACCGCTGTGGTGGCTGCTGGCGGTAGCCGACCGGACCGCCGCCGTGCCCGGTGCCACGATCTCGGTGCCGTCCGGCGTGACCGGGGGACTGGTCACAGCGGCGATCGTCGTCGTCCTCGTGGCAGCTCTGCGATGGTCGAAGGCTCGCCGATTGCTCGCCGTCGCCGCCTTGGGCGTCGCGATAGTGCTTGTCCCAGTGCGCCTATGGCAGCCGGGATGGCCGCCGACCGGCTGGGCACTGGCGATGTGCGATGTAGGCCAGGGCGATGGCCTCGCCCTCTCCGTCGCCCCCAACGCCGCGATCGTGATCGATACCGGCCCGGACCCCCGCCCGATCCGCCGCTGCCTCGACCGCCTGCGCATCACCCACATCCCCCTCCTGATCCTCACCCACCCACACGCCGACCACATCGACGGCCTGGCCGGCGCACTCCGCGGCCGCACCACCGCCGCCATAGCCACCGCACCCGGTGAACTTCTCTCCACCGGCGGCCCGCCCTCCACCAGTGGACACACCACTAGCGGCGCGCCCTCCACGAGCGGTGGGCATCCCGCTGGCGACGAGCAGTCTGCTGGGGCCGAGCACTCCCTCGGCGCCGAGAGCTCCACCAACCAGCGCGATCCGAACGGCGGACACTCGGCCGGGCTACCGTCCGTCTCTCGCCAGGATGTTGTGGCGCAGCAGAATTCGTCCAATCCGACCGACGGGATCGAGCGAGTCGTCGAGCTCGCCGAGGCCGCCGGGATCCCGCTGATGGAATTGCGCGCGGGGCAGGTACTGACGTTCGGGGCAGTCGAATTGACGGTGCTCGCGCCGGGGCGGGAAGCGTCGTCGCTGGACCTGGACGAAGCCAACGATCGGTCGCTGGTGTTGCGGGCGCGCACCGCCGTGGGCACGATTCTGTTCACCGGCGATATCGAAGCGACCGCGCAATCTCGGGTGTCGCGTGACAGCGACATCCGCGCCGACATTCTCAAGGTCCCACATCATGGGTCCCGCACCACCACACCGGAGTTCCTGCGCGCGGTCCACCCGCGCCTGGCCTTGATCAGCGCCGGGACGGACAACTCGTTCGGCCACCCGCACCCCACGATCATCACCGCGTTGGACACCCTCGGCGTCACGATCGCCCGGACCGATCACGACGGCGACGTGATCGTGTCGGGCACCGCCGTCGAACCGCGCACAACGACATCCCGTCGGCGGACTCCAGCCCCTCCGTGAACCGCCGGCAGCGGGCGGCCGGGAGACCCCGCGGCGCCCGACCACGTCGAACGACCGCGACCGGCTCGCTGTCGGTGCCCGAACGTAGGATCGCCTGGTGAGCGAACGCCCTGCCGCGGTACATCTGGTTCTCGGTGACGAGGAGCTGCTGGTCGAACGCGCCGTGGCGCAGGTGACCGGCCAGGTGCGGGCCGAGGCGCCCGATCCGGACTCGGTGCCGGTGGATCGGCTGCGCGCCGGTGACGCGAGTACCGCCGAACTGGCCGAGCTGTTGAGTCCGTCGCTGTTCGCCGAGGACCGGGTGATCGTGCTCGAGTCGGCCGCGGAGGCGGGCAAGGACGCGGTGGCGGTGATCACCGACGCGGCGGCCGACCCGCCGGCGGGCGTGGTGCTGATGGTGCTGCATTCGGGCGGCGGCCGCGCCAAAGCACTGGTGCCCGCGCTGCAGAAGCAGGGCGCGGTGGTGCACGAGTGCGCCAAGCTCACCAAGGCCGGCGAGCGGGCGGAGTTCGTGCGCGCGGAGTTCCGCGCTCTCGGGGTGCGGGTGGCGCCGGACGTGGTCCAGGTGCTGATCGAGTCCGTCGGCTCGGAGCTGCGTGAGCTGGCCGCGGCCTGCTCACAGCTGGTCGCCGACACCGGCGGCAAGGTCGATGTGAACGCGGTCCGCCGCTACTACTCCGGCCGCGCCGAGGTGACCGGGTTCGATGTCGCGGAGCTCGCCGTCGCGGGCGACCGCCCGGCGGCGATGGAGGCCCTGCGCTGGGCCACCGACCGCGGTGTCCCGCACGTGCTGCTGGCCGACGCCCTCGCCGATTCCGTGCACACCATCGCCCGCGTCGGCTCCGCGGGCCGGGGCGACCCGTTCAAACTCGCCCAGCAGCTCGGCATGCCCCCGTGGAAGGTCAAGAAGGCGCAGGCCCAGGCCCGTGGCTGGACCCCGGCCACCATCGGCACCGCCCTCCAGGTGGTCGCCACCCTCAACGCCGACGTCAAGGGTGGCGCCGCCGACGCCACCTACGCCGTGGAACACGCCCTTTCCCGCATCCTCGACCTGCGCGCCGCGGGCTGAGTCGACGGGCGACGACGTGGTGCGCCTGATCCCCGAGCTCATCTGTGCCGACCTCCGGGCCAGCCTCGAGTTCTACGGTCTACTCGGGTTCCGGATCCGCTACGAGCGCCCCGCGGAACGGTTCGCTTATCTCGAACGCGACGGTATCGACCTCATGCTCGAACAGCCGACGGACCACGAGCGGCTCTACCCGCACGCGCCGCTCGAATATCCGTACGGTCGCGGCATCAACTTCACCATCGACGTGGACGATGTCGTCGAGCTCCATGCGGTGATCACCGCGACCGGGCGGGAACTGTTCCTCCCGCTGGAGGACCGCTGGTACGCGCGGGCAACCGACGTCGTGGGCGTGCGCCAGTTCGCCGTGCAGGACCCGGACGGGTACCTTCTGCGGATTTCCCAGAACCTCGGTACGCGCAGTCGCTGAGCCGACACGCCTGGTCGCGGTGGAATCGGGACCGAATCGCGATGTCGGTCCGGCCTCACGGCTGGCACAGTTGATCATGACATGGACGAGCCGACTGTCAGCCGGACCGGGGAGCGCGGGAGCAGTCGACGCGCTCGTGGTTCGGCGGGCCGGTGGGCCAGGGCATTCGGGAAGGGGTTCGCCGCCGGGATGTCGGCGCTGGTGGTGGCTGTCACCGCGTACGGGTGGTCGACGGCAGGCAGTTTCGACGCCGGGTTCCTGCGCTCGCAGGCCATCGAGGACGACGCGCCGCACTCGCTCGGCGGGGATCTGAACATCCTGCTGATCGGGCTCGACACCCGGCGCGATCAGAACGGGAACGAGCTGCCGACGGAAATCCTGGATCAGCTGCACGCCGGCGACGGGGACGAGGGCGGCTACAACGCCAATACGCTGATCCTGGTGCATATTCCGGCCGCGCTGGACAAGATCGTCGCGGTGTCGATTCCGCGTGACGACTACGTGCCGGTCAGTGGCATCCCGGGCTACACCCACGCCAAGATCAAGGAGGCGTACGGGTTGAAGAAGGCCGCGGTGCAGGATCAGCTGATCGCACGCGGGGTCACCGATCAGCGCCGGCTCGAACAGGCGGGCAGGGAGGCGGGGCGGGCCTCGATCGTGCGGGCGGTGCGTGATCTGACCGGAGTGCCGATCGACCGGTTCGCCGAGATCACCCTCGCTGGTTTCTACGATCTCGCCGCCACGCTGGGCGGGGTGGAGGTGTGCCTGAACCATCCGGTGCAGGACCTCGAGTTCTCCGGCGCGAACTTCCCGGCCGGCCGCCAGCATCTCGATCCGGCCCAGGCGCTGGCCTTCGTGCGGCAGCGGCACGGGCTGGAGAACGGCGATCTGGACCGCACCCACCGCCAGCAAGCGTTTCTGACCTCGGTCGCCGGGCAGCTGCGTAGTGCGGGCACCCTGACCGACCCCGGCAAACTGTCGGCGTTGATGGAGGTGGCGCACCGCAATATCGTCCTGTCGGACGGCTGGAACATGACCGAGTTCGTGCGCACCCTCGGCAGCGCGAAAGACCCGCAGGTCGAATTCCGCACCCTGCCGATCCTGCGCTACGACGTGATCAACGGGCAGGACGTGAACATCGTGGACCGAGCGGCGATCCGCCGCGAGATCGCGGCCGCGTTCGGGATGCCGGCACCCGCGTCGACGACGACCCGGCGAACAACGGCGCGGACCGAACCGCCCGCCGCCTGGCCGGGCGAGACGTCCACCGGTGCCTGGCAGACCAGCGCGACCACGCCGGTGACGGACACCCCCGACGCGGGCAAGCCGGTCCGCAGCGACATCACCTCGGGGCGGATCCCCTGTGTGAACTGATCAGTCGCCGACGACGGCGAGCTCCTCGTCGTCCTCGAGATCCTCGTAGCGGCCTTCCCACTCCTCGTAGAGCGGGACCTCGTCCTCGCGGGTGACGATCCAGGCGGCCGCGAAGCCGCCGTCCTCGTCCGGGACCATCACATTCTCGATCTTGAGTCCGATGCCCAGGATCTCCGCGGCGCGGATCACCTCGGCCAGGTCGTCGCCTCGTACCACCGTCTGATTCGCGTACACCGTCAGCATGCGCGGAATGGTAGCCGACGACAAAAGCCGCCGTGGTCATCGAGGCCACGGCGGCTGCGTCTTGCGAAGTATTGCTGAGCGGGTGGACCCGCTCCGATCAGATCTTGTTCAGAGCCAGCGCGAGCGCGGACTTCTTGTTGGCCGCCTGGTTGGCGTGGATGACGCCCTTGGAAGCGGCCTTGTCGAGCTTGCGGCTCGCGAACTGCAGCTGCTCGGCAGCCTTTTCCTTGTCACCGCTGGCGGCAGCTTCACGGAAGTTGCGGATCGCGGTGCGCAGCGCGGACTTGACCGACTGGTTGCGCTTGCGCGCCGCCTCGTTGGTACGGATCCGCTTCATCTGGGACTTGATGTTGGCCACGCCTGTATCCTCTGGTTTCCTGTCGCTGGGTGGTATGTCTCGAAAGCTCGTCGGGCGCGCGCCCACGATGCAGCAGATGGTGCTGAACTACGGGTAACACCGCGCCGAAGATCGAGGTTACCAGCTCGGCACCGCCCGGCGAAATCGGGCTCCGATCGACCGGCCCCCGGCTCCGCTGATTTCATCCATTTCAGGTGATGCAAGAAATTTACCTGTGTCTCACACGACCCTGCTGCCGGGTGATGCACAGTTTTTCTCATGACCTCCACCACAGCGCCGGGTACGGCTCGATCTGCATCACCGGCGTTGGTGAGAACGAACGGGCATCCGGTGAACGCGCACGCCGGTTTGTTCGAGGGGTACGGCCCGGGCCGCTTCGCCGACGCGTTCGACGAGATGTTCGACGCGGCGGGACGAGTGCGGGCGCCGTATAAAGGCATTCACGCCGCGATGGCCGCCAACGACGTAGACGACCTGGCCAAACGCTCCGACGCGCTGGACCGGGCATTCATCGATCAGGGCATCACGTTCTCCCTGTCGGGGCAGGAACGGCCGTTCCCGCTGGATCTGGTGCCGCGGGTGATCGCCGCCGCCGAGTGGGCCAAGCTCGAGCGGGGCATCAAACAGCGGGTCACCGCGCTGGAGCTGTTCCTGGCCGACGTCTACGGCGAGCAGAACATCCTGCGCGATCAGGTGATCCCCAAGCGGCTGGTCACCTCGTGTGAGCACTTCCACCGCGAGGCCGCGGGCCTGGTCCCGCCGAACGGGGTGCGCATCCATGTCTCGGGCATCGACCTGGTACGCGACGAACGCGGCGACTTCCGGGTGCTCGAGGACAACCTGCGCTCGCCGTCGGGGGTGTCCTATGTGATGGAGAACCGGCGCACGATGGCCCGGGTCTTCCCCGACCTGTTCTCCTCGCACCGGGTGCGCGCGGTCGGCGACTATCCCACGCACCTACTCCGGGCGCTGCGGGCCTCCGCGGCGCCCAACGAGGCCGACCCGACCGTCGTCGTGCTCACCCCGGGTGTGCACAACTCCGCCTACTTCGAGCATTCGCTGCTGGCCAGGCAGATGGGCGTCGAGCTGGTCGAGGGGCGTGACCTGTTCTGCCGCGACAATGTCGTCTACATGCGCACGACCGCGGGCGAGCGCCAGGTCGACGTGATCTACCGGCGCATCGACGACACCTTCCTCGACCCCATGCACTTCCGCCCCGACTCGGTGCTCGGCGTGGCCGGCGTGCTCAACGCCGCCCGCGCGGGCAACGTGGTGATCTCCAGCGCGGTCGGCAACGGCGTCGGTGACGACAAACTCATCTACACCTATGTGCCCACGATCATCGAGTACTACCTCGGCGAGAAGCCGATCCTGCCCAACGTCGACACCTTCCGCTGCTGGCTCGACGACGAACGCGAGGAGGTGCTCGACCGGGTCGGCGAGCTCGTGGTGAAGCCGGTCGAGGGGTCCGGCGGCTACGGCATCGTCATCGGGCCCGACGCGTCCCCGCGCGAGCTGGAGGCGGTCAAGCGCAAGGTCAAGGCCGATCCGCGCGGCTGGATCGCCCAGCCGGTGGTGCAGCTGTCGACCGTGCCGACCAAGATCGGCAACGATCTCGCGCCCCGGCACGTCGACCTGCGCCCGTTCGCGGTGAACGACGGCGAGGACATCTGGGTGCTGCCCGGTGGGCTGACCAGGGTCGCGTTGCCGGAGGGCTCGCTGGTGGTCAACTCGAGCCAGGGCGGCGGCAGCAAGGACACCTGGGTGCTGGCCGGTCGCTCCGGCCTCGTCGACCGGGAACTGGCCGGTCCGGAACTGGTGAGCGATCCGCCGCAGGCAGACTCCTTCGAAATCGGTCGCGAACTCAGCGCGCCGCAGGCCAATCAGCAACAGCAGCAACAACAACAGACGCAGCGGCTGATCGGGGACTGACACACATGCTTGCTCGCAACGCCGAATCCCTCTACTGGATCGGCCGATATGTCGAGCGCGCCGACGACACCGCGCGCATCCTCGACGTCGCCGTGCATCAACTGCTCGAAGACGCCACCGTCGACGCCGACCGCACCTCCCGGGTCCTGCTCAAGGTGCTCGGCATCGAGCCGCCGGAGGGGCTGCGCCTGGACGTGTGGTCGGTGACCGACCTGGTCGCGTTCAGCCACGACCACGGCGTCTCGATCAGCGACTCCATCGGCAAGGCCCGCGAGAACGCCCGCGGCGCACGCGAAGTCACCTCCAGCGAGATGTGGGAGTGCCTCAATGCCACCTACAACGGGCTGGCGACGGCGGAGAAGGCGGCGCGCGGCCTCGGCCCGCACGAGTTCTTCTCCTACATCAAGGACCGCGCGGCGATGTTCACCGGACTGACCGACTCGACGCTCTCGCGCGACGACGGCTACCGTTTCCTGCTGCTCGGCCGCTCCATCGAACGCGTGGACATGATGGTGCGGCTGCTGCTCTCGCGCGCGGGCGACCGCACCTCCTCGCCGGCCTGGGTGACGGTGCTGCGCTCGGCGGGCGCCCACGACACCTATCTGCGCACCCACCGCGGCGCGCTCGACGCGGCCAGGGTCGCCGAGTTCATCCTCATCGACCGGCTCTTCCCGCGCTCGGTGTTCCACACGCTGCGCGTCGCCGAGGCCTGCCTGACCGAACTCGACCAGCGGCCCGGCAGTCGCGTCGGCGCGCGTCACGAGGCCCAGCGGGTGCTCGGCCGGGCGCGCAGCGAACTCGAATTCCTGCCGCCGGGGGTGCTGCTGGAGGACTTGCAGAGCAGACTGCTCGCGCTGCAGAAATCGTGCCGCGAGGTCAGCGAGGCCGTGTCACGCCAGTACTTCCACGCCGCCCCCTGGGTGGCGTGGACCGATGTGCGCAGCAGTTCCGACGGCCGCGTGCAGGTGGAGGGAGAACTGTGAGCTGGCGGATCAGGGTGGTGCACACCACCGGATATGTCTACGACGCGCCCGTGACGCGCTCGTTCAACGAGGCCAGGCTGACGCCGCGCGCCGACAGCAGGCAGAACGTGATCCTCAATCGCGTCGAAACCGTGCCGGCCACCAGGTCGTATCGCTACACCGACTACTGGGGCACCGCGGTCACCGCGTTCGACCTGCACGCACCGCACACCGAACTCGAGGTGACCGGGTCCTCGGTGGTGGAGACCGAGCCGTTCGCGGAACCGACCGAGGAACTGAGCTGGGACGACCTGCGCAGCGGTCCGATCGTCGACCGCTTCGACGAAATGCTCAGTCCCACCTCCTATGTGCCGCGCGATCGCAAGCTCGCGACGGTGGCCAGGCAGCTGTCCCGGGGCGAGGAACCGGCCAAGGCGGTGGTGCGCGCGGCCGAATGGGTGCACAAGGAGATGGACTACATCGCGGGCACCACCTCGGTGCACACCTCGGCGTTGCAGGCCTTCGCCGAGCGGCGCGGTGTCTGCCAGGACTACGCCCACCTGACCCTGGTGTTGCTGCGCAGCATGGGAATTCCCAGCCGGTACGTCTCCGGCTACCTGCATCCGAAGCCGGGCGCCGAGATCGGCGAGACCGTGGCAGGCCAGTCGCACGCCTGGGTGGAGGCCTGGACCGGGCAGTGGTGGGGCTACGACCCGACGAACAACCTCGCCGTCAACGAGCAGCACGTCTCGGTCGGGGTCGGGCGCGATTACGCCGATGTGCCTCCGCTGAAAGGTGTCTTCTCCGGCGGCGGCTCGACGGACCTCGAGGTCGTTGTAGAGGTGACCCGCCTCGCGTAATGTCCAGTTCGCTCGTGCGGAACCCCGCCTTGCCGCGGGGACAAGTCCTCTCGGAGAGGTGGTGGCAGATGTCTCCCACTGCACAGGAACTGGTCGAACCCGAAGTCGTCCCCGAAGTCAAGAAATGGGTGGCCGAGGGTCTGGGCACCTTCATACTCGTGATCGGTGGTGTGGGCACCGCGGTCCTGGCCGGTGAACGAGTAGGCGCGCTCGGTATCGCGCTCGCCTTCGGTCTGTCGCTGATGTTCCTCGTCTACGCGATCGGACCGATCTCGGGTTGTCACGTCAATCCCGCGGTCACCCTCGGTCAACTCCTGCTCGGCAGGCTGACGGCCGCGTCGGCCGCGGGCTATTGGATCGCCCAGCTGATCGGTGGATTCCTGGCCGGTCTCGTGCTGTTCGCGCTGGCCAAGAACCTGCCGTCCTACGATCGGGCGGTCGACGGGCTCGGCGCCAACGGCTGGGGCGCACACAGTCCGTCCGCGGTGACCGGGCCGCTGGGCGAGGTCGTGGTGCAGAACGGGTACGGGATGGCGGCGATGATCATCATCGAGGTGATGCTCACCGCGCTGCTGGTGTTCGTGGTCCTCGCCTCGACCGATCAGATCTCCGATGTGCCGCTGGCCGGTCTGTCCATCGGTGTCACCCTCGCGGTGATCCACCTGATCTCGATCCCGGTCGACGGCACCTCGGTCAACCCGGCGCGCAGTCTCGGCGTGGCGCCCTACCAGGACGGCGCGATGGGCCAGGTGTGGGCTTTCATCGTCTTCCCGCTGCTCGGCGGGGTTCTGGGCGCGCTGGTCTACGGCTTGATCTTCGGGCGATCCAGGGACGTCCTGAGCTAGCGCAGGACGCGCCGACGACGAAGCCCCGATTCGGAGTACCGGATCGGGGCTTCGCAGTCTCGCTCAGCTCCAGCGATATTCGGCGACGAGCCGATGCGCGACCAGGTCGAAGGTCTTGCGTTCCACGATCGCGCCCTCGCGGCGGATGCCGTCTTCCGGCACGTCCAGCACCCGATCCAGCCGGACCCAGCTGGGCCTGCCGTCGTGGTCCCACGGGCCCGAACCGATCCCGACCCAGTTGTGATCGTGCGCGCGGTCGGGCTTGGACGACAGCATCAGCCCGAGCAGGGTCTTGCGGTCACGCCCGACGACCAGCACCGGGCGGTCCTTGCCGTTGGTGGGGTCCTCCTCGTAGGGCACCCAGGTCCACACGATCTCGCCCGGGTCGGCGCGTCCGTCGAGCTGCGGGCAGTAGACGATCTGCCGGGCGCGGTGGGCGGTGGGCACCGGCGTCGACGCGGTCGGGCGCACCGCGACGGTGGGTTCCGGCTTGGCCGCCAGCGCCCCCACCAGCTTCTCGAGCAGCCGTGGACCCTGCTTGCGCACGATCTTCGGTCCCTGCTCCTTGGCGATGACGCCGAGTTGCTTACCGAGAGTGTTCCAACTGCTGGCCATCCCTGAAATATAACGGTGACGCACGCTTCGGTGCACCGGTGACAAGGCGGCGATTCGACGCATGGGACGATAGACGCAGTTCGCCGATACCCCTCGAGGAGTGGAGTGGCTTCCAGTTTTGCCGATACGACGTTCACCGATCCGTCCCGGATCCGGAACTTCTGCATCATCGCGCACATCGATCACGGCAAGTCGACCCTGGCCGATCGGATGCTGCAGCTGACCGGTGTGGTCGAGGAACGGGCCATGCGCGCCCAGTACCTGGATCGGATGGACATCGAGCGCGAGCGCGGCATCACGATCAAGGCGCAGAACGTGCGCCTGCCGTGGACTGTCGACGGCCAGGACTACGTCCTGCACATGATCGACACCCCGGGCCACGTCGACTTCACCTACGAGGTCTCGCGCGCGCTCGAGGCCTGTGAGGGCGCGATCCTGCTGGTCGACGCCGCCCAGGGCATCGAGGCGCAGACGCTGGCGAATCTGTACCTGGCGATGGAACGCGATCTGGTGATCATCCCGGTGCTGAACAAGATCGACCTGCCCGCCGCCGACCCGGACCGCTACGCCGCCGAGATCGCCCACATCGTCGGTTGCGAGGCCGACGACGTGCTGCGGGTGTCGGGCAAGACCGGCGTGGGTGTGGGTGAGCTGCTGGACAAGGTGATCGCCGAGGTGCCGCCGCCGGTCGGTGACGCCGATGCCCCGGCTCGCGCGCTGATCTTCGACTCGGTCTACGACACCTACCGTGGCGTGGTCACCTACGTCCGGGTGGTCGACGGCAAGCTGACCCCGCGCCAGAAGATCAAGATGATGTCCACCGGCGCGCAGCACGAGCTGCTCGAGATCGGCATCGTCTCGCCCGAACCGAAGCCCACCCAGGGACTCGGCGTCGGCGAGGTGGGATACCTGATCACCGGTGTGAAGGATGTGCGTCAGTCCAAGGTCGGTGATACCGTCACCTCCGCGCGCGACGGCGCCACCTCGGCGCTGGCCGGCTACCAGGAACCGCGCCCGATGGTCTACTCGGGCCTGTACCCGGTCGACGGCTCCGACTACCCGGATCTGCGTGACGCGCTGGACAAGCTGCAGCTCAACGACGCGGCGCTGACCTACGTGCCGGAGACCTCGGTGGCGCTGGGCTTCGGTTTCCGCTGCGGCTTCCTCGGCCTGCTGCACATGGAGATCACCCGCGAGCGGTTGCAACGCGAGTTCGGCCTCGACCTCATCTCGACCGCGCCCAACGTGATCTACCGGGTCGTCATGGAAGACGGCACCGAGCACATCGTCACCAACCCGTCGTACTGGCCCGAGGGCAAGGTGCGCCAGACCTTCGAGCCGGTCACCAAGTGCACCGTGATCGCGCCGAGCGAGTTCGTCGGCACCATCATGGAGCTGTGCCAGAGCCGTCGCGGTGAGCTGCTCGGCATGGACTACCTGTCGGAGACGCGCGTGGAGATGCGCTACACGCTGCCGATGGCCGAGATCATCTTCGACTTCTTCGACTCGCTGAAGTCGCGCACGCGCGGTTACGCCTCGCTCGATTACGAGGAGGCGGGCGAGCAGTCGTCGGCGCTGGTGAAGGTCGACATCCTGCTCCAGGGCGAGGCTGTCGACGCGTTCAGTGCCATCGTGCACAAGGACGCCGCCCAGGCCTACGGCAACAAGATGACCTCCAAGCTGCGCGAACTCATCCCGCGTCAGCAGTTCGAGGTGCCGATCCAGGCCGCGATCGGCTCGAAGATCATCGCGCGCGAGAACATCAGGGCGATCCGCAAGGACGTGCTCGCCAAGTGCTACGGCGGTGACATCAGCCGCAAGCGCAAGCTGCTCGAGAAGCAGAAGGAAGGCAAGAAGCGGATGAAGACCATCGGCCGGGTCGACGTGCCGCAGGAAGCCTTCGTGGCCGCGCTGTCCTCGGACGCTGCCTCGGACAAGCCCAAGGGCAAATAGTTCCCACCCCGTTCACCCCGGCTCGGCGGTGATGCGCACCAGCAGGCGCGTCCCGCCGAGTGGGCTTTCGGTGAGTTCGGCCGTGCCGCCGTGCAATTCGGCCTGCTGCCGGACCAGCGCCAGGCCCAGACCCGAGCCGGGGGAGCCGGGCCGTTTGGCGAAGCGGTCGAAAGCGGTGGGGGACAGGTGTTCCGGTACCCCGGTGCCGTTGTCGTCGACGGTGATCTCGATCCCGTCCGCGTCCGCGTGTGCCGCGACCGCGATCTCGGTGGCGTGTCCGTGCAGGACCGCGTTGGCGACGGCATTGGTGACGATCAGCAGGATCCCGCCGGGCAGGCCGGTGATCGGAACCGGGTCGCACGCGGTCAGCGCGATGTCGACGCCGGGTTGCGCGCGCCGGGCGTTCTGGACGGCGCGATCGAGAGTCTCGCAGAGTTCGAACGGCTCGAACGCGCCCGCGTCGGTGAGCTCGCCGACGGCCAGGCGCTCCAGATCGGTGAGGGTGCGTTCGATCTGGCGTTCGGCGGCCAGCACATCGGACAGGACGGCGTCGCGCTGCTCGGCCGGGAGATCGGCACCGGCCAGGACCTGCAAGTCGGTGCGCATCGCGGTGAGCGGGGTGCGCAGTTCGTGCGCGCAGACCGCGGCGAAATCGCGCGCGCCCGCCAGCGCCTGCCTGGTCTCACCGTGCGCGGTCTCGAGGCGCGCCAGCATCCGGGTGATGGCGTCGGAGAGTTCCTCGGCCTCCCTGGCACCACGGCCCGACAGCGGTGGCAACTCGTCGAGGGTGTCGATCTCGTGGGTGGCGGTGGCCAGCCTGCGCAGCGGGCGCGCCGCGAAACCGGCCAGCACCCAACCCAATCCGGCCGCGATCAGCACCCCGCCGACGCCGATGCCCAAGCCGATGAGCTGGCTGCGGGTGATCGCGGCGTCGACCAGCTCACGATCGGGATCGAGCCGGACCAGCAGGCCCGGCGCGCCCTGGACCTTGGCCAGCGCGGTGTCGGACGGACTGCCCGGCGCTGCCACCACCGGTGGTTCGGGGGTGCCGGGGACGGTCCGCTCGTCCGCCGGGAGCGGGATCGGCGGCGCGGGGACGCCGTCGACGCGCTGCACCACCCGGACATTCATCGTCGATACCGTCTGATCGAGTTGCCGGGTGCCCGCGACCTTCAGCAGCGCCGCATAGGTGAGTCCCAGGGTGATCGCCACCAGCGCGGCGACCAACGCCGACACCACGGCCACCCGCGTTCGCAACGACCACGACCCGGTCCTCACGGGCGCTCGCGCAGGACGAATCCGACGCCGCGCACCGTGTGCACGACCCGACCGACGCCGTCGGCCTCGAGCTTGCGCCGTAGATACGAGACGAACACGTCGACCACATTGGTGTCGGTGGCGAAGTCGTAACCCCAGACGGCGGACAGGATCTGCTCGCGCCCGAGGACGATGCCGACGTTGTCGGCGAGCATCGCCAGCAGCTCGAACTCGCGTTTGGTGAGTTCGACCAGTCGTCCGGCCGCGTGCACCCGGTGCCCGGCCGGATCGATCTCGACCCGGCCCACCCGCACCGTCTTGCCCTGCGGCGCAGCGGTTGCCGCGCTGCGGCGCAGCAGCGCGCGCAGCCGGGCGATCAGCTCGCCGAGGTCGAACGGTTTGGTGAGGTAGTCGTCGGCGCCGCGTTCGAGTGCCGCGATCCGGTCGCTCACCGCGCTGCGGGCGCTGAGCACGCAGATGGGGATGTCGTTGCCCATCGCCCGCAGGGCCGTCACCACGCCGACGCCGTCGAGTTCGGGCATGTTCACGTCGAGCACCATGGCGTCCGGGGTGGTGGAACGCACCAGGGCGAGCGCCGCGGCGCCGTCACCGGCCGTGACGACGTCGAAGCCCGAGAGTTCCAGGCCGCGCCGCAGCGAGGCCAGTACCCTGACCTCGTCGTCGACGACCAAGATCTGCTGTCCGGTCATCCGCTCACCCTAGTTCGATCCCTCGTTTCTCCTGGTCAGCGCACGTGCGGCGGGCGGATCACGAGAACGCCACCCGGTGCCTCGCCCGGGTCGACGTCGCGGCAGTCGCCCGGCGCCTCGACGGCCGGGTCGCCCGGGTGTCCGGGCAGGGCGGGCAGCGGTGCCGCGGGGGCGCCCTCGTAGCGCTCGATGTGGATGCGCGCGCCCTCCGGCGGCAGGGGCCGGGCGGGAGTACCGGGCGCCGAGCAGATGATCAGCGTCCGTTCCGGCCCGATTTCCCTGGTCACGGCGGGATCGGCGGTCGCGGCGCCGGCCACTGCGGCGATCGTCGCGGTCAGCAGTGCGGTGCCGCCGACCAGGGCGGCGGCACGGGAACGGCGGCGGGCGGTGAATACGGTCATGGGCGGGACTCCTCCGAGGGGGTTTCGCCGATCGGTGCGACCGGCGAAACCGACGCTAAGCAGCCGATCTTCAGGGACCGTTGAGCAATCGTTAGAGTTCTCTTGGGATCGTGAACCCCCCGATTCCACCGGGTCGCCGAAAACTGTTGCTCGCCATAAGGTGGTACCAACCGTTCTGGACGAAACAACGGTTCGGCCTCCGGGTAATAGTGTTGGATGATCTTCACTTCGCCTCGTTCGTGGTGGGGGGTCGACAGTGATGCGAGTGTTGGAGCATTGATGACGCGTGATCTGCCTTTCGATGACGATGCTGCGCGCGCGGAGGGGACCGACACGGCCTACCGGGTCGCCAACGGTGTCGCGCGGGTAGCCCGCGCGGGCGCCTACGTCACCGGTGGAGCCCTGGTCGCCGCGAACGGCACCGGTCCCGACACGACCCCGGGCACCAGCAACGCCGACAGCCGGGTCGCCGGTTGGTCCTCGCAGTACCCCTCCGACCCCAGCCCGGACGCGCCGAGCCCGGTCGTGACGTTCCCCGACCTCGCCGACGTGCCCGCGCCACATCCGGTGCCGCATACGCCGTTCGCTCCGCACGCGCCCGCCCCGGCCGACGTCACCATGGTCGCGCGAGCCACCGAATCCGACTGGCGCCCACAGGTTCCCGGCTCCGACGATGAGCGGGAGCTGCGGATTCCCGGCTCCGACAGCCATCACTCCAGCGGCTTCGGCATCCCCGGCTATGCGCAGGCACCGACCACGCCAGGCCGCGGTCTCGGCGACACCGACACCGACAACCCGTTCGGCCTGCCGGAGACGCCCGCCTTCGGGTTGCCCGGTCACGGGATCGGCATTCCCGGTTTCGACGGGCTGCCCGGCCACGGCATCGGCATCCCCGGCTATGACGGCATCGGCCTGCCCGGTTCGCCCGGTGGCCTGCCCGGCGCGAGCGTGCCCGGCGCGGGTCAGCCCGGCGACGGACTGTTCGACGGCATCGGTGACATGTTCGACGGCTTCGGCGCGATGGTGAACACCGAATGGCAGATCGACGCGCACGCCGGCCTGGACGGCGTGTGGTTCACCTCGCAGATGAAGGTCACCGCGCAGGTCGGCCAGGTCGGCGATCAGCTCGACGACTACGGCAAGTGGCTCGGCGACGGCATCAAGGTGCCCGGCGACACGACCGCGGGCGGTACCGGCGGGGGGTTGTCCTCGCCGACCGGGCCGAGCCTGCCCGGCTCGTCGTCCTCGGGCGTCGGCCTTCCCGGCGGCGCCACCGGACCGTCGTCCGCCGCGCCCGCCCCGGCCGCCCCGCTGGCACAGGCCCCGGCGCCCGCCCCGGCCGCCCCGCTGGCGCAGACCCCGGCTCCCGCCGCGCCGGCGCCCATCGCGCCCGCTCCGGCGCCGGTCGCGCCCGCCGCGCCCGCGCCGGTGGCCGTCAACCCGGTGGTCAGCACGCCGCTGCAGACGACCATCCAGCCCGACGCCGCGTCGACCCCGATCGCCAACGTCTTCGGTGGGGCGGGCGCCGCCACCTCGCCGCTGACCGCGCCCGCGGCCGCCGTGCCCGCGCTGTTCGCGCCGACCACGCCGACCAAGCCGGTGGTCGTGCCGGACATCACCGGTGGCCATACCCCGACCACCGTCCCGGTGACCGTGCCGTCCCAGCAGCCGACCGTCGACATCGACACCCCGACCACGGTGAAGCTGCCCGAGCTGCCCAAGCCGACGGCCCAGCTGCCGGACCCGACCAAGGCGGTGGTCACCGTGCCGCCGACCGCCGCGACCGGCCCGGCCAAGCCGACGGTCCCGGACGACGTCGTCACCAAGCCGGGGACCACCGGCGGCGTCACGGCGCCCTCGACCGGGGCGAGCACCCCGACCGTCGACGTGCCCGACCCGACCGGATCGCACCCGACCGCGACGGTGCCCACCCAGCAGCCGACCGCGCCCACCCACCAGCCGACGATGCCGACCAAGCAGCCGACCGTCGACATCGATCCGCCGACCGTGGTCACCCCGCCGCCGGTGGTCACCGTGCAGCCGACCCAGGTCCCGGTGAAACCGCCGGTCATCGACACCAAGCCGATCGCCGCCGACATCAGCTACACCGACGACGGCTACCATGGCGTCTCGGCTGGACTGTTCGACACCGGGGTGGGTGGCGCCGATCATCTGGCTGCCGGGTTTCCCGTCGAGCACCATGGGTATGACTTCGTCGTCTGACACGACGACGTCTGGTCCCAGCGTCTCGGCCGGACTCATGCAACGAGAGTGAGGAACAGGTTGTCAGCCGCTGCCGGACTGCAGGCCGCGACGGTGAAGCATCCGGATGTGATGGCTCCGGTCGTTTCCCTGGTCGACGAACTGCGGGAACTGGTCCGCACGGGCGGTCGTGACGACCTCGACGCCAGGCTCGGCATGGTGCGAGCCAGGCTGAGCGATCCGCGGGTGCGTCTGGTCGTGGTCGGTGAACCACAAGCCGGGATGAGCACGCTGGTCAACAGCATGGTCGGCACCCCGGTCAGCGCCACCGACGGCAAGCCGAGCGTGCCCGTGATCGTCGAGTACGGGCCCAAACCGGCCGCGACGCTGGTGAAGTCGGCGCAGCGCGGCCGCGTCGAGCGGGTGCCGGTCGACCCGCTGAATCCCGGACCCGCGCTGACCGCCCTCGGGGTGCTGCGCGCCGAATTCGCCGAGCCGAGCCCGCTGCTCGCCGACGGACTGGTGGTGATGGACGCCCCCGGCGCGTCCGCCCACGAAAGCGCGGCCTGGTCGATGATCGCCGCCGCCGACGTGGTCCTCTACGCCGCCGACGCCGCCGCCGAGCTGACCGAGGCGCAGCTGGACTATCTGCGCCGGGTCGAGCAGGTGTGCCCGTCGGTGGTGTGCGTGCTCACCAAGATCGACCGCAACCCGCACTGGTCGCTGACCCAGCGCCGCAACCGCGCGCTGCTCGATGGCGCGGGCCTCAATTTCGCCGTCGCGCCCGTCTCGGCGGTGATGCACCGACAGGCGCAGGACAGCGGCGATCAGCAGCGCGACATCGAGTCCGGCGTACCGCAACTCATCGATCATCTGCACGACTATGTTGTCGCCCGGGCCGATTCGGTGGCCGTGGCGGCGGCGGTGCGCGACATCGCCCTGGTCACCGATCAGCTCACGCTCACCCTGCGCGCGGAGGCCGACGCCCTGCGCGACCCGCGCAGCCGGGCCGAGATCACCCAGCGGCTGGCGGCGGCCAGGACCGCGGCCGATCAGCTGCGCCAGCGCACCGCGACCTGGCAGGTCACCCTCGTCGACGGCAGCTCCGAGCTGAGCGCCGACATCGAACACGATCTGCGGCATCGGCTGCGCACGCTCGTGCGCGAGGCCGAGGCGGAGATCTCGCGCACCGACCCGGCCCGCAAGTGGAACGAATTCGCGACCGAACTCGACGCGCGGATCTGCGAGGCCGTCGAGGAGAACTTCGTGATGGCGCACTACCGCGCCGTCGAGCTCGCCGAACAGGTCGCCGCGAAGTTCCCGCCGGACAACCGCACCCCGCCGCTGCCCGAACTGCGCCTGACCAACCCCGGCGACGTGCTCGAGCCGGTGCAGTCGCTGGAGACGCTGGAGAGCGCGAAATCCAGTGTCGGACAGCAGGCGCTGTCGGCCCTGCGCGGTTCCTACGGCGGCATCCTGATGGTCGGTCTGGCCACCAGCCTGCTCGGGATGTCGCTGGTCAACTGGTACTCGGCGGGCGCGGGCGTGCTGCTGGGCGTGAACGCGCTGTGGGACGACCGCCGTAATCGCAAGCAGCGTAGGCAGGCCGAGGCCAAAGTCGCCGTCGCCCGGCTCGCCGACGACGTGATCTTCCAGGTGGGCAAGGAATCCCGGAACCGGCTGCGCACGTTGCAGCGGGTCCTGCGCGACCACTACACCGAGATCGCCGCCGAGGTAGGCCGTACCGCCGACGAGGCGCTGCGCGCCGCCGAGGAGACCGGCCTGCGCTACGGCGACCACCGCGAACTGCGGATCACCGAGATCGACGCGGGCCTGCGGACCATCGCCGGTCTGCGGGAACGCGCCGAACGGCTCGCGTACTGACCGGCTAGGGCCGGTGCGTCGGCGTGTGCGCCGGCTGGAACTGGCCGGCGTTGCGTGAGTCCTCGGCCCGGATGACGTGGGTGACCGCGTTGATCAACGCCAGATGGGTGAACGCCTGCGGGAAGTTGCCCAGGTGCCGTCCGGTGCGGGAGTCGATCTCCTCGGCGTAGAGGCGCAGCGGACTGGCCAGTCCGAGCAGGCGCTCGCACAGGTGGGTGGCCCGCTCCAGCTCACCGATCTCCACCAGCGCCGAGACCAGCCAGAACGAGCAGATGGTGAAGGTGCCCTCCTCGCCGTCGAGGCCGTCGTCGGTGGTGTCGGTGCGATAGCGCAGCACCAGGCCGTTGACGGTGAGCCGGGTCGCGATCGACAGCACCGTCGCGCGCACGCGATGGTCGTCGGGCGGCAGGAAGCGGGTCAGCACCACCAACAGCAGCGAGGCGTCGAGGGTGTCGCCGCCGTAGGTCTGGGTGAACACGCCCTCGTCGTTCACCCCGTGTTCGAGCACGTCGGCCTTGATCTGCTCGGCGATATCGAACCACTCCGCCGCGCGCGTGTGCTGCCCGTGCAGCTGGGCCAGCCGGGCGCCGCGGTCCAGGGCGACCCAGCACATCACCTTCGAGGAGGTGAAGTGCTGTGGTTCGCCGCGCACCTCCCAGATCCCGCGATCGGGCTTACGCCAGTTCGCGATCGCCGCGTGCACGGTGCGTTCCAGCAGCGGCCACAGCGATTCCGGCACCTGCCCCCGCGATTTCACGTGCAGGTAGACGGCGTCGAGCATGGTGCCCCAGATGTCGTGCTGGTCCTGGTCGTAGGCGGCGTTGCCGACGCGGACCGGGGTGGCGCCGTCGTAGCCGGACAGGTTGGGCAGCTCGTACTCGGTGATGCGGCGCTCGCCGCCGATGCCGTAGAGCACCTGGAGCGGGAGGGCGTCGCCGTTGTCGCCGGTGGTGACATCGTTGAGGAAGGCGAAGAAGTCGTTGGCCTCCCGGTCCAGGCCGAGGGTGTACAGGCCCCACAGGGCGAAGCTCGCATCGCGAACCCAGGTGTAGCGGTAGTCCCAGTTGCGATGTCCACCTGGGGTTTCCGGCAGGGACGTGGTGGCCGCGGCGAGCAGGGCGCCGGTCGGCGCGTAGGTGAGGCCCTTGAGGGTGAGGGCGCTGCGCTGCAGGTAGCCCCGCCAGGGATGGTCGGGGAAATCGCCGAGAGTGATCCAGCGCCGCCAGCATTCGGCGGTCGCCCACATCTTCTGCGCGGCCTCGGCGAAGGTGGCGGGCGCGGGCAGCTCCGACCAGGTGAGCGCGACGAACACCTCGTCGCCTTCGGACATTCGGGTGCGGGCCCGAGCCTCCCGGCCCTCGAGGCCGAGGCGCAGATCGGTGGTGAGGACGAGCGCGGGCCCGGCGTCGGGGTCGAGCGAGGCCCTGGCCGTGGCCTGTTCGTAGACCTTGCCGGTGTATTCCCACGTCGCGCCGCCCTGGTGATAGTCGAACGAGGGCTGGCAGCTCATCTCCAGCTCGACCGTCCCGCTCACGCATTTGACCGTGCGCAGCAGGGTGTGTTCGGCATCCCAGTCCATCGGGGTGCGGCGATGGGTCTTGGACCGCTGGTTGTTGTTGTGCCAGGGCCCGAGCACGAGCGCGTCGCGCACGATCAGCCAGCCGGTCTCGGTCTGCCAGGTGGTCTCCAGGATCATTCCGCCCGGCAGGTAGCGCCGCTCGGCGGGCACGTTCTTGCCGTACGGGCCGATCCGGAAGTGCCCGGCGCTGCGGTCGAGCATGGCGCCGAAGACGCTGGGGGAGTCGGGGCGTGGCACGCACAACCACTCGACCGAACCGCTGTTGGCGATCAGGCAGCTGGTCTCGCAATCGGACAGGAATGCGTAGTCGTCGATCGGCGGGAACGCGCCACGACTGCCACTGGACGAGACCGGACTCAGAATCGGCAGGCTGTCGGCACTGGGAGACTCCATACCCCATCATCGGGGCGCGGCACCGTAGTCGTCCACCGTGCGGCGCTGACGCGCCGCTCACAGCGACGGAATTCGCCCGTTCACGCCGACCGACTAGTCTGGTCGGCGTGCAACGCATCGCAGGTTGGTGGGACGGCTTCGAACTCTGGGTAGCCGGGCTGCCCTTCATCCCCCAGTTCCTGGTCGTGCTGGTCGGCATGGTCCCGATCAGCTTCGCCATCGCCTTCGTGCTCGACCGCGCCCTGCGCGCGGTCTTCCGCCTGCTCGGCCGCGGCGATCGCCACGAGCCGTCGGCGCCGGTCGCCGCGACGACGGTGCCGGTCACCGCCGCCGCGCCGGTGCGCCCGACGGTCGGCAGCGGTGCCCGCTGATGCCTCGTTCTCGCGTTCAGCTCGCGCTGGTTGCCCTGCTCGTCCTCGTCGTCATCGCGTGGTTCTTCACCCGCTGACGCGCTAGTTCCGGCGCCAGTCGTCGAAGCGCTTGCCCAGGTCCGAGACGGTCCGGCCGACTTCCTGGCCGACGGTGCTCACTGCCGCGCCGACATCGCGGCCCAGGTCACGCACGGTGCGCACGAGCAGGTCGTCGGACTGATCGAAGGACTCCCGGTAGCTGCGGGCGGCCTGTTTCACCTCGTCGGTGATCGTGGCGTTGCGGTCGTGCTCGCGCCGCGGATAGGTGCCCCCGAGCACGCGGTCGTAGTCGCCGGACTGGATCCAGCGGCGCAGCTCGGCCGCGCGCAGCACCGAGAACGGGTGCGATTGCAGCTCCAGGTTCAGCAGCTTGAGCACGCCGTCGCGCAGGTCACCCGAGCGCAGGTAGTCGTCGGCCTGGTCGAGGAACGCGCCGTGGTTCATCTCCGACAGCCAGGTGCCGCCCGCGGTCTTCATGTGCACCCGCACCGAGGCCTCCACGTCCTGGCAGCACAGCAGTCCGGCCCGGTCGCCGGACAGTTCCGACTTGCGGCTCCACTCCATCAGCGCGGCCACGATCGCGCGCAGCGCCCACCCGCCGCCGGGCATCCAGCCGATCGAGGCCGACAGCCGCAGCAGATGCAAGAGCATCGTGCGGTACACGGCGTGCCCGGACAGCGCGTGCCCGAGCTCGTGGCCGATGACGAAGCGCAGTTCTTCGGTGTCCATCAGATCGAGCAGCCCCGTGGTCAGCACGATGAACGGCCGGTCCATGCCGATGGTGAAAGCGTTCACGGTCGGGTCCTGCAGGACGTACATCTCCGGCGTCGACCGCGCGTCGAGCACACCCACGCAATCCGCCCGCAACTGGTGCAGGGTGCGGAACTGACGGTCGTCGACCCGGACGGCCGTCGCCAGGTACAGCAACCGGTGCTGGCGCTCGCGCAGCAGGCTCGACAGCGCCTTCAGCACCGTGTCGAATCCGGTCAGGGCTCGCAGCGCGACCAGCGCCGTGCGATCGGCCGGATGTTCCCACGTGCGGGTGCTGATCTCGGGAAACCGCACGCGAACGCGGTCTGGTGCCATGGTCATGGTGTGAAATTCCCCCTGGGTGTGGAACTCTCGTCGAGTCGAATCATCATGTCGCAATCTGCTACAGTCTGCCTGTGTCGTCGAGTGTCGCCCCGCAGATCCGCCATGAGCTGGCGTTGATCGCTGTCGGCAACCTCGCGGTCGCGGACATCCTCTGTCGATGATCGGCCACCGGACTCGTCTGCGCGTACTTGCCCAGTAGACTGGCGCGCGCTTTTCCTTCGCAGTCGTCGTCCGAACTCCGGGGGCCAGTGGGCCCGAGTCGCGCCAACTGTCGTGTTCATTCCCTGCACGACAGGTCTACCGATCGACAAGAGCGTTCCCTGCCGCAGCGAAAGACGTTGCGCCGCAGGTCCTTTCCCGAAAGGTTCACCCCGATGTCTCGCAACACCTGGATCGGCTCGCGCCGTCGCGCTGTCGCTGTCGCCGTCACTACTGTCGCCGCGGTCGCGTTGACCGCCTGCGGTGGTGGCGCCAGCGACTCGACCGACGGCGAAGCGGGCGCTGACGGCAGCGGGGGCAGTCTCTATCTGTACGCCTACGCCGTTCCCAAGCCGGGTTTCGACAAAGTCGTGCCGGAGTTCAACAAGACCGACGCGGGCAAGGGCGTGCAGATCCAGGCCTCCTACGGCGCCTCGGGCGACCAGTCGCGCAAGGTCAAGGACGGCGCCGAGGCCGATGTCGTCAACTTCTCGGTCGAGCCCGACATCACCCGCCTCGTCGATGCGGGCCTGGTGGAGTCGAACTGGAACGTCGACGCGAGCAAGGGCATCCCCTTCGGCTCGGTCGTGACCCTGGTCGTGCGCAAGGGCAACCCCAAGGGCATCAAGGACTGGGACGACCTGCTCGCGCCCGGCGTGGAGGTCGTCACCCCGAACCCGTTCAGCTCGGGTTCGGCCAAGTGGAACCTGCTCGCCCCCTACGCGGCCAAGAGCGACGGCGGCAAGAACCAGCAGGCCGGCCTGGACTACCTGTCCCAGCTGATCTCGCCCGAGCACGTCAAGGTGCAGCCGAAGTCGGGCCGCGAGGCGACCGAGACCTTCCTGCAGGGCACCGGTGACGTGCTGCTGAGCTACGAGAACGAGGCCATCTTCTCCGAGCGCAACGGCGACCCGATTGAGCACATCAACCCGCCGACCACCTTCAAGATCGAGAACCCGGTCGCGGTGCTGAAGAACTCCCAGAACCTGCCCAAGGCCACCGCCTTCCGTGACTTCCTGTTCACCCCGGAAGGCCAGAAGGCGTGGGCGCAGGCCGGTTTCCGTCCGGTCGATCCGAAGGTCGCCGCCGAGTTCGCCGCGGACTTCCCGACCCCGGCCAAGCTGTGGACGATCGATGACCTCGGTGGCTGGAAGGCCGTCGACAAGGACCTGTTCGCGCAGGGCACCGGCAAGGTCGCGGTCATCTACGACAAGGCGACCAAGTAACTCGTGACCCAAGACACACGCGATACTGGACAACTGTGACTGACAGCAGTGGGCACGCCGGGACCGGAGCAACCTCCGATCCCGGCGTCGCCGTGAAACTGGAGAAATCCGTGCCCGCCCCGCGCGGGCCCCGCCGGTCGTGGCTGCGCGTGACCGGTTCGGTGGGCCCGGTCGGCATCGGCGTCGCCGTGCTCTGGCTCAGCGTCATCGTGCTGCTGCCGCTGGCGGCACTGACCGTCAGCTCGTTCGAGGACGGGTGGTCGGGCTTCTGGGACGCGGTCACCGCGCCCGCGGCCCTGGACTCGCTGCGCATCACCGTCGGGGTCTCGGTGGTCGTCGCCGTGCTCAACGTCGTGATGGGCACCCTCATCGCCTGGGTACTGGTGCGCGACGAATTCCCCGGCAAGGGCATCGTCAACGCGCTGATCGATCTGCCGTTCGCGCTGCCCACGATCGTCGCCTCGATCGTGCTGCTCTCGCTCTACGGCCCCAACAGCCCGATCGACATCCACCTCAACGCCACCCAGCCCGGCCTGGTGGTGGCGCTGGCGTTCGTCACGCTGCCGTTCGTCGTACGGTCGGTGCAGCCGGTGCTGATCGAGGTCGACAAGGAAGTGGAACAGGCCGCGCTCTCGCTGGGCGCGAGCAACTGGGTCACCTTCCGCCGCATCGTGCTGCCGACGCTGGCGCCCGCGATCATCTCCGGCGGCGGCCTCGCCTTCGCCAGGGCGATCGGCGAGTACGGCTCGGTCGTGCTGATCGGCGGCAACATCCCGCGCGAGACGCAGATGACCTCGCAGTACATCCAGCAGCAGATCGAGGTGGATCGTCCGGTCAACGCCGCCGCGGTCTCGGTCGCGCTGCTGGCGATCTCCTTCGCCAGCCTGCTCGTGCTGCGGTTGCTCGCCGAGCGCACCGCCCGCAAGGAAGAGGCGGCCCGATGAAGCTGTCCCTGTTCACCCGGCTCTCGCTGCGCACGGTCGCCCTCGGCTATCTGTTCGTACTGCTGGTGCTGCCGCTGGCGATCATCCTGTGGCGCACCTTCGAGCGGGGGATCGGCGCCTTCCTGGACTCGATCACCACGCCAGCGGCCATCTCGGCGTTCCAGCTGTCGATGATCATCGTGGCCATCGTCGTGCCGCTCAACGTCGTATTCGGGGTGATCACGGCGCTGGCGCTGGTGCGGAGCAAGTTCCCGGGGCGCAGCCTCGTGCAGGGCATCGTCGACCTGCCGTTCGCGGTCTCGCCGGTCGTCGTCGGTGTGTCGCTGATCCTGCTGTGGGGTGCGGGCGGCTGGTTCGGTGGCCTGGAATCCCTGGGCTTCAAGGTGATCTTCAGCCTGCCCGGCATGGTGATCGCGACCATCTTCGTGACGCTGCCGTTCGTGGTGCGCGAGGTGGAGCCGGTGCTGCACGAGATCGGCGACGATCAGGAGCAGGCCGCGGCCACTCTCGGCGCGTCGCGCTGGCAGACCTTCTGGCGGATCACCCTGCCTGCGATCCGCTGGGGCCTGACCTACGGCGTCGTGCTCACCGTGGCCCGCGCGCTGGGCGAGTTCGGCGCGGTGATCATGGTCTCGACCGCGCTGCCCGGCAAGTCGCAGACGCTGACCCTGCTGGTGCACGGTCGCTACATCAACGACCACAACACCTTCGGCGCCTACAGCGCGGCCACGCTGCTGATGGGTATGGCGCTGGTTGTTCTTCTCCTGATGACTCTCCTCGAACGCAAGCGGGGCACCGAATGATCACCGTGACCAACGCGCGCAAGAACTACGGTTCCTTCGCCGCTCTCGACGATGTCAGCATCGACATCACTTCCGGCGAGCTGACCGCGCTGCTCGGCCCGTCCGGGTCAGGCAAGTCGACGCTGCTGCGCTCGATCGCCGGTCTGGAGTCGCTGGACTCGGGCATCGTCTCGATCGCGGGCAACGACGTCACCCACGTGGCGCCGCAGAAGCGCGACATCGGCTTCGTGTTCCAGCACTACGCCGCGTTCAAGCACATGACGGTGCGCGACAACGTCGCTTTCGGCCTGACCATCCGCAAGCGGCCGAAGAAGGAGATCGACAAGCGCGTCGACGAACTGCTCGGCATCGTCGGCCTCGACGGTTTCCAGCACCGCTACCCGGCCCAGCTCTCCGGTGGTCAGCGTCAGCGCATGGCGCTGGCCCGCGCGCTGGCCGTCGATCCGCAGGTGCTGCTGCTCGACGAGCCCTTCGGCGCGCTCGACGCCAAGGTGCGCACCGATCTGCGTCAGTGGCTGCGCAGGCTCCACGACGAGGTGCACGTGACCACGGTGCTGGTCACCCACGATCAGGAAGAAGCGCTCGACGTCGCCGACCGGATCGCGGTGATGAACAAGGGGCGGATCGAGCAGATCGGCTCCCCGGAGGACGTCTACGACCGGCCCGCGAACGAATTCGTCATGTCGTTCCTCGGCGCGGTGGCCCGGCTCAACGGTCACCTCGTCCGGCCGCACGATATCCGGATCGGGCGCGATCCGAGCATGGCGATGGCCGAGCACGAAGGCACCGCGGAGTCCGCCGGCATCACCAGGGCCACGGTGGAGCGGATCGTGCGGCTCGGGTTCGAGGTCCGCCTCGAGCTACGCAATGCCGCGACTGGTGATCAGTTCGCCGCGCAAGTCACCCGCGGTGACGCGGCCGCCCTGCATCTGAGCGAGGGCGAGACCGTCTACGCCCGTGCCACCCGGATTCCGGATCTGCCGCAGAGCTGAGACCGGGGACCCCTGTTGCCCGCGCGCACCCGGTGAGACGATGGGATCCGGTGCGGCCGCACCGAACCGGGCGGGACCCGCGCCAGGGGTGTGCGCGGGTCGCGTCGACCGTCGTCGGGGACCTGGGGGTCGGCACTGCTGGGCGAGAGCGCCCGGACCGGAGGAAGACGTCATGTCGACCGGGGTGTTCAGCGTAGATCTGTTACGGCGCTCGATCAGGGCGCAGGTCATCGGGCCCGCGGACGCGGGGTACGACGAGGCGCGGGCGGTGTGGAACGGCTCCATCGATCGTCGTCCGCTCGCGGTGGTGCGACCCGCCGACACCGCCGAAGTGGCCGAGGCGGTCGCCGCGATCCGGGCCGGCGGCGCCGATCTCACGGTGCGCGGCGGCGGCCACAACTACGCCGGGCACGCGGTCGCCGACGGCGCGGTGATGCTCGATCTGAGCAAGCTCGACAGCGTGCTCGTCGACCCGGTGCGCCTGCGTGCCCGGTGCGGTGGCGGCGCGACCTGGGCCGAGCTCGACGGCATGGCCAACCGGCAGGGCCTCGCGGTGACCGGGGGTTTCATCAGCGACACCGGCATCGGCGGGCTCACCCTGGGTGGCGGTCTCGGCTGGCTGACCCCGCTGTTCGGGATGTCGTGCGACAACCTCGTGGCCGCGGAGGTGGTGAGCGCCGACGGACACGTCGTCGCGGCGTCGATGCAGGAGAACCAGGACCTGTACTGGGCGCTGCGCGGGGGCGGCGGCAATTTCGGGATCGTCACCGGTTTCGAGTTCACACTGCACGAGTTCGGCCCGATGGTGCAGGTCGCGCTGCTGTGGTGGCCGCCGTCGGAGGCGGTCGGTCCGCTGGTCGAGGGGCAGGCCGTGCTGATGGATCTGCCCGCCCGGCACTGCGGCACGATCAACGCGATCAGCTGCCCGCCCGCCCCGTTCGTGCCCGAACACTGGCAGGGCGTGCCCGGCTTCGTGGTCGGTATCGCCGGCGACAGGTCGGCCAACGACCTGGCCGACGCGGTCGCCCCGCTGCGCGCGCTGACCCCGACTCCGGCCTGGGAGTTGGTCGCGGAGATGCCCTACGCCGCGTTGCAGCAGCTCTTCGACGGCATCGCGCCGTGGGGCACCTTCGCCTACGAGAAGTCGCTCTACCTGGACCGCATCGATGCCGCGGTGGCCGAGGTGATGGTCGAGCAGTATCCGCGCAAGCACTCGCCGCTGTCGGTGATGCCGTCGATGCCCCTGTGCGGCCGGTTCTGTGACGTGCCCGAGGGCAACACCGCGTTCGGCGGTTCCCGCGACCCCGGCGTGCTGGTGAACATCTCCGCGTCCTGCCCCGACCCCGCCGTCTTCGCCGCGGAGCGGGAGTGGGTGCGCGAGTTCTGGGACGAGCTGCGGCCGTTCGCCCGCGGCGACGGCAGCTATGTGAACTTCCTGGCCGACCCGGGTCGGGAGCAGGTCGCCGTCAGCTACGGCGCCAAGTACCGCAGGCTGCGCACGGTCAAGGCCACCTGGGATCCGGACAACGTGTTCCGGCACAACGCGAACATCACCCCCGCCGCGCCCTGAGCGGGGCGCTGGGACGGGCCGTTCGCTGGCCGTGCGCGGCGCGGTCATCCGGGCAGCGGCCGCGCACGATATCCGGTACCGCCGGTCCGTCCGGCGAATCGCCGGATCCGGCCGCACGAATTTTCTCGACGCCGCCGCGGCCATCGGCGAACTGTGCATGACGCAGTGTCACAGGTAGAACCATTTTTACTGGTGAGTAGCTTTTCCTGGTGGTGGTTCGGCGCGCCGAACACGGGAAATCGGGCGAGGTGGGGAGTTGACGTGACTCCTCGTAGGTGTAACTATTGGAAACAGTAAACGTCCCTTGAGGAGAGGCAGTGACGACGATGTCTGCGCCCACCACCCCTGACGTCGATCCCGTAGTCGCGGAGGCTCAGGCGTACGCCGAAAAGTTGCTGATGCTGTCCGAGGCGTCGGTCGACCGGCACTTCGACCCGTTCGAGGACATCGACTGGGACAACCCCGAGTTCGACCCGAACTACAAGCCCGAGCGCTGGGTTCTGGTCACCTCGGCCGACCCGATCGGCCGCCACCCCTGGTACCAGGCGTTGCCGCTGGACAAGAAGATCGAGATCGGCAAGGTCCGCCAGGCCAATGTCGCCAAGGTCGGCCTGCAGTTCGAGGCCATCCTGATCATCGGCATGATGCAGCACATCTTCAACCTGAAGAACAACGATCCGGAGTTCCGGTACTGCTCGCACGAGATGATCGAAGAGCACAACCACACTCTGATGTTCCAGGAGATGGTGAACCGCGTCGCCGACGTGCCGGGCATGAACCCGCTCGTGCGTCAGCTGCGCCACCTGGCCGCCCCGGCCGGTGCGCTGTTCCCGAACTTCTTCTTCATGGCCGTGCTCGCCGGCGAAGAGCCGATCGACCACATCCAGAAGGACATCCTGCGCTCGGGTGACGACATCCACCCGATCATGCGCGGCGTGATGGCGATCCACGTGGCCGAGGAAGCTCGCCACATCTCCTTCGCCCACGAGTTCCTGAAGAAGAACGTCCCGGCGCAGCCCGCGGTCAACAAGTTCGTGCTCTCGGTCGCCATGCCGATCGTCATGTTCGTGCTCGGCCGGGCCATCGCGACCCCGCCGAAGACCTTCTTCAAGCAGTTCGAGATGCCCGCCGATGTCCGCAAGGAGCTGTTCTACGGTTCCAAGGAGGCCAAGCAGGTCTTCGCGGACTACTTCATCGACGTGCGTGCGCTCGCCGAGGAGATCGGTCTGATGAACCCGATCGCCAAGCGAGTGTGGAAGCTGCTCGGTATCGACGGCCCGTCCAGCCGTTACCGCTCGGAGCCCAAGCGCTCCGCCAAGCACGCGGCCTGAGACGATAGCAATATGCCATACGTCGTTACCCAGTCATGCTGTAGTGACGCCTCGTGCGTCTACGCATGCCCGGTGAACTGCATTCATCCGACCCCGGATGAGCCGGACTTCCTCAGCGCGGAGATGCTCTACGTCGATCCGGCGGCATGCGTGGACTGTGGCGCCTGCGCCACCGCGTGCCCCGTCGACGCGATCACCTCCTCGAAGAAGCTGACCGAAGAGCAGAAGCCCTTCATCGAGATCAACGCCGACTTCTACCGCGTGCAGCGGGACCGGCCGACGTTGGCTCGCCCGGTGATGCCGCCCGCGATCGACACGCAGCGTTCGCCGCTGCGCGTCGCCATCGTGGGGTCGGGCCCGTCGGCGATGTACGCCGCCGACGAGCTGCTGACCCAGCCCGGTGTCTCGGTCACGATGTTCGACCGGCTGCCGCAGGCCTACGGGCTGGCCCGGCTCGGCGTCGCGCCCGATCACAAGCGCACCCGTCAGGTCGCCGATCTGTTCGACGTGATGTCGAAGCAGGAGGACTTCGGTACCTACCTCGACGTCGAGATCGGCACCCACGTCAGCCATGCCGAGCTGCTGGAGTACTTCCACGGCGTCATCTACGCCGTGGGCGCGTCGGCGGATCGCAAGCTGGGCATTCCGGGTGAGGGCCTGCCGGGCAACGTGTCGGCCACCGACTTCGTCGCCTGGTACAACGGTCACCCCGACCACGCCGAGGACCGGTTCGACCTGAACCAGAAGCGCGTCGTGATCGTCGGCAACGGCAACGTCGCTCTCGACGTGGCCCGCATCCTGACCGTCGACCCGGCCACCCTGGCCGACACCGACATCGCGCCCTACGCGTTGAAGGCGTTGCGCGAGAGCAAGATCGAAGAGGTTGTGATCCTGGGTCGTCGTGGCCCGGCGGAATCGGCCTTCACGGTGCCCGAGTTCGTCGGCCTGCTGGCCGCCGACATCGACATCGCGATCGACGGTGAGCTGCCCGAGGTGACCCCCGAGCTGCCGTACAAGGTCGAGCAGAAGCTGCGTCTGCTGCACAGCGTCGCGCGGCGTCCGTTCGGTGAGCGTAAGCGCATCGTGTTCCGCTACCTGTCCTCGCCGGTGGAGATCCTCGGTACCGACACGGTGACCGGAGTGCGGGTCGAGCGCAACGAGCTGGTCACCGACGCCGAAGGCCGCACCAGTGCGGTGGCGACCGGGGACACGGATCTGCTGGAAGCGGGTGTCGTGCTCACCTCGGTCGGCTACCGAGGGGTGCCGACCAAGGATCTGCCGTTCGACGACGCTCGCGGCGTCATCCCGAACGAGCAGGGCCGGGTGCTGACCGCGCCCGGGGGCGAGGTCGTCGCCGGCACGTACGTGACCGGCTGGATCAAGCGTGGTCCGACCGGCTTCATCGGCACCAACAAGTCCTGCGCGCAGGAGACGGTGCAGCAGCTGGCCGCGGACTTCAACGCCGGCAAGCTGCGCGCGCCGGCGCGCGACGCGCAGGAGTTCGACCGGCTGGTGCGTGCCCGCCGACCCCAGGCGCGCGCCGGTGGCGCCGCGGTGCCCCACGGGGGACCGATCAAGCGCCTGCTGGCTCGCGGCTGACGCGACCGGCGACAGCGCCGAGGCCCGCCCCGTCGTCTGGGAACGACGCGGCGGGCCTTCGGCGTCCTACTGGGCGGTGAAGCCGCCGTCCACCGTGACCGCCGCCCCGGTGACGAAGGACGCCTCGCCGCTGAGCAGGAAGGCGCACAGCGCCGCGATCTCGTCGGGCCGGGCGATCCGCCCGATCGGGTGCAGCGCCGCGATCGCGGCCTCGCCCTCGGGCGTGGCGCCCATCGAGGCACGGAAGGCGGGGGTGTCGACCGCGCCGGAGACCAGCGCGTTCACCCGTACGCCCGCCGCCGCGGTCTCCAGCGCCACCGACCTGGTCAGACCGACGACGCCGTGCTTGGCCGCCACATACGGCGCCACCGAGGCCATCCCGACCACGCCGAGGTTGGAGGCGTTGTTCAGGATCGCGCCGCCGCCCGAAGCGGTGATCGCCGGCACCTGGTGCCGGAGCCCGTGGAACACCCCGGTGAGGTTCAGGTCGAGTTCGGCGCGCCAGGACGCGTCGTCGATCTCGGCCACCCCACCGAACGCGGTGACCGCGCCCGCGTTGTTGAACGCCGCGTCGAGCCTGCCGTACTCGGTGAGCGCCGCCTGGGTGAGCCGCTCGACATCGGCGTCGACGGTGACATCGGTGGGCACGAACAACGCCCGGCCGCCGGCCGCTCGAATCTGTTCGGCGACCCGCTCGCCCTGATCCTTGCCCCGCGAGCCGAGCACGACCGCGGCGCCTTCGGTGGCGACCCGCAGCGCGACCGCCCTGCCGATGCCGGAACCGGCGCCGGTGACGAGGACGACCTGGTCGGCGAAACGAGTGGACATCGCTATTCCCTTCTCTCCCTGGCATTTCGGAGCACGACTCGGTGTCACTCCGTGCTTCGAGTCAACCGCGGCCGCCGGGCGGGCGCTGGCGGGTATCGGCCGTGACGTTGACGCGTCATAGCATTTGGCGTGTACTTCGGTATGTGGCACCCGAATTCGGCGAATGGCTTAATGCTGATGGCGGGAAAAGAATTGATTACCAGTCGGTAAGTGCGTTAATCACGGCCTGAAACAGACCGTAGGAATGTATTCGGCAGGCGCCCAAGTTGATTACTCGCAAGTAGCTGTATCTCGGAGTCTGTCAGTAGCTTTGGCAACGTTCAGGGGACTGGACGTCTGTCCGTATATCGGCTTACCTGGGGAGATCCCCTAACAAGGGTCAAAGGTCACGTGTTTCGTATCAATCAGGCAGCAATTCGGCTTTGGGCCGGTTAATCTGTGCGAGCTGTTTGGAAGACGACCGCGGCCACATGGTGCGCTCGCGTGCTGGACGTGGTCACGGTGCGTTGACGGGATAGCAAATACATGACCAGAGGTCTGGGCTTAAGCATCGGTACGGTCAATGCGATTTCGGCGGTGGTGGCCGATGATCCGACCAAGCCGACGGTGCGCACACGGCGTACCGCACTCACCTTCGACGACGCGGGTCGGCCCCGCATCGGAGCCATCAATGAATTCGCTTCGGCGATCACCGATTTCGCGGACCTGAGCCGCGAGCCGGAGCCGATGGTGATCGGTGGTCGCTTCTTCTCGGCGACCAACTTGATCGCCGCAGTGGTCACCGGCCTGATCGAACTGGCCGAACCGGCCGCCGGTGCCGTATTGACTTATCCGGCAGTGTATTCCGACAAGCAGGTCGCGCTGCTCGGACAGGCGCTGCACCTGGCGGGCGCCGGTCAGGTGCTCCTGGCGCCGGAGCCGGTCGCCGCGGCCGAATGGCTGGAGGCCGACCAGGGTCCGCTGGCGCCGGGCTTCGTGCTCGTCTACGACCTGGGCGCGAACAGCCTGGACCTGACCGTGCTGCGCGTCGGGCCGGACTGGCCGCACCATCCGATGGTGGGAACCCCGGTGCGCTCCACCGACTTCGGCGGCAAGCCGCTCGGTGAGATGGTCGCCCGCTACGCCGGGTCGGGCAAGGTGGGCCGTGCGGCGCCGACGCTCACCTCGATGGTGAACACCGACGCGCTGCGCGCCGAACACATCCGCGATACCTTCCCGCTGGTCAGCAAGACCGTGGCGGCGGCAGGTCTGCGCCTGGCCGATCTCTCGCGCATCCTGGTGGTCGGCGGTGCCTCGCGGCCGCCGGAGGTCGCGCGCACGCTGGCCGAACTCGGCGTCCCGTTGGTCACCGTCGCCGATCCGGGTCAGGTGGTCGCCGCAGGCGCCGCCGCGCTCGCGGCTCGGACCTTCGCGCCGGTGCAGCAGGGTGGTCCCTCGGCGCCGCACGTCGCCGTGTTCTCCAGCGCGGCGGTCGTTTCCGCGCTCGCCATGTCGGCGATGACGGTGTTCGGCAGTCCCTTCGACCCGGGTCTGACCCCGGTGCTCGACCGGTTCCCGGCCCTGGGCGCGCCCGCCGAAGCCCTGCTCTACGACATGAGCGCCGACCTCGTCGCCGCGCAGAACAGCAGCCTGCTCGGCGCTGTCGACCCGATCACCGGCCGGGTCCGCGTGGCCGGCGCCGCCATCGCGCAGAGCGCGTACGAGAGGATCGTCGCCCCCGCCAACGCGGCCCGTGGCAAGACCGCTGACGGCGGCGAACGCGGCGGATCGGACCGTCAGACCACGAGCGAGGAGTGTCGTTCACCGCTTCTCGCGCGGTCGACCTACGGTGATCCGGCGCGCTTCATCAACCCGCTGCCTTTCCGGCTCGGTACCCCCGCGCAACCGTCGAATGTGCCGACCGCGCCGAGCGATATCCCCGGAGGTGGCCCCATCACCGGTTCCGGACCCAGTGCTCCCTCGGTGCCTGCCCCGGGCACACCGGCCGCGCCCGGCGCCACCACTCCCGGTACCGACCCGTCGACGCCGGGCGGTACGACCGCGCCGTCCACCGACACCGGCGCCTCGGCACCCACCGGCGGAACCGACACGGGCACAGCGCCTTCCGGTGGCGCGACGACCGGCGGCACGACCGGCGGCACCGAGACCGGCGGCAGCACGGGTGGCACGACCGGCGGGACGACGGAAGGCGGTTCGACCGTCGGCGGCACCACCGGCGGCAGCACTTCCGGCGGTGGAACCACCGGCGGCTCCGACACCTCCGGTACCGGTGGCACCTCCAGCGGTGGCACCGGCGGTGCGTCCGGCGGTGGCTCCGACAGCGGCGCCTCCGGTGGTGGCGCTTCCGGCGGAAGTGCTTCCGGTGGAAGTGATTCCGGTGGCGGTGCGTCCGGTGGCGGTGCCGCGGGCGGCGGTGACTCCGGTGGCGGTGCTTCGGGCGGGGGTGCCTCGGGTGGGGGCGCGTCGAGTGGGGGTGCTTCGGGCGGTGGTGCTTCCGGTGGAAGTGACTCGGGCGGTGCTGCTTCCGGTGGTGGCGCCTCGAGCGGCGGGTCCGGCGCCTCGTCCGGCGGCGGGGCCTCGTCCGGAGGCGCGGCCTCCAGCGGAGCCTCGTCCGGGGGAGCTTCGTCCGGCGGTGCCTCGGGCGGTGGTGCTTCCAGCGGCGGCGCGTCCTCCGGCGGGTCCAAGGGTGGTGGCATGAGTGGCGGCGCCGGAGGTGGTGGCGGCGGTGGCGGCGGTGGTTCGCGCCGCTGACCCCGGGCTGACCCGCCCACCCCTGTCCCTTGATCGTGGCTGGTAGGGCTGGTGAATTCTCGGGTGGGTGTCGGTGGGGGCGGGCACAATGGGCTGATGGCATTACTCGGGGGAGCGCCGAAACTGATCGCGCTCGATGTAGACGGAACCCTGTTGGCGACGGGGTTCGAAGTGAGCGCGCGGGTCTCGGCGGCAGTGGCGGCCGCGGTGGCGGCGGGGGCGCACGTGGTGGTGACCACCGGGCGCACCCTGCTGACCACGCGGCCGGTGCTGAAGGAACTGGGGCTCACCGAAGGACACGCGTTGTGCTCCAACGGCGCCGTGCATATCGATGTGGCGCGGGGCGAGCCGGTCGCGGTGCAGTCGTTCGACCCGGCACCCGCCATCCACGCCTTGCGTGCGCTGTTCCCGGACATGGTCTTCGCGGCCGAGCGAGTGGGGGAGGGCACCTGGGCGACGGGACACGGACCGGGAGAGTTCTCCATCGGTGAGTTCCTGCTCGTCGACCATCAGATGCTGGGCAGCGCACCGACTCCGCGACTCAACGGCTGGTGGCCCGGCGGCACCATCGAGGAGATGCTGCACCTGCTCGCCTCGCTGGAGGTGCCCGACGCCTCGTGGGTGCACGGCGAATTCGGGCCGTGGGTCACGGTATCGCGCCGGGGTGTCTCCAAAGGCTGGGCGCTGGAACGACTCCGGCTCGCGCTCGGCATCCCGCCGGACGCCACTCTCGCCATCGGCGACGGCTTCAACGACCGCGAAATGCTGCGCTGGGCCGCGCATTCCGTCGCGATGGCGGGCTCGCCGGACTCGGTGCTCGCCCTGGCCGACGAGGTGACCGGCGACGTGACCGAGGACGGTGTCGCCACCGTCCTCGAGCGCTGGTTCGCCGCCTGATGGGCTAGGCGGAGGCCGCCGCCCGCGACGCGGCCGTCATCGCGACGAAGTGCGGATTGCTCATGATCCCGAGGACATTGCCGAACGGATCGAGCACCGCCGCGGTCGCGAACCCCGCGCCTTCGCCGCGTTCGGTGATCGGCTCGTACTCGGTGGCCCCGAGCGCGAGCAGCCGGGCGAAGGTGGCGGCGAGATCGTCGACATGCCAGAACACGACACCGCCGCCACCGGGTGCGTTGCGAGCGCCCGCCGGCGCGTAGGCGCGGTTGATGAGGCCGAGCTCGGCCTGCATCGGCCCGACCCGGAACTCGTAGTAGCCGCCCGGCACCTCGTAATACGGGGCCAGGCCGAGGAACTCGGTGTACCAGTCCTTGGCGGCGGTGAGGTCGTCGGCGTAGTAGGTGGTGGTCGCCATTCCCTGCAGCATGTCTGCTCCCGATGTCGTCGTTGTGGTGAGAACGACTTTGCCAGGCAAAGTGCTCACCGAATGAGCACTTTGTTGGGCAGAATCACGAGTATGCGAGCGGACAGATTGGTGGCCACCCTGCTGTTGATGCAGGCGCGTGGCCGGGTGACGGCCGCCGAGGTCGCCACCGAGTTGGAGGTCTCGGTGGCGACTGCCCGCCGCGACCTGGAGGCACTGTCGGCTGCGGGTATCCCGGTGTATCCCCAGGCGGGCCGTGGCGGTGGCTGGTCGCTGGTCGGCGGTGCCCGCACCGATCTGTCCGGCCTGACCGCGGGCGAGACCAGGGCGCTGTTCCTGCTGGCCGGTCCGGCCGCGCAGGCCGCGCCGGAGGTGAAGTCCGCGCTGCGCAAGCTGGTGCGGGCTCTGCCGCAGACCTTCCGGGCGGACGCGGCCGCGGCGGCCGACGCGGTCGTCGTCGATCCCGCCCGCTGGGGCCGACCGGATCCCGAACCCCCCGCGGTTCTGCCCCTGCTGCAACGGGCAGTGGTCGATCGTCGGCAGGTCCGGATGGAGTACTCGCGGGCCGGGGAGCGCACCGTCCGCGTGGTGCATCCGTGGGGCTTGGTGGAGAAGGAAACGGTCTGGTACCTGATCGCGGGCACCGAGCGTGGTCGCCGGACCTTCCGGCTGGACCGGGTCGGCGCGGTCACCGTCCTCGACGAGACCGCCGATCGCCCCGCGGATTTCGACCTCTCGGCCGAATGGGCGCGGATCGTCACCCGGATGGAGCAGCGGCGGGCCGCCGTCGCCGCGACGGTACTGGTGTCGGCGACACTGGCGCCGATCCTGGCCGATCAGCAGGGCCGCAACTGCACCCTGCTCGGGCCGGTGGACGACGGCCGGGTCCAGGCCAGCGTCACCGCCGACACCGCGAAGATGGTCGCCCGGCAACTGGCGGGCTGGGGCGCCGACGTCGAAGTCGTCGGGCCACCGGAAGTCCGGGCCGAGCTCGTCGCCCTCGGCACCGAGCTGGTGCGCGGCAACAGCTGAGCGGCCGTGGTGCCGGCGGGACGCGCCGCCGACACCACGGACGGTCTAGCGCTCGAGCCGCGCGGCCAGTGCCCGCACCACCTCGGTCGCCACGACCGCGTGACCGCTCGTCGTGAAATGGATGAGATCGGCGCTCATCAGACTCGGCCGCGTCCGCACCGGGTGCTCCCAGAACTCGGTCAGCACGGCGTCGAAGTCGGCGGCCACCGCCCGCACCACCTCGTTCATCTCGGCCATGCGCGGACGCATCGGACGCATCGGCGCCATCCGCTCGATCGCCCACACATCGGCCACCGTGAACACCGACAGCTGCGCTCCCGTCGCGGCCAGCGCGGCGAACATCGCCGAGAGGTTGTTCCGCAGCCGCTCCGGGTCGCCGCCCGCCTCGAACAGGTCGTTGCCCCCGCAGCTGATGTGCACGAGATCCGGTGCGAATTCCAGGATCTCGGGCAACTGATGCTGCCGGACCTGGGTGCTGGTCGCGCCGATCCGTCCCGTATTGCGGTACACCAGTGCGGGATTCACCGTCGCCAGGGTGGCGGCGACCCGGTCGGCCCAGCCTCGGGCCGCGTAGCCGGGGCTGGGATCGCCGGTACCCGCGGCGATCGAGTCGCCCAGCACGGCGAAGCGCTGCCAGGGGGCCGCACGCAGCAACTCGACCGCTTCGTCCGGGCGCAACAACAGCGGATCGTCGGCCTCGGTGTACTGCTCGGACAACGGTGTGGTGAAAGACATCTCGCGACTCCTAACGGGTAGTACGGGCCTGCGACGGGACGAGGAGCAGCAGTGCGACCGCGAGCCCGATCACCGCGCCGACGGCGAATACCGTGTGGAAGGCGCGCACCGCGTCGTCGGGCACCGCGGTGAAGACGGCGGCCAGCACCGCCACGCCGAGCGCGCCGCCCACCTGCCGGGCGGTCACGTTCATGCCGATACCGGCCGCGAACTGTTGCGGGGGCACCGAACTCGCGGCCGCGGTGCCGAGCACCGTGACCACGATGCCGATGCCGCCGCCGCCGAGCAGTCCGGCGGGTACCCATGCCGACCACAGCGCGGGATCGGTGCCGAACGCGTCGGTGCTCATCCAGGCCAGCGAGGCGGCGTACATCAGCGCGCCGACCACGCCGGCCCAGCGCTGGCCCCGCGGTGCGGTGATCCGGCCGACGATCACCGAGGTCACCATCGACGCCGCCGCGCCGACGGTCAGCGCCGCGGCCGATTCGAGCACCGAGTAGCCCCAGAGCGCGTCCAGGAACATCGGTCCGGCCAGCAGCCAGGCGAACATGGTCGCGCCGAAGAGCAGCGAGCCGGCATTGGCGAGCGCGAATTGCCGATTCCGCCACAGTGTTACGGCCACGGCCGGATCGGGGTGCCGCTTCGAGCGGGCCAGCGCGAACGTCACCAGTACGGCGCCACCGATGAGCGCCGCGAGCGTGACCGGGGCCGTCCAGCCCCAGCTCTGGCCCTCGGTGACCGCGGCGACGAGCGCGCCGAGGCCGAGCGCGACGGCGAGGGTGCCGAGCGGATCGGGCAGGGCGGTATCGCGGCGGGCATCGTCGGTGCTGGGCAGGCGCAGGCCGGGCACGATCAGCGCGAGCGCGATCGGCACGTTGACGAGGAAGATCGCGCGCCAGCCCAGGCTCTCGACGAGCGCGCCGCCGATGGCCGGACCGACCACCGCGGCGAATCCGCCCGCGGCCGTCCAGACGGCGATGGCGGAGCCGATCTTCGCGCGCGGCGTGGCCGCCAGCACCAGCGCGAGCGCGGCGGGCACCATGAACGCCGCCGTCATGCCCTGCAGGACGCGTCCGGCGATGAGCCAGCCCGCGCTCGGCGCGAGCCCGCACAGCAGCGAGGTGACGGCGAATCCCGCCAGTGCCAGGGCGAACATCCGGCGCCGTCCGAGGACGTCGGCCAGCCGGCCCGCCGGGGTCAGGAGCGCGGCGAAGGCGATCGCGTAGCCGCTGACGATCCAGGTCAGCGTGCTGGTCGCGGTGCCGGGGTAGGAGGTGGCGATGGTCGGGAACGCGATATTGACCACGGACAGGTCGATGAAGGCGATGAAGGCGGCGCCCGACGCCACGGCCAGGGTGCGGCCCGCGGCGCCGGTGTCGGGTGTCGTGCTGGTCGGCGAATCTTCGGGCCGAGCAGAAACGTCGGTCATGGGGAAGGTCCTTCACGGAGGAGAAATAAGAACGTACGATCGTTCGTAAATAAAAGTACGACCGATCGTTCGCCCATGCAAGAGGTGGTGGAACAATGGAGTTCATGACGCAGCTGTCCGAGTCCGGCGACCAACGACTGGCCAAGGGCGCGCGTGCCAGGGCGACCATCGCGCGCCGCGCCGCCGAACTCGCCTCCATCGAGGGGCTGGACGGCATCAGCATCGGCATGCTCGCCACCGACCTCGGGATCAGCAAGAGCGGCATCGCCACGCTGTTCGGCACCAAGGAGGCGCTACAGCTGGCCGCCGTGGCGACCGCCCGTGACGTATTCATCGAACGGGTGATCGCGCCGAGCCTGCGCGAACCACGCGGCGTCGGCCGGATCCGCACTCTGATCGACCGCTGGTTCGCCCACATCGAGGATCCGCCCTTCCCCGGCGGCTGTTTTCGCGTCGCCACGCTGACGGAGTACAGCAGCAAGGAGGGGCCGGTCCGCGATGCCGTGGTGGCCGACCATGACGAGTGGCTGGCGTTGCTCGCGGTCGAGATCCGCAAAGCGCAGGAAGTCGGCGACTTCGCCGGCGCCGATCCGGAACAGCTGGTGTTCGAGCTCGACGCGGTGGTGAGCGCGGCCAATATCGCTCGCCAGATCGGGGATTCGGCGCGGGTCGAGGCCGCGCGCGCCATCGCCGCGCGCCTGCTCGCGTCCTAGCCTGCCCCGGTAAACGCCGATGGCGTCGTCACCCGGGTCGGGTGACGACGCCATCGGTCGGCGGCTCAGTGGTGGTGTGCGTGTCCGGCGTGCGGGTCGTGCCGCGGCGTCGCGATGCCCGCGGTGAGCGTGAACGCCGCGGTGCGGACCACCTCCCCGTGCCGGAAATCGAGGAAGAGGCGGTAGGTGCCCGGGCCGGGAACCGCGGTGTGGAAGGTGATCTCGGGTCCGGCCGGGGTGACGCCGTCGCCCGGTTCACCGTTCGGGTGCACGTGTACGTAGGCGAGGTCGCCCGCGCGCAGGATCACCAGATGGCCGAAGGCAGCCAGGTAGGGCTGCAGATCCGTCACCGGCACACCATCTTTGCGCACGGTCAGGGTGAGCAGGTCGCCCTCGGTGCGCAGGTCGCCGTCGACGGTGACCTCGTACCCGTCGACCGTCGCGGTGCGCCCCACCGCCGGAACCGGCTGTGGCGCATAGTGACCCGCGATCGCGAGATCGGCGCCGAGGGTGATCGTGCGGCCGAGCGCGCGCGGCGCGATATCGGTGAAGACGCGGTAGGCGCCCGCCTCGGGGAGATCGAGGCGGATCACCCAGGTGCCATCGTCCTCGCGCACCGGATGGACGTGCCAGAACCCGGTCAGTTCCCGGCGCGCGACGATCAGATGGAGCTCGCGGTCGTGGATCGGGTCGAACTCGGTGACCGGCGCTCCGTCCGGCCCGAGGATCCGGAACCGGAAATCGATCCCGCCGGGCGCGGCGATCGTGGTGTCGAGGTCCAGGGTGTATCCGTCCTGGGTGACCAGCAGTCCGCCCGGCGCGCCCGCGCCGTGACCGGCGTGAGCGTCGCCGTGACCGGCGTGGGCCGGCTCGGCGGCGGCGTGCTTGCCGTGTCCCTGGTGTGCCGCGTGCGCGGTGGTATCGATGCCGTTGTCCGCGTGGTTGTTCCGGTGCGCGGCGGGCGCGGCGTCAGCGTGTCCGGCGTGGGTGTGGTGTCCGGCGTGGGCGTTGGTGGTCATCGTGGTCGCCTCTCTCTGTTCGCTGTGCGTTGCTACGAACATATACCCCTAGGGGGTATGTAGTGAAGAGTGATGACCTGTGGACTGGGTCACACCGGTCCGGGCGTCCGGGTCAGTGCTGGGCGTTCCAGAAGCCGATGGCGATGGCGCCCCACCAGCAGATCTGGGAGATCGCACCGGACGCGGCGCCCCAGGCCAGCAGTCGCGGCGGCAACGGCCCGGTGGTCCGCTCGGCCAGGCGCTTGCTCAGCACCGTCGCTTGTAGCCCGTTGACGGTAAGGATCGCGGTCAGCGCCATTTTGATCTGCGTCGGAGGCGAACCGAGATCGGGCTCGAGGACGCCACCGCTGACGACCAGCGTCGCCAGGCCCAACCAGATCGGCACGTGCATTCGGGACACGCCCGCCATCGCCTCGGCCAAGGTGCTGCGCCCGGTCAGCCACAGTGCGGTCAGGTAGTCGGCGATCAGCACCCCGCCGAACCCGAGCGTCAAGCCGGCCAGGTGGACGAACAACCCGGCGGTATGCAGCGCGGGGTCCGGGTGTACGTGGGTGGCCACCCACAGGACGCCGCCGAGCAGCGCCGTCGACCCGAGTGCCGCGGCGCCGATCAGCCACCAGGAATCGAGCAGGCCGATCGGCCGCTCGGGTTCCGGCGCCGGCCAGCGGCCGCCCCGCGGCATCGGGGCCGGGGTGTGAAGCGTGCCCCAGACCGTCGGCGCTGCCGCCGCATCAGGTCGAATGACCAGCAAGTTTTCCGGCATTGATGCCTCCGCCCGGTGTGTCCACAAGAGATTAGGGGAGGCTAAACTATTTCTTCGGGTCGGGTAAAGACGTTCCCGGCCGCTGTCGGCCGAGAGAGATTGGTGAGCGATGGTGGTCGGATGGGGAGTGTCCCTCGGTGCGCGCAATACCGTCTGCGTGGCGGTCGGCGGCGGCGATCCGGTGGTCCGGCGAGACCGGACCACCTCCCATGACGGCCGGATTCTCGGTTTCGCCGATCTGACCGTCGCCGGTGGGCTGCCGCAGGAGCCCCCGGCCGAAGAGCTGGTCGTCCGGGTCCTCGGCGCGACGATGGCCGCCCACGGTGCGGTGGCCGAGCACACCGTGTTGGCACACCCGGCGATTTACCGCGAGCGACACCTCGCCGCGCTGCGGCGCGAACTCGGGCGGGCGCGACTGGGCGAGGTCGCGCTGGTGGCCGAGCCGATCGCGGCAGCGGCGGCGCTCGATCGGCCGGACGAGAACGTCGATGCCGCAACGGATGTCGCGGCGCTGCTGGTGTACGACCTGGGTGCGACCTCGCTCGATCTCACGGTGGTCGTGCGTGACCGGCGGGGCCACCGGATCGCCGGCCGCCCCGCCCGGTCCTACGCCTTCGGTGGCCGCTCGACCGCCGCGGCGCTCGCGATCGCCGAGCACGACCTGGCGGGCGCGATGGAACCGGGCGCTGGGGAACTGGGTGCGATGGAACCGGACGCTACGGAACTGGCTGCGGCGGAACTGGGCGCGGCGGAACTGGGCGCGGCGGAACCGGGTGCGATGGAACTGGGCGCGGCGGAACCGGGTGCGATGGAACTGGGTGCGGGTTCGGATCCACGGCGCGCGATCGCGGTTCGTGCCCAGCTCGTCCGGGATTCACTGCCGCTCGTGCACGAATGTCTGCGCACCGCAGGGCTTTCCGTCGCACGTCTCGACGCGGTGCTGCTCGTCGGAGGCGCGGCAACCCCGGACGACGTCGCGCACACCCTGGCCGGTGCGCTGCGCTGTCCGGTTGTGCGCGAACGGGAGCCGGGCACCTCCATCGCCCGGGGTGCCGCGCTGCTCGGGGCCCGGCGCTCGGCGACGGGCACCGTGCTGGTTCCGGTGCGCCGACCGGTGTCGCGCGGTGCGTTCGTCGCGGCCGCCGTCGCCGTGCCTCTGCTGTTCTCGGTCGCGCTGGGGTTGTTGCGCGCCGATGACGGGCGGGGTGGCGCGATGGTCGCCGTGCCCGGCCGGGCGTTACCGGGCGAGCGGGTCGACGCGATACCGGGTTCCGTGCTGGTCGACGCACTGCCGGCGACCCTGTGGGCCGGGGCCGCTATGCGGCCGATCGGATCGATCAGGGCGCAGCCGGACCGGACCGTGGCCGATCCCTCCGTGGCCTCACCGATGCCGGGACCCTCGTCGGGGTACGCCGCCACGACCGAATCCAGTGGTTTCGTCGAGAGTTCGGCGAGTGTCCCCGTGACCTACTCGCCGACCGCCCCGGATTCGGCCGCACCAGGACCCGGCCTCCCGGCTGCCCCGGCCCCGTTGACTCTGACGCTCGAGATCCCTGCCCCACCGGAGACGCCAGACAGCCCGGTCGATCCCGGCCACGGTGTTCCGATCGACTACACCCCGACGTCGGTTCCCGGAGAAATTCCGGGTCAAGCCTCGGTAGCCCTGCCGGATTCGCTCGCCGAAGTCCCGCCCGTCCCTGTCGCGACGGCACCCGAACCGGGAGCATCACACCCCTGAGATCGGTTGTTCAGGCGGTCAGTTCCCACTCGGCGCCGACGGTCACGTCGTAGCGATCCCACACAACGGCGGCGAGCGACGGGTGGGTACCGAGCGTCGGGGCGTGGGTGGATTCCGGTGCGGCGGTATGCAACCGGTCGGTGAGCAGGCCAGGCGCCAGGAACCACGGCGCGACGACGACGTGCTCGGCGCCACGGTCACGCAGCCGATCGGTCGCCCCGCGGACGGTGGGTTCGCTGGTCGCGAAGCAGATCTCGGTGAGCAGGCCGGTGCGCCGGGCGATCCGCGCGGCCACGTCGGCGGTGCGTTCGTTGGCGCCGGGCCGCGTGGAACCGACCGCGGCGACGGCGATCCCGATCCGGCCCGCCGTGTCTTCGGGGATCGCCGCCATGATCCGGTCGCACAGCGCGTCGAGCAGGCGGGGGTCGGGGCCGAGGACATCGGCCTGATCCAACCGGAGCAGGGGATGCCTGCGCCGGGCCGTGTCGAGCAGGCCGGGCAGGTCGACGCGGGCGTGGAACGCGCTGCCCAGCAGCATCGGTACCACGATCGCGCGGGTGAACCCCAGCGCGGCCACCCCGTCGACGACCTGGTCGACAGACGGCGCGTTGAGATCGAGAAAGGCGAGCCGGACGGTCAGGTCCGGTCGCTGCGCGGCGACCAGATCGCGCACGGCCGCCGCGTTCGCCGCCGAACGCGGGTCACGGCTGCCGTGGGCGACCAGGATCAGCGCGGGCTCGCTCCCGCCGCGCGGGGCCACAACGGCACCACGCAGCGGGGCGAGCACGGGCGACATCAGACCGCGGTACCGACCTCGACCGAGGTCAGCACATCGCCGACCAGGCCGGCGGCGAGGGTGTTGCCACCGGCGGGATCGATCAGCAGGAACGACCCGGTGTGCCGGTTGGTGCGGTAGTCATCGGCCGGGATCGGCTCGGCCAGGCGCAGCGACACGCGGCCGATATCGTTGAGCTCCAGCGTCTCCGGGCTCGGCTCGGCCGTCAGGGTCTGCTCGTCGAAGCGCTCCACGAGCGCACCGACGATCGCCTGCGTGGTCTTGGCGCCGTGCTTGAGCAGCAGCCGGGCGCCGGGGCGCAGCGACTTGTCGCCGAGCCAGCACACGGTCGCGTCGAAGGTGTCGATCGCCTCCGGGGCGTCGGCCACCGAGGCGATGATGTCGCCGCGGGAGATGTCGACCTCGTCGGCCAGGATCAGCGTCACGCTGCGGCCCACCTGCGCGACGGCGAGTTCACCGTCGGGGGTATCGATGCGCTCGACGGTGGTGCGCTTGCCCGAGGGCAGCACCACGATCTCGTCACCGGGGGAGACCGAACCGGCCGCGATCTGACCCGCGTAGCCACGGTAGTCGGGGTACTCGGCGGTGCGCGGACGGATCACGTACTGCACCGGGAAGCGCAGGCCCAGGGCGTGCGTTCCGGTCGAATCCGCGTCCACCGGCACCGATTCCAGGTGCTCGATCAGCGACGGGCCGTCGTAGTACGGGGTGTTGTCCGAGCGGCTGGCGATATTGTCGCCGTGCAGCGCCGACACCGGGATCTCGAGGACGTCCTCATCGGCCCAGCCCAGCTTCGAGGTCAGCGCGTTGAACTCCGCGGAGATCGCGGCGAACACCTCGGCCGGATTGTCGACCAGGTCGATCTTGTTCACGGCCAGCACCAGCTTCGGCACACCCAGCAGCGCCAGCACGGCGGCGTGGCGACGGGTCTGCTCGATGACGCCCTTGCGCGCGTCGACCAGCAGGATCACCAGCTGCGCGGTGGACGCGCCGGACACCGTGTTGCGGGTGTACTGCACGTGACCGGGGGTGTCGGCCAGCACGAAAGACCGCTTGGGCGTGGCGAAGTAGCGGTACGCCACGTCGATGGTGATGCCCTGCTCACGCTCGGCGCGCAGGCCGTCGACGAGCAGCGACAGGTCCGGGGTGGACAGACCCTTGTCGACCGAGGCGCGGGTGACGGCGTCGATCTGATCGGCCAGCACGGACTTGGTGTCGTAGAGCAGCCGTCCGACCAGGGTGGACTTGCCGTCGTCGACAGAACCGGCGGTGGCCAGGCGAAGTAGGTCGCTCACTGTCGCGCCTCCGTCCGACCAGCGTGGCTGTGCCCATGGTCGTCGACAGAACCGGCGGTGGCCAGCCTCAATAGGTCGGACATCAGAAATAACCCTCTCGCTTGCGGTCTTCCATGGCGGCCTCGGACACGCGGTCGTCGCCACGGGTCGCACCACGTTCGGTCAGTCGGGACGCGGCGACCTCGGCCAGGATGGCCTCGTTGTCGGCGGCGTCGGAGATGATGGCGCCGGTGGTGGAACCGTCACCGACGGTGCGGTAGCGCACCGAGCGGGTCTCGAGGACCTCGTTCTCGGTCGGGCCGCCCCAGACGCCGGGGGTCATCCACATGCCGTCGCGCTGGTACACCGGGCGCTCGTGGGCGTAGTAGATGCTGGCCAGATCGATGTCCTCGCGGGCGATGTAGCGCCAGATGTCGAGCTCGGTCCAGTTGCTCAGGGGGAACACCCGCACGTGCTCGCCCGGGGCGTGCTTGCCGTTGTAGAGGTTCCACAGCTCGGGACGCTGGCGCTTCGGGTCCCACTGGCCGAAGGCGTTGCGCAGCGAGAAGATCCGCTCCTTGGCGCGCGAGCGCTCCTCGTCGCGGCGGCCGCCGCCGAAGACCGCGTCGAAGCGGTGCTCGGTGATGGCGTCGAGCAGCGGGACGGTCTGCAGCGGGTTGCGGATGCCGTCGGGGCGCTCGGTGAGGCGGCCGTCGGCCAGGTACTCCTCGACCGAGGCCACGTGCAGGCGCAGACCGTACTTCTCCACCACCTTGTCGCGGAACTCGAGCACCTCGTCCAGGTTGTGCCCGGTGTCGACGTGCAGCAGCGCGAACGGCAGCGGCGCGGGCCAGAAGGCCTTGAGCGCCAGATGCAGCAGCACGGTCGAGTCCTTGCCGCCGGAGAACAGGATCACCGGCCGCTCGAATTCGCCCGCGACCTCACGGAAGATGTGGATCGCCTCGGATTCCAGCGCCGCGAGGGTGTCGAACTCGGTCAGGCCGAGGTCGCGTTCGGTGGTGTTGGTACTCACAGGCTCACTCCCGGTGGTGGTGATGGTCATGCTGTGTCCTATCTGCATGCCCACGGCGCCCTTCGCGGTGACGCAGGCTTCCGCCTCCGGGCGCTGACGTGGTCATGACTGGTGCAATCCGCATTCGGTCTTGGCGAGGCCGGCCCAGCGTCCGCTGCGCGGATCGGACCCCGGCTCGGGCTTACGCGTGCACGGCGCGCAGCCGATGGACGGATAACCCTCCTCCACCAGGGGATTGACGAGGATGCCGTTGGCCTCGATGTAGGCCTGCATCTCGTCGTCGGACCACGGTGCGATCGGGTTGATCTTCACCAGTCCGAAGGCTTCGTCGAACGAGATCAGCGGTGCGTTGGCGCGGGTCGGCGCCTCGACGCGGCGGATACCGGTGACCCACGCGTTGTAGCCGGCGAGGGACTTCTTCAGGGGAACGACCTTACGCAACCGGCAGCATTCGGCGGCGTCGCGGGCGAACAGATCCTTGCCGAGCAGCTGATCCTGTTCGGTGACGCTGTGTTCGGGGCGCACGTTGATCACGTTCACGCCGTACACGGCCTCGACCGCGTCGCGGGTGCCGAGGGTCTCGGCGAAGTGGTAGCCGGTGTCGAGGAACAGCACGTCGACACCGGGCCGGGTCTGCGCGGCCAGGTGCACCAGCACGCCGTCCTGCATGTTGGAGGCGACGATGTAGCCGTTTCCGAATGTGCGGTCGGTCCAGGCGATCAGGTCGGCGGCCGAGGCCTCGGTACCGAGCTCGGCCGCGCCTTGCTCGGCGATGGACCGCAGCTCGTCCTCGGACAGCTTCGCGGCGAGATTCGTTGTCACAGTTGAGATCCCCTCATCCACTAGCGGAGGTCGGCCTCGTCGGCGCGCACGGCCCACACCGCGAACCGCTCACCGGCTTCCCGGTTCTTGACGAAGTTGCGGACGACGCGGTCGATGTAGTCACCGAGCTCGACGCTGGTCACCTTGTGCTGACGCAGCTTGCGGCCGAATCCGGAGTCCAGGCCGAGGCTGCCACCCAGGTGAACCTGGAAACCCTCGACCTGATTCCCGTTGCCGTCGTCGACGAGCTGACCCTTGAAGCCGATGTCGGCGATCTGGGACCGGCCGCAGGAATTCGGGCAGCCGTTGATGTTGATGGTGATCGGCACGTCGAGTTCGGCGTTGATGTCGGCCAGGCGCTGCTCGAGTTCCGGCGCGAGCACCTGCGAGCGCTTGCGGGTCTCGACGAAGGACAGCTTGCAGAACTCGATGCCCGAGCAGGCGAGCAGGTTGCGCCGCCAGATCGACGGGCGGGCCTGCAGACCCAGCGGCTCGAGCTCGTCGATCAGCGCGTCGACCTGGTCGTCGGCGATGTCGAGGATGATCAGCTTCTGGTACGGGGTGAAGCGGATGCGGTCCGAACCGTACCGCTCGGCGGCGTCGGCGACCTTGCTCAGGATGGTGCCCGAGACCCGACCGGCGATGGGGGAGAAGCCGACGGCGTTGAGTCCGTTGCGCAGCTTCTGCACGCCGACGTGGTCGATCGGCTTGGCGGGCTGCTCCGGGGCCGGACCGTCGATCAGCTTGCGCCCGAGGTACTCGTCCTCGAGCACCTGACGGAACTTCTCGATGCCCCAGTCCTTGATGAGGAACTTCAGACGGGCCTTGGTGCGCAGGCGGCGGTAGCCGTAGTCGCGGAACAGCGAGACCACGGCCTCCCACACGTCGGGCACCTCGTCGAGCGGCACCCACGCGCCGACCCGCTTGGCCAGCATCGGGTTGGTCGACAGGCCGCCGCCGACCCACAGGTCGAGGCCGGGGCCGTGCTCGGGGTGGTTCACGCCGACGAAGGCGACGTCGTTGATCTCGTGGACCACGTCCTGCTGGCCCGAGATCGCCGTCTTGAACTTGCGGGGAAGGTTGGAGTACTCCTTCTTCCCGATATAGCGCTCGACGATCTCGTCGATGGCCCAGGTCGGGTCGATGATCTCGTCGAGCGACTCACCGGCCAGCGGCGAACCGAGGACGACGCGGGGGCAGTCACCGCAGGCCTCGGTGGTGTGCAGGCCGACCGACTCGAGCCGTCGCCAGATCTCGGGGACGTTCTCGACCTCGATCCAGTGGTACTGGACGTTCTCGCGGTCCGACAGGTCGGCGGTGTCGCGGCCGAACTCGGTGGAGATGCCGCCGATGGTGCGCAGCTGGGCGACATTGAGCGCGCCGGCATCGCAGCGCACCCGCATCATGAAGTACTTGGCTTCGAGGATGTCGATGTTGTCGTCGTCGGTCCAGGTGCCGTCGTAGCCCTCTTCACGCTGGGTGTAGAGACCCCACCAGCGGAAGCGGCCACGCAGATCGGCCTTGTCGATCGAGTCGAAGCCGCCCTTGGCGTAGATGTTCTCGATGCGCGCGCGCACGTTGAGCGGGTTGTCGTCCTTCTTGGACTGCTCGTTCGGGTTCAGCGGCTCGCGGTAGCCGAGGGCCCACTGGCCTTCGGAGCGGCGGCGCACGGGCTTGCCGGTGCGCTCGCGCGGCGCGACGGGGGCTTCGCTGCGCGGCCGATCGGGCCGGACGCGGCGTTCGGCCGCCGGGCGCTCGGGGCGGGCCGGCGACGACTGTTCGGTCGAAGCGGCGTCGGTGCTCGACGTCATGTGGGGTCGCTCCTGCGGGGTGGGTGGTACATCCGTGCTGAAGGCGCGAGGGGCTGGCTCGCGTCAGGTGGTCAGCGGGCCGATGAAAGTCGATGGCACCGGGGGATACCCGGGCGTGGACGCCGCTGCGCTACCGGGGGAAACCGGGCCGACAACAGGCGCTGCAGACGCGCTGGAAGTCGACGTGGCGCCGGGCCACGAGTCGTACTCCAGTTGCGTGCATGGGCCTATTGTGCCATGTCAGCCGGGTCGTTCCGACCGCAAGGAGATATTTCCCGCACTTTTGAGGGAAATTCCCTGGACGGTCGTCCCGTTCTGTGACGGGGGTCATAGTTCACCCGCCGGAAGCGACCCGTGATTCGTCGTGGACCCTGGATGTGCGGTGCGGCACAGCGCGTTGACCTGGAGTCTCGTTGAGGTTGCAGAGTGGTCGCATGAGCAACGATGCCACCGTGACGGGGCAGACCCCCGTCGATCTGGAGGCCGAACTCGCGGCCGTCACCGCCGTCGTCGAGTCCATCGCCCACGCGCAGGCCAACGAACTGATCGACGAGTTCACCGCCGCCTTCCGGGCGGACGCGATCTGGACCACTGGACACGGCAAGCGGCTGTACGGCAGGCCCGCCATCGCCGAGTTCACCGCCCAGGTGCTGCCCGGCACCACCACCCACGGCAAGGCCACCTACGAGATCGAGCATGTGCTGTTCCTGCGGCCCGACGTCGCCGCCGTCAAGATCCGGCAGCGCTACTTCACCCTCGACGGGGAGCTGTCGGGGCAGGGCACGCCCCTGTACGTCATGACCAAGGAGGACGGTGCGTGGGTGCTCACCGCCAACCAGAACACCCCCGTGGTGGCCGACTGATCGTCGACCGGTGCCGGGGGCGGGCCCTGCGTGCCGGGTCCGAGGGGAGCCCGGCAGACTGGAGGGGTGACTATCAGCGCTGCTTCCGGGGCTCCCGGCGTGACACCGGCCGACGCCGATCGGCCGGTGCTGCGCGATTTCGGGGGCGGCGCGTTCGGGGTCTACGTGCACGTGCCGTTCTGTGCGACGCGCTGCGGTTACTGCGACTTCAACACCTACACCGCGGGGGAGCTGGGCACCTCCGCGTCGCCGCAGTCGTGGCTCGAGGCGCTGCGCGGTGAGCTCGCGACCGCGGCGACCGAGTTCGCCGCGCTGCCGAGCGCGACGCCGCCGGTGTCGACGATCTTCGTCGGCGGTGGCACCCCCTCGCTGCTCGGCGGCGACGGACTGGCCGCGGTCCTGGACGCGGTGCGCGCGAACTTCACCCTGGCCGCCGACGCCGAGGTGACCACCGAATCCAACCCGGAGTCCACCTCGCCGGAGTTCTTCGAGCGCATCCGGGCCGCCGGCTACACCCGGGTGTCGCTGGGAATGCAGTCCGCCGCCCAGCACGTGCTGAAGATCCTGGACCGCACCCACACCCCCGGCCGCGCGGTCGCGGCGGCGAAGGAAGCCAGGGCTGGCGGGTTCGACCACGTCAACCTCGACCTCATCTACGGCACGCCCGGCGAGACCGACGCAGATCTGGACGCGAGCCTCGACGCCGTGCTGGCCGCCGGGGTCGACCACGTCTCCGCCTACTCCCTGATCGTCGAGGACGGCACCGCCTTGGCGCGCAAGGTCCGTCGCGGCGAACTGCCCGCCCCCGACGAGGACGTGCTGGCCACCCGGTACGAACGCATCGACGCCCGCCTCGCCGACGCGGGCCTGGCCTGGTACGAGGTCTCCAACTGGGCCGCCGACGACGATGCCCGCTGCCGGCACAACCTCGGCTACTGGGACGGCGGCGACTGGCTCGGCGCCGGCCCCGGCGCGCACAGCCATGTGGGCGGCGTCCGCTGGTGGAACATCAAGCACCCTGCCCGCTACGCCGACCGCGTCGCGCTCGGCGGCCTGCCCGCCGCGGGCTGGGAAGCGCTCACCGACGACGAGCGCTACACCGAACACCTCATGCTCACCGTCCGCCTCCGGACCGGCCTGCCGCTGGCCACTCTCGCGCCCACGGCCCGGACCGCGCTGGACCGTATCCTCGCCGACGGCCTCGCCGAGATCACCGGCGAGCACCTCGTCCTCACCGACCGCGGCCGTCTGCTCGCCGACGGCGTGGTCCGCGACCTGCTCGACTGAGCCGCCGAAATTCGGTGTCGGTCCCGCCGTCGCCGTGACACGATGCGCAGCGTGTCTTCCTCGCGGAATGAGCTGGTGCGCTGGCGGTTCGACCTGACCTGGTCGCTTCTCGAGTTCCATCTCGACCGGCTGTCGGCGGCGGACTTCCGCTGGGAGCCGGCCGAACTGTGCTGGACGCTGCGGCCGGACGACACCGGCGGATGGGTCGCGGACTGGGCCGACACCGAACCCGACCCGATCCCGGTCCCGACGATCGCGTGGCTGAGCTGGCACATCGGTTGGTGGTGGAGCGTGGCCACCGACCATCTGGCCGGCCGGCCACCGCGGCAGCGGACCGACATCGGGTGGCCCGGACCGGGAGCGCCGACGATCGCCTGGCTGCGTCGGCTGCGCACGGACTGGATCGCGATCCTCGACGCGCTCGACGACACCGACCTGGACGCGCCCTCGGCCTACCCGTGGCCGGCCGATGCCGGGCTGACGAACGCTCATCTGGTCTCCTGGGTCGATGCGGAACTGATGAAGAACGTGGCCGAGATCGGTCAGCTGCGACTGCTGCGGGCGGCTCGGACACAGGTCGCTTGACACCGATTCGTGACCGGATTTCCGGGGCTTTCGGGTGGCGCGGACGTAATCGAGGATCGCCCGGTCAGCGTCATGAGCGGACGTGATGCACACCTCACCGCAGGGCCCGCGCACCGGGGTCCGCAAGCGCGAGGTTCGGTGGGTTCGGGGCCGAAGATAACGATTGGGGGCGTAGGCTTCGACTCGATCCTAGGGAGCTATATGTCCACCGAACGGCACATCACCCTCGTCCACGAGCAGAGCGAATTCGCTGAGGCGCGCTCTGCGGAGAAGGCGGAGAACGCGCGGCAGTGCGCGGTCGCCGCCCGCACGGTCGCGTCGCATTCCAACGACGCGGAAGATTGCGTATCGCTGCTGGCGATGCTCGGCCTGGATGCCCTCGCGGGCAAGCAGGTGGGCGCCGCTTCCACCGCCGCCGCCCGGAGCTGAATCGGATCGGACCGCCCCCTCTGGGCGGTCCGAGCCGGCGGCCGACCGGATCGGCCGCACAGACTCGATGCCTTCGGCTCACTGACCTGGTCAGACCCGAGCCGAGGCCGCGTGCTGCGCGTCCGGCCCGCCGCCGTCCGCGCCACCGATCACGCCCCCGACCACCGTCGGCCGCCTGTCGCCGAGGAGTGCGTCGGTATTCGCCTGCGTGATCAGGTATTCCGGCACCGCGCGCTCCGTCTCACCGGTCGGTGGCAGCCCGGGCCCCAATGGTCCGGCGTAGTACCACCGATCGAGTCCACGGGTCGGCGCCGGGACAGTCGGCGGATTCGCGCCGATGACCGGACCCACCGCCCCGGGCACGCTCCGTCCGGCTTCCGGACGACCGCAGGCGCCGTTGTCCACTGGACCGATGCCTGCCCCCGCCCCACTGCGCCCTCCCGGATGGAGGAAGGCGCCGTCGTGTGCCGGCCGGTAGTGAGTGCCGGCCGCCGGACGATCTCCCACCGCGGTCGCCGGCATCGACGATCCCGCCCTGCTGTCGCTGAGGTCGAGGGCGGCGCGGCCGAGCGAAGTCGCCGATCCCTCGATACCCGGGAGCGCGGGCACTGAAGAAGCCACTCCCGGACCACCCGGTTGCGAAAACCCCGGACCGCCGGGCGCCCCCGAGAACGCGGTACTCACGCCCGCACTCGACGACGACACCACGGTGGACCCCGCCACCGACTCCACGTCCGGACCCAGGTCGTCGCCCGATCCGAACGCACCCCGATCCTCGACCTCCGAGCCCGGATCACCCCACCCTGCCAGCTCCGAGCCAGGGCCACCCCACCCCGGCGTCTCCGTGTCAGAGCCACGCCAGTCCGCCGCCGAGTCGGTGACCGTCGACCTTCCGATCGTCGAGCCGCTGTCATCCGCCGTGCCATCGCTCGTCGCCCTATCGTCCGCCGCGCCGATGCCCGGTGACGAGACCTGAACCGGCCGGTCCGCTGTGGTCGCTGAGGAACTCGTCCCACCACTCGCCGACACGGAATCCTCGCCTTCCACCGAGCCCTGGTGGTCGCTACCCGTCGCTGATGGGTGGTTGCCTGCTGTCGGCTGTGCGCGGGCGGTTCCCGTCGCCGGCGGGTCGCTGCGCGTCGGAAGCGCGTGGTCGCCACTCATCGTCGGCGGGTGGTTGCCTCCCGTCGGCAGCGCGTTCTCGCGGTTCGAACTCCCGACGATCACCCACTGTCGGCCGGAATATATGTCGGAAACGCACCGTCGAATCGGCATGGGCAGCACCGGAATCCTGCCGTCGATAGCACCGAACGGCACCACATATCGCTCCCGCATCGCGATCCTCGCGTTCTCCTCCGCGGACGCTGCCGCACGATGTGCGGTTGCCGCGTCCATCGGTGACATCGGATGCGCGGCGGCCCCGCTCATCGGCGACATGGCTGCCTCACCCATCGGTGGCAGCATCGGAGACTTGCCCCCGACGCTCATCGAGGAGATCGAGGTTCCCGCGCCGTCCACGACCAGCTCGGGGATCGCGTACTTCGTGGCGACGATCGCCTCGGCCGCGGCCCGGACCAGGCCTGGAAGCTCCAGCAGTGCCGGCGTCAACTCCCGCGCCTGCGTCACATACGCGCGCACGGCCGCTGCGGCCGCCTCGGCCGCCACTCCCGCCCATGCCGTCGCGAACGAGCCGTGCACGGCTCGTTCGAAGGCGTCCAACCCCTCGGCCCACCGTGCCGCGATCCGTTCGAACCGATCCGCCTGCGTGACCGCGTCGGTCACCTCGCGCGAGGTGAACGCCGCCACGATCTGCGCGTGACGCCAATTCCAGGCGTTCTCACCGCCGTCGGGAATCGTGCTCGGCTCGTGCCCGGTCATGGCAGTCGCTGCCGGAAAGTTGGTTGTCCCGCATCGGTTTCGGCCGCGCCGACCTGTCCGGCCCAGTCGTCGTCGGTGCGTATCAGCTCGTCCCGCGCGGACCGGCACGCGGACCGGAGGTCGGCGACGATGTCGGCATGAGCCGCCAGCACCGCGGCGATGCTGTTCGCGTCGCCGTCGGCCTTGGCGCGCAGCCGGGCCACGACGGTGGCCGCGGAGATCAACCTCGCGTCGTCCTCACCCAGACCCCATCGCGTCCGCGCGCCGATCTCCCCGGCCAGCGCGATGAGCTGGCCGATCACGCGCAAGAACTCCGCACACCCCCGATCGAATCCGGCGAACTCCGCCGGATTCAGCGCCACCCCCGTGGCGCCGTCGCTGCCGTTCCGCTGCATCACAAAGCCCCTCCCCGCCCGCCGTGGACACCCGAAAAACGCTGGTAAACAGCTGAATCAGTGCCGAACGTACGCCGCTGTCGACGGCGGTACCAGACCCAACGTGCCACCTGTGGACAAACCGCGGCCTGTGCACAACTCCGCTCCGGCACGACCATGTGAGCGGGCGATCCGGGACTGGACAATTAGACTGGACAACGAGACGCTGCGAGCGTCCGCGTGCGAGTCTGTGCGTCGAACACAGCGGTACACGCGGGCCGATGACGTACCCGGCACGAGCGAGGAGGTGGGGTCGATGGCGTCGAGCACCGAGGATCGGCGATTCGAGGTCCTGCGAGCGATCGTCGCGGACTACGTCGCCACCAAGGAACCGATCGGCTCCAAGTCGCTCGTGGAACGGCACCACCTGGGTGTTTCCAGTGCCACGATCCGCAACGACATGGCCGTGCTGGAGGCCGAGGGGTACATCACCCAGCCGCACACCAGCTCGGGCCGCATTCCCACCGACAAGGGGTATCGCGAGTTCGTCGACCGGATCGCCGAGGTGAAGCCCCTCTCGGGCGCCGAGCGGCGCGCGATCATGGAGTTCCTCGAATCCGGCGTCGATCTCGACGACGTCCTGCGTCGCGGCGTGCGCCTGCTGGCCCAGCTCACCCGTCAAGTGGCGGTCGTGCAGTACCCCACGGTGTCGGCGTCGATCGTTCGGCACATCGAGGTCGTCGCGCTCAATCCGGCGCGCCTGCTGCTGGTGGTGATCACCGACACCGGCCGGGTCGATCAGCGCATCGTCGACCTCGGCGCGGTCATCTCCGACGACGATCTCGCCGCCGTGCGCGGCCTGCTCGGTGGCGCCATGGACGGCAAGCTGCTGTCGGTGGCCAGCGCCTCGGTGGCCGGCCTGCCGGAGCGAGCGCCCGCCAAGATCAAAGACGTGCTCGTCCGGGTCTCCACGGTGCTGGTGGAGACCCTGGTGGAGCATCCCGAGGAACGGCTGGTCCTCGGTGGCACGGCCAACCTCACCCGCAATGTCGCCGATTTCGGTTTCCCCGGCTCGCTGCGGACCGTGCTGGAAGCACTCGAGGAACAGGTCATCGTGCTGAAGCTGCTGGCCGCGGCGCAGCAGCCGGGCCAGGTCATGGTGCAGATCGGCGAGGAGACCCAGGTCGAGCAGATGCGCGGCACCTCGGTGGTGTCCACCGGCTACGGCGCGGCGGGCGCGGTGCTCGGCGGCATGGGTGTGCTCGGCCCGACCCGCATGGATTATCCGGGGACGATGGCCTCGGTGGCGACCGTCGCCCGCTACATCGGCGAGGTACTGGCCGAAAGGTGACGAGGGCCGGAATCGGCCCGAACCGCAACTGTTAAGGTCGGTACTTCGGCCGGTAAAGTTGAGTGGATTCGACTAAGGATGCGCCCGGCGCTCGGCTGGACCACAGCGACCAAGGACTAGAGAACTCACAGTGGCACGGGATTACTACGGACTGCTCGGCGTCGGCAAGAACGCCACCGACCAGGAGCTCAAGCGCGCCTACCGCAAACTGGCCCGCGAACTGCACCCCGACGTGAACCCGGACGAGGCCGCCCAGGCCAAGTTCAAGGAAGTTTCGACCGCCTACGAGGTACTGACCGACCCGGAGAAGCGCCGGATCGTCGACCTCGGTGGTGACCCGCTCGAAAGTGGTGGCGGCGGAGCCGGTTTCAACGGCGCCGGCTTCGGCGGTCTGGGTGACGTCTTCGAGGCGTTCTTCGGCGGCATGAGTGGCCAGGGTGGTGGCGCGCGCAAGCCGCGCGGCCGCGTCCAGCCCGGCGCCGACTCACTGATCCGCACCCGGCTGAGCCTGGCCGAATGCGCGGTCGGCGTCACCAAGCATCTGACCGTCGACACCGCCATCCTCTGCGACATCTGTCAGGGCGCGGGCACCAACGGCAACTCCAAGCCGGTGCGCTGTGAGACCTGTGACGGTGCCGGTGAGGTGCAGTCGGTGCAGCGGTCCTTCCTGGGCCAGGTGCTCACCTCGCGTCCCTGCCCGACCTGCCGCGGCGCGGGCGAGACCATCCCCGATCCCTGCCACAAGTGTGGTGGTGACGGCCGTGTCCGCGCGCGTCGCGAGATCGCCGCGCCGATCCCGGCCGGTGTCGCCAACGGCATGCGCGTGCGCCTTGCCGCGCAGGGCGAGGTCGGCCCCGGTGGCGGCCACGCCGGCGACCTCTACGTCGAGGTCGTCGAGCAGCCGCACGACACCTTCGTCCGTGACGGCGACGACCTGCACTGCACCGTCCGGGTCCCGATGGTGGACGCGATCCTGGGCACCACGGTCGTCGTGGACACCATCCTCGACGGCCCGACCGAGCTCACCATCGCGGCGGGCACCCAGCCCGGCGAGATCATCCAGCTGCGCGCCCACGGCATGCCCCGGCTGCGTTCGGGCGCCCGTGGCGACCTGCTCGCGCACCTCGACATCGTCGTGCCGACCAAGCTGGACGGCAAGCAGACCGATCTGCTGCGCAAGTTCAAGGGCCTGCGTGACAAGGATCGCGCCGAGGTGATGTCGTCGCAGTCCGAGCACAACAGCGGCCTGTTCGCCCGGCTGCGCGCCTCCTTCAGCGGACGCTGAGGCCGTGGCCGCGACGGTCTTCTACCTCGACGAGGTGCCCGAGCCGGGTGTCGTCGCCGTCCTGGACGGTCCGGAGGGCAGGCACGCGGCGACCGTGCGCCGGATCAAGGTCGGCGAGCCGATCACCCTGTCCGACGGACGCGGTGTGCTGGCCGAATCGGAAGTCGTCGCGGCCCAGAAGGACCGGCTCGAACTCGCGGTGCACCACCGGCGGATCGCCCCGCCGGTGACCCCGCGGGTGACCGTGGTGCAGGCGCTGCCCAAGTCGGATCGGTCGGAGCTGGCCGTCGAGTTGATGACCGAGGCCGGCGCCGACGTCATCGTGCCGTGGCAGGCGGCGAGGTGTGTCTCGAACTGGGAAGCCAAGGCCGCCAAGGGCGTCGAGAAGTGGCGCGCCGCGGCCAAGTCCGCCGCGCGGCAGTCCCGGCGGGCCTACATTCCCGAGGTCGCCGACCTGCACCGCACTCGCGACCTGGTGGAACTGGTGCGCAGGGCCAAGGCCGAGGGCGCGATCGTCGCCGCCCTGCACGAATCCGGCGCGGGCAAGTTCACCGAGCTGCCGCTGGCCGCGGCGCGCGAGGTCGTCCTGATCGTGGGTCCCGAGGGCGGCCTCGACGACGCCGAACTGGCCGCCCTGGCCGAGGCGGGCGCCGACTCCGTGTTGCTCGGCCCGACCGTGCTGCGCACTTCCACGGCTGCCGCGGTGGCGCTGGGAGCACTCGGCGCGCTTACCCCGCGCTGGTAGATCACGGCCCCCCGTCCGCCGCCTTCCGCTCGTGACCTGCGATCACCGGTCGATCGCGGTTCGGCCGATCCCGCCGTTATATCGCTGGGCGGTGTCGGTGCCGCGCGTTAAACTGAGCTCATCGAACACACAGTCGAGACCGGAAGCAGGCCATAGCCACTTTTGAAGAACTCAGGCGAGATCGGCGACCCCACCAACCCCGTATCAGGCATCGGCGCAGGCGGAAACAACGCGGGTCCCGCAGCGCGAACAGTGCGTTCCAGCATCGAACTCGCGCCGGAGTCTGTTTTCCCGTTCCTCGGCTCGGCCGACCAGAATCTCCGTCAGCTGGAGAAGCTTCTCCCGGCCGACATCCACGTCCGCGGCAACACTGTCACCATCACCGGTAAGGCGGGCGATGTGGCGCTGGCCGAGCGCGTCATCGAGCAGCTCGTGGCGCTGACCGGCCGCAATCGGGTGATCACCCCCGAAGCGGTCCGGCACACCGTCTCGATGCTCACCGAAGGCGTGTCCGAATCGCCCGCCGAGGTGCTGAGCCTGGACATCCTGTCGCGCCGCGGCAAGACCATCCGCCCCAAGACGCTGAACCAGAAGCGCTACGTCGACGCGATCGACGCCAACACGATCGTGTTCGGCATCGGTCCCGCCGGTACCGGCAAGACCTACCTGGCGATGGCCAAGGCGGTGCAGGCCCTGCAGTCCAAGCAGGTCACCCGCATCATCCTGACCAGGCCCGCGGTCGAAGCCGGCGAGCGGCTGGGCTTCCTGCCCGGCACTCTCAACGACAAGATCGACCCGTATCTGCGGCCGCTCTACGACGCGCTGCACGACATGATGGACCCGGAAGCGATCCCCAAGCTGCTCGCCTCCGGCGTCATCGAGGTCGCGCCGCTGGCCTACATGCGTGGCCGCAGCCTCAACGACTCGTTCATCATCCTCGACGAGGCGCAGAACACCACGGCCGAGCAGATGAAGATGTTCCTGACCCGTCTCGGCTTCGGTTCGAAGATGGTCGTCACCGGTGACATCTCGCAGGTCGACCTGCCCAACGGGCAGCGCTCGGGCCTGCGCGCGGCGGCGGAGATCCTCGTCGACATCGACGACATCCATTTCTCGGAGCTCACCAGCGCCGATGTGGTGCGGCACCGGCTGGTCTCCGACATCGTCGACGCCTACGACCGGTTCGAGTCCGACACCCGCGCGGTGCCCGGCCCGCACTACCCGGGCAACCGGGCGCAGCGGCGCGCCGCCGGGCGTGCGAACCGGGGGTAACTCACGCCACGCTGGCCCGATGCCGCTCCCGGCGGCGTCGGGTCGGCACCGTACCCTGAACAGGTGAGCATCGAGATCGCCAACGAATCGGGCATGGACGTCCCCGAAGAAGACCTGGTCAGCGTCGCACGTTTCGTCATCGGCCGGATGGACGTGCATCCCGCCGCCGAGCTGTCGATGGTGCTCGTCGATCTCGACACCATGGCCGACCTGCACGTGCGCTGGATGGACCTGCCCGGCCCGACCGACGTGATGTCGTTCCCGATGGACGAGCTGGAGCCGGGCGGTCGTCCCGACAGCCCCGAGCCCGGCCCGTCGATGCTCGGTGACATCGTGCTCTGTCCCGAGTTCGCGATGGGGCAGGCGCAGAAGGCCGGCCATTCCCTCGATCACGAGCTGGCACTGCTCACCGTGCACGGGGTGCTCCACCTGCTCGGCTACGACCACGCCGAGCCGGAGGAGGAGAAGGAGATGTTCGCGCTGCAGGCCCAGCTGCTCGAGGAGTGGTACGTGAGCCTGCGCGAGGAACAGCGACGCGCCGAACTGGCCGAGCGGGATGCCCAACTCCTCGGCAAGGCAGGTTTCACCGCACCGGGTGACGCACTGGGACCCGCGTGACCTCACTGACCCAGATCCTGCTGGCGATCCTGCTGATCGGGCTCGGCGGGGTATTCGCCGGGGTGGACTCGGCGTTGAACACGGTCTCGCGCGCCCGGCTCGACGACATGGTCCGCGAGGAACGGCCCGGCGCCGCGCGGCTGCGCAAGATCGTCGACGACCGCCCCCGGTACGTCAATCTCATGGTGCTGCTGCGCATTCTGTGCGAGATCACCGCCACCGTCCTGCTCGCCGCCGCGACCCTCGAGCTGTGGAGCGCGGGCACGGCACTGCTGGTGGCCGCCGCGGTCATGGTCGTCGTCTCCTACGTGGTGATCGGCGTCGGTCCGCGAACGCTGGGCCGCCAGCACGCCTATTCGATCGCGCTCGGCGCCGCGGTGCCGCTACAGATCATCGGCGCGCTGCTCGGCCCGGTGAGCAGAGTGCTGATTCTGCTCGGCAACGCGATCACCCCGGGTAAGGGATTTCGCAACGGCCCCTTCGCTTCCGAGATCGAGCTGCGCGAAGTCGTCGACATGGCCCGCGAGCGCGGCGTGGTCGCCGACGACGAACGCCGGATGATCCAGTCGGTGTTCGAGCTCGGTGACACCGCCGCCCGCGCGGTGATGGTGCCGCGCACCGAGATGGTGTGGATCGAGGCCGACAAGACCGCGGCCCAGGCGATGTCGCTGGCGGTGCGGTCCGGGCACTCCCGGATCCCGGTGGTCGGCGAGAACGTCGACGACGTGCTCGGCGTGGTGTACCTGAAAGACCTTGTCCCGTACGCCGATCGCAGCCGCAAGGTGACCGTGCGCGAGGTCATGCGCCCCGCGGTGTTCATTCCCGACTCCAAGCCGCTCGACGATCTGCTCGACGAGATGCAGCGCCGCCGCAACCACATGGCGCTGCTGATCGACGAGTACGGCGGCATCGCGGGCCTGGTGACTATCGAGGACGTGCTCGAGGAGATCGTCGGCGAGATCGCCGACGAGTACGACACCGACGAGACCCCGCCGGTGGAGGACCTGGGCGACGGCCGCTATCGGGTGTCGGCGCGGTTGTCGGTGGAGGACCTGGGCGAGCTGTACGGCCTCGACATCGAGGACGAGGACGTCGACACCGTGGGTGGGCTGCTGGCCCACGAGCTGGGGCGCGTCCCGCTGCCCGGGTCGAAGGTGACCGTCTACGGGCTGGTCCTGCGCGGCGAGGGCGGCGCCGACGCACGCGGGCGGATGCGGGTGAACACCGTGCTGGTGCGCCGCGAGGCCGACAAGGACAAGAAGACCGACAAGTCCCGCAAGGGCAAGACCAACGGCACCGAGCAGACCACCAACGGCACCGCGCCGACGGAGGTCACCGTGCCCGACGACAACGGAGAGACCGATGAGTGAACTGGACGCCGAAGACAACAAGCTGCTGGTGCTGGCCCGGGGCGCACTGGGCCGCACCGGCGGCGCGAGCGGTGCCGCCATCCGCGACACCGATGGTCGTACCTACGCCGCGGGCGCGGTGGCGCTGACCGCGCTGCGCCTGACCGCGTTGCAGGCCGCGGTGGCCGCCGCGATCTCCAGCGGTGCGGAGGGTTTCGAGGCGGCGGTCGTCGTCGGCGGTGACGCCGAGGACGCGGGCATCGCCGCGGTGCGCGAGGTCTCCCCGTCGGCCGCGGTGATCCGCACCGATCGCGCCGGCGCCGTGCTGAGCGAGGTGCACGGTGGCTGAGAAGGAATTCCGTTCCGGCTTCGTCTGTTTCGTCGGCCGTCCGAACACCGGCAAGTCGACGCTGACCAACGCCCTGGTCGGCACCAAGATCGCGATCACCTCCTCGCGCCCGCAGACCACCCGGCACACCATCCGCGGCATCGTGCACCGCGACCACGCCCAGCTGATCCTGGTCGACACCCCCGGCCTGCACCGTCCGCGGACCCTGCTCGGCCAACGCCTCAACGATCTCGTGCGCGACACCTACTCCGAGGTCGACGTCATCGCCCTGTGCATCCCGGCCGATGAGAAGATCGGCCCCGGTGACCGCTGGATCGTCGAGCAGATCAAGATGATGGCGCCCAAGACCACCGTGCTCGGTGTGGTCACCAAGATCGACAAGGTGGGTCGCGATCAGGTCGCCCATCAGCTGATGGCCGTCTCGAAACTGCTCGGTCCCGAGGCCGAGGTGGTTCCGGTGTCGGCGGTCAAGGGCGAACAGGTCGAGGTGCTCGTCGATGTCATCGCCTCGAAGATGCCCGAGGGCCCGGCGTTCTACCCCGACGGCGAGATCACCGACGAGCCCGAGGAAACCCTCATGGCCGAGCTGATCCGCGAGGCCGCGCTCGAGGGCGTGCGCGACGAGTTGCCGCACTCGCTGGCCGTGGTGATCGAGGAGATCCAGCCCTACGAGGCCAACGAGGACATGCTCGAGGTGCATGCCCTGCTGTATGTCGAACGGCCGAGCCAGAAGGCGATCATCATCGGCAAGAACGGTTCCCGCCTCAAGGAGGTCGGCACCAACGCCCGCAAGCAGATCGAGCACATCCTGGGTACCCGGATCTACCTGAACCTGCACGTGAAGGTGGCCAAGGACTGGCAGCGCGATCCGAAACAGCTGGGGAAGCTGGGCTTTTGACCGTTTGAGCGTCGGCGGTACGGGGTATCGTTCGGCGAATACGCCGACAGTGCCCGGCGTGCTCGCTGATCGCCCGGGGAGGCCGTCGAAGTGCCCGATGCCAATGATGTCGGCAAACTGCTGGAGTTGCTGCGGGCGCTGGAGATCCCCGACACCAAGCCGCGAGTGCTGCGCACGCTGCTGCGCGGACGCCGCACGCTGCCCCGGCCGATCGTCGAACTGGTCGGGGTACAGGGGCATTCCGCGCTGGTCGCCGACCTCTACAGCTGGCTGGGCGAATCGGGAGGCAGGCGGGCGACGCCGCGCGCCAAGGTCGATCTGCACGCGCCGGACCTGCCGCGCACCGCGCTCACGCCCGATCTCAGCGCGGTCAGCTCGCACGACGATCAGGAGATCGCCGGGCATTGTCTGCCGATCATCCAGCAGCTCGTCGCGGGCTTCGCCGCCGACGACACCGCGATGGGCGCGATCAAGTTCCCGCGCTACCGCACCGCCGATTGGCTGACGCGCCAACGGGTCACCAGCGACGAGTCCGAGGCGCCCGACGAATTGCGGCGCCGCCTGCCGAAACTGCTGCGCAGCGGATCGCCGACGAGCCGCTCCGACACCGCCGAAGGCGTCGCGGGCGACACGATCTCGCGGGTGGTGTTCGGGGTGCTCGCGCTGTGGCCGGTCCTGCGGCTGTGGCTGTGGGTGTCCGGGCGCATTCCCGGGATGTCGAAGGTGACCAGGTGGTTCCTGCACCAGCGCTACCTCGCACCCGAATTGTCCGGCAGCTTCCTGGGTTTCGCGTCCCGCCTGACCGCCTCGCACCGGGTCGACGAGAACGAGGAGCAGGTCGCCAAACTGCTCATCCACGCGTTCCTCGAGGATCTGCGCGACGCGTATCGGCGCCGGATCTGGCGGCCGTCGAGCTGGCGGCGCACCGCCTACCCGGTCGCGCTGCTCGGCGGGCTCGCCGAGGGTAGCGACGGCGCGCGCATCCTCACCTGGATCAACGAGATCAGGAACGAGACCGGCCATTTCGATCCGCTGGTGCTCGTCGCCTTCCGCGACGAGGGCCCGAATCGGGAGGTCGGTGAACTCGGCGACATCGGCGAGCTGCGCACCCTGCGCACCCTGGAGAGTCTGGCCGATCAGCCGTCGTCGCAACCGCCGGACCCGTTGCAGAGCTGGGTGCGCGAGATCGACAACCGGCGCACCCACCGGCAGGCCGACGCCTGGTTCCTGCCGCTGCGCGCGCTGCTGCCCGCCGACACCCCGCCGCGGATCAGCGACCCGCGCTTCCGCGGTCTCGCGCTGCCGCCCGCACCGCCGATGGCGGCGCGCAGCTGGTTCGTCGGCCTGTGCGTGCTCATCCCGATCGCGCTGGCCATCGCTGCCGCGCTGGTCTACTTCCCGCCGCTGCGTGGCGCGCCGTGCTCGCAGTGGCCGTGGACCGGCGGGGTCTCGGTGAGCCTGCGCGACGGTGAGTGCGTGGGCTACAGCGACAACACCGCGCAGCTCTTCGCCGACGATCCCGAGCTGACGGCGATGCAGCGCGAGGTGTTCCGGCTCAACGAAGCGGCCGTGCAGGCCCGCGAGAGCAACCCCAACCGGCCGCTGGTCTCGCTGGTGTACTTCGCCGGTCTCAGCTATGCCGACACCAACGTGCGCTACCCGCACGCCCAGGTCGAGGAGCTGGCCGGGCTCGCGGTGCAGCAGCGCCGCGCCCTGCTGGCCTCCGACGAGTCCGAACCGTTGTTGCGTGTCGTCGTCGCCAACGGCGGCTCCGACATGCGCCAGGCGACCTGGGTGGTCGAGCACGCGCTGCGCGGTCTGGTGGCCGACGATCCCAGCGTGCTCGGCGTGGTCGGCATCGATCGCAGTACCGACGAGACCCGCGCGGCGATCGCCCGGCTCGGTGAACTGGGCGTGCCCGCGGTCGCGACGACGCTGTCCGCCGACGGGCTCGACCAGGCCTCGCCCCTGTATTTCCAAGCGGCGCCGAGCAATACCGTGCAGGCCCGGCTGGTCGCCGACTACGTCCAGGGCGCGCGCGAGGCGAACGGCACCGCCCGCTACGACAAGGTGACGATCTACCACCCGGAAGCGGCCGACGACCTGTACGTGACCACACTGGTCGCCGATCTGCAGGCCGAGCTCAGCACCCGCGGTGTCGCCCAGCAGAGTCTGAGCTGGCGCGAACAGCAACAGCTCTACCGCTTCCCCGCACCGTGTGAGACCGAGGGTGCCGACCGGCGCACCCTGCTGTTCTTCGCGGGCCGCAACGACGATTTCCCCACCTTCGCCAAAGCGGTCAGTCGCGGCTGTCTGAGCGGCGCGGGTCCGGCGATCCTCGGCAACGACGCGGTCACCCGGCTGATCACCGACCCCAAGGCCACCGCCGCGCTGCCCGCCAACCTGACGGTGCGCTATGTGGCCAAGGCCGCGCCGGTGATGCTCGGCGGCGCCGACTGTGTCAGCGGCGTGGGCAAACTCGGCAATCAGCCGGTGCCCTTCGAACACGAGCAGCTGTGCGTCGAACTGGCCGGACTCATCGAGGACCTGCGCGGCTACCCGGAACTGGCCGACTACCGCCCGACCTGGGCGGGTGACCGCACCGGCCTCGCGTTCGACGTGAGCGGCCTGTTCCTGCAGGCCGTGCGCGCCAGCCGAGGTGTGCTCGCCGACCTGCCGCCGAACCGCACCGCCATCGCGGTGCAGTTGCGCGAGAGCGACTATCGCGGCGTCACCGGCACCCTGGGCTTCTCGACGCGGCGCGTCGCGGACGGCTCGTCGATCGCGGTACTGGTCACCACGGCGGTCGGCGGGCCCGGTCCGCAACGCTGCCTGATGATGTTCCCGCGCCAGAGCGGTCAGGACGGCTGCCCGGCGGGGACCAAGAGCGATCTCGAGAGCTGGGCTGAACCGGGGCGCTAGTGCGGTAATGCCGGAATTCCCGGACCGCACCGCCGGATTCGTGCTGTTATAGTCGCTCGAACATGACCTCCGGGTGGGGACCGGCTTCAGCGGCGACCGATTCGGAAACGCTGCCGGAAGGGTCCCGGTAGTGCTGTGACCGTGGGAGACCGGGGCGGGTGAGTATCGCAGAGGGCGCGGAGTTCGCCGGGTATCTGATCGAACGGCGATTGGGCGCCGGTGGCATGGGCACCGTCTACCTGGCCCGCCATCCGCGGCTGCCCCGACACGACGCGCTCAAGATCCTCGCCGACGACCACGCCGCCGACCCCGAGTTCCGCGCCAGGTTCCTGCGCGAGGCCGAACTCGCCGCCACGCTGACCCATCCGAACCTCGTCGCCGTGCGCGATCGCGGGGAGACCGACGGCAAACTCTGGATCGCCACCCAGTACGTCGCCGGTTCCGACGCCGCCGAACTCGTCCGCACCGCCCCGACGGGTCTCGATCCGGCGCGGGCGGTGCGCATCATCGGCGAGGCGGCGCGCGGACTCGACGCGGTGCACCGGGCCGGACTCGTGCATCGCGACGTGAAACCGGCCAACATCCTGGTGGCCGAGGAGCCGGGGCACGCCGACCGGGTGCTGGTCACCGACTTCGGGATCGCGCGCCGCGCCGAGGACACCGCGACGCTGTCCGCGGGCGGCGGACTCACCGCGACCCTGTCCTATGTCGCGCCCGAGCAACTGAGCGGTGACCGGGTCGACCTGCGCGCCGACGTCTACGCCCTCGGCTGCTCCCTGTTCCAATTGCTGGTCGGTACAGTGCCGTTCGTCCGGCAGACGCCCGCGGCCATCATGTACGCGCATCTGCACGAGCCACCGCCGCGACCGTCGTCGATCCGGCCGGAGCTGCCTGCCGAGTGCGACGCCGTGATCGCGAAGGCGATGGCGAAGGACCCGGCGCAGCGGTTCGCCTCCTGCGGCGAGCTGGCCGCGGCCGCTCGCGCCGCGATGGACGGGCGGGTGCTGCCGCCGGCCGGGGCGGACCCGGCGTCGTCGACGGCCATCTCCGCTCCCGATCAACCGATTCCCGTCGCCACCGCTGGTGCCCCGGTGCGGGCGCAGCCGTCGGTGCAGGACGCCCCGGCCCAGGAGCGGTCCGGTCCGTCCTTGCCCGCCGGTTCGGGCTTCGGCGGTTCCTGGCCGCCCGCCCCGATGCCCGCGGCCGACCCGTTCACCGCGGCGCTGCTGCGCCGCCGGACGCCGCTGGGCAGGCTGATCCGCCGTCGCTCCGTCCAGGTGGCGGCCGCGGTGGTCGTCGTCCTCGGCCTCGCGACGGCGGTATTGCTCACCTCCGGCCCCGACGGTTCGGCATCGCGGACGGCCGTGACCACTTCACCGCCCCCGCTGCCACCGGCGACCGCGTGGGGTGCCTACAGCTTCGTGGCCGATACTTTCCCCGACCTGCTGCCCGCCTTCCCCTTCGGCGCCGGCTACCAGGAGCTGACCGGCTGCTACATGTTCGACGAGAAGTTCGACTTCGTGCCGACCGACAAGGCGGGACCGATCGCGCGGATGAGTTGCAGCGGAAATCGTGATCCCGCCGTCGCGATCACGGTCGTCTGCAATACCGACCGCTCCCGGATGCTGGTGCAGCCCAGCACCGATCAGGTCGAGGGCAACGAGGAGTGGCGTCGCCCCTCGGGTAGCGGAAACCTGCACTGGGGCAGCAATATCGGACTGGACAAGACCGTGACCGGATTCCTGCACGTCTACTTCGACGAGCCGGCGCGCTCGTTCTGCCGGATCGATGTCAACGGCGGCGACAACGGCGCCGAACTGCGCGAGAAGTGGTGGACCGATGCGCCGCTGTGATCCCCGCGCGGCACTGCGGGCGGCCGCCCTGCTCGCCGCCCTCGCACTGACCGGCTGCACGGTGACGGGTACGCCCGAACCGGACCGGGTCGACCTGTCGACGCTGGACTACGGCACCTACCAGCATGTTCCGCTGGAGGCGCCGAACGGCGACGACTACTCGGGCAGGGTGATCGAGTCGGTGCGGATCGGCGAGGTGATGATCAATCCGGCCAGGGCCGACGCCGCCCTGTCCCTGCCCGCCGAATCCAAGCCCACGGTGCCGCTGCCGACCCCGGCCAAGGTGTCCGGTGTGCTGTCGGAGCAGGCCCGCGCCGTGCTCGACAAGTACGGCATGATCGCCGGATTCCAGGTCGCCGGTACCGATTCGACCCGCGCCAGGGGATTGTCGCTGCTGGCGCTGCGCATGACGGATTCCACCGCCGCCACCAAGGCCGCCGCCGATCTGGATGCCGCCGACGCGGCGGTCAGCCCCGACAATGTCGCCGTCACCATCCCGAACTACGCTGCCGCGCGCGCTCATTGGCGACCGACCGTGGCGAGCATGGCCGCCACCGTCGCGCGCGGCTCCTTCGTGGTGAGCGTGTTGGTCACGCACCCGACGCCGGATGCCGCGGCGTTGATCGGGCTCATCGGCAAGGCCTTCGACGCGCAACTGCCCGAACTCGATCGATTCGTCGCCACGCCGGTCGACCAGCTCGCGAGCTTGCCGCTCGACGGCGAGAAGATGCTGACCCGGTTGGTCCCCGAGAAGCTGGGGCGCTGGTCGCGGCCCGCGGTGCTGCTCATCGATCGGGAACAGATCGCCGGAGGTAAGACGCTGCTGCATGCCAGCGGTGTCGTATACGGCCCGAACGTGAGCTACCTGAACGGCACCAGGCAGCAGCGATCCTCGGCCGACGCGTTCGCGATGATCGGCTTCGACGGGCTGATGCGGTATCCCGACGCGGTGGAGGCTCGCCGCGCCTTCGATCGCGGGACCCGATCATTGGCCGCCGACGGATTGCGGACCGTCACCGGTCCGGCCGGCCTGGCCGACATCCAGTGCCTCGACGACGACACCGGCCAGCCGGCCGTCCGCTACGCCTGCCGCGTGCTGCACGGCCGCTACGTCGCCACCGTGTTCGCGCCGCAGGAGCGGCAGGTCAAGCAGAAGGCAGCGGCTCAGTACAGCCTGCTGGTGCGCGCCGGATGACCGCACGGCTGCGGCCCGGCTCGGTCTTCGCCGGCTACGTGATCGAGCGGGTCCTCGGCAGCGGCGGGATGGGCACCGTCTACGCCGCGCGCCATCCGCGGCTGCCGCGGCTGGACGCGATCAAGGTGCTGAGCGAAGCGCACAGCGGCGCACCGGAATTCCGGGCGAGGTTCATTCGGGAGGCCGAGCTCGCGGCCCGCATCGATCATCCGAACGTGGTGGCCGTGCACGATCGCGGCCTCGTCGACGGCGCGCTGTGGATCGCGATGCAGTACGTCGCGGGGACCGACGCCGCGGCGGTGCTGCGCGCCGGTGTGCCCCGCCCGGAGCACGCGCTGCACATCGTCACCGAGGCGGCCGCCGGGCTGGACGCGGCGCACCGGGCCGGGCTGCTGCACCGCGATGTGAAACCGGCCAATCTGATGCTGGAAAGGCGGCCCGGGGAACCGGACCGGGTCCTCGTCGCGGACTTCGGCATCGCCAAATCCGGCACCGACAGCACCGCGCTCACCGAGACCGGCGCCTTCCTGGCCACCCTGGCGTACGCGGCGCCGGAACTGATCCGGCTCGACGCCGTGGATCATCGTGCCGATCTGTATTCGCTGGGCTGCACGCTGTTCGAACTGCTCACCGGCCGCACGCCGTTTCCGCGCGATACCGTCGCCGCGGTGATCAACGCGCACCTGACCGAGCCACCGCCCCGGCCGACCCAGGTGAACCCGGGGCTGCCGCCGGCGATCGATGCGGTGATCGCCCGGGCCATGGCGAAGAATCCCGACGACCGGTACTCCAGCTGCGGCGCGCTGGCCGCCGCCGCGGCCGCCGCGTTCGGCGCGCCGGTGGCGCCGACGGCGCGCGTCGCCGGTCCGGGAACTCCGCGCGGACCGATCGGTCATCCGGGCCCCGCCGCCGGGACCCCGCCCACCGGTGTCCCGGTCGGCCACTCCTGGGCACCGACTCCGTCGCCCCGCGCCGTGACAGCGCCGGTGTCCCGTCGTCGGCTCCTGGCCGCCGGGGCGGTGGCCGGACTCACCCTCGCGCTGGTAGCGGCCGGTGCCGTCGCGCTGAATCGCGACGAGTCGCCCGCCGCCGCGCCCACGACCTCGGCGGCGCCGACCACGGCTGCCGAATCGGCATGGGGCGCGCACGAATACATCGTCCGTGCTCTGCCCGAGCTGCTCCCGCGTACGCCGTTCGCGAGCGGCTACCAGGGCGCACGGTGCGCGGCCGTCGACAAGGAGCACCGGCCGATCGCGCTCGACCAGCACGACGGCGTCGGCCGGCTCAGCTGCAACGGTGACCGCGATCCCGTGGAACGTATGACGGTGTACTGCAACGGCGACCGCACGCCGAGCAACGCCCGGCCGTTCGTGGAAGCGACCGAGATCCGGGAGGAGAACTGGGAGCGGTCCTCGGGGCGGGGCAGGCTCATCGTCCAGAACATGCCGGGTCTGCGCGCGGGCACCACGTCGGGGGCGCTCGTCGTCCAATTCGACGACCCGGCACGGAACTTCTGCCTGGTCAGCATTATCGGCGCCACCAACGGCGCCGAGCTCTACGACCGGTGGTGGCCGACCGCCCCGTTCTGACTCACCACCACGGCGTGGGTCGCGCCCGCTCCCACCGCAGTTCCGCTTCCAGCTGAGCCGCCAGCGAGATCAGCATCGGCTCGGAGTTCGCGGTACCCATCAGCTGCGCGCCGATCGGCAGTCCGGCGTCGGTGAAACCGGCGGGCACGTTCACGCTCGGCCAGCCCAGGACATTCCACGGCCAGGTGTAGGGACAGGCGGCGGTGATCAGAGCGTTGGTCGCCCCGACGCCGATCCCGTCGATCTCCTCGGCACGCGGGGGCGGGGTGGCGGTGGTCGGGGCCAGGACCAGGTCGTAGTCGTCGAAGAACGCGCCGATCCGTGTGCGCAGCAACGGCTCGGCGCGGCGTGCGGCCGCGAGCACGGGACCGCCGAGCAGTCCGCCCAACCGGGCGTTGGCCGTGGTGCGCGGGTCGACGATCGCCTCCGGCATCGCGTCGCGCACGCGCGCGATCCCCGCCATCGAGCGCGGCAGGAACGACGCGCCGATCATCAGTCCGTAGTGCAGGTCGGCCACGGTGACCGTGTGCCCGAGGCCGCGCAGCGTCGTCGCCAGTGCGTGGACGGCCGCCGCGATCTGCGGGTCCAGCGCCGTCTTGGTCGCGGTGAACGGAATCCGCAGGGAGAGCGCGATTCTGAGCTTGCCGGGGTCGCGCCCCACGGCGGCGCTCGCGTCGATCGGCGCCGGGGTGTGCAGGTCGCCGCGGTGTGGTCCGGCGGTGACGTCGAGCAGCAGAGCGGCATCGCCGACGGTGCGCGCCAACGGCCCGTTGACGGTGAGCCCGTAGAACGCCTCGGCGTGCGGCCAGGTGGAGATGCGCCCGCGCTGCGGCTTGATCCCGACCAGGTTGTTCCACGACGCGGGGATGCGCACCGAGCCTGCGCCGTCGGAACCCAGTGCGGCGGGCACCAATCCGGCCGCGACCGCCGCGGCGGAACCGCCCGAGGAGCCACCGGGGGTGCGCGTGCGATCCCAGGGGTTGCGAGTGTGGCCGAAGGCCTCTCCGCTGGTGAACGGGAGTTGGCCCAGCTCACAGGTATTGGCCTTGCCCACGATCACCGCACCGGCGGCCCGCAACCTGCGCACCGATTCGGCGTCCTCCGTCTTCGGCGCGAACTCGCCGCCGCAGCCGAAAGCGGTGATCTCCCCGGCGATATCGGTGTCGTCCTTGACTGCGATCGGGACGCCGAGCAGCGGCAGCCGTTCGCCGGCGGCCAGACGCGCGTCGGCGTCGGCGGCTTCCCGGAGCGCGGCCTCGCGGCGGACGGTCCGGAAGGCGTTGAGCGTCGGCTGCGCGGCCTCGATCCGGTCGAGCGCCTCGGTCACGGCCGCGACGGAGGAGACGCTGCCGTCGGCGAGCGCGGCGGACATTTCGGAAAGGCCGAGGTCGGCCGAGGGCTTCGGCGCGAGGCGGTCGGGCGCGGACATGTGAGCTCCGTCTCTGCAGGTAGTGGGGTCGACCGTAGCCCCGAGCTGGTCGCTCGTCCACATACCCTGGGTGGATTTCTCGGGTATAGACATACATTCCGTATGTATGTAACAGTGAAGAGGCCCAGCATTCGACCAGGGGAGGACCCCATGGGAATCAGCTCAGCACTCGGCCCGGCGCGCGAGATCGCCCTGTCGTCCGGCCGCATCCGCTATCACGACACCGGCGCCGGCTCGCCGGTCGTGTTCGTGCACGGCCTGCTCGTCAACGCCGACCTCTGGCGCGGGGTGGTCCCCGGCCTGGTCGCCGCCGGACACCGCTGCCTCACCCCCGACTGGCCGCTCGGATCGCACTCGATCCCGCTGCCCGACGCCGATCTCACCCCCACCGGCATCGCGGATCTCATCGCCGAGTTCCTCGACGCGCTCGACCTGACCGACGTCACCGTCGTCGCCAACGACACCGGCGGCGCGCTCACCCAGATCCTGATGACCCGCAGGCCGGAACGGATCGGCCGGGTCGTGCTGGCCGCCGTCGACTGCTTCGAGGTCTTCCCGCCGCAGCCGTTCGCGGCGCTGCTGAAGGTGGCGAAACTGCCCGGTGCGGTCGCCCCGTTGCTCGCGCCGATCCGGTGGAAGCCGATGCAGCGGCTGCCGCTCGCCTTCGGCTTGGTGACCAAGCATCACCTGCCGGCCGACATCGCACGGTCCTACCTGGGGCCCGCCCAGCGCAGTGCCGCGATCCGTGCCGACCTGCGTCGCTTCGCCGCGGGCGTGGACAACCGGGTCACCCTCGCGGCCGCCGAACGCTTCGCCGAGGTCGACTTCCCGGTGCTGGTGGTGTGGTCCACCGAGGACCGGCTGTTCCCGATGACACTGGCGCAGCGGCTCGTCACCGCCCTGCCGAAGGCGAGTCTGCGTACCGTCGACGACTCCTACACCTTCGTGCCCGAGGACCGGCCGGAGTTGCTCGCCGAACTGATCGTGGAGTTCACTCGGCTGCATGCAGCGCCGTAGTCAGGAGGATCGCTCCCGCACCACCCGAGCCGCGCTCGAGCAGGCAGGCCGCAGCCTGTTCGCCGAGCGCGGCTTCGCCGCGACCTCGGCCGAACAGCTGGTGGCCGCCGCCGGTGTCACCCGCGGCGCCCTGCAGCACCACTACGGCGACAAGCGCGGGCTGTTCCTGGCCGTACTCGAGCAGATCGAGACCGAAGCCACGGCGGAGATCGCGAGCGCGGTCGCCGCCGTCGCCCCCGACGATGTCGTCGCGGGCATGACCGCGGGTCTGGCTTGTTTCCTCGACATCTGTGCTCGCCCGGAAATGCTGCGTGTGGTCTTGATGGACGCCCCGACCGTCCTCGGCTGGCCCGCCTTCCGCGAATTCGAATCCCGGCACGGCCTCGGCCTGATCACCGGCCAACTGCAACGCGCCGTCGACTCCGGTCTCGTCCCGGCCGTCCCGGTCCCGGTCCTCGCGCAGCTGCTGCTCAGCGCCATCACCGAAGCCTCGCTCATCGTCGCGCACGCCGAGGACGCGGAGCGCGCCCGCGCCGAGACCCAGCAGTCCCTGCTGCTGCTCATCGCCGGTCTGCTCCGGCGGGACTGACCGGCCCGCCGTGTCCGTGGTGGCGGTGTCGGGTCGACGTGGAAGACTGAGGCCGTGCGGTTGTATCGGGATGAGGCGGTGGTGGTCCGTCAGCACAAGCTGGGCGAGGCCGATCGCATCGTCACGCTGCTGACCAGGCAACACGGTCTGGTGCGCGCGGTCGCCAAGGGAGTGCGGCGCACCAAGTCGAAGTTCGGGGCGCGGCTCGAGCCGTTCGCCTACATCGACGTGCAGCTGCATCCGGGCCGCACACTCGACATCGTCACCCAGGTGACCACGGTCGAGGCGTTCGCCGCCGACATCATCGACGACTACGGCCGCTACACCACCGCCTGCGCGATCCTCGAGACGGCCGAACGCCTGGCGGGCGAGGAACGCGCACCGGCGCCGAAACTGCACGCGCTCACCGCGAGCGCCCTGCGCGCCATCGCCGCCAAGCAGCGCCCGCACGAACTGATCCTCGACGCGTATCTGTTGCGCGCCATGGGTTTCGCCGGTTGGGCGCCCGCCCTGGACGACTGCGCCCGCTGCGCGACGCCGGGCCCGCATCGCGCGTTCCATGTCGCGGCGGGCGGCGCGGTCTGCGTGCACTGCAGGCCGCCGGGCGCGAGCACCCCGGCCGCGGGGGTCCTCGACCTGCTCGTCGCCCTGCTGAAGGGGGAGTGGGACTACATCGCCGGCGTCCCCGACAACATCCGCCGACAGGCCAGCGGCCTGGTCGCCGCTCACCTGCAGTGGCATCTGGAACGGCAGCTGCGCACGCTGCCGCTGATCGAGCGAAGCCGTGCCGATACGGGCGAGTACCGCTCGGTCGCGGGCGGCGTCGGCTGAGCGGCCCGACCGCGGCGAGCGGGCCGGTCCGGCCGGATCGGTCGCGCACCTGCCGCCGCAACCCTCGATCCGGGCCATCCGCGGAGCCCGTGCGGGCCGTGCTCGACGATCAGGCAGGATGGATGCCGTGATCCTGCGTCGTGACTCCTCCACCGCGAGCAAGCCCGCCCGCACCGTGCGCCCGCCGTCTGCGCATCCCTCCGGTGCGCGTCCGCCCGCGATCCCGCCGGAGCTGGTCCCCAACCACGTCGCGCTGGTGATGGACGGCAACGGCCGCTGGGCGCAGGAACGTGGCCTGCCGCGCACCGCCGGACACGAACGCGGCGAGGCCGTGCTCATGGACTCCGTCGAGGGCTGTATCGAGATCGGCGTCAAGTGGCTGTCCGCCTACGCCTTCTCCACCGAGAACTGGCGGCGCAGCCCCGACGAGGTGCGCTTCCTGATGGGCTTCAACCGCGATGTGATCCGCCGCCGCCGCGACGAGATGCACGAGATGGGTGTGCGCGTGCGCTGGGCCGGTCGCCGACCGCGCCTGTGGCGCAGCGTGATCAAGGAGCTCGAGATCGCCGAGGAGCTCACCAAGGACAACGACGTGATGACGCTGACAATGTGCGTCAACTACGGCGGCCGCGCCGAAATCGCCGACGCCGCACGCGAGATCGCGCGCCGGGTGGCGGCGGGGGAGATCGATCCGGAGAAGATCGACGAGGCCACCGTCGCCCGGTACCTCGACGAACCCGATATGCCCGACGTCGACCTGTTCCTGCGTCCCTCCGGGGAGTTCCGCAGCTCGAACTTCCTCATCTGGCAGGCCGCGTACGCCGAATTCGTCTACCAGGACACGCTTTTCCCCGACTTCGACCGGCGTAACCTGTGGGACGCGTGCCTGGAATACGCCAAGCGCGATCGTCGCTTCGGCGGCACCAAATGAGCGACGGAGCCGAGATGGACGCGGTGGTCACACCCGAACTGGACCTGCAGGCGCGCACCGGCGCCTGTCTGCAGATGCAGGACATCGATGTCCGCGTCGACGCCGACGGCTCGCTCGGCTTCGAATACGACGGCGCGCTGTGCTCGATCCGCGCGGTCACCCTGGCGCCGGGCCTCACCGTGCTGTCGCTGACCAGCGTGCTGGCCTGGGATCGCCCGCTCAAGCCGCAGCTGCACAAGCGCGTCGCCGAGCGCAACAACGAGATCCAGTTCGGCTCGGTCACCCTGATCGGGCGCGGCAAACTGGGCGATGTCATCCTGCGCTACACGTTCCCCGCCGAGGGCCTCGACGATCAGGCGCTGACCACCATGCTGCTGCTCACGCTGTCCGGCGCGAGCAGGGCCAGGCAGGGGCTGCTCGCGCCGTAGGCGTCAGTTCGAGGGCTTCCAGGTGATCTTGCCGCCCTGGAAATCCTGGGCCTTGCCGCCTTGGTAGTCGTATTCGTCGCTGGTCGGGTAGCCGTAGCGGCCGCCTTCGGAGCCCGCCCGGATCCAGTCGGCCTGGATGCTGCCCCACACCGCGTGCGCGCCGGTCGACGAGGACCAGTAGATGGCGCCGGTCGGGAACATCGAGAACTGGCCGTCGCCCTTGCCTGCCTTGGAGACGTCGCTGAGCGGGAAGCCCAGCGGGCTCGACTCCCAGCCGAGCGCGGCCCACTTGTCCCGGATCGGGCCGCTGATCTGGTGCGCGCCGGTGCCGACCGACCAGTAGATCGACCCCTTCTGGAAGTGGTTGTAGCGGCCGGTGCCACCCGGGGTCGACTCCTCGCGAGTGACCGGATAGCCGAGCTTGCCGCCCTCGTTGCCCAGCTCGGCGAACTTGTCGCGGATCTGCCCGGCGACGGTGTTGGCGTTGGTGTCGGGGTGCCAGTAGATCGCCGCGTTGTTGGCGAAGGTCTGGTACTTGCCGCCCGCCGCGGCGTCGGATTCGGGGGAGGTGGGGTCACCGAGCGCGGGGCCGCCGGCCTGGTCGTATTCGATCTCGATCGCGCCGCCCACCTCGAATCCGCCGATCATGCGTGCCTGCGCGGTGCCTGCCACGGCGACGGGCAGGACGGCCGCCACGGTCGCGGTGGCGAGGGCGGCGATGCCGCGTGATCGAAGGGTTCGTCGGTGCAATGCCACAGGAAACTCCCTGGTCGGATCGATTGTCGGCGGTTCGGTGGCCCCACGACCCCACCTGTGCCGCACCCGAACCTACCCGTTCCCTGGCGTCGGTAACAGTGAGCTTTCTAACGATCCCGGGCCGGGTCGATCGGCAGCAGCACCTCGACGCCTCTGGCCATCTCTTCCGGATCGACGTCGCCGAGCAGCAGATGTTGCAGGATGAAGCCGGGCATGATCCCGATGATGGTCTTGGCCAGTGCGTCGACATCGGCGTCGGCCGGAATCCAGCCGAGCTCGCGCATCCGCACCACGTATTCGCGCCACAGATCCCGCATGGTGGCGATGCCCTCGCGCACCGGTAGACCGGCTTCCGGCTGCACCAGTGCCAGCGCCCAGGCCTGCGGCGCCAAGCGCAACGGCCCGTCCGCGCCGCTGTGCTTGATCACCTCGGTGGTGAGCAGCCGGACGACTTCGGCGGGCACCGGCGGCGTCTCGGCGCGGATGATCTCGGCCAACCGCGACCTCAGCGGCACCATCGTCTGGAGAACCAGGGCCGCGATGATCTCGTTCTTGCTGGTGAAGTACCGGTAGACGGCCCCCGCCGACAACCCGGCCTCGGCGAACACATCCTGCATCGAGGTCTCGTGGAAACCCCTCTTGGCGAAGCAGAGCTGCGCGGCGTCGAGGATCTGCTGCCTGCGACGTTCGAGGTGTTCTTCGCTGACTCGGGGCATGACTCAAAGTAAAACGAATATCCGTTCTTGACAAGCGCGGGCTCTCGATGCCACCGTGGAACCACCAAAAAGAACGAACATTCGCTTTAAGGGGAGAACCGCCATGACGATCACTCGACGAGCGGTCGCGCTCGGTCTCGCGGCCACCGCGCTGCAGGCTCTGCTCCTGATCGCCTTCGCCTGGCCCGCCGTCAACCTCGCTCCGCGCGACCTGCCCATCGCCGTCACCGGTCCGCAGGCCGCGCAGGTCACCCAGCAGCTGCAGCAGCGCAGCCCCGACGCCTTCGAGATCACCACCCTCGCCGACGCGGACGCCGCCCGCACCGCGCTCACCGACAACGAGGTCTACGGCGCCATCGTCACCGGCCAGGGCGCACCGCAGGTCCTGGTCGCCTCGGCCGCCTCACCCGCGGTCGCCCAGCAACTCACCGCCCTGGCCCAGCAGTTCGGCGGCGCGCCCGCCACGCCGGTTCAGGACGTCGTCGCCACCGACCCCGACGACCCGCGCGGCGCCGGCTTCGGCTCGATGGTGCTGCCCCTGGTGATGTCCGGCATCGCCGCGGGTGTGCTGCTCACCCTGCTGATCCCCGGTTTCGCCGCCCGGCTCGTCGGCCTGGTCACCTTCGCTGTCGCCGGCGGTCTGCTCAGCACCCTGGTCTTCCACACCTGGCTCTCGATCGTTCCCGGCTCCTACCTGGAACTGGCCGCGATCGCCGGCCTGGCCGCGTTCGCCGTCGCCGCCACCCTCGTCGGCCTGGCCGCCGCGATCGGCCGCCCCGGCATCGGCCTGGGCGCCCTGACCATGCTCCTCATCGGCAACCCGTTCTCCGCCGCCACCTCCGCCCCCGAACTCCTCCCGCAGCCCTGGGGCACCATCGGCCAGCTGTGCCCGCCCGGCGCGGCCGCGTCCCTGCTCCGTTCGGTCGCCTACTTCGACGGCGCGGGCGCCCTGGCCCCCCTCGCGGTCCTGCTCACCTGGTCGGCTGCCGGTCTCGCCCTGCTCGGCCTGGGCGCCCTGCGCTCCCGCCCCACGCCCGCCCCGGACGCCACCTCCATCCCGGTCGCCGTCGCCGCCTGACATCCCCGCCGATGTTCCGCACGAATCTTCGTGCGGAACATCGGCGCCTTCCGGATCGCTCCGGTTTCCGTCGAAGGAGTGCGAGCGATCGAACCCGTTCGGCTGAACCTCAGCCCTTCAGGATCAGGTCGGCGCATTTCTCGCCGATCATGATGGTGGGCGCGTTGGTGTTGCCGCCGGTCACGCTCGGCATGATCGAGGCGTCGGCGACTCGGAGGCCGTCGATTCCGCGCACTCGCAGTTGCGGATCCACGACCGCGCGCTCGTCGACACCCATGCGGACCGAACCGACCGGGTGATAGACGGTGTGGATGCGGTTCGGTAGTTCTTCGCGCATCGCCGCTTCATCGGTGAAGGGCGCGCCGGGAACGATTTCGCCCTCGTTGTCGCCGGTTCCCGCCATGATCGCGCGGACCATGTCGATGCCCTCGAGCAGCACCTCGGTGTCCTCGGGTGCTGTCAGATACGCCGGATCGATGAGCGGTGCGGCGGCCGGATCCGCCGAGGCCAACCGCACGGTGCCACGGCTCTCCGGGTAGATGAGGGCGGGGAAGACGCTGTGACCCGGCTTCTTGGTGGCCGGAACGACTCGCTTGTCGGAGTCCTGATTCGGCGACGGATACACCCAGTAGAGGCTGAGTAGTTGCAGGTCGGGAATGTCGTGGGCATGCGAGGTGCGCACGAAGGCGACGGATTCGAAGGAGGAACCGGCGGCCCACGACGATCCCGGACGAATCCGTTCGGCCGCCAGACCGCGCAGGAAATACGGAGCCGTCGGCCTGCGCAACGCCGAATTCATCGCGAAGGACAGGGGGACGAAGAGGTGGTCGTGCAGATTGTCGCCCACCGGCAGATCCGCGACGACGGCGATGCCGTGCTCTGTCAGGTGCGCGGCCGGGCCGATCCCGGACAACTGCAGAATCTTCGGTGATCCGAACGCGCCGGCCGAGACGACGACCTCGCGCGAGGCCCCGATCACCTGCGTGCCGCCGTCGACCACGGTCTGCACGCCCGTCGCGCGGGAGCCTTCGATCACGATCTTCGTCACTCGCGCTTGCGTGCGCACGGTGAGATTGGGCAGCGGATCTTCGTGCAGGTAGCCCTTGGCCGCGGAGTACCGCACACCGTTCGCGGCGCTCTGCTGAAAAACCGCGACCCCTTCCTGGCTCTCGCCGTTGTAGTCGTCGATTCTCGGCACACCCAGGCGCGTTTCGGTGGCGTCCATGAACGCGCGCGCCGCGTCGGTGATGGTGTGCTGGCGGGTGACCTTGATCGGACCACCGGACCCACGCCATTCGCTCGCGCCGTCCTCCCAGTCCTCCATCCGCTGGAAATAGGGCAGGACGTCCTCGTAGGCCCACCCGTGACAGCCCTCGGCGGCCCAGTCGTCGAAGTTCTTCCGGTGACCCCGGACGAAGAGCATCCCGTTGACCGAACTCGATCCGCCGAGGATCCGGCCGTGCGTCATGGGGATCCGGCGGCCGAGCGCGTGACGCTGCGGGATCGACTTGTCGCCCCAATCGAACAGCTTCTTCAGCTGCGGCGTCGAGTGCATGACGTTGATCGCGCCGGGAATCCGGAACAGCATTCGGGCCCAGCCCTTGTCGTCCGGGCCACCCGCTTCCAGCAGCACCACGGACGCGCCGCTCTCGGCGAGCCTGCGCGCGACCGCACAGCCCGCGCTTCCCGCTCCCACAACGACGTAGTCGGTCTCGGTCACAGCGCTCTCCGGTCGGGAGTCGACCCGACGACCTCCGAATTCTAGCGCGGCACGTGTCACATCAGAAAGCGCTCGTTAGCATCGGTGTGAGCGACTGCTGGTGTCGCGGTGGCCGTTTCTGAGTGGAGGAATCGTCGTGGGCGGTCTGGCGGTGGTATCGCGGGTGAGGCGAATGTCCGGGCGGGGGATAGGGCTGCTCGCGATTGCGGCGGTGCTGCTCGGCGTCTCGTTCGTGGTCGTTCCGGGGATGGCGGCGGGGTGGGGTTCCGCGGGCGGGATCGGAAACGAGGGGGAGCTGCGAGACGCGTTGCGGGTGGCGTTCGTCGGGTACTGGAGTTCCGGGGCAGGGGAATTCTCGCCCGCGCTGAATGAGGTGGTGGCGTACTGGTTTCGGTATCACGTGGCCAAAGCCGTGATCGCGGCGGTGCTGCTGGGGGTTCTGACGGTGCTGGCCGTCGCGTTGTGGAACGCCGTCGGCCGGGAAGAGGACGCGCGGTGGGGGCGCCGCGTCGCCCTCGGGGCGGCCGGTGCGGGCGTCACGACGTGCGCGCTCGTCGCGGTGCTGGCCGTGATGGCGAATGTGCAAGGCGCGGTGGCGCCCTACGCCTCCCTGCTGCCGATGCTGTTCGACGACCCGGTGGGTCCGGAACTCGCGGGGACCGTGACAGACGTCGGTCGGCAGCTGGCCGCAGCGGGTTCGTCGCCCGCGCTCGAGATGATGATCGGTGACTTCACGCGCTATCACGTCGCGATGGTGGTGATCGCGTCCATGGTCGCCGTGGGGTGTGCCGTCGCGACGGTGGTGTTGTGGCGGCGGCGGGCCGGAAAGTCCTCGGCGGAGCGGGGCGTTCTCGCCGGGCTCGGGTTGCTCACGATGGGACTGACCGTGGTGTTCGTCGTTGTCGCGGTGGCGAATACCTCGACGGTCGCCGAACCCGTGCCCGCGTTGCAGGCACTGTTCGACGGCGGGTGGTGAGCGAGCTCAGGCGAGGCGTTCGTCGGGTTCCCCGAACTCCTGGTGGTAGCGCTGGGCGCGGGCGAGCATGCGGCGGATGCCGGCGACCATGCGGTCGGTGGGCAGGGGTTCGGCGATGATGGGATCGCCGGTCTTGACGTAGTAGCGACCGTCGTCGTAGTCCATCCACCAGAAGGTGCGGCCGGGGCTGGGGCGGGCGTCGACGGCGGGGCCGGAGAAGGCCGAGATCTCGCCGAAGGCGTGGCGTCTGCGGCGGAAGATGCGATTGAGCTGGTCGGCGGAGCTGAGCTGACCCGCGCGGTACTCGAAGTGTTCCTCTTCGGCGGCGAGTTGTTCGCGGCGGACCTCCACCGGGGGCTTGGTGCCCGGCTTGGCGCGGGGCAGCGCCGCGACCGCGAGGGCGGCGACCTGATCGGCCGTGCAGTAGGTCATGACGACGTCACCGCCGACGTCCTCGGCGGGGCCGCGGGCCTGCGTCAGGGTCGCGCCTGCGCGACCGCGGATCGCGCCGTGGAAGCGGACCACATTCGAATCATCCTGTCCGATATAGCCTTTGGATTCGACCCTGGCGTCGGGTTCGAGCAGGACGGCCAGCGCGTGCTCGACCGCCGGATCGTATTTGCCGAGCAGATTCTCGACCGCAGCCTCCCGATGCCGCTTCAGCTCCTCGAAGTCGGCGATATCGGTGCGGTACTGCAACGGGTAGGGAAGACGGTCACGGCCGTACCCCGACCACAGGATCTCGAACTCGATGCCGGTGAACTCAGCCCGCTGCACTGTCGCTGTCTCCGCCGATCACCGGGGGCACGGTCCGCAGCCCGTCCGTGCCGATCAATAGTTCGCCGTTCTCCTGAGTGATCAGGTAGTCGGGCACGCCCTTGGTCCGTTCGTCGTCGGACCCGCCGCGCGCGCCCGGTGCGCCCATGCCACCCATCCCCGCCGCACCGCGGGCTCCACTCGCCGCACCCGCTCGACCTGCCGCGGCGGCCGCCGCGGCAGGGGATTGACCGCCCGGCGCGCTGCGGCCCGGCGCCGGGGTCGACGGGGACCCGCCGCCCGGTGCGCCGCCCGAGCCTCGCCCGGTGCCGGTGGGGCGACCCGCTCCCGGCGCGGTCGTGCCCAGGGTCGTCCCCGGGGTGGTCGTGGTGCCGGGCGTGGTCGAACCCGGTGTGGTCGAGCTCGGTGCGGTGGACTGCGGCGTGGTGCTCTGTGCCGTGGTCGACCCGGTATCGGTGGACGACGGCGTGGTCGAGGACGAGGTGTCGGAGTCCTCGGCGGAGGTGCCCTCGCCCGGCGTTTCCGGCGTGGTGCCGTCGGTGTTCGTGCCGCCGGTTGTCCGGTCCTGTGTCCCACCGGTATTCGTGCCGCCGTTGCCGCCTGTCACGCCGTTGTCGCCGGTACCGCTCGTGATAGTCGGCGCCGACGGCAGGAAGGGGACGCCGTTGTCGGTCTGGGCAGCCACCTGGCCGTAGACGGTGCGCAGGATGCGGCGGCCCTCGTCCTCGGCTTCCTTCTGGTTGTGCTCGTCGACCTTCATCACCCCGTCACCGGGCAAGGTCTTGCCGGTGACGGACTCGCGCGAGGTCAAACCCGGCATGAGCGCCTGGGTCTCCTCGATCCCGGTCCGCATCTCCGACAGCTTCAAGCTGATCGCCGTCGCCGCCTGGGACAGCGGAATCGACTGCTCCGCATAGTTGTTCACCGCGGCCACCGCTGCGGAAGCGGCGGCGCCCGTCCACCCGCTGTGACCGTTCGCGCCGGTGACCGTGCGGGCGAACTCCTGATTGAACTTGGAGAACGTGCCCATCAGGTTCATCCCGATATTGGCCCACGCCGTCACCGCGTCATCGACGAGCTTCGGCTTCATCGCCGCCACGGCCGCCTGCATCTGCGCCAGCGACATGCTGTCGTAGCTGTCGGGCGTGGTGATGTGTGGTGGCTGGATGTCGCCGCCGAAGATCGTGGCGTAGTTGCCCTGCTGCTGCCGGTTGTAGATGCCCGTGCGCTCCTGGTTCCACTGCTCCTGCGCGGCGATGACTCTGCTCTTGTATTCGTCGTAGGTCACGCCGGCTCTCCGGTCGCGGAGAGGTCGGTGGCGAGGGCGCCGTCCTGGGCGACGAAGTTGGCAATCGCTTTGGCGACAACCTCTTTCGCCGTTTGGACGGCGTCGATGTGCTGCTTGAGCACTTCATCGAGCGCCCGGTCCCCGCCGGAGGCGGTGAGAGCGAATTTTCGCTCCAACGCTTTGCCGGAGTTGAGGTCGCCGAAACCGGAGATCGCGCTGACGATCGCTACCTGCTCGAATGTTTCTTCCAATCGGTCCAGATGGTCGTCGCACACGCGGTCCAAATCCCTGCCGATCGCGGGGTCGAGAGCGAGCTGACCAGCTTCCGCTTGGACCAGCAGCTGGTTCCACTGCGCAGGGTCAACGTTGAAGTGCATGGCCGATCACCTCTCACGCAGGAAGGTTCTGAACCAGGCCTGAGCTCAGTCGACGAGCTTCTGGGCACGGAGCGAGGGGATTGTCCGCACTGACCCGATTCTGAAATCTGAACATCACCGATCCATTGGGCACCTCAACGGCAACGAAGCACGACAGATCATGGGACGCGCCGGACTGACGGAATTCGAGTGCCGCATGCGAGCCGACGGTCAAGGTTTCCCATTCGGAGAAGTCGCTGCGCGCACGCGATTCGGCGAGAGTGTGCTCCGACGAGAGGACTGCGAGGCTGTACTGCTTGCCAGGATCCATCCAGCTGCAGACCTTCCACCCCGTGAAGTCGACGCCCGCGACGTCCTTCTTCTTGCTGCCGACGTTCAACCCCACTCCGCTGATCGCCGAATCCGGCAGCGAACACGGATCCCACACCTTCGCCTCGGCATCCACCGAGGTCGGGCTCGCGGCCACGCTCACCCCGCTGGTCGTCGGCGCGGCCGTCCCGCTCTCGCCGCCCCCGCAACCGGCGACTACCAGCCCGAGGGCGGCGATGCCGACGGCCTTCCACCCATGGCCTCCCACTGTCATCTCGACCATCCCCTCCTGGTGTAGACAGCTGCGCGCTCTATTCCGAGCGATGACGGCTGTGCAGAGTCTAGTCGGAACCCGGATCTCGCGGCCGAGTCGTCCGACGGCCCGCGGTGCTGGGTCCAGCCGACCGTGCCGGTCGATCCGTCACTCCGCGGCGCAGGGGGACGTGGAGGCCATGATGAACCGGACCTCCTCGTCGTTCCTGCCCGCACGCGTCCGGGACGACGCGACCGAGAAGCCGCGGGAGTCCCGGTAATACCTGCTGACGGGGTCTTCGGCCGGATTCTGGCTGGGCACGAGGGTGAAGCCGCGGGCGGTCATCGCCTCGAGATTCGCCATCGCCTGATCGATGAACTCCTGCGAAGGGTTGAGCTCCTGCCGCTCGTACCGAGGGTGCCAGGGCGGTCCCGCCGACCGCAGCGAGTTCGGGTCGGTCCGACAGCCCGACCCCACATCGACCATGTCCGGTTCGACGGTGATCGGCTTCGGCCAGATGAGCTCGAAATTGTCGGCAACGATGGGGCGCGCGTCGGCCACGGTCAACCCGGTGGCGTCCTTGACCTGCTGATTGGTCGGACCCTCGGAGATCCAGCCGGAACACCCGGCGAGCGTGACCGCCACCATGGCTACGGTGGCAACCGTCATCGACTTCATTCGACATCGATCCTCGGGCCGAGGCCGGGGTTGTCCGTGATCTGCGGGTGTGCGTAGGGGTCGATCCGAATGCCCAGCGACGACGCAGCGCGAGCCGCGGCGGCCGCTTTCGCGGCGTCGAAGGCTTCCCTGCCGCCGTTGCCGTTGTCGCCCAATCCGATGTCGACCCAGTCCGTTTCGATCCCACGCTCGACGTAGCCGATGGCGTCGGTGCCCTTGATGACGCCGACGATGTTCTCGAAGGCCGTCGATCCCGCGTCGTCCCAGTAGTCGCCGTGCCCCTCGACGCCGAACACGACCTCGTTCGCGTGCTCCCCGGAACTGCCGCTGTAGAAGCCGGTATCCAGGCGGGTGACGCCGGGCACCTCGTCCGGATCCCCGCCCAGCACCTCGGATGCGTGCGGGTTGCCCGGCAGGTGTATACCGCCCGGAACAGTCAGTCCCCCTTCGGGATACGACTGCACCACCCCGATGAGGTCGCCGGGGGCCGTCATCGAATACCGCTGCACGTTCGGGTTCGGGTTGTTCCAGCCGGTGTCGAACACGCCGGTCCCCGCGGACGAGGCGTGCAGCACGCGATCCGCGCGCAGGCCGAGTTGCTCGGCGGAGCCCACGATCGAGCCGCCGTAGGAATGGCCGACATAGGTCACCGGCGTGCCCGGGGAATTCGCGCCCACCTCCCGGTCGATCTCGTGCCCGAACTCGACCAGCTTCGGCGCCATGTCGGCCGCGAACCGGGGACTCGGCGCACCGTCGTCGAGACTGGTCAGGCTCTGCGGGAAATCGCCTTCCATGTACAGGAAGACGGGGCTGTCGGTCCGGTCGGCGAGATTCCAGGCGGCGACGTGATTGGAGCCGGAACCGTTGAGGTTGGTGGAGGTGCCGGGTACGTACACGCCGACACCGGGCGAGCCCGCCTTCATCGAGCCCAGCATCTCGATCATCCGCCCGTTGCCCTCGGTGCTGAACATCACGAACTTGCGGTCGACCATGTCGAGCCGGGGCGTCGCGTTGTCGCCGGTCGCGGCGGCGGCCGTGGTGAGCGTGCCGGTGCCCTCGGGGTTCGGGATCGGCGCGAGCATCGCCTCGAGTTGCCTGACCCGTGATTCGTCGGGGTCCGGCTTCGCCTTCTCCGTCGTCAGCGCGTTGCGGATGTTGATCTCGTTGGCCTCGATCCGCATGCCGAACGGGACGCCGTTGAGATTGCCGAGCTTCTCCGGCGCGGCGATCACCAGCTGACGCTGTGCCTCCGGGCTCAGACCGGCCAGGTAGGTGGCCCGCTCGTCGGCCGACATCGCGGCCAGCTGGATCGCCACGGCATCGGGGTCGCGGACGGTGCCGTCGGCGAGGGTGATGTCGGGCTGGCCGTCGCGGATCGCGGTCAGGTCGGCGAGTGATTCCTTCAGGCGGGTACCGAGCCGGCTGTCCAGGCGCTCGATCTCGTCGAGGCCGCCGAACAGGTTGAGCTGGAAGACGCCCGCCGCGCCCTCCTGCTCGGGATCGGTGTGGGAGACCCGGCCGTCGGGTTCGACCTGGAAGCCCTGGTCGACGGCGAGCGTCCGCTGATCGAGGACGTAGGCGCGGGCATGCTGCAGGCTCCGATACGCGTCGTCGGCGTCGTCGGCGATCCGCAGCAGCACGGTGCGCACCTCGTAGCCGTGGTCGACCTCCTCGTCGATCCGCCGGCCCGCCGCGTCCCTGGTCCGGCCGTGCCAGCCGCCCGCCGTCGAGACGGCGCGTGAGCAGTCGTCGACCGCGGTGGACACCACATCGGCATTGGCGCGGGCGGTGTCGGCGGCGCGGTGCAGGCCGTCGAGATTCCAGCCGTCGAGCTGGGGGAGGGTCGGGCGCATCAGCGCGATCCCAGCTTCCCGATCTCGCCCGCGATCTCGGCATCCTTGGCCTGGATGTCGGCGGAGAACTTGTCGATCAGGCCGGCCAGGGTGGTGTATCTGGTCGCGATCGACGACATCGCCTGCTGGGCGGGATCGGCCAGGCCGCGGACGGTGGCCAGGACGTCACTGCCGTCGCCGGTGGCCTCGCTCATGGCGGTCCAGGCGAGCTCGCCGACCTCGTCGGCCTCCTGCCGCCACGTCGTCGCCAGCGCTGTCAGTTGATCGGGTTCGACACCGAGTGTGCTCACGATTGCCCCCTCCTTCGGCGCCGAGGCGGCCACGGGCCGTCGGTACCACCGTGCGGATCGGTCTCTTCGTGAAGGTTGGACGGAGCTGTCGAACCGAGGGTTCCATCATGTGATGTGAGTCACAAAAACTAGACCGTCGCGGTCTCGTCCTTCTGTGCGCGGGCGCGCGCGTCGACGCAGTCACGGCAGGTGCCGAAGATCTCCAGGGTGTGGCTGACCTCGGTGAAGCCGTGTTCGCCCGCGATCGTCGCAGCCCACGCCTCGACCGTCGGGCCCTCGACCTCGACGGTGCGGCCGCAGTGGCGGCAGACCAGATGGTGGTGGTGCCCGCTCGAGCACTGGCGGTAGACGGACTCGCCGGAGTCGGTGCGCAGCACGTCGACCATGCCCGCGTCGGCCAGCGACTGCAGGGTCCGGTAGACGGTGGTCAGGCCGATGCCCTCACCGCGCTTGCGGAGCTCGTCGTGCAGTTCCTGGGCGGACCGGAACTCGTCGATATCGCTGAGCAGCGCCGAGATCGCGCTGCGCTGCCGGGTGCTGCGGACTCCGACCTGCTTGCCGGAGGGATTGTCTGCCAACGGATTACCCTTCCTCGGCGTGGGCGACGGCGTCGACGACGATGTGCGCGAGGTGGTCGTCGACGAGTTCGTAGAGCACCTCGCGACCCGAGCGTTCGCCGTGCACGACGCCCGCCGACTTGAGGATGCGCAGGTGCTGGCTGACCAGCGGCTGGGTGACCCCGAGGGCGTCGACCAGCTCGTGCACACAGCGCGGCGACTCGCGCAGCTGCAGCACGATCGCGATCCGCACCGGGGCGGCCAGCGCGCGCAGCAGCTCACCCGCGTCCTCGAGTACCTGGCGCGCGGGCACCGTGGCGGGGGCGGGGGAGTGGTACGGGGTGTGCGCGTGTGCGGCCGTGGCATCGGTGGTCATCAACCAACTCCTTAATGGAAACCGATGCCATTTTGACATGCAGACGTGCGCATGTCGAACGTGACGCGCTGAGCTGGGGCGATCGGCAGTCGCCGGACGACCGTTTCGACGGTGAACCCGCCGTCGAGCGGCCGTCGGGGCGCTACTTCGCCCGTGCGGTGCACGACCGGTCGGCCGGTGCCGATACGCTTGTCGGCATACTTGTCCGACTCCCAAGGGATGGAGAAATCTCGCGTGGCACCCAAGTCGAAGGTGGACACCGTTGCCAACCTCGCCAAGCGCCGGGGCCTGGTTTACCCGTGCGGTGAGATCTACGGAGGCACCAAGTCGGCGTGGGACTACGGTCCGCTGGGCGTCGAACTGAAGGAGAACATCAAGCGGCAGTGGTGGCGCACCATGGTGACCAGCCGCGACGACGTCGTCGGTCTGGACTCCTCGGTGATCCTGCCGCGCCAGGTCTGGGAGGCCTCCGGCCACGTCGAGACCTTCTCCGATCCGCTGGTCGAGTCGCTGCACACGCACAAGCGCTACCGCGCCGACCACCTGCTCGAGGCGTACGAGGAGAAGCACGGCCACCCGCCGGCCAACGGCCTGGCCGACATCAACGACCCCGAGACGGGTCAGCCCGGCAAGTGGACCGAGCCGAAGAATTTCTCCGGCCTGCTCAAGACCTTCCTCGGCCCGGTCGACGACGAAGAGGGCCTGCACTACCTGCGCCCCGAGACCGCGCAGGGCATCTTCGTCAATTACAAGAACGTCGAGACCACCGCGCGCAAGAAGCCGCCGTTCGGCATCGCCCAGATCGGCAAGAGCTTCCGCAACGAGATCACCCCCGGCAACTTCATCTTCCGGACCCGCGAGTTCGAGCAGATGGAGATGGAGTTCTTCGTCAAGCCCGGCGAAGACGCCGAGTGGCACAAGTACTGGATCGAGACCCGCCTGGCCTGGTACACCGACCTCGGCATCGATCCCGACAACCTGCGCCTCTACGACCATCCCAAGGAAAAGCTGTCGCACTACTCGGCTGGCACCACCGATATCGAGTACCGCTTCCGCTTCCAGGGCAGCGAGTGGGGCGAGCTCGAGGGCATCGCCAACCGCACCGACTACGACCTGCGCACGCACTCGGAGCACTCGGGCACCGACCTGAGCTACTTCGATCAGGCCTCCGGTGAGCGCTACATCCCGTACGTCATCGAGCCCGCGGCCGGTCTGACCCGCTCGCTGATGGCGTTCCTGGTCGACGCCTACACCGTCGACCAGGTGCCCACCGCCAAGGGCACCACCGAGGAGCGGATCAGCCTGCGGCTTGACCCGCGCCTGTCGCCGGTCAAGGCCGCGGTGCTGCCGCTGTCGCGCAACGCGGACCTGACGCCCAAGGCCAAGGACCTCGCCGCGCAGCTGCGCAAGCACTGGAACGTCGACTTCGACGACGCCGGTGCCATCGGCCGCCGCTACCGTCGCCAGGACGAGATCGGCACCCCGTTCTGCATCACCGTCGACTTCGACACCCTCGACGATCAGGCCGTCACGATCCGCGAGCGCGACTCGATGGCGCAGGAGCGCATCGCCCTGGACAAGGTGGAGTCCTACCTCGCCACCCGCCTCCTCGGCGCCTGACACCAGACCGACGCAGAGCCCGTATCGCCACGCGCGATGCGGGCTCCTCGCGTTGCGGGGCGTGGAGGTGATCACAGTGCGTACCCGGCGGTTTGCGTCGCCCGGCCGCGTGCCTCACTCTTTCCGTTGTGCTGTGGGAACCGGAAGACGTGCTGCGGGGGCTCGACCCGTCGGAACAACGATTCGTTCGGCACGCCACCTTCACCGGGCGCTCGGTGACCCTGCGCGGTGAACTCGACGCGGCCGCCCTCGGCGCGGCGTTCGCGGCGCTGCAGCGCGCCTTCCCGATCCTGGTGTGCCGGATCGTCGAGGACGCCGAGGAGAACGGAATCCTGTTGCGTCCCGGGCACATCGAGCCCGTCGGCGCGTGGGTGAGTTTCGGCGAGCCCGACGAGGTCCGGATTCCCACCGAGTCGATGGATCCCGCCGCACAGCTGGGCTATCTGGATGTGGTGCTGGCCGAGGAGGATCGGGCCAGGGTCACCCTGTTCGTGCACCACAGCGTCGCCGACGCGGGGCACTGCGTGGAGCTGTTCGCGCGGCTGTGGGGGTATTACACCGATCACGTGGAGACCGGGTCGATCGCGGCCGGGTCACGGGAGTACCCGGTGTCGGTGGAGTCGCTGCTGGCGCAGCGGGGGACCGAACGCGGACCGCGCTCGGGACTGGAGACCGTCACCCGGCCGCTGGTCGTCGCCGACGCGGTGGGGCTCGTCGAGCCGTCGCCGCCCGCCACCCCCGCGCTGGCCAGGCCCGCGCGCATCCAGCTCGACCCGACCGAGACCGCCCGTGTGCTCGAGCAGGCCCGCACGCACGCGGTGAGTGTGAACGGGCTGGTCACCGCGGCGGTGCTGCGCGCGTTCGCGTCGGTCTACGACGTGACCCAGGTCGGCTGCGTCTACCCGGTCGACCTGCGCAGGCGAGTCGACCCGCCGCTCGCGGCGGCCGCGGGCACGAACATCTCCGGCCTCGCCGCCTTCACCACGGATGTCGTCGACACCGACGACCTCGTCGCCCTGGCCCGCCGGATCGGCACGCACCTGCACGACGACCTGGCCACCGGCGTGATCGAACAGTCGGTGCTGCATTTTCCCGACTTCTTCGGTCCCACCCGCGTCCACTCGACGGCCGGGCACATCGCGCTCACCAATACCGGCACGGTGCCCGCCTTCCGCGCTCCGGCGGGGCTGATCCTCGACGACTACGAGATCGTCTACCTGTCCGCGCATCCGCGGCCCTCGACCGGCGCCTCGGCGGCGGTCACGTTCCTGGTCTACACCTTCCTGGGCAGGCTGACCATCGGCAGACTCGGCGGCGGCGTGCGGGCCGCCGAACTGCTGTCGGCGGTCGCCGCCGAGCTGACCTGGCGGGCCGATCACGAGGCCGCGACCGCCTGAGGCCGACCGTCAGCGGGGCGCGAGCGGCTCCTGCAACTCGGTGACCCAGCCCGCGGGATCGGGCGTCCACGCCAGGGTGACCTCGCGGACCGGCGCCGCGGTGCGGTAGCCGTTGTCCTCCACCCAGCGGCCCAGCGCCTGCCACGCCGTGCCGATCCCGGCGACATCGCCGTGGTAGACGGTCGTGGCCGCCGTCGGCAGCGCGGGCAGGTCGACGATCGAGAATCCCGGCGCCGCTTCGGGTTCCACCGCGACCGGGATGCAGGCGTGCACCCCGACGGTGCCGTCCTCGCGCGCGTCGTAATAGGCGATCGCCGGTCCCGCGATCGCGATGCCGGCCTGCGCCAGCCGGTCGGCGAGATCGCCGAACAGCGGCTGGATCACCGGACTGATCGCCTGTGGCTCGAAACCCGCCGCCGATCCGGTCGATTCGGCCACCCGCACCGCGGCGACCGGCTTGAGCACCACCTCTTGTTCGGGCATGACGCCCTCCTTTTCGATGATTCGGAGTCTCGCCTCGACATCGGTCAACCGGGCGTGGTCGGCCGCGATCCGCTGCTCCAGCTCCGCCCGGCGCAGGGTGAGCATGCCGCGCAGTTCCTCCGGGGCAGGTCCCGGATCGAGCATCCGGCCCACCTGCTCGAGCGTGAAGCCGAGCTCCTTGAGCGCGACGATCCGGTTGAGCCGGGCCAGCTGCGCGGCCGTGTAGAACCGGTAGCCGGTGGCCGGGTCGACCCGGGCCGGCCGCAACAACCCCACGGCGTCGTAGTGGCGCAGCATGCGCACCGACACCTGACCGTGTCTGGCGAAATCTCCGATACTGAACATGACGTCTTCCGGTGTAGAACCTCACACGGTGTGAGGGTCAAGCACTCAGAATCGGCCACCCCGGCTGACCCGGCGCGACCCGGACGACCCGCCGTAGGAACCGGGCCGGTACCCGCCGCCGCCCCCGAAACCGCCGCCGCCCCGCCGGGTCGCGCCGCCGATCGAGCCGCGCAGGAAACCGTCGAGCAGGATGCCGCCGAGCACCGCCCCGGCCTGCGAACCGCCCGCCATCGGCTGTCGCGATTCCCACGCGCGCACGCTCGCCTGCGCCTGTTCCAGTGCCCGTCCACCCAGGTCGGCGGCGGTCTGCGCGCTGACCAGCGCGCGATCCGGCGCGGTGGCGGCGAGGCGGCGGGCCTCGTCGAGATGGCGCTGGGCCTCCGAGAGCCGGGTCCGCGCCTCGGCGTCGACGCCGCCGCGCCGGGTGGTGATGAACGAGGACGCGGCGTCGACGCGCCCGGCCGCGTCGGTGAGCGTCCGATCGAGCCTGCGTCGCAGATCCTCCACGGCGAGCTTGCGATCCGAGGCCGCCGCGATGGCCCGGTCCAGCTCGGCGTCGGCGGTCACGGCGTCGTGGAAGGCGCCGAGCGGATCGGCGTCGACCCCGGCGGCCGCGGTGTTCACCGTGGTGGTGGCCGCGCCGACGGCGGCGGCCAGTTCGGGACCGCCGTACTCGGTCAGGGCGGCCGCCGCGGCCAGGTCGGCGCGGAGTTCGTCGAGCGCGGCGGGCAGCCCGTCGCGAGCCTGCTGGATGTTCGTCGCGGCCTGGTCCACCGCGTCGAGCAGCGTGCGGGCTTGGCCGATCGCGCCCTCGGCCGCGCGGATCGCCGCGACCGCGCCGCCCTGCTGGCCGACCGGCCTGGTCAGCGCGGTGCGGGCGGTATCGATGTTCTGCTCGGCGAAGGTCATCCGTTCCGCCGCCATCCGCACGTTGTCGTGGATCGGCGCCAGCACCGAGGCCGGGTAGGCCGAATTCAGCCGGGCCAGTTCGGCTTCGGACGCGGGCTGGCGCGCGGTCAGGTCGACGATGTCGCGGGTCAGTCCGTCCAGCCGGGCCGGCGCGTCGATGAGCAGATCGCGCATGGCGTCGAAGTCGGTCACCTGGGTGTCGAGTTCACGGTCGGCCCTGCCCGCGGTGGAGATCAGATCGATCAGCATGCTGCGCTGCTGGTCCGGGGTCTCCGGGACGGCGTCGTCGAGCTGCTGGCGGATCGTGAACGCCTTCGCGGTGGCGGCGCGGGCGGCGTCGAGCGCGGTGCGGAACGGCGTCACGGCGGTCTCGCCGAATTCGCTGGTGGCCAGGGCCAATTCCTCGGCGCTGGTGCGCACGGCGTCGTCGATCTCGACGAGCCGTTCGCGCGAGAGCGCTTGCAGCGTCGGCAGCGATAGCTTGGCCAGCGCACCCGAATCCGCCGGATCGACCTCGCGGGCGGTGCTCAGTTCGGCCCGATCCTGATCGCGACGACGCTTGCGGGAGAACAGGATCAGCCCACCCGTGCCGACGACGACCACCAGCCCGATGCCGACCAGCCAGCCCCACGGCACGCTCGCGCCGCGCATCGCCGACCCGATGCCGTCGGCGGTGTCGATCCCGGCCTGCGCCCATTCGCGGTCCCGCAGATCCGGTTCCACCGTGCCGGCCAGCAGCGCGTCCAGCTCCCCGTCGCTGACGCCGTCGGGCAGGACGCCGTGGAGCCAGTAGCCGCGATCGTCCACGGCCACCGCCAACAGCAGATCGCGATCGGAGAACCCGGACAGCTCGGCAGTCCGCGCGGCCCAGTCGCGCGGCGCCATCGCGGCGAAGTTCCGCACGTAGATCACCCAGAGCTTCACCTGGTGGTCGCGGTAGAGCCGATCGACCGCCTCGAGCACCCCGGCCTCGTCGGCGCCGCTGAGCACCTCGGCGGCATCGACCACCTGCGGTCCCATCCGCGACGGCGGCTCGGCGGTCGCGCCCGGCGCGCACAGCAGGCTCAGCGCGGCGAACATCGCGCACAGCAGACCGGCCATGGCGCGTACCGGAACCGGACGTGGGGCCGAACTCTTCCTCGACTGCCGCATGTGTCGAATCTAACGGGCGCACGGCGACCACGCGGGTACGACGGCGCGCAGCGTGGCTTCTACGATCGGCGCATGGCCACAGTCGATCGCCTCTACACCGGACATGTCACCGCGAGCGGGGCCGCCCAGCAGCGGGATGTGCCCGGCGCCCGCATCGTGAAGATGTCCGTCGGCCCGATGGACAACAACACCTACCTCGTGCAGAGCACCGCCACCGGTGCCGCGATCCTGATCGACGCGGCCAACGACGCCGCCCGCATCCTCGAGCTGACCGGCCAGGAGACCCCGGGCCAGATCGAGTTGATCGTCACCACCCATCAGCACCCCGACCACTGGCAGGCGCTGTCCGAGGTCGCCGGCGCCCTCGGCGTCGCGACCGCGGCCCACCCCCTCGACGCCGCTCCGCTGCCGGTGCAACCCGACCGCCTGCTCGCCGACGGCGACACGGTCCAGGTCGGCGATATCGTCCTCGAAGCGATCCACCTGCGCGGCCACACCCCCGGCTCCATCGCGCTGGCCCTCGTCGACGGCGCGGGCCGGGCCCACCTCTTCACCGGCGACTCCCTGTTCCCCGGTGGCGTCGGCAAGACCCACCACCCGGCCGACTTCGACACCCTGCTCACCGACGTCACCACCAAGCTGTTCGACCGCTTCGCCGACGACACCGTCGTCTACCCGGGCCACGGTGACGACACCACCCTCGGCGACGAGCGTCCGCACCTCGCCGAGTGGCGCGAACGGGGCTGGTGAGTCCGACGGACAGAAAAACGGCACCTGGCCCGGGCCATGATGCCGTTCCTCCGACGGTTCTGACGCCGCCGACTCCTGACGGTGGGTTACACCGCCGACCCGATGCCGGCCATGGGCATCGCGAGCAGGATGGACAGTAGATCAGGCTGTCGGCCTGCCGACAACGCCCCGGCCAGCAGATTCTTGGCGGGTCATGCGACTCCGGATCGCGATGGTGGGGGGTCGCGCGGAGATCTCTGAGGGCAACCTCCTTCGAGGAGCCGTTGGTACGAAAACGAGGGTTCGCGCAACAGAGGGATGCTTGTGGAACCTGCGTGCTCCCGGTCCAGGGGGACCGGGAGATGCCGCCCGCCTGGCGGACGACCAGTGGGAGGGCTACCCGGTTGACCAGACCGCCCAACTCGGTGTCCTGGTGTCGTCGCAGGGCACCAATCCCAGTACACGCCCCTGACCAGGCGATTGTCGAGTGGTTGGACTACTCGAATCGGTGTCGCGTCCGCTGTCCGCGGTGGGGTCAGTGCGCCGCGAAGGCGGGTCCGGTCAGGGTGAAACCCAGATCCGAGGCGTAGGCGGACACCGTCCACTGGTCCGCTCGATGGTCGACATCGCCGCGCGCCTGGACTGGACCGGCGGTCGCGCCATCGGTAGTTCACCGGACCGGAATCCGGTGGTGACCGCTGGCATGATCGGCGGTCGGCCCGACCTGGCAGACTGATCAGGATGAAATCGGGTTTCCCGCGAACGGCCGCACCTGCCCCGGATGCTCGGCGCCCGCACGGGCTCGCGTCGTCGGTCTCGCGGTGGATCGGCCGGATCATCGCCGGGGCGGTGCTGATGGGGGTGGTGCTCGTCGCCGGAACGGCCTTCCGGGTGTGGCAGGTCGCCCGGATCGACGACTACACCAACGCCGACGCGATCGTGGTGCTCGGCGCCGCGCAGTATTCGGGCACCCCTTCGTCGGTGTTCGAGGCGCGGCTGTACCAGGCGTGGCGGCTCTACGAAGCCGGTGTCGCGCCCCGGGTGATCACCGTCGGCGGCAAACAGGAGGGCGACCTCTACACCGAGGCAGCCTCGGGCAAGCGCTACCTCGAGGACAAGGGCGTCCCCAGCGCGGACATCCTCGCGGTGGAGACCGGATCGGACACCCTGCGCAGCGTCGAAGCGGTCTCGACCGCCATGCAGGCGCGCGGGATGTCATCGGCCGTACTCGTCAGCGATCCGTGGCATTCACTGCGGACCAGGACGATGGCTCGCGACGCCGGATTGGACGCGTGGACCGCGCCGACCCGCACCGGACCGGCGGTCTACACCAGGGAATCGCAGTTCCACGGCATCGCCCGCGAGACCGGCGCGCTGCTCTGGTACCAGCTCACCCATTTCTCGGCAGACTTCTCTTACACGGCGGGACAGTGAGATTCGATGACCGACAGCTACACCCCGCACGACCGGGAACGGATGGTTCACGAGCCGGGCAAGACGGCCTGGCCGGGCGCCGCGGACAAGGGCCACCGCAGTGAGTTCTCCCGCGACCGAGCCCGCGTGCTGCACTCCGCGGCGCTGCGCCGTCTGGCCGACAAGACCCAGGTCATGGGCCCGCGCGAGGGCGACACCCCGCGCACCCGGCTCACCCACTCGCTCGAGGTCGCCCAGATCGGCCGCAGCATCGCCGACGGCGTCGGCGCCGACCCCGACCTCGTCGACCTGGCCGGCCTCGCCCACGACATCGGCCACCCGCCCTACGGTCACAACGGCGAACGCGCCCTCGACGAATTCGCCGACGCATACGGCGGTTTCGAAGGCAACGCGCAGAACCTGCGCATCCTGACCCGCCTCGAACCGAAGGTTCTCGACCCCGCCGGAGACAGCGCCGGCCTCAACCTGACCCGCGCCGCGCTCGACGCGACCCTCAAATACCCGTGGGGCAGAAGCGGTTCCGGCACCAAGTTCGGCGCCTACGAGGACGACCTCGAGCGCCTGGCCTGGGTCCGCAAGGACGCGCCGGACCGCAAGCAGAGCCTGGAATGCCAGATCATGGACTGGTCCGACGACGTCGCCTACTCGGTGCACGACGTGGAGGACGGCGTGATCGTCGGCCGGATCGACCTGCGCGCCCTGGCCGACCCCAGCGAACAGGCCGCCCTCGCCGAACAGGGCCACGGCCAGCATCCCGACCAGTCGATCGACGCGCTCGCCGCCGCCGCGCAGCGGCTGTCCGAACTCGACGTCGTCGCCGACGCGGTGGACTACGACGGCACCTTCGCCGCCTCGGTCGCGCTGAAGCGGCTCACCAGCGAGCTGGTCGGCCGGTTCGCGACCGCCGCGATCGCCGCCACCCACGAGCGCTACGGGCCGGGCCCGCTCCTGCGCTACGAGGCCGATCTGATCGTGCCGCCGATCGTGGCCGCCGAGGTCGCGGTCCTCAAGACCGTCGCGCTGCGCTATGTGCGCTCCGACCGCGGCCACCTGGCCCGTCAGCAGACCCAGCGCGAGCGGGTGCAGGCCGTCGCCGACCGCCTGCTCACCACCGCGCCCGCCCACCTGGACGACCAGATGCTGCCGTGGTGGAACGCCGCCACCGACGACACCGCCCGGGTGCGCGTGGTGATCGACCAGATCGCCTCCTACACCGAGAGCCGCTTCGAGCGCGTCGCCGCCTCGCTGGACTGCCGCTGAGCGGACCCGACTAGACTCACTCATCGTGGCCGGACGAATCCCAGATCGCGATATCGCGGCGATCCGTGACCGGGTCCGGATCGAAGATGTCGTCGGTGAGTACGTGGCGCTCAAGCGCGCGGGCGCCGACTCGATCAAGGGCCTGTGCCCCTTCCACGACGAGAAGTCGCCGTCGTTCCATGTGCGGCCCAACCACGGCCTGTTCCACTGCTTCGGCTGTGGCGAGGGCGGTGACGTCTACAAGTTCCTGCAGCAGATCGAGCACATCGGTTTCGTCGAGGCCGTCGAGCAGATGGCCGACCGCATCGGCTACCAGATCAACTACGAGGGCGGCGGCACCTCGGTCCAGCGCGACCGCGGCACCCGCTCCCGGCTGGTCGCCGCCAACGCCGCCGCGCACGAGTTCTACGTGGCGCAGCTGCGCGAACCCGAGGCCGAGACCGCGCGCAAGTACCTGACCGACCGCAACTTCGATGCCGCCGCCGCTCAGCAGTTCGGCTGCGGCTACGCCCCGGGCGGCTGGGACGTGCTCACCAAGCACCTGCTGCGCAAGGGCTTCGAGTTCAAGGAACTGGAAGCGGCCGGGCTGTCCAAGCAGGGCAAGCGCGGCCCGATCGACCGGTTCCACCGTCGGCTGCTGTGGCCGATCCGCAACCTCGGCGGCGAGGTGATCGGCTTCGGCGCGCGCAAGCTCTTCGACGACGACACCATGCCCGGCAAGTACGTGAACACGCCGGAGACGTTGCTGTACAAGAAGTCCCAGGTGCTCTTCGGCCTCGACCACGCCAAGCGTGAGATCTCCAAGGGGCACCAGGCCGTCGTCGTCGAGGGCTACACCGACGTGATGGCCATGCACCTGGCCGGGGTGAAGACCGCCGTCGCCTCCTGCGGCACCGCCTTCGGCGAGGAGCACCTGCAGGTGCTGCGCAGGCTGCTGATGGACGACAACTTCTGGCGCGGCGAGATCATCTACACCTTCGACGGTGACGCCGCGGGCCAGGCCGCCGCCCTGAAAGCCTTCAGCGGCGACCAGCGGCTGGCGGGCCAGACCTACATCGCCGTCGCCCCCGACGGCCAGGACCCGTGTGAGCTGCGTCAGCACTCCGGTGACGCCGCCGTCCGCGACCTGGTCGCGCGCCGAACCCCGCTCTACGAGTTCGTGATTCGCGGTCTGCTCGCCGAACACAACCTCGACGATGTCGAGGGCAGGGTCGAGGCGCTGCGCCGCACCGTGCCCGTGGTGGCCCAGATCAAGGACAACGCGACCCGCAAGGGTTACGCGACCAAACTGGCGGGCTGGGTCGGCTGGGACGACATCCAGCTCGTCGTTCGTCGCGTCGGCGAGGAAGCCAAGAAGAACCGGATGGGCGGCACCGCCGGTGCGGGCGCCAAGCAGGCGGGCAAGTCCGGCGGCGAGCAGTTCGCCGCGCCGCGGGTCGAGGAGAGCTCGGTGCGCCCGGCGCCCAACGATCCGGTGCTGCTCGCCCAGCGTCAAACCCTCAGCGCCGCACTGCAATACCCCGGCATCGCGGGTGTGGTCTTCGACTCCATCGACACCGCCGCGTTCACCCACCCGGCCTACGTGGCGCTGCGCATCATGATCGCGCAGGCCGGTGGCACCGCGGCCGGCCTCGGCGGCGCGGAATGGGTCGCGGCTGTCGCCGACCACACCGACGACCTGATGACACGTGCCCTGGTCTCCGAGCTCGCCAACGAGCAGCTGCCGGTGCGGTCCCAGAACGACATCCCGCGCTTCATCACCGGCGTCATGGCGCGCACCCAGGAGGCCTGGGTGGGCCGCCAGATCGCCGAACTGAAGTCCAAGCTGCAGCGGCTGTCGGCCAGCGAAGAGCCCGACACCTACATGACCCTGTTCGGCGACCTGGTCGCGCTCGAGCAGTACCGCAAGAGCCTCGCCGCCCAGGCGATGGGCAGCGAGGGCTACGCGGCCGGCGCCTGAGTCAGCGGCGCAGCTGGTTGTGTGGGATCAGCACCGTGGTGCGCTCGTCGATCGGCTCCATCGGCTCCAGCTTCGGCTGCGTGCTCAACTTGTCCGACAGCTTCTGCCGGCTCACCGACACCAGCTTCCTCGTCACCGGGCTCCCCGCGACGGCCCGCGTCGCCGCACTGATCTGCTCGTAGCGCGCGCGCCCGGCCTTGGTGCCCAGCACATAACCGGCCGCTACGCCGATGATCAACCGCAGCATCTCCTGGAGCTCCTCCCACGTCTGTGTGCGGGCTCCATCCTGCCCCAGCGGCCCCACCCCTGTCGATCCGGCCACCGTTCGTCGGCACATCGTTATACGCCGCATGTCCGCAGGTAGCGGCCCGATTTGGGAACCTGCGATGCCATGCGCTAAAGTTTCATCTCGGTCAGCCCGCCAAGGCAGACCGCCTGAGTCTAACGGTTCAGGAGAGTATTCCCCTATAGCTCAATTGGCAGAGCAGCCGACTGTTAATCGGCAGGTTTCTGGTTCGAGTCCAGATGGGGGAGCATTACCAAAAAGGTCAGGCACGGTTATTGTGCCTGACCTTTTTGCGTTTGCGAAGAGCAACCATAGTGCGCCAAGATTCTCTGCTCGCACTCGGTGGCGTCAACCCGTCTGGCAATGCGGGTCGCTCGTTTCGCGAGATCTGGCCGCCCGGAGTCTTCCGACCCGGCGGCGGATTCCTCGCTGAATCTCACTGCCCGCAGCGCGTTGGACGTGCCAGGTGGCGACGATCAGGTTGCTGCGGGAGGTGGGCTCAGCGGGGTCGAGGCGGGCCATGACACGAATGAACTTGTGTACTAAGAGGTTTCACGGGCTTCAACTCCTCGTCGTTGCGGGATGTCGGCCGAACTGATCGTCAACTAAAGGTTGACGATAGCCCACGCGTCAACTACTAGTTGACGCATGGCGAGAGTTCGTGAGTAGTGCTCGCCGACAGCACATCGAACCGAGGAGCGGCAATGGAAGCCATCGACAGCGCAGCGCACCGGCAAGCCGAGTCATCGGGCAGACGGGCGACGGTCATCGGGGCAGGGATCGCCGGGCTGGCTGCCGCGGTGCGATTGCGGCAGGAGGGCTGGGATGTCGTCGTGGTCGAACGTGCGCCCAGTCGGCGCAGTAGCGGTTACCTGGTGAACCTGCACGGGCCCGGGTACGCCGCTGCCGAGCGGCTCGGGTTGCTGCCGGCGTTGACCCCGCGCGATATCGGCTTCTTCACCTCGGTCCTCGTCCACGCTGATGGGCGGGAGAAACTCAGGATTCCCGCCGCCGTCACCGAGGCCGCCGTCGGGGGCCGGGCCTTGAGTGTGTTCCGCGGTGATGTGGAGTCGGCACTGTATGACGCCGTCGCCGAGTTCGCCGATATCCGTTTCGGCGTCACGGTGCGGGCCATTACCCAGACCGCCGGGGAGGTCGACGTCACCCTCAGTGACGACACCCGCCTGCGCAGCGAACTCCTCGTCGGCGCGGATGGCGTGCACTCCCGGGTTCGAGAGCTCGTATTCGGTGCCGAGTCGGAGTATTTCGTGGACCTGGGCCATATGGTCGGCGCATTTCCGCTGGAAACCTCGCCTGTCCACCTGCCCGACGGTGTCGGCACCACGTTCATCGGTCCCGGCCGCACGGGCGCGGTGATGAACCTGGGGCCGGGAAGGTCGTCGGCGTTCTTCGCCTATCGCTGCCCCGACCCTGCCGCCGAACTCGCTCTCGGCGCCGCCCCCGCCCTCACCCGAGCGTTCGGGGATCTCGGCGGCGGTGTCGCCGAGGCGCTTCGTCAGCTCGAGCCCGACACCGCCTACTTCGATTCCGTCGGCCAGATCGTGATGGACCGCTGGAGCCAGGGCCGCGTCGTCCTGGTCGGTGACGCGGCTTGGTGCGTAACGGTCTTCGCCGGGTACGGCGCCGCCCTCGCCCTCGACGGCGCCGACCGGCTCGGCACCGCGCTCGCGGCACACGGCGACGATATCCCCGCCGCCCTCGGTGCCTGGGAAACGGCGTTGCGGCCCGAGGTGGACAAGCGACAGGCGTTGGCGCGGAAGGGAATCAGCCGGTTCGCCCCGGCATCACGCGCACAGGTGTGGGCGGGCGAAATGATGCTGCGCGCAATCCAGCTCCCCGGCATCCGCGGCTTGGTCCGACGCTCCATCCAACGCGCCAACAACTAGCCGCCGGTTCCGGCCGGACGGCGGACGATCGGCGCGCTAGAGCCCCTTCAAGGCCTCCTGCAGCGCCCGGTCGATGTCTTCGGGCGCGACCCCGAGCTCCTCCGCGACTTCCTTCTCGGCCCTGGTCACCGCCTTCTCGATGGCTTCTTTGACCTTGAGTTCACCGATGACGACGAGGCCGGCTTGGCCGGGGTCGATGAAGTCACCGAGTTCCTTGACCTTCGAGCGGGACATGCCCCGGGCGAGGTGGCCGCTGACGCTTCCGATCACGCCGCCGACGGCGGCCGAGGCGAGGACCCCGGGCGGGAAGATCACTCCGAGTACCGCGCCTGCGGCGATACCGCCCCAGGCGCCGTGGCGGGTGGCGGTCTCATCCTTGTTCTCGTGCACCTTGCCCTTGGCGTCCTTGGTCACCACCGCCGCGTCGTACGATCCGACCAAGCCCTCGGCGTGCAGGTCCTTGACGACCTGGTAGTCCTGTCGAGCCGTGGCTTCGTCCGGATAGGTCGCGAGATAGAGGAATGTTTCGTCGTCGGTCTTGGACATCGTGTTCTCCGTTCCGATAGGCGGTCGGTCGACCACGAAGCCAGGGTTCTCCGTCGACTTCGGCCGGTCATCACCCGTACCGGATGAGATAGCGAAACCCCTCGTCGGATCGACGTCGATGCGGGCCGTCGTCGCTGCGTCGCCAGCTGGGCATGTGCAGGACGCAGGTAGTACGCCCGGGAATTGGGGTAGCCGTGTACTCGCGTCGGCCGGTTCACCTCTTCGTACGTTGAGAGCGGCACACAATCCGCGGCTGACGTGGCGATGGGCATCGGAAGCCGCTCGGAAAACGAGGAGTCCGCATGTCTACCGCCATGACCACATTGACATCGCCCAAGGGGAAACCGCTGACGCTCGTCGGTGATGCGAGGGTGTCGCCGAACTCGGTGTATCCGCGCGTCGAACCGCCGTACGGGGACGAACTCGGCTCCGTTCTCGAGATGTCGGACTACGAGCTCGCCGAAGCGCTGCGGCCGGTGATCTTCAACGACGGCAAGGAATACACGACCGACGCGCCGAACACCTCGTTCGTCGAGCTGCTGCGGGCCGACCGCGATCGGCGCACGTCGTCCTACACCGCGCTGCCGCGCTCGGAGTCCGAACACATCGACGCCAAGTCGCTGCACGCGTTGTCGGGCATCATCGGCACCGACAACCGTGTCGTGCGCCGTGACAACACGGTGTATCCGATGAGCACGGTCACCTACCTCGCGCTGCCGGGCGGCGGATACGCCGGGTCAGGGACGATGGTCGGGCCATCGACCGCGGTGACCGCGGCGCACGTGGTGCACAACGGGACGAACTGGCTGCCGTTCGCGTCCTTCGCGCCCGGTACCGATCGTCAGGACCCCACCCCGATGCCTTTCGGCAGCCACGGCGGCTACAACGTGACGGTGCCCGGGGGCTGGGTCAACAACGCGGGCGGTGACGCGCGATTCGATTACGCCGTCATCGAGTTCTCCGGTTACGGGGACTTTCCCGGCCGGGCCTCGGGGTGGAAGGGGCTGTGGGTCGCGCCCGACAACGTGGTGACCGGCAACCGGATGTATCTGTACGGACATCCCAGTGACAAGGCGCAGCCGCAGATCTGGGGCAACGAAGGCAACGGGCTGCTCAACGGCCAGTACATCAACTTCTTCATGGACGCGTGGTACGGCGACAGCGGTTCCGGCCTCTACGTGTACGACACCGACGGCTGGCCCTACGTGGTCGGCGTGCTCCGCGGGGCCGCGGGCGCGATCGGTGACAACTCGAAGCCCAATTTCGGCCGTCGGATGACGCGCGACGTCTTCGACTTCATCGTCGAGTACTCGGCGCTGTAGGAGGAATCATCATGTCCGACATCATCTCCGCCGAGCCGGAAGCCGGCGTCGCGTTCGACACGGTCGTCCCCGTCGAGAAGCCGTTGCAGTCCGACCTGTCGGTGCTGCCCGAACTGCTCGAGGTCGATCTGCTGGTGCGCGCGGCCGAGGCGCGGGCCAAGTTCAACGTCGACGGAACCGGCATGACCGTCGCCGTGCTCGATACCGGGCTGCGCACCACCCACGTCGATTTCGCCGGTCGGGTCCGGGCGAGCCGGAACTTCACCACCGACAACAACGGTTCGCCCACCGACGCGACCGACGGCCAGGGGCACGGCACCAATGTCGCGGGCATCATCTGCGCCGGCGGCGTGCACACCGGGATGGCGCCGCGCGCGAACGTCGTGCCCGTCAAGGTGCTCGACAACTCCGGTGGCGGTAGCTTTCTCGCGATCCGTGACGCGCTGCGGTGGGTGCTGGCCAATCGGGCGGCGCTCGGCATCTCCGTGATCTGTATGTCGCTCGGCGCTTCGGACAACAACACCTCGGACGCGGGTTTCGCCGGTGACGGCATCGGCGCGGAGTTGCGCAAGCTCACCGACGCCGGGGTCGCCTGCTGTGTCGCGGCGGGTAACGACTACTTCGGGCACAGCAGCGCCCAGGGGATGAGCTACCCGGCGATCTTCCGTCAGACGATCAGTGTCGGCGCGGTCTACGACGCCGACGAGGGATCGTTCAGTTACGGATCCGGGGCGACCGCCCTGTCCACGGCGCCGGACCGGATCACGCCGTTCTCGCAGCGCCTGCACGCGACAGCGGGGGGCGACTGCGCGACCGACATCTTCGCGCCCGGCGCCCCGACGACCTCGTCGGGGATCCGCAACGACACCGGTGAGTCGATCCAGCACGGCACCAGTCAGGCCACCCCCGTGGTCGCCGGCGTCATCCTGCTGGTGCAGCAACTGCATCTGCGGGCGACCGGGACGCTGCCCTCGGTCGCCGATGTCCGCAAGTGGCTGCTGGCGGGCGCGGTGCCGATCGTCGACGGTGACGACGAGCACGACAATGTCGTCCACACCGGGCAGACCTTCAGCCGGATCAGCGCGCTCGGTGCGCTCACCGCGTGCGCGAAGGACGTCGCGCGGACCGCGCTGATCGAAGCGGGCATCGACCGTTCGCGGGTCTGAGGACCAGGAACGCCGATCGTTCGGCCGGGCGCGGGTTCGACCCGCGCCCGGGCGCCATCGGCGGGCTGTTCTTCGAGCCCGCGAGCCGGGCCGGCGGCGAAGCGGCGCGGTCCGAGGTCGGTTGGTCTCCTGAGACAAACTTGTTAAGCGAAATTCTCCGGAGGAGAGGAATGTGAGCAGGCGGGTATCGAGGTGGTGACGTGGTCTCGAAATGCCTGTTGATCTCCGGTAACGTAAACACTCCGACTGGTTGCGGACAGTGCTCCGGAATCCGTCTGTCAATGGTGACATGTGAGGTTTTCTAATGCGTGGAGCATCGTCCGGGCCGCAGGCCACCGCGATTCGCGGGAGCGCCGCACCCCAGTTCCGGGAGGCTATCGACCGGTTCGGGCGGCTGTTCGACGGCGGGCGCGGCGGTGGTGCGCTGGCGGTGTACCAGCACGGACGGCGGGTTGTCGACGTGTGGGCCGGGTGCGCGGATGCCGCGGGCACGGTGCCGTGGCAGGAGAACACCGCGGCGTTGTCGTATTCGACGTCGAAGGGCGTCACCTCGACGGTGCTGCATATTCTGGCCGAACGCGGGCTGGTGGACTACCGGGCGCCGGTTGCGGAGTACTGGCCGGAGTTCGGCGTGAACGGCAAAGCGAAGATCACCGTCGCGGAGGCGATGAGTCATCGGGCCGGGCTGTCGCGGATCGGCGTGTTCGCCCATACCGCCGATGAACTCGCCGATCATCGGTTGATCGAGGAACGCCTCGCCGCCGCCGCACCGGACCGATTCCGCGGAATTCCCGCTTACCACGCGATTTCGTACGGAACCATCATCGCGGGCATCGCCAGGTCGGTGACCGGCAAGAGCATGGGCGAGCTGTATCGCACGGAGCTGGCCGAGCCGCTGGGTGTCGACGGTCTGCACCTCGGTGCTCCCGGCCCCGACGCGCGCACCACCGTGGCCGTGACGCACGGATCGACAACGCCGCTCGGAATTCCGCAGGCCGAGATGATGATTCGGCTCGCCTCGCGTACGCCGGTGCCCGGCGCGGGCTTCCTGCGGTCGATCTACACCCAGGGCATCGACCGCCTGGCCCACGGCGCCGACCCGGCCATCCTCCGCGGTGAACTGCCCGGCGCGAACGGTGTGTTCACCGCGCGCTCGCTGGCCGCCGTCTACAACGCGATCGCCACCGAGTCGCCGCTGTTCTCCCGCAAGCGGGTGCGCACCATGGCGCGGCTGCAATCGGTACTGCCCGACCGAAATCTCCTGCTGCCGATGGGCTGGCGGCTGGGCTACCACTCCATGCCGGTGCCGGGTGCGCGAAACGCGTTCGGGCACATCGGTTTCGTCGGTTCCGGCGGCTGGGCCGATCCCGCGTCGGGGCTGGCCGTCGGGTTCGTGCACAACTGGGCGCCGGAGGCACTGTTGCTGCCACGCGACCAGTTCGTCCTGCTCGGGCTGCTGGCCGCGGTGGTGCGCGGCGCGGGCGCCGAAGCCGGCGATCCGGTCGAGCTGCCGTTGGCGGTCTGACCCGTTTCGCTACTTCGCGGTGCGCGAGTCGCCAGGTGGTCGATCGTGGTGCGCCGACGCCGGGGGCTCATCGCCGCGGCGCGATGTCGATCGCGGCAGGGGCTGTGTGTCACCCGATAGAGGGTCGATGGCGGTTCCCGTGCCCGCGACGATCGCGCGCGAGGCAGCGACGTCGCCGCTTCGGTCGGGATATTGCGAAACCAGGGCGGTGAGCACGCGATCCCAGGTGACGGCCGGGAGTTCGTGGCCGATGCCGTCCAGAGCGAGCAGTTCGGCGCCGGGGATCTCGTCGGCCAGGGCTCGACCGTTGCCGGAGGGGAAGAACGGGTCGTCGGTGCCGTGGACGACGAGGGTCGGCGCGGTGATGTCGCCCAGGCGCTCGCGCCAGCGCGGTCCCGAGTCGACATAGGCCAGGTTGAGCGCGCTCGCGGCCGCATCGGTGGTGCGGTCGACCATCGCGGTCGCCTGCTGTCGCGCCTGCTGTTCATCGAAGCCGTGGGCGCCCGCGAGTACCCGGGCCTGTTCGACGCGGTAGTCGATCACCGCCGCCCGGTCGGACCAGTCCGGGAGCGGGTTGCGGGTGAACGACGCCATGACCCGGTCCGCGTGTTCGGGCAGGTCCGGGTCGGCGGGGCCGGGCGCGGTCGGGCGGGTGTTGATCAGGGTCAGCGCCGAGACCCGGTCGGGGTGGTCGAGTGCGGCGAGCTGGCAGATCCACCCGGCCACGGAGAAGCCGACCAGCTGGGCCCGCGCGAGCTCGAAGACATCCAGGAGGCCGAGGAGGTCGGCGACCAGGTCACGGAGGGTGTAGCCGGGGGAGCCGCACGCATAGGCGGTCGAGCGGCCGGTGTCGCGGATGTCGTAGCGCAGGACGAACCGATCCGCGTCGGCCAGCTTGCGGCAGAACTCGTCTTCCCAGAACAGCACCGAGGTGCACGGCAGCAGCACCGGGGGCTGTCGCCGATCGCCGAAGGTGGTCGCGCACAGGTCGACATCGCCGACGGCGACCAGCTGCTCGGGTGATTGTCGAACGGGCACGGCGACTCCTCCGCTGGGTGCGTCTTGTCAGAAGAGACGACGGCCCGGCCCGGAACTCATCGGTCCGCGCAGGCCGTCACGGCACGAAGGGGGTGGTGGTGCGGGCGGTGTGCAGGGCCGTGGCCCACCAGGTGAGCTGGTCGAGGGTGGTTTCGACGGTGTCGTCGAGCTCGGGGTCGCGGCGGGGCCAGGAGCCGTCGACGGCGAAGCGTTGCCAGGCCTTGGTGATGGTGACGGTGCGGCGGATCGGGACGGCGTTGAGTTCGCCGAAGACCTGACGCAGCTGGGCGGCGCCGTGGCCGCCTTCGGCATCGCGGCAGTAGGTGACCACGCAGACCGGCTTGGCGGCCCATTCGATGTCGAACCAGTCGATCGCGTTCTTCACCGGCGCCGGGAAACTCCGGTTGTACTCGGGGGTGACGAGGACGAAGGCGTCGGCGGTCGCGAGCCGGGAACCCAACGCGCGCACCGGGTCCGGGCGGTCGTCGTCGAGGTCGGGGAGCTGGTGGGGCAGCTCGGCGGTGGCCAGGTCGATCCGGTCCAGGCTCAGTTCGGGGCGGCGGGCGAGGCGACCGGCGAACCAGTCGGCCACCAGCGGGCCGAAACGGCCTGTGCGGGTGGACCCGACGATCAGGGCCACCCGCATCGGCTCGCGCATCAGGCGTCCTTGGTGGGGGCGTCGAGGAAGGCGGGGATCATCGGCAGCAGCAGCTCCGGGCGATGGGGCGCGGTGATGTGGGAGGTGCCGGGCAGGATCGCCAGCTGGGCATTCGGCAGGCCCGCGGGGGTGTCACCCATGATGCCGCCGCCGAAGAGCCGGAACATCTCGACGGCGTGCTCGGGCCGGACGATGTCGGAGTCGCCGATCACGGTCAGCGTCGGGGCCTTGATGGTGCGGGCGGCCTCCGGGGACACCGACGGCATGCCGTGCACGTCGTGGTCGACGACCCGGGCCACCAGCTGGGGGAAGTCCTCCGGTCGCGGAGCATTGGCCAGGTAGTCGGTGTGGAACGTCGAGCCGTGCAGGTGCTCGGGCTTCAGCTCGTCCATCCCGTCCATCAGCCCGGGGTGCATGGCCTCGACGCCGAGTCCGCCCGAGAGCAGGACCTGCTTGCGCACCAGTTCCGGGTGGCGCAGCGTGATGTCGAGCGCGACGCCGGCGCCCATGCTGTAGCCGAGCAGGTCGATCCGCCGGATGCCGAGCTGACCGAGCAGCGCGACGGTGTCCTCGGCCATCTGTGGCGTGCGCAGCGGGCGGTCGATATCGGCGGTGCGGCCGTGTGCCTGCTGCTCGATCGCGATCACCTCACGGGTCTTGGACAACTCGGGGATCAGCTCGGCGAAGTCGGTGCCGATGCCAGACAGCGCGCCGTGCAGCAGCACCAGTGGCGGCTGGTCGGTCGCCACGCCATGGCGCTCGTAGTACATGTGCAGGCCGTTGACCTCGGCGTAAGCGCCGGGCGAGCTGGGCGCGGCGGTCTTGTCGGTGCCGCAGGCGGACAGCAGCGCGGTGGCGGCGATGCCGGCGATCAGGGCGAGGGCGGTGAGTTTCATGTCGTGCTCCTGTGGTGTGTCGATCTCGTTGGGACCACAGTGCGCCCGGGGGCTTCCGGTTTGTTTACGGTCGGATTCCGGTGCGCGCGGAACCCGCTAGGGTGCGGTTATGCGTTTCGGTGTGCTCGGTCCGCTGACGGTGTGGACCGACGGTGGTGACGTCGTGCCGGTCCCCGGGACCAAGGTTCGCGCCCTGCTGGCCGACCTGCTGCTCGCCGCCGGTCAGCCGGTGTCGGCCGACCGGTTGATCGATGACATCTGGGGCGAGGACCCGCCCGGCAATCCCGCGGGCACCCTCGCCGCCAAGGCCTCGCAGCTGCGCCGCGCGCTCGAGGACGCCGAACCCGGCGGTCGCGATCTGGTCGTGTCGCCGCCGCCCGGATACCGCCTGGCCACCACCGCGGTCGACGCTTTGCGGTTCCGCGCTCTCCTGGCCCAGGCCCGCGCCCACACCGACACCGGACAGCGGATCGCGACATTGACCGAGGCGCTGGCACTGTGGCGCGGACCGGCCTTCGCCGACTTCCGCGACGCGGAATTCCCCCGCTCGGCCATCGCCCAGCTGGAAGAGCTGCGCCTGGTCGCGGTCGAGGAACTGGCCGAGGCCCGGCTCGCCGAGGGCGAATACGGCGCGGTCGTCGGTGAGCTCACTCGTTTCGTCGCGGAACATCCCCTGCGGGAACGGCTGCGCGCGGCCCAGCTGCGGGCCCTCTACGGCGCGGGCAGGCAGGCCGACGCGCTCGACGGCTACGAGGACCTGCGCAGGCAACTGGCCGACGAACTGGGGCTGGACCCGAGCCCGGAACTGGTCGACCTGCACCGGTCGATCCTCGGCCACGACCCCGACCTGGTGGTCGCTCGTCCGCGCGCCGTCGTCCGCAGGCGCATGACGAACATCCCAGCGCCGCGCACCGCATTGATCGGCCGCACAGCCGATCTCGACGCGTTGAGCCGCGCTCTGGACGACTCGCGCCTGGTGACGTTGATCGGCCCGGGCGGCGTCGGCAAGACCCGCCTCGCCACGGCGACCGCGGCGGCCCGCGGCGATCGCGCCGCGCACGGCACCTGGCTCGTCGAGCTCGCGCCGCTGGCCTCGGCCACCACCGATGCCGACCGCATCGCCGACACGGTGGCACAGGCCGTGGGCGTCCGGCTCGCGGACGGCGCGGGTTCGGCGGCGGCGCTGGGGGAGGCGCTGGCCGAGCAGGATCTGCTGCTGGTGCTGGACAACTGCGAACACATCGTCGAACACGTGGCCGACCTCACCGAGGCCCTGCTCGGCGCGGCTCCGCGGCTGCGCATCCTCGCGACCAGCCGCGAACAGCTGCGTCTGGCCGGTGAAGACGTCGTCACGGTCGAACCGCTCACCGTGCCGCCCGCCGGCAGTGACGTGTCCACGATCGCCGAGTCGAACGCGGTGCGGCTCTTCGTGACTCGCGCGCAGGCGGGCGCGCGGGAGTTCGCGCTCGACGCGGACAACGCCGACGCGGTCGCCACGCTGTGCCGCAGGCTCGACGGCATCCCGCTGGCGCTGGAGCTGGCCGCGACCAGGGTCCGCGCGCTCGGTGTGCACGAGATGGTGGCCCGGCTCGACGACCGGTTCCGGCTGCTGGCGACCGGGCATCGTGGTGCCCCGCCGCGCCAGCAGACCCTCGCGGCCATGATCGATTGGAGCTGGGGGCTGCTCGACGAGGACGAGCGAGTCGTGCTGCGCCGCTTGGCCGTCCACGCCGGCGGCTGCACCTTGGCGGCGGCCGAATCGGTGTGCGCCGCCGAGATCGACGGCGCGGCGGCGCCGGTCGCGCCCGCCGTGGTCGCCGATGTGATCGCCCGGCTGGTCGACCGATCGCTGGTCCAGCAGAGCGGGCGCCGGTATCGGCTGCTCGAATCGGTGGCGGCGTTCAGTCTGGACCGGCTGGCCGAGGCGGGGGAAGACGTCGCGGTGCGGCGGGCGCATCACCGGTACTACCGTGCGCTGGCCGAGCGCGCCGCGCCCGAACTCCACGGCGCCGACCAGCAACGATGGCTGTGTCAGCTCGACAGCGAGGACGCGAATCTGCGCCTGGCGCTCGATGATTCGCTGCGGGAGGGCGACGCCGACGCGGCGCTCGGACTCACCGACGCCCTGTCGTGGTACTGGCTGTTGCGTGGCCGCCTCGGCCTGGCCCGACGCTGGTTCGACGCGGCCCTCGCGCTGGGTGGCAGCGCGCACCGACGGGCGCCGGTGGCGGCCTGGCAGCTCACCGCGGCCTTCCAGCAGGGCGACTTCACCGAGGCGAGCACGCGCCGCGCGCAGGTGTCGGCGGGGCTCGCCGCCCTCGACGACCCCGCCGTGCGGGTGCGCGCCGAAGTCGTCCTGCTGACCGCGGCGCTGGACGCCGGCGCCAACCAGGACCTGGAAACCTCGGTGCGAGAGTTGCTTTCGGAGTGCCGGGACCTCGGCGACCGCTGGAGCGTGGCGACCATCCAGGTGGCGCTGGCGAAGTCCGCGCACAGCCGAGCCGATGTGGCGGCGCTGACTCGCTACGCGAACGAAGCGGCGCGGTTGTTCGCCGAGCTCGGCGATCGGTGGGGCAGGCTGCAAGCCGCCGAATGGCTCGGTGGTCTGGCCGAGCTGACCGGCGATCTGGCCGGTGCCGCCGAGATCCATCGCGAAGCCCTGGTGCTGGCCAGAGAGCTGGAGTTGTGGGGGCAGGCCGCGTCGCACCTGTGCTGGCTCGGTTGGATCGCCATGCAGCACACCGAGTTCGACGCAGCGCGTGATTTCGCCGAGCAGGCGATGGTGCTCGCGGCCGAACAGGGCGACGGCGCGGGCCGGTTGTTCGCCTCGATCGTGCTCGCTTTCACCGCGCGCCGGGACGGCCGTCCCGAGGAAGCGGAGCGACTGCTGCGCGCCCTGCTCGCCGATGCCCCCACCGACCCCGCCGGCGACGACGAGATCCCGCTGTTCGTCCCGATGCTCCAGGTCGAACTGGGCTATCTGCTGGAACTGGGCGGCGAACCCGCCGCGGGTCTGGCCCAACATCTGCGCGCTTTCGACGGTTCCCAGCGGATGGACGCGCCCCGCGACGCCGCGTTCGCCCTCGGTGGCGCGGCCGCCGCCACCGCTGCGCTCGGCGAATTCGCTACCGCCGCACGCCTGCTCGGCGCTGCCGAGGCGCTGCGAGCCGGCACCGGCATGCCGCTGCTGCCTGCCGAAGAACCCGATATCGACCGCGCCACCGCCATGGTCCGCACCGGCTTGGGCGCGGACGCCTTCACCGAAGCCCACACCGCCGGACTCGCCTTGACACCGGGCGCGGCGCGCGCACTCCTCGACACGGTCGCCGTGGTCTGATCCCGCAGGCTCAGGGGTGGTCGAGGCGGCCGCCGACGAGCCGGAGAACGCTGTCGCGCAATACGATCTGAGCCTCCGGCTGGGTCATCCGCCCGGCTCTGACCTCGTCGCCCGCCGCATGGCTGACCGCCACGATCGCCGTGACGAGCCACTGCGGTGTGACCGTGTCGGTGAATTCGCCCGCCTGCTGCCCACGGGTGACGAGGCGGAGCAGGCGGTGGTTGACCGGCAGCTGGCGGTCCTCGTCGCGCTGCCGGGCGAACGCGCCGACGTGGTGAGCCAGGGGCGAGACGCGGAAGAACTGCCAGCCCACGTCGAGCATGCGCAGCAGCGCCGCGGTAGCCGGCCCGCTGTCGAGGTCGGCGGCCTGCATGGCTTCGGCGGCGCGGCCGGTCGTGCGGTCGACGACCGCGTTGATCAGGTCCTCGCGCGAAGCGAAGTGCGCGTAGACGGTCTGCCGGGTCACCCCCGCCTCGGCGGCGATGGCGGCCATGCCCGCGTCCGGTCGGGTGGCGAGCAGGCGGGTGGCGGCGTCGAGGACGGCCGCCCGGCTGCGGGTGGCGTCGGCCCGTCGCTTCGGTGCCCGTGATGCGGTCAAAGTCTTACACCCTTGTCAAAGTTACCTGGTCGAGTCTAATCTTTACAGCACTGTAAGAATTCTACGGCTGGAGTGTCATGGACCCCGCATCACCCCGCTCGCCCGAGCGGTTCATCGCCGATTTCTTCACCGATTTCACCGCCGCGGCCCTCGACAGCGACGCCGATCCGGCCGAGGTGGTCGACCGGTTCCACGCGCCCGAGGTGATCCAGGTCGCCGACGGGATCCGGCTCGACCGTGACCGGCTGATCGCGCACCTGCGGCCGGTGCGCAAGAACCTGCGCGACTACCGATTCGAGGTGCACGAGGTGATCGCGGACGGTACCCGGATGGCCGCCCGGCTGACTGTGCACGCCACGCTGCGCACCACCGGGTCCGTGGCCACGGAGGTCTTCCTGTTCGGTGAGTTCACGCCCGACGGCAAGCTCCGTCGCGCCGACCAGCTCACCCGCCGCGTCGCCGCCGCGTGACCGGCCGAGGAGAACCCGTGCTCGTCCGCTCGCTCGCCCTGGCCACCACCGGCCTGCTCGCCGGTGCCTTCGGCTACGGCGCCGCCAATCTGGTGCCGACGTTCCATCGTGTGCCGTTGCGGATGCGCCTGGAATTCCATACCGAACTCATGCGCAACAACAGCATCAGCATGCAGGCCACGATGGCCGCGGCGGCGCTGAGCTGCCTGGCCTTCGCGGTGCTGACGTCCGGCCGGCGCCGGGTCGCCGCCGCGGCCGCCACGGCGTTGGTGGTCGCCTCGTTCCTGATCACCCGCTGGGGCAATGTGCCGATCAATCACCGGATCAACCGGTGGGTGACCGACGGTGCGCCGACCGACTATGCCGCGATCCTGGCCCGTTGGGATCTGTTCCACTTCCTGCGCACCGGCACGTCGTTCGTGGCATTCGCCCTGGTCATCGCCCTCGTCGTGGGGATGCGGCGGGTGGGGGAACGTGACATCGAGCGGCCGAGTTGATTCACTGTTTTCTGAATACAGAATCAGCTGTACTATCGGAGATGTGAGCACCACGATGCACGGCGACGCGCTGTCCCGATTCGGCTACGCGCTCTCGGACCCGACCCGGACGCGGATTCTGCTGAGCCTGCGCGCCGGGCCGGGCTATCCGTCGGAGCTGGCGGACCAGATCGGGGTATCGCGGCAGATCCTGTCGAATCACCTGGCCTGCCTGCGCGGTTGTGGACTGGTCGTCGCCGTGCCCGAGGGCAGGCGCAGCCGATACGAACTGGCCGATCCCCGGATCGGGCGCGCGCTCGACGACCTGGTCGGGCTGGTGCTCGCGGTCGATCCGGCCTGCTGCCCGGCCGCCGCGACCCAGGACTGCTGCTGATGGCGGAACTCGGGGTACCGCTGCTGGTTTCGGATCGACAACGGGTGCTGGCGACCAGGATCCGGTGGCTCGTGGCGGCGACGATCACCTACAACGTGGTCGAGGCGGGCATCGCGCTGACCGAAGGCGCGCGGGTGTCCTCGACGGCGCTGATCGGGTTCGGGCTCGATTCGGTGATCGAGGTGTCGTCCGCGGCGGCGGTGGCCTGGCAGTTCGCCGGCCGGGACCCACACGCGCGGGAGAAGGTCGCGCTGCGGATCATCGCGGTGTCGTTCTTCGCGCTGGCCGCCTACGTCACCGTCGACGCGATCCGGGCGCTGACCGGCGCGGACGACGCGCGACACTCGCCGATCGGCATCGCCTTGGCCGCCCTGAGTCTGGTGATCATGCCGGTGCTGTCGACCGCGCAGCGCCGGGCGGGCCGTGAACTCGGATCCGCGTCGGCGGTGGCCGATTCCCAGCAGACCATGCTGTGCACCTATCTGTCCGCGGTGCTGCTGGTCGGGCTCGTGCTCAACGCCTCGCTGGGCTGGTCGTGGGCCGACCCGATCGCCGCGCTGGTGATCGCGGTCATCGCCGTCAAGGAAGGGCGCGACGCCTGGCGCGGCGACACCTGCTGTGCGACACCGCCGATCGGCGCTCGCGACTGCTGTGCTGGATGAGAGGAATCGGCCATGGCGGTGACGGCACTGGTCCTGTATGTGATCTTCGGTGCGCTCGGATTCGGGTGGCGCAGCCTGCGGCAGTATCGAACGACCGGCTCCACCGGATTCCGTGGCGTCAGCGGCCGTCCCGGCTCGCTCGAATGGCTGGCCGGGGTGGGCTTCGTCGCGGCGATCCTCGTCGGCCTCGCCGGGGTGGCGCTCCAGCTGACCGGCATCGTGGCTCCGCTCGAGTTCCTCACCGCCACGATGATTCAGCTGATCGGCGTCGTGCTGGCGGTGGCCGGTATCGGCGCGACCCTGGTCGCTCAGAACCAGATGGGCGCCTCGTGGCGCATCGGCGTCGACGCCAGTGAGACAACGGCGCTGGTGCACACCGGCGTGTTCGCCCTCGTGCGCAACCCGATCTTCACCGCCATGCTCGTCTTCGCGGCGGGGATCGCGCTGATCGTCCCGAACATCGTGGCCCTGGCGGCGTTCGCGCTGCTGTTCGGGACGATCGAGGGACAGGTTCGGGTGGTGGAGGAGCCGTATCTGGCGCGCGTCCACGGCGTCGGCTATCGCGAATATTGCGCCAGGACACCACGATTCGTGCCCGGAATCGGGCGGTAGCGGCAGCTTGGCCCGATCAGGACGGCCGCGTGCGCGGCGTGACCAACCCGGATTCGTAAGCGATGACGACGAGCTGGGCGCGGTCGCGGACGTGGAGCTTGGTCATCGCGCGGTTGAGGTGGGTCTTGGCGGTGTGCGGGCTGATCACCATGTGGGCGGCGATCTCGTCGTTGGACAGGCCGTGAGCGGCCAGGGCGACGGCTTCGCGTTCGCGGGCGGTGAGTTCGCGCAGTGCCGAATCCGTGGTGGGGGTGTGCGGGGGCTGGGTGACGTAGCGGGCGATGAGGCGGCGCGTGATCGAGGGGGCGAGCAGGGCGTCGCCGCGGGCGGCCACCCGGATGGCGTGCAGGAAGTCCTCGGGTTCGATGTCCTTGACGAGGAACCCCGCCGCGCCCGCGCGCAGCGCGTCGAAGACGTATTCGTCGAGGCCGTAGTTGGTCAGGATGACGACGTGCACCGCGGCCAGAGCCGGGTCGGCCGCGATGCGGCGGGTCGCTTCGATGCCGTCGACGCTCGGCATCTGGATATCGATGAGGGCGATGTCGGGCAGGTGCCGCCGGGCCAGGTCGACGCCTTCGCGTCCGTCGGCCGCCTCGGCCACGACCTCGATATCGTCCTCGATGTCGAGCAGCGCCCGGAAGCCGCTGCGGATGAGCGGCTGGTCGTCGACCAGCAGCACCCGGATCATGCTCGCACCACCGGTAATTCGGCGTGCACGGCGAATCCGCCGCCGACGCGCGGCGCGGCATGCAGGTGCCCACCGAGCGCGGTCACCCGCTCGCGCATCCCGAGCAGGCCGACACCGGGCAGCGGCGCGGTGGCGGGGGTGGCCCGGCCGTCGTCGGCGACGTCGACCACGAGAGTGTCCGCGCCGTAATCGATGCGCACCGAAGCCGTGTCCGCGTGCGCGTGGCGGGTGACATTGGTGAGCGATTCCTGCACGATCCGGTAGGCGGTCCGGTCGACGGCGGCGGGGACATCGGTGCGGGTGCCCGCGATGGTCAGCGTCGCGTCGACGCCCGACAGGCGCACGCGCTCGACCAGTTCGCCGACGTGGGCGAGCCCCGGCCGCGGTGCGCCGTCGTCGCGCAGCGCTTCCAGCGTCGCCCGTAGCTCGCGGGCCGCCTCGCGCCCGGCCTCCCGGATGGCCAGCAGCGCCTCGGGCACCTCCTCGCCGCGTTTGCGCGCGACGTGGACGGCCGCCTCGGACTGCACCTTGATCACCGAGATCTGATGGGTGAGCGAATCGTGCAGTTCCCTGGCGATGTGCAGGCGTTCCTCGTCGGCGCGGCGGCGCGCGGTCTCCTCCCGGGTGCGTTCGGCCTCGTCGGCGCGGCGCTCGGCCTGCCGCAGCGCCTCACCGGCGGCGGCCGCCGCGATCAGCCAGGCGATCTCGAGCGCGTCGCGGGACCGGGCGAGCGCGGCGGCGGTGTCGTGCAGGGAGAGCATGGCGGCGAGCGGAAGGGTCGCCAGGAGCAGGATCGAGGCGGCGAGCGTCACCCAGCGGTGGCCCGCGCGCATGGCGAAGTACACCGCGAACAGGAACGCGACGGCGGGCACGTCGAATCCGAGTGCCTGGGACCCCAGCGCGCAGGCTCCGGTCGCCACCAGCACCGCCACCGGCGCCCGGCGCCGGGCCGCCAGCGCCAGTCCACCGGCGACCAGCAACGCGTATCCGAGGGGCCGCGTCTCGGTCGGGGACGGTTGCCGGGTCAGCGCGGTGATCAGCAGGACGGCAGCCACGCCGACCGCGATCGCCCAGTCGCCGATCCATGCCCTGCTCATGCCAGCACCCTAGTCCGATCGGCGGCGCGGCGAGTCCGCCGGCGGGATGATCCCGCGACTACCGCGCTCGCGGTATCCGAGCCGGTGCTACCGCCTCGGTGGTAGCCGGTACCGCGGGCGTGGCAGCGTGGATTGTCCACGGTCGCACGACGACCGGACCCGGGGCGCGGGGCGACGATCGAGCGGTACGCAGCAGATCGAAGGAGCACCCCATGTCGTCTTTCCGTCACCTCCCCGGCACCGTCGCCGCCGTTCTGGGCGCCGGGCTCGTCTCGGCCGCGCCGGCGTCCGCGTCGACCGTTCTCGTCGCGGACGCCTACGGCCTGACCGCCGACCGCGCGATCGCGACCTCGGCCGCGTTTCTCGCCCTGTTCGGGGCCGTCCTCGGCGGGATCGCGCTGGCGCGGCCGTCGAGTGTCCGGGCCGCGTTCGCGGTGGGCGCGGCGGTGATCGCCGCCGTTGTCGGAGTGTTCGTCGTGGTCACCGCCGACGGTGGTCTCGGCACCGGCAACGGGATCGCGGGCGGGTACATCGCCGGCGTGGTCGGGGTGCTGGGCGCGGCGCTCGGCGGGCTGGCGTTGGTTCGCGCCCGACGGATCGGCTGACCGGCTCCTGGGGCGCGATGGATTCGAGCGTCCGGGAGTGCCCGCCGACGGATGCGGCGGACACTTCCGGCGGGCTCAGTGACCGCGGGCGATCCAGTCCGCGAGCGCGGGACGTTCGTCGCCGATCGCGGTGTCGGGGCCGTGGCCGGTGTGCACCGTCGTATCGTCCGGGAGGGCGAACAGCCGGTCGCGGATGGAATCGATGATGGTGCCGAAATCGGAGAAGGAACGGCCGGTGGCGCCGGGTCCGCCCGCGAACAGGGTGTCGCCGGTGAACAGGGCCGACAACTCCGGCAGGTGCAGCGAGACCGAGCCGGGGGAGTGGCCCGGAGTGTGCAGCAGGTCGATAGCGGTGCCCGCCACCGTGATCCGGTCGATGTCGGCCAGCGAGCGGTAGGCGGCGTCGGGGTGGGTCATCCGCCACAGCGGCTCGTCGCCCGGATGCAGCAGGACCGGCGCGTCGAGTCGCTGGGACAGCTCCGGCGCGACGGTCACGTGGTCGTTGTGGCCGTGCGTGCACAGGATCGCGGTGACGTGCCGGGCACCGACCGCGGCGGCGATGGCGTCGGCATCGTGAGCGGCGTCGACCACCAGCACCTCGGTGTCGTCACCGATCAGCCACACATTGTTGTCGACGTCCCAGGTGCCGCCGTCGAGCGCGAAAGTGCCCGAGGTGACGACCTTCTCGATGCGGGCACTCACCAGACCACCACCGAGCGCAGCACCTTGCCCTCGCCCATGGCGGCGAACGACTGCTCGACCTCGTCGACGCCGATGCGCTCGGTGACGAAGCGATCCAGCGGCAGCCTGCCCTGGCGGTGCAGGTCGATGAGCATCGGGAAGTCGCGTTCGGGCAGGCAATCGCCGTACCAGGACGACTTCAGCGCGCCGCCGTGCGAGAACAGATCGATCAGCGGCATGTCCAGGGTCATGTCCGGGGTCGGGACGCCGACGAGCACCACGGTGCCTGCCAGGTCGCGGCCGTAGAACGCCTGCTTCCAGGTCTCCGGGCGCCCGACCGCGTCGATCACCACGTCGGCACCGAATCCGTCGGTGAGTTCCTTGATCTGCTCGACCACATCGGCGGTGCTCGCGTCGATGGTGTGGGTGGCACCGAAGTCCCTGGCCCACTCCAGCTTTCGCGGGTCGCGATCGATCGCGATGATGGTGCCCGCGCCGGCGAGGAAGGCGCCGGCGATGGCCGCGTCACCGACGCCGCCGCAGCCGATCACCGCGACACTGTCGCCGCGCGAGACCGCGCCGGTGTTCACCGCCGCGCCGATGCCGGCCATCACACCGCAGCCGAGCAGTCCGGCCACGGCCGGATCGGTCTCGGGATCGACCTTGGTGCACTGCTTTTCGTGCACCAGGGTCTTGTCGGCGAACGCGCCGACGCCGAGCGCCGGAGTGAGCGGGGTGCCGTCGGTGAGCGTCATCGGCACGCTGGCGTTGTGGGTGTCGAAGCAGTACCAGGGGCGACCGCGCCGACAGGCCCGGCACTCGCCGCAGACCGCGCGCCAGTTCAGCACGACGAAATCGCCCTCGGCGACATGGGTGACCGCCGCGCCGACCGACTCGACGACACCCGCCGCCTCGTGGCCGAGCAGGAACGGGAACTCGTCGTTGATCCCGCCCTCGCGGTAGTGCAGATCGGTGTGGCAGACCCCGCACGCCTGGACGCGGACGACCACATCGTGCGGCCCGGGATCGGGAATCACGATATCGACGGTTTCGACCGGCGCGTTCTTCGCGCGGGCGATGACTCCGCGAACGGTGTCGGGCATGCGGACCTCCTAGGTTGACGTCGTCGTCAACGCTAGCGGGGTCCAGCGCCGGATCACATCGGGATGGGTGGGATCCGGCCGGTCCGGGTGCCGAGCGCGTCCTGCACGTGATGCTCGACGAGCAGCGGGACGAAGTCGCGGACGTGGGCCCGGGCGAACTGGTCGTGGGTCCGGCGGACGATGTCGGCGATCTCGGCGGGGGCGACGGTCGGATACCGGATGGTCAACCGTTCGATGACCTCGTCGAGTTGTTGGTCCTCGTGAGTAGTCATGTCCCAGGGGTACCCCGGGAACGAGGTATCTCACCCGGCTACTTCTCGTCGAAGACCAGATCCGTCGGCGGGTGGGTCAGGCGCACGGTCGGGCCGTCGACCACGGTGATCGCGTCGAGACCGGTGGTGGAGTGGCCGGTGGAGAGGATGAAGAAGCGGTCGGCCGCCTGGGCGAGGAAGGCGGGGAAGCCGTCGAGCGAGAGATCGCCGTCGCCGAGCGCGAGGTAGTCGGCCAGGCGGCGGAACAGCTTCGGTAGCAGCACCACCTCGTCGGACAGGGCGGTCGGCGAGGTGATCGCGGCGCCGGTGGTCGTCGCGTCGGCCGCCCAGACACCGAGCGGGGTCGCCGCGGTCGCGGCGGCCGTGGCGACCGCGGCGAACTCGGTCCGCAGGGCGGGGAACAGGCTGCGATAGAACGTCGGGTAGGCCAGGCCGGTGGCCAGCTGGTGGTGATTGAGGGTGAGTCGCAGCAGGGCCACGTCGACGAACATCTCGGCGCCCGCACTGTCGGGCGAGGCGCCGCGCCCGGCGAAGGCGACACACCGGCCGTGCAGATCGGCGCCCCGGGTCAGGATGAAACCGGGCACCTCGGCCTGATCCGCGGCGGTGACGGTCTCGTTCGCATCGCGCACCACGCCGGTGAAGCCCAGCCAGGCGAGCAGCTCCTCGGCGGCGGCGTGGGCGAGCGGCAACGGTTGGTGGGTGCGGGTGCCGTGGCGGGGCGTGTAGTGCGTCTCCAGCGAATCGATGCCGTCCAGCCGCAACTGCGCGGCGCCGGAGGCGTTGCGTTTCACCCGATGTGGGCCGCCCACCCGGTCCCACAGGGTGGGGTCGTCGGGACGGAAGCGCACCGAGTCGCCGTCGGGCTGGGCGCCCTTGGCGACGAAGACTCCGGAGATCAGCAGAAACGGCATCGCGCGTCCTTCGGCTCGTGGTGATCGCCGCCCGTCGTGATGCGCGGGGCAGGGAGACCGTGCGGGCCGCGGAGGTGTCGACCGCGCTGTCGGACGGCTCTCAGTGTGGACATCGGCTGGCGCGCAGGGCAATACGGCGAGCGCGATGGTTCTGCGCTGTTCACCGCGTGGTTACCGCGACACGCCATAGACGGTGTCGATGGCGATGATCGGTACTGCGTCCTGGACGCGATGGCACTCGCTGGGCACGGTGGAGGGGACCTGACCAGAGGAGAACCCATGCACCCGGCTCGTTCGACCATCCGTGGCGCCCGCGCGAGCGTGCTCGCGCTCGCCGTGCTGGCGGTGGGTATCGGCGCCTGTTCCGCCGATCCGGACGTACGGTCCGCCGCTCCGGCCACCACGGTGACCACCGAGGCCCCCATCCAGGCGCCGCCGACCACCCGGCAGCTCGACCACAGCCTCGACGACGACCTGTTCGCCGCCGCCGCGAGCAACGACGCGGCGCGCGTACGTGACCTGATCGCTCGGGGCGCCGATCTGGAAACGCGCGGCGACCAGGGCCGGACGCCGCTGGTCGCCGCCACCAAGAACCGGGCGAGTGCGGCGGCGGTGGCTCTCATCGACGCGGGCGCCGACGTCGACGCCAAGGACGACCTGCAGGACTCCGCCTACCTCTACGCGGGTGCCGAGGGCTTCGACGAGATCCTCGAGCCGGTCCTGCGCCACGGCGCCGACCTGCGCAGCGTCAATCGCTACGGCGGGACCGCGCTCATTCCCGCCAGTGAGCACGGGCACGTGAGCACCGTGCGCCTGCTGATCGCGGCGGGCGTCGACGTGAACCACGTCAACACGCCGAAATGGACGGCGCTGCAGGAGGCGATCGTCTACGGCGACGGCTCGCAGCGCTACCAGGAGACCGTGACCGCGCTGCTCGACGCGGGCGCCGACCCGCGGATCCGCGACGCGGACGGCCGCACCGCGCTGGACAACGCCGAGCGGAGGAATCAGGACGCGATCGTCGCCCTGCTGCGCGGGCGCTGACCACGTGCCGACCGCGGCTGCGGGATACGCTCAGGTCAGCGGTCTACGCTCGGCGATATGGCCGCGGACGGGTTGTTCCTTGCTCCCACGATCGGCCGACCCGCGGACAAGGTCGGATACTTCCCCGACCGGGCGAGCTTCGAGCACTTCGCCGCCGCCTACCGCGCGGGCATGGCCCAACTTCCGCCGCCCGATGCCATCGCCGCGGTGCCGACCTCGTTCGGTCCCGTGCGCGCCTACCGCTTCGGTCCCGGCGGCGACACCCCCGTGGTCTTGCTGTCCGGCCGCCAGGCCTCGACGCCGATGTGGGCCACCAACCTGCCGGGCCTGATGGCGCGGCGCACGGTCTGGTCGGTGGACAGCGTGGGTGAGCCGGGCGCGAGCGGGCAGACCACGGCGCTGACCGATGGGTCGGATCAGGCGACCTGGATCGCCGAAACCCTGGTGGGACTGGGGGTCCGGCGGGCCCATCTGCTCGGTGTCAGCATCGGCGCGAACCTGGCCGTGCAGACCGCGCTGCATCGTCCGGAGCGCGTCGCCTCGATCACCCTGCTCGATCCGGCCGATACCTTCGCCCGGCTGAGCTGGAAGATGATCGTCGTCTCGCTGGGCAGTGCGGTCCCCGCCCTGCCGACCGGGCTGCGAAACCGCTTGCTGGGCTGGATCTCCGGCGGTGTCCCGGTCGACGACTCGATTCCCGAGGGCAGGCTGATCGCCGCCGGGATGACGGATTACCGTGGCGCCCAGCCGCTGCTCCCGCGCCCCACCGAGGACCAGCTGCGCGCTCTGACGGTGCCGGTCTTGGCCCTGTTCGCGGGCCGCTCCATCGTGCACGACGCCGACCGGGCCGCCGCCACCGCGCGCCTGATCCCCGGCGCGCAGGTCGAGGTCTGGCCCGACGCGTCCCACGCCATCAACGGCGAGTACCCCGACCGCATCGCCGAGCGATTCACCGCCTTCACCGCCGGGATCGGCTGACCGGCAACGGTTCCGGGTCGGCGTCGGGAGCAGGACGCGACAACGTTGCCCGATAGTGGGCGGGGGCGACCCCGAATCGGCGGACGAAGGCCTGCCGCAGTGATTCGGCGGTGCCGAAGCCGCAGCGGGTCGCGATCACCGCGACCGGGGTCGTGGTGTGGACGAGCAGTTGCGCGGCGGCCTCGACCCGCGCGCGGCGGATGTGGCGGCCGGGAGTGACGCCGAGATGCTTGCCGAACAGCCTGGTCAGGTGACGTGCGCTCACGCCTTCCCTGGCGGCCAGCGTCGCGGTGGACAGGTCCTCGGACAGATGCGCGGCGATATGCGCGGTGACCCGCCGGACCAGCGCGTGCTCGGCGTGCGGCTGCGCGGTGAACATGCTCATCTGCGCCTGTGAACCGGGCCGCTGCAAGTAGGTCACCAGGCCGCGGGCGACCTGGCGGGCCAGCTCGGCGCCGTGGTCCTCCTCGACGAAGGCGAGCATGAGGTCGATCGCGCTGGTCATCCCCGCCGCCGTGGCGACGCGGCCGTCACGGATGTAGATCGGATCGGGATCGACGGTGACGCGCGGATATTCGGCGGCCAGCATGTCGGCGGCGATCCAGTGCGTGGTCGCCCGCCTGCCGTCGAGCAGTCCGGCCGCGGCCAGCACGCTCGCCCCGGTGCAGACCGAGGCGACGCGGCGGCTCACCGCGGCGAGCCTGCGGACATGCGCGACCAGTGCGGTGTCGCGCGCCGCGTCCAGATGGCCGAGACCGCCGGAGACGATCAAGGTGTCGAGGGGGCCGGTGAGGCGCTCCCACCGGGCCTGCCCGTGCAACCGCAGCCCGGAATCGCAGGTGATGGTCCGCCCGCCGCGCGTGGCCAGTTCGACCCGGTACGGCGGATCGGCGCCGAGCCGGTTGGCGCCGTCGAGGGTGGTGGTGACGCAGGCCAGGTCGAGCAGCTCGGCGCCGTCGTAGCCGATGACGGCAACAGTCCGTGCGCCCATAGGGCCCAGTGTAGGTGGGCCGGGCGTCGTCCTCGCGGGTCTGTTCTGCCAGGAATCACAAGAAAACAGACAGGGTCGGCCGCGGCTGTCGAATGTCGCGTTCGCGCGCACCAGGCTGAGGGAACGGCGATCGACGGAGGCGGGTCATGACGGTATCGGACCAGCGAATGTCCTTGGGATACAGAAGAATCGGTGCGGCGATGCCGCGGCGCTGGCCGAGTGTCGTCGCGCTCGGGCTGGTGCTGCTGATCTGGCCGACGGGCGCGGAGAGCACGGTGCGGGCGCTGGCGGAGCTGTTGGTCGTGTTGCCGCTGATCTATCTGGTCACCGCGGCCCTCGGCAGGCCGGATCGCACATGGGCTGTCTTCGGCGCGCTCGGTGTCCTGTTCGGCCTGCTGTCGGTGCAGAACCTGGTGCCGACCACGGTCGTGCTGGCGGTGGTGGCGGCGCTCGCGGTGGCCCTGGCGCTGCGCCACGACCGGGTCGATCGGCCGTTTCTGGCGCAGCTCTCGGGTTTCGCGCTGTTCACGGTGCTCGCGGTGGCGGCGCAGCACGTGGATACCGGGTGGGCGCGGGTCCTGGTCGCGGCGGGCTGGATCGGGCACGGTCTGTGGGACTACGAACATCGGCACGCGCGGCGCACGGTCGCGCGTACCTTCGCGGAGTTCTGCGGTCTGGTCGACGTACTCGTGGGAGTGGCCGTCCTCGCGATCCCCTGACCGGGGTTCGGCGATCTCAGCCGAGGACCGAGATCGCCAGGCCGAGCAGGGCGCCGCCGAAATCCACGGTGTTGCGGACCTTCTGGAGGGTCCAGGTCCACGCCGGGAAGCCGGCGGGCACGGGCTGCAACGCCGCCCCGGACGGGACGTTCCGGTTCGGTCTCGCCGCTCTGCTCGACGGCATCGGCGCACGGAGAACGCTCCAGGGCAACCCTATTCGGCGTCCGCGCTGATCCGGTCCAGCACCGCGCCGACCACCAGGCAACCGCTGTCGACGACATCGGCCAGCGGCTGACGGTAGTCGTCGAGCACCCATTTCTGGGCGATGATCAGGATCGCGCCGACCAGCCCGAGCACGACCATCCGCGCGCTCGGCGCGGGATGGGAGTCCAGATCCACATACGGCGTCAACAGCGCCAGGCAGATGTCGACCAGCGCGTCGAGCACATCGTGGTAGGCGCGGTCGACGGTCGGGCTCACGCCGAGGATCTCGAAGAAGGCGATCCGCGGCACGCGGGGATCGTCGAGGATGAGCTGGAAGTACGCCGTGAGCGTGCCGCGCACCCTGGTGTCGATATCGGCGTCGAGGTCGCCGATGCCGACGTGGATCGCCTCCAGCATCCGCGCGGTGACCTCGCGATACACCTCGAGCAGCAGGTCCTCGCTGTCGGTGAAGGATTCGTAGAAGTACCGCTTCCCGACGCCGGCCGCGGCACAGATGGTGGTGACGGTGGTGTTGCGGTAGCCGTCGGTGCCGAAGGCTTCGGTGGCCGCCTCGATGAGCCGGGCACGCCGTTCCTGCTGACGCTGTCCGGGTGCGGCGCCGCGGTACCTGCGTCCGTCGGCATCGATATCGGGCGCGTTCACGCCATCGATTCTGTCAGGTGGCTCGTGCGGGTCGGCGCGGCGGCCGGTGGTTGCGGGGGAGGGGCCGAGAACATGTTCTTGCGATCGAACGTGACGCAGGCTACGTTACTTCCCGGTACGGGAACGTCGTGGTTCCCGATGGTGGAGGGCTGAGACCGAAGCATGATCAAAAATCGAGGGCGACTGGCCGCGCTGGTCGCATCCGTCGTCGTGTTCGCGGGCGCTGTCGCATCGGCCCCGGTCGGCCAGGCGTTGCCGCCCGACGGGGGGCTGGACGCGCAGTTCGTCGCCACCCACAACGGCCCGCAGCAATACCCGAACGTCTTCATCGAGTGGGACGTGCCGATCACGATGAGTGACGGAACGGTATTGAAAGCCAACGTCTATCACCCGGCGGGTGCCGACGGCCAGCCGATCACCGAGCCGACGCCCACCATCGTCAACATGACGCCGTACACGAAGCTGGTGTCCAACGTCGCCGACTCGGCGCTCGCCGTGCCCGGCCTGTCCGACGTGCTGCTGCCGGTGCTGCAGAACCTGGACTTCTCGGCGTTCGGCTTCAGCAGCCTCAGCGACATGATGAAGGCGCTGCCCGGCGGCGCCGCCCGCACCTTCGGTGTCGACCGGAACCTGATCCGCGGCGGCTACACCCAGGTCGTCGTCGATGTGCGCGGCACCGGATTCTCCCAGGGCACCTGGCAGGTGTTCGGCGAACGCGAACAGCTCGACGGCGTCGAGGTCGTCGACTGGGCGGCCGCGCAGGGCTGGTCCAACGGCAAGATCGGGATGAGCGGCATCTCCTACTCGGGGATCAATCAGCTCCAGACCGCGCAGCGCCATCCCGCCGCGCTCAAGGCGATCTTCCCGATCGTGCCCGGCAGCGACCTGATCCGCGATGTGGCCGCGCCCGGCGGCGCGCTGGGCGTCGGCTTCATCCCGCCGTGGCTGCTCGCCGTCGACGGGGCGAAGCTGCTGCCGGACCTGGTGTCGATTTTTTCCGGCAAGTTCGACTGGACGTGGCTCGGCGACCGGGTGCGTGACCCGTTCACCTTCTTCAATGTGCTCATCGCGGCCCTGACCACGCCGAGCGTGGACCAGATCCCGCCGGAGATGGCCAGCATCCTCGACGACGAGAGCCCGCTGCGCACCGCCTGGGTCGGGCAGCCCGACCAGGTGCGGGTGCCGACCTTCCTCTACGGCGGCTGGCACGACATCTTCACCTACTCGACCCCGCGCATCTACAACGCCGTCGATGTGCCCGCCGAGCAGAAGAAGCTCGTCATGGGCAACGTCTACCACGTGACCGTGAGTTCGGGTCTGGGCCAGGCCGGTGCGCCCGCGCCGCTGGAGTCGTTGCAGCGGGCGTGGTTCGACAAGTGGCTCAAGGGCATCGACAACGGAGTCGACCGCTACGAGCCGGTCACCCTGTGGCAGCAGGGCAGTGAGCAGTGGACGACCGACGTCGCCTTCCCGCGGCCCGGCATGCAGTACCGGCGGATGTACCTCGACCCCGCGTCGTCCGGCTCGGCGCCGGGCGCCCGCTTCGACGGCAGTCTCGTCGGCGCACCCGGTGCCGCGCAGCGGGTATCGGTGGATCCGAGCCTGACGACCATCTGCTCGCGGGACGCCGCGCAGGGCACGGCGGGGCTGATCCCGCTGCCGGACGTGTGCGCCAAGGACGCGCGGATCAGTGAGGGCGCGGCGCTGACCTTCACCACCGCTCCGGTCACCCAGGCGACCCGGATCTCCGGCGCGATCGCCGCGCACCTGAACACGGTGCTCGACGCGACCGACGGCTACTGGACCGTCACGGTGAACGACGTCGCGCCCGACGGCCGGTCGACGGTCTGGTCGCAGGGTCAGCTGGTGGCCTCGCTGCGCGCGGTCGACGACGGCAAGTCGACCCGCTCGCCCAACGGTGACTACACCGACCCGTACCCGATCCTCACCCTGGACACCCGTCAGCCGGTCGTCCCGGGCGAGCCGACCACGATCGACATCGGCATCCGCGCCACCGACGGCGTCCTGCTGCCGGGGCACCGGCTGCGCATCGACGTCTTCGCGAGCAACTTCCCCAGCGGAATCCCGTTGCGGCCGTTGCTGAACGAGAGCGGCCTGCGCACCCAGCACCTCGAACTCGACCCCGCTCGCCCGAGCTGGATCAACGTTCCGCTGGATACCGATCCCGGCTGGTGATCGCCGCCCGCGCGGCGCAGCGCTGATCGTGGCTCGCCTTTCGGCCGAAGGCCCCGCCCCGCGGCGGGGCCTTCATGGCTTCGGCGACGCCGTGACCGGCGCTTCGACCGGAACACCGGAGTCCGGCAGTCCCGCGTAGTCGGGCAGCTCGATGCCGTTGATCGCGCGGTCGATCAGGTCGAAGTCCCACTCGGTCGCGGCCTCGCCCGGCGCGGCGGTCAAGCTCTGCGCGTGCAGCCTGCCGATTTCCTGGTTGGCCTCGACGAACGAGCGCATCCGCCGCTCGTAGCCGGTGAATCCGGCCTCCGGGTCCCAGCCGGCAGCGGCCAGCTCGCCGGCCAGCAGATAGGCGCCGACCAGAGCCAGCCCGGTGCCCTGCCCGGACATCGGCGACGAGCTGAAGGCCGCGTCCCCGAGCAGCCCCACCCGGCCGGTCGACCAGCGGTCCATCACCACCTGGGCGACCTGGTCGAGGTAGAAGTCCGGGGTGTCGTCCAGGTGGGCGAGGATGCGCGAGGTCGACCAGCCCATACCGGCCATCCGCTCGCGCAGCAGGCGCTGCTGGGCCGCGATGTCGCGGTGGTCGACGTCGAAGTCCCCCGAGGGGAAGGAGAAGATCGCCATCGCCCGGGTGGTGTCCCGCAGCGGCCGCAGAATCGCGGTGCGACCGGACTGCTGGTACTCGATCAGCCGGCGGTCCAGCCCGAACTCGTTGGGCACGCTGTAGAAGGCCAGCACGAGCCCGAGGTGGCGGAGGAATCGCTCGTGCGGCCCGAAGACCATCGCCCGCAGTGCCGAGTGCAGCCCGTCCGCCCCGATCACCAGGTCGAAGCGCCGCCGGTCGCCGCTCTCGAAGGTCACGTCGACCCCGTCCGGGTCCTGGGTGAGCGTCGCGATCCGGTCGCCGAACAGGTACTCGACGTCGTCGCGGGTGTCGTCGTAGAGCACCTGGGACAGGTCACCGCGCAGGATCTCGATCTCCGCGATGTAGCCGTCGCCGCCGTCGTCGTCCGCACGGACGGTCTCCAGCACGGTCCCGGTCGCGTCCACGGTGTGCGCGCCCGCGGTCTCGGTGCGGGCCGCGCGCACCCGCGCGTCGAGCCCCATGCGCCGGATGACCTCCCTGCTCACCCCGCGTGCGTCCACCGCCTGTCCCCCGGGACGCAGCGTGTGGGCCCGTTCCACCACCGTCACCTCGGCCCCGCGCCGGTGCAGCCAGTGCGCGAGCGCGGGCCCCGCGATGCTCGCCCCCGCTACCAGCACCCTGGGGCTGTGCGGCCCGCCCGCCCGCTCGCCCATCTCGTCCGGGTGTTCGTGCGCGGGGTTGTCGACGCTCATCGTTGCCTCCGTGTGCTTCTGCCCGCGCTGGAACGGTCCCGGCACAGGCCCACCGCTGTCGGTGTATCCACCGGTATCGACGACGGCTCCACCCAGAATTCATCGGTGCGGTCGCGGTCGGGTGTCCACACCTACCCGGGCACTCGGCTGACCCGCGCGCCCGCCGCGTCGGCGAGGTGGGCGAAGGTGACGGCGTCCTCGACGGCGGCACCGCCGTGGTCGTTGTTGAAGTAGACGTAGCCGTCGGCATCGCCCGGCCCGGCGTCGAGTAGTCGGTCCACCCAGCTCGCCAGCGCCCGGCGACCGTAATGCGGTGGGGGAGCGGCGCGTCCGGCGTGCAGGCGCAGATAGACCCAGCCGGTGGTCCGCCACAGCGGGGTGACCGGGCGCGAGTCGCGATCGGCCCAGGCCAGCGCCGCGTTCCGTGATTCCAGGACCGCACGGATCTCGTCGGTCCACCACGACGCGTGCCGCGGCTCGACGGCGACCCGCACCGTGGCGGGGAAGCAGCGCAGGCAGTCGTCGAGCAGCGCGGGATCGGCGCGCAGGGTCGGCGGCAGTTGCAGCAGGATCGGGCCCAGCCGGTCGCCGAGGCCGTCGGCCCGGTCGAGCAGGCGCTGCACCGGTTCGGCGGGATCCCGTAATCGCTTGATGTGGGTGAGATAGCGGCTGGCCTTCACCGCGATCACGAAGTCGGCCGGAGTGCGCTCCCGCCAGGCGGTGAAGGTCTCCCGGCTCGGCAGCCGGTAGAAGGCATTGTTCGACTCGACGGTGGCGAACGCGTCGGCGTAGCGCTCGAGCCAGCGTCGCGTCGGCAGGCCCTCCGGATACAGCACACCGCGCCAATCGCGGTACTGCCAGCCGGAGGTGCCGACCCGGATCACGCCACTCACCTGCCCCTCGCGCACGCTCACTCGGTGCCCCCGCATCCGGCGACTACCCGGGCAGCCCGTCCGGAAACGGTCCTCGCGCCGCGCACCACGGTCCCGGGGCAGGTCCGGCACACTGAGGTGGTGAGCGCATCTGGCAGCGGGCGGGCTCGAACCGGCGCGGTGGCGGTGGGGCGGTGGGTCCGCAGCGCGCCGGGGACCTACCTGTGGCTGGCCGCGCTGGCGGTGACCACGATCATCATCCGGCGGCTGCCCGACGACGAGGCGCGCCAATGGCTGGGCCACCGGTCGACCAATCTGCATCATCTGGCCGAGGACCCCATCCGGGTGCTGATCGGCAGCGCGTTCTGGACCGACGGGGGCAGCTGGTTCGCCTACGCGGTGCTGTTCACTCTTTTCCACGCCAATGCCGAACGCTGGCTCGGCACGCTGCGCTGGCTCGCGGTGGCGGTGCTCGCCCATGTCGGCGCCACCTACCTCAGCGAAGGCGTGCTGCTGTGGGCGATCCGCCACGACGACGCACCCGAACGCGCGATGTACACCCTCGACGTGGGCGTCAGCTACGCGCTGGCCGGCGTCGCGGCGGTGCTGGCCTACCGGCTGGTGACGCCGTGGCGGTGGCTCTACGTCCTGGGCGTGCTCGCGGTCGTGCTGCCGCCGGTCTTCGTCGATCGCACGTTCACCGACGTGGGACACGCGAGCGCCGCCGCCCTCGGCTTCGCCTGCTACCCGCTCACCCGGGGGCGCGGCGGTGCCTGGGATCCGGCGGCGCTGGTGCGCCGGTTCCGGCACCGCGCCTCGGCCGGATGACCCCTACCTGCGACATCGAGGTTGCCTGCCGGTAGCCGGATAGGGTGGCCTGGTGATCTTGCTGGTGGTCGGTGTGGTTCTGCTCGGGATCTTCGCGCTGCGCTTCCGTCAGGAGCGTCGCCGGTTCGGTAACGGGGTGCTGTTGCTGCTCGGGCTGCTGTGCGCGGGTGGGGCGCTGGTGTCCGCCGGCGCGGAGGGAGCGGGGCCGGAGTTGTTGCTCGCGCTGGCGCTGGTGCTGTCGCCGCTGCTCGTGCTGGTGCTGGCGGGTTTGCTGATGGTCAACGGGGTGGTGATGTTGCGCCGGGAAGGCGTGCGGGCGGCCAATCTGCTCTCGCTCGGCCTGGGCCTGGCGTTGCTCGTCCCGTACGGGCTGCTGGTGGTCGCGGTGGTCGCGCGGTGGCAGGTGCTCGGCGTGCTGCTGCTCGCCGTCGTCCTCGTCGCCGCCTACCTGGGCTTCGTGCTGTCGGCGTTTCTGCTCTATTCGGTGGTCTACGGCATGGCCACCCGCACCGACAACGCCGCCGCGATCGTCGTGCACGGCGCGGGACTGCTGGGCGACCGGGTGCCGCCGCTGCTGGCGAGCAGGCTGGACCGGGCGCTGGGCATCTGGCACGCGGCTCAGGCACGGGGCCGCACCCCGCTGCTGGTGCCCAGTGGTGGCAAGGGCTCCGACGAGAAGGTCTCCGAGGCCGACGCGATGAGCGCCTACCTGGCCGAACACGGCGTGCCCGCCCAGGACGTGCTGCCCGAGGACCGGTCGACGAGCACCAGGGAAAACCTGCTGTTCAGCAGGGAGTTGCTGGCCAGGCAGGGGGTCGACCGCGACATTGTGCTGGTCACCAGCAATTTCCATGTGCTGCGCACCGCGCTGCTCGCCCGATCCGTCGGCCTCGACGCCCAGGCGGTCGGTGCGCCGACCGCCCGCTACTACCTGCCCAGCGCCATCCTGCGGGAGTTCGCCGCCGTGCTCGTCGAGTACAAACGGCTCAATATCGCCGTCTGCGCGATGTTGGTCGCGCTCCCGTTCGTGGCACTGCTCGCCTCCTGACTTCGGCGAAAAACGCGGCAAAATAGGTGTTACCTCGAATACTACGTACATGTATCATTTCCTTACCGCACGACCGGCGCACCGTGGCGCCGGCGCTCGACCGAGCAACGCGCGGTAGGACGAGGAGTACCGATGAAGCTACTTCGCCGGGCCGTACGGCGACCGGAGGTAGATCCCGGCAAGGTCGCCCTGCATGCCCGCAACGTGACCTTCGATTGGTCGGATGTCGATCTGCAGTGGATGCCGGCCGAACCGTACGCATCCCACCTGATCAGCGCGCTGAACATGCTGCTGCCCGAGGGCGAGCGGATGTTCATCGTGACCTACCGCGAGGCGCTGGCCTACGTGAAGGACGAGAAGCTGCGCGAGGACATGCTCGGTTTCATCGGGCAGGAATCGATGCACGCCGAGACCCACGAGAAGGTCCTGCACGACGTGCTCACCGCCAACGGCATCGACGCGGCGCCCTACGTGCGGCAGATGGAATACCTGTTCCGCAAGACGCTGGGCCCCCGTGGCGGTGACGACCGCGCCGGACGGCAGATGCTGATCGAACGGCTCGCGTTCATCGCCTGCCTCGAGCACTTCTTCGCCTGGCTCGGCGACTGGGTGATCAACGCCGATTTGGAGAAGTTCGGCGCCGACCCGCGCATGGCCGATCTGTTCCGCTGGCACGGTGCCGAGGAGGTCGAGCACCGCAACGTCGCCCACGACGTCGCCGAGTACTTCGGCGTCGGCTACGTGCGCCGCTGCGCCTCGATGATGCTGGTGTTCCCGATCTTCATCGCGCTGCTGGTGCGTGGCGCGAAGTTCCTGGTGCAGCAGGATCCGCAGCTGCCCGATCACGGGTACCCGCGGGTGATCTCCTCGGTCCTGGGCGCGATGTGGCGCGGCGCGTTGCCGGGCATCCCGTCGCTGCTGATCAGTGCGCTGTCGACCTTCCAGCCCGGCTACAGCCCGGAGAACGTCGGTTCGACCGCGCAGGCTGTCGCCTATCTCGCGCAGTCGCCCGCGGCCAGGGCGGCGGCCTCGTGACGGTGCGCGAGGTGCCGCAGGCGCTGCCCGGCGACCTCTACGGCAAGCATCGCCACGATCCCGGCACCCGCGTGCTCGACGCGATCGCGACCGCCCGGCTGCGCTGGAGTGCCCTGGTCAACCGTCGTGACGTGCGCCCGCGCGTCGACGATCGCCGGTTCCCGGTGGTGGTCACCGAGCGCCGGATCGTCGCGCACGACCAGGACGTGGTGAGTCTGCGCCTGGAGGCGCCGGACGGCCGGGTGCTGCCCGCGTGGCGTCCCGGCGCGCACCTGGATCTCGAGCTGCCCTCCGGCCTGCTGCGGCAGTACTCGCTGTGCGGCGACCCCGCCGACGAGCGCGCCTACCGGATCGCGGTGCGCCGCATCCCCGACGGCGGCGGTGGCTCGCGCGAGGTGCACGACGAACTGCCGGTGGGCAGCCGATTCGTGGTGCGCGGTCCGCGTAACGCCTTCCCGTTCGCGGTTCCCGGTCATGGTTCGCCCGCGCAGCGCCTGCACTTCGTCGCCGGCGGCATCGGCATCACACCGATCCTGCCGATGGCGCGGCTCGCGCACCGGCTCGGCGTGCCGTGGACGATGGTCTACACGGGGCGCTCGCGCGACACCATCCCGTTCCTGGCCGAGCTGGAGAGCTTCGGCGAGCATGTCGTCGTGCGCACCGACGACGAGCACGGTCTGCCCGACGCGGCGGCGCTGCTGCCCGGGGTCGGCGCGGGCACGGCGGTCTATGCCTGTGGCCCGACCCCGATGACCTCGGCGATCGTCGCCGCGGTGCGCGCCATGCCCCAGGTGGAACTGCACTTCGAGCGGTTCTCGCCGCCGCCGATCGTGGACGGCACCGCCTTCGAGATCGAATTCGCCTCCACCGGTGCGGTGATCGAGGTCCCCGCCGACCGCAGCGCGCTCGACGCCATCCTCGCGACCCGCCCCGACCAGCCCTACTCGTGCCGGCAGGGCTTCTGCCGCACCTGCGTCGTGCGGGTGCTCGCGGGCGAGCCCGATCATCGGGAGAACACCCTCTCCGATGCCGACCATGCCGCGGGCGAGCTGCTCGCCTGCGTATCCCGTTCGCACGGTGAGCGATTGGTGCTCGACCTGTGAGTTCGATTCCAGGACAAGGAGTCCGAAGAGAGATGTCTGTCGACACCACGCAGGCCGCCAACCGGCGCACCGTCCGCAACGGCGAGTTCGAGCTCGCCGTGTTCGAATACGGCGACCCCGCGGCCGACACCGTCGTGCTCGTGCACGGCTGGCCCGACACCCACCACCTGTGGGACAAGGTGATTCCACGACTCGCGCAGCGCTTCCACGTCGTCGCCTACGACACCCGCGGCCACGGCGAGTCCACCCGCACCCAGCGCACCGCCGACTTCCGGCTCGACGAACTCGCCCGCGACTTCTACGCCGTCATCGACACGGTCAGTCCCGACCGTCCGGTGCACGTGCTCGCCCACGACTGGGGTTCGGTGCAGGTGTGGGAGGCGGTGTGCGAGCCGCAGGCGACCGAGCGGATCGCCTCGTTCACCTCGGTGTCGGGCCCGAACCTCGACCACCTGGCCGCCTGGGTGCGCGACCGGCTCTCCCGACCGACCCCGCGCAACATCTGGCAGCCGGTGACTCAGGCGCTGTCCTCGGCCTACACCGCGTTCTTCATGACCCCGGTGCTGCCGCGCGCCACCTTCGGCGCCATCGGCACCGAGAAGGTGTGGCAGCGCGCCGTCGCGCTGATGAACGACACCGCGCCCGGCAATGTCGTGCTCGGCCCCACGTTCCGCCGCGACATGGTCGACGGCCTGCTCATCTATCGCGCGAACATCGTGCAGCGCATGCTGTCGCCGCGCGAGCGCCGCACCGAGGTGCCGGTGCAGCTGATCGTGGCCGGTCGCGACGTGGCCGTGCGCCCCGCGGGCTACGACGACTCCCGCAAGTGGACCGCTCGCCTGTGGCGTCGGGATGTGCCCGCCGGGCACTGGATGCCGTTCTCGCACCCCGACCTGCTGGCCACCGCCACCACGGAACTGATCGACGCGCTCGCCGGCGGTGAGGTCCCGCGCGGGCTCGCCCGCGCCGAAGTGGGCCGCACCCGTAAGGAATTCGAGAACAAGCTGGTGGTGATCACCGGTGCGGGCAGCGGCATCGGTCGTGAGACCGCGCTGGCCTTCGCCCGGCTCGGCGGCGAGGTGGTGGTCTCGGACGTGAACGAGAACGCCGCCAAGGAGACAGCGGAGCTGATCGTCGCCGAAGGTGGTGTCGCGCACGCCTACGCGCTGGACGTGTCCGACGAGGCCGCGGTCCGTGCGCATGCCGACGACGTCATCGCCGCGCACGGCGTGCCCGACGTCCTGATCAACAACGCCGGTGTCGGGCAGGCGGGCGGCTTCCTCGACACCCCGTCCGCGGAATTCGACCGGGTCCTGCGGATCAACCTGGGCGGTGTGGTCAACGGCTGCCGGGCTTTCGGCGCGGCGATGGCCGAGCGCGGCCTGGGCGGGCACATCGTGAACCTGTCCAGCATGGCCGCCTACAGCCCGCAGCGCGACATGGCCGCCTATGCCACCAGCAAGTCGGCGGTGTTCATGTTCTCCGACTGCCTGCGGGCCGAACTGGCCGAGCGCGGCATCTCGGTCTCGACCGTGTGCCCGGGCATCGTGCACACCAATATCGTGGCCACCACCCGCATCTCGGGTGTCTCCGCCGAGGACGAGGCGGCCACCCAGCGCAAGTTCGACAAGCTCTACGAGCGGCGCGGTTACACCCCCGACAAGGTCGCGGCGCAGATCGTGAAGGCGGTGCGCGGCGGCCGTGACATCGTGCCGGTGACGCCGGAATCGTGGGTGCAGTACCGGATCAACCGGCTCGCGCCCGGCGCGGTGCGGTTCGCGGCCCGCCGGATGAAGCTGGTCTGACGCGCGGTCACGCCCGGCGCAGTCGCTCCCGCACGGCGGCGACGTGCCGGGCGTCCACGCCCCACGGCTGCTCGACGCCGACCTTGCGGTCGAGGTCCCACAGCACGCACTGTTCGTCCGGTCCGGCCACCAGCGACCAGGCCACCACGGTCCGGCCGAGCTGGTCGAGCATGGACCCGTGATCGGGTGCGCTGTCGCCGGCGCCGTCGGGGAAGTGGTGCAGGAACCGGCCGTAGGCGTCGGTACAGAATCGCGCGTACTGCTGGGTGCACAGGATGAACCCGTGCCAGGCTTCGTCGACCGCGTGCGAGGGCATCCCGATCACCTGGTCGTCGCGCATCGCCGCGCCGCAGCAGCGCAACCATTGGCGCAGACCGGTTTCCACCAGTTCGCGCGGCTGCCAGGGGCAGGTCTTGAAGATCGCGTCGGGGAAACGCAGGTCGGCGACGGTGCGATCGACCGCGCCGAGGTCGATCGGTCGCGGACCGCGTCGAAGGAACGAGAGCGCCACGATGTCACTGTAAGCCCCCTGGGTGGTCGCTCGTCTGCGCTGCCGCGGACGGGTGGGGCGGCTAGCCTGCAGACATGGTGGTGATGCTGGTGATCGTGCTCGCGTTCTTGGTGGTCGGTCTCGCGGTGCTGGTCACGGCGGTAGTGGTGCTGGTTCGCAAGCTGAGTCCGCCGCGTGGCCCGCAGGGTTTCACCGATCAGAGCTGGCTGGCCGGGTCGGCGGGGACCTACGGGTTCTTCGACGGGCCGACCGGGCCGCACGGCTCCGGATCGAGCTGCGGCGGTGGCGCGACCAGCAGTTGTGGCGGGGGCAGTAGCAGCGGTTGCTCCGGCAGCGGCAGTGGTTGCGGCGGCGGATCGAGCAGCAGTTGTGGCGGTGGTTCGAGCAGCAGTTGTGGCGGCGGATCGAGCAGCAGCTGTGGCGGTGGTTCCAGCAGCAGTTGCGGTGGCGGCTCGTGATCGGGTGATCCACGCCGCACCCCTCTTGACCTGAACTCGACTTCAGGTTCCATGCTGAGCGCGTCGGTGTAGATACCACGAGGGAGTCGCGATGCGTGCTGTGCAGGTCAAGGAATTCGGTGGACCGGAAGTGCTCGAGGTGCGGGAACTGCCCGCGCCGCAACCCGGTCCGGCCGAAGTGGTGGTCGATGTCGAGGTCGCCGATGTGATGTTCCTCGACACCCGGCTGCGCAGCGGCTGGGGCCGGGACTTCTTCCCGCTGAGCCTGCCGTACGTGCCCGGCGGCGCGATCGGCGGCGTCGTCTCGGCGGTCGGCGCCGAGGTCGACTCCGGCTGGCTCGGCAAGCGCGTCGTCACCCAGACCGCCGCCAGCGGTGTCGGCGGCGGCGTGCCCACCGGCGGCTACGCCGAACACGCCCTGGCCAAGGCCGAGACCCTGGTGCGGATCGCCGACGGGCTGAGCACCCAGCAGGCCGTCGCGCTCGCCCACGACGGCCGCACCGCGTTCGCCGTGTTCGACCACGCGGCCGTCGGCCCGGATTCGTGGGTGCTGATCACCGCGGCCGCGGGTGGTCTCGGCACGCTGCTCACCCAGCTGTCGGTGGCGGCGGGCGCGAAGGTGGTGGCCGCCGCGCGCGGCGCCGACAAGCTCGCCCTCGCGCAGCGGCTCGGCGCGAGCGAGGTCGTCGACTACACGGTCGACGGCTGGGACGAGCGGGTGCGTGAGATCACCGGCGGGGGTGCCGATGTCGTCTTCGACGGCGCGGGCGGCGCGCTCGGCGGCCTGGCCCTGACCGCCGCGGCCGACGGCGGCATCTTCCTCGGATACGGGTCCGCCGCAGGTGATTTCGCTCACGCCGACGCCGAGGCGGCCGCCGCCCGCGGCATCACCGTGCTCGGTCTGTTCGATGTCGTCGCCGGCGAAATCGACTGGACGGCCATCGCTCGACGCGCTCAAACCGAGGTCGCCGCAGGCAGACTGGAGGTGGTGATCGGTCAGACGTTCCCGATCGAGCAAGTCGAGCGCGCGCACGCGGTCATCGAGAGCCGATCGGCACTCGGCCGGACCCTGTTGACGATCGGCGCGTCATTGTAACTTAGTCTGCGCCGCAACGGAATACGCGATAAGTTCATACTGTGCAGGGAATAATTGTCATAGCAGTGATAGTCGCGGTTCTTCTGTTGGTTATCGGCGTGATCAAGCTAGCCAGCAACCCCGGGGGCACGATCGAGCGCCGCGACCGCGAGCGGCGGGCACAGGTGCCGCGGCAGAAAGCCGAAAAGGCTTAGCTGGGTTCACTTCTGGGGTGCAGTACCACCACGGCGATCGGTCGCCGCGTCTTCGTCTGATAGCCGCGGTACCGGTCGCCGTTGACTGCGTTCACCAGTTCCCAGCGCCGGGCGTAGTCCGGATCGTCCGGGTAGGTCGCCCGCGCGGTCACCGCGATCTTGCGCGTCCCCACCTGGATCTCGCAGTCCGGCCGCGCGGTCACGTTCGCCAGCCATCCCGGCGGCCGCGGCGACCCGCCGTTCGACGCGGTCACCAGAAAGTCCGCCCCGTCGCGGGCATAGGTCAAGGCCGATGTGCGCGCCTGCCCGGTCTTGCGCCCCACCGTCCGCAGCAACAGGGTCGGATTCCCGAACAGCAAACGGTGCCCCACCAGCCCACCGCTGTGCTCGTAGATCCACTGATGCCCCGCCAGAACTCGCACGAAAAGATCGGCCATACCCCCATCCTCGCCCGCCTCGCCGACCCCCGCCACCCGGCTCGCCGAGTGGTCAACGTCGCACCCCACCGGGTACCATGCGACTCGCCCGGGGACACCCCTGGCCAGGGGCGGTAGCTCAGTCGGTTAGAGCCGCGGACTCATAATCCGCTGGTCGTGGGTTCGAGCCCCACCCGCCCCACTGTCCTGTCAGGGTGGGGGAATCGGTCGGTTTCGGGTGGTTCGCGGTGGCTTGGCGTGTCGGGGAGATCGGGGCGGGGTCGGGCAGGGGGATGTGCGCGGGGTGTGGGCGGCGAGAGCGTCGATCAAGGTGGTGTGCAACGGGAGCCACTCGGTCAGCCCGGCGACGGCGACGACGCGCGCGACCACCGAGGGGCCCGGATCGACCACGCTGACGAGCACGCCGTGGGCGGCGGCTTGCTGAGCGCGGGCCGCCAGGTCCAGCACCGAGCGGCACGCCATGAATTCGGTGTCGCTGATGTCGACGACGAGGTGACCGCACTCGATGGCGCGGTCGACGGCGGTATCGACCATGCGATGCCAGCGTTGGAGGGTGAAGGCGTCGATCTCGCCGTGCACGTGCAGGATGACCACGGTGCTGCGGGACTCGAGCTCGGCGTGCAGACGCTGACAGATATCGGCGGGTTCGCCGGCGGCCGCGGGGAACAGGTCCTCGTCGTGGCGGTACGGGGTGCTCATCGGCCTGCCTCCTCGGCGAAACCGGCGGGCGTGGCGCCCGACCGGTTCCGGGTCGACAAAGAACGGCTGGTAGTTCCCTATTCCAGCACCACGGTGCCGGAACTGTCGCCGATCGTGACGCAGCTGTTGTCGAGGGGGAACTCGTTCGTTTTCCGGGTCGCCCGTCGCGCCGGTTCCGCCGGCAGCGCGTGAACGGCATTGCCCAGCAGTGCGGTTCGGTCGGGGAGTTCGCCCGGCCGTGGCCGGATTCTGGGGTCAGGCGGGCCCGTCGTCGGAGGTCCAGAGGGCGCGCAGGGGTCGCAGGCCGTCTTCGACGTAGTCCGCGATCGGGCGGTCGCCGCCGTCGAGGTACCACTGTTCGAGCGCGGCGAAATAGCCGAAGGTCAGGGCATTGGTGGCGACGCGGGCCTGGGTTTCGGTGAATTTCCCGGTCGAGGCGATCAGCGGGAGGAGTCGCCGGCTGGTGCGATCGGCGGAGGCGCAGGCGGCCATGCGGACCGAGGGCTCGGTGAAGTGGTAGCGGACCCGGCGCCACGGGCCCTTGTCGGCCGGGGCGGGTTCCTCGCCGGTGGATTCGTCGGCGCGTACCGAGCGGAGCAGGCTCTCGACGGGGTCGTGGGGGTCGACCATCTCGGCGATCTCGGCCTCGCTCATGGTGTCGAACTCGTCGGCGACGATGATCCCTTCCTTCGTGCCGAACAGCCGGTAGACCGTCGACGGTGAGACTTCGGCGGCAGCCGCGATCTCGTCGATCGTGACGGCGCCGAAGCCCTTCTCGTCGAACAGATCCAGGGCGCGTTCCTGGATGGTGTGCATGGCCTTGAGCCGCCACCGCTCACGAAGTCCGGTCATGCGAGCAGGTTAGCAAGAGCTACTCGTTTCAGAAAGTGACTCGCTATAGACATTGACTGTCTGTAATTGCTTACCTACAGTCACTTGCTAGAGATAGTGACTTTCTCAAACGACGCGAGTGTCGACATCAGGTCGCTGACCTGTGCTGATGCCGCGGTTGTGCGAGGAGAAGGGACAGCGATGACCACCACCGACCTTGTCGAGGTAAGGGAGATGTCCGCCCCGCCGCCGGATATCGGGTCCGCGGGTCCGCGCCTCACCGCGCTGCTGCGCCCGCATCTCGGGGGATTCGCGGCCGTGCTCATCCTGCAAGTCGTCGGCGCCGTCGCGGGCTTGGCGCCGCTGCTGGCCGTGGTCGAGCTCGGGCGCACCTTGCTGTCGGCCGGCCCGGTCGACCACGGTCACGTGTGGCTGGTGGTGGTGCTGGGGGCGGCGGGACTGTTCGTCCGCTTGGTCTGCACCGCCGCGTCCTCCGGGCTCGGGCACGTCCTCGACAGCACGGTGCAGCTGTCGTTGCGCCGGCAGCTGGCGGACCATCTGGGCCGGGTGCCGATCGGCTGGTTCTCCCGGCGCGGCACCGGGGAGCTGGCCAAGGTGGTCGGTGAGGATGTGAGCGCGGTGCATCCGTTCATCGCCCACGCGCCCGGCGAGCTGGTATCGGCGTTCGTGGTGCCGCTGGTGTCGTTGATCTACCTGGTGACCGTCGACTGGCGACTGACGCTGATCACGCTGATCCCGGTGCTGTCGGCGATCGCGCTGGTCCCGCTGATGATGACGGGGGCCCGGCAGCGCGAGCAAACCGAGTTCGACGCGGCGATGGGCCGCATCGCCGACGCGGTGGTGGAGTTCGTGCAGGGCATCGCCGAGGTCAAGGCGTTCGGCGGCGGCGACCGGGCGCACCGTCGATTCCGTTCGGCGGTGGACGATTTCGCCGATACGTTCCTGCGCTGGGCGCGCGGGCTCTCGCCGATCGCCGCCGCGATGCAGCTGGCGTTGTCGCCCCCGTTCGTGCTGCTCGTGGTCCTGGTCGGCGGCACGTTCCTGATCACGACGGACGCGATGGCGCCCGCCGATCTGCTGCCGTTCCTGCTGCTCGGCCTCGGGTTGACCGCCCCGGTCGCGGCGCTGGGCCACGGCTTCGACGACCTGCAGGCCGCGGGCCGCGCGGTCGGGCGGATCCGGGACGTCCTCGACGTCGAACCGCTGTCCGAGCCGGCCGCGCCCGTCGAGCCGCGCGGGCATCGCGTGGAACTGCGCGGCGTCCGGTTCGGCTACGACGCCGACCGTGAGGTGCTGCGCGGGATCGACCTGGTGCTGGAGCCGGGGACGGTCACCGCCCTCGTGGGGCCGTCGGGCAGCGGCAAATCCACGCTCGTGCGGCTACTTCCGCGATTCTTCGATCCGACGGGCGGCACGATCACCCTCGGCGGCGTCGACCTGCGCGAGATCAGCAGTCACCGGCTGTATCGCGAGGTGTCGTTCGTCTTCCAGGATGTGCGCTTGCTGCGGGCGTCGGTGGCCGACAATATCGCGCTGGCGGTCCCGCACGCCGACCACGAGCGGGTGGTCCACGCGGCCCGGCTGGCGGGCATCCACGACCGGATCACCGAACTCCCGCGCGGATACGACACAGTGCTCGGCGTGGAGGCCGGCCTGTCCGGTGGTGAGGCGCAACGACTCGCCCTGGCGCGCGCTTTGCTGGCCGACACTCCGATCCTGGTGCTCGACGAGGCCACGTCCTTCGCCGATCCACAGACCGAACAAGCGGTGCGCCAAGCACTGTCGAGCCTGCGCGCGGACCGGACGATCCTGGTCATCGCGCACCGGCTGGAGACGATCGCCGATGCCGACACCGTCGTCATGGTGGACGACGGCGTGATCGTGGAGCGCGGCGCGCCCGCGCGCCTGCTGGCAGGCCACGGCAAGTTCGCCGGGTTGCGGCGATCCCACGAAGGAGACGAGTGATGATCCGGACCCTGTTGCGGGTGCTCGGCCATCGGTATGCCGGTCCGGTGCGCCGCACCGTCGCGCTGATGACGGCCACCGCGATCCTCGAAGGCCTGTCCTATGCCCTGCTGGTGCCGGTGCTCCGGGAACTGTTCGGGGACGATCCGGCCGGCGCCCGGCCGTGGCTGCTCGGGTTCGGGATCGCGGTCGCCTGCTACGGCACACTGCGCTATCTCAGCGATCTGGCTGGTTTCCGCGCGGGCACCACGCTGCTGCGCGGCACCTATCACCGGCTCGGCGACCATCTGGCCCGGCTGCCGCTGGGCTGGTACGGCCCCGACCGGGTCGGCGAGGTGTCGGTGCTCGCCAGTCGCGGAGTGCTGGAGGCGATGAGCGTGATCGCGCATCTGCTCGCGCCGTTCGTCGGCGCGGTGGTGACGCCGTTGACGATCGTCGTCGTGATGCTCGCGTTCCACTGGCAGCTGGGGTTGGCGGCCCTGATCGCGGTGCCGCTGGTGGCGGCGATCCAGGGGTGGACGGGGCGAGCGATGGCCGCCGCCGACGCCGAACGACACGACCGCGACCAGCAGGCCGCGGGGCGGGTGATCGAATACCTGCAGGCCCAGCCGGTACTGCGGGCCGGTGGCCGCACCACCGAACGCTTCGGCCTGCTCGACGACGCGCTGCGCGGACTCCAGCGCGCCGCGCGCCGATCCGCGCTGTCGGCCCTGCCCGGGATCGTCGGGCTGACGCTGGCCGTGCAGGTCGTGTTCACCGCGCTGCTCGCGCTCGGCGCCGCCCTCGCTCTGGGCGGTCAGATCGGCGCGGCCGAACTGCTGGCGATCCTCGTCCTGGCGGCTCGCTGCGCCGAGCCGCTGCTGTCGCTGGCCGAGATCGGCGGTCGATTGCGCAGCGCGCGAGCGCAACTGACCCGGCTGGACGAGCTGCTCGGGCTGGAGCCGCTGCCCGAACCCGAGCAGCCGATCGTCCCGGATCGGCACGACCTGGAGTTCGCCGGAGTCGGCTTCCGGCACGGCGATCGCACCGTCGTCGACGACCTGTCGCTGACGGTGCCCGCGGGACAGCGGTTCGCGATCGTCGGGCCGTCCGGCGCGGGCAAGAGCACGCTGCTCCAACTGCTCGCGCGGTTCCATGATGTGCACGCCGGCGCGATCCGGATCGGTGGCGTCGATGTTCGCGAGATGAACACCGCCACGCTGATGTCGCGCATCGCCATCGTCTTCCAGCACGTCTACCTCTTCGACGGCACCATCGAGGACAACATCCGCCTCGGCCGTCCCGACGCCACCGACGCCGAGGTCCGCGCGGCGGCGACGGCCGCGCGTCTGGACGAGGTGATCGAACGACTGCCCGGCGGCTGGTCCGCCGCCGTCGGCGAGGGCGGTGCGCTGCTCTCCGGCGGTGAGCGGCAACGGGTTTCGATCGCCCGCGCGCTGCTCAAGGACGCGCCCATCGTCCTGCTGGACGAGGTCACCTCCGCCCTGGACCCGGTGAACGAGGCGGCCGTGCACCAGGGCATCGAACGTCTGATGGCGGGCCGCACCGTCGTGCTGGTGGCGCACCGGCTGCGGACCGTCCGCAGCGCCGACCGCGTCGTCTTCGTCGACAGCGGGCGCATCGTGGAGGAAGGCACCCACGAAGAGCTGCTCGATCGCGGCGGCCGCTACGCCGATTTCTGGAGCCTCACCACTTCGCCGCTGACGATCTGACCGGCGCTGTCCGCTCGTCGGCCGTGCGCGCCACTCTGCTGGTCCGCACGCCCGGACCGACGGCCCCGATGACCTACCGCGGTCCTCGGGGCCGCCCCGGCCGCGCGGTCACCGGTGCCCGGCGTGCGCGGCGGTGCGCGTCGCGTCGGTGTCGGCCCGGTCCCGCAACAGCTGCGCGCGCTGGTCGCCCTTGGCCCAGCTGTGCGTGCCCGGCTTCCGCGCTTCGGTGGCCAATTGCTTGATGGTGTGGGCGCACACGAACTCCTTGAGCTTCGCGCCAGGGCGCCCGCCGAGGTGGTACCACTTGGCGGCATCGTCCTTGTCGGCGAACTGGAAGATGCCCGCGTGACGGCCGAGGCTGATGCACTGACCAGCGAAGCCCAGGTCGATCGGGTCGGGGCGCTCGTCGGCGATCCGGCGCAGCAGGGTGTCGGCGGCGTGCGCGCCCAAAGGGCCCGCGGCCTGGCAGCTCATCCGGAACGGCAGGTTCGACGGCGCCGCCGAATCGCCCGCGGCGACGATCCGCTCGTCGTCGACGCTGGTCAAGGTCTCGTCGGTGAGCAAGCGGCCGACGGCATCGGTGCGCAGGCCGCTGCGGGTCGCCAGGTCGGGCACACCGAAGCCCGCGGTCCAGATCGTGACGGCGCTGCGCAGGGTATGACCGCCGCTGAGCCGCACGGCCTCCGCGGTCACCTCGACGACCTTCGCGTCGGGACCGTCGAGGATGGTCACGCCGAGCGCGCTCAGTCGCTTGGTGACCGCGCGCCGCCCGCGGGCGTGCAGGTACGGGCCGAGCACATCGCCGCAGATGAGCGTCACGGCGCGGCCCCGCTCCGCCAGCTCGGCAGCGGTCTCGATCCCGGTCGGCCCCGCGCCGACCACCGTCACCGCGGCGGTCGCCGCCGTGGCGTCGAGCACCGGCGCCAGCCGCTGCGCCTCCTCCAGACTCGCGATCGGATAGGCGAAGTCGGCCGCGCCCGGCACCCGCGGCGCGGCACTGCCGCTGCCCACCGCGTAGATCAGATAGTCGTAGCCGATCGTGTCGCCGCCGGCCAGCGCCACGGTGCGCGCGGCCGCGTCGATCCCGGTCGCCGCGTCGACCACCAGGCGCACCCCCGGCGCCAGTACATCGCTGTACTCGGCCACCGCGTCATCGGTCCCGCCCACCAGCTGATGCAACCGAATCCGCTCGACGAATCGCCCCCGCGGATTGATCACCGTGACCGCCACGTCGGCCCGCTGCGTGAGCCGATTGGCCGCCATCACACCCGCGTACCCGCCACCGACCACGACCACATCGATCTTCTCGCTCATCGGTCTCTCCTTCACTCGAGGGCTTCGGGCATAAGACGTCACCGGCCCACCGGATGTGACAAGGAGTGACGCAGGTCACTAACAGTCGATCACCCGAACGTTCCGCTCGGCGGGGAGAGGCCGGCCAGGATCGCGGCGATCTCGGCCGCGCGGAGGCAAACGCCCAGATGGCTGGCCTCGACGGTGTGCACGGTGAACGGGTTGTGTGGGGTCAGGGCATCGGCTTCGGCGATCATCCGGTCCTGCATGTCCAGGGGGATCGCGCGGTCCAGGGACAGGCGGATGTAGGTGCGGGGGATTCGTCCCCAGGTGGCGACGCGCACGCGACTGTCGGCGGCGAGGACCTGCGCCGAGTCGGCCGGTTCGAGCATGTTGAGGCACGCGCGGAACTGATCGTCGGTGGCGTCAGCCATCAGGCCCTGCTTCAGCGCGGCGAGGTGCCCGGGATCGGCCGAGCGCCAATTGGCCATCGTCTCGGCGACGCCGTGATGTCCGAGCGCGGCCAGATAGGCGGCGACGCTGGGCAATTCGACACAGCACCAGGCCGAGACGTAGACGATTCCGGCCAGCAGCTCCGGTGCCCTGTTTCCGACGCCGGAGATCGTCGCACCGCCACCGCTGGTGCCGACCAGAACCACCGGCCCGTACTCGTGGACTCGGCGCACTGTGTCCAGGACGTGGGTGACGTTGTCGTCCAAGGTGATCGACGCCAACGGCGAGGGCTGCGCCGCGAGGGTGTCGAGGTCCTGGGGCGACTGGTAGGCGAGCGGAAAGTGGGCGTCGAGGCCGTGTCCGGGCAGGTCGACGGCCAGGCCGCGATGGCCGAGCAGCGCCAGTTCCCGCAACAGGGCCGACCACGAGGCGGAACTGCCGTGTGCGCCGTGGACGAGGACGAACGTCGGTCGAGCCGCCGCTGCGGATCGTGCTGCGACTCGGCTACGGGCGGATCGGACAGCTCCGGGATCGGTCACGTGATCGACGGTAGCCCGCCGAAAGGCGGGCACCGAAGGCTGGTTCGAAACCCGTCGCCGCGCGCGGGAGCTCGCGAGCAGCTCGCTCCGGTGCCGAAATGATTCGTGCGGCGATGACGAATTCCTACCTCTGCAATCCCCGGACGAGTAGCCCGACCACGCGACGCGGCTGATAGCGGGGATCGTTTCCCGCGCCGATGCACAGATTGCCGACCGCGCGCAGGAACTCGTAGGGATCGGTGCCGGGGCCGATCTCGCCCGCCGCCGTGGCGGCATCGAGCAGCTGGGCGCAGACGGGCAGCAGGTGGTCCAGGAAGTAGGCGTGCAGGGTGTCGAAGGCGGCGTCGTCGGATTGCAGGGCTTCGGCGAGACCGTGTTTGGTGACGAGGAAGTCGACGAACAGTTCGATCCACGCGGTCAGGGCGGCATGCGGTGAGTCCTCGGCGGCGAGCAAGGCGGGTCCCGCCTCGGCGCAGGCTTGGACCTGGTGCCGGTAGACGGCGACGATCAGGTCCGCACGGGTGGGGAAGTGGCGGTAGATGGTGCCGACCCCGACGCCGGCCGCGGCGGCGATATCGCGGACCGGGACGTCGACGCCAGCGGCGACGAAGGCCGCCGCGGCCGCCTCGAGCAGGCTCTGCTGGTTGCGTCGGGCGTCGGCGCGCTTGCGCGGCGGCGAGCTGTCGTTGTCGGCCACAGTGCCGTCACCTCCAGGGTTGGCAAACGGAACCACGTTCCGTATGTTGATTATCGGAACGTCGTTCCGTTTGTTCAGGATGTCAGATCCGGCGACCTGAACCAACTCGCACAGCTCACGAAGGAGCAACGCATGCAGTACCGCAGCCTCGGCCGGACCGGTGTCCGGGTCAGCAGCCTCACGCTCGGCGCGATGAACTTCGGCGCGCTCGGGAATTCCACGCAGGCCGAGGTCACCGCCATGATCGACGTCGCGATCGAGGGCGGCATCAATGTCATCGACACCGCCGACTTCTACGGCAGCGGCGAGTCGGAGGAACTCGTCGGCAAGGCCGTCGCGGGCCGTCGCGACGATCTCGTGCTGGCCACCAAGGCGAGCCTGCCGATGGGGGAGGAGCGCAACCGCCGCGGCGCTTCGCGCCGCTGGCTGGTCACCGCGCTCGACGACAGCCTGCGCCGTCTCGGTGTCGATCACGTGGACCTCTATCAGATCCACCGGTGGGATCCGAGCGTGCGCGACGAGGAGACGCTGTCGGCGCTGACCGACCTGCGGCAGGCGGGCAAGATCCGCTACTTCGGCTCGTCGACCTTCCCCGCCTACCGCATCGTCGAGGCGCAGTGGGCGGCGCGGGAACATCGCCTGGGTCGCTATGTCACCGAGCAGCCCAGCTATTCGATCCTGCAGCGCGGCATCGAAACCCACATGCTGCCGGTCGCCCAGGAGTACGGCCTGGGTGTGCTGGCGTGGAGTCCGCTCGCCTCCGGCTGGCTCTCGGGCGCGATCCGCGCCGACCGCGAGATCGCCACCAGCCGTTCGGCGTTCATGCCCGAACGCTTCGACACCACCCTCCCGGTCAACCAGGCCAGGCTGGCGGCCGTCGAACAGCTGGCCGAGGTGGCCGATCAGGCCGGGCTGACCCTGATCCAGCTCGCCCTCGGTTTCGTCACCGCTCACCCCGGCGTCACCAGCGCCATCATCGGCCCACGCACGATGGCGCACTTGCACTCTCAGCTCGCGGCAGCCGACACGACCCTGTCCGCCGACGTCCTCGACGCGATCGATGCCATCGTCACCCCCGGCACCGACCTCGCCCCCGACGAGAAGCACGACACCCCACCGTCTCTGCTCGACCCGGCGCTGCGCCGCCGCTGACCCCGGATATCCACGGGCCGTGGTCGATCCGGTCCGCCCGGCCGCATGACTTTTGTCATCGGCCGCCCGTGCAGGACTCATCGCTGAACGGTGATCGCGCGTACTACCGGACGGCACCCGCGTCGACGACCGTGGGGAGTGTGAGAAAGGGGCACACGATGAACGACATCGTCATCTCCGCGCGGGGGCTGCGCCGCACCTACGGTCGCGGTGCGCAGGCGTTCGAGGCGGTCGCCGGGGTAGACCTCGACATCGTCGGGGGAGAGGTCTTCGCGCTGCTGGGGACCAACGGCGCGGGCAAGACCTCGACGTTGGATCTGCTGGAGGGGCTCGCCGCGCCGTCGGCGGGCCGGGTCGAGGTGTTCGGCCTCGACCCGCTCCGGCACCGCGATCAGGTGCGACCGCAGGTCGGGATCATGCTGCAATCCGGCGGACTCCCCGCCGAGTTGACCGTCGCGGAGACGCTGGAGATGTGGCGCGGGACGTGCAGCGATCCGACCACCGTGGAGACGGTGCTCGCCCAGGTCGGCCTGGTCGAGCGCGCCGCGGTGCGAGTCGGGTCGCTCTCGGGCGGCGAGCAGCGCCGCGTCGACCTGGCCTGCGCGCTGCTCGGGCAGCCGCGCCTGCTGTTCCTGGACGAGCCGACCACCGGCCTGGACCCCGAAAGCCGCCGCGCGACGTGGCGATTGCTCGCCGATCTGAAAGCGGCCGGGGTGACGATGGTGCTCACCACGCACTACCTCGACGAGGCCGAGTCGCTGGCCGACCGCATCGTGATCATGGACAAGGGCACGGTCGCGCGACGCGGAACGCTGCGCGAGATCGTCGACGGCCATCCGTCGCGGATCGTCTTCGACCATCCCGGCCTGCCGGTGCCGCCACTGCACGGCGCGCGGATCGAGGCGAACGAGCGCGTCACCGTCAGCACCGACGACCTCCAAGGGCATCTGTTCGCACTCCTGGACTGGGCCCGCGAGGCCGGGGTCCGGCTGACCGGGCTCGAAGCCCGCGCCGCCTCCCTCGAATCGGTCTTCCTCGACATCGCGGGCGACCACGACACCACCCCCGCGCCCGCCACCGCTCTGATCGGAGCCCGCCGATGACCACCGCCACCGCGCCTCGTCGCCGCCCGCTCGCCGCCCTCGCCGCGGCGGAATGGTTGCAGTTCCGGCGCAACAAGACCCTGGTCTACCTGGCGACGCTGTTCCCGGTCGGGATTCCGCTGGTCACCTACTTCATCGCCCGCAAGGACACCGAACCCACGGCCGCGATGGCCGCGGTGGCCATCGAGATGCTCGCGCTCATGGCGCTGGTGTTCGTGCAGTACTACTCGGTGCTGTCGATGGTGACGACCCGCCGCAGCGAGGGCGTGCTGAAACGTTTGCGCACCGGCGAGGCCGCCGACTGGCAGATCCAGGCCGCCCCAGCGGTTCCCGGCGTGCTGGTGACCCTCGCGTGCGCGGTGGCCGTTCTCGCTGTCGTCTACGGCAGCGGGGCGCCCGGACCGGTGAATCCGGCGCTGATGATCGCCGCACTCCTCGGTGGGATCGCGGTGTTCGCGCTGCTCGCGCTGGCGACCAGCGCGGTCACCAAGAACGCCGAGGCCGCCCAGATCACCTCCCTGCCGGTGATGCTGCTGGCCATGCTCGGGCTCGCGTCGATCCGCGCGGTGCTGCCCGACCGGCTGGCCGCGCTCGCCGACTGGACACCGTTCGCCGCCGTCTCCGACCTGGTGTTCCTCGGCGCGTCCGGCAAGACCGCGACGGCCGCGGCGGCCGATCCGGTGCTGACCCCGGCCGAGACCCTCACCGCGTCCGGCCCGGCGTTTGCGACACTGGCGATATGGACCGTCCTGGCGCTCGCGCTGACCCGCAAGAGCTTCCGCTGGGACGACCGGGGGTGAGGCGCTGGACCGCCTGGTGGCACGAGCTGTCGAGCGCGGCCAAGTTCCGGTTGTACTCGCGGCTCACCTTCCAGGCGGCCATCGCCGGGCTGGTCATCGCGTCGACGACCAGCCTGAGTTCGGCGGCCGCGATCCCCGCGATCCTCGTCGGTGCCGCCGCGGCCGTCGTCGCGGTGGAGGCGCAACCAGATTTCGCCACGGTGGCCGGCATGGTCACGCGGCCGTGGATGCTGCCGGTCGCCACCGCGACGCTGGCCGCGCTGTGGGTCGGTGGCGCGGTCGTCTCGCAGCTGGCCACCGCCGAATCGATCGTCGCCGTCGCTCGCCTGAGCGGAGTGTTCGCGGCGCTGCTCGCGCTGTTCGCGGTCGTTCCGTTCACCCGGCACAAGTGGTGGATCATGGTCGGCCTGAGCCTCGTCACCGGGCTGGTCTTCGCGCCGTCGCCGGAAGGCGGGGTGCGGACCGCGGCGGTACTGCTGATCAGCGGGATCTTCGCCGTCGGCATGACGCTGCTGACGGTGTGGGCCCTGGGCATCATCGACGAGCTCGACCGCGCCAAACTCGTCGAGGCCGAGCTCCAGGTCGCCGAGGAACGCCTGCGCTTCGCGCGCGACCTGCACGATGTGGTCGGTCGTGGGTTCTCCGCGATCGCGGTGAAAAGCGAACTGGCCGTGGCGCTCTCGCGTGCCGGCGACCAGGAGCGGGCGGTCGCGGAGATGGAGGCGGTGCGCGGGCTCGCGGTGGAGTCGATGGGCCAGATGCGCACGCTGGTGCGCGGCTACCGCAATATCGACCTGCGCGGCGAGGTGGCCGGGGCGCGGTCGCTGTTGTCGGCGGTGGGTTGCGAACTCGTCGTCGAAGGTGACGCCGCCAAGGTGCCCCGACGATTCCACGATGTCGCGGCTTGGGTGGTCCGCGAGGGGACGACCAACATCGTCGAACACTCGGCGGCGACGCTGGCGACCCTGGCGCTCGGCAGCGGGGGCATGTCGCTGCGCAACGACCGACCGCACGGCACCATCGGCGAGCGATCCGGGCTGCGCGGCCTGACCGAACGGCTCGCGGCGGTCGGCGCGCGGCTCGACGTCACCGCCACCGACACCGAGTTCACCCTCGAAATCCATTGGGAGAAGCTGTGATTCCGGTCTACCTCGCCGACGACGAGACCCTCATCCGCGCCGCGCTGGCGACGATGCTCGACCTGGAAGCCGACCTGGAGGTCGTCGCGCACGTGGGTTCCGGCGCCGAACTGGTCGACCTGTGGCGGCGTCGCGCCGAGGCGGCCGCACCGATGGCGGTGGCCGTCATCGACCTGCAGATGCCGGGGATCGACGGCGTCGACACCGCCGTCGAGTTGCAGCGGATCACCCCGGGCGCGGGCACGCTGATCGTCACCAGCCACGGCAGGCCCGGCTATCTCAAACGCGCGCTCGCCGTCGGTGTTCGCGGCTTCCTGCCCAAGACGGCCTCGGCGGCGACCCTGGCCGAGGTGATTCGCACCGTCCACCGCGGCGGCCGCTACGTCGACCCGGAGCTGGCGGCCGAGGCCATCAGCGCCGGCGACACCGTCCTCACCGCCCGCGAGGCCGACGTCCTGGAATTCGCCGCCGACGGCGCCTCCGTCGACGACATCGCCCGCCGCGCGCACCTGTCGCCGGGCACCACCCGCAACTACCTGTCCTCGGCGATGAGCAAACTCGGCGTCGCCAACCGCTACGAGGCCGCCCTCAAAGCGAGGGAGAAGGGCTGGATCTAGGACGCGCCCCTACAGTCGATGCCGTCGCCGCTCGACCCGAAACTCGTACCTATGGCCGGCAGGACGAATGACATGCGCTTCACTGTGCCGACCATGGCGTCGATGATGGCGGCTGTTCTACGGCGACAACTCGTACTACATCTCCAAGCTCGAGGTGCGACTCGACGACGAGGCCACTCCGCCCGAGGCGGCATAGGTCGTCCGGGTCACGGGCGCGGTGCAACTCCCGCCGCGGTATCACGGCGATACGACCCTGATCGACCTCGGCCGAGGATCGGACTCCTACTTCGGGGATCGGCGGTTCGAGCAGAGCTATTCGAAGCTGGAGTCCGGCCTGCTCCGAGACCGCCGCCCCGCTTTCCGTCCGAGAGCGAACTCGCGCTGTGGGAGCGGCTCCTGACCGATCCACCCACCCCGGCCATCGTCGAGGAGTCGGTGATCGACCTGCCCGACACGGCGGGTCGCACGATGAAAGTCACGGTGTTCCCGCCTGATACCGAGGAATTCGGCGCCGCCCGGATACGGCAGCTCGCCGAACGACACCTTCCGTTGCTGGCCCGGCCGGACGCGGTGGTCGACTACCGGGTCGTTCGGCGCACAACCTCCGATATCCGCGTGCTGGTCGGCGGCTGTCTCGAACTCGACCGCGATACCTCGCCGGAGTCGGCGCATTTCGCGCGAAGGTACCAAGGCTGCTGACAGTGGGGCCTCGTCCCGGGATCCGCTGCCCACCGGGGTCACTGCCCTTAGGGTGAGGGCAGAACGGCCGACGGAGAAGGAGTGGCGGTGGCTGCTGGGCTGGTGAAGGGGCAGAACGCGGGGTTGGCGCAGCCGAAGGTGATGCTGACCGTGCGGGGCGGTGTGCCCGCGGATCTGTCCGCGCTGCTGGTGACCGCGGCCGGGAAGGTGCGCTCGGACGCCGATTTCGTGTTCTTCAATCAGCCCGAGGCGCCGGGGGTTCGGCTCGACGGGTCGGAACTGGTGGTGACGTTCGCGACCGTGCCCGCCGACATCGAACAGATTCGCGCGGTGATCACCGTCGCGGCCGAAGGGGATACGCTCGGCGCGGCCGTCGCGCCGGTGGCGTCGGTGGCCGATGCGGCCGGGAACCCGTTGTACGAGTATGTGATCGAGGGTCTCGACCGGGAGTCGGTGGTGATCGCGCTGGAGCTGTACCGGCGCGGTGAGCAGTGGAAGGTGCGCGCTGTCGGGCAGGGGTACGCCGGCGGGTTCGCCGACCTGGTCACCGATCACGGGGTCAGCGTGGACGACGAGCCCGAGGTGGCGGCACCGGCCTCGGACCGGTGGGAGGTGCGGACCGTGCCCGGCGAGGCGGCCCTGTCGTTCGAGCAGCGCGAGAAGCTGGACCTGCGCAAGCGCGAGGTCGCGAAGGTACTCGTCGACAAGAGCGCGTTCGGCACGCGGGCGCGGGTCGTGCTGGTCATCGACAAGACCGGCAGCATGCAGAAGCTGTACCGCGGCGGCACCGTCCACCGTGTGGTGGAGCGAATGATCCCGGTGGCCACCCAGCTCGACGACGACGGCTCCCTCGAGGCCTACCTCTACGCGCTGACCTTCGCCAAACTGCCCGACATCACGGTCGCCGGTGGTGAGCACTGGGCGCAGACCTACCTGCACCTGACCGGCACCCACGACGGCATCGACTACGACAGCATCGGCGGCCGCAACGACGAGCTCCCGGTGATGCGCGCCGTCATCGACACCCTCACCGCCGGCGCCGCCCCCACCCTGGTCCTGTTCTTCACCGACGGCGGTTTCGCCAAGAAGCGCGAAATCGCCGCCCTCATGCGCGAAGCCGCGGCACTGCCCGCCTTCTGGCAATTCATCGGCCTCGGCAAAGCCAACTTCGGCGTCCTGCGCACCCTCGACGAACTCGACGGCCGCATCGTCGACAACGCCGGCTTCTTCGCCCTCGACGACATCGACCAGGTCGACGACGCCGAACTCTACCGCCGTCTGCTCGGCGAATTCCCGGACTGGCTCCGCGCCGCCCGCACCGCGGGCATCATCGGCTAGCAACAGCTGGATCGCTCACCGACCTCGACGACGCTCAGTCGTCGAGGTCGAGTTCACCCATCCGCGCCCAATCGGATTCGGGCAACTGGGCGTGCAGAATCCGTGGTGTCTCCCGCAGCGCCGGACGCATCGCTTCCAGCCCCTTGCGGAAGTGCTCGGAGCCGACGTGGTCGGCTCCGGCCTTGTCGTCCCGGAACGCCTCGACGAGGACGAATTCGGCGGGATCGTCCACACTGCGGTGCCATTCGAACCACAGGTTCCCCGGCTCTGCGCGAGTGGCCTCGGTGAACGGCGCGGTGCGGCTCAACCAGTCGTCGAGGTAGTCGTCGGCGACCTTGAACTTGACCACGATGAAGATCATGGGAACTTCCTTTCGGCATGGAGGTCCGGACACGGCGAGGGTAGGCGACATCGACCGGCCAAGCCTTGATGCGCATGTCGTGTCCGGCCCGTACCACTGCCTTCGGGGTGAATCTGTTGCCCGGGGAGGTCAGGTCGAGCAGGCTAGGCGCTCGGGCCGGTGAGCGCGGGAGCATGTCGGCGCCGCACCCGCTGGATAGCCGCAGTCCACAGCAGTTGGACGGCGGGCAGTACCTGGCGCAGCTGGAGGGATTCCTTGGTCAGCTGGGCCGTCGCGCGCGCCTTGGTGGCCGCCGACGCCTTGCTGACGTGGCCGGAGTCGAACGGCGGGTGGGGGTCGTACTCGATGAGCAGCTGGACGGCCCTGGCCGCCGGTTCGCCGGCGATCTGGGCGAAAAGCCAGATCGCCAAGTCGATTCCGGCCGAGACTCCCGCCGCGGTCACGATCTTGCCCTCGCGCACGATCCGCTCGTCGCCGACGGGCTCGACGCCGAATGTCCGCAGGACGGGCAGCACGAGCCAGTGCGAGGTGGCGCGGCGGCCGCGCAGCAGGCCGGCGGCCGCCAGGATCACCGAGCCCGAGCACACCGATGTCGTCCAGGTCGAGGTGGCGTCGGCGCGGCGGAGCCAGTCGAGCAGCTTGTCGTCGCGGGCGTGCTCCATCGAGGTCATGCCCCCGGGCACCAGGACGAGGTCGGGCGAGGGGGTCTCGTCGAAGGAGTGGGTCGCGCCGATCAGCAGCACTCCCGAGTCCGCGGGGATCGGGCCCGGCTCGTGCCAGACGAAGCGGACCTCGGCGTCGGGCAGACGGCCGAGCACCTCGTAGGGGCCGATGAAGTCCAGTGCGGTGTATCCCGGATACACCACGATGGCGATCTGCATGTCGTCTCCTCTGTCAGGCGAAGGTCTTGCGGTACTGATCGGGCGAAATGCCCAGTCGGCGAACGAAGATGCGGCGCAGCGACTCGGCACTGCCGAAGCCGCAACCGGCGGCGATGGCGGTGACGGTGTCGTCGGTCTCCTCGAGCCGGCGGCGGGCGGCCTCGGTGCGGATTCGCTCGACGTAGGCGCCGGGCGCCTCGCCGACCTCCCGGGTGAACACCCGGGTGAAGTGCCGCGGACTCATCGCGGCGCGACGGGCCAAGGCGGGAATGCTGTGTGCCCCCGCGGGTTCGGACTCGATCGCCTCCTGCGCCGCGCGGATGGGCGCACGGTTGGCGCGGGGCGTCCATAGGGGCCCGGCGAACTGGGTCTGCCCGCCCGGCCTGCGCAGATAGAGGACGAGGTAGCGCGCCACCATCTGCGCGGCCTCGTGGCCGTAGTCGTCTTCGACGAGCGCCAGGGCCAGATCGATGCCCGCGGTGACACCCGCCGCCGTCCAGACGCGCTCGGCGCTGCGAATGAAGATCGGTTCGGGATCGACAGTGACCGAAGGGAATTCGCGAGCCAGGTGTCCGGCAAAAGCCCAGTGTGTGGTGGCCACGCAGCCGTCGATCAGGCCGGCCTGGGCGGCGAGGAAGGCGCCGGTGCAGACGCTGACGACGCGGCGGGCCCGCCCGGCCGCAGCCTGGATCCAGGCGATGAGCTCCGGGTCTCGCCGGGCAGCGTCGACGCCGAACCCGCCGGGCAGCACCAAGGTGTCGAGGGGATCGCGCGGATCGGGGAGCGGCTCGCTGAGCAGGGCGAGGCCGGTGTGGGCGGCGGCCGGTTCGCCCGCGCGGGTGACGACGCGGACCGAATAGCCGTCCTCGCCCCGCCCCTGGCCGGTCAGGTACAGGGACGCGGCCGTGAACACCTCGAACGGGCCGACCAGGTCGAGGGCTTGGACGCCCGGAAAGCCGAGAATGAGGACGGTCTGCACGAATTCAGTGTTGGTGACGTGCAGCCGTGGCGTCCAGGCCGTCGACCCCACATATCAGGACATCCGACGATATGAAGAGAGAACTAGAGCTACATTGTCTCAATGGTGGGCACAAGCGATTCGCGCCGGTTCGTCGTCATCGGGGGTGGGCTGGCCGGTTTGGCCGCCGCGGTGTGGCTGGCAGAGGCCGGAAAACAGGTGACGTTGCTGGAGCGGCGCGCGCGGCTGGGTGGGCGCACGCAGGCGATGCGGGTCGCCGAGGTGAACGACCTCGCCGACAACGGCCAGCACGTGGTCGCGAGCGGGTATCACAGCCTGTGGCGGTATCTGGACAGCGTCGGCACCCGGCAGTACGTGGAGTTTCCGGGCGCCGGGAGTCTGCGCTGGCCGGGCGGTCGCGCGATCATGTTGTATACCAAGGGTTTCGGCGCGTTGTGCACCTTGCTGGGCGCGCACCCCGATGCCGGGCCGCTGGATCGGCTGCGGGCGCTGCGGTCCTCGCTGCGACTGGTCCGCGAGGCGCTGTGGCAGCCGCGGGACCTCGCCGACATCACCACCGCGCAGTGGTTCCAGCGCGTCGGCATGCCGGCGAAAGCGCGGGAAGCCCTGTGGGATTGGCTCGCGCTCGGCATCGCGGCCGAGCCGGTGGACCGGGAGTCGGCGAAGGTGTTCGCCGATGTGCTGGCCACCGGCGTGCGGATCGGAGTGCGCGACCGGGCGGGCGTCACGATCGGCTACCCCACCGTGGACCTGGACACCCTCTACATCGCCGGTGCCCACAAGGTCTTCGAACGCCACGGCGTCGAGGTGCGCTACCGGGCGGTGGCCCGCAAGATCGTCATCACCGACGGCGAGGCGACCGGCGTGCAGCTGGCGGATGGCTCGGTGATCGAGGCCGACGCGGTGATCTGCGCGGTTCCGAACTCCACGATCGGCGGGCTCCTCGACGACCTGCCCGAGCATGCCGAGATCTATGCCGCCGCCGACAAGCTGGGTGCCACCCCGATCGTGAGCACGAACCTGTATCTGGACCGGCCACTGCGGACCAAGTCGGCCATGGAGGCGCTGATCGGCGGCACCGGCGTGATCGACCAGGTCTTCGACCGCCAGCGCATGCACGGTCGCACACCCGACGGCACCTGGCTGTACTGCCTGACCACCAGCGGCGCCTACGAGCAGATCCACAAGAGCAATGCCGAGATCGTCGCCGAGCAGATCGACCTCCTGCGCCGCTATTATCCGGAAGCCGCCGAGGCGAAGGTCGTGACCGGCCATGTGGTGAAGATGCCCAGAGCGACGTTCTCCCAGGTCCTCGGCACCGACAACCTGCGCCCCGGTCAGCGCACCTCGGTCCCGAACCTGATGCTGGCCGGCGACTGGACCCGCACCGACTGGTCGGCGACGATGGAGAGCGCCGTCCAGAGCGCCGAACGCGCCGTCGCGGCACTGCTCGAGCAGTAGCGGCAGGCAGACACCGGACGCACGTATCCAGAATCCCAGCGCGCGGGTGACGACCGGCAGCACCACCCAGGTCAGCAGGCTGACCGACAGGATGTTGCCGACCAGCAGGCTCAGCCACAGCTGAGCGCCCGGCCAGAGTTCGTCGATCGTCAGGGTGAGGATCACCACCGTCGGATACAGCCCCACCAGGACCGACAGTGCCGTCTTCCAGGACGCGGGACCCTCGTCGGTCGCGGACCCGGTCGGTGGAAACCACGAGCCGTAGGGGTTGGCGATGCGGTGGACCTCGAAGTCGCGGAAGTCGGGGGCCGCCGCGAGCAGTGCCTTGCGCTGAGGAGAGTCGAGCCAGCCGTTGAGATGCTCGACCGAGGCGTAGGAACAGACAATCGTCCACTCGTCCTGCACGCCGGGAATCGGCCGGTGCAGCTCGGACCAGCGGAAGCCGGTGAACGTCCGCTCGGCCTCGGTCATGCGGGCCTGCCAGGCGACGAACTCCGCCTCACGGTCGGCCGCCACGGGGTGGGACACGACGACGGTCGCGACCTCGTCGCCGGGCTCGTCGAGCAGGACGTGCTGGGTCGACGGCCGCTCGAAGAACCCGGTTCCGCGCGCGAGCAGCTCGCGCCGCGTCGCGCTGTCCAGCCAGCGTCTCAGGTGGCCGACATCGTCGAACCGGTAGCGGACCGACCACTCGGCCCCGGCGTCGACCGGTGGCGTGACGTCGGCGCCGAGGAATCCCGGGAAGGTGGCCGCGGCATCGTCGACCTCCGCCTGCCACCGCCGGAACTCCGCCTCACGTCCCGCGCGCAGCTGCTGGGTGATGACCACCGTCGCCGCGGCGGGCGGTACAGCCTTCGCGGCAGGCATGTCAGTACGGGTGCTTGTCGGGCTTCTCGGCCCACGCCCGGTACGCGACGGCGCCCAGATCGCGGCGGAACTGTTCGATGCGCACCCGCCGCTCGGACTGCGGTTTGGTGAAGTCCTCGTACTGGAACGCGTCGTCGAATCCGATGGCGCTGGTGTCGGCCAGATCGCTCGCGAAATGCACGGCGTCGAGCCGCGCCCAATAGATCGCGCTCATACACATGGGGCAGGGAGCGCCGCTGATATAGATCTCCATGCCCATCAGCATTTTCGCGCGTTTCGGAAGTCTGTCGGCGGATCCTTCGGGCCGGGGGACCAATTCGAGGGTGGATTCGTTCTGGTGTGCCGGGGAAATCGTCGGCGCTTCACCGTTGAGTACCTGGGCCGCCTTGCGGATGGTCTCGATCTCGGCGTGCGCGGTGATGTCGCCGGTGAGCAGAACCCGGTTCTGACCTCGGGCGACGATCTCCCCGTCCTTCGCGATGACGGCGCCGAACGGTCCACCCCAATCGTTGTCGACCGACTCCTCGGCCAGTCTGTATGCCTCTTCCATGAGTTCGTCCGGTGCCATCGAAATCGTCCCTCGCGGTGTCGGGTCACGGCTGCTGTTCGATGCGCATTTGACATCCGGAATGCTGGTCCGGCGTCCTGTCGACGGCTCGCGATACCTTTCGAATCCACCGCTGGGCCGGTCCGCGCGAAATAGCGCGACCGGGCGGCCGAGGCCGGCGGCCGAAAATCGGTTGTCGCCCGCTGAGCACATCGTTAGCGTGTCTATCGTTTGTGACCACCGCACCGAAAGGACACCCCATGGAGCCCGTCACCGAACGCGACATCAGGTCGTCGTTCGTCAACTGTTCGAAGGGCGACGCCAAACGCCTGTCCGTGCCGCGCGACCTCGACGCTCGTCCCTGGGACGACCTCGACTTCCTCGGCTGGACCGATCCCTCGTACCCGGGTCGTTGCTATCTGTCGGTCCCGCGCGACGGCGAGCTGGTCAGCGTCGCCCTCCGGCACGAGACCGGCGGATCGGGCAAGACGCAGATGTGCGCGTTCTGCCTGACCACCCACACCGGCGGCGGCGTCTCGCTGATGACCGCGAACAAGGCCGGGGAATCGGGACGGCGCGGCAACACGATCGGCAGCTATATCTGCACCGATCTGGCCTGCTCGCTGTACGCCCGCAACAAGAAGCGGCCCGCGCTGGGCAGCCGGTATCGCGAGGATCTGACGCCGGAGGAGAAGGCGCAGCGGGTCCGCGAGAACCTGTTCGCCTTCCTGGACCGCCTCGCCGCCTAGCCGCGCGGCCCCAGCGCACGAAAGGAGGTAGCTGCCATGTGCCGACACTCGAGACCTCGCACGCCAGACGACCCGAGTTCTCTTGCCGAACAAGAGAACTCGGGTCGCGATGCCTTGCCGGTCGAGGTGGCCCGGAGTTGTCCGGACCGCGCCGAGCGGACAGGGGTCAGAGCATGGCGTTCATGATCGTGCCCGCGCTGGTGGCGACCGCGCCGCCGATCATCGCGCCCGCGATCATCTTCGGCGACTCGAGTCCGCCACCGGTCCACTTCTCCCAGGCGAACTTGCCGCCGGCGTAGGTGATGGCGATGACGCCCGACAGCAGGATGAACCAGGTGAAGTAGCGCACCAGCTGCAAGATCTTGTCCGACATCGGTGGTGCTTCGGGAGTCGGATTGCCGATCTGCGCCAGGGTATCGGTGACGGCGGCCAGAATCATGTTTGCTCTCACTCGGTACTCGGGGGGAACGGCGATGAACTGCTGACGCTGATGTTATCCGGTCGAATCGGGTGCCGCAGCCGCCCACCCGCAGCGGACCGATCGGTTTTGTTGGCGTGCTGGGGGTTCGCGCCCCTATCCTGGACTCGTCCGAATACGGCAGTGCTGGAACGCAGTTCGCATCACGCGAAAAGGGGAGCAGGCTATGAGCATCATTCTGACGTCGATGGCCGAGACTGTCACGACGTTCGCGCAGGTCGGCAACCCCACGCCCGAGGCGCCGCCGCTGTCGGACAAGATCATGCAGATGGTCCAGTACCTGACCTGGTTCATGATCTTGTCGGGCGTGCTGGCGATCACCGTGGCGGGTGGCAAGTTCGCCTGGGAGAAGTGGAACGGCAGCGCGATGGAGTCGCCGAAGATGATCGCCGGCGCGATGATCGGCGGCGTGGTGGCCACCAGCGGCGGCACGATCATGAACGCGATTCTCGGCTAGATCCGAGCGCCCTTGGCGCGGTTGCAGGCCCGGCACAGGATCTGCAGGTTCGCCGCGCTCGTCGCACCACCGCGGCTGAGCGGGATGATGTGATCGAACTCCAGGTAGTGGCCGTCACCGCATTCGACGCAGCGACCACCGTCGCGCTGCCACACCTGGGCTTTCACGTCCTGCGGGATGCTGCGGCTGTCCCGTTGACCCGGCGTCAGGACCAGGCGTTTCGCCACGCGCAGCGCGCCTTCCAGGGCGGCCGCCACATAGTCGGGATCGGTGACGCCGAAGGTGGCGCCGCCGCGTGCCGAGGTCGCGGCCAGCACCACGGTGCCGTGTTCGGGATGCACGGAGACGACCCGGTTCCACGGCAGTTCGATGCCGGTACCGTCGCCGACGAACCGCAGCTTCTTGGAGCTGCCGATCAACCGGCCCTCGGTGTTGCGCGGGCCGCGCGCCAGCATCCTGATGTGCACGGCGGGCAGGTCCAGGTGCACCCGTTCCTCGGGATCCAGGTGCAGGCCCGGCGTATCGATGGTGGGCAGTTCGCCCGCGCGCAGCCGCGACAGGGTGCGGCCCCGGTGCATCCGGCGCCGCAGGTCCTCGACCAGCGGGCCCGACAGCGCCAGCTCGCTCACCACGTGCTCGAACGCGTCGAGCTCGTCGGCGAACACCTCGCCGTCGGCGAAGGCGAACGCGACCATCCGTTCCACCTGGGTCAGTCCGGCATCGCGCAGTACCGCGCGTCCGCGCTCCTCGTCGATGCGCTGGTAGCGCAGGGCCGACCAGACCTCGATCCAGTCCTCGGACAGGGTGCCGGGGCCGGTGAGCACCCGGCGGGCGCGGGTACGCCAGTGGGTGAGGAACTCCTCGATCTCGCCCGCGCACGACCGGCACTGGCCGTGCCCACCGAAGAGTTTGCGGCGCAACGGGGTGTCGCAGCGGGGGCAGCGGGCGCGGTTGTCCTGCACGTGCCTGCGGGTGCTGGTGGTCCATTCGTGGCCGTCCCACCAGCGCAACTGGTCGGGGACCTGTGGGTCGGGATGCCAGTCGGCGAGCTCCGGGTCCTGCGGTGGCGGTGGCGGGACATCGATGACACGGCGGGTGAGCGCGGGCGGGCGCGACTGTGCGCGTCCGGCACGCCCGGGTTCGGCCGGATCGATGCGCGCGTCGTCGGGATACGCCGGGGCGTCGCCCTCCGCGCCGTGGGCGAACTCCGCCCGATCGGCGACGCGGGCGGACATCGCCGGCGCGGGCCGCGCCGCCGCGCGATCCGCGCCCGGTTCGTCCACGGTGACGCCGAATTCGGTGGCCAGCCCGGCCAGTCCACCCGACCAGCCCTGCCCGATCGCCCGGAACCGCCACTGCCCGTCGCGCCGGTAGAACTCGCCGAACATCATCGCCTGCACGTCCTCGATGCCGTCCAGCGCGAACCGGGCCACCGGCCCGTCGGCGGCGTGCACGGTGAGCGTCAGCTCGGTCAGCTGATCGAAGGTGCCCTCGTCGAGCGAGGCGCTGACGACGATGCGCGCCACCTCCGCCTCGGTCCGCGGCAGCGACACACTCAGCCGCGCGGTGCCCGGCGCGGGCTCCTGATCCAGCGTCACCGCCTGCGAGGCGTGCCGAGGGGCGTTGAAGAACACGAAATCCCGGTCGCCGCGCACCAGCCCCGACTCGGTGACCAGCAGCGCGTGCGCGTCGACGGCATGCGCCGACCGCCATGAAAGGACCACGGCGAGAAGCGATGTCGGGACCGGCGCGTGCGCGCCCTTGCGGAGTTCCATGGTGCTCGCATGATGTCATGCCCCACCGACAGGGTTGTTGGAGCGCCGGCGCGCTCGAGGTCGCGGCCCGTTGGTCCCGCCGATCGGGCGCCGTGGTTTGCTCCTTCGTCGCTTGCGCCACGGCGCCTGATCGGCGGGACGGCCGCGACGGCCGACTGCGGGCGAGTTGGGGCGACGGTTATGGGCAGTGGCCCGCAGACACGGGTGGGGCGCATCCCTGCGTGGGCGTGCTCGGTGCGGCACAGTGGTGGCATGACGAACCCGAAGAAGCGGGGACGCGCTGCGGAGCCCACGCCGGAGCCGCAGGGGCGCAAGGTGCCGGGGGCCGACCTGCTCTCGGCGGCGCAGGCCGCGGTGGGGGCGGCGCAGACGGCGGCGGGACAGGCTATCGATGCGGCGCAGCAGACGGCGGGATACGCCTTCGACGCGGCGGTGCGGTTGCCTCCGGCCTCGGCCCAGCTGGCCGCCCAGCTGCCGGATCTGGTGGAGAACCTGTCGATCGCGGTCGACCGGCTCAACAGCACCATCGACCGGCTCGACCGCACCCTGGCGCTGGCCGACCCGGTCTTCGCCACCTACGACCGGCTGCTGCCCAGGCTCGAGGCGATGATCTCACTGGGCGAGGATCTCTTCGGCGCGCTGGCGAAACTGCCGGGCGTCGGGCTGCTCGGCCGGATCACCGGCCGGGCCGGCGAGGAACCGCCGCCGGACCTCGGCAAGGGCAAGCGTCCGCGTCGCTAGGCCAGCGCACGGAAGGTCGCGGCGGCCTTGAGCACCATCTCCGCGTACTCGTCCTCGGCGTCGGAATCGAGGACGATCGCGCCGCCCGCGCCGATGCGCCACTCGTCGTCGAAGCGCACGGCCGTGCGGATGACGATGTTCAGGTCGGCCGTGCCGCCCAGGCCGAGGAAGCCGATTGTGCCCGAATAGATCCCGCGCGCCTGCGTTTCCAGCTCGTCGAGGATCTCCATGGTGCGCAGCTTGGGCGCGCCGGTCATCGAGCCGCCGGGGAAGCAGGCCCGCAGACAGTCGATCACTCCGGCGTCGGGGCGCAGTGTCCCCCGCACCGTCGACACCAATTGGTGCAGGGTGGAATAGGTTTCGGTGGCCATCAGCTCCGGCACGTGCACCGAGCCGACCTCGCAGACCCGCCCCAGATCGTTGCGCAGCAGGTCCACGATCATCAGGTTCTCGGCTCTGGTCTTCGGATCGTCGGCCAGCGACAGCCGTAGATGTTCGTCCTCGGCGACGGTCCGCCCGCGCGGCGCGGTGCCCTTGATCGGCTTGCTCTCCACCACCCGGTCGCGGTCGATCTTGAGGAACCGCTCCGGCGACGAACAGGCGACATCGAGCCCGTCGAACCGCAGATACGCGGCATACGGCGCCGGATTGCAGCGGCGTAGCCGTCGGTAGAAGGCGAGCCCGTCGTCGGGGGCCGCGGCGACGGCCACCGTGTCGGTCAGGCAGATCTCGTAGGACTCGCCCGCGTGCAGCCGCTCCTGGCAGACCGCGATATCGGCCAGGTAGCGCTCGCGCCCACGCACCAGATGCGCCGGTACGGCGTCCGGATCGGCGGGCACGGGCAGGTCGGCCGGATTGACCCAGGTCGGCAGATCGGCCAGGGCCGCGGCGGTCTCGGCCAGCCAGCGATCCGCCGAGGCGGGGTCGTGCTCGGTGAGGGCGAGCAGATGCGTGTGGCCGGCTTCGTGGTCGACGACGATCAGCCGGTCGGCGAAGATCCACTGGGCATCCGGGGTGGGGGAGCGGTGGACCGCGCTCGCGCCGCAGTCGGCCTTGATCTCGTAGCCGAGATAGCCGACGTATCCGCCGGCGAAGTCGAACGGCAGGCCGGGAGTATCACAGTGCCGGTGCCGCAGCTCGCGGTCGAGATAGTCCAGCACGGTCCCGGGGACGGTGCGGACGCCCGCGGCGTCCGTCACCGTGACGGCGCCCTCGCCCACCCGGTACTCGACGATCTCCGCGTGCGGACCCGTCGCGTCGCCCAGGAAGGAGAACCGGTCCAGGCCCGGCTCGACGTGTTCGCTGTCGAGCCAGAACGCGGTCGGTGACTCGGCGTAGCGGCGCAGGAAGATCGCCTCGGTATCGATGGCCCGCTCGATCACGCTGTGCCGCAACCGGAATCGACGTCCGAGAGCGGGGCGCCGCGGCTGCTCGCGCGGTCCGCGCACGACGACCGGCGCGCCGCTGTGCGTGCGCGCCTTGGTCAGATCGGCGAAGTTGCGCAGCAGCGCCGCACCGAACTCACTCGACACCGACTCGGGATGGAACTGCACACCCCACTGCGGCCGCTCGCGATGGCGCACCCCCATGATCACGCCGTCGCTGGTCGAGGCGGTCACCTCGAGCACCGGCGGCAGCGGCTCCTGCGCGGCCAGCGAGTGATACCGCACGACGGTGAAGTCCTGCGGCAGACCGGCGAACAGGTCGCGATCGTCGTGCATGACCCGATCGAGGAACCCGTGCCGGGCTTGCGGCGCCCGGCCGACCGTGCCGCCCGCGCCGACCACGATGCCCTGGTGACCGAGGCAGACGCCGAGCAGCGGCAGGGTCGACTCCGCGATCACCGCCGTCGACATCCCCATGTCGCGGTCGCGATCGGGGCGGCCGGGACCGGGCGAGATCACCACATTGTCGAAACCGTCCAGCGCCGGCCCGGCGGCCTCGTCGTTGCGCACGACGATCGGCTCGTTCCCGTTGACCTCGCTGATCAGCTGATAGAGGTTGTAGGTGAACGAGTCGTAGTTGTCGATCAACAGCGTGCGCATCGTGGCAGAAACCCTACGCCGGGCCCACGGACGACTCGCCTCGGGCACAATGATCGCCATGTCTGTTTCGCAACCGGTCGACGTGGACCCGGCGATCGCGGATTTCGCGGCGATCGGCCGATGGATGGACGAGCGTGGCCTGCCCGCCGGCGAGGTCGGCGCGGTCAGCTCGATCGGCGGTGGCACGCAGAACATCATGTTGCGCTTCACCCGTGGCGGTCGCGAGTACGTGCTGCGCCGCGGACCCAAGCATCTGCGCGCCAAGAGCAACGACGTGATCCGGCGCGAATCGCGGCTGCTCGGCGCGATCGACGACACCGAGGTGCGCTCGCCCCGGGTGATCGCCGCCTGTGACGACGAGACGGTGATCGGCGCGGTGTTCTACCTGATGGAACCGATCCACGGCTTCAACCCGCAGACCGAACTTCCCGACCTGCACGCGCACGACCCGGAGATCCGCAGGCAGATGGGTCTGTCCGCGGTCGAGGCCATCGCCCGCCTCGGCGAGCTCGACTATCAGGCGCTCGGCCTGGCCGACTACGGCAAGCCCGAGGGTTTCCTGGAGCGTCAGGTGCCGCGCTGGCTGCGCGAACTCGACTCCTACACCGCCAACGAGGGCTACCCCGGGCCGCGGATTCCGGGCGTCGAGCAGGTCGGCGACTGGCTCGAACGCCACCGCCCGACCACCTGGACCCCGGGCATCATGCACGGCGACTGTCACCTGGCCAACATGATGTTCGACTACGACAGCCCGCAGGTGGCGGCGATGGTGGACTGGGAGATGTCGACCATCGGCGACCCGCTGCTCGACCTGGGCTGGCAGCTGGCGACCCGGCCGGTGCCGGGCACCGTCGGCGCCGGGCTGATGGGCACCCTGGGCACGGTCGGCGGTCTGCCCACCCCCGAGGAGATGATCGAGCACTACGGTCGGTTCTCCGCGCGCGATCTGAGCGCGGTGACCTGGTACGAGGTGCTGGCCTGCTTCAAGCTCGGCATCGTGCTCGAGGGCACCCACGCCCGCGCCTTCGCCGGCAAGGCGCCCAAGCCGGTCGGTGACTTCCTGCACGCGGTGACCCTGGAACTGTTCGAGAAGGCCCGGCAGCTGACCGTGTGATGCCCGGATCTCGCCGATGGTTGGCGGAATATTGATGGATCGCAAGATGCGGACATTCTAGGCTGTGGACATGATCGTTCCCGACGCCAAGAACTGGACCTGGGTCCTCGAACGTGCCTGTCCCGACTGTGGTTTCGACGCCGAGTCGATCGCCTACGCGGCGGTGCCCGACCGGACCGTCGACAGCGCGGCGCGCATCGGTGCCGCTCTCGAACGCGACGACGCGCGGGTGCGCCCCGACGACGCGACCTGGTCGGTGCTCGAATACGGCGCCCACGTGCGCGACGTGTGCCGGATCTTCGACACCCGGCTGGCGCTGATGCTCACCGACGACGGCGCCGAGCCGCCGCGGTTCGAGAACTGGGACCAGGACGCGACCGCCGTCGCCGACCGCTACGACCGGCAGGACCCGGCAGTGGTGGCGACCGAACTCGCAGCGGCCGCCGAGCGGATTGCCGCCGCCTTCGCCGCGGTGCCCGCCGATCGGCTCGGCGCGCGGGGCGCGCGCAGCGACGGATCGCTGTTCACGGTCACGTCGCTGGCTCGATACTTCCTGCACGACCTCGTCCATCACGTCCATGACGTGCGCGGATAGATATTTCTCGGATAATTTCTAGAACGTGTTTCAGAATTGGCCGATTCTTCGTTAGGGTGAGTGCAGTCACAACGAGGCACAAGCTTGGCGAGAGGTCGACCGGACATGAAGACGAAGGGCGCGATCCTGTGGGGCATCGATCAGGAATGGTCGGTGGAGGAGATCGAGGTCGGCGATCCCGTCGCCGGTGAAGTGCAGATCCGGATGGAAACGGCGGGCATGTGCCACTCCGACCATCACATCGTCACCGGCGCCACGCCGATGCCGGGCTACCCCGTGATGGGTGGCCACGAGGGCGCGGGTGTCATCACCAAGCTCGGTCCGAACTGCCCCAGCGACCTGGCCGTGGGCGACCACGTCATCCTGTCGTTCATCCCGGCCTGTGGCCGCTGTCCCGCGTGTGTCGCGGGCAACATGGCGCTGTGCGACCTGGGCGCCGGTCTGCTGATGGGCCAGGCGATCTCGGACGGCACCTACCGCATCCAGGCGCGTGGCGAGAACGTCATCCCGATGTGCCTGCTGGGCACCTTCGCTCCGTACATGACGGTGCACCACACCTCGGTCGTGAAGATCGACCCGACCATCCCGTTCGAGGTCGCGTGCCTCGTGGGCTGCGGCGTGCCGACCGGCTTCGGCTCCTCGACCCACGTCGCCGAGGTGAAGCCGGGCGAGACCGTAGTGATCGCGGGCATCGGCGGCGTCGGCATGAGCGCGCTGCAGGGCGCGGTGCTCTCCGGCGCGTCGAAGGTCATCGCCATCGACCCGAACCCGTGGAAGCGCGAGCAGGCGCAGAAGTTCGGCGCCACCCACACCTACGAGAGCATGGCCGCCGCGATCATGCCGATGATCGAGGCCACCGAGGGCCGGATGGCCGAGAAGGTCATCCTCACCATGGGTGAGATGCACGGCGACTACATCGAAGAGGGCCTGATCCTGACCGGCAAGGCCGGCACCCTGGTCGTCACCTCGATGGGCCGCATGGACGCCGGCGACGTGAAGATGAACAGCTTCCTGCTGTCCATGCTGCAGAAGACGGTGAAGGGCTGCATCTTCGGCGGCGGCAACGCCCGCCAGGACGCCCCGCGCCTGCTGTCGCTCTACAAGTCGGGTCAGCTCAACCTCGACGACATGGTCACCCGCAGCTACTCGCTCGAGGAGATCAACCAGGGCTACCAGGACATGCTGGACGGCAAGAACATTCGCGGCATCATCCGCTTCACCGAAGCCGACTGGTAAGTCAGCGCCGCCGTTCCCGCTCGGCGAGCCGAACCGCGACCTGCGCGATCAGGTCGTACGGAATCGGTTCCCCGAGCGGGAATTTCAGGGTGCCACGGCCCGCGGTGTAGGGCTCGATGGCACGGTCGAACGCCTCGTCCCCGTCCGGGATGGGGTACACGCTCACATGTTCCTTCCATCCGGCGAAGGACATGAACGCCCGGCCGTCGAGGGTGACGGCCGGGATGGCGTAACTGATCTTCTCGCCCGTCTCCGGCAGCACGCGATGAATCGTCTCGCGGATCCGCTGGAGCGCGGCGCGCTGGGCCGCCGGCTGATCGGCCAGGTAGGCGTCCACGGAGATCGGTGTCGCGGCCATGATTCCTCCTGCTGCGCGGGCGAGCGGGTGGAGCGGATGCCCGGCGATTCTACGACCGGGCGTCCACCTCGCGAGGGCGACCCGCGGTGATCCGCCCCTCGGCGAGCACCAGCAGATGATCGGCCCTGGCCGCCTCCGACGGATCGTGGGTGGCCTGGACGACGGTGACCCCGGCCGCGCTGACCTCGGTGATGACCAGGGCGATGGTGGCTTGCGAGGCCGCGTCGAGGCCGGTCGCCGGTTCGTCGAGCAGCAGTAGATCGGACTCCTGGGCCAGCGCCTGGGCGAGCAGGGCGCGCTGGCGTTGTCCGCCCGAGAGGGTGTCGAGCCGCCGCGCTGCCAACGCGGTGAGATCCATCCGCTCCAAGCAGGAGTCCGTGATCGCCCGGTCCGCGCGGGTGAGGCGTCGCCACGGTCCGCGATGCGCCCACCGGCCCATGGCCACCGTGTCCCAGACGTTCAGCGGCAGTGTCGGCGGAATCGCGGTGTGCTGCACCACGATTGCCGGTCGTCGCGTGGTGTCGCGCGTCACCCGGCCCGCCTGGATCGGCACGGTGCCCGCCAGGACGCCCAGCAGTGTCGATTTCCCCGAACCGTTGGGTCCGACGATCGCTGTCACCCGGCCGCGCGGAATGCTCGTCGACACTTCGCACAGCACCGGTGTGGCGCCGTAGCCCGCCGTCAGATGCTCGATCTCGATCGCGCTGTCCTCTGTGTGCTGCATCTCACCTCAATTGAAACGATAATCATTTTCAGTATATCGTTCCGCGCTATGGATTGGCTGTTCGCCCCGTTCGAGGTGGCCTTCGTGCAACGCGCGCTGTGGGGTGGGCTGCTCGTGTCGTGCGTGTGCGCCCTCGCCGGAACCTGGGTGGTGGTGCGCGGCATGGCTTTTCTCGGTGACGCGATGTCGCACGGCATGCTGCCCGGCGTCGCGGTCGCGGCCCTGCTCGGTGGCAACCTGCTGCTCGGGGCCGCGATCAGTTGCGCCGCCATGGCTTTCGGGGTGTCGGCGCTGGGACGCAGCAAACGATTCGCACCCGATACCGCCATCGGGCTGCTGTTCGTCGGCATGCTCGCCACGGGAGTGATCATCGTGTCGCGCTCGCAATCGTTCGCCGTGGACCTGACCGGGTTCCTGTTCGGTGACGTGCTGGCGGTGCGGGCCGTAGACCTGGTGTACCTCGGTGCGGCGTTGGTGATCGCGCTCATCGTGGCGGTACTCGGGCACCGCGCGTTCGTCGCCTCGACCTTCGATCCGCGCAAAGCCCATACGCTCGGGTTGCGGCCGAAACTCGCGCAGGTGGCCCTGATCGGGCTGGTGACGCTGGCGATCGTGGCGTCGTTCCACGTCGTCGGGACGCTGCTGGTGTTCGGCCTGCTCATCGCGCCACCGGCCGCGGCGCTGTACTGGTCGGACCGGATTCCGGTGGTCATGATGGGCGCGGCGCTGATCGGTGCGGCTTCGACCGCCGTCGGCTTGCTCGTCTCGTGGCACGCGGAGACCGCGGCGGGCGCGACGATCGCCGCCGTCGCGGTCGGCTCGTTCTTCCTCTCGGCGATCGTCGCCGCGCTGCGGGACCGCTTCGGCGCGCGTCGGCTCGGTGCCGCCGCGGTGGCCGCGCTCGCCGCGGTGCCACTGGTCGGCTGTGGGTCGGGGGAGTCCGCGGTGGTGGAGGAGACGCCGCACGGGTTCGTCGCGGGAGCCGAGGAGATGGCCGAGCCGCAGACGCGGGTGATCGTGGCCGACGCGGGGACGGGGGAGGTGCGGGTCGTCGATCTGCTCACCGAACAGGTGACCGCCCTCGACGCGAAGGAAACCCTGTCCCCGCGAACGCATTCGACGGATTCCGACGCGAACGGCGTGCGACTCGCCGGAGACGGCCGATTCGGTTTCGTCGCTGCCGGTGGTCGGCTGTCGATCGTCGACAGCGGGGCGTGGACGGTCGATCACGGCGATCATCGGCACTACTACAGCGCGCCGATCCGTGTGGTCGGGTCGACCGACTTCCCGGCGGCGACCGGTGCCGGCGAGCCGAGCGGCGCGGCCGGACCGAAGACACCGGCCGAGCCCGGCGGTGCGCCCCGGTCGAGCGGTGCGGTGCTCTCGGCGCACAGCGATCCTGTTGTCACAGCGGTCGTTTCGGACGGCGGCGACACGATCGTGTTCGATCGTGTCGCGCTGGGCGAGGGGACGGTGGGCGAGCCGCGACGGATCCCGGGTGTCGCGGTGCCATACGGGGAGCGGTTGATCGTCGTCGACCGCGCGGGACGCGTGGAGGTGCGCGGGCGCGACGGCACGGCCGGGGAAGCGCAGCCCGCGACGTGCGCGCAGCCGCGCGGACAGGCGGTGACCAGGCGCGGGGTCGTGTTCGGTTGTGCTGACGGCGCGCTCGTGGTGGCCCGACGCGACGGTGCGTTCGTCAGCGAGAAGATCCCGTACCCGGCGTCGTCCGCCGAGCGCGCCACCGCCTTCACCCATCGGCCGGGGAGCACCACGCTGACCGCGCTCGCCGGTCGTACCGGTGCCTGGACGCTCGACATCAGGGCGAAGTCCTGGACGCTGACGCCGATCGCCGACGCGGTGGCGGTGAACACCGCGGGCGAAGGCGCGTCGCTGCTGGTGCTCACCCGCGACGGCGTCCTACACGGCATCGATCCGGTGACCGGCGCGCAGACAGCGCAGCTCCAGCTGACCGACGGCGCGGTCGAGACGGCCACGATCCACGTGGATCCGAATCGCGCCTACGTCAACGACGTTCGCGCGCGCACGGTGTCGGAGATCGCCTACAACGGCAACCTCCGCCTGGCGCGCACCCTCCCCGTGGAGATCGCACCGACGCTGATCGTGGAGACCGGACTGTGAACGCGAATCGGGCCCGGCCGACAGGCGAACTCCGCTCCCGCGACGGTGACCGGGCTGCGCGGCGGCAGTTGCTGATCGGCGTCCGGCGCCGTCGCCCGGAGGGGCGGAGGTCATGGCCGACCGCGCTGGTGGTGGTGGCCCTCGTCGTGGCCGTGCTGACCGCGCTGGTCAGCGCCTGCTCGACCGACAGCGACCGATCCGGCATCGTCGTGACGACCAATATCCTCGGCGACCTGACCAGGGCGGTCGTCGGCGACACCGTGCCGGTCACGGTGCTCATGCAGGCCGGCGCCGATCCGCATTCGTTCGCGATCTCGGCCCGGCAGGCGGCCGACATCGAGCGATCGGCGCTGGTCGTGCACAACGGGCTCGGCCTCGAGGAAGGAGTGGCCCGGCACGTGCGGGCGGCGGCCGAGGCGGGGGTCCCCACGGTGGCGGTGGCCGAGCGGGTGGACCCGCTCGCCTACACCTCCGACGAGTCGGCGGGCAAGCCCGACCCACACTTCTGGACCGACCCGCAGCGGGTCCGCAAGGCCGTCGAGGCGATCAGCGCGGAAGTCCTCGCGCGGGTCGACGACATCGACGCCGCCGCGGTGCGCGCGAACACCGACCGCTACCTCGCCGAACTCGATCGGCTCGACCGGTGGATGGTCGACCGGTTCGCCGTGATCCCCGCCGAACGCAGGCAGTTGGTCACCGACCACCACGTCTTCGGCTATCTCGCACAGCGATTCGGGTTCCGGGTGATCGGCGCGGTGATCCCCAGCGGCACCACGCTGGCCGCACCCAGCGCCGCCGATCTCGACGAACTCGCCGCCGCGATCCGGGCCGCGGGCGTCGGCGCGATCTTCGCCGATTCCGCCCAGCCCGATCGGCTCTCGCGCGTCCTCGCCGAGCACACCGGTCTGCGCGTGCAGGTGATCGCGCTGCACACCGAATCGCTCACCGCGCCCGGTGGTGGCGCGGCCACCTATCTGGAGATGGCCCGCGCCAACACCGAGGCCATCGCCCGTGGTCTGGCCGGGCCCACAACGTAGTTCACGCAGGAGAAATGGAGCAGCACATGCACAGTCGGTCACGGACCACCACGCTGGTGGCCCTGTCCGGGGTCTTCGCCTCGGTGGTCGCGCTCAGCGGGTGCGGCACGGACGACGCCGCCCACGACCACGAGCACACGCCGGGCGCGGAACCGATCGCGCTCACCTACAACGGCGGCATCTACGTCCTCGACGGCGCCACCCTGACTCAGCAGGGCGAGGTGAAGCTCGACGGATACAACCGGCTCAACCCGGCGGGCGACGAGGACCACCTCATGGTGTCGACCAAGGCGGGATTCCGCGTCTTCGATGCCTACGACCGGGAATTCACCGGCACCGAATTCGCCGCGAGCAAGCCCGGCCATGTGGTGCGGCATGCGGGCAAGACCGTGCTGTTCGCCGACGGGTCGGGCGAGGTCACCGTCTTCGACTCCGACCAACTCGCGCAGGGCACGCCGAAGACCGAGGTCTACCAGGCGGCCGCGCCCCACCACGGTGTCGCGATCCAGCTGACCAACGGCGAGCTGGTGGTGACCCTCGGCACCGAGGACAAGCGGGTCGGCGCCGTCGCGCTCGACCGGAGCCGCAAGGAAATCACCAGGAACGAGGACTGCCCTGGCGTGCACGGTGAGGCGACCGCCCAGCACGAGGCGGTGGTGATCGGCTGCCAGACCGGTGCCGTCGTCTACCGCGACGGGACGTTCACCAAGGTCGCCAGCCCGGATCCGTACGGCCGGATCGGCAACATGTCCGGCAGCGCGGTCTCGCCGATCGTGCTCGGCGACTACAAGGTCGACAAGGACGCCGAACTGGAACGGCCGCAGCGCATCTCGCTGGTGAACACCGCCGACGGCACCCTGCGCCTGATCGATATCGGCACCAGCTACACCTTCCGCTCGCTGGGTCGCGGCCCGCAGGGCGAGGCGCTGGTGCTCGGCACCGACGGCAAGATCCACGTCATCGACCCGGTCGCGGGCACCGTCACCCGGACCATTCCGGTGCTCGGCAGCTGGCAGGAACCGCTGGACTGGCAGGACGCCCGGCCCGCGCTGTTCGTGCGTGGTTCGATCGCCTACGTCTCGGACCCGGCGACCAAGCAGGTGCATCGGGTGGACCTGGCGGACGGAAAGGTCACGGCTAGCGTGACGTTGGCGTCGGCGCCGAACGAGATCAGCGGCGTCGCCGGACACTGATCGGCCGTCGGCGCGCACCGGTGGGACCTGCCCCGGTGCGCGCCGAGGTCAGCCAGCGCAGCGCACGACGGCCTCGCGCAGGTTGCGGCTGCGCACGTCGTCGAGGATCGCCATGCCGAGCCGGTTCATGCTGTAGCCGAAGCCCAGACCCGTCGTCGGGTCGGCGAAGCCGAACGAGCCGCCCAATCCCGTGGTGCCGTAGGCGCGTTTGTCCGAGCCGAAGCGGAAACTACCGCGCGACTTGCGGAAGCCGAGGTGATAGCGGCTCTTGGTGTGCAGCACCAGGTCGTCGGCGGGAACGTCGTCGGCGGTGTCGGCCGCGCCGAGCAGGTCGAGGACCGGGTCGCTGATCGGCAGGGCACCGGTGCGCCCGGCCGCCGCGCCGTAGACGCGAGCCAGCGCGCGGGCGTTGCCCACGCCGTTCATGCCGGGCCACTCGATCTCCAGGAATTCCCGGCGGGCGGCGCGGGCCGGCGCGCCGGGGCGCGGATTGGTCAGCGCCGCATAGGAAAGCCCCCGCTTGGCGTAGACCTCGGCGCCGATCCGCACGGGAATGTCGGCGAGCTCGTAGCGCAGGATGTCGAGGCCCTTCGTCGCCGACAGCTCCGCGACGCGCTCCATCGGCTCGGACTGGGGGAGCCCGATGAACAGGTCGGCCTCGACCGGAGCCGCGATCTCCTCGGCGAAGAACCGGCCCAGGCTGCGGCCCGCCGGATCGACACGGCGCAGCAGCTCGCTCTGGTAGAGCCCGAGGGTCAGGGCGTGGTAGCCGTGCCGGGTGCCGGGCTGCCACGCCGGCTTCTGCTCGGCCAGCAGCGCGCCGAGCGCGTCGCGGTCGGTGAGCTCACGCAATTTCACGATTCGGTCCAGCCCGGACAGCCCGGCCTGATGGTCGATCAGCTGCCGGACGGTGATCTCGTCCTTGCCGTTGGCGGCGAACTCCGGCCAGTACTTCGCCACCGGCTGCTCGTAGTCGAGCAGGCCGCGCGAGACGGCCGTGGCGATCGTGAACGCCGACATCCCCTTCGACGAGGAGAACACCGGCACGATGGTGTCGCGCTCCCAGGCCACCTCGCGCCTGCGGTCGCGATGGCCGGCCCACAGGTCGACCAGGGGCTCGCCACCTGCGTAGACGGCCACGGCGGCACCGATTTCCCCGTGCTGGGTGAAGTTGCGGCGGAAGGCGTCGGCGACGGGGCCGAAACCGGCCGCCACGTCGCCGTGGATCGATGGTGCGGGACTCATGGTGACTCGATCGTAGCGGCGTCTCGTACGCTGCCGATATGCGTTCGTTCGAGCAGATCCAGCACTGGCCGGTCGCCAACGCCGCCGCCGCGGTCCTCACCGCGAGCGGCGTGTCGGCCACCGGCGACACCGCGCGGGTGTTCCGGCTCGCCTCGGTCACCAAGCCCCTGGTCGCCTACGCCGCGCTCGTCGCGCTCGAGGAAGGCGCGATCGAACTCGATCAGCCCGCCGGGCCGCCCGGATCGACCGTGCGTCATCTGCTCGCCCACACCTCCGGTGTCGCCTTCGCCACCCCCGAGGTCATCGCCGCGCCCGGCGCCCGGCGCATCTACTCCAGCGCGGGCTTCGAACTGCTCGCCGACTTCCTCACCGAGAGCACCGGCATCGCTTTCCCGCAGTATCTGCACGAGGCGGTCTTCGAACCGCTCGGAATGCGCACCGCCGTTCTCCACGGTTCCGCCGGGCACGCGGCGCAGGCCTCCGTGGACGACCTGGTTCGATTCGCCGCCGAGTTGCTGACACCTCAATTGATATCGGAGCAAACTCTCGCCGACGCGACCTCGGTGCAATTCCCGGGCCGGGACGGAGTGCTGCCCGGATTCGGCTCCCAGCGACCCAACGACTGGGGATTGGGATTCGAAATCCGCGACGGGAAATCCCCGCACTGGACCGGATCCGCCAATTCCGGGCGGACCTACGGACACTTCGGGCAGTCCGGCACCTTCCTGTGGGTGGACCCGGAAATAGGGGTGGCGACGATCGCCCTGAGCGACGAGAATTTCGGCGACTGGGCTCGAGCGGCGTGGCCGAAATTCAGCGATTCCGTGATCGCAGAGACACACAACACGCTGTGAAGTAACACCCGTAACACCGAACACTTCAGTACACTCGGGCCACGCCAGTCCGACGGGTCGTTGGGGAAGACGCTCCTTGTCGAGGCTGGAGGTGTTGTGCAGTGCGCGCATCGAGTCAGTTCGCTGATGCGACGGCGGGTGTGGTCTACATCCACTCATCGCCCGCCGCGTTGTGCCCGCACGTCGAATGGGCACTGTCCACCGCGCTCTCCTCGCCCGCGAAATTGCGCTGGACCGCGCAACCGGCCGACGGACAACTGCGCGCCAGCAGCGATTGGATCGGTCCCGTCGGCACGGCATCGCGGATTGCCCAATCATTGCGCGCCTGGCCGGTTCTGCGCTTCGAGGTGACCGAGGACCCCAGCGAAGGCGTCGACGGCGAACGCTACAGCTTCGTCCCCGCGCTGGGCCTGTGGCACGGCTCCACCGGCGCCAACGGCGATGTGATGCTCGGCGAGATGCGATTACGCGCCTTACTCCAGGCCGCGCGAGAACTCGGCGGCCACGGCACCTACGACCTGTCCGCCGAGATCGACCGCGCCCTGGGCACCGCGTGGGACGAGGACCTCGAGGCGTTCCGGCAGGGCACCGATTGCGTCGGCGCCGAAGTCACCTGGCTGCGCCGCGACGTGGGCTGAGCACTCGATCCTCGCGCGGACCTCGACGCTGCTACCTTCGTCGGTATGACACGTGGGGGCGGGACATTCGGGTGGGCGATCGTGGTTGTCGGTGCCGTGCTGGCGCTGACGGGATGTTCGGGGAATACGGCGGGGACGGCGACACCGGCATCGTCGAGCGCGGCGGCGTCGACCGCGGCACCCTCGACCAAGGCGAGCACGTCCGGCGCGCCGGTGCCCGCCGGAGATCTGACGACGATGACCTGCGCGCAGTTCCTGGCGCTCGACGATCCGACCCAGAAATCGACGCTGCCCGCGCTGGCGGACCAGCTCGGGTACAAGACGCTCGTGAATCCGAGCAACTACAAGATCGTGCAGGCCATGTGCAAGACGGACGGTGCCAAGCTGGTGAAGGAGTGGCTCGGGCGCGCCTGATCCGCCCGTGCCACACCGCGGGCGCTACGGTGTGGCGCGGTCCATGACCCAGCGCATCCCGCGACCCGATTCGCCGGGCGTGCACACGGCGCGTGGGCCGGTGCTCTCGAGTCGATAGCCGAGGCGGCGGGCCACGGCGGCGCTGCGGAGATTGGCCGCGTCGCAATGGATTTCGACGCGGTCGATGCCGGGGAGGCTCAACGCGACGGTGGTCAGCGCGCCTGCCGTGCGGGTGATCACCCCGCGGCCGACGTGCTCGGAGTGGCACCAGTAGCCGATCTCCAGCGTGGCGGGCCCGACCCGATCGTGCAGACCCACCACTCCGAGCACCGTGCCCGCGCGATCGAAGACGCCGTAGTTGAACCCGCCGTCGGGTGTCGGCCAGGCCGACAACCGCGCGTGCGTCGCGGCCATCTCCTCGAAGTCCGGCGGCTGCGCCGCCCACTCCATCCAGTGATGCAACTGCTCGAACGACGCGCTGATCGCCGCGAACTTGGCGGCCATATCCCCGACCTGCCACCGCCGCATCACCAGATCCCCGACCTCGACCCGATCGGGCGGCACGATCCCGGTCCGCAGCGCCGGGGGATGTTCGGTGTCCACGCTCCGATGGTCGTCCACGGATCGGGACTCACGCAACGCAATTCGACACCCATGACGATGCGGCCGGCGAGATGGGTCGCCGGGTTGTCCCGGTATGGCGGTCGGCGGCTCGGCGAGCGACGCGCGCGGACCGGATGACCTGGGTCAGGGAGTGCGGAAGCGGGGGGCGTTGGTGGTGGCCCACTGGGCGAAGGTGGTGGCGGGCCTGCCGGTGATGTCGGGGACGCTGGTGAGGGGAAGGGTGGTGGGGTCGGGGGTGTAGCCGGTGAGGACGTTGTCGACGTACCAGATGGTGTTGTCGCCCATGGTGGGGGTGAGGGCGGTGATGGTCTCCTCGCGGGTGGACTGCCGGAAGGTGAGGTCGCGGTCCAGGGCGGCGGCGAGGTGGGCGACGAGGGCGGTGCGGGTGAGGACCTCGGGGCCCGCCAGGGGGTAGGCGCGGCCCCGGTGGGAATCGGAGAGCAGGGCGGTGGCGGCGACGGCGGCGATGTCGTCCATGGCGATCGGGGCCGTCGCGGCGTCGGGGTACGGCTCGCGGATGGTGGCGGTGTCGCGGATCTGCTGCGACCACGTGAGCGTGTTCTCCATGAAGTCGGCCGGCCACAGGTGGGTCCAGGCCAGGCCGCTGTCCTCGACGGCCGTGCACACCGTGCCCCACCAACTCTCCGGTTCGCCCGACAGATCGACGACGTGCTCGATGCCCGCCGCGCGGGCCAGCGCCAGGACCTCGGCGGCATTGTCCGGGGTGGGCGCCAGGTACATCCGCTGCACTCCCTCGAACGCCGCGGGCAGCGTTTCGGGGCGACGGAGATAGCCCTCGACCACCTGCACGCCGGCGGGCAGCGCGGCCTTGTGCGGGTTGGTGGTGAGCGCTCGGACATCGGTGTGTCCCGCGGCGAGCAGGTGGTCGACGACCTTGCGGCCGATGTTCGCGGTGGCCCCGGTTACCAGGATGGTCATGTATTTCCCTCCGGTACTACTCGATGAGGAACCCATTCTGCCAACGGAATTCGCCGGCGGCACGTACCGATTTTCGGCCTTCTCGCCGTCGGTCGCGCTCGTCCGCCCGAGTCATGGTTACCGATCAGCTACCCTGACGGGACACCTGATCCCGGCGGCCGAAGGACACCCTGATGCGACGACTCCTCCCGCTCGGCGCGATGCTCGCCGTCGGTGTCCTCGGCTGTGGGAGTCCCGCCGAAGAGCAGCCCGCGGCGAGGGACGAGACCGTCCGGATGTTCGTCGCGCCCGAGCAGGTCGACTGCGTCGGCGTCGCGCCGATGCGCTGTCTGCAGATCCGGTATTCGCCCGACGAGCGCTGGCAGCTGTTCTCCGAGGGCATCGCCGGGTTCTCCTACGAGCCCGGCTACGACTACGAGCTGACCGTGCGGGTCACACCCGTCGACGACCCGCCCGCGGACCATTCCAGCCGCCGCTACGACCTGGTCCGGGTCGACGCGAAGACGCCTGTCTGATCCTCACCGCCCGCGCCCGCGCGGATCCAGCCAGGCGGGCAACGGTTCCCGTGCCGACCGCCACGCGGGCGGCACCCCGATCACCCCGGGTCGGTCGCCGATTCCGGTGTAGGCGGCCACGATCCCGCCCACGATCGCGCCGGTGGTGTCCCGATCGCCGTCCGCTTCGATACAGGCGGTGATCGCCGCGGGATAGTTCGCCAGATGCGTCGCCGCGGCCCACAGCGCGAACGGCACCGTGTCCTGCGCTGTCACCCGCGAGCCGTTGCCCAGCTCGCGCACCGCGTCCGCGACGGAAACACCGAGCAGCGCACGGGCTCGGTGCAGCGCCCGGGTCGTCTCGCCGGGTTCGAGGCGCTCGAGTACCGTCGCGAGGAATTCCCCTGGGCCGGGCCGCATTCCGGTCGACCGTGCTCGTGCCGCCTCGCCCGCCGCCACTGCCACCGCCACCGCGCCGGTCACACCCTCCGGATGCAGATGTGTCACCTGCGCCGACCGAATCGCCTCGGCGACAATCCGTTCCGGCTCCTGCGCGTAGAACGCGCCCAGCGGCGCGACCCGCATCGCCGCGCCGTTGCCGCACGATCCCTGCCCGCCGAACGAGGCGCCGGCCGCCGCCCGCCAATGCGCGCCCTCGCGGATACGCCGCAGCGTCGTCACCGTCGCGTGGCCGTAGTCGCGCGCTGGATCACAGCGCCGCGCGAAGACCGCGGCCAGCCGATCCTGGTCGACTTCGTCGCGCACGTGCAGCTCGGCCACCAGGCAGGCCGCCATCTCGGTGTCGTCGGTCCAGACCCACGGTCCCGCCGGCGGCCGTCCCGCCCGCAGCTCCGGAATCGACTGACCCATGAGAAAGAACTGCGCGCCCAGCGCGTCGCCGACGGACAGGCCGTCCAGCGCGTCGCGCATCAGTTCCCGTCGGCGCTCCCGAGCGCCGGAACGCCGCCACACAGCCATCTCTCGACCAGTCCTTCCGCGCGGTGGATGCCGTCCACGACTGTAGGCGGGCCTGCGGCGCGCGGCGGAAAGCGTGTGCGTGAAACGACCCAGACCGAGCATCCGGCGAATGGGTGATCCGGCCGATGCGGCGGCGGCGGGTGGCTCCCTAGCGTCGGAATCCAGGACGAAAGGACACCATCATGACCATCCAGTACATCGACACCCTCATCATCGGCGCAGGTCAAGCCGGGTTGGCGACCGGTAGTGCGCTGCGGAGGGCGCGAGAGCCGTTCCTCATCGTCGATCGCGGCGACCGCATCGGCGACGACTTCGCGGACCGCCGCCGCCGCATTCGCCTACGAACACAACCTCACCTGAATTCGGGCCGATCCGGTGATGTTTTTCCGGTATCACCGCAGGTGGGGTTCCACTTGATCGTTAACGATGCGAAAATGTCGGCGGATCGAGATCCGGTCCAGCAGAGGATGTTCCGCCGATCTCGGCGGGCAGACTGGAGGGGCAAGATGTTTTTCTCGTCTCGAACGAGTTCCAGCGCACGACGATTCGGCACGGTCGCCGTTCTCGCGGTAGGGGCTCTCGGCCTCGCGGCCACCACCGCGCATGCCGGACCAGCAGCAGCCGTTCCGACCGTCCAGGGCGTCGAAGGGGGAGTGGCGTTCACGGCGAGTCCGCTCGCCGACGGCTCCGGACTCACCGCCACCGTCGCCGACGGCAGGTTCCAGCTCGCCGGGGGCGCGGTCACGCTCACCGATCGGGCGGGCCGGGTGGTCGCCGCCGTGCCGACTCGCCTCGTCACCGGCGCCGGCGAGGTCGACCTGGCCGCGGGCATCGCCGCCGACGGGCAGTCGGTCACGTTACGACCGGTCGCCGCACCGGCTTTCGTCACCGACAACCTGGCGTCCTTCGTCGACGAGGCGAGTGACACTCTCGCCCGCAAGCAGCACAACGCCGGCATCGGCGCCCTGATCGGCGCGGGCATCGGTGCGGTCCTCGGGTTCTTCCTGGGTGGTGTCGGCGCGTTGGTCACCGTGCCGATCGGTGCGGGCATCGGCGCCCTCATCGGCTACTCGACGCCTTAGTGAACGGATGCGGTGGCCGGGCAGGCCCGGCCACCGCGTCGCCGACCTCGACGGATCACGCACCGACTCGCGTCCGGGGAACGCGAGCCCGTTCGACGTCGCTGCCGTGCGAGACCGATCCGACGCTCTACGCTGGGGCGGGGGCGACTCGACAGCCGGTCGCGTCGCAGACGGCGGACCGGGTGCGCGACGGTCCGGTCGAGTGTGGAGGGGATCCGGTGACAGCACCAGAGGACAAGCCTGCCGAGGTATTCGACTACGACGCGGAATTGCGTCTGCACAACGCCCACTTCCGGGCCGCCGCCCGGGTGCGGGTGCACGACCGGGTGCTCGATATCGGGTGCGGTGCGGGGCAGACCACACGGGAAGCGGCACGCGCCGCCGCCGAGGGGACGGTGGTCGGCGTCGACGTCTCGGAGCGGATGCTCGAACGCGCTCGTCGGCTCAGCGTCGGCCTCGCCAATGTGAGCTATCAGCTGGCGGACGCCCAGACACATCCCTTCCCGCCGGGGCATTTCGACGTGTGCATCAGCAGGTTCGGCACGATGTTCTTCGCCGACCCGGTGGCCGCGTTCACCAATATCGGTCGCGCGCTGCGTCCCTCGGGACGGCTCGTGCTGCTGGTGTGGCAGGGACGCGACTGCAACGAGTGGACGTCGGTGATCCGCGAGACCCTCACCACCGAGGCGGCGATCGCCGGCGACGGGCCCGGCGCGTTCGCACTCGCCGATCCGGCCGTCACCGAAGCCGTCCTGGCTGCCGCCGGATTCACCGATATCGCGTTCGCCGAGGTCCACGAGCCCGTCTACTACGGCCGGGACAGTGCGGCCGCCTTCGACAATGTGCTGCGGCTGGTGGAGTTCCGCGACATCATCGCCGGGCTGGGGGTCGAGGGCGCCGAGGCGGCGCGGGAGCGGCTGCGGGCACTGCTCGACGCGCATCACTCCGGGGACGGCGTGTACTTCGACTCGCGCGCGTGGCTGGTCACCGCCCGTCGGCCTCCGCGAGCGGGATTCTGAATCCTTTTGCGCGGTGTGCGCCTCTTATCCATGTCCCGACACACTGTCGGGACGGAAACGGAGGTAGTCGTGCTCATCGGAATCGGTATCGTCGTCGGCTTGGTGGCGCTGTGCACGTGCATGGTCGTCGTGCGGCGCAAACGAGCCGGGCGTGGCTGAGGCGAGCTGGCCCGGCCATCAGTTGATCGTCGCCGCGCAGGGCGGTGACGTCGATTCGATCGCGGCGCTGGTGTCGGGCTCGCACCCCAACATCCAGCGCTTCGCGCGATCTCTGTGCGCCACCCCGGAGGACGCGGAGGACGCGGCGCAGGAGGCGCTGATCATCCTGTATCGCAAGATCGGGATGCTGCGGGCCTCCGGGGCGCTCGCGTCGTGGATGTTCCGCATCGTGCGCAACGAGTGCCTGCGACGGGCACGCAAGGGGATGCGCGACCGCACGCCGGTGTCGCCGGAGATCGCCGCGGTCGCCTCCGCCGAGGACGAGGTGTTACAGCGCCTGGAAGCGGGCCGGGTCGCGGCCGCGGTCGCCGCCCTGCCCGCCGATCAGCGCCAAGTGCTGATCATGCGCGACATCCAGGGCTACAGCGGGCGGATGGTCGCCGACGCCCTCGGCCTCAGCACGGCCGCCATGAAATCCCGCCTGCACCGCGCCCGCGCGACCGTCCGGGAATCCCTGAACACCGTCACCCACCCGGATCCAGGAGGACACGATGACCGGAACGAAACCTGACACGCCCGACTACGCGAGCTCCTCGCTGCCCGTCCACCTACTGCGCGGCGCCCTGGGCTTCCTCGCCCTGACCGGCTCCGTCGCCCTCATCCCGATCACCGGCCTGCTCAGCCTCCTGCTCCTGCCCGTCGGCCTGTTCGCCCTCCGCGGCTGCCCGACCTGCTGGGCGATCGGCCTGATGCAGACCCTGTCCCGAGGCAAGCTGCGGCGCTCCTGCGAAGGGGGCGTCTGCACCCTCACCGTCGCCGACCGCGACAAGGTCGCCTCGTAGTCCCGCACCGGATCGCAGCGTGCCCCACACCATCACCGCGGGGCACGCTGCCCCCTGCCCGGCGCCTGATCCGCCCCTGCTCATCGCGGGGCGAGATGGCGGGTGTCGTCGAGGGTGTGGATTCGGCGGTTGTGGAAGTAGGGGTCTTCGCGGAGTTCGGTGATGCCGCCGGGGGTGGCGTGGAAGTGGGCGTAGCCCGCTGACTCGAGGGGCATGCGGATCCAGGACGTGAGGACGAAAGTCAGTGCGCCGCCGTGGGTGACGATGACCTGGTGGCGGCAGTCGCTGGTGAGGATGTCGTCCATGACGGTGTAGATGCGGTGGGCGAGAGCGGCTTTGGTTTCGGCGCCGGGGATGCCCTCGTCGTGGTTCATGCGGTCGCCGACGGGTGGGGGTGGACGGAAGCGGTCGTCGAGCCATCGCTGGGGGCGCCCGCCCGCTTCGCCGTAGGACTTCTCGCGGAGTCGGTCGTCCAGGGTCGCAACGACTCCCAGTCGCGCGGCGAGGGCGTCGGCGGTCTGCGCGGTGCATCGGAGATCGGAGGAGTACAACTCGACCTCGGCGTCGGCGGGGATGCGCGCGCGGACGGCGGCGGCGATCGCTTCGGCGTCACGCAGTCCGGCGGGGGTGAGCGCGGAGTCGTACCAGCCGCCCACCAGATGGTCGACGTGGTGCGTCGCTTCCGGATGCGTCACGACGTAGACGGTGCGCACATAGGTGGGGAGTGGGAAAGTCAAGCCGACCGCAGTGTGGCGCGGTTCGTGTCTGGCGATTGCGGTGGGACGCCGAGTGTCATGCAGGAATCGGTCACCGACCATTCTCGGCTTCCTTCACAAGGTATCCACGGAGCTGGATGAGTCGCAGCGTGTAGTCGGCTTGGTTCAGAGTTGTGGCGGCGTCGATGTAGGCGTCGACGAATTCGATATACAACTCGTTCAGATGGACGGCGAGCAGTGCATCAGCGGTTGCGTCGAGCCCCTCGTTTCGCCACCGAGCTGCCGCTTGCACCAGTTGATAGGACCGCCCTCGGTACCATTCGATCGCGTCCTGGTTGCGGCCGATCTTGCTGGTAGCGAGGGTGTAGAGGAACCTGACCGGGAACAGTGTCTTCTTGGTGACCGCGCGTGTGCCTGCGGCGACAAGTCGCGACGGATGGTGCAGATCCGCGCGGTAGCTTTCGTCGATCTTGCTCAGCGCAAATTCTGCCGAGTCGATGATCAATTCGTTATGGGTGGGCACGGTGGCCGGTTGACGATTGTCCTGGCCATACAGCAATCGGCCCGACTCCAGCAGGTCCAGGCGGTCGATCGCGGGGAGTCGATGTGTCGGGCCGGCGCCGGATCGAACGCCGGACCAGTCGGACCAGAAGACGGACAGTCGCTGCGCCAGTGGGCTTTCGAACTGCTGCCGGACGGCATCGGTGACACGGAGAATTCCTTCTTTTACCTCTGCATCGCCATCGTTCAGCACGGTTACGAGGTCGACGTCGCTGACGAGCGGTGCGAAGCCGCCATGGGCGAGGCTTCCGATGGCGTAGCACGCTGCCAAATTCTCGCCGAACTCTGTGCGCGCGTGGGCGACTGCGGCGAGGAGTACGTGTTCACCGGTCTGCGTTCCAGCAAGGTCCACAACGTCATTTTGACCACAGAACCTCACTATGACCAATCGGTTCGGTCTGCGACTCGCAGCGCGCGACAAGCGTGGCTCTGCTGGCACTTCCCGCATTGATCGAATCGGTCCGTGTAGAGCATCGGAACGTGTACAGGCCGCGAAGTGGCTGCGGCGCCCGGCCAAGAAGCCCCGTCCGCGGCGCTTGGATTGCGAGAGTTTCATGCAGCGTGGCGACTGCGAACGGGCGCGGCCGCCTCGATGTCGAGCAGTGGTGTTCGCCACGGGCGCTGACTCCGCGGTGACGTCAAACAGTGGACAGTCAGATCGCCGCCGCAACCGTCCAGGCATGAGCGCCGTCCAACCTGAACATGGGAATGGACGCTGTCGACCGTGAAGCTCTTATCGCCGCTGGCCTTGACCCGGACGATCCGCGGGTCTGGCGCGACCAACAGCGGATAAGCGACCTGCTCGTTTGCTACGGACTGTGGACCCGGAGTTCTAGGAGCAGCGCGTAAAGTTGGGGTTCTCTGCCCCACGTGGGCGACGTGGGGCATACGTCGCAAGCCGCGAGCGGATCGTCTACCTGCAACATCTTCTGTGGGCGCAGAGGGGATCGAACCCCCGACCGCTGGTGTGTAAAACCAGTGCTCTACCGCTGAGCTATACGCCCTGGCACCGCCGGCGGGAACCGGCGGTGACGGTTTATGAATCTAGCGCGGCGAGCGCTTTCTCCCAAGCCGCCTGGTCACGGGCCTCTCCGGGCCCGTTCATCTCCGCGAAAGTGATGTAACCGGACTTGTCGACGACGAAGGTGCCGCGGTTGGGGTAACCGGACTTCTCGTTGAAGACGTCGTAGGCCTGGGTGACGGCGCCGTGCGGCCAGAAATCGGACAGCAGCGGGAACAGGTAGCCCTGTTCGGCGGCCCAGATCTTGTGGGTGGGCGGGGGTCCGACGGAGATCGCGAGGATCTCGGCGTCGTCGTTCTGGAACTTGGGCAGTTCGTCACGCACTTTGCACAGCTCGCCCTGGCAGATGCCGGTGAAGGCGAGCGGATAGAACACCAGCAGGACGTTCTTCTTGCCGCGGTAATCCGACAGCGAGACAGGCTGGTTGTTCTGGTCCTTGAGCGTGAAGTCCGGCGCGAGAGTGCCAACCTCTAGCGGCATACAGCGAATCCTCCGTCGTGTCGGGTCTCAGCCGAGCGTTCTCGTCCGGCTGAGACCTTAGCGAACGGCGGATTCAGCGCTGTTTGGACGGTGCCTTCGGCTGGACCAGGCGCGAGCCCGTCCAGCTGCCGAGGCTGATAGTGGATGTCTGGGTCAGGCCGGCCGTGGGCGCGGCTTCGGCGATCTCGCTCGGATCGACATGGCCCGGTTGACCGGTCTTGGGGGTGAGGACCCAGATGAAGCCTTCGTCGGCCAGCGGGCTGATGGCATCCATCAGCTCGTCGGCCAGATCGCCGTCACCTTCTCGCCACCACAACAGGACGGCGTCCACGACCTCGTCGGAGTCCTCGTCGACCATCTCGCCGCCGCTGACCTCCTCGATCTCGGCGCGCAAGTCGTCGTCGGTGTCCTCGTCCCAGCCCAATTCCTGAACGACCAAGCCGTGAGAAATGCCAAGCTTCTGAGCGTAGTTCTGCGCGTCCGCCGCGGCGACCACGGTGGTGTCCTCCCTAAACTGCCGACAGTAGATAGGTGCAAGCGAACATGGTTATCGGCCGCAGCGCAAGCCGATCGGGTGAATTGGGACCGTATGCCGCGTGTCGGCGGGACGAATTCAGCGGCTCGGGCAGGCGTCGTGGACCGCGGTGCGGGCCTGGTTGATCTTGCGACTGGCGTCGTTGAGCCGGGTCACCTGGGAGCTGTAGGTCATTTTTCTGGTCTCCGCCGACAGTTCGCGCGCGGCGACGACGTAGGCGGTGAACTTCTCGGCGAGATCGGCGGGCAGCGCCCCCGCCGCGGCGGTGACGCCGGACTCGACCTTGGTCGCGGCGTTGTCGAGGGTGGTGGCCGCCGCCTCGCGCTTGTCGGCGTAGTCGGGAGCGTTGCGGTCGTGGGCGGTGACGAACTCGTTGAAGGCGGTGACGCCCGCACCGGTCGTGGTCGGGAACTGGGTGCAGTTGTCGCTGATCGCCTTGGTCTGCGCGGCGGCGGCCTTGGCGGCGGCGGCCGCCGAGGCGGACGCGGCGGCGGAGGTCTTGTACGCGGCGACCTCGGCGGGATCGGTGGTCGCGGCGCCGGGCACCTGTTCGGCGCAGCCGGCCACGACCATGCCCGCGGTCACGGCGACAGCGGCACAGACCAGCCCGAGCCGGCGCACGTCCAGCAGCCTCATCGTTCCCCGATCCCTCTCACTCGGTTGCTTCCCCTGCAGAACTTAGTGGATTCCGCGGACACGTGGATCGGCGCTGCGCTGCGACTTCGGCCGGTCCGGAATCCATAGGGAAGTGATATGAATGAGGGGTGTCCGCGAGGTGGTGCGGCGGCCGGTTTCGCGCCGCTGTCGCCCGGGGCACGGGCCGCTGGGGGAGCGTCAGGCTGTGGTCCAGCGAAATACCGGGCAGTACCTGCTCGGGAGGGATGACCCGGGCTGCCTTTTCGGTAAGGATGAAAGGTGCGCCCGAAACTTTCGTGACGGGTGGCCCGCACACCAAGCGGGCAGGCCCGGGGATAGCGACGCCAACAAGCAGTTCAGCCCCCAGTACGAGGAGCAGATTTGACCGACCTGATCCACTCTGTGTCAGCGAATTCCGCGAACGATCCCGCCGCGGCGGCACCCGCCGCAGGCGCCGAGTCCGCCACCAGACCTACCGGTGAGCGGGTTCGGGTGATCCGCGAGGGAGTGGCGTCGTATCTTCCGGATATCGACCCCGAGGAGACCAGCGAATGGCTGGAATCCTTCGACGACATGCTCGACCGCGAAGGGCCGGGCCGCGCCCGGTACCTGATGCTGCGACTGCTCGAGCGCGCCGGCGAGCGTCGCGTCTCGATCCCCGCGCTCACCTCCACCGACTACGTCAACACGATCCCCACCGAGAACGAGCCCTGGTTCCCCGGCGACGAGGAGGTCGAGCGCCGCTACCGCGCCTGGATCCGGTGGAACGCCGCGATCATGGTGCACCGCGCGCAGCGCCCCGGCATCGGCGTCGGCGGCCACATCTCCACCTACGCGTCCTCGGCGGCGCTCTACGAGGTGGGCTTCAACCACTTCTTCCGCGGCAAGGACCATCCCGGCGGCGGCGACCACATCTACATCCAGGGCCACGCCTCGCCCGGCATCTACGCCCGCGCCTTCCTCGAGGGCCGCCTGAGCACCGACCGGCTCGACGGTTTCCGGCAGGAATACAGCCACGGCGGACCGGGCCACGGCCTGCCGTCCTACCCGCACCCGCGGTTGATGCCGGACTTCTGGGAGTTCCCGACGGTGTCGATGGGCTTGGGCCCGATGAACGCGATCTACCAGGCGCGGTTCAACCACTACCTGCACGACCGCGGTATCAAGGACACCTCCGACCAGCATGTCTGGGCCTTCCTCGGCGACGGCGAGATGGACGAGCCCGAGTCGCGCGGCCTGATCCAGGTGGCCGCCAACGAGGCGCTCGACAACCTGACCTTCGTGATCAACTGCAATCTGCAGCGGCTCGACGGGCCGGTGCGCGGTAACGGCAAGATCATCCAGGAGCTGGAGTCGTTCTTCCGCGGCGCGGGCTGGAACGTCATCAAGGTGGTCTGGGGCCGCGAGTGGGACGCGCTGCTGGGCGCCGACCGCGACGGCGCGCTGGTGAACCTGATGAACACCACCCCCGACGGTGACTTCCAGACGTACAAGGCCAACGACGGCGCCTACGTGCGCGACCACTTCTTCGGTCGCGACCCGCGGACCAAGGCGCTGGTCCAGAACATGTCCGACAGCGACATCTGGAACCTCAAGCGTGGCGGTCACGACTACCGCAAGGTCTACGCGGCCTACGCGGCGGCGATGGCGCACAAGGGTCAGCCGACGGTGATCCTGGCCAAGACGATCAAGGGCTACACCCTCGGCAAGCACTTCGAGGGCCGCAACGCCACCCACCAGATGAAGAAGCTGGCGTTGCAGGACCTCAAGGACTTCCGCGATCTGCAGCGCATCCCGATCACGGACGCCGAGCTGGAGAAAGATCCGTACCTGCCGCCGTACTACCACCCCGGCATGGACAACCCGGCCATCCAGTACATGCTGAGCCGGCGTCAGTCGCTCGGTGGTTTCGTGCCGGAGCGCCGCTCGGCCGCCAAGCCGCTGACGCTGCCCGGCGACGAGGCGTATCGCTCGGTGCGCAAGGGCTCGGGTAAGCAGAAGGTCGCCACCACCATGGCGCTGGTGCGCCTGGTCAAGGAACTGCTGCGCGACAAGGAGATCGGCAAGCGCATCGTGCCGATCATCCCGGACGAGGCCCGCACCTTCGGCATGGACTCGTGGTTCCCCACGCTGAAGATCTACAACCGCAACGGCCAGCTCTACACCTCGGTCGACGCGGAACTGATGCTCGCCTACAAGGAGAGCACCGTCGGCCAGATCATGCACGAGGGCATCAACGAGGCCGGTTCCACCGCGACCTTCACCGCGGCGGGCACCTCCTACGCCACCCACGGCGAGCCGATGATCCCGCTCTACATCTTCTATTCGATGTTCGGGTTCCAGCGCACCGGCGACAGCTTCTGGGCCGCCGCCGACCAGCTGGCGCGCGGTTTCGTCCTCGGTGCCACCGCGGGCCGCACCACGCTGACCGGCGAGGGCCTGCAGCACAACGACGGACAGTCGCTGCTGCTGGCGTCGACCAATCCGGCCGTGGTGACCTACGACCCGGCGTTCTCGTTCGAGATCGCGCACATCATGCGCGACGGCCTGCGCCGGATGTACGGCGGAACGACCCCCGAGACCAGCCCGCTGCCCGGCACGAATCCGCCGGAGAGCGGCGCCTTCGCCGGGGAGAACATCTTCTACTACATCACCCTGTACAACGAGCCCTACCAGCAGCCCGCCGAGCCGGACGACCTCGACGTGGCCGGTCTGCTCAAGGGTCTGTACCTGTACCAGCGCGGTGGTGAGGGCAGCATCCGCGCCCAGATCCTCGTCTCCGGCGTGACCGTGCCCGACGGTCTGCGCGCCCAGGAGATCCTGGCGCAGGAGTGGGGCGTGGCCGCCGACGTGTGGTCGGTGACCTCGTTCGGCGAGCTGCGCAGGGAGGCGCTGGACAAGGAGATCCAGGCGCTCAAGCACCCCGACACCGATCCGGGCGTGCCCTACGTCACCCAGGCGCTCGCGCCGACGCAGGGCCCGGTCGTGGCCGCCACGGACTGGATGCGCGCGGTCTCCGATCAGATCCGGCAGTGGGTGCCCGGCGACTACATCACCCTGGGCACCGACGGGTTCGGCTTCTCCGACACCCGCCCGGCCGCCCGCCGGGTGTTCAACGTCGACGCGCAGTCGATCGTGGTCGCGGTGCTGGAGGGCCTGGTCAAGGACGGCACGCTGGACAAGGCGAAGGCGGTCGAGGCGGCGGCGAAATACCGCATCGACGACGTCTCCGCCGCGCCGAAGCCCAGTGCGGACGCGGCCGAGGAACTCGCGTAGCGGACTATTGGACTGTGGAGCGCAAACCGCCGCGGCCCCGTCGGATCACCGAGGGCACCAGCGAACACGAGGTCTACCTGCCGACCGGGGCACTGTCCCCGAATCGGCAGACCCGTGATCCGCTGCCCGACACGCTGCTCAAGCGGGTCAAGCAGTTCTCGGGCCGGCTGTCGACCGAGGCGGTGGGGTCGATGCAGGACCGGCTGCCGTTCTTCGCCGATCTGGACGCCGCGCAGCGCGCGGGCGTCCAGATGCTGGTGCAGACGGCGGTCGTGAATTTCCTGGAGTGGTTGCAGGATCCCGACTCCGATATCCGCTTCAGCCTGGACGCGTTCCAGGTGATTCCGCAGGATCTGGCGCGGCGGCTGACGCTGCGCCAGACCGTGGACATGGTCCGGGTGGCCATGGACTTCTTCGAGCAGTGGCTGCCCGCGCTGGCGCGCAACGACCGGCAGTTGGTCGCGCTCACCGAGGCGGTGCTGCGATACGGGCGTGAGCTCGGTTTCGCGGCCGCCTCGGTGTACGCCAGCGCCGCGGAGTCGCGCGGCGCGTGGGACACCCGCCTGGAGGCGCTGGTGGTCGACGCGGTCGTCCGCGGCGACACCGGTCCCGACATGCTCTCCCGGGCCGCCACGTTGAACTGGGACGCCACCGCGCCCGCCACGGTGCTCGTCGGTACGCCGCCCGCCGATCAGGGCGTGTCGACGGTCGGCGCGGTGCACACCATCGCGACCCGGCACGGCAGGGCCGCGCTGGCGGTCGTGCAGGGCGCGCGGCTGGTGATGGTGGTCAGCGGGCATCTCGGCGACGCCGGGATCGGCTCGCCCTTCCTGTCCGATCTGCTGGCAGACGTCTTCTCCGACGGCCCGGTGGTGATCGGCCCGACCATGCGGACGCTGGGCGCCGCGCACGCCAGCGCGATCGAGGCGCTGGCCGGAATGGAGGCCGTGGTGGGCTGGCGCGCCGCGCCAAGGCCCGTTCACGCCTCGGAATTGCTCCCCGAACGCGCCCTGCTGGGCGATAGAGCTGCGATCGAGGCGCTGAACGAGTATCTTGTGCTCCCGTTGGCTGCTGCCGGATCTTCGTTATCCGACACACTCGACGCCTATCTGGATTGTGGTGGAGCAGTAGAAACGTGCGCGCGTCAGCTGTACGTCCATCCAAATACCGTTCGGTACCGTCTCAAACGAATCGGCGAGATCACCGGACGTGATCCCATGAATCCCCGAGACGCGTATGTGCTCCGAATCGCGGCCACCGTGGGCCGTTTGACACGAACGCATAACGAATCGTCACCCTCCGTCACAGAAACACCGCCTACCCCAGTGGGCTACGACCCCCTGTAACGAGATCGGGGAATCGGTCGATCGGGACACTCCACCTCGGATTTTGTGGGACCCCTACAAAACCCGTTCGAAAGCTTCATTCGCGCCGACATCTCGTGCGGCGGGGGTCACAGTGTTTTCTTAGGGAGTGATCGCGTTGTTCACCCCTGGACAGGGGTCCCAGACACCCGGCATGCTCGCGCCCTGGCTCGCCCTCCCCGGTGCGACCGACCGCCTCGAGCTGTGGTCGAAGGCCGCCGGCCTCGACCTGGTCCGTCTCGGTACCACCGCGACGGCCGAGGAGATCGTCGACACGGCGGTGACTCAGCCGCTCGTCGTCGCGGCCGCACTGCTCGCGTTCGCCGAAATCGCCCCCGAGGCGATTCCGGCGGATACCATCGTCGCCGGACACTCGGTCGGCGAATTCGCCGCGGCCGCTGTCGCCGGCGTCATCACTGCCGACGAAGCGGTCACCCTGGCCGCCATCCGCGGCCGGGAGATGGCCAAGGCGTGCGCGCAGGAGCCGACCGGTATGTCCGCTGTGCTCGGTGGTGACGAAGCCACCGTGCTCGCACGGCTCGCCGAGCTCGATCTCGTCCCGGCCAACCGCAACGCGGTCGGCCAGATCGTGGCGGCGGGTCGCTTGGAAGCTCTGGCGGAGCTCGCCGCGAACCCGCCGGAGAAGGCACGGGTCCGCGCATTGCCCGTCGCCGGTGCGTTCCACACCGTTTTCATGGCCCCGGCCCAGGCTGCTGTCGCCGATGCCATCGCTCAGATCTCGCCGAGCGACCCGATCCGGACGCTGCTGTCGAACTTCGACGGCAAGCCGGTCACCTCGGGCGCCGACGCGATCGACAAGCTCGCCGCCCAGGTCACTCGCCCCGTGCGCTGGGACCTGTGCACCGAGACCGTTCGCGAGGCGGGCGTCTCGGCGGTGGCCGAACTGCCGCCGGCGGGCACCCTCGTCGGTATCGCCAAGCGGGAGCTGAAGGGCACGCCCAACCTGGCCCTGAAGACTCCGGAAGACCTCCCCGCGTTGGTCGAACTGACCATCTCCGGCTAGCTTTCCCCCCGGCGGTCGCGCACGACGAAGTGCCGGCCGTACAAGACCCCTACAAATGAGAACAAGAAGGGAGCCACCAAAGTGGCCGCTCTGACCCAGGAACAGATCGTCGAAGAACTCGGCAAGATCATCGAAGAGGTTACGGGTATCGAACCCTCCGAGGTGACCATCGAGAAGTCCTTCGTCGACGACCTGGACATCGACTCGCTGTCCATGGTCGAGATCGCTGTGCAGACCGAGGACAAGTACGGCGTCAAGATCCCCGACGAGGATCTCGCCAGCCTGAAGACCGTGGGTGACGCTGTCTCCTACATCCAGAAGCTCGAGGCGGAGAACTCCGACGCCGCCGCGGAGCTCAAGGCCAAGTTCGACGCCGAGTAGGGCTGAACCAGTGACCACTCCTTCCACCTTGAACGGGAATTTCCCCAACGTCGTCGTCACCAGCATGGCGGCGACCACGTCGATCGCGGGTGATGTCGATGCGACGTGGAAGGGACTCCTCAACGGTGAGAGCGGAATCGACGTTCTCGAGGATTCCTTCATCGAGGAATACGACCTGCCGGTGCGTATCGGCGGTCACCTGAAAGTCAGCCCCGACACCCTGCTGAGCCGGGTCGAGATCCGCCGGATGGCGTATGTCGAGCGCCTGGCGACCGTCCTCGGTCGCGAGGTGTGGAAGAACGCGGGCAGCCCGGAGGTCGACCCCGACCGCCTGGGCGTCGCGATCGGCACCGGTCTCGGTGGTGGCGACGCGCTGATCGACTCGGTCGACAAGCTGAAGAACGGCGGCTATCGCAAGATCTCGCCGCTGGCTGTTCAGATGGTCATGCCGAACGGTCCGTCGGCCGTCGTCGGTCTCGAGCTGAAGGCCAGGGCGGGAGTGGTCACTCCGGTCTCGGCGTGCTCGTCGGGTTCGGAGGCCATCGCCAACGCGTGGCGGATGATCGTGATGGGTGACGCCGACATCGTCGTCACCGGTGGCGTCGAGGGCTTCATCGACTCGGTGCCGATCGCCGCGTTCTCCATGATGCGCGCGATGAGTACTCGCAACGACGATCCGAAGGGCGCCTCGCGTCCGTTCGACAAGGATCGTGACGGCTTCGTCTTCGGCGAAGCGGGCGCGCTGATGGTCATCGAGACCGAGGAGCACGCCAAGGCTCGCGGTGCCACCATCCACGCTCGACTGCTGGGTGCGGGCATCACGTCCGACGGCTTCCACCTGGTCGCCCCCGATCCCGCGGGCACCGGTGCGGCCAGGGCGATGACCCGCGCGATCCAGACCGCCGGTCTGACCAAGCAGGACATCACCCACATCAACGCCCACGCGACCGCGACCCCCATCGGCGACACCGCCGAGGCCAACGCGATCAACCTGGCCGTGGGCAACCACGCTTCGGTCTACGCGCCGAAGTCGGCACTGGGCCACTCGATCGGCGCCGTCGGTGCCCTCGAGTCCGTGCTCACCGTGCTCGCCATCAGGGACGGCGTCGTTCCGCCGACGCTGAACCTGGACAACCAGGATCCGGAGATCGATCTCGACGTGGTGCACGGGCAGGCCCGTCACCAGGAAATCGAGTACGCGATCAACAACTCCTTCGGATTCGGTGGGCACAACGTCGCGCTCGCCTTCGGTCGGGCATAGCTCGACCTGGTCAAGGGCCGAAGGAGGCAGCTTGCGTCACCACGTAGGCCCTCCAGGTCGGGCTGGTTGATACAGCCGCACCGATCGACTGCATTCACGATCCCCGGTGGGGTTCGCGCCAACTGAATGGTTCGACCCCACCGGCGGTTCGCCATACGCAGCCGCCGCAGCGGCAACTCTTCTTCGAAGGCAGGAGACGAACGCGATGACCATCATTGCTCCCGCGTTTCACGACACGACGACCGATCCGCGCGACCCGCTCGGCCGCCTGCAGCGGTTCTTCGATCCCGGCACGGTGCTTCCGCTGCACCCGCGGGACAAGTCCGGTGTGCTGGCCGCGATCGGCGAGGTCGACGGTGTCCGCACCGTGGCCTACTGCTCGGATGCCACCGTCATGGGCGGCGCGATGGGCGTCGAGGGCTGCAAGCACATCGTCGACGCGATCGACACCGCCATCGATTCCGGCCTCCCGGTCGTCGGCCTGTGGCACTCCGGTGGCGCTCGCCTGGCCGAGGGCGTCGAGGCCCTGCACGCGGTAGGCCTGGTCTTCGAGGCCATGGTCCGCGCGTCCGGCCTGGTTCCCCAGATTTCCGTGGTGCTCGGCTTCGCCGCCGGTGGCGCCGCGTACGGCCCCGCGCTCACCGACATCGTCATCATGGCGCCCGAGGGCCGTGTCTTCGTCACCGGTCCGGACGTGGTGCGTTCGGTGACCGGCGAGAACGTCGACATGGAGACCCTCGGTGGTCCCACCACACACTTCAAGAAGTCGGGCGTGTGCCACATCGCCGCCGACGACGAGGCCGATGCCATGCATCGCGCTCGCCGGCTGGTCTCGATGTTCGCCGAGCAGGGCGAATTCGATCAGGCCGTCGCCGAGCACGGTGACGTCGACCTGAAGGCGATGCTGCCCGCCTCGGCCAAGCGCGCCTACGACGTGAAGCCGATCATCCACGAGCTGCTCGACAACGTCGACGGCGAATCCTCCTTCGAGGAACTGCAGGGTGGTTACGCCCGCAGCATGGTCGTCGGCCTCGGCCGTCTCGGCGGCCGCACCGTCGGCGTGCTCGCCAACAACCCGCTGCGCCTCGGCGGCTGCCTGAACTCCGAAAGCGCCGAGAAGGCTTCGCGTTTCGTGCGCCTGTGCGACGCGTTCGGCATCCCGCTGATCGTGGTCACCGACGTCCCCGGCTACCTGCCCGGCGTCGGCCAGGAACTCGAGGGCGTGGTCCGCCGCGGCGCGAAGCTGCTGCACGCCTTCGCCGAGGCCCGCGTCCCGCGCGTCACCCTGGTGACCCGCAAGATCTACGGCGGCGCCTACATCGCGATGAACGCCCGCTCGCTGGGCGCCACCGCCGTGTACGCCTGGCCCGGTTCCGAAGTCGCCGTCATGGGCGCCAAGGCCGCGGTCGGCATCCTGCACAAGAAGGCACTCGCGGCCGCCCCCGAGGACGAGCGCGAAGCCCTCCACGAGCGCCTGACCGCCGAGCACGAGCAGATCGCCGGCGGCGTCGAACGCGCCGTGGCCATCGGCGTCGTCGACGAGGTCATCGACCCCGCCAAGACCCGCAGCATCATCGCCGCGGCCCTGGCCTCGGCCCCGGCCCGCAAGAGCCACCACAAGAACATCCCGCTCTGACCCCAGCGCGGTAGTCCTACCCGCCTGTCGGCTCGTCCTGCCTCAGGACGAGCCGACGGCCGTTTCACGCCCACCTCAGTTGTATTCATCGATATCGAGCTCCGCTCCGGTCGCCACCAGGAACTCGAGCACGGCCGTCGTGAGGTGCCAACCCAGTGGACGCGGCCAGTTGTGGACATCGGCCAGACTTGTGCCGCCGGGTGCACCATGGACACCATCGGGATCGTCGTAATGGCGCACGACCTGCATACTCGCGCCGACATCCGGCCGGTCGATCAGGGAGAGCGGGCGGGGGAGTACCGGTGTCAGCCGGTCGATCAGGTACTCGATCTGTTCGTCGATGCTCTCGGGGCTGTGCCGGTGGATCTGCCAGCTGTGAGACCGGGGAAGGCGATGCTCCGCGGACCTGCTTCCCAGCACCCGGATCTCGTCCGGCTCCATGCTCAGGTGAACGGTCATATCGGCCGCGGTCATCGTCTCGCTGTACAGCGCGAAGTAGGAATACTGTCGGATCTTGATCACCGCGAGATCCCACCACGCGGCCGGCCGGTTGCCGAACGATTTTCGCGCGCACGAATTCGGGCGCCGAACCGCTGTCGACCAGGCGAAGTGGCGCAGGGAGTCGGTTACGGTGTGGCCGTGAAGGATTCTCGTGGAAAGGGCGCTGGGCGCCCCTGCCGGTGAACCCCGGCGCGTGGCCGGCTCCCGATGCTGACCAGACCACGTATCTCGCTGATGCGCTCGCACTCGCCGCTGTGCACGGTCCGGGACCGTGGCCGCGGGAGGGGCATCCGTATCCGGACGAAGTGCCCGGTGCGCAGACCTTTCCGAGTTCGACTGTGCTGGACGGTGTCCAGACGCATCACTTCGCGGAACCCGACTCGCCCGCACAGTACTCCCGTTCGATCGGATCGCTCGCGGCCCGGGAACCGAGGTCCTCCGGTGGGATCCGGAAGGCAACAGCGACGGCATTGTCGAATCCGTGCTCTCGATGCTGTGCCGCGCCGCGCCGGGCACCGGGGAGCCTCTGGTGTGGGCCGGACTCCGTGGCTACTCCGTGCGGCTGCGGCGTGCGGCACTCGGTGTCCTGACCACGTGGTTCGGCGAGGACCTGCCCGGAGAATTCGTCGACCGGGTGGCGGCGGTAGCCGCGGTCGAACCCGACGATGATCTTCGTGCGCACCTGTCCGCTGCCGCGCGTTCGGGGAACGGGCGCGCATAATGGCAGGGTGCGCTATGAAGAACTCGCCGAGGTCCCGTGCTCGATCACGCGGCCGTTGGTGATCTTCGGGGACCGCTGGACCTTGCTGATCCTCAAATACTGCTTCACCGGGATCAGGCGCTTCAACGCCTTCCAGAGCGCGCTCGGGATTTCGCGCGGTCGGCTCCAGGACCGTCTCGACCGGCTGATCGAGCACGAGATCCTGGTGAAGCGGCCCGCCGAGGACGGCGCCTACGAGGAATACCGCCTGACCGAGAAGGGGCACGCCATCTATCCGATCCTGATGGCCATCCGCGACTGGGGCGACACCTACATGGCCCCCGACGGCCCCCCGGTCGAATACCGTCACCGTGACTGCACCGGCGAGGCCCACGTCCACCTCAGCTGCGACGAGTGCGCCGCCGAGGTCACCGCCCGCGACATCGTCCCCGAACCGGGCCCCGGCATCACCTCCACCGCCCGGCCCGCCTGACGCCATCACCTGGACAAACGCGCACCATGCTCTGGGGTGCCATCGGCAGAGAACCGGTCGCCCCCGCGCGTGGTGATCTCGAGCGAGGTCAGCTGGTGTGCCAGGTGACCTGGTCGGGGAGGGCGGCGCGGGCGGTGCGGAAGGTGTTGATGGGGTGGGTGCGGTCGGGGTGACCGAAGGAGACGCCGAAGACGACCTTGCGGTGGTCCGGGAGGCCGAAGTACTCGCGGATGAAGGGGGAGTAGGAGGCCAGGGCGGCCTGGGGGGCGGCGCCGAGGCCGAGGGCCTGGGCGCCGAGGAGGAAGCTCTGGAGCCAGAGGCCGCAGTCGACGGCGCCGTAGGTGCCCAGGTCGGCTTCGGAGGTGACGACGGCGACGTGGGGTGCGTCGAAGAACTCGAAGTTGCGCACCATCTGGCGCATGGTGTTCTCGTGGTCGCCCTTGGCGATGCCGAGGCTGTCGTAGAGCTGGAAGCCGCAGGCACGCCTGCGCTCCCGGTAGATGCCGTCGTACTGCGCGGGGAACTCGAAATCCGGTGCGGCGCCGCTGGTCTGGATGTGGGTGAGCAGCGCCTTGCGGAAGCTCTCGGTGCCCTCGCCCGCGGTGACGACGACCTGCCACGGCTGGGTGTTGCACCACGACGGGGTGCGCGCGCCCAGGCTCAGCAGCCGGTCGATCGTCGCCCGGTCGACCTCGTCGGGAAGGAACTGCCTGCAGGTCCAGCGCTCGTCGGCGAGGCGCTGGAGGGCGGCGAAATCGCCGTTGTCGTGGTCGGTCGGCGCCATGGCGCGGCTCCTCGGTCGATCCGGAGAACTAGTCTCATTTTGAGACCACGTTAGCAGCCGGGCGTGCGACGCGGAACCCGCCCGCACCTATGAATTCGGGTGCGAACGGGTTCCGCGGTGCGCTCAGGCGCGAGGTCGGGAGAGCACCCGGAAAGCGACGCCGATGCCGATCCCGCGCCGCCGATCTCGGCGAACCGCACGTGATTGGCCAGCCCCTGGTCCCAATTCAGGCGCACGTGTAGAAGACGTACCAGCCGGACCGGATCGTGTCGGTGTACGCGCCGTTGGCGTCGAGCGCGCTGGCGACGGTGAACGATCCGCCGCCGCTGGCCGGCGTCGCAGGGTCCGCCGGTTCGGCGAACCAGGTCTCCGCGGTGACCGAGCTCGGGCCGGAATCGGTGCCCCCCGGGCTCCATGCCGACCACTAGCCGCGTGGCCTGCCAGCCGGGCCTCGTCCCAGGTGAGCTCGGAGTGGGTCAGGGCCGGGCGTAACCCCAAAATCGGTGGCACGAGCCACTGTTTGCCGGACGAAATGATGTTTCGGCAGGTAACGATCGGTTTTTCGCTCGGATACCGGTGCGCGGCCTCGCGCCTGCGGCACGACACCGGCCTCCCGGGGCAGAATCGAGCGCATGGCTTCGCAGGCCCGGGATGCCCAGGAGCGCAAACGGCACGGCAGGCACTACACCCCGCCCGCGCTGGCGAGGTTCCTGGCGCGACGGGCGCTGCTGCACGCACCGCGCACCGGCGAGCTCCGGGTGCTCGATCCGGCCTGCGGTGACGGTGAGCTGCTGCTGGCGGTACATCGCGAGCTGGCCTCGTCCGGCGTCACGGTACGGCTGACCGGCTATGACCTGGACCGGCGTGCGGTCGGCGACACCGCAGCGCGCGCCGCCGCCGAGGGGGTCGAGATCGATTGCCGAGCCGGGGATTTCCTCGCCGCGTCGACCCGGATCGCGGACGGTTCCTTCGATCTCGTCATCAGCAATCCGCCGTACGTGCGGACCCAACAGCTCGGCGGGTCGACCGCGCAGCTGCTGAGCAAGCGGTTCGGGCTGCGCGGGCGCATCGACCTCACCCATCCGTTCGTGGCGATCACACCCCGGCTGCTCGCCGCCGACGGCGTGCTCGGATTGCTGTGCGCCAACCGATTTCTCACCACCAGGGCCGGGGCGAATCTGCGCCGGATCCTCACCAGCGAACTGCATCCCGCCGAGCTCTACGACCTCGGTGACACCAAGCTCTTCGCGGCCGCGGTGCTGCCCGCCGTCACCGTCGCGACGCGCGCGCCCCAGGAGTGCGACTGCCGGTACGTCTCGGTCTACGAGGAGCTCGGGGCCGAACCCGATTGCGCGACCGACCTGTTCGACGCGCTGGCCGGGGACGCGGCCTGCGTGGTCGGCGCGGGCGGGCGGGTGTTCGCGGTCGAGGTGGGTGTGTTGTCCACCGGGTCGGTCGGTGCGCCGATGTCGGCGCCGTCCTCGGACAACACACCGATCGGGCACGGCGACCAGGTTCGCGGCCGACCGAGCGTTCGACCCGGCGTGGGCTCCATGGCGCCGGGGAAGGCGCCCGCGTCATTCCGGAGCGGTCGTCGGGGACCGGCGCCACCGGGCCCCGAGCGGCGCGCCGAAGCAGCGAGTCTTTCCGGCGAGGTCGACCGGTCGAGTGTCGTGCCCCCGGGCGACACCGCCTGGCGCATGTCACGCCCCGCCGTCGACCGCTGGCTCGGCCGCATCGCCGAGCGCACGTGGCGCACCTTCGGCGACACCGCCCGCATCCGCGTCGGCATCAAGACCACCGCGGACCGGGTGTTCATCTCCGACCGCTGGGATCAGATGGATCCGAGGCCGGAGCCGGAACTGTTGCGGCAGTTGATCACTCACCACGATCTGCAACCGTGGCGGATCGGGCGGGATCGCGGCACCAGGGTGCTCTATCCCTACGATCTCGGGCAGCCGCGCCGCACGCCCATCGATCTCGCCGAATTCCCCGGTGCCGCCGAGTATCTGCGGTCGCACGAGGAGGTGCTCGCCGGTCGCCGGTATGTGCTCGACGGCGGGCGGAAGTGGTTCGAGATCTGGGTGCCGCAGCGACCGCACCTGTGGGGTGCGCCGAAACTGGTGTTCCCGGATATCAGTGAGCGTCCGCGGTTCGCACTGGATCGCTCCGGCGCGGTGGTCAACGGGGACTGCTACTGGATCTCGCTCACCGATCTCGGCATCGGCGAGCAGGCGACCGAACTCGCGTATCTGCTGATGGGCGTGGCGAATTCGGCGTTGGGACTGCGATTCTACGACGCGGTGTGCGGCAACCGGCTGTATTCGGGCCGACGGCGCTGGATCACCCAGTACGTGGCCCGGCTGCCGCTGCCCGATCCGGCGGACCCGGCCGCGGCCGCGATCGTCGGCCGGGTGCGTGGCGTGCTCGAGGACGGGGTCCCCGCGGCGGCGGCGGGCATCGACGAGGCGGTGGCCGCCGCGTTCGGCGTGCCCGCTCAGTGAGCGACGCGGATGCCGACCATCGGCAGCAGGGTGCGGCGGGCGAAGTCGCGGCCCGCGGCCGGGTCGTCGAGCGGGATGAGGCCGTCGGGGGTGAGCGCCAGCGACAGCGCGAGCCGGGCCATGATCTCGGCGACGAGATCGGGTTCGAAGTCGGGCACCGTCGCGCCTGCCTGGAGTTCGCGCAGTTTGTCGGCGAGATATCCACGGCCGACCGCGAGGATCGGGCCTGCTTCGGTGGTGAGCTTGGGCAGGATGGCCTCCGGCTCGGTGCTGAGCAGCCTGCGTAGTAGTTCGTTGCCCGCCAGGGTCGTCACGAACGCGACGAAGATCTCCACGAGCTGTTCGCCCGGCTCGGTGACCGCCCGTACCCGCTCATCGATCTCGGCCACATAGCGTTGCGCCTCCCGCACCCCGACCGCTTCGACCAGGTCGTTCTTGGATTCGAAGCGCCGGTACAGGGTGGCCGGACTGATCCCCGCCCGCCGGGCGATCTCGCCCATACTCGTGCGTTTGATCCCGAAATCGAGAAACGCCGACAGCGCGCTGTCGAGCAGCTTCTCCCCGTCGGTGACGGGCTTTTCCAGTATCCGCGCGAGGATGGACGAGACAGTGGGCATGGCCCCATTATCCCTGTGGGGACAGATCCAGTGCGGCCATCTCTTGTTCGATCGCGTTCGCCGCGAAATGGACGCCGCGGGAGCGGAGTTCGTGGACCCGGCACTGGAGTGCCTCGATTCCGCCCGGCTGGGCGGCAATATCGGCCACGCTGAGCCGTCCCCCCGCTCGGTGCACACCGGACTGCACGTATGCCACCGTGATACCTCCTACCTCGCGTACCCGGTGCCGGCCGCCACACTCATGGCCGGACGCAATACGCAGGGCAAATGTTATCAGGTATCCCTACTGGTCACTTGCTCAGTGTGACGTGTCACAACACCTCGGCGTCGCGATGAGTCGCCAGATTGTGGAGGTACACGGCGGCATTGAGCTTGATCCCGTCCAGCTGGGCCTCGGTGAGCTCGCGGCGCACCTTGCCGGGCACGCCGGCGACCAGCGAACCGGGCGGAATCTGAGCCCCCTCCGGGATCAGGGCATTGGCCGCGATCAGGCTGCCCGCGCCGATCACCGCGCCGTTGAGCACGGTGGCGCCCATGCCGACCAGGACGTCGTCGCCGACGGTGCAGCCGTGCAGGATCGCGTTGTGCCCCACCGAGACTCCGCTGCCGACGGTGAGCGGGAAACCGGGGTCGGCGTGCAGCACGCAGCCGTCCTGGATATTGGTGCGCGCGCCAATGGTGAGCTGTTCGAGGTCGCCGCGCAGTACCGCCGAATACCAGATGCCGACCTCGGCGGCCAGGCGCACCCGGCCGATGACGGTCGCGTTCGGCGCGATCCAGGCAGTGTCGTCGATTTCCGGCGCGAACCCGGACACCTTGATGATCATGCGGTGATTATTGCGCCGCGCCGCGGAACTGAGCGCGGTGGGCCGCCGGACTGGTGCCGAGCATGCGATGGAAATGGTGCCGCAGACTCACGGCACTGCCGAAACCGGTGTCGCGCGCGATCCGGTCGACGGTCTCGTCGGTCGATTCCAGCAGCAGCCGGGCATGGTCGGTGCGCTGCTGCAACAACCACTGCTGCGGGCTGGTGCCGGTGCGCTCGCGGAACCGGCGGGTGAAGGTGCGTCGCGACATGAGCGCCTCGCGCGACCAGAGATCGAGGTCGATGCCGGTCTCGAGGTGCGTGCGCGCCCACACCATGGCGTGCTCGATCGGGTCGTCGCTGTCCTCGGCGGGGACCGCGACCGGGATGAACTGCGCCTGCGAGCCGTTGCGGTGTGGCGCGGTGACCAGCGCGCGAGCCAGATCGGTGGCGGCGCGGGCGCCGAGATCGCCGCGCACGATGTGCAGGCAGCAGTCCAGCGCGGCGGCCACGCCCGCGGAGGTGATCACGTCGCCGAGATCGGTCCAGAGCGTGTCCGCGCGCACCCGTACCCGCGGATAGGCGCGGGCCATCGCCTCGGCGGCGGCCCAGTGCGTGGTGAGTTCGCGGCCGTCGGCCAGGCCGGTCGCCGCGATCGCCCACGAGCCCAGGCACAGACCGACCAGCCGGGCACCGTTCGCGTGCGCGGTGTGCACGGCGTCGTTGAGCGCGGGGGAGACCTCCAGGTCGCGATGCCAGCCGGGGAAGACCACCATGTCGGCGCCGGCGACGGTGTCCAGGCCGTGGTGCACGGTGATGTCGAAACCGGCTGCGGTGGACAGGGTTCCGGGGTGTTCGGCGCAGACCCGCACGTCGTAGGGTGACGCGTCGTCGACACCGGTGCCGGAGCGGCCGAGCACCAGGGTCGGCACCGACAGGTGGAAGGGACTGATCCCGTCGAACGCGACGACCGCCACCGAACGCATGGCCCGATCTTAGCGATGGTCGGCCTGGAGGCCACTGTCGTGGGGTGTCGCGGTCGGCGACAGTTGTCGACATGACCGAGACGATCACCCGCCCCACCCTGCTCGACGTCCTGCACATCGGTGGTCCGACCCTGCGCTTCCGGTACGGGGGCCTGACCTGGCTCACCGACCCGACCTTCGACGAACCCGGCGACTACCCCGGCCCGATCACGCTGCACAAGCTCAGCGGTCCCGCGGTGCCGGTGGAGTCGATCGGCGCGATCGACGTCGTACTGCTCTCGCACGATCAGCACGCCGACAACCTCGATACCGCGGGCCGCGCCCTGCTGGCCGACGTCGCGACCGTGCTCTCCACCCCGGATGCCGCCGGCCGGATCGCGGGCGTGCGCGGGCTGGTGCCGTGGGAGGTCGTGACGATCGGCGAGGTCGAGGTCACCGCGGTGCCCGCGCTGCACGGTCCCGAGGGCTGCGAGCCGCTCAGCGGTGTGGTGACCGGGTTCGTGCTGCGCGCGGCGGGCGAGCCGACGGTCTATGTCTCCGGTGACAACGCGTCGGTGGAGCTGGTCGGGCGGATCGTCGAGCGGATCGGGCGGATCGACGTCGCGGTGCTCAATATCGGCGCCGCCAATGTCGGCCGGTTCGGCGACAGCGACGTCACGCTCAACGCCAGGACCGCCGTCGAGGCCGCCGCCGTCCTCGGTGACGCCGTCGTGGTGGCGGTGCACGCGGAGGGCTGGGGTCACTTCAGCGAGTCGCTGGACTACCTCGAGCGCACCTTCGCCTACGCCGATCGCGCCGCGCAGCTCCGGATTCCGGTGCGGGGCGAGGTCTTCGCGGTCTGAGCGACCGTACCCGGCACCGATTTCCGTCACCCGCGCCCGAATCATCGGGCGCGGGTTTTTCCCACGATCGCAGGAGCAGACTTGCCGAACACACGGATGGGCAGCCGATCGCGCACGATGGTGCGGTTACTGCTGGCCCTGGTCGCGTTGGTGCTGGCGTTGTCGGCGTGTTCGTCGAACGGGTCCGGCTCGGACCGACCCGCCACGAGCACCGCGTCGAAGACCTCGGTCACCGCGACCACTGCGGCGACGAGCTCGACCCCGCCCTCGGCGAACCCGGGTGACGGCGGCACCTCGGGACCGAGCCACGATTCCCCGCCGGGACCCGCGACGAACGCGCCGACAGCCGCGCCGGGCGGCACCGAGCCGACCATCCCGCCGGGCCACAACTGTGTGCCGGGACCGGACTGCGGGACCGACAGCTGCGGCCCCACCGAATGCGGCATGACGACGGAAGGATGCCCGCCGGGCGTTCCGATCTGCGGCATCGACAGCTGCGGCCCCCAGCACGACCAGTGCGGCACGACCGTGCCGCCCGTGACGACCACGGTCGCTCCCACCCCGACCACCACCTCGCCCCCGGCGACGACGCCGGAGGCGACCACCACGGCCCCGGCGACCACCTCGGCCACGGCCGCGCCCGACCCGGCGGTGACGACCACCGCGACGGCGCCGCCCGCCTAGCGACGACACACGACCGGCAACCGCCTGATTCCCGTCGGTGGGCGTCCTAAGCTGGCGCAATGACGGGAACAGGCGGAACGGTGGGTGTGCCGGCGGAGGTCAAACCGCAGGAGTTCCGGGTGGCGCTCACCCCGGCCGGTGCCACCGAACTGACCGCGCACGGGCACGAGGTGCTCGTGCAGGCCGGTGCCGGAACCGGATCGGGCTTCGGCGACGAGGACTATCTCGCCGCCGGCGCCCGGATCGTGCCCGACGCCGATACGCTCTGGGCCACGGCCGGGCTGATCCTCAAGGTGAAAGAGCCCATCGCGCAGGAGTATTCGCGGATGCGGCGCGACCAGGTGCTGTTCACCTATCTGCACCTGGCCGCGTCGAAGGAATGCACCGACGCGATCCTGGACTCCGGGATCACCGCCATCGCCTACGAAACCGTGCGGGCCGCCGACGGTTCGCTGCCGCTGCTCGCGCCGATGAGCGAGGTGGCGGGCAAGCTCGGCACCCAGGTCGGCGCGTATCACCTGATGGCGCCGATGGGTGGCGAGGGCGTGCTGCTCGGCGGCGTGCCCGGCGTCCGTCCCGCCGATGTGGTGGTGCTCGGTGGCGGGGTGGCCGGCACCAACGCGGCGAGCGTCGCGGTCGGGATGGGCGCGCGAGTGAGCGTGCTCGATACCAACCTGGCGCGCCTGCGCGAGCTCGACGCCCGCTTCGGCGGCCGGGTCGGGACCCTCGCCTCGCACGCGCTGGAGATCGAAAAGGCCGTGCTCGCCGCGGATCTGGTGATCGGCTCGGTGCTGGTGCCCGGTGCCAAGGCGCCGAAGCTGGTGTCCGACGAGCTCGTCGCCGGGATGCGGCCGGGTTCGGTGCTCGTCGACATCGCCGTCGACCAGGGTGGCTGCTTCGCCTCCACCCGGCCGACGACGCACGCCGATCCGACCTTCCCCGTGGCGGATTCGCTGTTCTACTGCGTCGCGAACATGCCCGGCGCCGTGCCGCACACCTCCACGGTCGCCCTCACCAACGCCACCTTGCCCTACGCGCTCGCGATCGCCGACAAGGGCTGGCGCGGCGCGTGCACCGCCGACCCCGGCCTGGCGGCCGGTCTCACTGCCGTCGACGGAAAACTGCTCTCCGCCGAAGTGGCTGCGGCGCACGGGTATTCGCTGAGTGCGTGAGGCCTGATCGCGCGCTACTCGCCCGCGCCCAGGTACCAGTCCGGCTCGCCGTCGGTGGGCAGATCGTGGAGCTTGTCGGGGTTGCGGACGATATTGATCGCGACGATGCGGCCTGCGTCGACGACGAACGAGAACACGCCGGTGTTGGCGCCGTCGAAGACGACCAGGCCGGGCACGCCGTTGACCAGGACCGCGCGGCCCCAGGCGCCGGACGCCGACGGCGCGTGGTACCAGCCGAGCAGGGCCTTGGCGATGAGCTCGGCGCCGCGCAGCGGCTGGCGGACGGCGGGCACCTTGCCGCCACCGTCGGCGGTGAGCACCACGTTCTCGTCGAGCACGCCGAGCAGCGAGCTCAGATCACCCGAACGCCAGGCCAGCGCGAACGCCGAGACGACCTTCTCCTGTTCGGCCGGTGACGCCGGGAACCGCGGGGTCCCGGATTCGACGTGCTTGCGGGCGCGCGAGGCGAGCTGGCGGACCGCGGCCGGGGTGCGCCCGACGACCTCGGCGACCTCGGGACCGGTCATGCCGAAGACGTCCTGCAGGACGAACGCGGTGCGCTCGGCGGGCGACAGCGATTCCAGCACCACCAGCAGCGCGGTGGTGACCCGCTCGTCCTGGGAGATGCGGTCGGCGGGGTCGTCCCAGGTGGTGACCTCCGGCTCGGGCAGCCATTCGCCGACGTACTGCTCGCGACGGGCCCGCGCCGAGCCGAGCTGATCCAGCGCCAGCCGACCGGTGACCGTGGTGAGCCAGGCGCGCAGGTTGTCGATCTCGCCCGCCCTGCCCGCCTCGTGGTGGCGCTGCAGGCGCAGCCACGCGTCCTGCACGACGTCCTCGGCGTCGGTGAGGCTGCCGAGCGTGCTGTAGGCGAGTCGGCGCAGGTAGGGGCGGTGTTCTTCGAAACGGCGGGCCAGCTGTGCCTGGTCGATCTGCGAGGGTACGTCGGTCATCGTGGTTCGCCGTTCGGTCGTCTGGCCCGGGTCCGGGCGAGTGTATGAGGGTCGTCGCAGAGAGGACGAACCAGCGGGCACGGGTGTGACATTCCCGCGGTCGACTACCCTCGGCCGGGTGCAGAAGGGGACATCGACCGCGGTCGGGCTGATGCTGGGGTTCGCGCTCGATCGGGTGTTCGCCGATCCGCGCCGGTGGCATCCGGTAGCCGGATTCGGCTCCGCGGCAGCGGCATTGGAACAGGTGACCTACGCCGACGAGCGGCGGGCCGGGGTGGTCCACGAGGTGGTCGCGGTGGGTTCGGTGCTGGGTTTCGGGCTGCTCGCGGCACGGGGCGGCGTGGTCGCCACCGCGCTGGCGACCTGGACCGCGCTGGGCGGGCGCAGTCTGGCGCGTGCCGGGCACGCGATGGCCGAGCGGCTCGACGCCGGCGACCTCGACGGGGCCAGGCAACTGCTGCCGTCGCTGTGCGGACGCGACCCGTCGGTCCTGGACGCGGACGGGCTGGCCAGGGCCGCGCTGGAGTCGGTGGCCGAGAACACCTCCGACGCGACCGTCGCGCCACTGCTGTGGGGCGCCGTCGCCGGGGTGCCCGGACTGCTCGGGTACCGGGCGGTCAACACGCTCGACGCGATGATCGGCTACCGCAACGAGCGCTACCTGCGGTTCGGCTGGGCCGCCGCGCGAACCGACGACCTGGCGAACGTGCTGCCCGCCCGGGCGACCGGGCTGCTCACCGCCGCACTCGCCCCGCTGGTCGGGGGCACGCCCGCCGCCGCATGGCGGGCCTGGCGGCGCGACGCGAGCAAGCATCCGAGCCCGAACGCCGGCGTGGTGGAAGCGTCCATGGCCGGGGCCCTCGGCGTCCGGCTCGGCGGCCGCACCCAGTACCGGCATGGTGCCGAACTGCGGCCGACGCTCGGCGACGGGCCCGCGCCGAGCACCGCCGATCTGCGGCGCGCGGTGCGCATGTCCGAGGCGGTGCAGCTGGGGGCACTGGTGGTCGCGGTGGCGATCGCCGGAGTGTTGCGGCGCGCGCGTCGCGGTTAGCCTGCTATCTCTCGCTGGACCGATGAGTTTCGAGCGTGGAGGAGGTCTACCCCACATGAGGAAACTGATCTATGGATTCGGCGTGTCCCTGGACGGCTACGTCAACGACCGCGACGGCAACATCGATTGGACCGAACCCGACGACGAACTGCACCAGTTCCACAACGATCGGTTCCGCGATCTCGAGATCGTGCTGAACGGCCGTCGGCTGTACGAGCTGATGGCCGACTACTGGCCGCACGTCCCCGAGGACGCCCCGCCGATCCAACGGGACTTCGGCCGGCTCTGGACGGAGAAACCCAAGGTCGTGTTCTCCCGCACGCTCACCGAGGTCCGGTGGAACAGCAGGCTGGTCGCGGCGAACGCGGTCGAGGAGGTCCGCAGGCTCAAGGCCGACGGTGACGGCGTGATGGAGGTCGGTGGCGCGAGCCTGGCGTCCTCGCTGATCCCGCACGGGCTCATCGACGAGTACCAGGTGTACATCTCGCCCGTGCTGCTCGGCGGCGGCACGCCGATGTTCCCCGCGCTGGATCAGCGCATCGGGCTCCGGCTGGTGGAGACGCGGCACTTCGCGACCGCGGTGCTGCTGCGCTACCTCGCCGAATGAGGCGCGGAACTCAGCGGTTGCGGCCGTAGCGGTCGGCCAGACGGGCCTCGGTGGTGGGCGCGGCCTGCGTGCTCGGCTCGGTCGAGACGGTCGCGGACTCGGGTGCCGCGGGCGCTTGCGCGCGGTCGCGACGGCGCGCGCGCAGTTCGGCGACGACGAAATAGCCGAGGCCGAGCGGGGCCATGATGCCGAACGCGAGCCACTGCAGGCCGTAGGACAGGTACGGGCCCGCGTCGAGCTGGGGGAGCGGGCTGGGGGTGAAGGCGCCGGGCTGGCCCGCGGCGAGCTGGAGGTAGCCGCCCTTGTCCGTGCCGGTGGGGATGGGCGTCAGCGCGATGCCGAGGACGGTGGATTCCTGCCCGGTGTCGACGGTGTAGACCTGGCGATAGCCGTCCTGGGTGCTCGGCGGCTTGTCCGCGACGACGCCTTCGGAGGCGCGCACCCGGGCCTCGAGCCGCTGCGGGCCGGTCGGTGGCGCGGCGATCGCCGGGGGACGGGTGCCGTCGACGGCGGCGACCAGGCCACGGTCGACCAGCAGGGTGCGGCCGTCGTCGAGGCGGAACGCGTTGAGCACGGCGTAGCCTGGGGCGCCGTCGAGATGACGCAACCGGACCAGGACGGTCGACTCCGGGACATACGTGCCGCTCGCGGTGACCTTGCGCCATTCGGTGTGCGCGCTCGGGTCGCCGTCGAGGACGCTGTCGACGGTCACCGGATCGGCCTGCACGGAGTCGGCGATCAGCTGGTTGCGGTGCTCGGTGCTGGTGTTCTTGCCCAGCTGCCACGGCGCGAGCACGGTGAAGCACAGATAAGCGAACGCCACGACGATCACCGCGAGGATGAGCCAGCTCGGGCGCAGCAGGAAGGTGAGTTTGCGCATCAGCGGTGCGCGTCGGCGGTGGCGCGGGCGTCGAGTTCGGCGTGCACCCAGTCGAGCAGGCCGGGGATGGCGGCTTCGATCTGGTCGCGGACCAGGTCGAAATCGGTCTGGTCGCCGTAGTACGGGTCGGGCACGTCACGGCCGTCGGCGGCCGGGTCGAAGCTGCGCAGCAGCCTGCGCTGGTCGGTGGCGACGCCGCGCTGGGCCAGCTCCCGGTCGTGCCCGGTGTCCAGGGCGACGATCAGGTCGGCGTCGCGATGCTCGGGACCGAAGGTGGCCGCGGTGTGCTCGGTGGGGTAGCCCGCCCGGCGCAGCGTCGTCTCGGTACGCGGATCGGCCGGATCGCCGACATGCCACGATCCGGTGCCCGCGCTGGTCACCCGTACCCGGTTCGCGAGACCGGCACGGTACAGGTGCGCTTCGAACATCTTCGCCGCCATCGGCGACCGGCAGATGTTCCCTGTGCAGATGAATGACACGTGCAGCTGACCCACGCCTGCCATTGTCGCCCGTGCCGCCGAATCGCCGCCACGTAGGGTGTTCAGTTGTGTTCCAGGACTCCGTCGACTCCGCGATGCTGCGCCACCACGGCGACGTGGACGCGCGCCCTGGCATGCTCGATTTCGCGGTGAACGTGCGCGGCACCGCCCCGCCCGCCTGGTTGCGCGACCGCCTCGCCGCCCGCTTGGACGACCTGGGCCGCTACCCGAGCGCCGAGGACGAGGCCGCCGCCCGCGCCGCCGTCGCCGCCCGCCACGGTCGCCGCCCCGACGAGGTCCTGCTGCTCGCCGGCGCCGCCGAGGGCTTCGCCCTGCTGCCCCGGCTCGCCCCGCGCCTGGCCGCGGTCGTCCACCCCTCTTTCACCGAGCCCGAGCTGGCGCTGCGGGAGGCCGGTGTCCCGGTGACGCGGGTGATCCTGGAACCGCCGTACACGCTCGATCCTGATCTCATTCCCGAGGAGGCCGATCTGGTCGTCCTCGGCAATCCCACCAACCCGACCTCGGTACTGCACCCGGCGGCCGTCATCGCGGCGTTGCGTCGGCCGGGGCGTCTCGTGGTGGTCGACGAGGCGTTCGCCGACGCGGTCGCGGACGGCACCGTCGCGGGTGCGGCAGTGGACGGAGGACCCGGCGGCGGCCGGGAATTCGGAGGTACGGGCGACAACGTGGCCGGCGCTGCCCGGAACGTCGCGTCCGGTGCCGTGATGCGCGGCGCGGTGGCCGATCCTGGTGGTGCGCGGCCCGCGTCGTCGTCCGCGCGCCGGACGCCGGACCTGTCGTCGACCCCGAGTGCGCCGGCGGCATCGTCCATCCGGACGGCGCCGGCCGTCGACGTGGAACCGGGAGCGCCGGTGCGATCGACCTCCCGACCGGGGTCGGATTCCCCGACGTCGCACATCGCCGGGGAACCGGAGTCGCTGGCCGCGCTGGCCGCTCCGGACGTCCTCGTCCTGCGCAGCCTCACCAAGACCTGGGCGCTGGCCGGACTGCGGTGCGGGTATGTGCTCGGCGCGCCGGAGGTGCTGGCCCGGCTGACCCAGGGCCGCCCGCACTGGCCGCTGGGCACGCTGCAGCTCGAGGCGATCATCGCCACCGCCGAACCGGCGGCCGTCACCGCGTCCCGTCGGCACGCCGACGAGATCGCCGTCGAACGCGCGGGCATGATCGAGCGCCTCACCGCCCTCGGTCTCGACGTGCACACCCCGGCCGCGGGCCCCTTCCTGCTGCTGCGCGTCCCCGACGGGGAACTGCTGCGCAAGCGCCTGGCCGACCGGGGCATCGCGGTGCGCCGGGCCGACACCTTCCCCGGGCTGGGGCCCGATCACCTGCGGGTCGCCGTGCGCGGCGCGGACGAGGTCGATCGGTTGGTCGAGGGTTTGCGGGCCTCGCTGTGGTGACAGGAGCGACTGGGCCCGTCGTGGTGGCGGCCGGCTGGCCCGTGGTGCCAGACGCGACCGGGCCTGTGGTGGCACAGGCGGGCTGGCCCGTGGTGGCCGCGGCGGGTGGTGCTGTGGTGCCGGAGGATCGGGTCGGGGCCACCGCAGGTTCCCGGCGCGAGTAGTGGAAAGCATTGTGGTGCAAGGTGATCCCGCCGCTTCGATGGTGTCGGGGTAAGGCAACGGAACGAAGGAGGCGGCGGTGACCGACCTGGCCGAACTGATCGGGGTACTCGACGCGGCGTACCCACCGCCGCTGGCCGAAACCTGGGATTCGGTCGGGCTCGTGTGCGGTGACCCGGGCCAGGAGGTGACCAAGGTGGTGTTCGCCGTCGACGCCACCGCCGCCGTCGTCGACGAGGCGATCGAGTGGGGCGCCCAGGCGCTGGTCGTGCACCACCCGCTGCTGCTGCGCGGCGTCGACACCGTCGCCGCCGACACCCCCAAGGGCGCGCTGCTGCACCGGCTGATCCGCTCCGGCTGCGCCCTGTTCTCCGCGCACACCAACGCCGATTCGGCCGATCCCGGCGTCTCGGACGCGCTCGCTGCCGCCGTCGGCCTCACCGTCACCGGCCCGCTCGACCCCAAGCCCGCTGCCGCCGTGGACAAATGGGTGATCCAGGTCCCGCAGACGCACACCGCCTCGCTCATGTCGGCACTGTTCACCGCGGGCGCGGGCGCGATCGGCGACTACCGCGAAGCCGCCTGGTACACCTCCGGCACCGGCCAGTTCCGTCCCCTGCCCGGCGCGAATCCGGCGATCGGGGCCGTCGGCACGGTCGAGACCGTCACCGAGGACGCCGTCGAAGTGGTCGCGCCGCCGACCTCCCGCCTGGCCGTCCTGGCGGCCCTGCGCGCGGCGCACCCGTACGAGGAACCGGCCTATCACGTCACCGAGCGCGCGCCGCTGCCGTCCTCGCTCGGCATCGGCCGCATCGGCGAACTCCCGGAACCCGAGACCCTGCGCGAGTTCACCGCCCGGGTCGGCGTCGGCCTGCCGCGCACCGTCTGGGGCGTGCGCGCCGCCGGTGATCCGGACCGCGTCATCCGGCGCGTCGCCGTCTGCGGCGGCGCGGGCGACTCCTACCTGAACGCGGCCGTCCGCGCGGGCGTCGACGCCTACCTCACCTCCGACCTGCGTCATCACCCCGTCGACGAACACCTGCGCCGCGGCGGCCCCGCCCTCGTCGACGCCGCCCACTGGGCCACGGAGTTCCCCTGGTGCGGGCAGGCAGAGCAGGTGGTCCGCGCGGCCCTGCCCGGGATCGAGACCCGCGTCTGCACCCTGCGCACCGACCCGTGGACGGTCACCGGCTGACCCCGCCGGGGAGCCCGGGCCCAGGTCCTCGGGTCATGGCGTACCCACACCGCGCGGCGCGGTACGGTTGACCAACCCATCCGTCCACCGTGTTCAGGAGTTCGTGCGCGTTGAATGTCGAACCGTCGGTCCAGTCCAAGCTGCTCCAGCTCGCCGCTGTCGATGCCGAGTTGACGCGGATCGCGCACCGCAGGAACGCGCTGCCCGAACAGCAGGAGGTGGCGCGCCTGGCGGCCGAGCGCAACGGCTACAAGGACGCCGCCGTCGCGGTCGAGATCGGCATCGACGATCTGGACCGCGACATCCGCAAGCTCGAGGGTGAGGTCGACGCCGTCCGCAAGCGTGAGGACCGCGACCGCGGCATGCTCACCGCGGGCACCGTCGCCGCCAAGCAGCTCTCCGAGATCCAGCACGAGCTGAGCAGCCTGGAGCGTCGCCGCTCGGTGCTCGAGGACGAGCTGCTGACCGTGATGGAACAGCGTGAGGCCATGGTCGCCGATCACGACCACGCGGGCGCCCGATTGAGCAAGGCCGATCAGGACCTCGCCGACGCCGAACGGCTGCGCGACGAGGCGATGGCCGATCTGGAAGTGGCCCAGCGGCGATGCGAGAACGACCGGGCCGGGCTGGTCGGCCTGTTCCCGGACGAATTGCTCGCCATCTACGATAAGCAGCGCGCCGCCCACGGCGTCGGCGCCGCCCTGCTGCAGGCCCGGCGCTGCGGCGCCTGCCGGATCGAGATCGATCGCGGCGAGATGCAGCGCATCGCCAAGGCCGCCCCCGACGCGGTCCTGCGCTGCCCCGAGTGCAGCGCGATCATGGTGCGTACCAAGGAATCCGGACTGTAACCCGATGAACGAGGTGATCGTCGAGGCCGACGGCGGGTCGCGCGGCAATCCCGGCCCCGCCGGCTACGGCGCGGTGGTGTTCGCCGCCGATCATGTGCGGGTGCTGGCCGAGCGCAAGGAGTATGTCGGCGTCACCACCAACAACGTGGCCGAATACCGCGGTCTCATCGCCGGTTTGGCCGCCGCGGCCGAACTCGGCGCGCGGGTGGTCACCGTCCGGATGGATTCCAAGCTCGTCGTCGAGCAGATGTCGGGACGCTGGAAGGTCAAGCACCCGTCGATGATTCCGCTCGCCGAGCAGGCGCGCGGGCTGGCCGCCGGGTTCGATCGGGTCACCTTCACCTGGATTCCGCGCGCGGAGAACTCCCACGCCGACCGATTGGCGAACGAGGCGATGGACGACGGCGCGGTCGTCGGCACCGTCCGCGACGCCGTGGCGGCCGGGCACGCGGCGGGCGACGAGGTCGCCGTGCCCGTCACCGAGCCGCGCGATTCCGCTGCCGCCCAGCGTGTTCCGGCCACCCCCGGCTGGACCGGCGCGGTCGGCAGGCCGACGCGGCTGTTGCTGCTGCGGCACGGCCAGACCGAGCTGTCGATCGAGCGCCGCTACTCCGGTCGCGGCAATCCGCCGCTGACCGATCTCGGCCGCGACCAGGCCGAGCGGGCCGCGAAGATGCTGGCCGCCAAGGGCGATATCGCCGCGGTGGTGACCTCGCCGCTGCAGCGGGCCCGCGCCACCGCCGAAGCCGCAGCGGCCGCGCTCGACGTGCCGCTGCGCGTGCTCGACGGGCTCATCGAGACCGACTTCGGCGACTGGGAGGGGCTCACCTTCGCCGAGGCCGCGCAGCGCGATCCGCAGCTGCACGCGGACTGGCTGGGCGACCCGTCGGTGCCCGCGCCCGGTGGCGAGAGCTTCGATCAGGTGCGCGAGCGGATCGAATCGGTGCGGCGCGATCTGGTGGGGCTGTATCCGGGCGAGAACATCGTCGTGGTCAGCCATGTCACGCCGATCAAGACCCTGCTGCAGCTGGCGCTCGGGGTCGGCCCGTCGCTGCTGTATCGCCTGCACCTGGACCTGGCCTCGCTGTGCATCGCGGAGTTCTACCCCGACGGCGGCGCTTCCGTCCGTCTGGTCAACGACGTCTCGTACCTTTAGCGCTGGCCGTCGGTCACCCGGGCGCGGTACGGTCGCCCCGGTTCGCGGTCGGCGTAACGACTATGCCCCGGCGCCCGAGAAGTCTCTCGGGCGTGCGGAGATGCCGCGGCCGTCGAGAAAGGTACTTGATGAGGTTTCTACGGATGGCGGCGTTCGCGGCGGCCATCGCGGGGGCGCTCACCGCGTCCGCTGGTGCGGGCAGCGTGTCGGCCGATCCGAGCGTGGTGCTCGGCGCGGCCTCGGGCATCGTCTTCGACAACAACTCCGGTTGCTCGCTGACCGCCATCGGCCACGACAACGCCGGTCGCCTGGTCGGCCTGACCGCCGGGCACTGCGCGCCGACGGGGGCTCGGGTCGGCGCCGAGCAGGCGCTCAACGCGGGCGTCATCGGCACCGTCGCCTTCTCCGACGACGGCGACTACCTGGACTTCGCGGTCCTGCAGCTGGACGCGTCGAAGGTCCTGCCGGTGCGCACCATCGGCCAGACCACCGTCGTCGGCATCGGCGGCGCGCCCGGCCCCGGCACCACCGTGTGCTCGGACGGTCGCACCAGCGGTCGCAGCTGCGGCGTGGTGTGGGGTGAGCTCGAAGGCACCTCGATCAACCAGTACTGCTCCCAGCCCGGTGATTCCGGCGGCCCGGTCGTCGTCGGCGACCGGCTGGTCGGCATGAACCAGGGCAGGCTCACCGGCCTGGGCCCCGTCGACTTCGACATCCCGTGCACCGGTGGCGCCAACCCGATCCACTCGCCCGCCTACTTCCAGCCCATCCAGGTCATCCTGGACGTGCTGAACCGGGCAGGCGGCGTCGGCGCGGGCTTCCAGCCGATCTGATCCGGCTGACCCGGCAGGGGCGCATCACCGACGCGGKGGTGCSCCCCTGCCGTCATCTCCGCTCGAAACCGGTTGCTCCGCCACGGGCGGCGTGCTGCAATCACCGGCATGGGGGAGACGCGCCGTTGCGGCGCCACCGTCGCGATACGGCAGCTGGAACCCGCGGAGTGGGCGGTGTTTCGCGAGGTGCGATTGCGTGCGTTGCGGGACGCGCCGACCGCCTTCGGCCAGACCATCGAGCAGGCGCTGGCACGCACCCCCGACGACTGGCGCGAGGTGCTGCGGACCCGCGCCCAGTTCGTGGCGACGATGTCCGAGATGACGGTGGGGACCGTCGGCGTGACGACGGATTCGTCGGCTGCTCATCTCATCTCGATGTGGGTAGCGCCCCGCGCTCGCGGCCGCGGCATTGCCGATCAGCTGATCACCACCGCCCTGGCCTGGGCGGTCGAACAGGGCTGCACCGCGGTGTACCTCGAACTGACCGACGGCAACGAGGCCGCCGAAAACCTCTACCGGCGACACGGTTTCGCACCGACCGGCCGGCGCGGTCCGGTGGAGCCGGGCGATCCGCGCACCGAATTCGAGATGCGCCGCTCGCTCTGAACCGGTCAGTGGGCCGTGGCGGCCATGGCGCGCAGCGCGGTGGCGGTGGCGTCGTCGAGGGGGTAGAAGAACTCGATGGCCAGTTCGGAGAGGGTGACGTCGGCCGGGGCGCCGAAGGTGGCCATGGTCGAGAACATGGTGAGGGGGCCCAGCGGTGAGTTGATGCGGATCGGGACCTGGAACGGGCCGGTCGGCTCGGCGGTGCCGGGCGAATCAGCCGGTGCCGGATAGCTTCTGACCTCGTCGTAGAGGGCGCGCAGTCGCCTGTCTCCGGTGGCGCCGAGCTGGCGCAGGAGCCGTTCGAGGAACAGTTCGCGGACCTGGTGCAGGTTCTCCAGCCTGCGCGCGAGCCCATCCGGATGCAGGACCAGCCGGAAGACGTTGGGGCGCGGGGTGAGCAGGTGCTCGGGCACCCCGGCCATCAGCACGGGCATGGCGGCGTTGCCCGCCACCACATCCCACCAGCGATCGACCACCACCGCCGGATACGGCTCGTGCGCGGCGAGCATCGTCTCGATCGCGGCGCGCGCGGGCGAGAGCGCGACATCGTCGAGCGCGGACTCCCGGAACGCGGGCGCGAACCCGGCGGCCAGCAGCAGCGTATTGCGCTCCCGCAGCGGCACATCGAGGGTGTCGCACAGTCGCAGCACCATCGCTCGGCTCGGCTCGGCGCGACCGGTCTCGACGTAGGAAAGGTGCCGGGAGGAAGTGTCGGCGGCCAGCGCGAGGTCGAGCTGGCTGAGCTTGCGCCGCTGCCGCCACTCCCGCAGCAGCGGCCCGATCCGCGGATCCGTCATCGGCCCAGCGTATCCAGCGCGACCACGGCCCGGCCATGACCTCGGAGGTCATTGCGAGCATGACCCGCGCCCCGCACAGTGGCCTCGTCCCCCCGGAGAACAGGAGCCGACGATGACCACGATCACCGACCGACGCCGCGCTGGACTGCCCACCGTCCTGCGTGTAGACGGCTGGAGCACAGCGCTCTTCGGCGTCGGGCTGACCCTGTGCGCGCCACTGCTGCGCGCGCCGCTCGGTCTGCCGACCGCGCTGTCGCTGCTCTTCGGCGCCGTCATGATCACCGGCGGCGCGGCCCTGCTGTCCATCGCCGGTCACCGTCCGCATCGCTACGGCCGCGTGGTCGTCGCTGTCAACGCCGCCTCGGCCCTGGGCATGACGGCTCTGGCCTGTTCGGGTCTGCTGCCCCTGACCGCCCTCGGCATCGGCTTCCTGCTCACCGGCGCGGTCCTGGTCGCGACCTTCGCCGCACTCGAATTCGCGGGCCTGCGAATGGCCCTCCGATGACGGCCACCCGCGGACCGAATCAGTACGGCCGGTGGGCGACGGCACCCGCGTCACCCGGCTGGGAAGACCTACGGTGAGCTGAGGCCGCGTTCGTGCATGAGCAGCAGGCCGTACCCGGCTACCGCGTGGGCGTCGATGATCTCCCCGCGCAGGATCATCGCCTCGAACTGGGCGCGGGAGAACCACGCGGTGCGCATGTCCTGCTCCTCGGGTTCGCGCTGCGGCTCACCCGGGGTGAGGTCGGTGGCCAGGAAACAATGGCCACGCTGACTGGTCGAGGCCGGTGCGGTCGCCAGGATGCCCAGCGGCGTCATCCGCCCGGCTCGCAACCCGGTCTCCTCGCGCAATTCGTTGTGCGCCAGCTCGAGCGGCGACGGCGCCGTGCCCTGCGGGGGAGTGCCCGCGGGGAACTCCCAGTAGCGTTCGCCCAGCGGGTACCGGTACTGCTCGACGAGATGGAACCCCGCGCCGTCGAACGGGATCACCATCGCCCAGTCGACCTTGTCGACCACGGCGTAGATCCCCACCGACCCGTCGGACCGGCGAATGGTGTCCTCCCGCAGCCGCATCCACGGATTGGTGTAGATCGTGCGCGAGCTGAGCTGTTCCATGCCTCCATGGTGCCCGACTCGGGACTCGACATAGGGCAAGTGCCGGGCCTCGATCGAAGTATCCGTTCCGGTCGGCCTCTCGCCGGCGTATCCGGGTGGATGTCCGGCCATGACCTCGGAGGTCATTGCGGCGCCTGCCGATGGCACGGAAGGGTCGAACCGTCACTTCGAGACAGGAGACGGATATGACCACTCTCGGCGGGCCGATGGCCGAACCCGACGAGCGCGTCGTGCGCGCGCTGTTCGCCGCCCAAGCCGCGGCCTGGGCGGCCGGAGACGGCAGCGCCTTCGCCGACACCTTCACCGACGATGCCGATTTCGTCTCGGTCTTCGGTGAATTCGTCCAGGGCCGCGCGGAATTGGCGACCGTCATGCAAGCGGGGTTCGACGGCATGATGCGGGGCACCTGCCTGTCGGAGCCGGACGGGGCGAGTCTGCGGTTCCCCACCCGCGATACCGCGGTGCTGGTGACCTATGGCGTGCGGCCCCTGCCGCCGGGCGCGCCGCGAACCGAACCGCAGGAGCGCAGCATCCAGATCCGAACCGCGGTGCGCACGGAACGAGGCTGGCGCTTCACATCGTTCCAGAACACCCGGATCGCCGGCCGGCCCCCGCGCTGACGGGACCTCGGCGGGTTCAGGGACGCAACACCGACACCAGGAAATCGGTCTGGTCGCGCACGACCTGCTCGAAGACGTCGTCGAAGTACACGTCGAAGTGGCCGACCGGGTACTGCTTGACCACCGCGTGCTTGGTGCGCTCGGCCGCCTTGCGGGTCGGGCCGGCCGGGGCGACCGAATCGTTCTCGGCGATCGCGTAGAACACCGGTACCTTCAGCGCCTTCGCGCGGCGGCCCGGCGCGTCGAACAGGGTCGACAATGCCACCCGCGCACCGACTTTCGGCCGGTAGGTCTCGCTCTCCTCGGCGAGCCTGCCGAATCCCTCCGGGACATCGGGCGCGCTCATCAGCGCCGCGGCCCGTTTGCGGCCCGCCAGCCGGATCCGCACGGGCTTGCGCCGAATCGGGCCGAACAGCAGGTCGGTGGCGGCGATGGTGGCGACCTTGGTGACGCTGATCGGTCCCTTCGCCATCGCCGAGGCCCACCCGCTGGTGAACGGTACCTGTGCGACCACCGCGGCGAGGTAGTCGTCGTCGGGCGCCACGGATAACACGTGCCCGCCGCCGAACGAGGTGCCCCACAACGCGATTCGGGTCGCGTCGAACCCCCGGATACTGCGCCCGTAGGCGATTGCGGCCTTCCAGTCCTGCCGCTGACGGGCGATGTTGAGCACCTGGCGCGGATCACCCTCGCTGGCGCCGAAATGCCGGTAGTCGAACGCCAGCACCCCCATCCCCGCCGCGGCGAACCGCCGCGCATATCGATCCAACCCCATTTCGCGGGTTGCCCCCAGCCCGTGTCCCATGATCACCAGCGGGCGCGGCCGGGGCGCACCGTCGGGCAGGTAGAGCCAGGCAGCGCACTGCTGGTCACCCGAGGGGAAACTGACGTCGACACGTTCCATGGGTGATTACCGTACTGCGTTTTCGGGCGGCGCTCCCGGGGCCCTGCGCGGTCACGCGGGCTGCCGCCGCCGAGGCCGTCGTTCGCGCCACGGTACTCTGTACGAGCGGACGAGTCGGCCGGGCGACCGCGGTGACGAGAACGGGCGCGTGCGCGCCGCTGCTCGGTACCGAGGAAAGTCCGGACTCCACAGAGCAGGGCGGTTGCTAACGGCAACCCGGGGTGACCCGCGGGACAGTGCCACAGAGAACAGACCGCCGCACAGCACGTGCGGTAAGGGTGAAACGGTGCGGTAAGAGCGCACCAGCGCCCCGGGTGACCGGGGCGGCTCGGTAAACCCCGCCCGGAGCAAGGTCGAAGGTCGCACCTCACGGTGCGGCTGCGCAGGTGTTCGAGGGCTGCTCGCCCGAGCCTGCGGGTGGACCGCTCGAGGCACCCGGCGACGGTGTGTCCAGATGGATGGTCGTCCCCCGGTGTGAACCGGGGACAGGATCCGGCTTACAGGCCGGCTCGTCCGCCTGTCGAACGACGAGGCGGCGGCTCCCCCCAGGGGAACCGCCGCCCCGGTCGCGCCGGAATCCGGCTCAGCACATCAGCGTGGACATCTGGTAGATCGCCTTGGCCTCGTCCTCGGTCGCGGCGTCGGCGCCGTTCTTGGTGGCCTTGATGATCCCGGCGATGGTGTCGGCCTCGGACTTGCCCGCCTTGATGTCACCGCACGACTGGTTCAGCACGGTCGCGACGGCGGCATCGTCACGCCCGGCGGCCAGCTTCGGGAAGGCGTTGCGGTAGCTCACCACGAACATGCCCGCCTTGCTCGGATCGACCTTGTACTCGGGCGTCGTGGTGGCCGAGGAGCCCGCGGCGGCGGAAGAGGAGGAGTCGTCGCTGCAGCCGGTCAGAAGCAGGGCGAAGACGGTGGCGCTGGCCGCGAGAGCGGCGGTAGTTCTACTCACGCGCGGGATGCTAGCGCCCCAGAAAACAAGCCGCCTCCCGTGAGGTTAACGGGAGGCGACAGGTGCTCGATCTGCTCGGTGAGCTACGCGGGGTTGATCACCAACAGCTGGGCCCAGTAGGACGCCTGGTCCGGGCCGAGGATCGGCAACAGGTAATCGAAAATCAGCGACGACATACGCTCGGAACTCCCATTTATCGACGTGGGTGCCGCACTGCCCGGCAGCTGCCGGGTGTGCCGCCGACACAGTAACAACTGGCGGGACGAGCGCGGGAAAAGTGTGTCGCCTGCGTGAAAATGCGCTGGAAGTCGCCGGAAACGTGAGCGAGGTCATAGAGTGTTCGCCGTCGGCAGGGCTCGCTGCCCGGGTGGTGAGCCCAACACATTCGATCGCGGAAGCAGGTCACATTTACATGCGGGTAGTTCGTTCCATTGTCGCCGGTGCACTGATCGCCGGAGCCGCTGCGGTTTTCACCTCGCTGGGTGCCGGATCGGCGAGCGCGGTCGCGGTGACCCCGCTGGCGGGCGGGGTCCAGGTCGACCTCAGCCCGGCCGATACCGCCTGGGTCCACCAGACCCGGTTCGGTCTGACCGTCGCCGGTCTGCCGCACCCCTCGGCGGCCTCGTTCGGTCAGGCGCTCGACGCCGCGGCGACCGTCTCCTCGTCGGTCCCCAACGGTCGGGTCACCTTCACCGTGTACGGCCCGTTCGACCAGCTCAACGGCACCATGCTGGCCCTGCAGTAGGCACTCGCTAACCTGCCAGGATGGAACTCCATCAGCGGATCGTCTCGGCGCCGGTCGACTTCGGCGCCATCCGTTCCGAATTCGGGCTGGCCTCGGACTATCCGGCCGAGGCCGTCTCGGAGGCCCGCGACGCGGTCGACGCGTTCGCGGGCACGCGGGTCGACCGGACCGACATCGAGTTCGTCACCATCGACCCGCCCGGCGCCATGGATCTGGACCAGGCGCTGCACCTCGAACGCACCCCCACCGGCTTCACCCTGCAGTACGCGATCGCCGATCTCGGCGCCGTGATCGTGCCGGGCGGTGCGCTCGCCCGGGAATCCGAAACCCGTGGCCAGACCTTCTACCTGCCCGACGGCACCGTCCCGCTGCACCCGACGGTGCTGTCCGAGGGCACCGCCAGCCTGCTGCCCGGCGTGGACCGGCCCGCCGCGCTGTGGACCATCGACCTCGACGAACGCGCTGTCCCACAGCGTTTCTCGGTCACGCGCGCGCTGGTGCGCTCCCGCGAGCGCTTCGACTACGCGCAGGTCCAGGCCGCCGCCGACGCGGGCACGCTGCACCCCTCGCTGGTCGCGCTGCCCGAGTTCGGCAGGTTGCGGATCGAGGCAGGCCTCGACCGGGGCGCGATCGCGTTGCGACTGCCCGCCCAGGATGTGGTGCGCCACGGCGACAACTGGCGCCTGGAACTGGAACCGCGCACCGCCGCCGACGACTGGAACGAGCAGGTCTCGCTGCTCACCGGCATGTGCGCGGCCCAGATCATGCTGGCGCACCAGGGCCCGGCGATCGGTCTGCTGCGCACCATGCCGCCGCCGCCCGACAGCGCGATCGCCTCGATGCGGCGCACCGCGGCCGCGCTCGGCGTCGCCTGGCCCGCCGACATGCCCGTCGGCCGACTGCTGGCCGGCCTCGACGCGAACACCCCCGCCGCCCTGGTCCTGATGTCGGAGGCGACGAGCCTGCTGCGCGGCGCCGGCTACACGCTGCTCGCCGACCTCGACCAGCCGACCGCGGAGCAGCTCACCCACAGCGCGATCGGCGCCCCCTACGCCCACGTCACCGCCCCGCTGCGCCGTCTGGCCGACCGCTTCACCACCGAGATCTGCCTGGCCCACTGCGCGGGCACCGAGGTCCCCACCTGGGTGATCGACGGTCTCGGGCCCGCCGCGGAAACCCTGCGCCGCACCGACTCCGTCGCGAGCAAGGTCGACCGCGCCTGCGTCGACCTGACCGAGGCGACCGTGCTGGCGCCCCGGGTCGGCACCGAGTTCCCGGCGTTGGTCCTGCGCGAAGCCAACGGCACCCGCGACGCCGAGATCTTCGTCAGCGAACCCCCGATCCTGGGCCGCTGCGCGGGCAAACCGCCGGAAGGCGAGCACGTCCCGGTCCGGCTCGTGACCGCCGATATCGCCACCCGCACCATCGGATTCGACTACGCCCGACCCTGATCCGACACCGGCGGGCAGGCTCGGGGTGGGGGCAGCCGTCGCAACCGCCGTCTCCTGGCCGGCGACACGACCTACCGGTGGGCCGTCTCGCATCGGCACGAGCTGACCGGCGAGGCCGGCTGCGGCCGGGTGTGGTCCGCACCCTGCTCGACCTCGCGTCGGCCGAGGACGGGCTTCGACCGCACCAGGGAACTGGACGGCTGGCCGCTGCTCGACCGGGCGCTTCGGGAGCGGGACCGGGACCGGGAGGACTGGTGTCCGTGACGAACCGACGCGGCCGACCGCTAGTCGGCGGCGGTGGCGAAGGCCGCGGCGGCGGGATAGTGGGCGATGGCTCGGCCCGCGGCGGCTTCCTCGGTGTCGGCGAGGAGTTCGTAGAGGGTCGCGGTCGCGGTGGGCGACGTTGCGGCCGCGGCGAGGATGGCCTCGCGGGATTCGACGGCGTCACGGTGGTCGCCGAGGACGGTTTGCAGGCGTTTGGCGCGCGAGCCGAGGTCGGTCGCGTCGTCGCCGAGGACGGTGCCTGCCGCTTCGCAGGAATAGCGCAAGCGCTTGGCGCCCTTGCGGATATCGTGCAGAAGCTCGACGCGGTCGGCGGGGGCGGCGGTGGGTTCGGCGAGGACCAGTGCGCGCAGGCGCTTGCGGTCGCGACGCAGGACGCCGTCGAAGACCTTGCGCGCGGGCGTGCGGGCCAGGTCGCGGTCCAGCGGGGGATCGGTGCGCCAGGCGGTCAGGGTTTTGCGCAGGCGCCGGTAGCGCTTGCCGTCGAGCGCGCTCAGCACCTCGGCGTGGGCGTCGGTGTAGGCGTCGAGGGAGGCACCGACCAGCGCCTGGGTGACCTCGTCGGGGACCTCGTCGTGCTCGGCGAGCAGGTCGACGAAGCGCTCGGCACGGACCTCGGCATCGCGGGCCACGCCGAGTAGATCGGCCAGCCACTTCAGCTCGGCCTCGGTGGCCGCCGCCCGCTTCGTGTGGAAGAGCCTGCGATAGGACCGCAGGACGCTGCGCAGGCGGCGGGTGGCCACGCGCATCTGGTGCACCGAGTCCTCGGCGTCGGCACGCACGTCGGGTTCGGCGGCGAGCAGCCGGTCGATGTCGTCCCGCAGTGCCGCGACGACGGCTTTGCCGGCCTTGGGCGCCATGATTCAGCCTCGCTTCCCGAACGCGTCGGTCGCTTCCACCAGATGGTGGGTGATGCCGGGCTCGTGGGCGGTGTGCCCGGCGTCCTCGACGATGTGCAGGGTCGAACCCGGCCAGGCGTTGTGCAGATCCCACGCGCTCACCGCGGGGCACACGATGTCGTGGCGGCCCTGCACGATCACCCCGGGGATGTCGGCGATCCGGTCCATGTCACGCAGCAACTGTCCCTCGTCGAGGAATCCGCCGTGCCGGAAATAGTGGTTTTCGATGCGCGCGAACGCCAGCGCGAAGCGTGCCTCGCCGGTCTCGGCCACCCGATCCGGTTGCGGCAGCAACGAACTCGTCGCGCCCTCCCACGTCGACCAGGCCACGGCGGCGTCGAGCGCCACCTGCGGATCGGGCGAGTGCAGCAGCCGGTGATACGCCTCCACCAGGTCCTCGCCGCGCTCGGCGACCGGCACCGGAGCCAGGAACTTCGCCCACTCGGCCGGGTAGACGTTGCCCGCCGCGCCGTTGTAGTACCAGTCGATCTCCTTGCGCCGCAACAGGAAGATCCCGCGCAGCACCAGCTCGGTGACCCGCTCGGGATGGGCTTGGGCGTAGGCCAGGCCCAGGGTCGATCCCCACGAGCCGCCGAACACCTGCCAGCGGTCCACGCCGAGGTGCTCGCGCAGCAACTCCATGTCGGCGATCAGATGCCCGGTGGTGTTGACGCCGAGGTCCGCGCCGTCGGCGAGGTGTGGCACCGACCGGCCGCACCCGCGCTGATCGAAGAGCACGATGCGGTAGACGGCGGGATCGAAGAACCGCCGTTGCAGCGGCCCGGTGCCGCCGCCCGGCCCGCCGTGCACGAACACCACCGGCTTGCCGTCGGGATTGCCACTGACCTCCCAGTACACCGACTGGCCGTCGCCGACGTCGAGCAGGCCGTGCGCGAACGGCTCGATCTCCGGGTACAGGTCGCGCATCAGAACGCCAGTCCCGCAGCGAGATTCGGCAGATCCAGGGCGGTCATCGCCTCGGTACGCACGTCCGGGCAGGCCTCGGTGGTGACCCGGTCGACGATCGCCTTGTCGGCCAGCACCTGGGCGTTGATCCCGCCGTTGCGCAGCGCCCACTCGTGCACCATCGCGTTGAGCGCGAACCGGCCCAGCGTCGGGCCCTGCACCCGGAAGTTGGACAGCTCGGGCCGGATCATGTCGCACAGCTGCGCGGCCGCGGTGTCGGTGATCGTCACGCTCCCCGGCGTGCCGGAGGTGCTCGGCTTCGCCACGCTGGTCGTCGCGGCGGTCGTGGTGCCGGAACTGCCGGTCGGGGTGGTTTCCCCACTGCCGCAAGCGCTCAGGCTCGCGACGGCGAGCGCGCCCGCGAGCAGCAGCGCGGGACGGGTCTTCCAACGGCGGTGCGGCATCGATACCTCTACTCGTGTCGACTATGTCGGTATCGAGTCTGCCATCCGGTGCCACCGCGCACATCCGGCCGAACCCTGAGTTCGACACGCGGCCCCGCACGCCCCGCTCTCGGCCAGGCACACCGTGAACACGGCCCCGCGCGCCCCGACCCTGAGGAGGGGCAGGCCGCGCAGCGGCCGTCGCGGCCGTCCCGTCGGTCAGGTGCCGTTGCGTAGGCGACGAAGGAGCAAGCAACGGTGCCCGACCGACGGGACAGGAGGGGCCGCGACCTCGAGCGCGCCAGCGCTCCAGAAACTCAGAAGCTGTGCTCCGGGCCGGGGAAGGTGCCCCGGCGGACCTCGTCGGCGTAGGCGGCCGCGGCCGAGCGCAGCTCGTCACCGACATTGCCGAAGCGCTTGACGAACTTCGCCGTCTTGCCGCTGGTGTAGCCGGCCATGTCCTGCCAGACCAGCACCTGGGCGTCGCAGTCGGCGCCGGCGCCGATGCCGACGGTCGGGATGGTCAGCTTGTGGGTGACCTGGCCCGCCAGCTCGGCCGGGACCATCTCCATGACGACGGAGAACGCGCCCGCCTCCTGCACCGCGATGGCGTCGGCGATGAGCTGCTCGGCACCGTCGCCGCGCCCCTGCACCCGGAACCCGCCGAGGGTGTTCACGCTCTGCGGGGTGAAGCCGATGTGCGCCATCACCGGGATGCCGGCGGCGGTGATCAGCGCGATCTGCTCGGCGACGCGTTCGCCGCCCTCGAGCTTGACCGCGTGCGCGCCGCCCTCCTTCATGAACCGGGTGGCGGTGGCCAGCGCCTGCTGCGGCGAGGACTCGTAGGTGCCGAACGGCAGGTCGGCGACGACCAGCGCGTGCGGCGCGCCACGGACGACGCCGCGCACCAGCGGGATCAGCTCGTCGATGGTGATCGGCACGGTGGTGTCGTAGCCGTACACCACGTTGGCGGCGGAATCGCCGACCAGCAGGACCGGAATGCCCGCTTCCTCGAAGAGGCGCGCGGAGGAGTAGTCGTAGGCCGTCAGCATCGACCAGCGCTCGCCCTCGGCCTTCATCTGCTGCAGATGCTGGACGCGGGTCTTGCGGCGGGGCTTGGCTTCGGCGGCGGGAGCGGCACCGTAGGCAGGGGTCTGCTCATCGGATACGGACATCATCGTCCCTTTCGTCTGGTTCCTCGAGGCCCGTACCGGGTCCCCGGGTTTTTCTGACGAATCCAGTGTGCCACCTCGGGCCGAGCCGACTTAAGGGCCGGTACCGGTGTGATCGGTCACAGCGGTGGTTCGGCTAGCGTGAAGGAGAGCCCTTTCGCGCGGATCGGGCGCATCGTGTTGTGCGCCGTGCGGCGCGGAAAGGTGGGCCCACAGTGCAGCGTGGCAGGCTCGTCGTGCTCCTCGGCGCTCTCGCGGCGCTGATCGTCTCCGGCTGCACCAGCGCCGAGACCAGCGCGCCGCGCGCGGAGCTGCCGCCACCGCCGCCCGGTCTGGAGAAGTTCTACGACCAGCCACTCGACTGGGGTTCGTGCGAGGGCTTCGGCAGCCCCGAGGACCGGCTGCCGCCCAAGACCGAATGCGCGCGGATCACCGTGCCCGTCGACTACACGCGCCCGGACGGCCCGACCGCCCAGATCGCGCTGTCGCGGATCCCGGCCACCGGCGACAAGATCGGCTCGCTGCTGCTGAACCCCGGCGGCCCCGGGGTCTCCGGGCTGTCGATGGTCGCCGTCGGCAACCGGACCGAGCTGGCCGAGAAGTTCGACCGGGTCGGATTCGATCCGCGCGGCGTCGGGTCCTCGCTGCCCGCGATCGTCTGCCTGACCCCGCAGCAGGCCGACGCCGAACGCGCCGAGCCGCCCACCGACAACACCCCGGCCGGCATCGCCGACGCCGAGGCCGACAATCGCGAGTACGCCGACCGGTGCGCCCAGCGCACCGGCACCGACCTGCTCGCCCATGTCGGCACCCGCGAGGTCGTCCAGGACATGGACGTGCTGCGCGCGGTGCTCGGCGACCCGAAACTGAGCTACCTCGGCTACTCCTACGGCACCCGGCTCGGCTCGGCCTACGCCGAGAAGTACCCGCAGAACGTGCGCGCCCTGGTCCTCGACGGCGCGGTGGACTCCTCCCAGGACCCCGTGCAGGAGTCGCTGCGCCAGGCCGCGGGCTTCCAGGGCGTGTTCAACGCCTACGCAGCCGACTGCGCGAAGAACGCCGACTGCCCGCTCGGCACCGATCCGGCCCAGTCCGTGGCCCGGTTCCGCGCGCTGGTCTCCCCGCTGGAGGCCACGCCCGCCGCCACCGCCGACCCGCGCGGGCTCAGCTACGGCGACGCCATCACCGGCGTCCAGCAGGCCCTCTACACCGACGACCTGTGGAACGTGCTCACCCAGGGCCTGACCGAACTGCGCGACGGACGCGGCGACACCCTGCTGCAACTGGCCGACATGTACGACGGCCGCCGCGAGGACGGCACCTACGCCAACACCCAGGACGCCTTCAACGCCATCCGCTGCGTCGACGATCCGCGCGTCACCGATCCGGCGGTCACCGGCCGCCAGGACACCGAGTACCGCAAGGCCGCGCCGTTCCTCGACGACGGCAAGGGCACCGGCGCCGCTCCGCTGGAACTGTGCGCCGCCTGGCCGGTGCCCAACACCAGCACCCCGCACCGGGTCAGCGCCCCCGGCGCGCCGAAGACGGTCGTGGTCTCGACCACCGACGACCCCGCGACGCCGTACCAGGCCGGTGTCGATCTGGCCGCGCAGCTGGGTGCCGACCTCATCACCTTCCGCGGCAACCGGCACACCGCCGCCCTCGTCGCGGGCGACCGCTGCCTCGACGACGCCGTCATCGACTATCTGGTCGACCTCGCCGCGCCCGGCGCCGGACTCACCTGCTGAGGCGGATCGCGGCTCAGCGCGCCCCGTCACCGCGGGTGAGATGTGCGAACGATGTGACGAGATAGCAAACGCGAGCGCGTATGTAACACGGATTTAACGCCGGGTGCTTACGCTCGCCGGTATGGATCGCCAGAAGGAATTCGTGCTGCGGACGCTCGAAGAGCGGGACATCCGCTTCGTACGTCTCTGGTTCACCGACGTGCTGGGTTACCTGAAGTCCGTCGCCATCGCGCCCGCCGAGCTCGAGGGCGCCTTCGAGGAGGGCATCGGCTTCGACGGCTCGGCCATCGAAGGCTTCGCGCGCGTGTCCGAGGCGGACATGGTTGCGCGGCCCGATCCGTCGACCTTCCAGGTGCTGCCCTGGGCCACTTCCAAGGGCCACCAGCACTCCGCCCGCATGTTCTGCGACATCACCATGCCCGACGGCTCGCCGTCGTGGGCCGACCCGCGCCACGTGCTGCGGCGTCAGCTCAACAAGGCCGCCGACGTGGGCTTCAGCTGCTACGTGCACCCCGAGATCGAGTTCTTCCTGCTGGAGAACGGCCTGAAGAACGGCGCTCCGGTGCCCGCCGACAACGGCGGCTTCTTCGACCAGGCCGTGCACGACTCGGCCCCGAACTTCCGCCGCCACGCCATCGACGCGCTCGAGTCGATGGGCATCTCGGTGGAGTTCAGCCACCACGAGGGCGCCCCCGGCCAGCAGGAGATCGACCTGCGCTACGCCGACGCGCTCTCGATGGCCGACAACGTGATGACCTTCCGCTACCTCATCAAGGAGGTCGCGATCGACGAGGGCGTGCGCGCGACGTTCATGCCCAAGCCGTTCGCCCAGTACCCCGGCTCGGCCATGCACACCCACATGAGCCTGTTCGAGGGCGAGTCCAACGCCTTCGCCGACCCCGACGATCCGGAGAACCTGTCCGCCACGGCGCGCTCGTTCATCGCGGGCATCCTCGAGCACGCCCCCGAGATCAGCGCGATCACCAACCAGTGGGTCAATTCCTACAAGCGCCTGATCCACGGCGGCGAGGCCCCGACGGCCGCCTCCTGGGGCCGGTCCAACCGCTCGGCGCTGGTGCGCGTGCCGATGTACACGCCGAACAAGTCGTCCTCGCGCCGGGTCGAGATCCGCAGCCCTGATTCGGCCTGCAACCCGTACCTGACCTTCGCGGTGCTGCTCGCGGCCGGGCTGCGCGGCATCGAGAAGGGCTACACGCTGCCCCCCGAGGCCGAGGACGACGTGTGGTCGCTGACCGACGCCGAGCGTCGCGCGATGGGCTTCCGCTCGCTGCCGGGCACCCTCGACGAGGCCCTGCAGGTGATGGAGCGCTCGGAGCTGGTCGCCGAGACGCTCGGCGAGCACGTCTTCGACTTCTTCCTGCGTAACAAGCGCCGGGAATGGGCCGCCTACCGCAGCCAGGTGACCCCGTGGGAGCTCGAGGAATACCTCAGTCTGTGACACCGCGCCCGGCCGCGCCGGGCGTGACGCGGTCGATGCGCGGACCATGTACTTTTAGGGCATGGTCCGGCCACCGACTGCCCGCTCCGCTGTCCCCGGCGTCGGCCGGCTCGGCTTGCTCGAGCCCACCGCAGCGGATTCCCTGCACCAGCTCGGCTGGGACAATGTCGACGGCGTACCAGTGCTCTGGGCGCTGTCGCGTTCGCCCGACGCCGATCTGGCCCTGTCCACGCTGATCCGGCTGCGGGAGTCGCTCGGAACCGACTGGGCCGAACTGGATTCGGCCATCCGCTCCGATGCCACGTTGCGCGGCAGACTGTTCGGGCTGCTCGGCTCGTCCACTGCGTTCGGCGATCACCTCGTCGCCACGCCCGCCGCGTGGAAAGTGCTGCGCGCGAACCGGCTTCCCGAACGCGACGAACTGATCGCCGACCTGCTCGACGCGGTCGAGGCGAAACCCGAGAGCGGGCCCAACGCGGGGCCGATGCTGTTCCGGGCCGAGATCGCCGGTCCGGAGGCGATCGCGTTGCTGCGGAGCCGGTATCGCGATCAGCTGATGCTGCTGGCCGCGGTCGACCTGGCCTCCACTGTCGAGAACGAGCCGGTGCCGCCGTATCAGGTGGTCGGCAGGCATCTGTCCGATCTGGCCGACGCCGCGCTCACCGCCGCGCTGTCGGTCGCCGTGGCGCGGGTGTGCAAGAACGGCCCGGTGCCGGTGCGCCTGGCGGTCATCGCGATGGGCAAATGCGGTGCGCGCGAACTGAACTACGTCAGCGATGTCGACGTGGTGTTCGTCGCCGAGCCGGCCGACGCCACCGCGACCAGGCTGGCCGCGGAGATGATGAGCGTCGCCGGTTCGGCGTTCTTCGAGGTCGACGCCGCGCTGCGCCCCGAGGGCAAGGCGGGCGCGCTGGTGCGCACGCTCGACTCCCACCTCGCCTACTACAAGCGCTGGGCCCGCACCTGGGAGTTCCAGGCGCTGCTCAAGAACCGGCCGATGACCGGCGATCTGGAACTCGGGCAGCAGTACCGCGACGCGATCATGCCGATGGTGTGGACCGCCTCCGAGCGCCCCGACTTCGTCGCCGACGTGCAGGCCATGCGTCGCCGGGTGGAGGATCTGGTCCCCGCCGACCTGCGCGAACGCGAACTCAAGCTCGGCGCGGGCAGCCTGCGCGATGTCGAATTCGCCGTACAGCTCCTGCAATTGGTGCACGGCCGGGTCGATGATTCGCTGCATGTCACCAACACCGTCGAGGCGCTCACCGCGCTGGCCGCGGGCGGCTACGTCGGGCGCGACGACGCGGCCAACCTCACCGCCTCCTACGAGTTCCTGCGGCTGCTCGAGCACCGGCTGCAGTTGCAGCGGCTCAAGCGCACCCACACCCTGCCCGCCTCCGACGACGAGGAGGGCATGCGCTGGCTCGCGCGCGCGGCCCACATCCGGCCCGACGGCAGGCAGGACGCGGTCGGGGTGCTCGAGACCGACATCCGCCGCAATTCGATGCGGGTGCGCAGGCTGCACGCCAAGCTGTTCTACCGGCCGCTGCTCGAGTCGGTCGCCCGGCTCGACTCCGACGCGCTGCGGCTGAGCCCCGACGCCGCGGTGCGCCAGCTCGCCGCACTCGGCTACGGCGCGCCCGCCAACGCGCTCGGCCACCTCAAGGCGCTCACCGGCGGCGTCTCGCGCAAAGGCCGCATCCAGGCGCTACTGCTGCCGACGCTGCTCGAATGGCTCGGCGACACCCCGAATCCCGACGCGGGCCTGCTCGCCTACCGCCGGGTCTCGGAAGGTCTCGACGACCAGATCTGGTTCCTGCGCGAACTGCGCGACGAGGGCGCCATCGCTCAGCGGTTGATGATCGTGCTCGGCTCCTCGGAGTACCTGCCCGACCTGCTGATCAACGCCCCCGAGACCATCCGCATGTACGCCGACGGCCCCGGCGGTCCGCAGCTGCTCGGCCCGCAGCCCGAGGATGTCGCGCGCGGCATCCAGACCGCCGCGGCCCGCTACGACGATCCGTCTCGCGCTGTCGCCGCGGCCAGGTCGCTGCGCAGGCACGAGCTCGCTCGCGTGGCCTCGGCCGACCTGCTGGGCATGCTGGACGTGCCGCAGGTGTGCGCGGCGCTGTCGTCGGTGTGGGTGGCGGTGCTCGAGGCCGCGCTCAGCGCGGTCATCCGGGCGTCGGTGGCCGAGCGGGGCGCGCCGGCGCCCGCCGACCTCGCGGTCATCGGTATGGGCAGGCTCGGCGGCATGGAACTGGGCTACGGGTCCGACGCCGACGTGCTGTTCGTCTGCGACCCCCGCCCCGGCGAGGACGAGACCACGGCGGTGAAGTGGGCGACCGGCGTCGCGGAGAAGGTCCAGCGCCTGCTCGGCGCGCCGAGCACCGACCCGCCGCTGCAGGTCGACGCGGGCCTGCGCCCGGAGGGCCGCAACGGTGCGCTGGTCCGCACGCTGGCCGCCTATCAGGCCTATTACGCCCAGTGGGCCCAGCCGTGGGAGGTGCAGGCGTTGCTGCGCGCGCACCAGGTGGCCGGCGATCAGGATCTGGGCGTGCGGTTCCTGCACGTCATCGACCCGATCCGCTATCCGGCCGGTGGCGTCTCGGCGGAGTCGGTGCGCGAGATCCGCCGGATCAAGGCCCGCGTCGACGCCGAGCGCCTGCCGCGCGGGGCCAATCCGGCCACCCACACGAAGCTGGGGCGCGGCGGTCTGGCCGATATCGAGTGGACCGTGCAGCTGCTGCAGCTGCGGCACGCGCACGAGGTGCCCGCGCTGCACAACACCTCGACGCTGGAGGCGCTCGACGTCATCGAGGCCGAGGGCATCCTGGAACCCGAGGACGTCGCGCTGCTGCGGGAATCGTGGATCACCGCGACGGCGGCCCGCAACGCGCTCGTGCTGGTCAAGGGCAAGCCGACCGATCAGCTGCCCGGTCCGGGCCGACTGCTCTCGGCGGTCGCGCGGGTGGCGGGCTGGCCGACCGACGACGGCAGCGAGTTCCTCGACAACTACATGCGCATCACCCGCCGGGCCAAGGCGGTCGTCGAGCGGGTATTCGGGGGATAACGCGGACAAGAGAAAGGCCCCGCACCGAGGGTGCGGGGCCTTTCTCGTTCACGCCGGAATCAGATGGCGCGGACGTCCTGAGCCTGGGGGCCCTTCTGGCCCTGGCCGACCTCGAACTCGACCCGCTGGCCCTCTTCGAGGGACTTGAAGCCCGAGCCGCTGATGGCCGAGTAATGCACGAAGACGTCGGGGCCGCCTCCGTCTTGGGCGATGAAGCCGAAGCCCTTTTCGCCGTTGAACCACTTAACAGTGCCTTGAGTCATGTGTTTTACAAGTCTTTTCAGTCGATGAGCCATGGCGATCTCTGTGATCAGCCCAGTCTCAGCAGCCAAGTATGCCATACTCGCCGACAAACTGCGCGCAGGGGGTCTCGGCACCGCGATGTGGGCGGAGTCTGCGCCTCGCGCACGGCGTGTCGCCATGGCCGATCGGCGACGGGTGCGCCGAGGTCACACTGTCGCCCGCGATGTGCCAATCTGGGCGGCATGGGTGAGAGCAACGAGGCGGACTCCGGACACGTCGATCTGGCACTGCGGGTGCTCGACGCGCACGTGGCCTTCGCCAAGGAACAGCTGCTGACGCCCGCGGGCTTCCTCGAACTCGTCACCGAGGAGGTCGACGGCGTCCTGGCCGAGTGCGCCGTGCTGACCCTGGCCGAGGCGGTCACCCGCGAGCAGATCAAGGGCGTCGCGCACAAGTACGCGGTGCAGATCCCGGTCGAGGGCGCGATCCCCGAACTCGTCGGCGAGATCGCCGCCCGGCTGTACAACCATCGCGCCCAGGACGAGATCCCCGTCGGCGACGTGGTGGACAACCGCCGCTTCGACGAACTGGTCTCGGCCGTGGCCGACATGGAGGTCTCGCACCGGCTGGTGCGGCTGGTGCTCAACAGCCCGGTCACCGTCGACGCCTGCGTCGAAGCGGTGCAGCGCGCCGTCGTGACCGCCGTCGACGACGGCAAGCACGCCGAGGGCGGCGGTCTGGCGCAGTCGCTGCGCGGCGCGCTGGCCCGGCTGGCTGAGCCGGCGCTGCCCGCGATCGAGAACGGCGTCGGCCGGATCACCCGCACCGGTGCCCGATTCGTCCTGCGCGGCAATCGCGACGACGCCGACGACATGCTGCTCGACGCCGCCCGCGAGACCTGGCGCAAGCACACCGGCGATTCCATCGGGTCCTTCCGCGAGCTGGTCTCGGCCAACGACGTGGAGGACGCCGTCGTCCTCACCTTCGAGTTCTGGCGCACCTTCCGCGACACCGACTACTTCCACGCCCTGCTCGACGAGGGCATCGATCACGTCTTCGACAAATACGGCGACACTCCGCTGGCCGAACTGCTGGCCGAGCTGGGCATCGGGCGCGCGGACATGATCGAGGAGGCGCTGCGTTTCGGCCCCTCGGTGCTGGCGACACTCGACGAGCGCGGCTATCTGGACGCCGTCGTCCGGCGCAGGCTGGCGCCCTTCTACGCCTCCCCGGCGTTCCGCGCCGCGGTGACCGGAACCTAGGACTCGCGAACCCGCGGACCGTGAGTTCTGTTCGGCCGCTGGTGCGTCGGTGTTTGTCGGTACGATCCGTGCAACGATGGAGCGCTTGCGCTACCGGATCGCGATGAAAGGCTGCCGTGACACGTCTGTCCTCCCTGCTCGACCAGATCGACTCCGGAGCGGTGCTGCTGCCCGAATTCCAGCGCGGTTACGTCTGGAACAGGGACCAGGTGCGCGGACTGATGCGGTCGCTGTATCTCGGGTATCCGGTCGGCGGGCTCCTGGTGTGGGAGACCGGATCCGAGGACATCGCGGTACGCGGCCAGGGCGGCGGCTCGGGATTGCGGCAGCTGCTGCTCGACGGCCAGCAGCGCATCACCACCCTCTACGGCATCCTGCGCGGCACCGCGCCCTCGTTCTTCGAGGGCGACGCCGTCGCGTTCACCGGACTCCATTTCGATGTCGACCGTGAGGTTTTCGAGTTCCAGGTGCCCGGCCGCGAGACCGCGCCGACCTGGATCGATGTCACCGAGCTGTTCGCGCTGGGGCCCGTGCACTACCTGCCCCGGTTCACCGAGGTCCCGCCGGAGACGCTGGCGGTCTACCTCGACCGGCTCAACAAGCTGCGCGAGATCACCCACCGCGAGTTCAATGTCGAGACCATCACCGGCTCGGACCGCACCGTCGACGAGGTCGTCGACATCTTCAACCGCGTCAACTCCGGTGGCACCAAACTGTCCAAGGGTGATCTGGCGCTGGCGACGCTGTGCGCGCAGTGGCCGCAGGCCCGCGGCAACCTGCGCGACCACCTGATCCGCTGGGACAAGGACGGTTACACCTTCACCCTGGACTGGTTGCTGCGCAATGTGATCGCCGTCGGCAACGGCCGCGCCCACTTCGACGCGCTCGGTGATCTGTCGCCCGCGGAGTTCGAGCAGGCGCTCAGCGATACCGCCACCCAGGTCGACACCTTCCTCGACACCGTGGCAGGCCGCCTCGGCCTCGACCACGACCGAGTCCTGATGGGGCGCTACGCGATTCCGGTCATCACCCGGCTGCTGTTCCTCAACGGCGGCCGCTTCGACGACGACCTGCACCGCGACCGGGTGCTGTACTGGTACATCCATTCCGCGCTGTGGGGCCGGTTCAGCGGGTCCACCGAGACGTTCCTGCAGCAGGACTACGAGACGCTCGAACGCGGCGGCATCAACGGCCTCATCGGCTCGCTGGAACGGCTGCGCGGCGGCTCACTGGACCTGTGCGCCGACGACTTCGGCGGCGCGACCCGCGGTTCCCGGTTCTATCCGCTGCTGTACCTGCTGACCCGCGTCGACGGTTCCCGTGACCTGGGCACCGGCGACGAACTGGGCATCGAGCAGTTCGGCGAGCGCACCCCGGTGCAGGTGCACTACCTGTTCCCGAAGACCACGCTGCGCGACGCGGGCTACGAACGCAACGAGATCAACGCGATCGCCAACTTCTGCTTCCTCAGCCCCGGCTCGGAAGCCGAACTGGGCGAACGCGAACCGGCCGACTACCTCGCCGAGGTCGAGCGGCGTCATCCCGGTGTGCTGGCCTCGCAGTGGATTCCGACCGACCCCACGCTGTGGCGGGTCGAGAACTACCGCGAATTCCTGCGCGCGCGGCGCAAACTGCTGTCCGCGGCCGCGGACGCCTTCCTCGAGCAGCTGCGCACCGGCACCCTGCACCGGCCGACGCTGCTGTCGGTCGGCGTGGCCGGGGTGAGCCTCGGTGACCCGGCGGTGGACCTGGTGAACGCGCTGGTCGACGACCTGGTCGCCGACGGCTTCGGGTTCCCGCTGCTCGACAGCGAGGTCTCCGATCCGGTGACCGGCCGCGAACTCGCTGTCGCCGAAGCGTTCTGGCCCGAGGGCCTGCAGCCCGGCGTCGGCATGCCGGTGGTGCTGGTGCTCGAGCCCGCCAACGCCGACCTCACCCGCCTGGCCCAGCTCGGCTACGCCGTGTTCACCTCGGTGGACGCGCTGCGCGGCTATGTCGACAACCTGCGCGTCGAGGTCTCCGGCGACACCGGCCTCTACGGCCCCGCCGCCGACGTGGCCGCGCTGGCCGATCGCCTGCCCGCCACCTGGGTCGGCAACTCCGAGCAGGTCTGGTTCCGCTTCGCCTGGAACCAGCTCGAGCGGGACCGCGCCGAGGGCCCCGACGCGGCGCTCGAGCCCGAACAGGTCGCCCTGCGCTACATCGCGCTGTGGGCGCTGACCCGCACCTTCTACATCCACGCCTTCGACCAGGGCAATCCGGGGGAGTGGCGGTACTACCTGGGCGACGCGATCGGCCCGAACCCGTTGGTCCCGCGCGACTGGCTGGCCCGCCGCGCTGTCGCCTCCGGCGCGCTGGCCCCCGGCGCCACCCCCGGCGACGAGGACATCGCGATCGCCATGGTGCACGGCGTCCTCGAGGTGGTCGAGGATGTCGCCACCGCCCTGTCCCACCTCCTCGGCGGCCCCGGCCTCTTCGCCTCCCTCTGGGCCTCGGCGGGCGCCGCCGAGCACTACGGCTACCCCCTGTCCACCGACCAGATCAACGACCTCATCAACCAGGTCGTCAACGATCCGGCCTCGCGAAAGATCCAGGCCTACAACTGGATCGAGGCGGGCCTGCCGCTCTGACCGTGCCGATGGCCTGTCTCAGCTGTGCCGTGCGGTGTGCGCGGCGGCGACGAAGCGTTCGCACGCCTGCTTCGACTTGTCGCCCGCGGCTTCCTCGACGCCGCTGTTGACGTCGACCCCGAACGGTTTCACCGCGCTGATCGCCGCGTCGACATTGTCCGCGGTGAGTCCGCCCGCGAGCACGACCGGGCAGCCGAGTGCGGCCAACTCGGTCACGATGCGCGCGCTGATGGTCCAGTCGTGGGTGCGGCCGGTGCCGCCCAGCCGGTCGGCGGTGCGGGAATCCAGCAGGACCGCATCACAGTCGGCGGCAGCGGCTTTCGCCTCCAGGATCGCGTCCGCCCCGGCGACGTGGACGGCGCGCAGGATGGTCCGGCCCCGCGCCTCGGCCCTGACCTGCCGCAGTGTCTGCGCCGATACCAGCCCGTGCACCTGGATCGTGTCGACGCCGAGGTGATCGGCGAGCTCGATGATCGCCGCGGCGTCGTCGAGGTGGGTCACCAGGACGGTGTTGACGAACGGCGGGACCAGCGCGGCCAATCGCCGTGCCGTCGCGGCGTCGAGCCCGTCTTCGCTGACGTGGGTGATGCCCGAGATGAGGCCGACCGCGTCCGCGCCCGCCTCGATCGCGATCCGCAGGTCGGCTTCCGAGCGGATTCCGCAGATCTTGGCGCGCACGGTCATGGACCGAAGACTATCGGGCCGCGAGCACGTCAGCCCCGCGCGCCGGTGGCGTGCTGGAACGTCGTGACGAAATCGCGCAGGGCGGTGCGGTCCTCGGTGTCGGGTGGGCGGTGACCGCGGGCGGCTTCGATGGTGATCGGGGTGCCCGCGCGGATGGGGAGCTCGGTCCAGCAGACCGGCAGGACCGGGAGCTGGACGGTCCGGTCGGCGACGGTGAGGGTCAATGCCGAGGTGTAGCGGCCCGCGACGGTCATCAGCGCGTCGACGGCGTCCTCGGTGAGCGGGCCCGCGGCGGGGAATTCCTCGATGTACACGCGCCACCTCCTTCTGCGGCGCCAGTGTAGGCCGACGCGGGCACCTCAGAGAACCTTTAGCGGCACCATAAGGGCGCGCCAAGGACGTCGGCTTAGGCTCGGCCCCATGATGCGGAAATGGTTGGACCGGGCATTGCTGGTCCTGGGGTGGGGCGCACTGATCGCGGCGACGGCGGGGATCGTGTTGCATCTGGGCAGCTGGCGGCAGCAGTCGCTGGTGCTGCTGGCGTCGGGGGCGATGTGGCTGATGCTGGGCGCGGTGATCGGGGTGGTCCTGGTCCTCCTCGCGCGCGGATGGCGCAGCGCGATCGCCGGGGGCGTGGTGCTGGCCGGCGCGGCGTGGCTGGTCGTTCCGGCCTACATTCCGGCGGCCGGTGCCGCCGAGGGGCCGCAGCTGCGGGTACTGCAGTCGAATCTGCTGTTCGGCCAGGCGGATCCGGCCGCGGTGGTCGCCGCGGTGCGCGACAACGACGTCGACGTGCTCACCGCCGACGAACTGACCGTCGACTCGATCACGCGGCTGCGGGCGGCGGGCCTGGAGGACCGGCTGCCCTACTTCTATCTGGAACCCGCGCAATCCGGCGGCGGCGGTACCGGCATCTACAGTCGATACCCGTTGCGCCAGACCGTGAAGTACGACGGCTTCATCATGAGCAACATCTCCGCGACGATGGAACATCCACAGCGCGGCCCGATTTCGGTGTACGCCTTCCATCCGATCCCGCCGAACATCGATTTCGCCGCGTGGACCGCCGAGCTGCGCCGGGTCGACGAGATCCTGGCCACGGCGCCCACACCCGCGATCGTCGGCGCGGATTTCAATGCGACGCAGAACCACGCGGCCTACCGCGCGCTGCTGGACGGTCCGTTCGCGGCCGCGGCGGAACAGACGGGCGACGGCGTCCTGCTGACCTTTCCCGCGGATCGCCGGTGGGGACCGGTGATCGGCATCGATCACATCCTCGTCGCCGGTGGCGTGGCCGAACAGGTACGCACGCTGACGATTCCGGGCTCCGACCATCGCGCGGTGCTCGCCACGGTCAGAATGCGGGATTGACGGCGTCGATTACCATGTGAGCGCTCGACATCGGACCGCTCGGCGTCCATGTCATTCCCCGGGGAGGAATCAGCGGATGATCAAACATCGGTTCGCCATGGCCATGGCGGCACTGGTGAGCGTCGGCCTGCTCGCCACCGGTTGCGCGGCGACGACCGTCGCCGGCGACCAGGCGATGCCCACGATGGACAACCCGTGGGAGGTGGCGGGCGCGACGTCGAACACCGGGCCCAGCGGCACCCGTCCGGGTGTGCCCGACACCGACAAGAAGGCCGACAACGGCGACAACGGCAAGATCGACAAGCTCGCGCTCAACGCCATCGCCGATATCGAAGAGTATTGGCAGACCGAGTATTCCAAGACCTTCCGGGGCAACTTCAAGCCCGCCTCGAAGTACATCTCGTGGTCGGCGAAGGCACCGGAATCGGAGTCGGTGCAGTTCTGCAAGAGCAGCACCTACAAACTGGTCAACGCCGCGTACTGCCCGCTCGACCACACCATCGGCTGGGACCGCTCGGTCCTGCTGCCGCTGCTGGTCGACAAGTACAAGGAGATGTCGGTGGTGATGGTGCTGGCCCACGAGTACGGCCACGCCATCCAGTCCCAGGCCGATCTGCTGCGCGGCTTCCTCACCGACGCGCTGGTGAAGGAGCAGCAGGCCGACTGCCTGGCCGGTGTGTTCCTGCGTCACGTCGCCGAGGGCAAGTCCAAGCACTTCACCCTCAACACCACCGACGGCCTCAACGGCGTGCTCGGCGCGACCGTCGCCGTGCGCGACCGTGACCCCAACGACCCTGACGCCGTGCACGGTTCGGCCTTCGAGCGCGTCACCGCGGTGCAGAAGGGTTATACCGAGGGCGCCGGGTCCTGCAAGGGGATCGACAAGGACGAGATCAGCAAGCGCCGCGGCGGTCTGCCGGTCACCTTCGAGGACGGCGAGCGCGATCAGCAGCTGCCGGTGAACAAGGAGAACCTGAGCTCGCTGGCGACCCAGCTGGGCAAGTCGATGCCGGTGAAGAACGCGCCGAAGTTCGACTACGCGGGCGTCACCCGCAACTGCGCCTCGACGACCACCACCGAACCGGTGTCCTACTGCCCGGGCAGCAACACGATCGGCACCGACCTGCCCGCCATGGCCAAGCGCGCGGGGGAGGGGTCCACCGGCAAGGAGGAACCGCTCTCGGCGGTCGTCACCGGCGACTACAACGCCGCGGTGGTCTTCGTGTCCCGCTACGCCCTGGCGGTGCAGCAGGACCGCAAGCTGTCACTGACCGGCGCCGAATCGGCGGGACTGCGCACCGCGTGCCTGTCCGGCGCGCTGACGACGAAACTCAGTGAGCCGAGCAGTGATCCGCGCCTGTCGGCCGGTGATCTGGACGAGGCCGTGTCGGGCCTGCTCGCCGACGGCCTCGCGGCCGCCGACGTCAACGGCAAGGTGGTGCCGAGCGGGTATCAGCGCCTCGAGGCGTTCCGCACCGGCGTGCTCGACGGCGAACAGGCCTGCCTGACCCGGTTCGAGTAGTCAGCGCGCCGCGGGCAGTGACCGCAGGGAGCTGAGGGTGTTCGCCACCGCGCGGGCGGCCTCGGCTCCCTTCGTCACGAAATGGTTGGTGTAGTAGTCGACGTGCTCGCTGTGCTCGTGGAAGTGGTGCGGGGTGAGCACCACCGAGAACACCGGGACGTCGTTGTCGAGCTGGACGCGCATCAAGCCGTCGATCACCGCGGTGGCGACGAAGTCGTGGCGGTAGATGCCGCCGTCGACGACCAGCGCGGCGGCCACGATCGCCTCGTAGCGGCCGGTACGGGCCAGACGCTGCGCGTGCAGCGGGATCTCGAAGGCGCCGGGGACGTCGAACACCTCGACGGCGGCCGGGTCGAGCCCTAGACCGGCGTATTCGGCGACGAAGCCCTCGTGGGCCTTGGTGACGATGGAGCTGTGCCAGCTGGCGCGGATGAAGGCGACGGCGCCGGTAGACGTGGTTCCCATGGGCGGAGTCTACTAGGCTCTAAGCTACTCATCGGTAACATGTTGGGAAAGCCAGTCGACGACGTCGCCGATCACCTGGTCGCGCTCGGGCTCGTTGAACACCTCGTGGAACAGCCCGGGATAGCGCAGCACCGTCACATCGGACGAACCCGCGTCGCTCTCGAGCAGGTCCGCACTCGACGGCGCGGCGACGGTGTCGGCCGTGCCGTGCAGCACCAGCAGCGGCGCGGTGAGCGCGTCGAGACGCTGCTTCACCAGCGCGGTGTGCTGCAGGATCTCCACCGCCGTGCGGGCGGGCAGCTTGCCGCGGAACACCAGCGGGTCCGCGTCGTAGGCGCGCACGACCTCGGGATCGCGGCTGATCGTCGACGAATCCAGGGTCAGCACACCGAGATTCGGCGCCAGCCGGGTGAGCAGGGGAGCGGCCAGGCGCTGCACCGGATTGCCCAGCGGGATGTCCAGCGGCGGCGCGGAGACCACGATCCCGGCCACGTCGACCGGTCCACGGGTGGCCAGGTGCAGCACCACCAGACTGCCCATCGAATGGCCGAGCAGGAATCGGGGCACGTCGGGATGGGCCTTGCCCGCCAGGTCGAGCAGGGTCGCCACATTGTCGGCGGCGGCGTGCATCGAACCGATATTGGCCGCCGCGCCCTCGGACAGGCCGTGTCCGATGTGATCGAGCGCGTACACCGCGAAACCTTGCGCGGCCAGCGCGTCGCCCACGTACTCGTAGCGCCCCGAGTGCTCGGCGACGCCGTGCACCAGCACCACCACCGCGCGCGGTGTGGTGTCGGGTTGCCAAGCGCGCCAGGCGATCCGGCCGCCGTTGCCGGCGAATTCGCCCGTGTCCGTCGTCATCGCTGCGCTGCTCCTTCGTCGCCGGGCGCCACCGCGAGCCGCTCGATCAGGCGCCGATTGAACTCGATCAGTCGAGCGTAGTTGAGCCGGGAGATCCGCTCGTCGGTTCCGTGGATCCGTGCCAGATCGGCCGCGGTCAGCACGATCGGCGCGAAGTTGCAGCGGGTGGCGGCCAGACCGTCGTAGTGGCGGGAGTCGGTGGCGCCGGGCACCAGCCCGGTGGTCGTCACGATGCCGGGGACCAACTCGGCGGCGAGTTCGGCGATCAATGCGTAGGCGGGGCCGGGACCGGCGACCCGCGACGGCTCCGACGCGGGCCCGACGAGCTCGATCGCCACACCGAGGTCGCGGATCACCCGGCGGCAGTGCGCGAGCACCGTCGACACCGAATCGCCGGGCAGGATGCGGAAATTCACCAGTGCCTCCGCGCTCTGCGGCAGCACATTGGCCTTCACCCCGCCCCGGATCACCGTCGGCGCCGTCGTCGTGCGGACCAGCGCCTCGGTGGTGGGGCCCGCCGCCAGGATCCGGGTGAGCAGTGGTCCGGTCAGCGTGGCCAGCCCGCGCCGGTCGGTGAGTTCGAGCAGCTTGCGGCGCGGTTCGGGCAGCGCCACCCGCATCCGGGCGAGCATGTCGGTGATCACCGGGGTCAGCCGCAGCGGCATCGGATGGTCCTGTACCCGGGCCACGGCACGCGCCAGGCGCCCGACCGCGGTCTGCTTGCCCGGCATCGAGGAGTGGCCGCCGGTCTCGCTGACCGACAACCGCACCGTCGCGTAGCCCTTCTCACCCAGCATGATGCTCGCGACCGGCCGGTCGACCCCGTCGGCGACCCCGTCGGTGATCACCCCGCCCTCGTCGAGCAGCAGCTCGGCCCGCACGTTCTCGGCGCGCAGGTGCTCGGCCATCCGGACCGCGCCCCCGTCGCCGAAGACCTCCTCGTCGTGGCCGAAGGCCAGGTAGATCGTGTGCCGCGGGCGGACCCCGGCCGTCAGCGCCTGCTCCACGGCCTCGAGCACGGCGAGGACCCGGCTCTTGTCGTCGATCGCGCCCCGGCCCCAGATGAACTCCGCGTCGACGACGCCGGCGAACGGGGGATGGGTCCAGCGCTGCGGATCGTCGACCGGGACGACGTCCTGGTGGGCCAGCAGGATCGCCGCCACCGGTCCCGGCTCGGCGCCGTCCCAGCGGTAGAGCCTGCTGTGGCCGAAGGTGGTCAGGGTCAGCTCGGCGTGCACGCGCGGGAACGACGCCTCGAGGTGGTCGGCCAGGCGGGCGAACTCCGCGTCGGCGGTCTGGGTCGGGTCCTCGGTGGACACCGTCACGCAGCGCAGCGCCGCGGCCAGTCGCTCGGCGATCTCCTCGTCGACTCCGTCGGTGACGGGGGATCCGGTCGGTTTCTCGGTCATCGGGCGCACCCTCGCCATTGTTGCCCGTGCCCGGCGGGTTCGCCGTCAAAGACGTCCGAAACGCCGTGTTCGAGGTCGGGGCGTCATGCGGTCCGACAGCCCGGCGAGGGGCCATCTAAGCTGACACCATGGCAGGAGGCAAGGGCGGCAAGCCGTCGAAGGAAGCCAAGGCCGCGGCTAAAGCGGCCCGTAAGCAGGCATCACGCGAACGGCGTCAGCAGTTGTGGCAGGCGTTCAACATGCAGCGCAAGGAAGACAAGGCGCTGCTGCCGCTGATGATCGGCGCACTCGTCGGCACCACGGTGGTCTTCTTCCTCATCGGTCTGATCTTCGACATGCAGTGGTTCCTGCTGCCTCTGGGTCTGCTGCTCGGTGTGCTGTTCGCGTTCATCATCTTCGGACGTCGCGTGCAGAAGAACGTCTACCGCAAGGCCGAGGGCCAGGCGGGCGCGGCGGCGTGGGTGCTGGAGAACCTGCAGGGCAAGTGGCGGGTCGCCAACGGTGTCGCGGCCACCACCCAGCTCGACGCGGTGCATCGCGTCATCGGCCTGCCGGGCGTGATCTTCGTGGCCGAGGGTTCCCCGCAGCGGGTGAAGTCGCTCATCGCCCAGGAGAAGAAGCGCACCGCCCGCCTCATCGGTGACACCCCCATCTACGAGGTCGTCGTCGGCAACGACGAGGGCCAGACCCCGCTCAAGGATCTGCAGAAGTTCCTCACCAAGCTGCCGCGCAACATCGACGTCAAGCGGATCGACCAGATCGAGGGCAGGCTGACCGCGCTGAGCTCGCGCAGCGGACCCGCGATGCCGAAGGGCCCGATGCCCCCCGGCGCGAAGATGAAGGGCATGCAGCGCGCGATCCGTCGCCGCTGACCCGCCTACCGACCGAGCCCGGCACCTGATCGCAGGTGCCGGGCTCGTGTCGTGTCAGGAGTTCGGCGGCCGTCCGGTCAGCAGCCACAGGATCCGGTCGTAGGCCAGCAGGTGATAGCCGGCCAGCACCGCTGTCGAGATCAGCGCGAGCCGGGGCAGCCCGGCGCCCCACAGTGCCGCGGCGCCGCCGAAGAGCACGGCGAACTCGACGAGCAGCCGCACCGGGCCCGGGACCGGCACCGGCGCGCCACCGCCGCGACTCGGATCATCGGCGAGGGCGAAGGTGCCCCACAGCAGCGCGGCCGCGATGGGCAGCACCACGACGAGCAGATATCGCCAGGGGGAGTCGAATGCCCGCCAGCCGAAGACCCCGAACGAGGTGATGGCGATCAGTTCGAGCAGGAAACGCACGGCCAGCAGGGCCGGATTCAGTGACACGGCCACAGCGTAAGGCCGTGGCGGGCCTGCTGCGGGTCAGCGCGCGTTGACCAGGGCCGTGCCGGTCGCACGGTCGTGCATGCCGCGCCCGTCGGCATCGGTGAACAGCGCCGGGATGACGAACACCAGCAGCACCTGCCGGGCCAGCGCCCGCACGAACCCGACCGCCACCGGGGCGTCGATCCGCAGCACCCGCAGCTTCAGGAAGTACTGGCCGGGGGTGAACCCGAACAGCGTCACCGCGGCGACGCCGATCACGAACCACACCAGCAGCGGCACCGACGACGAGGCGAAACTGCGGGTGATCACGGCGGCGATGCCGACCGCGATGAACCAGTCGACGAACAGCGCGACCACCCGGCGCCAGGTCGGCGCCAGCGAGCCCGCGCCCTCGCGCGGCAGCCCGTAGAGCTCGCCGGGGTAGCCGGATGTTTCCGGGTCGCCCGGTTCCGCCGGATTGCCGGAGAGCCATGTGCCGGTGATACGCGCCATGGCTTCCAGGATAGTGGCCGGCTATCGCCCGCTCACGACCGCATTAGTGGAGGTCACGTCACCGCGCGGTCGGACGGATGGCAGGATTACGATGCAGGTCGCGCCCGGATGGCAGACATCACCCCGCCTCCGGCACGCGTAACACTGGCGAAACACAGCCTTGACTGTAGGGAAACACCGCGTCCTTAGCGTCAGGTCGCGACGAACCCATGCATCGTGACTGGCTGGGAACCGATCCGTAAGGAGAACAAGTGACGTTCAGCACGGCCGAAGAGGTCATCCAGTACATCAAGGAAGAGGACATCGAATACGTCGATATCCGCTTCTCCGACCTGCCCGGCGTCCAGCAGCACTTCTCGATCCCGGCCAAGGCGTTCACCGCCGACCTGGCCGAAGAGGGTCTGGCGTTCGACGGCTCCTCGGTGCGTGGCTTCCAGTCGATCGACGAGTCGGACATGCTCCTGCTGCCCGACTTCAGCACCGCTCGGATCGACCCGTTCCGTGCCGCGAAGACCCTGAACCTGAACTTCTTCGTGCACGACCCGTTCACCCGTGAGGCGTACTCCCGCGACCCGCGCAACATCGCGCGCAAGGCGGAGGAGTACCTGCGTTCGACCGGTATCGCCGACACCGCGTACTTCGGTGCCGAGGCCGAGTTCTACATCTTCGACGGCATCCGCTACGGCTCGGGCATGAACGGCTCGTTCTACGAGATCGAGTCGGTCTCGGGCTCGTGGAACACCGGCAAGGAGTTCAACCCGGACGGCAGCCGCAACCTGGGCTACAAGGTCCGCAACAAGGGTGGCTACTTCCCCGTCGCCCCGTACGACCACTACGTCGACCTGCGCGACAAGATCTCGACCAACCTGCAGAACGCGGGCTTCGAGCTCGAGCGCGGCCACCACGAGGTCGGCACCGCCGGTCAGGCCGAGATCAACTACAAGTTCGGCACCCTGCTGGGCGCTGCGGACGACCTGCAGCTGTTCAAGTACATCGTGAAGAACACCGCGTGGCAGGAAGGCAAGTCTGTCACCTTCATGCCGAAGCCCCTCTTCGGTGACAACGGCTCGGGCATGCACGTGCACCAGTCGCTGTGGAAGGACGGCAAGCCGCTGTTCCACGACGAGGCCGGCTACGGTGGCCTCTCGGATCTGGCGCGTCACTACATCGGCGGCATCCTGCACCACGCTCCGTCGCTGCTGGCGTTCACCAACCCGACCGTGAACTCCTACCACCGTCTGGTGCCGGGCTACGAGGCCCCCATCAACCTGGTGTACTCGCAGCGCAACCGCTCCGCCGCGGTCCGCATCCCGGTCACCGGCAACAACCCGAAGGCCAAGCGCATCGAGTTCCGCGCGCCGGACTCCTCGGGCAACCCGTACCTGGCCTTCGCCGCCATGATGATGGCCGGCCTGGACGGCATCAAGAACAAGATCGAGCCGCTGGCTCCGGTCGACAAGGACCTCTACGAGCTGCCGCCCGAGGAGGCCAAGAACATCCCGCAGGCCCCGACCAGCCTCGCGACGGTCATCGACCGCCTCGAGCAGGATCACGACTACCTCACCGAAGGCAACGTCTTCACCGAGGACCTGATCGAGACCTGGATCCAGCTCAAGCGCGACAACGAAATCGCGCCGGTCAACCTGCGTCCGCACCCGTACGAGTTCGAGCTCTACTACGACGTGTAAGCCTGACCTGCGGGAACGGGCCTGATCGGCCCGTTCCGTCCGCAGTGGGTACGCAGTAGACGGTGTCGAGTCCACCCGCTCCGTGATCACCCATGATCACGCGGCGGGTGGACTCGTCTGTACCGGGCGCCCGTGTGTCGAGCCGCGTCTGCGTGGCCGCGAGCCTGCACGACCGCGATGGTCGCGCTGCCCGCACTCGGCGGCGAGGTCGGGGCCGTGCCTACCGCGCTACGCGCCACCGAGCGACATGGACGTCACTGTGCGCGTAGAGCAACCGTCCGGCGCGGTCTGTCCCGCCAGACGTTCATCGATCCACCGCAGGACCGCGGGAGTCGCGCTGATCGCCAGACTGACGTGCTCGCTCAACAGGTCTCGCGTGTAGGTGATCGGCGCCCCCGCCGCGCACCACTGCGCCACCGCCTTGTCGGGTCCGGCGATGGTGACGATCTCGTCGTGCACGGCACTGTAGAGGAACAGCGGCGCCGTCGAGGCCACGGCGCTGAAGTCCAGCGCGTCCAACGACGGTCGTATCTCCTCGAGCAGGCGTGTGAACGGGATCGTCAGGTAGTCGTCCATGCGCACGAACGCGTGCTGAGCGACGTTGGCCGTCACGCATTTGCTGTCACCCGCTGCCAGCAGAGCGCGTCCGGCAGGCGTCAGATACTTGTCGAAAGCCGCCGCCAGACGCGGGTCGGCGCGCAGCATGCCCGGCAGGAGCGACGGCAGGAAACCGGAGAACGGACCGGCGTCGAGCGTTCCCAGGTAGCTGCCGATGGGCGCTGTCCAACCACCCATGGCGACTCCGACCAGTTGTATTTCCGGAGCGTAGGTCGGCTGCACGTGCGCGGCCCAGCTGGTGCCGATCGACCCGCCGGAGTAGCCCATCGCGGCCACCGGGGTCTCGGTGCCGGGCAGGCCGAGCGGCGCGAAGCCCTGGGCGGCGCGCACTCCGTCGAGCGCGGCGTAACCCGGCTGTCTCGGGGTGAACAGCGTCCCCTTCGGCCCCTCCCAGTCGGGGATGGAAATCGCATGACCGGACGACAGCATCTGGTCGATCTGGATGAGGTCCAGCGAGGAGTCGTACTTGTCGGGCGCTCCCTGCCGGAGCACGAACGAGGGCGCGCACTGCGGGGCCGAGGCATCGGTGGCGGGCTGATAGGAGATCAAGCCTTTGACCTGTCCGGTCCGTGGCCGCAGCACCGTCGTCACGGTCGCCATGGGTCGGCCGTCGGTATCGGTCGACCGGTACAGCAACTGCCAGGCATCGGCGTCTTGTGCCTGGGGTTTCAGCGAGGCCACCTCGACGGGTCGCGAATGCAGGACGGTGCCTGGCGCCGCCGAGTCCCAGCCCGACGGCGGCGTGTAGAACGGATCGTTCTGCGGAGTTGTCAGCGGGTCCGCATGACCGATCGCTATCGAAGTGCCGGTCAAGCACAACACTGCTGAAACTGCGATCACCGCCGAGCGCAGGTGACGGCGTTGGACTGCCGAACCCCATGCACCACCGGGCGAGACGACACTGCCTGTCATTCGATCTTCCCTCCCGGGGGACCACAGCCCGCGAATCCCTCTGAAGGCAGTCAGGCTATCTCCCGAGATCGGGCTGGAAACCCGAACGACGAAGATCGCGTCGGGTTCGACGACCGTCGCGAAGCGCAGGAGAGCAGGCCGGCGGCAATACGCTGCGGCTGTGGAGTTTTCGGAGGTGCTTCGGGCCGCCGACCAGCCCTCGGCCCGCGTCCAGCGGCGTCGGCGTGGGGCGAATGCTGTGGTGCGGGACGGGCGGTGGGGAAATCCCTGGGGGCGGTGCGTAGTCGGTGCGGGGCCCGACCCGGACTAGCGGGCGGCGAGCTTGGCGTGGATGGCCGCGACGAAGGCGGTGGGGTCGGGGTGGGGGCCGGGGCCGAGGTTGAAGTGGCTGTGGTCGGCCCAGGAACCGAGGGTGGTGGCGTCGGAGCGGTCCGGGGGCTGGAAGGCGGCGCGTTCGAGGGTGAAGATCCGGATGTCGTCGGAGTCGTCGGGGAGGACGACGGCGACGAAATGCGCCTCCACGGGGGCGGCCGGCGTCGGGAGCTGGACCAGCAGGAGCCGGAATCCGTCGCCGTCGAGGCGTCGGCCGGTGATGTCGTCGCAGGGGAGCCGGTCGGCGGGGGCCAGTCGCTCACCGACGCTGTCCCAGAGGTATTTCAGCTGTTCGGTGTAGCCGAACGGCGGTTCGTCGGTGACCATGCGCGCGCCGAGCCGCTGCGCTAGGTCGGGCAGGACCCGATGGGCGAATTGGTAATGATGGGTTCTCGGCTCAGCCACAGTGGGTCCCTCCCGTGACGAGCGAGAATTCCCCGCCCGTGCCGGAGAAACTACCCCTTCGCTCCGACACCTGCCCCGCGGGTCCGCGCGGTGCCCGATCTGCGAGCTTTCAGGCTCGGACGAACAGCCGCAACGATTCGTCGACGACGGCGGCGCGGGTCCGCCCGTCCGGATCGGCGTCCGGGCGCAGCCAGATCGAGGCGTGGTTCAGGATGCCGTGCAGGCAGTGCAGCGCGACCGGCGGGTCGGGGCAATCGAATTCGCCGGCGGCGATGCCCGCGTCGACGACCTCGCGGAAGAGCCGGTCGTGCCGCCTGCGCATGGTCTTGATCGCCTCGGTGTGCTCGGCGGGCCACGGCGCCGGGAACGAGAAGAGCTTGCCCACTTCGGGATACAGCACGGTGAGCACCCGCAGCTGCTCGTCGACGAGCGCGCGCAGCCGTTCGGCGGCCGACCGATCCGCCGCGCCGTCGAGGGCCGCGCCGAGATGGGTCAGCACATCGGAGGTCAGCTTCTCCAGCGCGGCGGAAACCAGCGCGTCCTTGCTCGGAAAGTAGTGGTAGAGGGTCGCTTTCGCGATGTCGGAGCGCTCGGCGACGTCCTCGAAGCGCATTCCCTGATAACCGCTGCTCGACAGGATCTGCAACGCGGCATCGATCATCTCCGCCTTGCGGCGGTCGCGGCGTCTGGCCGCGCGCCCGGCGGGCGCGACGCTCTCGTCCGCCATCGAAGTCATCGGCCGATCATATCGGGGCCGCTGGCGGGCGTGCCGGGGCAAGTCGCCGCTGTGAGGTCGACCACAAGGAAGGCGAATCGACTGGCGAGATGAAAATTCGACCCTTAGGTTGAGTTTTGTGACGGAGACGATCGCCCCCAGCTACTTCCAGCGCGTCGGCACGCACCGCTTCGTGCCCACCGTCCACGCGGGCGGCGCCTGGGACCTCGACGAACAGCACTTCAGCCCCCTCGGCGGCCTGATCGTCCACGAGATCCTGCGCACGCGGGCGCGCGAACAACGTCCCGCACTGACCCTGAGCCGGATCAGCTTCGACATCCTCGGCCGGATCGGCTTCGAGGAATTCGACATCGACGTTCGGATCGTCCGCCCCGGCCGCACCATCGAACTGGTGGAGGCCACGGTCACCATCGCCGGCCGCGCCGTCGTGAGCGCCCGCGCCTGGCTGCTCAGTGATCAGGACACCGACAGCGTCGCCGGCGGCGAGCCCGATCGGCTGCCCGCCCCGGACACGCTGTCCTCGTGGCCGCTCAGCTCGATCTGGCCCGGCGGCTATATCGCCACCCTCGACACCCGGCCCGTCGGGCATCCGCAACCCGGGCGAACCGGAGCCTGGATCCACTCGGCGGTGGAGCTGGTGGCCGGCGAGCCGAGCGAGCCGCCCGCGTCCTTCATCGCGCTGGTCGACACCGCGAACGGCATCGCGGTCCGGCAGGAACCCACCAAGTGGATGTTCCCCAACGTCGATCTCACGATCCACCTGTACCGGCAGCCCGAGGGCGAGTGGACCGGCCTCGACACCAGTGTCACCTTCGGCCACGCCGGCCAGGGCCTGACCAGCACCGTGCTGCACGACGTGCGCGGACCGGTGGGCGTTGCCCAGCAGATCCTCACCGTCCGCCCGCAACCGCTGCCCTGATCCGCAGCCCCCGGATCTCGGGGCTGGACGCGCGCGACGCGACCGGCGATAGTCCATCCGTGCAATGGGGTGCGATGGTGGCGCGGGTGGCCGCCGGTGTGGCGTTGGTGCTTGGTATGGCGGCGCCGGTGTCGGCCGAACCGGTGAATGTGGCGTTCCAGTGGACGCAGGACTATCTGACCGCGCCCGACGGCACCCGCCTGCACGCCGACATCCTGCGTCCGCACGGCATCGCCGACGACGTGCGCACCCCGGTGCTGCTGACGGCCAGCCCCTATCGCGCGCACCTGGCCTACCTCACCCAGCCGCGCCACGAGGGCGGCCCGTCGACCGACAACCTGCCGGTCGAGTGGGCGTTGAAGGCCGGCTACACCTACGTGATCGTGGATCTGCGCGGCTACGGCGGCTCCAACGGCTGCCCGGATTTCGGTGGCCCGGGGGAGCAGTCCGATGTCGCCGCCGCCGTCGAGTGGGCCGCGAGCAGGCCCTGGTCGACCGGCCGGGTCGGCGTGGTCGGCACGTCCTACGAGGGCTGGACCGGGATGCTCGCGTTGGCCGCGAAGCCGAAGGGTCTGGCCGCGGTGGCCGCGTTCGAGCCGGTCGTCGACCCGTACACCTACCTGTACATGCAGGGCGTCTCGTGGAAGTTCGGCGGAAAACCGTTGACCGAGGACGGACTTCGCCCCGCCGACCTCGCCGGCCCCGAACACCTCGCCATCGCCCACACCCCCGGCCGCTGGGACGACTCACCCGAATATCAGGCCAACGCCGTCGCGCTGACCAAGGAATGCACCGACAACTATCTGGCCCTCACCACCGACCACAACGGCGCCAACCCGGGCTGGCGCGACCGCGACATCGTCGAGGACCTGCGCGGCAACACCACCCCGCTGTTCCTCGGCCAGAGCTTCCTCGACTCCAACACCCGCGCCGATCGTGTCCTGGACGCCTGGCAGGCGATGGGTCCCGGTGAGCACCGGGCCTGGTTCGGCCAGTGGGGGCACTCCGACTGCCGCAGCCGCTGCGGCACACCGCATTTCACCGATGAACTGGCCGCGTTCCTGGACCGCCACGTTGCCGGTGCCGCCGTCGAGGTGCCGGGTCCACCGGTCACCGTCGGCCAGTTCGACGGCGGCTGGCGCGGGGAAAGCGTCTGGCCGCCGGTCGATTCCGAGCGTGTTTCCGTCGACCTGCGCACCGGCACCTACACCGATCGCGGCCTGCTCCCCGGCCCCGACCGCGAGATCTGGTCGATCTCGGCACCCGTCACCGAAGCGCTGCACCTCGCGGGCCGGGCGACAGCGACCGTTCGGCTCTCCGGACCGCCGGAAGCGACGGTCGCGCTGGAGCTCTACGACATCGCCCCCGACGGCCGCGCTACCGTGCTGACCCGCGGCATCGCTCCGGTCCGCCCGGAGGCCGCGATCCGCCTGCTGTGGCAGGACGCCCGCCTGGCCACCGGCCACCGGCTCGGTATCCGGATCACCGACGTGGTCGACGACGTCTGGTCACACACCCCGGCCAACGCCGCGGTCACGGTGACCGGGGCCCGCCTCGAACTCCCGCTGCTCACCTCCGCGCGGGAGACGAATCTGCCCGGCGGCGTACCGATCTGGCACGCCCGGTGGCGGACCGAGGAGACGATTCAGCTCGACCAGAGTCTGCTGAACGACCCCGCGCGCGTCGTCGACCTGCGCAATCCTGTCCGTTGAGTCACCGAGTCCGTGGGAGCCTCGTCGCCGAAGCCTCGGGGCTGCCGAGCCGCAGAGTGGTGGGGGAGTTCGGCGTAGCCGTGGTCGTGGCCGCTGAGCGCAAGACCGCGGTACCCTCAGCGCCGCAACAAGGCGGCCGCGTCCCGGCAGAGTCGGTCGACGATCGCGGCCGCGGGCTCGATGTGGGTGATCAACCCGACGCCCTGTCCCGCGTCGACCGGCGCGATGGTCGCGTCGTCGACGGCGATGGCCGCGCGCAGCAGGTCCGCGTCCGGCCGGGTCTCGTCGAGTTCCGGGCGTGACCACGGATCGGTGAAGTCGTTGCGCAGCACCCGCGCCGGATAGATCGGCGGCCACGGCAGGTCGAGCGTCTCGTCGAAGGCCGTGGTCACCACCGTGTGGGTGGAATCGGCCGCGAGCATCGCGCGGCGCGCGTTCTCGGGCAGCAGGGATTCCTCCGCCGCGGCCAGGCACGTTCCCAACCAGGCCCCGGCCGCGCCCGCCGCCAGCACCGCGGCCAGGGTGCGCCCGGAACCGATCCCGCCCGCCGCCAGCACGGGCACGGTCGCGATGTCGAGGACGGCGTCGAGCAGCGGCAGCAGCCCGAGCCGGTCGGCACCGTGCCCGCCGCCCTCACACCCCCGCGCGACCAGCACGTCGATCCCGGCATCCTGTGCGCGATGCGCCCCCGGCACGTCGTAGACCTGGGTGATCGCGACAATCCCCGCGTCTTGTACCACCGGCACCCAGGAGAAGTCGGTACCGAAACTGATCGACAGGGCACGGGGTCCGGCGGCGATCGCGGCGTCGAGCAGTCCGGCCTCGCGCTGCCGCACCCAGTCGACCAGCCCGATCCCGAACGCCGCGTCGCCGGTGAGCGCGAGCTCACGCTCCAGCGCGGCCACCGATCCGGCGCTGCCCATTCCGATCATGCCGAGCCCGCCCGCCGCGGTCACCGCCGCCGCGAGCCGTCCGCCCGCCGCCCCGCCCATCGGCGCGTTCACCACCGGCACGCGCAGGCCGAGCGAACGCGACCACGATGTCGCCAGGATGTCGAGCTCCGGTGTGGTGGTCATGGGCGCAACCCCTCTCGTCGTGGCTGGGCTCACCCATCATGCCAAGAGCGCCCGACGCTCCCGGGCACGGCGTTCGCGAACCGCCGGGCAACGCATCGTCCGGCGCGTATGTTCGACAGCAGTGCCGCGACGACCGACGGGGGTTCGGATGACGATCAGGGACCGGCTCGAACAGGCGGTCACGACGCCGCCGATGATCTTCGGCGACCCGGTGCCGACCGCCGACGGCGCGACCGTGATCACCGTCGCCCGCGGCGGCGGATTCGGCCGAGCCGCCCGTCCGGTCGGCGTGTTCGTCATCCACGACGGCCGCGCCCACTGGACGCCCGCGGTCGACACCAACCGGATCGCTCAGCTCGGCGAATGGATCGGCCTGCTCACGGGCGTGATCGCGGCGCTGACCCTGCTGCGCCGGCCGCCGTGGCCCGACCTGGGCCGCCGCTGAGCCCGTACAGGGCCAGCGTTTCGAAGCGCTGCCAGGCGGTCGCCGGCGCGACCGGATCGTTCGGCTCGATCACGGCGCCGAGGAACCCGACCAGTCCCCACGACAGGAACGCGACGGTGTCGCCGGGCAGCTCCTCGACCAGTTCGCCGATCAGGTCGGCCACGCACCGTTGGTAGGCGTGCAGCACCGTCGTGGTCGCCTTCGGCCCGATCAACGGTCGGTAGACCTCCGGATACCGCGCGGCGAGGGCGAACATCACCCGCAGCGGTGCGAGCGGTGAGCCCGGCACGGTGGTGCGAGCGATCTCGCGGCGCAGATACTCGGTGCAGCTGACCAGCAGCAGGTCGTCCTTGTCGCGATAGTGCGCGTAGAAGGTGGAGCGCCCGACATCGGCGCGCTCGATGACGTCGCTGACCGTCACCCGGTCGTAGCCGCGCTCGATCATCAGCTCGATCAGCGCGCGGTGCAGGTTGTCCCTGGTCCGGCGGACCCGGCGATCGGTGTGCTCGGCCATCGTTCCTCCACGGGACGGATTCCGCGGATCTGTCCGGAAACGGACAGATCCGGCGATTCTGATCCTGGTCGCCGCCGTGGCCGCGTCCGACCATGGACCCATGTCAAGAAACCAGCTTCTCACCCCCATGTTCGTCGAGGACAGCGACACCGGCATCGTCATCGCGGGCCTGCGCCGGTACAACCTGTTCACCACGGTGTTCTTCCTCGGCAGGCAGCGTCGCCTGCTGGCCGAGTTCGTCGCGGCGGCCGGTATCGCGCCGGGGCAGCGCACGCTCGATATCGGCTGCGGGCCGGGCAAACTCGTGCGCGCCTCGGGTGCGGTGACCGGCGCGTCCGGTGCGGCGGTCGGGGTCGACCCCTCGGCGATCGCCGTCGCCGACAATCGGCAGCGCGATCGCGCGGCGCAGCACCGCTACGAACAGGCGCCCGCCCAGGACCTCCCCTTCGCCGACAGCGAATTCGACGTCGTCACCTGCACTTTCGTCATGCACCACATCCCCGCGCAGCACCGCGCGGCCGCGATCACCGAGATGTGGCGGGTCCTGCGCCCCGGCGGCCGGTTGCTGCTGGCCGACGCCTCGCTCACCCCGCGGGCGCGCCGGATTCTCGCCCCGTTCTTCGGCGGCGGCAACCCCTTCGCCGATGCCGACATCCGCCACTACACCGACCAGCTGGGAACGGCCGGTTTCACCGAGCTCGAGTACACGCAGAGCAAGTACCAGACCGGCATCCTCACCGCCAGGAAGCCGCGCTGATTGTCGGTGGCCTCGGCTAGGGTCGATCTCGTCACGATCCGAATCGAGCACGGGGGTGCGATATGGAGTTCGATCAGCGGGAATCCGAGGCGCGGGCGTTCGCCCTCGAGTCCCACGGCGACCAGCGCTACGGCGAGCATCCGTATATCACCCACCTCGCGGCGGTGCGGGCCGTCCTCGACGACTTCGGCTACGACGGCGCGGTCGGTACCGCCGCCTGGTTGCACGACGTCATCGAGGACACCCCGGTCACCGCCGAGGAGGTCGAATCCCGTTTCGGTCGTGAGGTTCTCGATTTGGTCTGGGCCGTCACCGGCATCGGCCCCGACCGCAAGGCCCGAAACCTCAACGCCTACGCCAAGATCGCCGCCCACCCGCCGGCGGTGATCCTCAAACTCGCCGACCGCACCGCCAACGCCGAGGCCAGCCCGCCCGACAGCAGCTGGATGGGCATGTACCGCACCGAACACCCCACCTTCAAAGCCCACCTGGGCGAACTGCTCACCGACGACCCGACGGTGGCCCGCATGTGGGAACGCCTCGAACGCCGACTCGACCTGTCGGTAGCCGCCCCGACCGACCAGTGGGCCGAGATCGACCGGCTGGTCGCGGCCGGGGAGCACGCCGAAGCCATCGCAGCAGTGCAGGCGGCGTTCGACTGCAACCCCGGTGAAGCGGAACTCATTCTCGCCGAACGTTCTTGAGGTCGCTGCGCCGGCTGGTGGCCCTGCGATGCCGGTGGCGGCTCGACATCCGGCTGCTGTGGTCGATGCCGCCACCGGTCGCCCGATGTCCTCGCGGCCCGATCCGGATGACAGATCAGCCCGCCGACGCCGCGTCGCGGAGCCGCGTCGCGACCGCTGCGGCGAGATTCTCGTCCAGCTGTTCGTGGCCGGTGGTGCCCCCACCGCCCGGTCCACCGTCATCGGCGACGACGCGACGGGCCGAGAGGTGGACCGCGTCGACGCCGATGCGACGCAGTGCGGGGATATCGGCCACCGTGATGCCGCCACCGGCCATGATCTGGAGTCGGCCCGCCGCCTGGTCGACCATGGCGGCGAGCTCGTCGAGACCGGCGGCGCAACACGTCGCGCCGCCGGAGCTGAGGACTCTGGTCATGCCCGCCGCGATCAGGCGGTCGATCGCCGCCGACCGGTCACCGATCTGGTCGATGGCCCGATGGAAGGTGAGCTCGATGCTGTCGACCGGAACGCCGTCGAGGATGCGTTCCAGCGCGTCGAGGTCGACCCGGTGCGCGGGCGTGAGCGCCCCGACGACGAGCCCGGCCGCCCCGGCCGACACCGCCGCCTTCGCATCGGCGTTCATCACCGCGATCTCCTCGGCCTCGGAATACACGAACCCGCCCGCCCGACAGCGGATCAGCGCGTGCACCGGAATCCCGGTGGACACGACCGCCTCGATCATCCCGATGCTCGGCGTCAGCCCACCGGTACTACCCAGCGCCGCGCACAATTCCACCCGCTCCGCGCCGACCCGGCGGGCGCCGACCGCACCCGCCACGTCCTGCACCGCGAACTCGAGCGCGGTCATCTCAGAACGACTGCCAGGCAGGTTTGTTCGCCAGCGCGTACTTGTAGTAGTCGGCCAGCTTCAGCTTGCTCGCGGCGGCCTCGTCGATCACCACGGTGACGTGCCGGTGCCACTGCATGACCGAGGCCGGGCAGAAGGCGGACAGCGGCCCCTCCGCGGCGGCGGCGATGGCGTCGGCCTTGCCCGCGCCGAGCGCGATCATCACCAGGTGCCCGGCCTCGCCGATCGTGCCGAGACCCTGGGTGAGGACATGGTGCGGCACGTCGTCGGGCCCGTCGAAGAAGCGGGCGTTGTCCTTGCGGGTCTGTTCGGTGAGCGTCTTCACCCGGGTGCGCGAGGTGAGCGCCGAGCCGGGTTCGTTGAAGCCGATGTGCCCGTCGGTGCCGATGCCGAGCAATTGCACGTCGACCCCGCCCGCCGCGGCGATGGCGGCGTCGTAGCGCCTGCCCTCGCCCGCGATGTCCCCCGCCTCGCCGTTCGGACTGAGTACCCGCGCCGGATCGAGATTCACGTGATCGACGAATTCGGAACGGATCACCGAGAAGTACGACTGCGGATGCTCTTTCGGCAGTCCGACATACTCGTCGAGCAGGAAGGCGCTCGCCGTCGAGAAGTCGAGTTCGCCCTCGCGATACCGTCGCGCCAGCTCCTGATAGCTGCCCAGCGGCGACGACCCGGTGGCCAGGCCGAGGATCGCGTTGCCGCGCTCCACATAGCCGCCGACGATATCGGCGACCGTGGTGGCCACCTCGTGCTCGTCCGCCCGGATGACGATTTCCATCAGGTTCCTTCCGTTCCGGCGACGTACACCCGCCGCGGCTGCAATGACTGATCGGTGACGAGAAGATCGGCGCGCATGCCGACGGCGAGGACGCCCCGGTCGTGCAGACCGAGCACCCTGGCAGGTGTGCGAGTGGCGGCGGTGACGGCGACGACCAGCGGAATCCGCGCCTCCCGCACCGTCCAGCGCAGCACATCGAGCAACCGCGCGGTCCCGCCCGCGATCGCGCCCGGTGTCCCGTCCGCCGTGGCGAGCCGGGCGACGCCGTCGCGCACGCGCACATCCAGCGCCCCCAGCGGATAGTCACCGTCGCCGAGCCCGGCCGCCGCCATCGCGTCGGAGACCAGCGCGATCTGCTCGGGCCCGACCGTGTCGAACACCATCGCCACGGTCTCGGGCGCCAGATGCACGCCGTCGGCGATCAATTCGAGCACCATCTCGCCCCGACCGGCGGCAGCCAGGCAGGCGGCGACCGGGCCGGGGGAGCGGTGGTGCAGGGGCGGCATGCCGTTGAACAGGTGCGTCGCGGTGATCGGTCCACCGGTCGCGTCCGCGATCCGCGCCGCCGTCGTCGCGGCGTCGGCGTCGGTGTGCCCGAGACTGGGCAGCACATCGTTGCGGCGCATGGCCGCGAGTAGTTCTGCGAAGTGCGCAGTCTCCGGCGCCAGCGTCATCGATCGGACGGTGCCGCGCGACGCCGCATAGATCCGCTCGAACAACGTGGGATCACCGGGAATGATCGCCGCGGGATCCTGTGCGCCACAACGGCATGCGTTGAGGAACGGCCCCTCCAGGTGAATCCCGAGCAGGACGCCGTCATCCACGAGATCGGCGAGCAGCTCCGCCTGCCGAAGCAACACCTCCGGCTGCGCGGACACCAAACTCCCGAGCAACCCGGTCGTCCCCTGACCGCGGTGATTCGCCGCCGCGACCCGCGCACCCTTCGTATCGGCGTTGGGGAATCCGAATCCGCCACCACCATGGCAGTGCACGTCGATCAGGCCCGGCAGCACCAGCTCGTCACCCGCCGAGGGAAGTTGCCCCGCCGCAGGATGATCCGCAGCCCCACCCACCCAGGTGATCCGGCCGTCCGCGAATTCGACCACCCCGTCGGCGATCTCACCGCCGGGCGTCCCGACAAGCCGTCCCCGCACGACACCTCGTGCGCTCACCGCGCCGCCCGCTGCCTGTGGTCGGTTGCGTGTGCTGCCCGCTGAGGCTGGTCGGCTGCCCGCACCGGCTGTTGCCTGAGGCCGGTTGGTCGCTGCGCGGTGGCAACGAAGGGGCCCACAAAATGGCCCCGCACACACCCATCGTGCGACGGCCCGACCACCGGCCGGACCGCCCACACCGTCCTCCGATTCATGCCCGCCCGACGATCGCCGCGACCGCCTCGCGCGCCACCTGCGGATTCCGGGCCGCGCACGCGGCATCGGCGGCGTCGCGGCAGGTCTCGATATCCACCGCCGACAACGCCGCCCGCACCCCGGGCAACGCGGGCACCGACATCGACAGGCTCGTCACCCCGAGCCCGACCAGCACCGGCGCCAGCGTCGGATCCGACGCCGCCTCGCCACACACGCCGACCGACTTCCCGGCGGCCGTCCCCGCCGCGCCGACCATCGCGATCAGATCGAGCACCGCGGGCTGCCACGGATCGAGCAGATGGGCGAGCCCACCCGCCATCCGATCGACCGCGCAGGTGTACTGGCTGAGATCGTTGGTCCCGATGCTGACGAAGTCCAGATGCGCCAGCAGATCGGCCGCCCGCAGTGCCGCCGCCGGAATCTCGATCATCGCGCCGACCTTGCGCAGCCCCGATTCCCTGGCGAGCGCGGCGAATCCGGCGGCCTCGTCGGCGGTGGCGACCATCGGCGCCATCACCCACAGGTCCGCTCCGGTGGCCTCGCCCGCCCTGGCCAGTGCGGTGAGCTGGGTGGCCAGGGTATCGGGGAACACCGTCCCGATCCGCAGCCCGCGCACACCCAGCGCGGGGTTCTCCTCGGTCCCCAGATCGAGGAACGGCAGCGGCTTGTCCGAGCCCGCGTCGAGCGTGCGGACCACGACCTTGCGACCGGCGAATGCTTCGAGAACCGTGGTGTAGGAGGCGATCTGCTCGTCCAGGCTCGGCGCCGTCGCCTTGCCGAGATACATGAACTCGGTACGGAACAGCCCGACGCCTTCGCTGTCGACGGGGCCCGCCTTCTCGGCGTCGTCGACGGTCCCGATGTTCACCAGCAGCTGCACCGGCGTCCCGTCGGCGGTATGCCCCGGCCCGCTGGCCGCCGCCAGCCGCGCCGCGTCGGCCGCCGCCTGCTCGATCGCGGCCTGCTGCCGCAGCGGACTCGGATCGATCACGACATCCCCGGTGCTGCCGTCGAGCAGGACCGGCGCGTCCTCGATCAGCCGGTCGGTGTCGGGACAGTTCACCACCGCGGGCAGCCCCAGCGACTTCGCGAGAATCGCGGTGTGACTGGTCGGCCCGCCCTCGGTGGTCAGCAGCCCGACCACCTCGCTGTCACCGAGCATCGCGGTATCGGCGGGCGCGAGATCCCGGGCGACCAGGACGAACGGATGGCCGGGCTCCGGAATGCCCGGCATCGGTTCCCCGAGCAGCACCGCGACGGTGCGCCCGCCGATATCGCGCAGGTCGGTCGCGCGCTCGGCCATGTACCCGCCGAGCGCCTCGAGCTTGGCGCAGAAACCCTCGAACGCCAGGTGCACCGCGTGCGCCGTCGGCATCCCGTCGGTCAGCTGCTTCTCGGTGGCGGCGACGATGCCAGGGTCGCGGGCCATCGTCGCCGACATCGACAAGATCTCCGCCGCGACGCCGGTCACCCGACCGGCCCTGGCCTGCATCTCGTCGGCCACACCGCCGAGCGCCGCCTTGACCCGGACCATCTCGTCCTCGACCGAGCCGCCGACCGGATCCTGCGCCGAGGTCGCCAGCTGCGAACCGAACCGCAGCCACGGCGCGCACACCACGCCGGGGCTCACGCCGAGGCCGCGAATCACCTGTTCGCCCATCAGGCGGCGTCCAGATCCGAGGCCACCAGCGCGGCCAGGCTGTCGAGCACCGCGTCGTCGTCGGCGTGCAGGGTCACCTCGGCGCCGTGGCCGGCGCCCAGGGTCATGACGGCGAGCACGCTGGCCGCGTCGACCGGTTCGCCCGCTCCCAGCGAGATCCGCACCGGTACTCCGGTGGCCTGCACGGCCTGGGTGAATTTCGCTGCGGGCCGGGCATGGAGCCCCACCTGGGATCCGACGACGACTGTGCGGGTGGTCATGTCCTCACTCACCTTCCAATTTCTTGTCCAGCTTCGATTCGACTTCGGCGACCAACGGCGCGTCGGTGCGAGTATCTCCGGTCGCCTCCAGCGCCGCCTCGGCTTCGGCCGTGGCGACATCGGGCGCGCCCACCTCGACATCGGTCTCGGCTTCGCGGCCGGGCGTGCGCAGGTTCCACTTCTTGATCACGAAGCTGAACAGCACGTAGTAGATCACCGCGTAGCCCAGGCCGATCGGGATCAGCAGCCACGCGTCGGTCGCCTTGCCGAAGTTCAGCAGATAGTCGATCGCGCCCGCCGAGAACGTGAATCCGTCGTGGATGCCCAGCGCGTTCACCAGCGCCATCGAGGTGCCGGTCAGGATCGCGTGCACCACATACAGCGGCCACGCCACGAACATGAACGAGAACTCCAGCGGCTCGGTGATGCCGGTGACGAACGCGGTCAGACCGGTCGAGAGCATGATGCCGCCGACCAGCTTCTTCTGCGACGGGCGCGCGTTGTGCCAGATCGCCAGCGCGGCGGCGGGCAGCGCGAACATCATGATCGGGAAGAAGCCGGTCATGAAGGTGCCCGCGGTCGGGTCGCCGGCGAAGAACCGGTTGAGGTCGCCGCGCACGAGCTGGCCGGAGGCGTCGGTGTAATCGCCGACGAGGAACCACACGGTCGAGTTCAGGATGTGGTGCAGGCCGGTCGGGATGAGCAGCCGGTTGGCCGCACCGTAGATGCCGCCACCGATGACGGTGTTGTCGGCGACCGTCTCGCCCACCCAGGTGAGCGCGGAGTTGAACGCCGGGTAGAGGAACGACATGCCGACACCGACGACCAGACCGGTGATCGCGGTCAGGATCGGCACCAGCCGCCGACCGTTGAAGAAGCCCAGGAAATCCGGCAGTTTCGTGCGATAGAACCGCTGCCACAGGATCGCCGAGAGCAGACCCATCACGATGCCGCCGAGGACGCCGTAGTTGATCAGCGCCTGCGCGCCCTTCGGATCGGTCTTGCCCTCCAGCACGATCGGGGACATCGCCTCGAACACGCCGTTGATCACCATGTAGCCGACCACCGCGGCCAGCGCCGTCGATCCGTCGGCCTTCTTGGCCCAGCCGATCGCGATGCCGACGGCGAAGATCAGTGGCAGCCAGGTGAACACGGCTTGACCGGCCGCCGAGATGACCGACGCGGTGCTCTCCAGCGCGGAGAACCGGCCGAGGAGATCGGCCTGGCCGAGGCGCAGCAGGATGCCCGCCGCGGGGAGCACCGCGATCGGCAGCATGAGGCTGCGACCCAGGCGCTGCAAACCCGCGAACACCTTCGATTCTTGCTTGGGGCTGTCGGTAACGGCAGTCATGTCGACCTTCTTCGTGCCGGGTTTCCGGCGGTCTCGGCGAGCCGAACGGACTTGGGAGTCGGTCCGGGTTAACTGTTGTGAACCGGTGACCCTGACGGGTACTGTCCGGTCATAACCAGTTGTAAGTTTGACCAGGTGGCTGTCGGATGTCAACCGCGAAATATGACGTGGCGCACATTCGAGGCTCCCATACTGGAACCGGCAACCACCGCGGAAAGGGAGAACACATGTCCAAAGCGGAAGCGATCGTCAAGGGTCTGGGTGGCGCGGACAACATCGTCGAGATCGAGGCCTGCATCACCCGGTTGCGCACCGAGGTGAAGGACGGCAGCAAGGTCGACGAAGCCGCCCTCAAGGCCGCGGGCGCGCACGGCGTCCTCAAGGCCGGCTCGGTCGTGCAGGTCGTCGTCGGCCCCGAAGCCGACACCCTCGCCGAGGACATCGAGGACATCCTGTGAGCGTGCCCGTCCTCGCTCCGCTCGCGGGCAAGGTCGTCTCCTTGGCCGACGTCCCCGACCCGGTCTTCGCCGGTCAGATCGTCGGCTCGGGCGTGGCGATCGACCCCGACCGCACCCGCGGCACCCTCACGGTCACCGCCCCCATCGCGGGCAAGATCCTCAAACTCCACCCGCACGCCTTCGTCATCCTGGGCAGCGGCGTCGGCGTCCTCGTCCACCTGGGCATCGACACGGTGAAGCTGAAGGGCGAAGGCTTCGGCCTGCTGGCCGCCGAAGGCGACGAGGTCGAGGCAGGCGCCCCGATCGTCACCTTCGACCCCACCGAGATCGCCGCCACCGGCAATTCCCCGATCTGCCCGATCGTCGTGATGGACTCCCCGAAGGACTCGATCGTCAGCGACGCCGTCGGCACCGAGGTGGATTCCGGTGTCCTGCTGTTCGATTCGCCGTAGCAGACCCAGCTGACGCGCGGCGCGTGCGCGGGCAGGCTACCGGCCTGCGGCACGACGCCGCCCCGCGCGTCAGCTGGTCTCGCAGCCGATCCCATCGTTGTCGGTGTCGAGCCCGTACTCGTCCGGCCCGATCACCCGAACCCGTCCCGTGTACGCGGGACCGTTCCCGTCGCCGCCCGCGCAGTCGACGTCGGCGGCGAACGGCACGCACGGGTCATACGACGGATGACAGTCCCCGCCGGGTGGCGGCGGGGGCGGCGGACAGAACTGGCTGGACCCGCTGTTGCACAAAAAGTCGGTGACCGGATCGGCACCGGCTTCCACGGGCAGGGCGAGGACGACGGCGATCGCGGCGCCAGCGGTCGATCCGAGGACGGCGGCTGTTCTCATGACTACTCCGATCATTCGACACACGCATCGGCCAGTCTCCCGCAAACTCCGCGCAACCAGCCGGTCGGAGACCGAATCGTTGACTCCGGAGTGAACCACGGGCCGCGCCGCCACGTACTTCGCTACAGCGGGCCGATCGGTCCGTGACACAGCCAGGGAGGATCGACGTGGCCGCAACGGAGCAGACCAGTGAGCAGTTCGCCGACCGGCTGTTCGGCGCGGCACTCGGCGCCGTCGACATCCTCGCGGTGCACCTCGGCGACCGGCTCGGCTGGTATCGGGCACTGGCCGAGCACGGTCCCGCCGACGCCGTCGAACTGACCGCGCGCGCCGGCGGCGACCTGCGCTACGCCAGGGAATGGCTCGAGCAGCAGGCCGCGACCGGTGTGCTGACCGTCGACGGCGACGGCCGCTTCACCCYCCCCGCCGGTCCCGCCGAAGTCCTCACCGATCCCAGCAGCCTGAACTACCTCGCGCCGCTGGCCAGAATGCTGGCCGGTGCCGCGGTCCAGCTGCCCGGCCTGATCCGCGCCTACCGCGAGGGCGGGGGCGTCGGCTGGTCCGAATACGGCGTGGACATGCGCGAATCGCAGTCCGACATGAACCGCCCGTGGTTCGAGCACCGTCTCGCCATCGACCTGGCCGGCGTGCCGGATGTGCACGCGAGACTCGCAGGCCAGGACGCCCGCGTCGCCGATGTGGGCTCCGGCGGCGGCTGGTCGTCCATCGCGCTGGCCCGCGCCTACCCGGAACTGCGGGTCGACGGCTACGACATCGACGAACCCTCGGTCGTGATGGCCCGCGACAATGCCGCCGACCTCGGCGACCGCGTCCGCTTCCACCACGGCGACGCCGCGACCGACCTGCCCGAAGCCACGTTCGACGCGGTGTTCGCCTTCGAATGCCTGCACGACATGCCCCACCCCGTCGAGATCCTCACCGCGATGCGCAAGGCCCTGCGGCCCGGCGGCGTCGTGATCGTCATGGACGAAGCCGTCGACGCGGAATTCACCGCACCGGCCGGCGATGTCGACCGCCTGATGTACGGCTTCAGCCTGCTGATCTGCCTGCCCGACGGCATGGCCCACCCCGGTTCGGCGGGCACCGGCACCGTCCTGCGCACCGCGAAACTGACCGAGTACGCCGAGCGGGCGGGCTTCGCCGCTGTCGACGTCCTCCCGATCGAGGACTTCGGGTTCTGGCGCTTCTACCGGCTGACCGTCTGACGCACCGGCTCGTCCTGCACCGTCCACTGCGCGGCCAGCGCGTCGAAATACCGCTGGCTGCTCCACAATCGGTAGTTTCCGATCACATACACTCGCCGCCGCGCCCGCGACACCGCCGCATTGAGCACATTCGGATTCATCGCCGCCCAGCGCCGCGACCCACCCGCGGCGGGCGAGGTCCCGAGAATCAGCACGACCACCTCGGCCGAATTCCCGTGCATCGCATGGACGGTTCCCACCTGATGCGCGGCGAACTCCGGCCCGAGCACCTCCCGCGCGACCTCCCGCGCCCCGCGCGCGACATCCCGGAACGGGCTGACCACTCGGATATCGCCGGGCGACACCCCGTCCTCGGTCAGCTGGGCGAGCAACTCGGCCAGCGCCTCGCCCTCCCCGGGAATCCAATTCCCTTCCGCCCGGGCCGATCGCACATCGATCCACCGATCCTGCCCGGGGAACTCCGGCCGTTCCGGCGTCCCGAAGATCAGCAGATCCTCGTCGTAGGCGATCCGATGCGTCAGCTCGAAGATCGGCAGGTCACTGCGCCGATGTACCCGCAACGGTGCCCCGACCCACACCGGTTCGGCGGCGTCGGCGGGCGTCAGCCACGTTCCGAACCGCACCCCGCGATCGGCCGCCCGCCGCGCCGACGCCAGATCCGGCATCCACTCCGCGTCGAGCCCGAACTGCCGCACCAGCGCCTCCTGCGCCGAGGTCGGCAATGTCTCCATCGGCCCCAGCTGACGATGATCACCCACGATCACCGCCCGCCGCGCCCGCCACAGCCCTCCGGCCACCGACTGCGGCGCGGCCTGCCCGGCATCATCGACGAACAACCAGCCCAGCGCCTCCCGCCCGAGCCCCTCGAACAACCGCGGCGCGGCCGTGAACGTCGTGACCACCAGCGGCACCGCCAAGAACAGCGTCTGCCAGGCGGCGGCGACGGTTTCCGGCTTCGGCGCCTCGGCCAGCTCACCCCGGATCAGCGCGATCGCGACGATCAGGTTGTCGCGCACCCGCGGCGCCGCGTCGAGCAGGAACGCCCGATGCAGCCGCAACGCCGACAGGAACAGCTCACGGCGCGCCGTCGCGTACTGCTCGTCGGCCCACGGATTGCACAGCTGGAACCGTTCGTCGTCCCCGGCGGCATCGCCGAACGGGATGGTATCGGCCCAGTTCTCGCGCGCTCGCTCGATGATCTCCAGCGCCACCTCGCGTCGCGCGGTCAGCTCCCGATGCGCCCGGATGAGCGCGCGCCCGTGCTCGGCCGCCTCCGCCCACTGCGCCCGCGTGTACTCGACCTCGGTCTGCCGCCGTCGCATCTCCGATTCGGCGATATGCCGCTCGCGCAGCAGCTCGTTGCTGCGGGCACTCCAGCGCCGACCCGCGCTGAACCCGGTCGACGCCGACGCCGCGAACCCCGGCTTCTGCCCACCGTGCTCAGCGAGCAACTTGCCGACCCGATGCTGGGTGGCCTGCGCCGCCCGCAGATGCTCGGTGGCCAGCTGATGCCGCTCTCGCCAATGCGCGTGCGCGGTATCGGCATTGGCGATCTCCGCCGCGATCGAGCGCAGCTGCTCGTGCATGTCGGGGAGTTCGGCCACCGCGTCGGCGACGTCCTGACGTTCCTGGGCGAGCCTGCGCACCTCGGCGCGCCGATTGGCGAAATCCAGCACCGCCGTCGACCAGTCCGGGATCGAATCCGGGTCGGCCTCGGCCTGTTTGAGAAGGTCGAGCATGCCGCCGGCCGTCGACCCGGAGAAGTGCTCGGTGGCGAACCGGTCGCCGAACCAGAACCGCTCGCCGAAGCTCCGCCGCTGATCGCCGAGCGCCGCGGCGACCAGACCCCACGCGGGTTCGTCGCCGACGAGATCGGCCAGCTCGGTGAAATGGTCGAACTCGCGATCGATGGCGTCGCGGCGCTGGATCTCGGTGACGACGTCGGCCGCGGCTTCCTCGCTGCCCGTCGTCAGCACCACCTCGAACCCGGTGACATTCGACGCCAGCCGTTGCGCGCCCACCGTGTAGTTCTTCGCGACCTGCACCTGCTCGGTGATCCCGGTGAACACGTCGAGCGGATTGTCGAACGAGGCCAGCTGCGCCGCCCGCTCCACCACGATCGCCGCCAGCAGATCGCGCAGCATCGTCGTCGTGCCGGTCCCCGGCGCGCCGTGCACCGCGAAAATCCCCGCACTGTCACGCAATCCGGCCAGCGCCTGATCGACCGCGAACTGCTGTCCCGACACCAGCGGATCACCCGGCCAGCGGCCGTCCGGAACCAGATGTGGGAGCAGCCCTTCGACCACCACGTCCTGGCGCTCGCGGACATCGATGCGTTCATCGACGGGCAGCGTCTCGGTGGCCGCGAGATAGTCCTGCAGCGCGGCACCGACATCGCCGCGCTCGACGGCCGCCGCCAGCGTGGCGAGGTCCGCGCGCAAACCGCTGTTCAGCCGATCCTCGCCGGGGACACTGTCGCGCGCCGCCACCTGCACACACGCGACGCGCACGCCACCCGCGCGCAATTCCGACCGAATCCCCAGCGCCCCACACAGTTCGCCGGTGAACGTCTGTAGATCCCGCCCGGTGAGCCGCGGCGCCTCGGCCGGTTCCTCCGGGTCCCGGGGTAACAGTCGCTCGGCGAAGGCCAGCGCCGACATGCCGGCGAGCCCGGGGGAGATGACCCCGTCCGCGCCCGCCGCGATCAGCGAAGCCCCGACACCACGACCGACCACGTCCAGCGCCCGCCACCGGGGCGAGTGCTGGACCTGTTCGGGATCGGCGGCCGCGGCTTCGCGGGTCAACGTATCGAAGGCCGCCGTGAACGCGGCCGAATCATGCTCGAACCCCTCGGCCCAGCCACTGTCCGCCGGACCGGGCGACCGCAACCGATTCACCGCCCAGGCCAGCCCCGACAGGCTCGCCGAACCACCGACGACCACCCCGTCCTCGGTCAGTGTCACCGCGAAAGCGGCAGTGGTACCGGCACGCCGGGCATCGGCTTCGAGCCGGTCCTCCCCGAACGCCCGAACCAGCGCCTCCCGCGCCCGCCCGATTCCGAACAGTCCGCCGTACACCACGAACTGCCACACTCGCCCCGCCTTCAGCGGCGGAAGCGCGGCCAGGTCTTCCCACGGCGCGAGATCGTCGGCCGCCGGCTCGACCACGAGTCCGTCCTCGGGCAGCGCCCCGACCTCGGGAACCCGCTGCGGACCGAACAACTCCACGGTCTGCCAGAAACGTACGAGCCGCGCGGCGTGCTCGGATCCGCCCACGATGCACCCCATTCCGTCGGCCATCATGACAACCCCGATCACGGTACGCGATCGCGATTCCCCGAGCACGGCACCCCGATGGTCTCGCCGCGCGTGGCGAGACCATCGGCGCAGGTCCTACAGTCGCGGCAGGCAGCCGGCGGCCCGCAGCCGCGCCGCCAGCGACGAGTTCACCAGCGCGCTCGACCCACCGCCGCCGCCCAGCGCGACGAGCACGTCACCACCCAGCCCGGCACCGACCGAGCACCCGAGCACCGACACGTCGATGTAGATGTTCTCCTTCTGCTCCGGCTCCGCGGCGGCCGAGCCCGCCCCCACGACTGTGGCGGCCGCAACAGCCAGACCGACCGCTACCGCCTTGACGATTCGCACAATGTCCTCCTGAAAAGCGCTGATCAGCGCGATGATCGGAATCGGTCCGCGCAGCTCCCGGACCGACCGACAGGGTTGACCGATCCTTCGCCGAGGAAACGTCGTCCTCGAAATTGCATCGCCGCCCATTCCTCGCCAACCGCACCCCGACCCGGCACGACGCCTCAGCGCAACACCATCTCCGCGACCGCCTTGGGCGCGGCAAGCCACTCCCTGACGTTGTTGCGCACCTCGGTACTGCGCCGGCAATCGCAATACGCGACCACTCCGTCGGCCTCGATCCCCGCCGCCCGGCACAACGCCACCGCCCGCGGCAGATGCTGATACTGACTCACGATGATCGCCCGCTCGATCCCGAACATCGACCGCGCCCGCTCACAGGTCTCCCGCGTCGACAGTCCCTCCCCATCGGCCTTCACGATCGCCGGATCGATCCCGTGCTCGAGCAGATACCGCGTCATCGAGGCGATCTCGTCCCCGGAGCTCCCACCCGCGTCCCCCGACAACAGGATCTGCCCGGCCTTCCCCGCCGCCACCAACTCGATCGCGACATCCAACCGCCCCTGGAGATAGGCCATCGGCGTCCCGTCCTCCGCGACCTTCGCCCCGGGCACGATCACCACCGGCGCCCCCACCGCCCCGCCCACGTCACTGCGATGCCCGGACGACAAGACCCACATCGC